>JAZKUF010000001.1:0-1809871 GCA_036625225.1 Candidatus Accumulibacter jenkinsii | reverse complement strand
GCTTCTGAATCATCAGTGCATGCTTCGAGGCGCTCCGTCAAATAAATAAGGTGATTGATACTGCCCATACACATTTTTATTAATAGGCAAAACATATTATGGCCGTGAAATCGGCCGCCCAATAAGCGGCCCTGATAAAGTTATTCGACATTCCAGGATACTCTGGCGCTGATTTAATTGTAAATACTGCCATGTGATTGTCGGAGAACTTATTTCGGACCGCTTACCTGCTGGAACCGTGACAGTTCTTGACCGCGACGTAACTTATAAAACATAGATATAATTGTTTTCATATGCGATAAATATATAAAGGCGATTTGTTAACCAAAATATGAGAGGCGCCTTTTATCAAACAAACCTATTATTAAAGCCATGCTTAGACGGCTCACGTATTGATTGAGGTCAATTAACTGCTGGGAATAAGGTAGCATCTCATAAGACATCCCTTACCTTAACCATGTATTCACTCTCTCCTGCTGTCCATAGATCATTTGTGCTTTTTCACTCGTCGGCCATGGGGTTGCTTGGCCTCATCGCCACGGCGCTGCTTTTCTAGCTTACAAAGCCAATCGAATTGGGCCTGGAGAAACTCTTTCCTTATTTCAAGGAGTTGACGACAACTCGCTTTGGACAAGGCGTTAAGCGCTCCCATGAGGGCTTCTCCCTCAGTCAATTCGGCATTGCTGACGCGGGCTCTATGAGTCGGAAAATATTGGTCTGACTGATGATTAATACGCAGGGTCTTCACCGTATCTCCTTGTTTCGTATATGGTTGTGAGAGCTAAAACTGTACCGCAGAATAGGATGTTACTCTCTTGATCGTCAGCACGGCTACCTGCTTAGAAGCATTCCCTTACACACAACTCATTTCGCATAAACAGAGCGCATATGTTCGACCCCGGTCACGAAGTCTCGGAGCCGCGCGAAGCCCAGCCAGAGGGTCTTGACGCCGGGCTCGCCGTCGCCTTTTCGTCCGAGGAAACCGCCGAGCATGGCGATTCTCCGGATCATCTCGCGCAGGTTGGGCGGTGTGCTGGGAGGAGTCTTCTCCGCCAGGATATACGCCCCTTTCCATTCCTCTTCGCTGAACAACTCGCCTGCGGACAGATCAGGATGTGTGCGCCCAAGCCGCACGAGGTGCGCGAGACGCCACGCCACCACCATGTAAACCGCCAGGGCCAGCTCGATTTTGTCGATATGATTCAGTTGCAGGGCTTCCACCCGGCAGCCGTTCTTCAAAATATGGAAAAAAATTTCAATTTCCCACCTGGCGCGATACCAATTGATCAGTTCGGTCACCGCTTCGAGGCTTTCGGCGGTGCGATTGGTCAGCAAACGCCATTCGATGGGCTTGACGCCTTTGGGGGCACCGATTTCCTGGGCAATCACACAGGTCACGGGGAACCGTCCGCCCTGACCGTCGGACAACTCGACACCACAGTCAAAGAGCTGCTGGCGCACGAGACGAGCGGCTTGCGCGCCTCGCGCAGGCAAGGTGAATTCGATCTCGCCCAGCACTTCGCTCGAGAGGACTTTCGACCACAGCTTGTCCCCATCGGGAAGGCAGCGGTTGTGTTGGGAACGCAGCAGCAAGCCAGCGGGCATTCCCAGAGCATGCCCGCGCTGCAGCAGGGCGATGATGTCGCTTTCCCGATCGCCGACATAGACCAGACGGGTGTCGGGCATCCTGGCGGCGACTTCGGCCACCCGCTCGTAGCCTTCTATCCAGCGGGTGCTCTCGAGGATTCCCGGACGCTTTCCCGCGGCATCCTGGAATTCGCGGGCCCAAATCCAGGCATCCAGGATGTTCCGCGGCTCTCGCTCCGGGCTGACGGCATAGGTGGGATGCAGGTACAGGCCGCGCTGACTCTCGTAACTGAGGGGTCCCAGTCCCTGGATGGACTGGCCATTGAAATCGAGTTCGGTCGTGTCTTGCAGGCACAGGACCACACGGTGCGCGTGCATGCGGGCAAGGGTGCACTCCATGTGCGGCGTCAGGATGTCTTCCCACCCGAGGCCCTGCTTTTTCTCGTTGGCCTGATCGAAGAAACGGTAGGTCGCCTGGGTCTCGACCCAGCCCGAGCACGCCCCCGGAATGCTGGCCGTCGGCCGGTCCGCAAAGGCGCTTGCCACCTGGATCAGTCGCTTGGTCAGACGACCGTCGCCGAGTTTCGCTCCGCCAAATTCTTCCGCAGCCCACTGGTCCATGTTCATCGCTCTGCTCAAAGGGCGCGTACCTTACCGCATTCCCGGCAAACGGTGCGGCGCGGCAGCAATTCCAAATTTGCCCTAGCTGGTGTTTGGGCAAACCTTGGCTTTGCGAGGCACGGGTTTGAGGGCCTCGAGCATGAAGTCGAAGAGATGGTCCCAGGATTGGAAAGGCAGGTACTGAACGAGCGCCCGAAGATGCTCGAAGAAGGTGCGTCGGGAGGGCAGTTGGGCGCGTATGGCCCGATAGCGTTGGTCCAGGCAGTCCAGAACGGTATGGACCAGGTAGGCGAGGATGATGAGGGTGGCCAGGATGGAGGACAGGTGCTGTTTTCCATGACCGTAGTTGTGTTCGAAGTGGTAGCCCTTGGTTTTGAGGGTGTTGTTGTTTTCGTTTTCGATTTTCCAACGACTCCGACCCGTTTCGACCAGCGCGACGACGTTCTCGGCGGTGACGGTGTGCGAGGTGGCCCAGGCATTGTGATAGACCACCTGCCCCTTCGCATCGGTCGTGGTCAGTTCGCACCAGCCGACGAGGAGTGCATCCTCGCTGTCGCGCAGCGGCAGATCATTGAGGTAGCGATAGGTGTCGGTCAGACGTTGCTTGCCCGTCCAGCGGGTCGTGATCAGGGTTTTGACCGTCTGGTTGCGTTCGAAATCGCTGACCCATTCGTAAAGGGTGGCGTGTGACTGGGGCAGGCAGACGAAGAGGAAATGACAACCCCGTGCCCGCGCCTCTTCGCAGAAGGGCTGGTGGCAGTAGAGGTCATCGCCCAGTAAGGTTACGCCCCAGGGCGCGATGCGCGGTGCCCACTGCCGTAACCAGCGCCCACTGGCCGCTCGTTCGCAGTCTTGCTTGCTATGCCCGTCCTGCGGAACGACGAACACGGGAGGAAGCGGAAAGACCGCCGCCTGCCCGGGCGCAACCACAACCGGGGTGACGGCGAGATGGAAATGCCGGGTCTGGCCGTTGGCTTGCGCGCGCGTGGAGCAATTCGAACAGGAAATCGCCGACGAGGAGAAGTATTCCACCCCATCCAGGGCCACCGCGAACCCTCCCGCAAGCGTACGGTAGCTCTCCAGCGCACCCAACTGGTAGAGCCCTTCGACCGTATCCATCAACAGCGGGGTAACGTGCTCGGGGGAAACCGAATCTAGCAGATTGCGGATCTGCGGAGCGCTGGGAATCTGATGCATGCCGAACAAGGCCGTAGCGTTGTTGCATCCTCGTTCCTTCTGCATGCGCACCTGATAGTCCAGAAACGACGGGCTCTGGGTGAAAAACACCGAAAAGGCATCGAGCGCGGCGTCTTCCATGGTGTAGCGCTGATTGTTGCCGCCCTTGCGCGCGTCGGGCAACTCGCGGAAGGTGGCGCGAATCCGTTCAATCAGGACGCTCGCCGTAAAGAGCGGCCATTCAGTTGTCACATTAGCAACCATCGAGGCTTGTCAGTGGCGGTCAAAAAACGTGGAATTCTGGCGGCGTCCTTTTTCCATGGCCCAAAAGTGCTTTAGCGCTGCACGGAAGCGGCGTCCCGTAGCCGGGTCAAGGGCAGGCTGCGGCCTTATGCAGCCTGGCGTAGCGCACCCTTTACGCGGCATAGGGGCGATATGCTGATGCATGGCAGTAAGTGCGGCAGTATCGCGCTTACTGCCATGCAGACTGGGCATTTCTGCCGCCAAATTTGTACGGTTTTGCACCGCCGGCAACAAGGCTCTCCAGTCAAAGCCGAAAAGCCCTTCATATCATGACAGTCTTAAATTTGGAATTGCTGGCGGCGCGGGGTAAAAAATGAATGCAGGATCATGGCTTCAGGGCCATCAGGAAGTCGGCAGATTATGCGAAATGAGTTGTGTGTAAGGGTATTGCTTAGAAGCCCCCACGTTCCAATTCGGCATCGTCTATCCGCGGCACGCCAGACTAAGGTCACAAGCATGACAGTGCCGCACTGGCATGAGGATGGTTAGTAGCGATGGCCACACGCTCTTACCTCTTCGACGGAGTAACGCCGCGAACGTGGCATGGCCGGTGCAGTGATGAAGACCGATTTTTCAATGTCGGCAACAGCATCCGCCCTTGGAGCACTAGAAGTGACTATTACCGGATGTGTTCCACCAACTTCTTTTACGGGTTTATGTCGTTTCGTGTGGAACCGCCCCTCTGAGGCAGCGGCCATTGCCGAGCCCTGCGTGCGCCCCACCCCTAGCCCCTCCCCCAAGGGCGGGGAAGTCCTCGCCGCCGGACGGGCTTGGGAGCTGGCTGCGAAAAGCTGCAACCAGCCCCAAGCCCTTGAGCGTATTAGCATTTCTGACGCTGTAAAGGGTTCGCTTCGCCGGGCTTTGCCCGCCCTTGACAGCGCCTCAACGCTCGCGACGTCGCTAGTCGGGGATGGCATGGATGGACTGCAGGAGGGGCGCCGGTGGCCCTTTCCACACGAAACGACATAGAGCCCTAAAAGCACACCCCTCACACGCTTACAAAGTTTCCTGAAGCCACTGAACTCGGAAGCCAGCTTACTTCTTCGAATACCTCGAATAGACAATGCAGAGATCCCCACGGTTCGGGTCACCGAAAGGTGTACTCCCATCCGCACGGATACACGCACGGACGTTGTGCCACTGACGTTTCCACGCGCTATTCTTGGGAATAGACCACTTGCCATCCATGTGTTCTACATCCGTTTGTCCTGGCAATAAATGATCCGGTTCGAGGCCGCTGTAACCGATTACAAGCCAGTTGCTGCCGGTCGCTACAGGACTTTGAATCTGATAGATCACGGTTGCGTGTGCGACTGGAGCTGCCGATCCGGCATTCCTTACCCAAAGTTTCGGCTTGATACGATCGCCGGTATTGGTAGTGCAGCAGCCCTCTTCATCTTCAAATTTCGCAATGACAAGGTTCGGCTTGGGTCTCTCTGCGACGGTGAAGGAAAGGGTTGCACAGTTGTTCGTCTCGTCAGTCTCCAGCACCGCTTCCTGGTAATCAGCGCAGAAGTAGAGGGTGCAGGTGCCAGCGGAATTCGGCAGGGTGACAGGCGATTGGGTTTGCTCGAAAGCCTGCGCGCCCGCTTTAAGTTCCTCGGCCCCAGTTCCATCGTCAGTAAGGTGCACGAGCTCGGTACCTGGACACTGAACACGGTAACTGCTGCGGATATCCTTGGGCGACTTGACTGTACCCCGGTTTTTGATCCAGGCGCCAAAACGAGCTTGGCCCCCAGCATAGGAGGGGGCTTGCAGCATCTGGAGTCCGCTCACCACGAAGTCTACATCTGGGATGTTCGCTCGCCCTGTGACTTCGAAAACTGCTTCGGTGCTGCAGTTATTTGACTCGTGCTTTTCCTTATGATCGCCGCCATTGTTGTGATCATCTTTCGGATGGTCGATGCAAAAAACGATATTGTAGATGCCGGGTTCATCTATCCAATCGCGAATTTTTACCTTCTCTGTCTCCGTGTGTGTTTCTGATGCTTCAAGATTGGAGCATCGGGTCGAGGTACTCGCGATGCGCTGCCAAGCGTCGTCTCCACTGTGGCGGTCCTCCTTGTAGCCTTTGGAAAGATAGAAATGCCCGGTGATATTTGGGTTTTCATTCTTTAAGCAGGGAGTGTTGCCGCTGTTCTGGATTCGTGCCTTGGCGTTAAACGAATCAGTCATGCCGTATTGGTAAACCTCTATGCCTTTGGAGGTTTCGAGCCATGTGTTGGTAACGATGAAGTCTGGGCGATTAGGATTGGCAGAGTCGGTAATCGGCTTTTCAACACCAGCCCCAACTCCGATAGTAATAACTTCACTATTACTACAAAAATTATTAGCGGCTCTCGCCCATTCAATCTGTGTAAAACAACTGAGAGAAACACAAACAAAAAAGGAACCTGCTTTCATTTTAGTCATCCCTTTCAATTCGGATAACAAGCCACCGGAATCCGCCTGCATACAGACCGATCAGAAGAACCCATTAAATAATTTTCGCCATCCGTTGTCTTTCCCACAATGTACCACTGAGTTGCGTTATCACACGAGTCCACGGGAGGAAACCAACCAACCGAATCCCTAACACGAAAAGAGCAGCGCTCCTTGATGGGGTCACAAGAGAAAGTGTTGCCCACCGAGTGATCTGAAAAAAATAAAACAGGATTAATAAAACCTTTATCTTCTTCTGCGTATCCTGGCCACACATCCCGCTGTGAGCCATCTTTACCATATACTGAGATATCTCTTCCTGGAAAAGCGACGCCAAAATGAAGATGATCCATTCGCGATCCACACCAAGTGTAATTGCGAATATATCCAATAACATCGCCTGGCTCCACAGTATCGTTTTTCTTCACCTGCACATTCTTTAAGTGAGCATAGAGAACGTCTACCGGATCTCCATAAGATGTGTAATGACGAATAACTATACCTGCCCCTGGAATGCTTACATTTTTTCCGTTAGTGGTACAGTCTTTCGCTCCGCCATATCTACTAACATCTTCTCTTACAATGAGGACAAGTCCGTTGGCAACAGCATAAACTGGATCATTTTCAGCTGCTTTTATGTCTTGGGCAAGATGAGGAGTATCAAAACTAGGATTATCTCCATGCCACCCGAGATAGGTACTCCAATCGCCGAGTTTTGTCGGCCAACACCACCCTGTATTCATTTGGCCACCCAGACAAGCGGCAATACCAACCGATATTTGGACAATACACAATGACAATATGATGCTGAACTGCACGAAAAGGCGATGCATTTTGACACCCCTCCACAGAACTGGAAATTAATCAATAAAGCGTATGCGTGCGATTTAAAATCTTAAAAGATTAATTGCATTCGATACTAAACCTATGATTAATAAAAACAACAAGTCAATTATATTGACTTGAAACTTTCTACTATCTTATCAAAAATCAAATCGGGAATTTCTTGGGAACAAAATTCTTCTGCGGCATCCATCGACATGTCGTCAGGAACGTTGTAAAAAGTGGAGAAATAAAATCCAACATCTGCTGCTTTAAGTCGGGTATGAGGTATGCCCGCCTGAGTAAAGCATGATCCAAACATGGGGAAATTGGAGTTACTCTTCCAATACGTGCTTCCAGTAGGCATTCTCCTTTCCCAGGTAGGGACCTCCACTTCAGCTTCATCGGCTTTTGTGTCTGAATCTTTCTTGTATGAAAATGTATTAAAAACAACAGGCTGTTTCCTTGCACTCTCATCGCTCATGGCGGAGAATGCTACGCCGAAATACGGGCACTCTTGAGATCTTTGAGGTTTTGAGCAATCAACTGGCATTCCGTACCCAGCACTGTAAAACTCTTCAGCAGACCATGTGGCTGGATATTGAAGGGTGAACCCATATTCTTCATTCCGATACGTCTGCCAATCGGCAGTATCAACACTCTCACTAACCCTCAGGGGTGTTCCAAGAGCTGCCTCTTCATTTGTTTGATTCTGAGCAGGAATTTGTCTTGTTTTTTTATGCCACATCAAAAATATTCCACCCACCAGTACTAAAGCGACAGCCATGAAAGCGAAGAGATACTTCTTTAGCATAAAACTATGTTACGAGTAATGTTTTAAGTAAAATAACAGAAAAATTGTCATTTGTCAACGCGTGCGGATGTACCGTTTTGATCAATCTCTTTATGGACGTCTCTTCTGAAAAAAGCGCAGATTGCTTCCGCCAGGCATTTCGTGCTCTTGGACGGAAGCTCTTCTTCTCTATGAAGAGAATATGCCGGCATGCTATTAAGGACTAATGGCCCATTTTTTTCTCGGCAGACATTGAGCCCCGAGTAACTGCTGGATAATTGAGCACTCTGTGCCTCAGCCTCAGCCTGCGCCTGCTTCAATTCACATTTTAAAAGTGTTCGAGGTGCACTCCGTTGCGGCCTACCATTTTGTGCTTCGGAGGCACCTTCTCGACCCTTGAACTTTTCGAGTTTTTGTGTTGAAATGGTTCGAGGTGTACTCCGTTGCGGCCTACAAAAGGTGCCAATTTGGCACATTCTCACTATCGCCTTCCAATTACGCACTTCCTGAGCGGTATTCAGGTGGTACTCGGAAAGCACATTTTCACCTCAGCTCACCCTCAACCCGTAGATGAATTGAACTTTCGAAAATTTGACCTCTGCTCAGCCGATCTTTAGGTGTTCTATTTCCGCATATTGCCGTCGAGAAATGGTGGCTCTAGCCGCCTAAAATCCGTGGCACTTCTTATATTTTTTTCCAGAGCCACAAGGGCAGGGATCGTTTCTTCCTGGTTTCTGGGTGACGATTCGCGTCTTGGTTTGGGTCTCAAGTTGGCCTTTGGCCTCCTCCAACTCCTCTTCCGTGTAGCGATCAGGAAGGATGCGTTCAATCTTTTCCACCTCATAAGGCGCGTGGCGCCTCAGGGAAAGCGCGAGCCACCGATCACAGGTGCTTTGTTTCATTTGCGCAGCCGACCTCAGAAGTTCTTGGTCCCAGTTTTCGTTTTTCACGCTAGCGATGGTGAGGCCGACAGATGACAAAGTAATTGGTACTCGTATGCTGGGTTGGCGACCTTTTTTCCATGACGCGGCTAGGGATGCGAGCCCTGCTTCAAGCCTGTCGCGGCCTTCTTGATCCATCGAGAGGATAAAAGAGGCAAATTCAAACCTTCCTTCGACTCTAGATGTATCGAGGGCGCGCAGAAGTTCCTTGATCAGCAGTGGGATTTGTTGTTCTGGTCGGGCAGGAGAACCTCCTACGTATTTCTCTGAAAAGTAGTAATCAATCTCCTTCATATATGACGTGGCGAACGAGAATCTGTCTGCTCCGCTTACGGGAAGACTATGATATTCGTTGATAGAGTGGTAAAGCGCCACGTGCTCAATTTCATCGTGTTGTGAAAGAGCCAGTGTTGATGATGCCTCTAAGCGTTGTTCAAGAAAGTGGACGAAGCTGAGCGGCTGGCCATCAAAAAGGTCGGCAATTACCCGAAGATCGTCGATCGATACGTGCCAGGGACAGGATGCGCTCAAGCTAGGGTCGAGCACAGAGAGAATAGCAATTTTTGCTCCCACCCAGCCAAGCGCTTCTCGTGTAACTACTATTCTGAATATCCGCCTATAGTCTCGTGATCGGACTTGATGAACTATAGTTGTACCCGTTTGATCGAAGAATGGGATTATCGGCTTTGATCGGAGATACCGCTCGGCCCGTTCAGATTGATGCTGTCCTTTGATAATCAGATCAGAAAGGTCTTTCGCTAAGCTGGATGGCGCGCCACGAGAGGCCCCGGCGGAAAGTCCACCTGCTTTGATTTCGACCAAAAAAAGGATATCGTCTACAGCCACGAGTAGGTCGAGTTCTGTAATTCCCCCTAGGTTATCTGGATCAGGATAGTAAAGATTTTCCAAAGCAACGTCAGGGGTCAACAAGCCGCTCATCAACTCTTTTGTCACGATTTCGAAATGCTCTGACTTCCGTTTAAGTATCTTCGATTCTGAGTCTGGCCGTTTAAGGAGAATAAAATCTTCGATGATATCTGCGGCTCGATCTTCAAATCCTGAGTGGTAGAAGCCGTAGAATCGGCCTTTGCTTTCGAGGAAGGGCTTGTAGTGGAGCACGGAATCGGATAGCGGACTCAGATCGTCCTGATTGGTAAGCGTAGGGTCTCGAAGTATTGCTTCGCCGGCTTTGACCGAGAGCAGGGAGAGCACAGGCTGGGGTAGTGCCGTCAGGGACGTGATATCGAAGATCGTAGGTGTGAGAGTGAGCCGCGCTTTTTCTTGAACGTCATCGTATAAGCTCTGAAACGAACCGGAAGCCATAGCGACCTTGGTTCGTTCTACCTCTTCGGGCGGGCCGTCTGGATCGATCCTATACCCTCGCGCCGCAAGCTCCATTGCGAGCTTCTCTTGGGCTTCCTTCAAATCCTGGTATCTTTTTAAAGTCCCCGTCTTAAAGTACTCCTGAATATCTAGGAATCCTTTGATCATATCGTCAGCACCAATTTTGAGGATGGCACGGAGCCAGGTATCGTACGGTTTAAAGGAATCTTCCCAATATTCTGTTTGGAGTGCCTGATACCGATGCATGCGGATTCCAAGCCGCGCATGGTCAAGGTAAAACCTCAGCTCATCCATGGGCGATGGCGGGTTACTCGTGCGGCGCGTAAAGAGATACTGACCGGTTAATTGTAGTGCTTCATCTACCGCTACCCATAATTCTTGCCATTCTTTTTCGGACACCGTGGCGCCAGTTAAATTCGGTTCGGTTCGGGCAATGAGGTATTGAATATACTCGATCCCAGGAAGAACTCGTGCCTCCTCTGAGGAGTATTCGCTTTCCGATTGGTGCTTTAAAAAGAGGGGCATGATTTCATAGGCCGCCCTGTGCATCAGCTCCACTGGGTCATACTTGGCAATGCGGTCTTGAATGTCTGATATCTTCCTTGCTAAGTTCGCAAGAATTTTTGGATTTTCTGCGGCAACCGTAGCGCGGAATGCATTGTGTTCTTCTGTCGTTGCATGGTTGGAGAACTGGATAAATCGACCATATCGCGCAATTGATAAAGGGCCGCCCCTAATTACCTCATCTGGCTTTAAACGGGTCCACTTCCTTTTCCGCTTTGACTGCTTGTTTTGTTTATGGGTCATAGTAAATCTTTCTAGTCTCTCTGGTTTTCGAAACATGGCACAGTAAACTATCTCATCCTGTTTTTAAAAGTCAATTGCCCAAACCCTAAGTACAGGACTGCCATAATTTATGCCAAAGTTGCCAGATTAGCACATTCTCACGGTAGCTCATACGTTTCGTGATTTCTAAGCAATATTCTGGTGATATTCCGGAATGTTTCCTGTTTTTCAGGTTTTCAGCAGGGCTTAACACCGCTCCTTTAGCCTCTAGGGGTAAAAGGGTGCTTCGCTTGTCAGATCTTGCCTTTGGGTATACGGTATCACCGATCGTGTATCATCATAAAAAGACCACACAATCTCTATGGAACCAAAAATATCCCAGAAACCGCTTGCAGCATGTCATTCGGAAGAACTTCAAACGCGTCCATGCTATGTATGGGCTCAAAAACTTCTTCTTCCTGATGCCTCGCACGAAGCACTTCTTGAAGCTGCTGAGAATCTCGAACAGTATGTGTCTTGTTTGTATCATATGTTTCAGCGTCGAGCATCCGAAAAATCACGGAGCAACAAAGAAGGATCTTTATTTCGATGACCGGGGCGCCAGAGATGGACTGTCTGCTTTTTTTTGGGGTTCATCTTGCATGAGTAACTGGTAAATGAGGCAACCCAGTGACTGCTCTACTTGTTTGCCTCCTAATCGCTGTGTCTCATAGGTAACTTTTCGACCCTGTAATTTTTCAGAGTTTTGTTCTAAAATGGTTCGAGGTGTGCTCCGTTTCGGCCTACCATTTTGTGCTTCGGAGGCACCCTCTCGACCCTTCAACTTTTCGATGTTTTGTGTTGAAATATTTCGAGATGTGCTCCGTTTCGGCCTACCAACAGTGATAACATCTCTTCTTTCGAGCAAATGAAAGGGAGATTTCCAGTCAACTAAGAGGTTTTTCCGGTCTATTCGCAAGTTCGAGGTTGCTGTTTTCATCAAATCTCGAAGTTCTGTGTCTTCGACGGAAATATTGCTTTCACAAAGCCTTTTAACGAGTTCGAGGAATTCTTTGGCCCTCTCTAGTCCGGAATCGTTACCGCTTTGCACTTGATCGAGGTTATCGCGCAGTTTCGCCCTCTCTTGGAAATGGAGTTTCTTTCGCTCTTCATAGATTTCACGATCGATGACCTGATCCACGTAGGCATCGGTAAGGCGGCCCACACGTTCATCGAGTTGTGAAATTCGAAGTTTGAGTGATTGAGCTATTTCTTTCTGATGCACGATATTCTGACGATCACAGCGCTCAAATTCGATAAGAAGATCGTCAAGTTCTTCCTGGCTCATCTTGATTCTCAAGAGTGCTGACCGTACTTGAGCAACAAGGCCATCTTCTCGGAGGCTGGTGCCTCGGCATGCAAGGGTATGGCAACGATAATACGCAAATCCCTTCTGGGTTTCGCCTATCAAGTAATAGCCACAATTGGCACAGCGGAGTGTCTTGCGATACACCAAGTCATGCTTGACCCCAGTGATCTTCTTTCTACCCCGCAGAACCTCTTGCACCTCGCCAAAGAGACGTTGCGAAATGAGTGGCTCATGTTTGCCAATAAAATGTTCGCCGGTGCGGTCAATATGGATAATTCCGATGTAAAACTTGCTATTTAGCATGGTCGAGAGGCCATTTAGGCTCACGCGACCGCCTTTGCGATTCCGGAGCCCCCAAGAGTACAGATTCTCATTGAGTAAGGGAAGATTATAGCGGCCAGTGGCATAGGACTGGAATGCCTTGCGTACGAGTGGAGCGGTAATTGGATCGGGTGTTTTTACTTGTCCGCCACCATTGTCGCGATAACCAAGGGGGGCTGGTAAGGGATAGTAGCCCTGCTTGAGACGGCCATAAAAGCCCTTCCTCACCTCGTCACGGAGATTGCGAATGTAGTCGGCCGCGACAACAGCCTGGATATCAGCGGAGAGTCGTCCGCCTCTGGAAGTGAGATCAACGCTCTCATGCGCGAAATGCACTTCGACGCCTCGATCAATGAGTTCGCCAAGATCTGCCCAGTCCCGCAGGTTCCGAGCGCTTCGGTCAATCTTGTGAATGATAACCCCAGCCGCTTTCTTGCGATCAAGCAATCGAAGCATATGATTAAAGACACGCCGCCCCTGTTTGGCCGCTGTTTCCTTTTCCTCAAACCATTCCGCTATTTCGAGTTCGTGTCGCTTCGAATAGGCTTCAATGGCGCCCCGCTGCTCCTGGAGGGAGGAGCCGCGTTCTCCCTGTTTGACCGTCGATACTCGAATGTATGCAAACACCTGTCTCATAATTCTTTGTCTTCGGTGTACACCATAGCAGTTTCTGCTTTTTTGTCACGTCCACCTGAAAGCTTTTTCTCAGACTCAAGTCGGTGAAAAATCCGATAGAGGACAGCAACGTAGGCCCGTATATTTTCGGTTGCATGAATTTTTTCCGCTTGACTGGCGTTCGGGAGGAGACGTTTTGCGAGTGGAGAAATATCATCGTTTGGCTGGTTCATTTTTCCAGCATGGGTGAAAAGATGATGGTCGGGTAGGCAAGATAAGTATCCTCCTTGGCACCTAACCACGTCTCGGAAAGGTTTCAGGCATCCGGTATTCTCTAGGCATGAAACGACTTGAATTTCATGATGCAGGGCTTTCTATCCCCACCGTCTCACGCCGACTGTCCGATGGCACTTTGGTCGAGCTTGTCTATGACCCCCATCAGAAGCACACGGAGCTTGCGGTGGGGAAGGGGAGTGAGATACATATCTCTCATAAGTATGCCCTGGCGAGCGGGACACTCCTCGCTCCGTATTCCGCCAACAACAATCTCATCAAGCATGAGGTCATCTTGTTTGCGGCTCATCCGGAACCCTTCGGATCGGTGGTGGATCTCATCACCAAGATCGAGGAATATATCCACCGCTATGTCGATCTTGGGAACGGCTTTCGCACTCTTGCCGCTTACTACATCCTCCTCACTTGGGTCTATGACGCATTTAATGAGCTTCCCTATCTCCGCTTTCGCGGAGACTATGGCTCTGGGAAAACCCGTGCTCTTTTGGTGGTCGGCTCACTTTGCCACAAGGCGTTCTTTGCCTCTGGTGCCTCCACCATTTCGCCCATCTTCCATGTTCTCGATACTTTTCGCGGCACCCTCATTTTTGATGAAGCCGATTTCCGTTTCTCCGATGAAAAAGCGGAGCTGGTCAAGATTTTCAATAACGGAAATGTAAAAGGATTCCCCGTACTACGGAGCGCTCTGACTCAGAAAAAGGAATTCGAGCCACGAGCCTTCAATGTCTTTGGTCCCAAGGTAGTAGCCATGCGTCGCTCCTTTGAGGATCAAGCACTCGAGAGCCGTTTCTTCACAGAGGAAATGGGGAGAAAATCTTTACGCCCGGATATTCCCATCAGTCTGCCGGACTGCCAGAAAGACGAGGCTCTCGTGCTCCGCAATATGCTCCTCGGGTATCGCTTTGCCATGCTCCCGAGCTTGGCAGCTCGTGAGAGACTGGTTGATCCTTCGCTTTCGCCAAGGCTCAATCAAATTCTCATTCCTCTCCTCTCTATCGTCGAGGATTCGGGCCACTTCCAAGTGATCCGCGAAGTGGTAGGAGGGAGCGAGGCGTCGCTCCCGAGCCCTTCTCCTCCTGGCCTTGAAAAGCGACTCGCTTTAGTCTTGGCCGAAATACTGACTCCGAACGTGTTGTTCGTGTCGGTGGGGGAAATCACCGCCAAGCTACTGGAGCGGGGAGAGGAGGCTGATCGACTGATTACTACTCGCCAGGTGGGCTATCTTTTGCGCACCCGCCTCCATATCGCCACCACTCGGCGGCATGGGATATATGTCGTGTTGGGAAGTGAGCGAGCCAAGCTGGCGGAAATGGGCCAGCGTTTTGGAATCATGGATCCGACACTCACTAATCCTTCGGAGCCAGAGGAGGACGGGAGGGAAGCGGCGTCTTCTCCTCCAGCCGCCTGACCGCACGATATATGCTTATGAAAGAACGCGTGTAATCGCGTTTTCTTTTTAGGCTACCGGAGAGAAGTATTGAGAGATATTTTCTCCGCTCAGGTGACATGGGGGACTTGGAGGACATTGGAGAGATGCCGACTCTCTGTGTGATGCTGAGAATCCGCCTCTTTTGTTGAAGCATTCTTGAGAACTACGATACCTGTATGAAGTCCCCCAAGTCCCCATGTCCCCCGCTTTCTCAAACGTAACCAATTTGGCACCTTTTCTCCACTAGGCTATATCGTTTCTCCAAGAGACAATATCACTACCAATACTTCCGGCTTCTTTTAATCCCCGGAATGTGGCGGAAAGTATGAAAACAAAAACGCCGCTTAACTATGTGCGGACCCAGAGGCGACGCTGGGCCTTCACGCAAAATGAGGTCGCAGCCCTCTTGGGTTTTGAAAGTCGCACCTGTATTTCCCGCATAGAGCAAGGCAAGCGCGTCCCGACTTTAGAAAGCGCGCTTGCCTTGGAAGTGCTCTTTGGGGAGCCCCCGAAATCGCTCTTTCCGTACATCTATGCGGAAGTCGAGGACATGCTCATGCAACGAGCCGCCGTCCTCTACGGGGGCCTCATTAACAGTACCAGCCCAAGGGAGAAGCGCAAGTGCGAGCTTCTCGAACTGGCTCTGAAACGTGCTACTGCCTCACCCGTTTATCCACCAGGAGTATGATCAAAAATACCCAACCCACGTTCGTTCTCGCCCTCTATCCTACTTCGCATGGCTTTGCCTTCGTGCTCTTTGAAGGACCTGATGCGCCCTTTGATTGGGGAATCAAGGAAGTGCGACAAAAAAGCAAGAATTCCAAAGTCCTTGATGACGTAAAAGTTCTCATCGAGCGCTATCACCCCGAAGTGCTCGTCCTTCAAAACACCGATCAGGGCCAGGCTCGCCGGGCTGCCCGCATCCGGCGCCTCTCTTGCATGCTCGGGCACCTTGCTCTCTCCTTGCATATGGAAGTGTATCAATTCACGCGCGCTGAACTTCGTGACTGCTTTGCATCAGTCGGAGCGGTGACGAAGTACGAGATTGCGAAGGCTATTGCGACGCAGATTCCTGCCTTTGCTCATCGCCTGCCACGGGTACGCAAGCTCTGGATGAGTGAAGACCCACGCCAGAGCCTCTTTGATGCCGCTGCCCTTGGCCTGACCTACTACGCCAGAACGTAGAGATCTCAGTCATGAGACTACCGGGTATCTGGGGACCAGGCCCCTTGGTACCGAGGAGTACCGCATGGTGCGGTGTTCCTCGTGTGCTAAGGAGGATGTGAAATGGACCAAGCAAACCATGCCAAAAGCTCCGACGTGTACCAACGTGTCACGGCGGAAATCATCAAAGCGATTGAAGACGGTGTGGAAGGAGCATACCGCATGCCGTGGCACCGTCATACGGCAGAGGGATTCCCGAAAAATGTTATTTCCCGTCGCCCGTACCACGGCCTCAATACTCTGGCCCTCTGGTCAACTACCCAGATGAGGGGCTATCACTCTTCGTTCTGGGCCACCTATCGCCAGTGGACTACGCTCCATGCGCAAGTCAGGAAAGGTGAAAAGGCGACGGCGATTCTCTTCTACAAGGAAGATGATCGGACGCGGGAGGCAGAGCAAGAGGAGGAGCAGGGGAAGCGCCGGGTCATCGCCCGATCCTCCTTCGTCTTCAATGCCGCACAGGTGGATGGCTATGACTGGCAGGGAACAGTTCTGGTACCTGAAGATCGCACTGTTCGTCTCGACCGCGCTGAGCACTTTGTAAGCGGAATTGGTGCTCAAGTAGTGTATGGCGGCGAACGGGCGTTTTACCGGCCTTCCACCGACCATATCCAGATGCCGGAACGGGCTTCCTTCATCGGAACGACCACGAGCAGCGCTACCGAGTCCTTCTACGCCGTGCTCCTCCACGAGCACGTACACTGGAGCGGTCATTCGTCTCGGCTCGATCGTAATCTCTCTGGCCGCTTCGGCCAAAGCGCCTATGCCATGGAAGAACTCATCGCCGAACTGGGAGCTGCCTTCCTCTGCGCAGAACTCGGAGTCGCCAATGAGCCCCGCGAAGATCATGCCTTGTACGTAAAAAGCTGGCTTCCGGTCTTGAAGGAAAAGAAACTGGCTCTCGTGAGTGCTGCCTCCGCGGCAACCAAAGCCTGCCGCTATCTGGTAGAGCGAAGCACGCCGGCAGAGCAAGTGGCGTAGTTTCGAAGTCGAGAGGGACCACGCTCCCTTTCCAGACCCGACCGGAATGCTGGCCGGGTCTTTTTTTACCAACTGTCCTATGACCCAGATATCTCTTCCATGTACAGAAGCGGGCGCTGATCTGCTCGCCCGGATCGGCCAACAGAAATTCGCCACCGTTCTCGTCGATCCGCCGTGGCAGTTTCAGAACCGTTCCGGCAAGATGGCGCCCGAGCATAGGCGCCTCTACCGCTACGCGACGATGACGCGCGATGACATCCTCGCTCTTCCCGTGGCCGCGATCGTCGCCGAGACTGCGCACCTTTACCTCTGGGTTCCGAACGCCCTCCTGCCTGAGGGCCTGCGCGTTCTCACCGCCTGGGGATTCGAGTACAAGAGCAACATCGTCTGGCACAAGATCCGGAAGGACGGCGGCCCTGACGGGCGCGGCGTCGGTTTCTATTTCCGCAACACGACTGAACTGCTCCTCTTTGGCGTCAGAGGGAAGAACGCGCGCACCCTGGCGCCTGGTCGCCGCCAAGTCAATATCTTCAGAACACGCAAGCGCGAGCATTCGCGCAAACCCGACGAAGCCTACGGGTTGATTGAGTCGTGTTCGCCTGGCCCTTACCTAGAACTGTTCGCCCGTGGCTCGCGCGACGGCTGGTCCACCTGGGGCCACCAGGCCGATGAATACGCTCCAAACTGGCCGACGTATACCAACCATTCACAGGCCAAAGGAGTGGCGTGAAAGAAGGCTGAGATGTGGCCTGCTAAGTGGCGGTCATCTTGGCGGGCAAATGGACACGAAGTATCCCTACATATACGCCTCGCTCAGACGCTTCCGTATAGTCTGCGGTGTTTGAAAGCCAAATGGATCAAGTTCCCGCATAATCTGGGCGGCTAAGCCATCAACCTCGAAGGCGAGCCCGATGAGAGAAGTGAATTTCTCCGGCGAATCAATAATCTTTCGCGACCGATCAGGCACCATCAATGCTTCGCAATATGGTCGGTCGTGAATTAATCGGTGTAGATGTCCTTGCGTCTCTGCAATAAGGGAGACTTCCAGATATCGTGGGCGGTTGAGGCTGGCATTATCGAAGTGCCACGCCAACCCCGCTATATCGTAACTCGAAAGAGTGATATCTCGATCGGAATCTTTGCAGAGATTTTTGAGAAGTCGAATGACTTTTTTCGCGCCGCCGTTCGTCAGTGTGTCTTTTATATTGATACAGTGCATATGCATGAATGGCCGGTTGCCGATGGTCGTTGGTATTGACGTATCCAAGATACAGATTTCCCGATCTTTCTTCTGTAGTGAGGCTTGGTAGGCGGCGGTATTGTGCCAATGAGCTGGGACCACGTCGATCTTTCGTTGGAGCGAGCCACCCTCAATACGGATCGATTTGCTTCCGTCACACTTCACCGTGGCAGCCGGAAAACGAGCGGGAAGGATTTTTTCACAGTTCGCGCGCAGCCGTTGCATCTCACTCATGACTGACTTTACGTAAGGGGCGTAGGTATATGCCTGTGGACCTGAGCGATCAAAAGTCGCGAACTCGTCGTGGAGTACCAGAAGATCGACATCACTTGTCCCTCGAATATGGACATTGAGGGGGACAGAACCCTGATAGTCAAACTTCACGGATATCTGACTAACGGCAAGTCCAGACGTTAATTGGGCGCTGACTCGATTACCTTCTTCGTAACAAATAGCCGTGTACCTTTGGTCCACTTCTTGCATCGCTCCGAGGCCATATTTCAGCGCATCAGTCTGAGCGCGCTTCTCGTACGATTCGGTCTGGGAAGGCATTTCAGCAAACTGGCTACCACTCAGTGCGGCGCTTTTGGTAATGATATCCAATCCGAGGCGGCGTTGTTTGAGATTTTGAAGGCGTTGTTTAAAGTCAGCAGCCATTCGATAAATCCTTACGTTTGAGCTTCATGCGCCCGTATGTGATGCGTCCCTTGTTATTAAAGTATTCGCCTTCGGCTGCATCAGCAGGCGCGTTAAATGTCAGTTCACAGTAACCGACGTGCGAACAAAGTTCTTTTTCGCCGATCTTCGGTGCGTTCCGATAGCTGTACATGAGGATGAATCCGCGTCCTGGCTCTTTGAGCAATGCAGCTGAGACACTGGCCGAACTTGAAAATCCGGTATTGAGGTAGACCCTGATTTTCTCCCATGTCTGAGAGATGGTGACGGTGGCTGTCCATTGGAATCGTATCTCTCCATTGTCAATCGTGGTTCCTTCACAGAGCCAGTCTCCGTTTAAGTCTGGGACCCCCAAGAATTGAAGGACCTTTGGGTGACGCCAGGCACGGTGGTCGAAGAACCAATGGACTAGGGGGTAGATGATGCCGGCACTGAGCGGGAGCATGAGTATCGCTGGTATGTGGTCAGCAAATCCCCAACTATTGGCAAGCCCAAGCACAAACGTAATGGCAATAGCGCAGGCGGTGGCGACGAAACCTGCAATAGTCCCAAGGTAGCGCCCGATGGCTGCGCGGCTGTGGCCGATGATCGAATATTCATGAGGGGTCATGGCTTTCGCCTTTGCGCTTTGCACCAATCAATTTTGCTTGTCACTTGGCTCATTCAGATGTGGTTGAACTTGGGAGCAGATATGAAGAATGCTCCGAGAGCCTCGAATTCTTGTCCGCGAACTGGCTTCATGCGAATAGTACGCCAAGAAAAAGGAAGCGCTGCCAGTACCGGTAGCGGGATTGATCACGGATATGAGTTCGCCACATGCCGCCTGAAACAGAGCGCCATGCCACCGGGGACATAGCGCTCTTCCGCTGGCTTACTTCTCCTTGCGTACGCCTTTGAAGGGCTCCTTGTCAGCTTTCTGGTCCATGAAACGGCCGGTGGTGGTATCGCGCTTGACCCACCGGTCATTCTGAGGATTGTGAGTCTGGGAACGGTCGCGGACCTGGCCGATGCGGTGTCCGTCGCCAACGGGGGGATTTGTTGCCATAGTGTAGCTCCTTCGGTAAGTTTTCAGAATATCGCCTTGACCGCCCTGCTTTATATGTGAGACAGTCCGCGTATCAGAGATGCGACAGCCCGAACTGTACGGGCTGCCGTTACACGTGTCAATCACTTTTTTTCTTACACGTAAGTCAGGAGGACGCCATGTCCGGGATATCACTCGAAATATTGATGGAGCGGATCAAACAGAAGCGAGGGCTCAAGGGAATTCGCGAAACTGCAGCAAAAATTGGGATCAGTTCTGCCACTCTGTCACGTGTCGAGCGCGGCTACCTACCCGACCTTGAGACATTCCAAAAGATATGTCAGTGGGTCGAGATCGATCCGGGGGAAGTTCTGGGGTTTCAATCAGCCCACGCGAAGCCCGAAGTGCGCGTTCATTTCAAGAAGGAATCGACCATGTCTATTGAAACAGCTCAGGCACTCTCAGAACTTATCCTCTTGGCTCAGAAAGAGCTGATCAATGAAGAACGTCTGTGAACGAGGTACCTAACTGTGCCCTTCGAACGAGGATTCAAATCGTGGTGCGAACGCCGCTCTCTGGAAATTCGCCAGCTTCTCGGGTTAGAGCATGCCGATCCGCTTCCGGCACATGACTTGGCGCAGCATCTACGCATCCGTGTCCGCACGACAGCTGACTTTCCCGCTCTGTCCGACAAAGCGCGCATGGCACTGGCCAAGGATACGTCTGGTTGGTCTGCGGTCACGCTTGAGTATGAGCGCGCTAAGCTCATTGTTCTCAACGATACTCACTCTCTAGGCCGCCAGTCGAGTGATCTGATGCATGAACTGGCTCACCACATTCTTGAACATCGACCTTCTGAAGTGGCTGTCTCCCAAGAAGGCTTGCTTGTTCTACACAATTACAACCGTTCCCAAGAAGAGGAAGCGGATTGGTGTGCAGCTAGTCTTTTGTTGCCCCGCCCCGCCTTGGTGTTCGTCAAGAAGCATCTACCTGAGCTTGAGGAAGCGGCGCAGCACTTCCGAGTGAGCCTCGCCATGCTGCGCTATCGTCTTCATGTAACCGGAGTGAATTACCAATTTGGCCGTTGAAATCCAATGTCCGGTTCTGATAGGGCATTGGTTTTTGATACGGAGCTGGATGCCAGGAGGAAAATCATGGCTTTGGGAGCAGGTAGCAAGCGCGTCGGCATCTGGATTCGGGTCTCTACCGAAGACCAGGTGAAAGGGGAGAGTCCTGAGCATCACGAGCGCCGAGCTCGCCTCTACGCCGAAGCCAAAGGCTGGAGTGTCATTGAGGTGTATCGCCTGGATGCGGTCTCCGGGAAGACGGTCAAGGACACACCCGAAGCCAAGCGGATGCTCGACGACATCCGTTCGGGACATATCACCGGCCTCATCTTCTCGAAACTCGCTCGCCTCGCAAGGAACACCAAGGAACTTCTCGAATTCGCTGACTTCTTCCGGGAGCAGGGGGCCGACCTCATTTCTCTCGCCGAATCGATCGATACCTCTTCCCCAGCCGGCAGGCTCTTCTACACTATGATCGCCGCCATGGCTCAGTAAGCGTCCGACCGCTCCACCTGTAAAAGTCGGACGAGATAGCGCAACCTCCCGGCTTTCGATGGGAGGTTGCGATGGACAAGAACGGCGAGCGGGAAGCGTACTGGCGAGGGCATGTTGCCGAGTGGCGGGCGAGTGGGGAGTCGCAGAGAGCGTACTGTGACCGGCACGGGCTGAAGGACCATTCGCTGAGTTACTGGCATCAGCGTCTGGCCAAGCGCGAAGGTGGGGCCGCCGTCGGCGAGCCGCTGACGCTGATTCGGGCAACGATCGTTGCCGATCCGCTGGTCTCAATGCCGTGCCTGTCGCTCGCCAGCCCGAACGGCTGGCGACTCGAATTTGGCCTGCTGCCGCCGGCCGAGTGGCTGGTGGCACTCTGGGCAAACCACTCATGAGCGCGACCCTCGGCGTACCGCTGGAGCGCATCTGGCTGGCTCTCGAACCGGTAGACATGCGCCTGGGCATTGACGGCTTGTCTGCCCGCATCCAGGCGAGTCTCGGGCGCTCCCCTTGTGACGGCAGTGCTTACGCCTTCACCAATCGCAAGCGAAGCCGACTCAAACTGCTGGTGTGGGATGGCACGGGCGTGTGGCTAGCGCAACGGCGCCTACACCGGGGCGGTTTCACGTGGCCGAGCGCTGGCGAGGCGGTTTTTTCCCTGACGCCGGGGCAATGGCGGTGGCTGATCGCGGGCGTTGACTGGCAACGTCGGGAAGCCCCAGCGCCGGGACACTGGCAAGTGTAACGGCCGCGTCACTGCCGCGAAAAAAGTGATAATAATCGGCTATCTACCTGGCTTTCAGGAGCTTTCCATGCGATGTCTGCGGTATAATGCCTCATGGATTTAGCGACCGAACTTGCCGCCTTCTCCCCCTCACCAGAACTGCTGGCCTGGGTCGAAAATCGGGTTGGCGGTCTGCTGGAACAGGCCAAGACCAGCGCCACGGAAATTCACTGGCGCGATGCCAAGATCGAAAAGCTGACGCTCGAACTTGCTCATTTACGCCGAATGAAATTCGGCGTGAAGAGCGAAGCCATGGTCGCCGCCGAACGCGACCTCTTCGATGAAAACCTGGCGGCCGACATTGCTGCCTGCGAAGCCCGTCTGGCCGAAGCGCTCCAGGTCGCTGAAACGCCGTCGGATCAACCGGTACCCGAGAAGAAGCCCAAACGCGAACGCGCCGGTCGTCAGCCCCTGCCGGAGCATCTGCCGCGCGTTGAAATTCGCCACGAACCCGAGAACTGCACCTGCGGCGAATGCGGTCAGGCGTTGGTGCTGATCGGCGAGGACGTGACCGAGAAACTCAATATCGTCCCGGCGCAGTTCTTCGTCGAACAGCACGTTTATCCCAAATACGCCTGCCGGCCCTGCGAGACGCTGACGGCGGCACCGGCCGAGCGCAGCGTGATCGATGGCGGAATGGCGACCCCGGCCTTGCTCTCGTGGGTCATGATCAGCAAGTTCCTGGATCACCTGCCGCTCTATCGCCTGGAACAGCAGGCCGCCCGGTCTGGCGTCCCGCTCGCCCGCTCGACGCTGGCCGAGTGGGTGGGTCGCGTCGGCTATGCCCTCGAACCCCTCTGGCTTCGCCTGGGCGAATTGCTGCGCGAGAGCGAGGTGTTACATGCGGATGAAACCCCGGTGCAACAGCTTGATCCAGGCAAGGGGAAGACCAAGCGGGCGTATCTCTGGGCGTACCGCAACAATGCCTTGGAAAATGACCCGCCGATTGTCGTCTTCGACTATCAACCGGGCCGGGCCGGCATACATGCCGTGAATTTCCTGGCGCAATGGGAAGGCGCCCTGATGGTCGATGACTTCGCCGGTTACAAGGTGCTGTTTCAGGGATCAGTGATCGAACTGGGCTGCATGGCCCATGCGCGCCGCAAGTTCTTCGACCTGCACCAGGCCAACGCCAGCCCGGTCGCGACGGAAGCCCTTCGCCGCATCGGCGAACTGTATGCCGTCGAGGCGCAGGCGAAGGACCTCACGGTCGAGGAACGGGCCCGTCTGCGCGAGATGCACAGTCAGCCGCGACTCGAGTCCCTGCACCTATGGCTCCTGAACACCCGCAAGTCGGTCGCCAACGGCTCGGCCCTGGCCCGGGCCATCGATTACACGTTGAAGCGCTGGCGCGCTCTCGCTCGTTATGCCGAGAATGGCTTCTACCCGATCGACAACAACCCTATCGAAAACGCCATTCGCCCGATCGCCGTCGGGAAGAAAAATTGGTTGTTCGCAGGTTCGGAGGCCGCCGGCAAGCGTGCCGCGGCCATTCAGTCGCTGCTCGAAACCGCGCGCTTGAACGGCATCGAGCCCATGGCCTGGCTCACCAACACCCTGCAAAAACTTCCCACTTGGCCCAACAGCCGCCTCGACGAGTTGCTGCCGCTCAAAAAACGGGGGTAAGTCAGCACCCCCTGACGTGGGTGGGCTGGACGCTTACATGGCTCAGTGGGAGCGAGAAGAAATAGCCGAACGGGTCGCCGCCTCGGTGCCCATCCGGGCCAAGCTGGGCAAGCCCTTGGGTGGCGCAGCTCCCTTCGGCTACCAGTGGAAAGAGCAATCACTCGTCCCTGATCCGAAGGAAGCCCCGATCAGGAAATTGCTCTACGAACTCTTCCGCGAACATCAGCGCAAGAAGACCGTGGCCCGCCTCCTCAATGAACAAGGCTACCGCACCAGGAACAACTCTCTTTTTTCTGATACCACGGTCGAGCGTCTGCTCCGGGACCCCACAGCTAAGGGCATTCGTCGCGCTAACTATACCCACACGACTAACAGCAACAAAGCCTGGACGCTCAAGCCCGAGAGTGAGTGGATACTCCATCCCGTCGAGCCGGTCATCTCGGAAGACCTGTGGGACGAATGCAATGCCATCCTGAACGTCCAGCAAGAAAAGGGGAGACGCCCGGCCAAGAAGACGACCTATCTCTTCTCAGGGCTCGCGCACTGTATCTGTGGCCAGAAGATGTATGTTCCCTCGAATACCCCCAAATATGTCTGCTACCGCTGCCGCAACAAGATTCCCACCGATGACTTGGAAGCCGTCTTTCATGAGCAACTCAAAGGCTTCTTCTTTTCTGCCGAAGAAATCGCCCGCTCGCTTGAGGAAGGAGATGCTCTCATCCGGGGGAAAGAGGCGCTCCTCTTGAGCCTCGAAACCGAGCGCACCAAACTCCAGAAAGAGACCGATCGCCTCTACGATCTCTATCAATCGGGCGCCATCGACAAGCACGGTTTCGGATTGAAGTACCGGCCCTTGGCACAGCGAGAGCGCCAAGTTGAAGACACGCTGCCGGCTCTCCAGGCCGATCTCGATGTGCTCAAGATTGCCAAGCTCTCGCAGGAAGAGATCATCACCGAAGCCCGCGACCTGTATTCTCGCTGGCCAATCCTGCCCTATGAAGAGAAGCGTCGCATCGTCGAGACTATCACCGAGCGGATTGTGATAGCGGATGGAGAAGTCGAAATCAATCTCTTCTACAGTCCTCCAGTTACACCCGCATTCACGGGGGGAAACGGAACCCCTCCATCTTCCTCCCCAAACCGTGGCGAAAAGGCAATGAAACTTCAGGGGTTCATCGCAGCGATCAGCTGAAACTGCGCCGGAAACTCGGCTTGCCGCGCCGCTCGCGAGATGTGGATCCGCCCCGAGTCGAGCGGCTCACGCAAGGCTTCCAGCACCCGGCGATCGAATTCGGGGAACTCGTCGAGAAAGAGCACGCCCTGGTGCGCGAGCGAAATCTCGCCCGGGCGGGGGACGCTGCCGCCGCCGACCAGTGCCGCCACCGATGCGCTATGGTGGGGAGTGCGGTAGGGTGGACGGCGAAAAATCTCGGGACGGAACTGCCCGGCGAGCGACAGGACCGCTGCCGATTCGAGCGCTGCCGCCTGTGTCATCGGTGGCAGCAGACCCGGCAGGCGGCTCGCCAGCATCGACTTGCCGCTTCCCGGAGGCCCGGCGAAAAGGAGCGAATGCGCACCTGCGGCGGCGATTTCGAGCCCCCGCCTGGCCTGCACCTGGCCGCGCACGTCGGCCAGATCCGGAAGGTCGCCGCACGCGTCGATCCCGGTCGGCGTCTGCTCAGCCGCCGACCGGCATGCGGGCAGCGCAGCGTTTCCGGTGAGATGCGCACAGACCTCGAGCAGGGTGTTGGCGGTCAGCACCTGCACCTCGCTCACCAGTGCCGCTTCGCGTGCGCTGCTCGCCGGCAGGACGAAACTGCGTCCCATGCCGCCAGCGGCGAGGACCATCGCCAGCGCGCCACGGATCGAGCGCAGCTCGCCCGAGAGCGAGAGTTCGCCGGCGAATTCATGGCCGGCGAGGGCATTTGCCGGAATCTGTCCCGAAGCGGCGAGGATGCCGAGGGCAATCGGCAGGTCGAAGCGGCCCGACTCCTTCGGCAGATCGGCCGGCGCGAGATTGACCGTGATGCGCTTGCGGGGAAACTCGAAGCCCGAGTTCTGCAGCGCCGCCCGCACCCGGTCTCGGGCTTCCTTGACTTCGGTGTCGGGCAGGCCGACCAGGGTGACGTTGGGCAAGCCCGCTGCCAGATGCACTTCGACCGCCACTGCCGGGGCGGCCAGCCCGTCCAGCCCCCGGCTATGGACGATGGCGAGCGCCATCAGGCGACTTCGCAGGCGCGGGCAGCGGCCGGCAAGGGAGACACCGTCTGGCCCCGGCGCGCCGGCGTCCGGTGCTCAGGGTGCCTGGTCGGGCGGATCCGGCGGGTTCTCCAGCCGGTCGAGCCGCGCTTCGAGGGCGGTCAGCTTTTCCCGGGTGCGCTGCAGGACGCGCGTCTGGATGTCGAATTCTTCCCGGCTGACGAGGTCGAGCTTGGCGAGGCCGCTGGCGAGCAGCGCGCGCGCATTCTTCTCGATGTCGGCGGCCGGACTGGCCGCGATGAGAGCGCTCAGACGGGCGCCAAGTTCTTCAAGCATCTTCGGGTCGAGCATGGTCGTCAGCGAGGCCGCAGGTGGTTTCAGGGGAATCGAGTTTAGCACAGGCAGGGCTCACGGCAAGGTGCCCCAAGGTGGTGCGTTTATCCCCGCGGTTGCGCAATCGCAGTGCAGCATTTTTCGCCGGCCAGCGCGCGTCCGAATCGACTCCCTTTGATTAATAGAAAAAAACAAGGTGGCACGTAATGTGCTTTGAACTGCCCAGCTTCCGCTTTCGTCCACTTCCAAGGATCTCACATGAAAAAGAACATCATTCTCGCCACCGTGCTCGCCGCAGCATTTGCTGCACCGGCACTCGCGCAGACCACCGAGTCGGACGCCGCCGCCGTCAGTCCACATACCGTGACCGGCAATCTGGGCTTGTTCAGCAGCTACCGCTTCCGCGGCATCGACCAGACGTTCGGCAAACCCGCCCTGCAGGGCGGAGTCGATTACGCGCATGCCAGCGGCTTCTACGTCGGCAACTGGAACTCCAACGTCAACTCCGGCGCCGGTTTCCCCGACGGCAATCTGGAAATGGATTTCTACGGCGGTTACAAGGCGGCCTTCGGTGATTTCGGCCTCGATGTCGGCGCCATCTATTACTACTACCCGGGTTCCGATGCCAACAACCTCGGCATGGGTGCCAACTCCGGCGCGGTCAACAACAAGGAAATCTACCTGGGGGGTTCGTGGAAGTTCGTGTCGCTGAAGTATTCCTACGCGGTAGACGACTACTTTTCGCTGCGTGGCCTCAACAGCACGGGCCCCACCGACAAGAGCACGCGCGGCACCCAGTACCTCGACTTGTCGGCGAACTATGACCTCGGCGACGGCTGGGGAATCAACGCCCACATCGGCCGGCTCGACCTCAAGAACGTGGATGGCGGCGACTATACCGACTGGAAGCTCGGCGTCACCAAGGATTTCAATGGCTGGCTGTTCGCGGCCTCCTACATCGACACCAATGCCGAAGGCAGCTGCAGCAAGGGTCAGTTCTACTGCTTCACCAACTCCCTGTCCGACAGCGGCGCCGGTTTGAACACGGGCTCGCACACCAAGGACGCCGGCCGCGGCATCGCCGTCGTTTCGGTCAGCCGGGTCTTCTAGAACATCCTCATTTCAACCGGGGAGGCTCGAGCGGGCTTCCCCCGACATGGAGAGCAACATGAAAATGGTAACCGCCATCATCAAGCCCTTCAAGCTTGACGAAGTACGAGAAGCGCTGTCGGCGATCGGCGTCCAAGGCATCACCGTCACCGAAGTCAAGGGCTTCGGGCGTCAGAAGGGCCACACCGAACTCTATCGCGGCGCCGAATACGTCGTCGACTTCCTGCCCAAGGTCAAGGTCGAAGCAGCCATCAGCGACAGCCTCCTCGACCAGGTGATCGAAGCCATCGAGAAATCCGCCAGCACCGGCAAGATCGGCGACGGCAAGATCTTCATCTCGGCCATTGAACAAGTCATTCGGATTCGCACCGGCGAAACCGGTGAAGAAGCTCTCTGAGGAGGAAAACATGAAACGCCTATTCGTCATCCTTGCCCTGTTCGGCGCCATCATCTTTGGTGCGCCGGCCTGGGCGGCAGAAGAACCCGTATCGGCTGCCGCTGCGGCGGTGGCCACCGTGGCCACCGCCGAAGCGCCCGTGGCCGCGCCGCCGGTGGTCAACAAGGGCGACAACGCCTGGGTGATGACCAGCGCCGCGCTCGTCATCCTGATGTCCATCCCGGGACTCGCGCTCTTCTATGGCGGCCTGGTGCGCACCAAGAACATGCTCTCGGTGCTCATGCAGGTGTTTGTGACCTTCTCGCTGATCAGCGTGCTCTGGGTGATCTACGGTTATTCGCTGGCCTTCACCGAAGGCGGCGCCTTCTTTGGCGTATTCGACAAACTCTTCCTCAAGGGCATCACTCCCGAATCGGTTGGCGCAACCTTCTCCAAGGGCGTGGTCATCTCCGAACTGGTCTTCGTCATCTTCCAGGGCGCTTTTGCCGCCATCACCTGCGGGCTGATCGTCGGCGCTTTCGCCGAACGGGCCAGGTTCGCTGCGATTCTGGTTTTCATGGTCATCTGGTTCACCCTCTCCTACCTGCCGATGGCGCACATGGTCTGGTACTGGGCGGGTCCTGACGCCTACATCGATGCGGCGGCCGGCGAAGCTGCGGGCAAGACCGCGGGCTTCCTCTTCCAGAAAGGCGCCCTCGACTTTGCCGGCGGCACCGTGGTGCACATCAACGCTGCGGTGGCCGGCCTGATCGGCGCCATCGTCATCGGCAAGCGGATCGGCTACGGGCGTGAATCGATGGCGCCGCACAGCCTCACCTTCACGATGATCGGTGCCTCGCTGCTCTGGTTCGGCTGGTTCGGCTTCAACGCCGGCTCGGCCCTCGAAGCGAGCGGTGGTGCGGCGCTGGCGATGGTCAATACCTGGGTCGCAACCGCCTGTGCGACGCTCTCCTGGATGCTCGCCGAATGGCTGCTCAAGGGCAAGCCTTCGATGCTTGGCGCAGCTTCCGGCGCCGTCGCAGGTCTGGTCGCGATCACCCCCGCGGCGGGTTTCGTCGGTGTCATCGGCGGTATCGTCATCGGCCTGCTGGCCGGCATCATCTGTCTCTGGGGCGTCAATGGCCTCAAGCGGCTGCTCGGTGCCGACGATTCGCTCGATGTCTTCGGCGTCCATGGCGTCGGCGGCATCCTCGGAGCCATCCTGACCGGGGTCTTCGCGGATCCTGCGCTGGGCGGTACCGGTGTCTATGACTACGTCGCCAACGCCGTCGGCACCTACGACATGAGCGCCCAGGTGATCAGTGATAGAGCGCGAATTGTTTGAGACATTGCCGAGAAACGTTCGGGACATTTGGGCACCCGGGCCAAGGTGCTGCGGACGTACCCCGTTAAACCTTGGCAGGTGTAACGCTGGGGGTGCCGGCCTGCTCGTGCTCCTCAATCAGTTGCCCCAAGTCAGGCACGAACTCCGGCACCAGCGGTGGCTCCGGCACCAGCGGCGGCGCATCCACTGCGGACGATGGCGGCAAGGATCCGGACAAATCGCCAGGGGGCAAGATGGTTTGGTGGTTCATCGCTTGAGGCGTGTCCGAACTTGAAGCCGGCACCTTATACCACGGCGAAAGCGCCGGCGATGCCGGAACCGCGCGGCCAGCTCGCCCAGGGGCTATTCCGACACGCCGACGGCGGATAGTTCGCCTACCAGTTCAGCGCGATGGGCGTTCAACCGATCCAGCTCGGCGTCAATCGCGGCAATCCTCGCCCGCCTTTGCTCCACAGGGACGGCATTCTCGGGAAACGGTAGCACTTTCAGTGCTTCGGCGAAGCGCTCGGCGATCAGGTCGCCGAACAGGAAGTAAAGCGCGCCGGGGGTCATTTCTGCGCCCTCGTGGGACTGTTCGGCGTTCAGGTAGGGAATCGCCTGATTCCGGTTTCCTTGCTCAGCGCGCTCCCAACGGGAGAAGGCGTTATGAAACCATTTGTTCTTCCAGTGGGAAAGCGTGAACTGGTAGGGCGCTCCGCGTCGCGCAATGTCGGCGCGAACATAGGCCATCAGGTCGTCACGAGACACCGGGGAATCTGTCAGTGAGGTACGCTCCGCTTCCAGTACCGACATCTCTTCGTCGGCCTTCTGGATCTTCACCAGGATGGCGTCCGCAGCTTTGCGGACTGCTTGCAGAAGCGCGTTCAACTCGCCATCTTTGGTTTGCACGTCCGGATAAGCATGACGGATAGTCCCGCTGAATGGCTTGTTAAAAGGTTCGATCGCGCCGATTTGAAGCAGGTGCTTTGCTTCTTCATGGTCAAGTTCAATTTCTTCTCCAGCTTCGTATTCATCGCCGCTAGACATAATGTTTCTCAATGCGATGTATTTCATTATTTTATTTACTCCGAGTGATTTTGATATGTGCTTCGCCTCCGAAGCCTATCGGTTAAAAAAAGTCCGTGTCACCTTACCGACCGCCTCCACGGTCGTCACATGAACGCCAAGCGCGGCTTGATTTTCTTGGAACTGGATTGCCGCACTGGCGATCTGCTGAGCGCTGACAATCTCCGTAGCGTGGCCAGACTGACGCAAGCTGGGTGCGCCGGTCTGGCTCACCTTGGCAACCGCTTGCACGGTCGTCACATGAACGCCAAGCGCGGCTTGACTGGTCTGGTAGTCGACGGCGGCTTTCGCTGTTTGAAGAGCCAGCACTGCGCCCGCCTTCTGGGCCGTCAAAGCGGCTTGCCTCTCTGCGGATAGCGAAAAACCGCGCGCGTTGACAGCAATCTTCGCCAGATCGGTCAGGCCACTCAAGGCGGGATTATTGGTCAGACCAAGCGCCAGAAGGCGTTCTACTTGGCCGGTTTCCGCGTCGAAGCTGAAGACGGGGGAAATGAACCGATATTCCTGCGCGGCAATCATCTGCTTGGCCTTGTCGGTCCACTTCACATCGACCGCAAATAGCCCCTCACCTTCTCGCCACACGACACGATTAAACCAGCCGGCAGCAGGTGCCGGTTGTCCGTTTTCCTTGGCCATCATGGTTTGATGGTCATAGTCGACTACCAAGTCATCACGGATGGCAAGGTCCGAAACGATTCGCGCGGCGCTCGCGGCGTCGATCTTCCAGCCGGCCAATCCCACCGGACGGCCATCACTGGCGCGGAACAGGCCAGGCGGCAATATGCGAATCTCCCGGCTTGCCGTAGAGATGGCTTGGGAAAGCGCCGCCACAGGGGAGACTATGCTATTTTTCATGGTGATTTCTCTTTAAGAATATCTTGGCCAAGTTGAATTTCAACGAAGTGCAAAGCTATATCGAAAGCTTCAATATGGTGTAAATGCTGCGGTTCGACAAGCCATAATTTCTGCTTAGATCCAGAACGCTCTTGCCCTCATCAAAATCGGCGATAATTTTTCGATTACGGTCTTCGCGCTTGGCATCCGCGCAACGAGAAATGTAAATCGTTTCGCCGCTATATCTCTTGATCAGGAGTTCAGCCGCTCCAGGTCCGAGAAGGTCAATCAGTTCGCTTCTTGTCTGGCTGGCCATTTTTCCGACGGGAACCTTCAAGACCGATCCTCCATAGTGCCGGACCAGGGCCATGGTGACGGGCAACCCGATCAGGTCAGCAATGTCACGGATGCTTTGCGGTAGGGTCATGGGTCATGGGTCTCTGTAAGAAGTGCTTCTTCCAAAAGCATGCGGCTCGCCATCTTCCCGAATAAGCATGAATCGCTTCATTACCCTGCCTTGCGGGCAGATGCGCGCTGGCTCGCAAATGCTCTTTGTGGCGATCACTGCCCTTTCCTGCCATTTCGCGAGGGCTTGCCCTCTTGAGCGTGACCGGCATTGGCGTTACATCGTCGCCAGTGGCGTTAAGTATTTTCTGGAATAGTCCCGTAACCCTCACCAAAGAAAAACGCCCTGCAGGCTTCGCAGGGCGTTCAGGGTTTGCGGCGGGTTTCGTCAGACGGGATCGCGCTCCGCTCGATACTCCAGGCGCTCGACCGACTCCCCAGCGCGCGCCGCGCGTGCCCGCAGGGCTTCCCCGAAGAAGCGGAAGATGGCGGCCATATCGCTACGCCTCGTCAGGCTCAGTTGCTCGTCGTAGCGGTCCACTTCAGGCTGCATCATCGCGCCGATGCCCTGCAAGGCATCGGCGCCCAGAGACAGAAAATTGATGTCCGCTTCCATCTCGGCGAAGTCAACGCGTTTGCCCAGGGCGGCGGCGGGCGGTTCTGTGGCGGCTTCATCTTGCGGGGTGGTCATGAAAATCCTTTCGTTTCCTGAAATCAGGGTAAGCGTTGGTTTTTGTTTGGTTTCCTGTTCTTTGAAATTCTGCATGGCGAAGGAAACGAGATGTGCATACGGATTGGTGGAGGTCATTTCTTGTCGGCTCTCGCTTGTACGTTTTTATTCCATTGAATCAGGGCAGCAATCAACATCCTCATTTCTTCCCGAGTCAAGAAACGGGGGTGGTCGACGTTGGCATTGCGCTTGGCGAAGGCGGCAAAGCGAACATCCGCGCAGCCGCTCATGCCCAATTCCCGAGAAAGACTATTGGCCAGGTTCCATTGGGCCGAGGTCGGGCGGTTGCCCTGCCCTATTCCGCCCTTGACGTTTTTCAAGCTGGGGTTCTCCAGGGCATTGCAGGCGCGAAGCGTCGTCACCAGGCTTGACAGCTCGATTTCGCTGCATTCCTTGCAGCTTCGCTTGCCGGTCAGGCTTTCCAGCCATTCCCGGTAATCGGCTTCGGTCTTGTGGCCCATGCGGGCCGCGCCCAAGTGGATCATGGCGTAATACTGAGCACGGGTGGTCATGGTCAGACTCTACGAATCTGGTTCAGTGTGCTGATGTCTATCCGCCCGTGACGATCAAGGGACAACCGGAAGATGTTGGTCATGATGCGCAGGGCGCCCCGCTGGGCGGCGGCTTTCAGGCACCATGCCTTTTCTTCAGTTCCTGTCACGCCCCAGGCGGCCGCCACCTCGAAAACGTCTTCGCGCGTCAGTGCAGGCAAGGTGCCGTCCCCTTGCCCCAGGCCAAGGATCTCTACTCTGAAATCCTGCATGCGGCTCAGCAGCTGGGTGTATGCGCCTTTGTCCCTGCCCGTGCCGGAAGTCAGCCGGCGGTACATCTCCCCGTTGCCCAGACAAGCGATGCCGAAGACCCCCCGATCAACAAGACTGCGCAGGGCGTTGAGAATCGGCACCCCCATGATCTTCTGGGCATCGGCCAAGTGTTGAAATTCATCCACAAGGAGAACGCCGCCCCGCCCTTTGGTTTCCTCCATGATGGCGTTAAACATGGAAAACTCGCTCTTGGGGTCATAGTGGCCATGCGAAAGTATTTGACGGCAAATCAGTTGAAACACGGCCTTGAGGGAAATGCACGACTCATCCAACGCGATCAACCAGACCGGGCAGTAAAAGCCTTCTGCTTTTCGGCAAGTGGAGAGGTACTCCCGCGCTGCCTCTGTCTTTCCCAGCCCAGGCGGCGCGCAGATTTCCACCAGCTCGCCTAATGCTCTAGCGGTCTCCATGCCGGCAATCATGGCGCGTATCGGAGTTGTCTTGACGCGCACAGGGCAACGAATCCGGGCATTGTTGCTGCTCACGGTGTCCAGGGCAGAAAAATAATTGTCAAGAGCATCTGCTATTTTTTCTGACGTGGTTTTCATCCCTACCGTGCGTGTCAAAAACTGAAATGAAGTATTCGAATTCAGCCATAGCTCAAGGGAATCGACTGGATACCCTATTGCTTCCGCAATGTCTTTTAGCGTGCCGCTCTGGTCTCTATTCAGATGATCGATTACGCGGTCGACAAGCGGCTTCCAGCGTTCAATATCGAAAGGCTTATCAAATACCATCTCATCCGGATAGTTCTGTTCGTTCTCTTCTTCGTGTAACATTACGCGGCTCCTTGGTTAGTGTTCATTGAGCATCCTGTACCGTCGTGGGTCAGTGATTTTCATTTGCTCCATCCGCTGCCGTTCCGATTCGGCCAGCCGTTCCTTTTCTTCCTGCGTGGTGGTGGGGAGCGAAGGAACGGCGCGGACATCAGATGCATTTGTGCGCCGCCCTTCGACGGTTACATCCTGAATCGACGGTAATTGAGTCAAGCAAGCCACAGCGGGCAGCGCTGGCGGGTCCAACTTGCCCGCGGCCTTGATGGAAGCCACGGCGGCTTTCATGGGCTTCATCGCGGCATTCTTGGCTTTGACGTGTTCCCCCGCCCTCTCCCCGCCCACATCTCTGAAGGGCAACTCTTCGAATAGCGACGCATCACCCAGCCACTTATTGCCGTCGTAAATCGAAACCGGGCACTTTGGGTTTTCCAGGTCGTAGTAGACAGAATGCTTTCTGGAAAGAACGTCTTGCGTTTGCCCGGCAATCGCTTGGCTCCAGTAACGGAGCGTGCCGTAGCCGGGCATCTTCAGAGAATAGGAGGAGTCCTTGAGACTCGGCTTGAGGCTGGCGAGCCCCATCTTGCACAGGCGAAAAAACGCCGGGTCTACCGCTTGGCGCGTCGTTTGCGCCGAGAGTTCCTTGTAGACTTCCATCGGGGTGCGGCCATTCATGCCGCTGCCCGTGTGCCGGTGGGCATTGTTGAAGAACTCCAGCACGGCGGCCAGCTTCACCGAGTAGACCGCAATGGGGATCGCCTTGCTACGGTCAAAGCCTTCCGGCTTGGACACGGCGTTACGCCCGCAATAAGCGCCCTCGAACTCTGGCGACTTGTCGCAACGATCCGCCACAAACCGCCAAAAGGATTCGATGGGCTTGTCCTGCCCCCGCCCAGGTGGCGACCATTCCGCCTTGGTGCCTACCTGCGTCATGATGCCGGGCGTTTCTCCCGGCACAACATTGAATCGGTAGCGCGTGCTCTGTCCGCCTGTCACCGACTTGGCGGCATATTCGCGGCCGTTGTCGATCTTGGCAAAATCAGGAGCAACGCCGGTTCGTTCCATCGCTTGACCAAAGGCGGCCAGAACGCCATACGCCGACGGATTGAGGTAGCCCTTTGCCCCCAGCACCAGGCGTGAGCGAACCTCACGCCAGACAATGATGAAGGGGCGGGCAAGCGTTCCATCCGGCCAGATGCAAAACAGGTCCGCTTTGCGTCCGTCCGACTCCCACAGCTCATGCAGCGCGAGGGCGTTGTAGTCCTTCCTGATCGCCGGAAAGCTTTGCTCCAGGGCTTTCGGTCCTTCTCGCCCAATGGTTTGAATCCACTTCGGTTCTTTCGCCATGCGGGCGCGCACGGCGTCATCGCTGGGGATGTCCCAGCCCTTCGAGAGGGCCAGGGCGCGCGCCTCTTCCAGGATCACGGCCAGGGGGGTCTTGGACGTGTTCAGGTACTTGCCGTGAATGTATTCCCAGGCGGCCTCAGTGAAGGGGGCGCACGGCCTGCCGCCCTTGAATCTGGGCGAGAGGAACGGTAGCCAGTTCATCCGGTGATGCCCTTCAATGGCGGTCCGGTAGCGATACAAGGTTGCCCGGCTGACGCCAGAAGAGGAGATAACCGCCCGTTCCGCTTCGCCGATGCTGCACCCACTGTCCACCAGCTCCTTGAAGGCCCGGACAACCTTGAGGGCGGCTTCCGCACGGCGCTTGTGAACGGCGCCGCTTCGCTCGTAAGCTTCCCAGGCGGCGGTGTATTCCGCAGGCAGCCATTTTTTCGTCTGTGTCGTCGGGATCTCAATGCCCAGACTGGCGCACCTTGCGACCAGGGCGGCGGCGGCTTCCTGCTTTACCTTCTGCTGGGCGTGAATCGGCAGGCTGGCCACGGGGATCTGCCAAGCTTCAATGCCGTTGACCATGGCCTTGCTGGCGCCGGGGAACTTGCCAGATTCACACTGTCGCGTGATGGTCGAAGGAACGCATTCAAGTAGCTTTGCCGCTTCTGGCGCGCCAACAAAGTTAGGAATCTTGCACGAACCTATGTCGTGCATATCTTGTGCGTCGTTTCGGTCGGTTTTCCCGGAAAAGCCAGTAACTGCAATGCTTTTACCAAGGTCGTGCATGTATCCATCTGGCGTATCAGGAATGCACGACTGATTGCCGCTACGGTCGTGCATTTCCGATGTGGTTTTGCCCCTCATTGCACGTCCTCTGCCGGTACTTCCGTCCACACCGTGCCGGCAAACTTAGCGCCCAGGCGAGAGGCAACGACAGCGGCAGCGGGCTGTGAATCGTACCGGGTCGCCCGTTCCGGCTTCCAGGTGGCGACCATCCCGGTAGCGGTCAGGCCAGCAGCGTAAATGCCCGTCATGGCGCGGCCATCGGCAGCGGTGCAGCGCACCAGGTAGCGCTCACTCATCGCCGTTACCATCCACGATTTCGCCTTCCTTGATGCCAAGAAGCACGGCTACCTTGTGGCTCTCTCCGATGCGCCCGCTAAAGCGGCCCTTCAGCACGCCAGCAACAACGGTCGGAGACAGCCCGCGAGCGACGGCCCATCCACGAACGCTTTGCCCCTTGCGGGCGAAATCTGCCAAGATTTCTTCCCTTGTTCTAAGCTTCTGTGCTTCCATATATACACTTCCTTATCTAATGATAACAAACGGTTTCTAATGATGAAACCAAACGTTATCACATGTCAAGAAAAAACTATGTCTATTGGTGTCAGGTTAGCCGAAGAGCGCGCTAGGCTCGGAATCTCACAGCAGGAATTTGCTGATAAATCAGGAGTTAGCAGGGTAACGCTGGGTCGATATGAAAATGACAGGCGGCAAATTGGGGCGGGATTTATTGAAACCATTCGGTCCATGGGCGTGGACGTCAACTACGTTCTGTTCAACATTCGATCGGCGGAGGTGGTGGACTGTCCGCATGTGGCGCGGATGTTTCACCCTCCCGGCACCATCGTTCAGCCGATTTCCCTTTCTAATTGCCGGGATATGGCTACAGGAGTGACCCTCAGAAGTACAGGAAACAACGAAGGCATCAAGGCATGGTTTGACGAATGCCAAGCCTGTCCGCTCCATCCGGGAAAATTGGGACACCAGCAAGGCGCTTACCTTCAAGATGAAGACGTGCGCTTTCTGGCGGCAATACTGGAAGGCATAGAGGAGGTTCTAGCGGCGCGTCAACTGACGATGTCTTCGGCCAAGAAAGCGCAAGCCGCTGCCATGCTCTACCGTGCCTTCAAGGCAAGCGGAAAGGTGGATCCGGCCATGATCGAGGAAGCCGTCAAGCTGGCGGCAAGCTGATAGAGGAACAGGGTAGCGGTCCGCCCAGATCGAGCCCGCCGGCCAGGAACAGCGGTCCGCCCAGGTCGAACCCGCTGGCCAGCTCAGTCAGGCGCTCAGGGGATCGTTAGGGGGTTGCGGCTTTTAACGCGGGTGGTCATTTGTGCCAAATATCGTGCAAATCGGACGGGCAGAAATGCAAAAGAGCGCTCCAAGGTTTCCCCGGTTGGCGCTCCGTTCCGTTAAAGGTGTGAGACTTTCCAAACGCCGGTCATTCTGTCTCAGATATTTCCGGAAAAGTGGCGTTTTTGTCCGAATGTCTCAAGCCTGTCTTTTTCGCCCCCGGCCTCTGAAACCCTTGCCCCGTCTGGCTTTGCTGGGTTCGCTCTCTCCCTCCGTGTTGTCTCAAATGCACCCCTCCCTGTCAATCAGCCAGCTCTGGGGCGTCGGGACGGTGATCGTCTGGTCCGCCGTCGTCTCCCTGGTGGCGTTCAAGCTGGTCGACATGGTCATCGGTCTGCGTGTCCCGGAAGAAGAAGAACGCGAAGGCCTCGACATCACCTCGCACGGCGAATCGGCTTACCACTACTGATCGATCCTCGGTAGGCCGCCTGTTTTCACGATCTCTCCCCTCAAAGGCGCCCTCGCGGCGCCTTTTTTTTGTGGGTTCGGGTGACTTCGCAAGGGGAATGGGCGGCAGGCAGTGGGCCATGACGATGAAATGGCCCGAAAGACTTCAGTTGCGTTGACAGTCCGCAGGTCGTTCCCTATACTTCGCCGCTTTGCAGGGTTGGTAGCTCAGTCGGTAGAGCAGTGGACTTTTAATCCATTGGTCGTGGGTTCGAATCCCACCCGACCCACCAATCCGGATCCGCGTCGCTGAAGTCAGCGCCTGGCGCGCGGGGCGTTAGCTCAGTTGGTAGAGCAGCGGACTCTTAATCCGTAGGTCCAGAGTTCGAGTCTCTGACGCCCCACCACAAAACCGCAGAAAAAGCAAAGACTTAGGCCAACCTCCGGGTTGGCCTTTTTGCGTTCTGATCTGGCGTCTGGTCCATTTCTGGTTGTGGCTCCGCCCTCCTGCGCCCCGGAGCAGCCGCCTTGCCTGCGGCAACCCCTCCCTCCCTTGATCGCCGCTGGAGCCCGCTGCGGCCATCTGTAGGGGGTGGTATCGGTGTATCCTTGTTAAGTTCAATCGGGGAGATCAGAAGTGCCACTTGCCATACGGGTATTGGTGCTTTTCCCCGGCGTGGTGACTGGGAAAACAACATGGCAAACAAAGAAGCCACCGCCCGGATCAAGATCAACAAACTGCTCGAATCCGCTGGCTGGCGGTTCTTTGCGGAAGGGGGCTTGCCCGCCAACATCCGCCTCGAACCGTGTATCGCGATCAAGACGACCGATCTGGACGCCCTGGGTGAAGACTTCGAGAAGGTGACCAAGGGGTTCATCGACTTTCTCCTGCTCAACGAGAAGGGCTTCCCCTTCATCATTCTGGAAGCCAAGGCTGAAGGCAAAAGCCCGCTGATCGGCAAGGAGCAGTCCCGCAAGTACGCCAAATCCCAGAACTGCCGCTTCGTCATCCTTTCCAATGGCAACCTGCATTACTTCTGGGACCTTGAGCGTGGCAACCCCTACCTGATCACGACCTTTCCGACCCCTGCGTCGGTCATGGGCTACCAGAAGACCATACCCAATTCTGACCGCCTCATTGAAGAGATCGTGGCCGACGAGTACATCGTCCTCACCCAGCGCCCCAGCTATGCCACGGAAGCGGCCTGGAAGAGCCCGACTGAACGCCAGGGCTTCATCGACGCCAACGGCCTGCGCTTCCTGCGGATTTACCAGCTCAAGGCCATCTACGCGTTGCAGAAGGCCATCGAGCAAGGTAAAGACCGCTTCCTGTTCGAGATGGCCACCGGCACTGGCAAAACGCTCACGTCCGCGGCTGTCATCAAACTCTTTCTGCGCACCGGCAATGCCCGCCGTGTGCTCTTTCTGGTCGATCGCCTGGAACTTGAAGATCAGGCCCGGAAAGCGTTCGGCAAGGTTCTCGCCAATGATTACAAGACCGTCATCTACAAGGAGAGCCGTGACGACTGGCAGCGTGCCGAGATCGTGGTTACGACAGTCCAGTCATTGCTCTTCAACAATAAGTACCAGCAGATTTTCTCGCCCACCGACTTTGATCTGGTCATCTCCGATGAAGCCCACCGTTCGATTGGCGGCAATGCCCGCGCCGTCTTCGACTACTTTGTCGGCTACAAGCTTGGTCTCACCGCCACGCCGCGCGACTATCTCAAGAAGTTCGACAAGACCAAGGGCAAGGACCCGCGTGAATACGAGCGCCGCATGCTGCTCGATACCTACCGCACCTTCGGTTGCGACGACGGCCAGCCCACGTACCGCTATTCCCTGCTCGATGGCGTGAAGGAGGGCTTCCTCATCAACCCAACGGTGGTGGACGCGCGCAGCGAGATCACAACCCAGCTTCTCTCGGAGGAGGGCTTTGTCGTTGACTTCAAGGACGATCAGGGCGAAGACCAGAAGGAAAGCTTCAAGCAGCGGGAATTCGAGAAGCGATTCTTTTCCGATGCCACTAACCAGCTTCTCTGCAAGACGTTTCTGGAGCATGCACACCGCGACCCGGTCAGCGGCGAGATCGGCAAATCGATCATCTTCGCCGTCAGCCAGAACCATGCCGGCAAGCTCGCCCAGATTCTGAATCTGATGGCCGACAAGATGTTCCCCGGCAAATATCAGTCGGACTTTGCCGTTCAGGTCACGTCGCAGATTGCCGATGCGCAGCAACTCACCATCAACTTCACCAACAACAACCTGCTCGGCTCGGCCAACTTCCTGCCCGCATACAAGACCAGCAAAGCCCGCATCTGCGTGACCGTCGGCATGATGACTACCGGCTACGATTGCCCCGACCTGCTCAATCTGGGCCTGTTTCGGCCGATTTTCTCACCCACCGACTTCATACAGATCAAAGGGCGTGGCACCCGCAAGCACAACTTCCTCGAACAGCTCTTCGATGAAGATCATAAGGAAGTCGTCAAGGCACCCTATAAAACCACCTACAAGCTGTTCGACTTCTTCGCCAACTGCGAATACTTCGAGGAAGAATTCAACTACGACGAGATTCTTGAGTTGCCGAAGTCGAAAGGTGAGGCAGGAGAGAAGGGCGGCGGTGGCAGCGATGTCCGGTGTGAAACCTATGAGCACCTTGGCACGGACATCATTTCCAGCATCCAGCAGGAAGTCATCGGCTGCGAGGGCATGAAGATCGATCGCATGTTCTACGAGAAGTTCGAAGACACCCTGCGCAAGAATGCCCCCATCGTCGCGGCGGTTGAGGCTGGCCGGTGGGACCAGGTGATCGATTACGTCAATCATGAGGTGTTTGACCAGCCCAACGAGTTCTACACCCTGGACAAGCTGCGCAAAGCGGCGGCGGTGGATCGCCGTCTCAGCCTGCGCGAGATACTAGAGAAAATCTTCGGCCTGATCCCGCGCTTCAAATCAAAGGATGAACTGCTTGAAGAGGAGTTCTCCAAGTTTGTTGCCGACTACAAGCCTTCCGAAGCTGAAACGCTCCCCGCACTCAAGAACTACTTCAAGGCCTACGCCACCAGCGACCAGATTCGCCACATTATCGAGACCGGACACTACACCGACCTGGCCACCAACCCGACCTTCTCAACCCGTGATTTCAGAGCGGTACCCGAGTCGTATCGGCAGCTCATCCCCAATTACATCAAGGATTATGTACCCTTGAATCAATTCGCCGCCTAAAGGTTTTCATGCTCGACACCGACACCAAACGCCGCATCGATACCGCCCGCGATATTCTCGTCGGCAAAGTACCAGACCCAAAATCGCAAGTCGAACAGATCACCATCGCCCTGATCTACAAGTTCATGGACGACATGGACGCCGAAGCGGAAGAACTGGGCGGCAAGCGCAAATTCTTCACCGGCGACTTCGCCCGCTATGGCTGGGCCAAACTGATGAGCCCGGGTATTGGCGGGCATGAACTGATCGGCTTGTACGGTGAGGGCATCACCACCATGCCGCGGAACCCCGGTATGCCGGCGCTGTTCCGCGAGATCTTCAAGAACGCCTACCTGCCGTATCGCGATCCGGAAACGCTCAAGAGTTTCCTCAAGATCATCGACGAGTTCAGCTACGACCATTCCGAACGCCTTGGCGATGCCTTCGAGTATCTGCTCTCCGTTCTCGGTTCGCAGGGTGATGCCGGCCAGTTTCGTACCCCGCGTCACATCATCGATTTCATCGTCGAAGTGGTGGCGCCCAAGAAGGGTGAGGTCATTCTTGACCCGGCGTGTGGCACGGCCGGCTTCCTGATCTCGGCTTACAAGCACATTCTGCGCGCCAATACCGACGCCCAGAAGGCCAACACGCTGACCCCGGACGAAAAGGGTCGCCTCGCCAAAAACTTTCATGGCTACGACATCTCACCGGACATGGTGCGCCTGTCGCTGGTCAATCTGTACCTGCACGGCTTTAGCGACCCGCACATCTTCGAATACGACACGCTGACCTCTGAAGAGCGCTGGAACGAATTTGCCGACGTGATCCTGGCCAATCCGCCGTTCATGTCGCCAAAGGGCGGGATCAAGCCCCACAAGCGCTTCTCCATTCAGGCCAAGCGTAGCGAAGTGCTGTTTGTCGATTACATCGCTGAACACCTCACGCCGACCGGCCGCGCCGGCATCATCGTGCCCGAAGGCATCATCTTCCAGAGTCAGGGCGCCTACAAAGAACTGCGGAAGATGCTGGTGGAGAATTCGCTGGTCGCGGTGGTCTCGCTGCCAGCGGGTGTTTTCAACCCATACTCTGGTGTCAAAACGTCGATCCTGATCCTTGATAGATCGCTTGCCAAACAAAGTGACAGCGTTGCCTTCTTCAAGGTTGAGAACGATGGTTTCGGCCTTGGAGCCCAGCGCCGCGCCAATGTGGGTGAAGAACTCACGCTGGTGAAGGAGGAGCTGGCTGGATACCTTGATGCCTTGCGCAGTGGGCTGCCAACCGACGAGCTACAGCCGACGCTCGGGCTGATTGTGTCAAAGGGCAAAATTGCTGTGAGCGGCGATTTCAACCTTAGCGGGGAACGGTATCGTGAGGGGGTGGTAAGAACGTCCTCGTTCCCTGCTGTTGGTCTGGGAGAAGTTTGCGAACTTGTAAGAGGTGTTGTCTTTGCAAAGGAGGATGAGGTTCCTGAAGGCGGTCTAAAGGTTCTGCGTGCGAATAACATTAACAAAGATAGATCGACCCTAGATTTACGTGACGTCAAGCAAGTTTCTGCAAGACTTCACTTTTCGGAGGAGAAAAGGCTCAGGCGTAATGATATTTTCATATGCTTGGCAAGCGGCAGTAAGGATCACATCGGCAAAGTAGCTCTCATCAAGGATGACACTGAGTTCTACTTTGGTGGTTTTATGGGCGCTATTCGCGTCAATTATAATCGATTGCTCTCTGGCTACTTGCTTCAGCATCTCACGACTGGCCATTTCAATAATTTTCTGCGCGAGCAAATCGCAGGGGCCAGCATTAACAACCTTAGCTCTGCGTTGCTTTATAGGTTTCAGATTCCCTTGCCCCCGCTGGAAGTGCAGAAGGAGATCGTGGCGGAGATCGAGGGCTACCAGAAGGTTATCAACGGTGCTCGCGCTGTTCTTGATAGCTATCGCCCTAATATACCGATCCGCCCTGACTGGCCTACTGTGGATCTCGGAGATGTTTGCGAATCAATTTTCACTGGCCCGTTTGGGAGTTCGCTTCACCGTAGTGACTATATCCTTAATGGCATACCGGTTATCAATCCTCAGAATATCGTCGATGGGTCTATCATCAAAGATGATACGAAGACAGTGTCGTTAGACACGAGGGAGCGCCTGAAGGAATTCACCGTGCGCGAGAACGATATTGTTATCGGCAGGCGTGGCGAGATGGGGCGGTGTGCCGTTATCAATTCTGAGTTTGATGGTTCGATTTGTGGTACGGGAAGCTTCGTGATTAGGCTTAAAGCAAAATGCGATGTGCGTTTCGCTTTCTTTCAAATCTCCTCCGAAAAGGTTAAGACCTATTTCGAAGAGAAAGCCGTCGGCGTTACGATGATGAATTTGAACCAAGGTATTCTCTCTAGCGTTCAATTCGCACTACCGCCCCTCGCCACGCAGCAAGCTATCGTCGCCGAGATCGAAGCTGAGCAAGCTCTCGTTGCCGCCAATCGTGAACTGATCACCCGCTTCGAGGAAAAGATCCAAGCCACCCTTGCACGTGTCTGGGGTGAAGATGATGCGGCACCCTCTCCAGCCTGAAAGCGGGTTGCAGCTGCTTCCATAGCCCTCTCGGTGGCTTCGTCCAGCCATCTCGGGAAGGTGCCTGAACTCGTCATGATCCCACGCCTTTAAGCCGCTTTCAGCCGCCGCCAGTTGATGCGGTCTGCCCCAACTCCCGGTAACAAACCGATATGTTCATCACCGGTCATGCCCAGGGTCGAGCCTATCGAGAATGACCACCGTCTGATCGTCTGCCCTGAAGCGAACTGTCAGGTCAATTTCCCGTGGCTTGCCCATGCGGCCAAGCTGCCCGGTCGATAAGCCCTTCAATCCTGGTCCAGACGACCATCAGGCACCTCCAGTCGTCGCCATGTAGGTCCGTCTGTGCGGGCGCACTCTGTCGCCTTCCTTTGAGGCAGAGGTGCCCCTGAATGCCTTCGGCCAGCCCCAACTCCCTGGAACAACGCATTAACCCGTCTGGGTCGTGTGCCGCGCCTGACGATCACCATCATCCGTGAGCGATCTCGATCCCCACGGGTCCTCCCATCTACCTCTCTGGAGTATGTTATGTCACCACGAACCTTGAAGCATCACGACAGTGAAGCGCTCTCCGATCTGAAGATTGATAACTGCCGCACCTCTCTGCTGTGGTCAATCTGGACGCTCGAACTGGCCCTCGAAGCGCTGAATTTACCGGTTTCAGAACTCGCCGATGAAGCTAAGGCCGACCCCGAATACGGGCAGAGGATTGCCACCATTTACCAGATGCTGGTTGTCGAGCGGGCTGTCTCACCGGTCCGGGACCGTATCGTAGTGGAGATGGTCGAGCGTATTCGCACCACGCTCATGCTGGCTGGACTGTTGCCGACTGGGCACCCGCTCGACAGGCCGATCGATTACACGCTCATTCCTCCCTCCGGTGGAGTTGACGCCGACGATATCAACATCCTGCGACCTGATCTCCGGCTTCTACGCGGATGACTTCATTCCGATCCACATGATTATCACCCCGTCGGGTTGTGGGGATTTTTACTGGTCGGCGAGTCAGACATTCCACCCTGAAAGCTGAAGGCAGCTGCAACCATCGCCTTCTACGGGGGCTTCCCGGTCCTCTTGCGAAGGTGCCTGGACTCGTCACGTTCCCACAACCATCTACCATCAAGGCGACCTGTTCCCCACAGTCGCACTGTCTATTAAGCCGTAAAGCTGTCGCCCCCGACAGCAGTTGTATAAGTCATTGCACTGCCTTCGGCCATGCTTCACATAATAAAAAACCCACGCGGGAACCCTGATTCCCATTTGCAAACAGAATGCCTCTACCCTTTCCAAGGGTAGAAGCATTCTTTAACGCGATCAGGATTTGGATGTTCAGCAGGTACCGATTGGGTAGCTGTCAGAGGATGAACTCCTCTGGAAGGTTGTGCCTGCGGGACGATGGGGAGAGGGTAGCCGCTTGTTCGATCGTGTTGATGGTGTAGTCCTGGAAGGCCACTTCAATGAAGTCTGACCATGGACCGTCCAGCCAAACGGGTTCTGACCGGTTATTGCGGCTGATCAGAATATTGTAGTCGCGCTCTGTGGTGTTGGTGACCACCCGGCACCAAACGCTCCGAGCCTTCTCAATGGCCGTCTTGAGCGAATCATGATAGCCATTGTACCCGTGGTGCGGATGCGTCAATGGCAGGATGAAATTGGTGCCATCCTCCAGAACGCCGTGGTGCAAGTCGGCCAGCCAAAGCTTCGGGATTTTTGTTGCCTTCTTGACGCTGTTCTTGACCAGCCACCAGTTCTTGTCGTCGAGCCGACTCAGGTAGACGCGGATCACCCGACGTATATCCGGGTGGATGCGGAAGCGCTGTTTGGTGACGAAGACCGGGATGGAATCCTGAACTTCAATTTCCTCATCAATCGCGTAGTCGGCCAGGTTGAACGCAGGGATGACTCTCATCACGCCATCCCCATTTCAGGGGTGTTCATCCTGCTGGCCTTCAGACGTTCTTCGATCCAGGCTTCCACATCGAAATCCGCATAACGAATGCTGGCGCCGATTGTCAGGTGCGGGGGAAGGTCAGGCGAACCTTGAGCGCGCAGACGCTCAATCGTCGAGATGGAGAGCCCCAGTTTCTTGGCCAGCCAGCTCGTGGGGTGAAGGGTGGTGTTGATTTGCATGGTGGTATCCTTTGGGTATCAGGGGGGAATCCCTACTCCTTTGTTCGGGCCGACGGGGGTAATAATGGGCGCTTTCCCGTGGCTGATCCCGGGTGACCCCACCCCGTGTCCAGAGCGCCTGCCCATTACCCGACAAAACCGTAATGAACCGACCCTGGGGGATATATTGTTTTAATGATCAACGATCGATCAACCTGGCTCGGTTTCGGGCACAGGACCCCCCCGTGACCTACTGGAGTCTCCATGTCGAACACAAGCCTTTGGCGTTACATGCCCGTCCGATTCCCGCGACAAGTGGATATTGAGCTACGCATCCGAATGAGACGCTGAATAAAACCAGAAGAGCCTTTGGCGGCGTTATGGGCTCAATAAACTGAAAACGCCGTACCCATTTGAAAGGGCCTTGGTCATCTTGATCAAGGCCCTTTCGCTTTTTGCTCTTTCGAGAAAGGAAATCCCCATGAATACTGCCCGCCAGTACTTGCGCATCAAAACCCTGACGGCCCCCAAAACCAGCTTGTATGCGCAAGGCGGCATCATTTACGCCGTGCTGAAGGATGTCGATGCCACGGACGCCTTCTTCTGCCTGCTCGCCAACGATGGCGGCGGCTACTTCAGTCGGGAAGTCGTCCCGTTCAGTCGCGTCCAGGGATGTCTGAAGGGTGTCAAGACGGATCAACCGATTCCGGCCAAAACCTTCAAGGATGCCTTCGTCGGACGCTCGGTCAATAACGCCGGCTTCCTGGTCGCTGCCCTGCGCCGTGAGGGTCTGCTGCGGCCGGCCCCGGACGCCTCTCATCAGCATGTCATGGGTCGGAATTGGGATGACTGGAAGAAGGGCATGCTGAAGGAAGCCGGTGAAGCGTTCGCGTTGCCGGACGCGAAGAAGGCTGAGGTGCTACCCGTTGCCCCGGCGATGGCGGCAGAAAAGCCGGTGAAAGAGGTGCCGGTCAAGGAGGTGCCGGTCAAGGAGGTGCCGGTCAAGAGGGGCAAGAAATCCCGGCCCGCTATCCCGGTCGTCGCTGCCCCGGTAGTCGCTATCCCGGTGGTGGCTGCCCCGGAGGAAGCCGAGCCGGAGGATGCCGATGAGGAGGGCGCCGATCATGCTTGTTCTGCCTGATCCCAGCCACCTTGACCGGGTCCAGGATGGCTACATTCGTGCGCTGCTCACCCGTCGCTTCCGAGAGCTGGCTCAGGAGGACTTCGCCTACGAGGAGTTGGGCGAGTTCCTGCTGATCGAACCGGGGGATACCGCGGCCGACCTCGAAGCCCAGGGGCGAATCTGTGTGACTTCAGGACCGTTCAACGCGGCCTGCTACGGCGATGCCGGCTTCTCCCCCGGTTTCGAGTGCCTGGAAGAGCACGCCGGCCACTGTTTCGAGATGGTGCACATCCTGAACGACTCCGGTTACGGGGTCATCGTGATCGTCCCCGACCAGCCCGACATTGACGAAGAACTGCTGCGCTTCTGTCGGGAGTACGCCACCCTGACGCCCGACCTGATCGCCCCCTGACACGAGGGTTTTGTATGCTCCACGTCCTCGAAGTCGAAACACCGGACGGTACGGAATGGCTGCTCACCGACGACCTGGAACAGGCGAGGCAAACCCTTGCCGATTCCGGCGGTGTCGAAATCGCCGTCCATGACCCTGCCGACATCCTCGCCAGTCAGTACGAAGGGATTGCCCGACTGGGCACCTGCTGACGTTTCCCTCCACCCCCCCATGCAGCCGAAGCCCCTCACGGGACTTCGGCTTTTTCCATTCAGGAGATCAAACCATGAATCCATTGCTTCAGGCAGCTGCCGACGACCCGGCCACTGCTCCGCTTCTCCCTCCCAAGTTTTCCCCCGGTCAGATCGTCGCGACGCCCGGTGCCCTGGCGGCTCTGGAAGCGCACGACTGTTCACCCTGGTCTCTGCTGGCCCGCCACCTGTCGGGCGATTGGGGTTCCTTGCCGGCTGAGGATGCCCGATCGAACGACGACGCCCTGACCTCGGAAGGTCGCTTGCTGTCGAGCTACCCGATTGGCCCCGATACGCGAATCTGGATCATCACCGAGTGGGACCGGTCGGTCAGCACCCTGTTGTTGCCCTCGGAGTATTGACGCGTGGATGCCTCGGCATACTTGCCCCCCCTCGACCCTGAACTGGCCAGGAGATTTTATGCCCTCGACGATGCGGCGCAGGAGTTCTATCAGGAGCGTGCCGGCATTCGAGAGTTCTGTGCCGGCTTACCCCGTCGCGATGCGGAACAGGCCGCCTGGGAAGACACGGTGCGCTATCTGGAACAGCGCGCGGCTGATCGACCCTGAAGTTCGCCCCTGAAACCAGAGATGGATCAGGCGGCGGTCTCCAGAACCTGACCGGTTTTCGAGCCGCCGCCGCTGCCCTGGCCTTTGTTCAAGCCATGCCCTTTGACGGGCGTGGCTGATCGCCCGAGCAGCGGATTTGTAGTTCCTTGCGCGCCGACCGTCCCCCGGTGCGGCGCATCGACCCTTCCTGGAGAAAACCTTATGCAACGTAAAATCCGTTTCACCCGCCGGGTGCTGGACAGTCTTCCCCCTTGTCCGGCCGACCACCCCAGCAGTGAGGTGGAATACACCTCACTGGAATCGCCCCCCGGTCTGCGACTGGTGGTGACCAAACGCGGCGTCAAAAGCTGGCTGCTGCGCTACACCCTCAGCAGCGCCCACCACCCCGCCGGCATCAAGCGGGCGATCAAGATCGGCGTCTACCCCGGCCTGGACCCGTCCGAAGCGTGTCGCATCGCGCTCGACCTGCGCGCACAGATCGCCCAGGGCATTGATCCGCTGGAGGCGCGGCAACAAAAGGTGGAGGAACCCACCCTGGACGACTTCTTCCGCAAGGAGTACCTGCCCAATGCGCTCGCCACGCTGCGCAGCGCGAAGGATGTGGAATCCCGCTGGCGACTGCACCTCCTGCCGGCCTTCGGTCGCCTCCGGTTCAATGAACTGCGGACGGCTGACATCCTGCGCTTTCACGATGCCAAGCGTCTTCAGACCTGTCCGGCGACCGCCAACCGGGTGCTCGCCCTTTTGAAGCGGGTGATCAACGTCGCGCTCATGCTGGAACGCTGCGAGCGCAATCCGGTCAAGGGCATCCGCATGCACCCGGAGAACAATATCCGGCAACGGACCCTGGCGGGTGACGAGTTGAAGCGCTTTGTTGAAGCGGTGGCCGAGGAGCCGAACCGGGTTGCTGCGGCGTTCATGCTCTTTGCCCTGACGACGGCGGCGCGTCGGGAGGAGTGCCTGCAACTGACTTGGTCTGAGTTGTCCCTCGATGAGCAGGTCTGGTGTATTCCCGCCCAGCGCAGCAAGAGCGGCAAGTCTCGTCTGGTGCCGTTGAACGAGGTGGCCCTTCAGGTGCTGAAAGCCCGCGCTGATGCAGGCAAGCAGGCGTACGTCTTTCCGGGCAGGCACGGGGGGCATCTGGTCAATCCGACCAAGGCCTTCCAGCGGGTTCTGGTTCGTGCCGGTATCACCGACCTGAAGATTCATGACCTGCGGCGTAGTGCGGCCACCTTGCTGATCAACAGTGGCGGCAGCATCACGCAGGCGCAGAAACTGCTCGGCCATAGCTCCAGCACGCTGACGGCGACGCGCTACGCGTTCCTGGCGGAAGCCATGGTGCGCGATGCCAGCCAGCGGGTGTCGAGTGCCATCTCCGACGCCTGTGGGCTTCCTCCTGAGGGTTGATTCAGCCCGCTTAGCCCGAGAAGTCGGGCTTTTTTTATCCAGGCTACCCCGCCAAAACCTCCAACTTTACAGGATGGGTATATCAGTGATCGAAGTTGGAGGATTATTGGCTGGGGTTCCGCATCCTCAGCTCCAGAGATCGAACCATGATCACCGCTGCGTCGGTTTTAAAATGCCTTTTGCAGAACGTCATCAACGGGCCAGCCGGGGTTTCAGGATACATGAGTTTGATTTTTGTTAGGTTCCACCCTCTTCTTTTCTTATCCCTGACCCGTTGATATTCCTCGTAAATCTCCTTACGTTCGGCGATTAGCTTCGATTTCCCATATGTGTCATTGTGATCGTTGACAGCGGCTGACAAGAATTCGCAGAACTTCACTGCTGTACTGAGGTTGTCTGGAATCGGATATCTGGCTTGTGTATCTGTTGCATCACCCTGTTGTATCTGGTAATTGGGCAGTTTGTTGACCAGTTCATTAATGACCTCTAGAGTCACCGCACTTATCTCTACTTTTTTGATCGGCAAGGCCAGTCGGTCGATCGTGTCTTCGATGAAATCGGCGATATGGGTGACTGACAGTTCTTGCGCGCCTTCCTTTGCCTTGAAGATCCGCAGGTTGATGCAGCCCGTCATGTGTTCGATTGCCGCCAAAACAGTCCATTGGTTCCGGGATCCCTTCCTGGGCGTAATCTGGTGCCGCAGGACGTGGATGGAATAACGTTCCATCAGGTTCCCCGATGGGGTTTGACGTTGAGGGTAAATGCCGAGTGGTTTGATAATGGGTCTGAAGTTCTGAATGGCAGGCAGCTTCCAGTGATGCTGATCTGCGATCGTTTTATAGAGTCTGTGAATATCGGATATCGAAAATCTTGTCAGCGACCAGACCGCTTGGGTTAGCGCTCTCAGAGCGTCGTGCGCTGAAATGGTTGCCTCATGACGATTGGGTGATCCTGCGGGTCGGCCGCGTTTCAGGGGGGTAGGCGGATTGTCTTTGTCACAGGTCAGTTGCTGGTAGTGATACCTGACCATCCTGGACGTGATCCACTTGCCTTCCTGCTGAGCGAATGTCTCTGCGATCTGCGTCAGACTTTTGCCGTACCAGCTGCGCTTGGCTCTCGCTTCTGGGGTGTCCTTGACCCTGGGGAAACCATTCTTCAGGAGCGCTATCTGGCGCGAATTCAGCTTTTGGCTGGGTTCGGTATCGTTTTCAGAGTGGATGGCTTGCATGTCGCATCTTCGCCTTGTCTTTTATCTGGTGATTTCGTCTGTTTATTACATTCCAATTATACACTTCGGATTTCAATGGTGGTGGGTAAGTCGGCTAGGCAAACCTTAGAGCAGATCGATGCTCCATTTCCCACCTATCTGGCCTGTGCCGTAGAGTCAGCGAAGTCTGAAAAAACGTTGTTATACAGTCAGTTGCTTCACTTCACAGGCTTCCAATTCCAATACCAGCCTGCTACAGTTCGTCTTGTGGTGATCGAGGGACGGGGCAGAAGTAGCCGCAATGCCGATGATCCCGAGGTATCGACAGCCACAGCTCTTTAACAATCCAATCAGTAGGAGATAGTTATGGTGCGTTTTGTCACGCGCTGACGAAAGTCAGGAACACGGCAGTCCATCAAAGTGTAAGCAGCGGGAGACGCACATCCCTGGAATTCCAGGGCTGAGCTTGGTCGAGTATTCGGCCAGGGGGTCTTACGTTTACAGGTTCAGGCATCCCGTCACGAAGAAGCGGGTCAGCAAGACGCTGGGGAGTACCCAGCGCCTGACGCTGACGCAGGCTGCGGTGATTGTGGAGGGGATGTGGGAAAAGATCGCCCAGGGGCGCGATCCGTCGGAAGCGATGATGACGGTGACCCAGGCGTTCGATGGACTGTACCTAGCTCACATCAAGAAGAACCTCAGATCGTGGTCTGATCACGTGTGCCGTTTCAATGCTCACGTGCGGCCTGTGATCGGTGAGATACCGCTCTGCAAAGTTGGCCAAAGTGATTTGCAGCGATTGGTTGATAACTTGAAACCCGTCGCGGCAGGCAGGGACTGCTTGTCTGACGCGACCGTGAATCGGGTGATCGCCCTTTTGAAGGCATATTTCACTCGGCTGGTCGAATGGGGGGTTATCCCTTCAAGTCCTGCATCGCGGTTGAAGATGCGCAGGGAGCAAAACCAGCGGCGAAGAATTATACGGGATAGCGAAGAGAGTGGGTTCTTTTCTGCTCTTGCCAACCGCCCTGAGATTATTCAGCTGCTGGTCAAACTATTGCTGCTGACGGGGGTCAGGTTGAATGAGGCCCTCTCAGCGCAATGGGACAACGTCTGCCTTGAGGGTGACAAACCGACGATGTGGCTACCCCGATGCAAAGGTGGCCGTGGTCGATTTGTCCCTCTCTCGCGGGAGGCTGTGGAGGTGGTACAGCGTCTGGGGAAACTGCACGACCGGGGAGAGTATTTATTTCCCGGTCGAAAGGGCCATATGACCCGTCCGGGACGGCATTTCAAGACCCTCTTCGAAGAAGCAGGGGTAGTGGATCTCCATTGTCATGATTTTCGGAGGAATTTTGGGACGATGGCATTGGCTGAAGGTGCGAACGTTGTAGAACTCAAAGAAATCTATGGGCACCAAGCCCTCACGACAACGCAGAGATATCTTGCCCCTCAAGAAGACCGACTCCACATGGCCGTCCATACGGTTGGCCAGAAGCTTCAGGCTTACCTTTAAGCGATCGATGATGCCTCTAGATCACCCTTAAGGTTTGCTTTCAGTAAATTATACCGCCTACTAACGGTGGTGAGTAACGCATTAACGCCGCTTAATCTCTCGGCGAGATTAGCGGTTTTAAACCCCTCATTTTGAATGGAAAATAATGAGTAAAGAAATGCCGCGCATGATGTTAATGCCAAATCACTCGGCAATGGACCCTGCCATGATCCACATGGTGAAAGGCGTAGAAAACAAGGGCGTGTTTATCCGAAATGAATACAACAAGATCCTTGATTATATCAAGTGTCCTGAGAAAGAAGAGCAGGATATCATCGTGAGAGAAATCCAAATCGTCCAATCTCAAGGGGCCGACTGGAAACAGCCCAATTGGGATGCCCTTCTGGGCGGAAAGGGGCAAAGGGCAGCCAAGGCCAACTGACCGCTTAACACGACAAATTGCTGCTCGGCATCAGCAGTGTACCCGAAAAAAAAAGCCCTACGCGAGTAGGGCTTTTTTTTCGCCTGTGCCATTGAAGAGATGGTATCCGCACAAATTTTCTACTTTTTATAGGTACTCAAAACATGACTGACCGCTCTGAATTACTCGGGGAAACGGCCCCCCTTACCCCGCACTCAAAGTCCGTGGCTGCCGCCGACTATGAAGATATTGATGGTGATCTAGATGACGACCTGACGAGCCAGGACGATGCTGACATTGAAGCCTTTGAAGCTGCAGAGGCAGCCGTTGATCTGGAAGTTGAAGCCGCGTTGCAGGCTGATCTTGCCGAAATGGATGCCGAGATCAATTGTGACCCGTTCACTCCGGTTCAGGCGCACGGCGAGCCTTTGTGGGTGGGCTTTGACGCCGAATGGGTGTTTGACAAAGGCACCCAGACCAACACCATCCTGGCGATACAGCTGTATGTGCCGAGACAGCCCGCTGTTACCAACCAGAAAGGCAAGCTTGATAAATACCTTCCCCGTCTGAGTCGGTTGATCCGGGCTGATGCGCCAACACCGGCAGGCCGCCCCTGCTTGCTTCCTAACCTGCGCAGCTTGGTTGATGATGCACTGGCCTGGGAGTTGATTGCTGATGCCCCCCGGTTGATCTACGTGGTCAGTTTCGGCTTGCGTTTTGACCTCGCTGCACTGGGGGATTTCAATGCGCTAAAAAATCAGATCGACAGCGTGTCCGGCAAAGCAGCCACCGTGAAGAAGTCAGCAGACTTAAGGTACCGGCAGACGCTGGTGACTGGAGAGCTGGGTGATGAAACCCTTATTGATCTACGGTTTATCGATGTCGCGGCGCATGTCGCTCCCGGCACTGCCCTGTGGGAAATCGGCGAGCAGATCAGGTTGGAGAAGTTCAAGATTCCGAAGCCTTACTCTATTGAAGCCATGGATGTGTATCTCTTTAAAGACCCTGAGGGCTTCAAGCAATACGCCATGCGTGATGCGGAAATTGCAGTGAAGTACGCTTTACGTTTGGCAGAGTTTGCTGACCTACATGTTGGATTGAAACAGCTGCCTGCAACGGCCAGTGGCTTGGCGCTGAAATGGTTGCTGAAGACGTTCAAGCAGCACTCGATTGATCGCCTGTCCGCCTTTGGGCTGCGTGTGGTGGAAAAGGAGGCCTGGAATAGCCCGCTCAGACTGAAAAAGGTGAGCCGTGTTGAGGAGCCCACGCTCATGCGCCAAACGGTGGAGTCTCTAGTGACGGCCTGTTATGCGGGCGGTCGGAATGAAAGTTACTGGTTGGGGCCAACCCCCGTTGACCACTGGTATGACTACGATCTGGCGGGCGCTTACTCTACCGGCTTGCTGGACCTGCCACTCATCGATTTTGAACACCCCAGGCCATCGCTGAACACGAAAGATTTTCTGAAGCATGTTGCCGGGTATGCGGTGGTCGAGTTCAAGCATCCTGAAGATACCCGGTTCCCGGTGTTTGCCATTTCCCGAGGGGGCCGTGGTTTGATCTATCCGCTTGAGGGCGTGGCTTATGCGACAGCACCGGAGATACGCGCTGCCCATAACCTCGGCTGCCAGATCGAAATTCGCTGGGGTGTCCTCTATGACTGGGTACGCCCGAGTGGTGACCCTCAGGATGAGGTGCCCCTATTCAGGCCTTTCGAACCTTTCGTCAAAGAAGCCCGGGATTTGCGCAGGCGGCTCAAAAGGGAGGCTGGCGGAGTTGATACGCTGGAGTCCCTGGCTGCCAAGTTGTACGCCAATGGCCTCTATGGAAAGATTTGTCAGTCCCTACGGGAGAAGATGGTCTACGACACCCGATTTGCCCGAAGTGACCGGCTTCGGCCCTCCGCCGTAACCAACTCGGCGATTGCTGCCCATGTGACGGGGTTTATTCGCGCCATACTGGCTGAGATTCTGAACAAGATACCTCGACATCGCGTAGTGTTAAGTTGTACGACTGATGGTTTTATCACCAACGCTCTGGGGGGTGAAATTGATCTCTCCGGCCCCCTCTGCCAACGCTTCAATACCCTGACTCGACGGTTGGACCCTAAAGGGAAGATGTTGGAGGTAAAGCACCAGGTGGCCCAGGTCGTCTGCATGAAGACCCGTGGTCAGCTAACCGGGCGACCGTTCGTTACCCGGATGAAAAATGAAACAGGTGAACTCGTTTTGAAACCGGAAGCGATCATCTTGGCGAAGGCCGGTGTTCAGCTACCGATCAAGATTGATCCCGAGGTTGAACTGACCAAGGACGAGTACAAGGCCGCTCAGAACGAGAAGATGCTCAATCTGTACCTTGATCGACGCGGCGGCAAAAAGATCGTCGTTAGCCAGTTCCCGAGCCTGCGTGACCAGTGGGAACAGGGCATAGACCTCTATAAATACGAGCGTTTTGTCGCTCTCAGCCTGGAGCCTGATTTGAAGCGGCAGTTGGCTGACCCGAAGATGTTGATGGTCGCCAGTAGAGGGATTGATCATATTGCAATGAGCAGTCAACCCTGGAGAACCGCAGAAGACTTCGATCTGGCTCGTAACTGCCTGGATGCTTGGCGGAAAAATAACTGTCTGAAGACACTTGAGGATTGGGATTCATTCTGTCAGGTATTGGAGGGTAAAAAAGTCCGGACCTGGCGAAAGGCAGAGGGCGTACATACGATCAACCGACGAGGTAATAGGCCTGAATCTGACGTGCTCCGGCGGATGTTCCTGCGGGCCTATGCCCAGGAAGCTCTGGGCCTTAAACGGAGGAAAGGCTTTACTTACGAAGACCTGGCGGTATGGCTGACGACGGAGGGCTTTGCGACAAAGCCGAGCGAGCCCCGAAGCGCGAAAGCTCAACCACTGGTGTTGAACTCTGCGGGCAGAACTGCTGACTCGATGAAGTTGTTGCGGTTGTTGCAAGCCGCCTTTTCTGGCGCGGATCTTGAGCAACTGCTAGTCCCACCTGCCAGCTAATACCTCCAACTTTACAGGATGGGTATATCAGTGATCAAAGTTGGAGGATTTGATGCGGCCGGTTTTTCTGGTCCCTTTCCGGTCTTTCCAGGCTGTCTGGTCACCATCTGGGCGGGGGTATGGTCCCGACAGTTCTTGCCTTGGCCTTGATAATGCAGGCTTTTTTTGATGATGGAGGTGGTTTAAATGCTCTGTTTGTTGGACTCTTAATCCGTAGGTCCAGAGTTCGAGTCTCTGACGCCCCACCAAGAATCAATGACTTAGGCCACTTTCACCGGTGGCCTTTTTCATTTCCGGCTTTCGTGTACCCCTTGTGCATCCGCTTTCCATCAATGCGGATGCACGCCGGGCAGAGGTGCCGATCGTGTGGCCAAGCGCAGAGTAGCCTAGCCGACCATTTGCAGGAGAGTGCCCGCGTATGCGGGGTTGTTGTGGTCTAAACTGCTTCATCCCTCATCGCACAGGAGAGCGAAGTGAAGGTCGCCAAGCTGTTGGCCATTCTGGCTGTCACCGTCCCGTTTGCTGCCGCTGGGCAGACCATGTACAAGTGCAAGACGCCCTCGGGCGGAACGTTGATTTCTGACACCCCGTGCGCTTCCGGAATGCGCCAAGCGCAGCTTTCTCCGGGATCTTCGCCCGCTCCGGCGTATCCATACCGTTCTCAAGCAACGATGGCGCCTGATGGACAGGCGCAAAGCAGCAATGCTCGCTTGTTGGACGCCAAGGTAGCCGAGGCTCTGGGTTCAGGCGACTTCCCACGAGCCAAAGGGCTTGCCCTTACCGCGGAGCACTGGAAAATGATCGCCGCGGCCGAACAGCAGTTGCGGCAGACCGTTACCGGCAGAACCGATGCTGACCTTCGGGCTGAAGCCAGGAACAGCAAGGAATGCAAGGATGCGCAGTGGAGCTACGACGTGGAAGCAAGCTCGATTCGCAATGATGCTGCACAGATTAACTCGGCAAAACGTCGGATGTACTCAGCGTGCGGCATGCGCGAGCCGGATAACGTCAACATTGACAATCGCACGATCGTTCAGAGGGACCGTCGCCCGCCGGTCGTCGCCCCGCCGCAATCAATGCGCTGTACGCCGACTCCCGGTGGCGGGATGACCTGCTGGTAGCCCGGCTCTCCCAACGATTGTTCGTCCGAACATTCGGGTTAGCCTGTGCCTTCCTCCGGGAAATGGCCACGTCGAAGCATGAACGGGATTTCCTCCCGCTAACGGAGGTTTTCAGGTTGAAGTTTGTTCGCGACCTGCGCACGATTGGCGGCGGCCAGGGGCTGATGTAATCGGGATGTTCAGGCTTCGCGAGTGTTCGGAGCGCCGGCAGATGGGCAGGCCGATGCGCCGGCCGATGCCCAGGCCGATGCCCAGGCCGATGCCCAGGCCGATGCCCAGGCCGATGCCCAGGCCGATGCGCCGGAGCGCCAGCGGCAAGTCTCGATCGCTTCAGGACAGCAGCGCTTCGCGAACGCCGTCGATGGTGGATACCAGCCGCTGGTAGTCCTCCGGGCGATCCACATCCCAAAGGGTCGCCGGTTCCTGCCAGGTCCAGGAAAGTGCGGCAAGCCGCTGCCGGGTCTGCGCCATGACGACATCGGAACCCCAATCAATCGACGCAAAGAGTTCCGCTGCCGGTTGACGCATGCCGATCAGCACATAACCCCCATCCTCGGCAGGCGTCACCACCGCATCGTGCGTGCTCAGCGCACTGGCCGCGTCGCGCAGGTGGGCCGGCGTCAACGCCGGACAATCGGTTCCAGCGATCAGCACGCCGGAAGTTTTTGCCTCGCGGGCTGCCGTCAACATGCGTAATCCGAGATCGCCTTCCGGCTGCGCATGCAGCGACACCTGGCCCAATGCCTGACAGAGCCTGAAGTCAGGATGCCATCGGTCGCCCGCGCACCACAGACTGACCGGACCGACATCCGCCATCAACGCCGTCGCCACCGTGCGCTGCATCAACCAGCGCTGCAGGCGTGCCGCCCCTTCAGCCCCGAGCGCGGGGATCAGCCGTGTCTTGGCCTGGCCGGGAACCGGCGCCCGCGCCAGGATGGCCACGGCAATCCGTTCCACCTCGATCCGTTCCACCTCGATCCGTTCCACCTCGATCTTTTCCACCTCGATCCTGACGGGTGTCATGGCCGCTATCGGCATGCAGGAAGAGCCGTGCCTGAGCCGTCGCCGTCGCCATCGCCATCGCCGTGCCTGAGCCGTACCTCACCCGTCGCCATCGCCGCGCCGGTATTCACCGGGCGCGCTCCATCCGGCTCAACAGGATTCCTCCTGGCCGACGAAACGAAAATCGGCGAAACCGGCATGCGCCTCTTCGCCGGTGTTGTCGGTATCGCTGGCGAGCGCCAGTCCGGTCAGCCGCGTCGGGGCATGGCCGAAAGCCTTGACAAAGTCGGCGCCCACATCACGCCGTTCCCCTACCCAACGGCCGGCATCGCGCGTGCCGGAACGCAGCACCAGCATTCGCGCCCGGTCCGTATAGGCGTTGGGCTGCCAGGTGCCGACCGGGTGGCGATTGTCCCAGACATAATTGATCGCCGCGTCCGGCACCTCATTGCCGCGCAGAGAGCGCGCCAGTCCCAACGCCACGCGGGTGCCCAATCCGAGCCTCTCGGGCGGCACGGCGAAGCTCAGATAGACCCGCGCGGCATAGTCGTCACCGGCCTTGGTCATCATGTCGGCCGTCTTCACCGGGGCATCGACGCGCCAGCGCCAGCACAGGATGGGCGTTTTTGCGAGATCGACCTCGACCGGCCTCGCCAGCAGAGCCATGCTCTTCACGGCATGCGCCTCGACGGCAGCCACCCGGTCCCACTCGCGCAGCCGATAGACCGTCGGCGGAATGTCCCTGTTCAGTTGTTCGACCCGCCAGGGAGCCGGCAACTCGCCCGAGGCGGGAAAGCGGCCGACCCACAGCGCTTCCGCCAAGGCCAGCGAGGGCAGCGCCAGAATCAGCAACAGCGGCCTCATCCCCGCCGCCAGGAATGAAAGCGCTCAACCCACGCCAGCAAGCGCTCCGGCGCATGCGCCTTCTTCCATACGCCGGCGACGTACTTGTTGGCTTCGGCCAGCGTCGGATAGATATGGATCGTGCCGAGGATCCGGTTGAGCCCGATGCCGTGTTTCATTGCCAGCACGTATTCGGCGATCAGGTCGGCGGCATGTTCGCCGACCAGGGTGACGCCGAGTATCCTGTCCTTTCCCGGAACGGTCAGCACCTTGATGAAGCCATGCGCTTCGCTGTCGGCAATGGCACGATCGAGGTCATCGATGTCGTAGCGGCTGACTTCATAAGCGATCTTCTGGGCTTTCGCTTCCTCTTCGTTGAGGCCGACCCGCGCCACTTCCGGCTCGACGAAGGTGGCCCACGGGATCACCCGATAATCGGCCTTGAACTTTTTGAAGGGATCGAACAGCGCATTGACCGCCGCGTACCAGGCCTGATGCGCGGCGGTATGCGTGAATTGATAGGGGCCGGCGACGTCGCCGGCGGCATAGATGTTCGGGTAGTTGGTCTGCAGGAAGTCGTTGGTCTCCACCGTGCGCGAGGTCGTCACGCCCAGCTCTTCCAGGCCGTAACCCGTGAGATTGGCGACCCGGCCCACCGCGACCAGCACGGCATCGAAAGCCATCCGCACTTCGCGACCTTCGTGCTCGGCGATCAGGATCTTTTCCCCGTTCTTCACCACGAACCGTTTGGCCGTGTGATTGACCCGCACCTCGATGCCTTCGCGACGGAAGCGCCGGGTCACCAGTTCGGAGACCTCCGGATCTTCACGGATCAGGATGCGCGGCGCCATTTCGACCTGCGTCACCTCGGCACCCAGGCGCGCGAAGGTCTGCGTCAGCTCGCAGCCGATCGGCCCGCCGCCCAGCACCACCCAGCGGCGCGGTAGCTCGCGCAGGTTCCAGACGGTATCCGAGGTGAGATAAGCGACCTCCTCGATGCCCGGAATCGGCGGCACGAAAGGGCGCGCGCCGGTAGCGATGACGATGCTGCGAGTGGTCAACCGCTCCCTGCTGCCGTCCGGGCGGGTCAATTCCACTTCCCAGGGCGAGACGATCTTCGCCGTGCCTTCCGCCACGTCCACCCCGAGCCGGCTGTAGCGGTCGACCGAATCGTGCGGCGCCACTTCGGCCACCACCCGCTGCACACGTTCCATCACCTCGGCAAAAGAAAAGTCGGGGGTCACCGGTCGCATGCCGAACTCGACGGCGCGCTGCTGGTGCGACAGGTATCGGGCCGAGCGGATCAGCGCCTTCGAGGGCACACAGCCGGTGTTCAGGCAATCGCCGCCCATGCGGTGCTGCTCGATCAAGGTGACCCTGGCCTTGACCGCAGCGGCGATGTAGGCCGTCACCAGACCGGCGCTGCCGCCGCCGATGACCACGAGATTGCGCTCGAAGCGGCGCGGCTTCGTCCATTGCGCATAGACCTGGTTCACCCGCACCCCCTCGACGAGTTTTTTGGCGATCAGCGGAAAAACGCCCAGCAGGGCAAACGACAGCAGCAATCCCGGCGACACGATGCCGGCCAGCGAATCGATCTTCGCCAGCTGGGTGCCGGCATTGACATAGACCACGGTGCCGGCCAGCATGCCGAGCTGGCTGACCCAGTAGAAGGTGCGCATCTTCATGCTCGTCAGCCCGAACAGCAGGTTGATCAGGAAGAACGGGAACGCCGGCACCAGACGCAGGGTGAAGAGGTAGAAAGCGCCCTCCCGCCGCACCCCCTCGTCAATCGTGCGCAAGCGCTCGCCGAAGCGGTCGGTGACCCAGTCGCGCAGCAGCGTCCGCGAGACCAGAAAGGCCAGCGTGGCGCCCAGCGACGAGGCAAAGGAAACCACCAGCGTTCCCCATCCCAGACCGAACAGGGCGCCGCCCGCGAGGGTCATCCAGACCGCGCCGGGCAGCGACAGGGCGGTGACGACCACATATGACACGAAATAGATGGCCGCCGCGCTCAGAGGGCGGGCGGCGCGCCAGGCCTCGATGGTGGCCTGCTGCGCTTTGAGGGCTTCAAGGCTCAGGAAGCGGCCCAGATCAAAAGCGACATAAAGCGCAACGACGGTCGCGATCACCAGCAGCAGAAGAATCCTGTTACGCGGCAAAAGGGTGACTCCCAGTTGAATGCCCGGTCGGCGAAAGGCTCGGGCTGGAGATTAGTCGTGCAAGAACCGCGATTGCTTACAGGCAATCCGCAAGACCCAGAAAATGGTCACACGAACAATCGTTGTCGACCGCCAGCCCCCGACCCGGTCGAGCAGGCACCGAAGCACGCGAGGATGCCGCGCTGACCTCGCGCGCTCGTCCTGAGCCGGGCATGAAGGGCATCGGAGCGATCACCTTGATCTGGCTGCCTATGTCACCACTGACGCCTATCTGGACCCCCGAATCAGCCTACAAGATCATCCTTACCCAAGCTATCGACAACATCAAACGCCAGATCGGGCGCTGGCTCCTTTTCGGCACTGCCACCACGCGCAACCTCAAATCCCTTATGCGCTGGAACTCGTCGCAAACCTCCAAAAATTCGTCCCCGATCGGTCGCCACCTCGAAAGCGGCAGCCCAAACCTCATCTATCTCATGCCTATAAGGTTTCAATCCACGCCCCTCGTTGCCGAGGGGCGAAGCGGGTGGCGATCGCGAGGGCGCCGATGGGGAGGATGTTTCAATCCACGCCCCTCGTTGCCGAGGGGCGAAGCCTGCACGACCAGGTCAGCGCCGTGATTCAGCCACTTGTTTCAATCCACGCCCCTCGTTGCCGAGGGGCGAAGCCGCTCTGGCGTGAGGCATTCCCCGCCGTCGACGTGTTTCAATCCACGCCCCTCGTTGCCGAGGGGCGAAGCCCCAATGCCTTGGGAATTGCGGCCGAGCAGCATGAGGTTTCAATCCACGCCCCTCGTTGCCGAGGGGCGAAGCCGAGTATGAGGGGTAACCGCGGAACGGCGGCGCTGGTTTCAATCCACGCCCCTCGTTGCCGAGGGGCGAAGCGCTCCCGCTGCCGGCCGCGGTCGCTGTCCGCGCGTGGTTTCAATCCACGCCCCTCGTTGCCGAGGGGCGAAGCTCGCCAATGCCGGCTTTTGTGCGGCATATCGGCAGTTTCAATCCACGCCCCTCGTTGCCGAGGGGCGAAGCTCTGGCGAATTGACCGCAGGCAGTCGCGCAAGGGCAGTTTCAATCCACGCCCCTCGTTGCCGAGGGGCGAAGCCGCAGAGGCTGCCCAAGGTCGCCTTCATGGCGGTAAGTTTCAATCCACGCCCCTCGTTGCCGAGGGGCGAAGCCGTCAAAAGCACAATCAGCGGCGTGCTGGCGACGATTGTTTCAATCCACGCCCCTCGTTGCCGAGGGGCGAAGCATCATCAGGCGCTCGATCTCGGCCAGTCGCTCGAGTTTCAATCCACGCCCCTCGTTGCCGAGGGGCGAAGCATGCGGTGCTGTTGGTGGTGATGGCGCTCATGGCTGTTTCAATCCACGCCCCTCGTTGCCGAGGGGCGAAGCTCAACCACCCACCGACGGATGATTGAGAAACGGCAAGTTTCAATCCACGCCCCTCGTTGCCGAGGGGCGAAGCGCGTCACGGCTTTATCGTGCAGTGACCTATGAGCGCGTTTCAATCCACGCCCCTCGTTGCCGAGGGGCGAAGCTCGGCCTCGTATCCTATGCCATCTGGACTCCACTCGTTTCAATCCACGCCCCTCGTTGCCGAGGGGCGAAGCTTTGCGATGTGCCATCCGCCAACGCCGTTCGTGTAGTTTCAATCCACGCCCCTCGTTGCCGAGGGGCGAAGCCGGCTATACCACCTATCCCTACATCGCCGCACTCATCGTTTCAATCCACGCCCCTCGTTGCCGAGGGGCGAAGCCTCATCGTCGGCGCCATTGCGGCATCTGCTGCTCCTGTTTCAATCCACGCCCCTCGTTGCCGAGGGGCGAAGCCTGCGCCGGCATCCCAAGATCGTTCAGGCGATCAAGTTTCAATCCACGCCCCTCGTTGCCGAGGGGCGAAGCCGTCTATCGATTCCGGACGAGCACCGGCGGCAAGGTTTCAATCCACGCCCCTCGTTGCCGAGGGGCGAAGCGCGATCAAGGTGCTTGTCGGCTGGCGTGACGATGCGCAGTTTCAATCCACGCCCCTCGTTGCCGAGGGGCGAAGCAGGCACGATAATGAGACCGTACCCTGTTGATTGTTGTTTCAATCCACGCCCCTCGTTGCCGAGGGGCGAAGCCACCAAGCCGAGATAGATCAGTAGCTCTTGAATCGTTTCAATCCACGCCCCTCGTTGCCGAGGGGCGAAGCGCCAGCAGACAAAGCCAAGCACCCCGCAACCCATCGTTTCAATCCACGCCCCTCGTTGCCGAGGGGCGAAGCCCGCGCGATTGGCGCGGCCTGGGGCAGGACAAGGAGTTTCAATCCACGCCCCTCGTTGCCGAGGGGCGAAGCATTTGTCGCTGTTGTCGCAAAGTCAGTCCGGAAAAGTTTCAATCCACGCCCCTCGTTGCCGAGGGGCGAAGCGGGCTGGGTGACGCTGCCGGCCGCAGACCGCACAGTTTCAATCCACGCCCCTCGTTGCCGAGGGGCGAAGCTTTGATGACGTGGTGGTAGAACGCGGTCCAGATCGTTTCAATCCACGCCCCTCGTTGCCGAGGGGCGAAGCGCGTCCAGTCGCGCGTCATTGACCGACTTGTATTCGTTGTTTCAATCCACGCCCCTCGTTGCCGAGGGGCGAAGCGCGCAAGGCGATCAGACCTTGTTACTGAACCGCTTGTTTCAATCCACGCCCCTCGTTGCCGAGGGGCGAAGCGGCATCATCAGCGACGGAATCGACTTTACCGTACCGTTTCAATCCACGCCCCTCGTTGCCGAGGGGCGAAGCGAGATTGCCCAGGTGGCCGATCGCGGCACGCCGCGTGTTTCAATCCACGCCCCTCGTTGCCGAGGGGCGAAGCACGGCGATCGTGGTCTCCCAGTCCTCGTTCTTGACGTTTCAATCCACGCCCCTCGTTGCCGAGGGGCGAAGCTTGAAAGGCATCAAATGGCAATGACCAAGGCTGAGTTTCAATCCACGCCCCTCGTTGCCGAGGGGCGAAGCGCGGAACAGGTGGAACCATGCCGTGTCGGCGTCAAGTTTCAATCCACGCCCCTCGTTGCCGAGGGGCGAAGCCGGCGGTGCGCGTTTCGGCCCATGCGGCAATCGAGTTTCAATCCACGCCCCTCGTTGCCGAGGGGCGAAGCAGCTGCGCGCCCTGAAGGCTCTGCGCTACGCAGTCGTTTCAATCCACGCCCCTCGTTGCCGAGGGGCGAAGCCCGGGCGTTTGACGCGATGCAGGGGCAGCAAGAGGTTTCAATCCACGCCCCTCGTTGCCGAGGGGCGAAGCTGCGCCCGGCGTGGGGCTCTCTGCCCGGTTCGTTTGTTTCAATCCACGCCCCTCGTTGCCGAGGGGCGAAGCGTACTGTCATAAGAGACGCCTTCGATGTTGCCCTGTTTCAATCCACGCCCCTCGTTGCCGAGGGGCGAAGCGCGCATGGTCTGTCTATAACGAGATGTTCAGGAGAGTTTCAATCCACGCCCCTCGTTGCCGAGGGGCGAAGCGGTAGCCTTCGACACACCCGACATACGAAAAACAGTTTCAATCCACGCCCCTCGTTGCCGAGGGGCGAAGCATCGCCATGCCGACGACGACGGGCGAAACGACAAGTTTCAATCCACGCCCCTCGTTGCCGAGGGGCGAAGCGAAGTAGTCGAATACGCCGGGCACCGCCGGAATCAGGTTTCAATCCACGCCCCTCGTTGCCGAGGGGCGAAGCCCAGTTCAGCCACGCACCGAGAGATTGCCATTTCGGGTTTCAATCCACGCCCCTCGTTGCCGAGGGGCGAAGCCGCCCGGCACCGGTCTGGATGCCGGCAACGGTGACGTTTCAATCCACGCCCCTCGTTGCCGAGGGGCGAAGCGCGCACCGCCAGCGCGCGCCCACCCGGCGGATAGTTGTTTCAATCCACGCCCCTCGTTGCCGAGGGGCGAAGCTGCCGGTCCAATCCCACTGCAGGCCGTTCAAGATGTTTCAATCCACGCCCCTCGTTGCCGAGGGGCGAAGCCGCCGTTCGAGGGCAGCAAGTTCGCGATCAAGCCGTTTCAATCCACGCCCCTCGTTGCCGAGGGGCGAAGCCTTCGCATACCCCGAGTCCGTGCGCCACGGACGCGTAGTTTCAATCCACGCCCCTCGTTGCCGAGGGGCGAAGCTCATCTCCCGTAACCTACAGAAGAAAAGGGACAAAATGCCCGCTTTGCGCGAACCCCTTGCCCATGAGCGAAAAGCATCTTACGCGAAACGGTGCCGCGCAAGATAGTTGAATGAATTCAAAGGGGAGCACGCTGCGCGAACCTCCCCGGTAATCCATGGCTACTTCAGGTTCGCGCATGGCTACAACACCAGGGGGCCATCGAAGTCAGTGGCGCGGAAAGTGCCATACTCCCTCACTTCGTAGCCTTTCAGTTGGGCAATCCGGTAGAAGCGAAGGTTGTCCTCGTCGGCCTTGATCTCCTTGAGCAGCGTACGCTCCAGCGCTTCGAACTGCGCGCGGTCGACCTGGCATTCGAAGACCGATTTCTGTACTCGTTGCCCCGTGCTCTCGCAGACTTTCGCCACCCGCCGTAGTCGCCTCCGGCCTTCGCGGGTTTCGGTACTCACGTCGTAACAGACAATGACCAACATAATCTCAGCCTCAGCGCACCAGATACGGCAGATATTCGGCGGTATCGCCGCGCAGCGTTCGCGCCAGCAGTCTGGCCTGGACGTGCGGCAGCAAGCCGAAAGGAACGGGTTCGCTGAGCAGCGGGTGGCTCATGTTTTCCTGTTTGCGCTCCTGATACGCGACCAGAACAGTCTTGCGTGCATCGCTTTCGAGCAACACCGCGCCCCCTTCACGCTCGACGAAATCCTTCGCGGCGATCTGCCCGCGATTGATCAAGGACAGCACCAGGCGATCGGCGAAGGAACGAAACTCTTCCATCAGATCGAGCGCCAGCGCAGCCCTCCCTGGCCGAACGGCATGCAGAAAGCCGATCTGCGGGTCGAGCCCGGCCGCTTCGACGGCCGAACGGCAGTCGTTCATCAGCAAGGTGTACACGAAGGACAACAGCGCATTGATGCGGTCGCGAGGTGGGCGCCGGCTGCGGCCATCCATGGCAAAACTCGTTCGCGAACTGGCCCGCAGCAGATTCGTCAGCGCGCCGAAGTACTGCCGGGCGGCTTCGCCCTCCAGGCCGCGCAAGGTATCGAGGTCGGTGACGTCAGGCAAGGCGCGTAGCGTTGCCGCCAGATCGGCCGCGCTGCGGGAAAGCAGAGCTGCGTCTTCGGAAACCTTGGCCTCGCGCGAGCCGCGCAGCAGAACCTGCCGACAGTTGCGCACCTTGCCGGCAACACAGTTACGTGCCACGCCCAGGACGAAGACCGGATCGCGCCCCAGGCCGTGCTGTGCTTGCCGTAGCAGGACGTTGCCCGAGACCGAGCCCTCCAGGCGCGCCTTGAAGCGACCATGAGTGTCGAGCAGCACCAGACTGATTCCGTCGTCGGCCAGACGGTGCATCAGCGGCAGCGAGACCGACACATGGCCGAAGCACACCACGGCGCCGAGATGATGCAGCGGCACGCGCAGACGCGTCGTCTTCTCGACCTCGACGCGCAAGGTGTCGTTATCGAGATGGATGTAGCTCTCGGGCGTGGTGACGTAGAGCGTATTGAGGAGTTGCATGTCAGTCGTCCAACTCGAAAAGGGTGGAGAGGACCGCCGAGCGTTTCGCTGAGCGTGCCGAAGCCTCCGGTTGGCAAAGGTCGCGCAACGAACAGGCACGGCAATGCTCGTCATTGAGCGGTGGCGGCAAGGGGCCAGCAAGCATTAGTTGGCGCACGGCGCTGGCAGCAACCTCGACACTGGCACGCAAGTCGTTGTCGATGGTGACGATTCGGCGGCGGCGCGACGTTGCGTAATACAGCGCGCCTTCCGGCACCGATCGCCCGAGCATTTCTTCGAGACAGACCGCTTGCGCCGCGAGTTGCAGGTCGTCGCAGGCGGCAATGTCGGCCCTCTTGTGCCGCGAGCCGTGTTTGTATTCCACCGGGTACGGCGTGCCGTCCGGCAGGAACTCAACGACATCGCCCTTGCCGACCAGCCCCAGACGATCGCAGAAAAGCGGCAGAGCGCGCTCGACGCGCAGCCCGTCGCGCACCTCGAAGCCGGGATCATCGACCCGCTTGTGCAAAGCGTTCCCCCGCTGGGTAAACAGGTTGTCCTCGAAAACCTGCTCGACGTGGATCAGGGCGCACTGGCGCGAACAGTAGCGCCAGTGCTGCAGGGCAGAGATGGCAATCGGGTCGAGCGGCTCAGCGGTCATCGGCTTGGCGCTCGTTATGGCATCTCCAACACGCCTGGGTTAGCATCGCATCCGGATCAACGAAGGATCGAATCATGATTGCCCCATCCCTGGAAGAAATTGAAACCGCCGCCTTGCAACTGGCACCCGCCGACCGCGTCCATCTTGCTGAACGTCTGCTCGCGAGCCTGGCAAAGGACGACCAAATCCTCGCCGCATGGCAGAAAGAAGCCGAGCGCCGGGCCGATGCTTTCGACCGCGGCGAAATTGCGGCACTTGATGTCGATGAAGCCATGGTCAACCCGCGCCTCTGGCCGGCTTATTGGCTCGAACGGCGCTAGCGCACCACTCAGACTCGCTTGATCAGTGTGACACCTGACGGCAGCGGGCTGTCGTCAACGGTGATTTCATAATCATTGAAGCTGCGAGCCACATAGGCGCCAGTCTTCCGGGCAATCCCGATGCGATCGAACAGGGCGTGTGCATGGGCATTGCCAAGCTCGGATTCATGCTTGAACACGTACAGCCCACGCGTCGACATTTCGCCGCGTGCCGCCGAGCGATCATGCTCGAACATGTTTTCCAGCGCTTGCCAGAGAAGTTCCAGATCGTCTTCGTCAAAGCCCGTCTGCTTGGCGAGGAAAGATGAGATGAAGCCATGAGCGACATAGACGCCGTAGGGAACGGTATGCTTGCGACCCATGGTGCGGTTGTCGCCTTGCTGCTTTTCGGCTTCCGCTTCGGTGGCAACGGCCATGCGGGTAATCGAGTGCTCCTGGGCGATGATCGGATCCACAGAACGGGCGAAGGTCAGTTGCACCGGGCCGCGCACTTGACCGCAGTTAACACCGGTCGACATCACGGCGCCGAAAGTGCGGACATCGTAGAAGTTGGCACACATCCAGTGGCGAGCTTTGTCGACCGTTTCGCCGTTGCCTTTGCGCTTCTTGTCGTCGCCTTTGAGCGCGTCTTCCGCGCCAATCGCGATATACGCCTTGGCGTGGGTCTGGTTCAGGATCGCCTTTTCCTTGATGTAAATATCGAATGGCGGTGTTTCGCCTTTGACGAGGCCAACAAAGGTAAGCGTCCAGCCCACCCACGTCAGGGGGTGCTGACTTACCCCCGTTTTTTGAGCGGCAGCAACTCGTCGAGGCGGCTGTTGGGCCAAGTGGGAAGTTTTTGCAGGGTGTTGGTGAGCCAGGCCATGGGCTCGATGCCGTTCAAGCGCGCGGTTTCGAGCAGCGACTGAATGGCCGCGGCACGCTTGCCGGCGGCCTCCGAACCTGCGAACAACCAATTTTTCTTCCCGACGGCGATCGGGCGAATGGCGTTTTCGATAGGGTTGTTGTCGATCGGGTAGAAGCCATTCTCGGCATAACGAGCGAGAGCGCGCCAGCGCTTCAACGTGTAATCGATGGCCCGGGCCAGGGCCGAGCCGTTGGCGACCGACTTGCGGGTGTTCAGGAGCCATAGGTGCAGGGACTCGAGTCGCGGCTGACTGTGCATCTCGCGCAGACGGGCCCGTTCCTCGACCGTGAGGTCCTTCGCCTGCGCCTCGACGGCATACAGTTCGCCGATGCGGCGAAGGGCTTCCGTCGCGACCGGGCTGGCGTTGGCCTGGTGCAGGTCGAAGAACTTGCGGCGCGCATGGGCCATGCAGCCCAGTTCGATCACTGATCCCTGAAACAGCACCTTGTAACCGGCGAAGTCATCGACCATCAGGGCGCCTTCCCATTGCGCCAGGAAATTCACGGCATGTATGCCGGCCCGGCCCGGTTGATAGTCGAAGACGACAATCGGCGGGTCATTTTCCAAGGCATTGTTGCGGTACGCCCAGAGATACGCCCGCTTGGTCTTCCCCTTGCCTGGATCAAGCTGTTGCACCGGGGTTTCATCCGCATGTAACACCTCGCTCTCGCGCAGCAATTCGCCCAGGCGAAGCCAGAGGGGTTCGAGGGCATAGCCGACGCGACCCACCCACTCGGCCAGCGTCGAGCGGGCGAGCGGGACGCCAGACCGGGCGGCCTGCTGTTCCAGGCGATAGAGCGGCAGGTGATCCAGGAACTTGCTGATCATGACCCACGAGAGCAAGGCCGGGGTCGCCATTCCGCCATCGATCACGCTGCGCTCGGCCGGTGCCGCCGTCAGCGTCTCGCAGGGCCGGCAGGCGTATTTGGGATAAACGTGCTGTTCGACGAAGAACTGCGCCGGGACGATATTGAGTTTCTCGGTCACGTCCTCGCCGATCAGCACCAACGCCTGACCGCATTCGCCGCAGGTGCAGTTCTCGGGTTCGTGGCGAATTTCAACGCGCGGCAGATGCTCCGGCAGGGGCTGACGACCGGCGCGTTCGCGTTTGGGCTTCTTCTCGGGTACCGGTTGATCCGACGGCGTTTCAGCGACCTGGAGCGCTTCGGCCAGACGGGCTTCGCAGGCAGCAATGTCGGCCGCCAGGTTTTCATCGAAGAGGTCGCGTTCGGCGGCGACCATGGCTTCGCTCTTCACGCCGAATTTCATTCGGCGTAAATGAGCAAGTTCGAGCGTCAGCTTTTCGATCTTGGCATCGCGCCAGTGAATTTCCGTGGCGCTGGTCTTGGCCTGTTCCAGCAGACCGCCAACCCGATTTTCGACCCAGGCCAGCAGTTCTGGTGAGGGGGAGAAGGCGGCAAGTTCGGTCGCTAAATCCATGAGGCATTATACCGCAGACATCGCATGGAAAGCTCCTGAAAGCCAGGTAGATAGCCGATTATTATCACTTTTTTCGCGGCAGTGACGCGGCCGTTACACTTGCCAGTGTCCCGGCGCTGGGGCTTCCCGACGTTGCCAGTCAACGCCCGCGATCAGCCACCGCCATTGCCCCGGCGTCAGGGAAAAAACCGCCTCGCCAGCGCTCGGCCACGTGAAACCGCCCCGGTGTAGGCGCCGTTGCGCTAGCCACACGCCCGTGCCATCCCACACCAGCAGTTTGAGTCGGCTTCGCTTGCGATTGGTGAAGGCGTAAGCACTGCCGTCACAAGGGGAGCGCCCGAGACTCGCCTGGATGCGGGCAGACAAGCCGTCAATGCCCAGGCGCATGTCTACCGGTTCGAGAGCCAGCCAGATGCGCTCCAGCGGTACGCCGAGGGTCGCGCTCATGAGTGGTTTGCCCAGAGTGCCACCAGCCACTCGGCCGGCGGCAGCAGGCCAAATTCGAGTCGCCAGCCGTTCGGGCTGGCGAGCGACAGGCACGGCATTGAGACCAGCGGATCGGCAACGATCGTTGCCCGAATCAGCGTCAGCGGCTCGCCGACGGCGGCCCCACCTTCGCGCTTGGCCAGACGCTGATGCCAGTAACTCAGCGAATGGTCCTTCAGCCCGTGCCGGTCACAGTACGCTCTCTGCGACTCCCCACTCGCCCGCCACTCGGCAACATGCCCTCGCCAGTACGCTTCCCGCTCGCCGTTCTTGTCCATCGCAACCTCCCATCGAAAGCCGGGAGGTTGCGCTATCTCGTCCGACTTTTACAGGTGGAGCGGTCGGACGCTTACCAACAAAGTTGCGGATTTTGCGCTTCAAGGAAACGTCGGTCACTAGGCCATGACCGGATTCCGCATCCAGACGCGGCAGGTTGCCTGCATCCGGGTCGCCATTCGGGTTGCCGTCACGAACATCGAAGACAAGAACAAAATCGTAGCGATTGGTGAGGCTCATTTGCTTTCTCCCTGGGTGGATTCACTGGCTTCTGGTTTGGTGAAAAAATCCTGGCGCTGGTGGTAGTAGCCGATGGCAAAACGCCCCTGATCGTGCAAGGTCAGATGCCTGGGGAAGTCGGCTAGCCCGCTCATGATTTCACCGATCAGACGCTCGAAATTGATCGCCCTGCCGCGGTTGGTGAATTTGGCGAGATGGTGGTTCTTCAGACGCAGCAAGGTCGTGAATACGCTGACCGGCGTACTGGAAGCGGCTCCGTAGAATCGTTCGCGGATGGTGGCATTCAAGCCGGGACTCGCTTCTTCCTGGATTTTTTCGAGAGTGGCGAACAGGCGCCCAAGCCGATAGGCATGGCTGCTGTTTTCTGAGTCGAGCATGGGGAGTAACTCCTTCTCAAGGGCATGGTTCGGACGGCTGCGTAGATTTCGATTCAGGCAAGCCCTGATTCCGGCGGCCCGCAAGTAGATGACATCCTGTTCGGCACGGCAGCGCTGCACCGCCGCGTTCAGCCACGAAGCGGGAAAGGCAGCGCCGGAGAGGATCGCCCGCATGACATCGCCTCCGAGGTTGGGAGGAATGTTGTCGGCCTTGCGCAACACGGCACAGGCGGCGAGAAGCCGGAACAGACTGGGGAACTCCGGATCGTTCGGAGCGCGAGCCAGCGCCAGGTCGTCGAACCACGCCTGAATCCGCCCCGCAATGACGTACAGGGGATCGGCGTGCCAGAAGCGAACGGAGATGCGAGCGGCATTGGGCGCCAGTCCGAGGACGTAGAATCTGTTGACACCACGACCTCCGTCGAACTGGCCGGAATGGACCGCGCCGAGAAGAGAACGGATCTCCTCGCACCGCGCAGCGGGGTCGTCCTGTTCGCCGAAGACCGCAGCAAACGCATCCTCGACCGGATCGTCCTTCTGCGCCCAGAAGACGGTGGATGCGTCGCCGACCTGAATGCGCTGGCGAGATCTCCTGTCCAGCAGGTGATTGAGCGCCGTGGTGTAAGCGAAGGCAGCAGCAGGGCTGATCGGGGCATTACTCCCTTGCTCCTTGTTGAACGACGTGAAAGCATCCAGATTGAAAGAAACGATATTGGCCCCGGAAGACTGCGCGCCCCAGACACCCTTGATTGCCGTATGCAAGCGCTCTGGCGACGCTGGCAGACCTGTTATGAGGCATACTCCTCCATTGCCTGCCTCGTCGAGAGCGTTCACCAGGTTGCTTACCACCACCGACCGCTGGCATACCAGATCATCTTCCCCCGCCAGCCGAAACGTCAGGACAGGATTGGTTTCAAGGATTTCTGACCAGACCGGGTCATCTGCCAAAGCGGCGTAGCCATGGCTGGCGTAGAACGCCTCGATCGCCACGATGCCCGCATCTTCACGCGCCTGCTCGGGCAGGTTCGCCAGGTGCTGGCGAAAGGCCGCGTGCTGTTCCACGACCCGTTCCGGTTTTCCTCGCGTGTCGACTCCCAGCACATATTCGGCAGTATCCCAAAGGAAGTTGGCCGCGACACCAGAAGTTTTCTTGGCACCTTTGGGGACCAGGTAGCGCTGCGCCTGCTTCTTTTTCCCTTCTGGCCGCCGAGTGTCCCGGATTGCGACAGGGCGGCCATCGGCAGCCAATTCGATGATGAAGGGAATTTCCTTGTCTTCGAAACCAAAGACCGGCAGACGCCGGGCGGGATCGGGATCGAGCGCCTTGCGCCGGTAATAGTCGTACAGGGCTTGCAGGATCATCCGATCACCTGAACCTTCTCCAGGTCGATTACCCCACGTTGGAGATCGGCGCGAAAGAAGCGTGGCCGCGGATCGTTGGGGTCGTCGAAATCCATGTCGTAGAGCATCCAACCCAGATCACGGCTCTCGGCGAATGCCGGGGCTTCGGCAGCAGGGTCGGCGATCAGGCGAAAGCGGGCGGCAAACTCGCGGCAGCCGAGGTAAGGCTGATTGACGCACTGGCCCTTCTCGGCGCGACGCTGGAAGATCTCGCGGTACTTGGCCGGATTGCTCACGGCATCACTGCCGATCGGCAGCAGATCGGCATGCAGTCGGTAGGCTACATCGCGGAGGAAAAGGCCGGCTCGCTGCTGCCGCTCGTCTTCGATATAGAGAGCCAACTGGCCGTACCCGGCCTTCATCGCTACCTGAGCATTGCGCAGCGAAGCCTTGGTAGCAACTTCGTTGCGCCGCACGCTGATCCAGCGAATCGGCTTCAGTACCTCGATCTGCCTGACTTGCCAGCGGATGGCCGGCTTCCAGAAAATGGCCTCGAAAATGGACCGTGCCGCCGAAGGCGTCATCACGTCGTAGGACACCCGCTCGACTTTCATTTCAGGCCGGGTGAAGCAGGCGTAATCTCCCGATACCTCAAGGCAATAACTTGTCATCGTTTCTCCCAGCGAGCGTTGCATGCGTTTCAAGATTACCGGTCTCAGGTTACGAGACCGGCCGGATCGCCCGGTGCACCATCGACGTTCACCCCCAGCACCGGATCGTACAAGATGTCACTCACCTGCACATACAGCCCAGGCCAGTCAGCCCCCAGGGATGTCACGTCGCCCATCGCCAGCAGTCGTTGCAGGTCATGCCGATAGATGGTGACTGCATAGCGCTGCAGTTTGCGCAACAGCCAACGGTCAGGCCCGTCTTTCTGAAGTTTCTTCAGGAGGATGTCGATGCTGGTGTCCCCCTCGTGCAGTCGGTAAAGAACGAAAATGGTCGCACTCTCCTGGTCGTCGATCAACCGGAAGTGCTCGGCAGCGGTGCGGAAATTCACTTCCGCCCGGCCAGCGCGAAGCAGGTCGACGATCCCTTTTTCGTCCAGGCAGGCGTCGCCATACAGGCAGCGGAAATACTCGGGAAAATGTTCCACCGCCAAGGGATCGGCTTTCGGGCCAAGGGCACTCCACAATGAACGCGTGGTTTGCTCGGCCTGACGCAGCAGGCCCGCCGGCGGTGGTTTTGGGGGGACAAAAACGTGCACGTTGCCCATTGCCAGTCGGCCTTCGCGGTTGCATCGCCCGGCTGCCTGGGCAATCGAATCGAGGCCGGCCAGCGCACGAAAGACCACCGGAAAGTCGATGTCGACCCCGGCTTCGACCAGTTGGGTACTGACAACCCGGATCGGGTCCGGCTTCTGGCCGGTCGCCAGAGCGCTCTGCCAGGCCGACAGCGCGGTCCTGATCGCTACCAATGTGTCGCTACGATGCTGCGCGCACATCAGCCCCGAAAGGTGCCAAAGCCCTATGGGTGATCGCGCCTTGATCTGGGCATACAGTTCGCGGGCATCGGCGCGGCGGCTGACCACCGTCAATACGGCATCATGGGCGGCAATTTCCTTACCCAGATCATCCCAGCCCTGGGTGACCTTCAAGTCCGCCGGCACATGCACTCTGACTCGCTCCAGTGCCGCGTACAGACTGGCGACGTCATCGATGATCTCGACGATCTCGCCTGGCCGAAATCCCCTTAGCTGCCGGGCCATGTCGAAACTGGTCCGGCTATCGAGTGCCGGCTGGGTTGCGGTACACAGCACGAGGGTTACTCCATAGTCCTGGATCAGCAAGCGCAACACGTCAATCACCGGCTGGAGATAGGGCACGGGGAGCAATTGGGCTTCGTCGAGAATGACGACGCTGTTTACCAAATTGTGCAACTTGCGGCAGCGCGAGGTTTTTCGCGCAAAGAGGCTTTCGAGCAACTGCACATTGGTGGTCACGACAAGTGGTGCATCCCAATTTTCGCAGGCGAGCCGCGAGCGCGTCGTTTCGGCCGACGCATCGGACTCGACGCTGCAGTGGTGTTCAATGACGTTGGCGGCGCCAAAGATGTCGCGAAAGACTTCAGCCGTCTGTTCGATGATACTGGTATAGGGAATGGCATAGATTACCCGTTTCTTTCCGTGACGGACCGCATGGCGCAAAGCAAAGGCGAGGCTGGAGAGGGTCTTGCCGCCGCCGGTTGGCACGGTCAGGCTAAAGGCCCCAGGCGGCCGTTCCGCCTTGTTCAGACAGGCGCGCAGCACCTCTGAGCGCTTGCGATTCACCCGGCTATGCGTTTCACCATGCGCCGCCACTTGCGACGCCATTGCCGTCAATCTGGCCGCCAATGCCGTTTCCATTTCTGTGAGCGACATGAACCCGGTGCGCGCTTCGGCTTTGTTCGGCGACATAAACGCTTCGGTATCAAGAAAATCCGCATCCACAAGGCACGAAAACAGCATGCGCACCCAGAGAGCGAAGCGTCCAGGAATTCCGGTCGGTTGGTCCACGGCAATGGCCGCCAGGTCGGGTAAGGGACCGGGCGGCCGGAGGATTTCGACCGGAAGCCCGGCACCCAGCGTATCCGCCAGTTCTTTGGTGCTATCGTCCTTGGCAAACCGTTCCTTCAGGCCACCAAACCAGTTATCCAAACCCGCATGGTGGCCGGCTATCAGATAGGCCATGACGCGGGCCACGACTGGCCCCCCGCGCTGGTCAATTTTGACGAGATACTGCTGTGCCCAAAGTGCCCCCGCCGCCGAATGCGTCTTTTCCGGTCCGGCGACTTTGCCTTCAATGTGCGCATCGGGGTCGCCGCACTGCCAGATATAGCACTGGAAACCCGGTCGATACTTGCCTATGTCGTGCCAAAGACCGCCCAGAGCCCCCCAATCTGCTGCTCCGAAAGCTGCAGCAAAGGCGGCGGCCAGTCGTGAGACCTCAAGCAGGTGCTGATCGAGAGCATGGGCGACGATCTGCCCGTTGTCACGGCGGATATGTGCCAGAAACGATGGCGCTCTGCTTGCTGGCTCCGCATTACTCATGGTCATACCTTCACTGCCGTCGCCAGCCGCCGCCTGACTTTCTTTCGCAAAGCCATTGGCTCGACGACCAGGCAATCCGGCCCGCCCTTTAAAATGTCCATGATCAACTCCAGATCGTCGCTGTAAGGCAAGCGTAGTGGGTAACTGCCGTCGGGGAGAAAGTGGCTTTTCTGCTGCTGATGCGGGTGTTCGGCGTAAGTGGCTCAAGTTTCTGTGATGGGGACAGCCGAGACTTGTGTGTAAGGAAACGGGTTCAAACGTCAGCGATTGTCCATGGCCAGCTTGATGCCGAAACCAACGAGCGCCATGCCGGCAAGCCGGGTGGCTAGCCTTCTGGCCGAAGGCAAACCACGCAGATAACCGGCGACTCGATTGCCGGCAAGCACGAGCAGGCCCTGGTAGAGAAGGCTTAGCGCGGTCACATGAAGCATCATGATCGCCAGCGTCGCCGAGGATGCGCCGGGCTTGAGGAAGAGCGGAAAGAAGGAAACGAAGAAGAGGATCACCTTCGGATTGGTGAGACTGATGGCGAAGGCCTGACGGAAATACGTGGCCGGCGAGCGCTGCGGTTCATGGGCTTCGCCGGCATGGATGATTCTCGTGCGGAGCAGCTCGAACCCCATCCACACGAGGTAGGCTGCGCCAAACCACTGCAGGGCCTGGAAGACCAGCGGGTTGGCTCGCAGGAGGGCAGCCAGGCCCGCGATGGCGGCGATCATGAAGACGAGGTCGCCAAGGACGGTGCCCAGCACTGCGCCACCGCCTGCGCGAGCGCCGTTGCGCGCCGTGGCGTTCAGGATGGCAATCGTTCCGGGTCCGGGAATCAGCTGGAAAATCAGGATGGCAGCGACAAAGCTGGCGTAGTTCTGGATATCGAACATGGGGTTTACCTTGATGTGAAAGGGTGGACGTTGTGCCGCAGGACGGCGAAGTTTGGCGGACGCCGCTTGCAGCGCGTCCGGCTGGAGAGCAGGGGGACGAAAGAGGAACTGCGGCCGAAGTCGAGGAACTGGCCCCGTGCTGCTCCGATCGGGCTTGTCCCCCAAACGGTTCAGAGGCTCGCTGCGCTCGCATGATGCAGGCTGCTTATTCAGCAGTCAATACAACCATCCTGTGCGGAATGAAACGCCGGCGACTACAAAAAGAACGGAAAAAATTGTCACCGGGATGATATGCCACGCCATCACCGAAAGATTTTTTTCCGACAATACCGGGATAACCCGGAGTCTGGCGTCAATGGCAAAACCCACTGTCAGCGCAAGCAGGCCAAGCTTTGTCGCGATGACGAGAGAACAATATTCCGTACATGTTTTCTTACCCCGTGGCTGATTTTAGATTAATGTCAGGAAGCCTGACACGATCACCGCGTCCATGCGAATGGTCGGGGAGGAGCGGCAGGCGCTCCGGAAAAAATCGCCCGCTGAATCGGGCTACTACAGGAGTGCCGGGGGATCTGGCGATCGTCCGGCCGGAGCGCCGGAACGACGATCAAGGCCTCGAATGAATCGTCAGGTCTGTTCGTCGGCGGCATGCACAGCCCGGTTTCTGCCGGCTGATTTCGCACGATACAGGGCATTATCAGCTTCCTGAAGCAGAAAGTCCTCGCTCATTTGCCGGTGATGAATTGCGGAAGCCGTGCCCACGCTGACGCTTATGTGCCCTGATTCATTAAAAACCATTTTCAGGTCGTTGACCGCTTTCAGGATGGCTTCTGCGATTTTTCGAGCTTCCGCAACGTCGGTATCACCCAGAACCAAAGCGAACTCATCACCGCCAAGTCGTGCCGCGAGATCGTCAGGTCTGCGCGAGAATCCGTGCAGCACCTTGCCCACACTGATGAGGCATTGGTCCCCGGCAAGATGGCCCAGGGTGTCGTTATAGTCTTTGAAGTGATCGACATCGATCTCGATCAGGCTGATCGCCGACTGGTTCCGGATACTCCTTCGTATTTCCCTGTTCAGGAAAAGATTGAAATGCCGGCGATTGGCCAGACCTGTCAGAGGGTCGTGCATGGCCAAATGCTCGGCCCGTTCCTCGGCCAGTTTGCGTCGGGTGATGTTCTGATGAGAGATGACAAAGAGGCCTTGGGGAGCATCTTTCAGGCAATTAATACGCAAAATGAACCAGCGTTTCTCGTTCGGGCTGTGGCAGGGATATTCAAAATAGAAAGAATCACGATTGCCGTTCACCACATCAAAAATGCCATTTGCCGCTTCACCGGCGAGGTCATCCCCACTGACGGCAGAGGCCGAGAGGACTTGTAGATAATTCGCTCCCAGGCAAGAGTACCCACGGGAAAGTCCGTTTTCTGCCCCAAACCTGGTCCATGAGTAGTTGACATCGATAATGTTTCCCATTCGGTCAATCACGGCGATCTGGTCGTCCAGTGAATTGATCACCAGGGTATGTACAGCAGACAGATTATTCATGGCGGGAGAATTTTGACCTGAAAGAGGGGCTGACCTGCGAGCTCGGGGGAACAGCGATTGGGGGTGTTTCCTGCAGCGCCGGGTGGGCGTTTCGTCCTAGCCAGGCCAGAACATCGTCGACGTTTCGATCCGGCGGAAAGACAGCGGAGGGAGATTTTCTGGAAGCTGATGGAAGTTTGTGTTCATGCGAGGCATTCGGTGTGAGACGGCAAGGTTGAAGCTTGAGGGCCGCGCCGTTTGTGGCGCGGCCCTCTCGGTGCCATGTCAGGCGGGTGTCGAAAGCTTGAGCCCGACGATACCGGCAACAATGAGCGCAACACTGAGGATGCGGGCGGTATTTGCCGGCTCGCCGAGCAGTGCGATGCCTAGGATCACGGTACCGACGGCCCCAACCCCAACCCAAATGGCGTATGCGGTGCCCACCGGAAGCGACTTCATGGCAAGACCCAGCAAGGACAGACTGACGACCATCGACAAGACCGTGCCGACAGTAGGCCACAATCGGCTGAAACCCTCCGTGTATTTCAGTCCGATTGCCCAAGCAATCTCGAATAGTCCCGCAATCGTGAGAATGACCCAAGCCATAGGTTTTCCTTTCGCAAATGACCAGGGTCGTCCCCGCTATAGGTTGGAGCGGTGAGGTCGTCCCCACTTCCTTTCAACGGCACATCCGGAGAGACCGGCAGTGACCCTCGAAACCCGGATTGCTGGACCCGGTGCGAGACCAGATCCGTTGCGCGGCAACAGCATAAAGACTGAGGCACGGCATGTCCAGTTGATGATGATGTTCTTGCTGTTCCCGCAGGAACGCGATCATTGCGAGAGGGAGGTAGCTCGACGAGAAGCTGCTGCAGCGCGATGAAGGCGCGGCGATCACGACGGTCATTTTTCTTCCCGAGAGGAGGCATCCCGGCCTCTGATCGACGTATCGATCGTATCGCTCGCGCGGCGCCCGGGCGGCAGACTGTCGAAAAATCTTACAGGGGCCTGCCCCACGACCCGCGGGTTGACGCGGGAAATCTGCAAGCCATTGATGTGGTTGATCTGACGATTGGGTGGCACATTCTTTGCTGTGTTGGCTGGCTCCCGCCCGATGTCTGACCCGCTGGTTTTCCTGGACGCATGATCATGGTGCGCAACCGCTTGATGTTGTTTTGTATTGTACGGCGCACTCGACAGCGCTTGGCGCAGCGACGATCAGACCGGGAGCGGGCTGTTCTGGGCCTGCGATCGGGTGGGCATGGAGCCACCGCCGGTCCTCTTCATCTATGCACTGGACAGGCGTCGAGGGGCGGGGCGCTCTTCAAGTCGCTGGCGCTGTTCCATGGCAGCAATGATTCCGGCGGCGCGGATGCGATGGTCGGCGACGATCCTGTTCGAAGGCCTGGCGAGGTTCGCGCCGGCGCTGGCTGGTCGGCGCGCGGGGTAAGCGAATGAGCTCATCGAAAATCGTGGTCTGCCCACATTGCCATCGCCCGAACCGGGTCCCCGAAGGACGCCTGGGCGATCAGGGTCGCTGCGGTCACTGCCAGTCGCCGCTTTTCGACGGTACGCCGATCGCGCTCACCGGGGCGATTTTCGACCGCCACGTCGGCCGCTCGGAGCTGCCGGTCGTGGTTGACTTCTGGGCGCCCTGGTGCGGCCCCTGCCGGGCCATGGCGCCGGCTTTCGCGCAGGCGGCCAGCCAGCTCGAACCGGGCTTTCGCCTCGCCAAGGTCAATACCGAAGACGAGCCGTCGCTGGCCGCGCGTTTCTCGATCCGCTCGATTCCGACGCTGCTGATGTTTCAGAATGGCCGCGAAGTGGCCCGTCAGTCGGGAGCGATGGACGCGGCGAGCCTGCTGCGCTGGATTCGCTCGGCGGGCGGCTGACGAGTAGTGCGTTCCGTTAAAAGTATTGCCGTTCGCGGTGAGCCCTTCGACCTGGCTCAGGACAGGCTTGTCGAACCGCATTTCTCAGGGCTGACCGGCCTTCGACAGGCTCAGGCCGAACGGTCGGGTTGTAACCGTTCTGAGGAAACGCACTACGAGCCGTAAACGTCGCCCTCCCCGGGCAGGGGAGGGTGGAGAGGGTCGCCGGAAGTCGTCCGACCGGCGGTTGCCTTACGAATGGAGCCTGATCTGCCGCTCGAGCATCGGCGAGATCGGTTGCGCCGGGCGGACCTCGGTGCGCGTCACCCGTTTCAGTTCCAGCCCCCAGCGGTTCATCGCCTCGGAGACCAGGATGGCTTCGCCACCGTTGAGGCAGCCGTCGGCATTGACGATACCGAGGATGGCGCTCAAGGCCTTTTTCTGCAGTTCAGGGGAGCGGATGTCGTCGAGCAGGTGATCGATCAGTTCGCGATCGAACTCGATCTGCCCGACGTTCGGTGCGGGCGCGCATTGCATCAGGTCGTTGCAGAACTCGTGGATGACCCGATCGAGGGTCGCGGGGTCGATGTTGATCTGGTCGTCAAGCCCGCGCTTCGTCAGTGATTCGAGTTCGCTGTGGTCGAGCGCACCATCGGCAAGCAGAGCGAGTGCTATGACGCGTGCCATGGCTTCAGCGCTGTCGGTGGTGTAAGTACGCATGATTTTCTCCTGGGGTCGTTGATTCGGGTGGTGTCCGTACCGCTGATCGGACGAGCGAACTTTGGGGTCTCGGCGGGATAAAGTCCAATCAGATATAATTTCACCATCCATTTGCCAGAGCTTATACATGCCCCGCCGCCGGATGACTTTCCGCCAGCTCGAAACTTTCGTCGCGGTCGCTCACCAGCGCAGCTTCTCGAAAGCCGCCGAGGCGCTGCATCTGACCCAGCCCGCGGTTTCGCTGCAGATCCGGCAGATCGTCGATACCCTCGGCTTGCCGCTCTTCGAGCAGTCCGGGCGCGAGGTCGTGCTGACGGCGGCCGGCACGGAGATGCTCAAGGCGGCGCGCGAGCTCGATGACGTCTGGGGCCGTTTCGAAGCCGCCATCGACGATCTCAAGGGACTCAGGCGGGGGCGCCTGCGGGTGGCGCTGGTGACCACCGCCAAGTATTTCCTGCCGCGCATGCTCGGCGAATTCTGCCGGCGCTACCCGGGGGTCGACATCGAGCTCGAGATCGCCGACCGCGAGCGCATCGTCGCGCGTCTGCGGGGCAATCAGGACGATCTCTACGTCATGGTCTATCCGCCGGAAGATGTGGCGCTGGAGACCTACCCTCTGCTCGACAACGAACAGGTGGTGATCGCGCCGGCCGACCATTGGGCAGCGGCGCGGCCGGTCGATCTCGGCGCGCTGGCCGGCGAGCGTTTCATTCTGCGCGAAGCCGGCTCCGGCTCGCGGCGGACGGTCGAAGAGCATCTGGCGCTGACCGGAGTCAGGCTGGAAGTCAAGCTGACGGTCAACAGCAACGAAGCCATCTGCGAACTGGTCGCCACCGGCATGGGTCTGGCAGTGCTTTCGCGCCACGCCCTGCCGCTGGATCCGGCGATCGATGGCCTGTGCATTCTCGACGTGCAGGGCTTTCCGCTGCGCAAGCCGTGGCTGGCGGTTCATCTGAAGTCGAAGATTCTCTCTCTGCCGGCGAGAGTCTTTCTTGACGAGCTGCGGCAGGGCGGCTACCCCCGCGGGCAGCCGCCGGTGCCCTTGTCAGTCTGCCGGTGACGGCGGCCAGGGCCTTCAGCCGCCGCCGAGGGTCGTCAGACTGGGCATCCGGTCGCCCGGACGGTGTACCGCGGTCAGGGGGACGATCGGGATGCCGTACTTGCGGGCGGTCCGCTGATAAAGCTCGCGGGCCGAAATCACCCGCGCGTTGCGCATGTCGCGGGCCTGCGCGAGCTGCAGGAAACGCACGCCGCGCCTCGCCAGCGCCGGGTCCCAGCCCTTCATCTCGAGCAGCGTGAAGATGGCCTTGGTGGCATTGACCAGAAACTGCAGGTTGGGGACCCGCTCGGCCGCTTCCATGAGCAGCTTCACCGAGCCTTCGACGTCTCCCCGGCGCGCCGCCAGCACGCCCCGGTTGTTGAGGTCGACGATCTCCCTGCCGACTTCGGCGAGCATCGCCTGCCCCTCGCCGGCCTTGCCGGCGCGGGTGTAGAGGTTCTGGACATTGGCGATCATGGTGCGGTCTTCATGGTTTTCCGCCGCCAGCTGGCGCAGCAGGTCGCGCGCGCTGACTTCGTTGCCGGTGGCAAGACAGGCCTGCGCGAGGTCGAGGGTCAGTTTCTGCGACAGCCTCCCGGCAATCCCCTGCACCCTCATCGTCTCGTGCAGGACCAGCGCTTGCTCGGTGAGCTGCCTTGCCCGCGCCCGATCCTCTTCCTTGCCGGCGCACAGGCTTTCCATGACCAGCCCGGCAAACTCGGCCTCCGCCTTGCCCCGCCAGTCACGGCGCAGGCCGTCGGTGACTTTGCGGGCGCTCGCGAGGTGGCCGCGCTCAAGCATGACCCGCGCCAGGTTCGTGTAATCCTCGATACTCCTCAAGGACGATCCGCGGCGCCGTTCGAGGACCTTGCCGTAGGCTTTTTCGGCGGTCTGCAGGTCGTTGTTGCGGGTCGCCACATCGCCGACGAGGCGCTGTCTCGCCGAATTCTTGGGCGAGATGGCGACTGCCCGCAAGAGCACTTCCTGGGCTTCCGCCGTTTTGCCCATCTCCTCGCGGACCCCCGCGAGAAAATCGTAGGCGGCGGTGAATTCGGGGTATTCGTCGATCAGCGACTGCCCGAGGGCCTCGGCCTCGGCGAGCTTCTGCTGACCACTCCAGGCGATGGCCAGACCCATGCGCGCCCAGGGAACGATGCGCTGGGCGAGCACCTGCTGGTAGATGAGCTGCGCCTCGCCATGCTGCCCGAGAGTGTTGAGGATCTCGCCCTTGAGCCGCAGGGCGTCAAAGAGAAAACCGCTATCCTGCCCGAGCAGCTGGTCGCAGGCAGCCAGGGCAAGCCCGAAAGCTCCGTTGTCGAGATGCTCGTAGACGCGCGCGAAGAACTGCTTGCGGTAAAGCGCGCGCACCAGCCTGGCGCGCAACTCGCCGGCCGTGAACGGCTTGATCAGGTAGTCGTCGGGCGCGAGTTCGGCGACCGAGACGACATTGTGGTAGGCGCGTTCGCTGGTGATGATCATGAACACCGTGCTCAACGGCACCAGATGTTGCTGGCGCAGCTCTTCGAGCAGTTGCTGGCCGTCGCGCCCGTCGTCGAGCAGGTAATCGGAGAGGATGATGTCGAAGCTGTGCGCCCGCACCTGGCGGAGCACTTCCGCCGAGCTGCCGGCGTTATGGACCAGGGTGATGCCGAGCGAGGAGAGCATGATGCGCAGCGAGTTGCGCGCATTCGGATGGCGATCGATGAGCAGTGCCCGCTTGTTCGTGAGCTCATGACCGAGTTTGTGCAGCAGTTCAGCGGTGGTTCCGGAGGATTTCATGGCGCGAACCTTACCTGACAGTTCGTTGCCGATCAAGCCGACGCGGGCGGCCGACATCGCCTCGTCGGCAGCGGGCCGGCCGCCGGAGAACCGGCTGCCGGCGGTGACGCTTCAGGAGACCGAAGTGCGGATCAGGTGGTCGAAAGCGCTGAGGGCGGCCTTGGAGCCTTCGCCCATGGCGATGATGATCTGCTTGTAGGGCACCGTGGTCACGTCGCCGGCCGCGAAGACGCCGGGCAGCGAGGTTTCGGTGCGCGCGTCGATCTCGATTTCGCCGCGCGGCGAGAGGGCGATCGTTCCCTTGAGCCATTCGCTGTTGGGCAGCAGGCCGATCTGGACGAAGATTCCTTCGAGTTCGATCCGCTTGCTCTCGCCATTCGACCGATCGGTGTAGACGAGGCCGTTGACCTTCCTGCCGTCGCCGGTCACTTCGGTACTCAGCGCCTGCGTGATCACTCTCACGTTCGGCAGACTGAAGAGCTTTTTCTGCAACACGGCGTCGGCGCGCAGGATGCCTTCGAACTCGAGCAGGGTGACGTGCGCAACGACGCCGGCGAGGTCGATCGCGGCTTCGACGCCCGAGTTGCCGCCGCCGATGACCGCCACCCGCTTGCCCTTGAACAGCGGTCCGTCGCAGTGCGGGCAGTAGGCGACGCCATGGCCGCGATACTCTTTTTCGCCGGGAACGTTCATCTCGCGCCAGCGGGCGCCGGTGGCGATGATCACCGTCTTGCTGCGCAGGCTGGCGCCGCTGGCCAGCCGGACTTCGCTCAGGCCGCCGTAGATGCCTGGCACGAGCGCTTCGGCACGCTGCAGGTTGATGATGTCGACGTCGTATTCCCGGACATGCTGTTCGAGCCCGGCGGCGAGCTTCGGGCCGTCGGTTTCCTTGACCGAGATGAAGTTCTCGATCGCCAGGGTGTCGAGCACCTGGCCGCCGAAACGCTCGCTGACGACGCCGGTGCGAATCCCCTTGCGCGCTGCGTAGATGGCCGCGGCAGCGCCGGCCGGGCCGCCACCGACGATGAGCACGTCGAACGGGGCGCGGGCCGAAACCTGCTCCGCCTCGCGCTGCAGGGCGCCGGTGTCGAGCTTGCCGATGATTTCCTCGAGCGTCATCCGGCCCTGTCCGAACGGCTCGCCGTTCAGGAAGACCGTCGGCACGCCCATGATCTGGCGCTCGCTGACTTCGTCCTGGAACAGCGCGCCGTCGATCATCTGATGGCTGATGCCGGGATTGAGGACAGCCATCAGGTTGAGCGCCTGGACGACGTCGGGACAGTTATGGCAGGAGAGCGAAATGAAGGTCTCGAAATGAAAGCGCCCGGGGAGGGCGATGATCTCCTCGATCGTGCGCCCGTCGACCTTGGGCGGATGGCCGCCGGTCTGCAGCAGGGCGAGGATCAGCGAGGTGAACTCGTGCCCCATCGGGATGCCGGCAAAACTGATCCGGGCCGGCTGGCCGGGGCGGCCGATGGCGAACGACGGCTTGCGTGGTGAATCGCCGTTCTGGCGGACGACGACCTTGTCCGACAGTTCGGCGATGTCATTCGCCAGGGCGAGCATTTCCTGGGCTTTTGCGCTGGCGTCGAGGGAGACGACGATTTCGATCGGCTGGCGGATTTTGTCCAGGTAGGCGCGCAGGGGTGTCTTGATTTGGTTGTCCAGCATGTGATTTCTCCATTGTCGAGTAGCATTGAAAAGGGGCCGCCAAGCAAGCCTGCTTCGCGGCCCCTTTGCACTGGGACCCAGGTGGCGCTGCAGGAAAAGCCGGCTGCAGCGCGCTGCCGGCCCGTTCTAGATCTTGCCGACCAGGTCGAGCGACGGGGCGAGCGTCGCGTCACCCGGCGTCCACTTGGCCGGGCAGACTTCGCCCGGGTGGCTGGCGACATACTGGGCGGCCTGAACCTTGCGCAGCAGTTCCTTGGCGTCGCGGCCGATGCCGAGGTCGTGGATCTCGCAGACCTTGATGACGCCTTCGGGATTGATGACGAAGGTGCCGCGCAGCGCGAGGCCTTCTTCTTCGATCATCACGTCGAAATTGCGCGTGATCTTGCCGGTCGGGTCGCCGATCATCGGATACTGGATCTTCTTGATCGTCTCGGAGGCGTCGTGCCAGGCCTTGTGCGTGAAATGGGTGTCGGTGGAGACCGCGTAGACTTCGACGCCGATGTTCTTGAACGAAGCGTATTCGTCGGCGAGGTCACCGAGTTCGGTCGGGCAGACGAAGGTGAAGTCGGCCGGGTAAAAGACGACCACCGACCATTTTCCCTTGAGGTCGGCGTCGGAGACCGGACAAAACTTGCCATTGTGGAAGGCGGTTGCAGCAAACGGCTTGATTTCGGTATTGATCAAGGACATGTGGAGTTCTCCTGTAAGTTCGGTGAATGAAACAAGCGACGGACGGATAGTAGTGGAGCCGCCAGCATTGTTCCAATTGATTATGGTAATTCAAGACATAGCCGGAGGCTATGTATCGACGCGCGCCCAGCGGCCGGCCGTCGACCGGCGAACGGCCGTCGTCGCCAGCAGCGGGAGAGGGGAGACAGCCGGTCGCTGACAGGAGTTTCGGGGGGACCTCCCTGCTGTGTGGAAACCTGTTATTTTTCAGCGAACTGGCGTAGAATTCCGCTCTTTTCCGGATCTCCACCCCTTGCCCGGGATGTTTATTGCCCATGCTTTTTCCTGACCGTTTCGATGTCATCGTCGTCGGTGGCGGCCACGCCGGCACCGAAGCGGCGCTGGCTGCCGCGCGCATGGGAGCCCGGACGCTGCTGCTGACGCATACGCTCGAAACGCTCGGGGCGATGAGCTGCAATCCGTCGATCGGTGGCATTGGCAAGGGGCATCTGGTCAAGGAAATCGACGCCCTGGGCGGCGCCATGGCGGTCGCCACCGATGAGGCCGGCATCCAGTTCCGCATTCTCAATGCGAGCAAAGGCCCGGCGGTGCGCGCGATGCGCGCGCAGGCGGACCGCGTGCTCTATCGGCAGGCGATCCGTCAGCGCCTCGAGAACCAGCCGCGGCTGACGCTCTTTGCCCAGGCGTGTGACGACCTGATGCTCGATGGCGACCAGGTCGCCGGGGTGGTGACCCAGCTCGGGGTACGCTTTGCTGCCCGGGCCGTCGTCCTGACTGCCGGCACCTTCCTCAACGGGCTGATCCACGTCGGTCTCGCCAACCATCGCGGCGGTCGCATGGGCGATCCGCCATCGGTGTCGCTGGCGGCGCGCCTGCGCGAGCTTAGGTTGCCGGTCGGGCGGCTGAAGACCGGCACCCCGCCGCGCCTCGACGGCAAGACGATCGACTTCTCGCGGCTTGTCGAGCAGCATTCCGACGATCCGCTGCCGGTCTTTTCGCTGCTCGGCGACGCTGCCGGCCATCCCCGGCAGCTGCCGTGCTGGGTCACCAGCACCAACCGGCAGACGCACGACATCATCCGCGCCAACCTCGATCGCTCACCGATGTACACCGGCGTGATCGAAGGGGTCGGGCCGCGCTACTGCCCGTCGATCGAAGACAAGATTCATCGTTTCGCGACCAAGGACAGCCATAACGTCTTCCTCGAACCCGAAGGCCTGACGACCCACGAGATCTACCCGAACGGAATTTCGACCAGCCTGCCTTTCGATGTCCAGCTGGCGATCGTGCGCTCCATCCGCGGTCTCGAGAACTGCCACATCCTGCGCCCCGGATACGCCATCGAATACGACTACTTCGACCCCCGCGGTCTCGGCGCGACGCTCGAAACGCAGGCCATCGGCGGTCTTTTCTTTGCCGGTCAGATCAACGGCACCACCGGTTACGAGGAAGCGGCGGCGCAGGGTCTGCTGGCCGGCACCAACGCCGCCCTGCGGGTGCAGGAAAGGGAGGCGTGGACACCGCGCCGCGACGAGGCGTATCTCGGGGTGCTGGCCGACGACCTGGTGACGCAAGGGGTCTCCGAGCCTTACCGGATGTTTACCAGCCGTGCCGAATATCGCCTGTCGCTGCGCGAGGACAACGCCGACCTGCGGCTGACCGAACAGGGGCGTCGCCTGGGTCTGGTGGACGACCGGCGCTGGGCGGCGTTCACTGAAAAACGAGAGGCGATCGCCCGCGAGCAGGAACGCCTGAAGTCGACCTGGGTGCATCCGGCCAGAATCACCGCTGACGATGCGCAGCGGGTTCTCGGCCAGCCGCTGGAGCGGGAAGCGACCCTGCACGACCTGCTGCGCCGGCCCGACGTGGGCTACGCGGCCTTGATGACCCTGCGCCTCGACGAGCAGGCCGTCGATGCCGGCCTGCGTGATCGGCGAGTGATCGAGCAGGTCGAGATTCAGGCGAGCTATCAGGGCTACATCGAACGTCAGCAGGAAGAGGTGGCCCGCAACCTCGCGAGCGAGGAGACACGTTTTCCCGCGGGTTTCGATTTCACGACCATCAGCGGTCTCTCGCGTGAAGTGCAGCAGAAGCTCGTCGAGCAGCGGCCGCAGACGCTGGGCCAGGCTTCGCGCATCCCGGGCGTGACGCCGGCCGCGATCTCGATCCTGCTCGTCTGCCTGAAGCACCGGCAGGGCGAGCGGCCCGACCGGCCGGTCGCCGGGCTCGCGTCATGAGTCCGGCGGCACAGCTTGCCGAGGGTCTGGCCATTCTCGGCATCGCGCTGCCGGAATCCGGCCAGAGCACGCTGCTCGCCTATGTGGCGCTGCTCGAAAAGTGGAACCGGACCTTCCAGCTGACCGCCATCAAGGATCCTGCGCAGGCGGTCAGCCATCATCTGCTCGATTCGCTGGCCATCCTGCCTTTCGTCGACGCGCCGACCTTGCTCGACGTCGGCAGTGGCGGCGGCATGCCCGGCATTCCGCTGGCGATCGCCTGCCCGCAACTGCAGGTCGTTCTGCTCGACAGCAATTCGAAGAAAACGGCTTTCCTGCAACAGGTGGCAATCGAGCTGGGGTTATCGAATATTGCCGTACACTGCGGGCGGGTCGAGGCCTATCGGCCGGCGACCCGGTTTGCGGCAATCACCGCGCGGGCTTTTGCCGATCTCGCCGATCTGGTGCAGCGCTCGCGCCATCTGCTGCAGGCCGAGGGTCACTGGTTGGCGATGAAAGGCGTTCGGCCCGACGACGAGCTGGCCCGCCTGCCGCCCGAGGTGTCGGTGGTCGGCGTGCATCGTATGGCGGTGCCGGGGGTCAGTGGAGACCGGCACCTGATCGTGATCAGCAGCAGTCAGGCGCGGCAAGTGAGGGAGACTTGATTTGGCAAGAAATGCGACAGGGAGTGCGGCAGGGAGTGCGACCGGGCGTGTGACGGGGAGTGCGGCCGGCAGTCTGGCGAGGATTCTCGCGGTCACCAACCAGAAAGGCGGCGTCGGCAAGACGACCACCGCGGTCAATCTCGCGGCCTGTCTGGCGGAACTCGGTCGGCGCGTGCTGCTGATCGACCTCGATCCTCAAGGCAACGCGACTACCGGTTGCGGTGTCGTCAAGCGCGAGGCCATGGCCACCGTCTACCAGATCCTGATCGGGCGGTCGACGATCAGCGCTTCCCGCCTGAAGACCGAGTTCGGCTTTGATGTCCTGCCGGCGAACCGTGAACTGGCCGGCGCCGAGATCGATCTGATCGACATCGGCCAGCGTGAGTATCGGCTGCGCGACGCACTCGCCGCGATCCGCTCCGGCTACGACTTCATCCTCATGGACTGTCCGCCGGCGTTGAACCTGCTGACGGTCAACGGGCTGGTCGCCGCCGATAGCGTGATGATTCCGATGCAGTGTGAGTATTACGCGCTGGAAGGCCTGACCGACCTCGTGGCGACCCTGAAACGCGTGCGCACGCACCTCAATCCGGTGCTCGAGATCGAGGGCCTGTTGCGGACCATGTACGACCCGCGTTCGACGCTGACGCAGCAGGTCTCGCGCGAACTCGAAGGCCATTTCGGCAGCAAGGTCTACCGGACGATCGTCCCACGCAACGTCCGGCTGGCCGAGGCGCCTTCCTATGGCAAGCCGGTGATCGCCTTCGACCGCAGCTCGAAAGGTGCGCAGGCTTACCTCCTGCTCGCCCAGGAAACCCTCGAGCGCTTCGCCGGCAAGGCCGCCGTGACGCCGGCCACGGAAGCGGCACGATGAAACTGAAGGGACTCGGCCGCGGCCTCGATGCCCTGCTTGCGGGCAATGACGTACAGAGCAAGGAGCAGCAGCGGACGCTGCCGGTCGATCGCCTGCAGCCCGGGAAATACCAGCCGCGCACGCAGATGGACGCGGCTTCGCTCGAAGAACTGGCGGCGTCGATCCGGGTGCAGGGGCTCATGCAGCCGATCCTTGTGCGCCCGGTCGGCGATGACCGTTACGAAATCATTGCCGGCGAGCGGCGCTGGCGAGCGGCGCAGATGGCAGGCCTGAGCGAGGTGTCGACCCTGATCCGGCATATCCCGGACGAAGCCGCGCTGGCCATGGCGCTGATCGAGAACATCCAGCGCGAGGACCTCAACCCGCTCGAGGAAGCGCTCGGTCTGCAGCGCCTGGTTGACGAGTTCGCGATGACGCACCAGCAGGCGGCCGACGCCGTTGGCCGCTCGCGGCCCACGGCATCGAACCTGTTGCGCCTGCTGCAGCTCGCAGCGCCAGCGCAGGAGCTCCTGATGCGCGGGGAAATCGACATGGGGCATGCGCGTGCGCTGCTCCCGCTGGCCGGTACGCAGCAGGTTCAGCTGGCCCAGCGAGTGGTGCAGAAAGGCCTGTCGGTGCGCGAAACGGAACGTCTGGTGCAGTACGCGCTGCGACCCGAAAAGGAAGTTCCGCCGCCGCGGCCGGATCGCGACGTGCTGCGGCTGCAGGAGGAACTGGCCGATCTGCTCGGCGCGCAGGTGGCGATTCGCGCCAACAAGCGCGGCGCCGGCAAGGTGCTGATCGAGTTCGGCGACCTCGACCAGCTCGAAGGCATTCTGCAGCGGCTGCGTCGTTGATGCGCCGCACCATCAAGGCTCCCGGAAAAGCTGCCCAACCTGCCTGCAAGCCTGATGGAGTCGAGCAAGTGAAACTTTTTTGCAGTTGCGGTTTGATTCCTAAATTCGACTCTGGTATCCTGATCGTCTTCTGGAGGGGCTAGCCGTGCATCATCAGGTTGGCTGGGTTCTCCGCGGTCAGTTGTTCGTTACCCTGGCGGCAGGGGGGCTGGCTGGGCTGCTGGTAGGGTTCGATGCGGCTGTTTCCGCGCTGCTCGGTGGTGGGATCGCAATGGCAAGCGCCGGGGCTTACGTCTGGCGAGCCTGGCGGCCATCGGGACAGGCAGGTGCTGATGCAAGGAAAGCGTTTCATGCCCAGGTGGCGGGTGAGGGTTACAAGTTTGCGGTAACCCTTCTCCTGTTCGCCGTGGTCTTCAAGAGCTACGCACAACTCGCAGCCTTGCCGCTCTTCATGGCTTACATGGCAACGGTGGTCGTTTATTGGATGGCGCTGCTCAGGCAGCAATAGTCGAACAGGGGGAAGATATGGCTTCGGGCGAGGCGTTAACGACGAGTGGTTACATTGTTCACCACCTGACCAACCTGACGGTGGGCCACGGTTTCTGGAGCGTCCACCTCGACACCCTGATCGTCTCCGGTCTGCTCGGTCTGGTCGCTTTTGTGGGCATGGCCAAGCTCGCCGCCAAAGCGACCTCCGGCGTTCCCGGCAAGATGCAGACCTTTGTCGAAATGCTCGTCTCTTTCATCGATCAGCAGGTGAAGGATACCTATCACGGCAAGAGCCCGCTGGTGACGCCGCTGGCGATCACGATTTTCGTCTGGGTGTTGCTGATGAACACCATGGACCTGATCCCGGTTGACTTCCTGCCGGTGCTGCTCGGCTTCGGGGGTGTCCACTACTTCAAGGCCGTGCCGACCACCGACCCCAATCTGACCTTCGGCATGTCGCTGACCGTATTCGCGATCATGCTGGTGATGGGTGTCAAGGTGAAGGGTGTCGGCGGTTTCCTGCACGAAGTGTTTACCGTCCCTTTCGGCGCCAAGATGGCGCCGGTGAATCTCCTCTTCCGGGTCATCGAGGACATCGCCAAGCCGATTTCGCTCTCCCTGCGGCTGTTCGGCAACATGTATGCCGGCGAGATGGTGTTCATCCTGATTGCCCTGCTCGGCCTGTGGCAGCTGCCGCTTGCCCTGCCGTGGGCGCTGTTCCATATCCTGATCATCACCCTGCAGGCTTTCGTGTTCATGATGTTGACCATCGTCTATCTGTCGATGGCCAGCGAGTCACACGGTTAGTCGCCGATTGCCCGATCTGTTTGAGAGTTTGATTCACGCTGTCCCCGTTTAACTCATTTAGCATGTCTTATTAGGAGAAAGTAATGGAAGCCGCTCTGTCTGTTTTGCTTGGTAACACCGCCATCGCCGTCGCCATCCTGATCGGTGCGGGTGCCCTGGGTACCGCCATCGGTTTTGGTTTGCTCGGCGGTCGCTTCCTCGAAGGTGCGGCGCGGCAGCCGGAAATGATCCCCACTCTGCAGGTCAAGATGTTCATCGTTGCTGGCCTTCTCGACGCGGTGACCATGATCGGTGTCGGTATCGCCCTGTTCATGCTTTTTGCCAATCCCTTCATTGCCGTCGTCAAGGGTTGATCGCTTCTCCTTTCGGACTGATTCTTAACAGGAGGTTAGCGTGAACATCAACGCAACGTTGATTGGCGAAGCGATCTGGTTCGGCGTTTTCATCTGGATCACCATGAAGTACGTCTGGCCACCATTGGCCAAGGCCATGGCTGACCGCCAGAAGTTGATCGCTGATGGCCTTGCCGCCGGCGAGCGCGGCAAGCATGAACTGGAACTGGCCGGCAAACGTTCTGCCGATGCCTTGCGCGACGCCAGGGCGAAAGCGGCCGAGATCATTGCCGCAGCTGAAAAGCGCGGCGCGCAGATGGTCGAAGAAGCGAAACTGGTCGCCAAGGTCGAAGCCGACAAGGTCGGTGTTGCGGCCAAGGCCGAGATTGCACAGCAGGTCGAGCACGCCCGCGCCGAACTGCGTGAACGGGTGGCCGATCTGGCCATTGCCGGTGCCGAGCGCATCCTCAATCGCGAGGTCGATGTCAAGGCGCATGCCGACATGCTGGTCGCGCTGAAGCAGGAACTCTAGAGCCATGGCCGAACTCGTTACCATCGCGCGCCCCTACGCTGAAGCGGTTTTCCGCATCGCGCTGGAAGGCAAGGCGCTGACGGCCTGGTCCGAGCGGCTGTCGCTGCTGTCCAGAATCGCCTCGGATGCGCAGATGCGCTCATGCATCGGCAACCCGGAACTGTCCGCCACGCAGAAGAGCGCGCTCTTCAAGTCGTTGCTCGGCAAGGCGCCGGAGGGCGGCGAGGCCAATCTGATCGACGTCCTCGCAAGCAATGAACGGCTTTCCACCCTGCCGGAAATCGCTGGCCTCTTCGAAGCGCTCAAGGCTGCCCAGGAAGGCGTCAAGGAAGCCACCATCTACAGCGCTTTCCCGATCGACGACGTACAGCGCAAGACGCTGATCGAAGACCTGGAAGCGCGCTTCAATACCCGGCTGACTGCCGAAGTGGTCGTCGATCAATCGCTGATCGGCGGCGTCAAGATTGTGGTTGGCGACCAGGTGCTCGATACCTCCGTACGCGGAAAGCTGGAGAGCCTGCGGTTGGCGCTCAAGAACTAGGAGAATTTCCATGCAGTTGAATCCTTCCGAAATTAGCGAACTGATCAAGGGCAAGATCGAGAATCTTGCGATCAGCGCTGATCTGCGCACCCAGGGTACCGTCGTCTCGGTGACCGATGGTATCTGCCGTATCTACGGTCTGACCGACGTCATGCAGGGCGAGATGCTCGAGTTTCCGGGCAACACCTTCGGCATGGCCTTGAACCTCGACCGCGACTCGGTTGGCGCGGTGGTTCTCGGCGAGTACGAGCAGATCAGTGAAGGCGACATCGTCAAGACGACCGGCCGCATCCTCGAAGTTCCGGTCGGTCCGGAACTGCTGGGCCGCGTGGTCAACTCGCTGGGTCAGCCGATCGATGGCAAGGGACCGGTCAACCACAAGCTGACCGACAAGATCGAGAAGGTCGCGCCCGGCGTGATCTGGCGCAAGTCGGTTTCGCAACCGGTGCAGACGGGTCTGAAGTCGATCGACGCGATGGTGCCGATTGGCCGCGGTCAGCGTGAACTGATCATCGGCGACCGGCAGACCGGCAAGACCGCTGTCGCCGTCGATACCATCATCAACCAGAAGGGCCAGGACCTGATCTGCATCTACGTCGCGATCGGTCAGAAGGCCTCGACGGTCGCCAACGTCGTGCGCAGGCTGGAAGAGAACGGCGCGATGGCCTACACCATCATCGTTGCCGCCACCGCCTCCGAGTCGGCTGCGCTGCAGTACATCGCGCCTTACTCGGGCTGCACCATGGGCGAGTACTTCCGTGACCGTGGTCAGGATGCGCTGATCATCTATGACGACCTGACCAAACAGGCCTGGGCTTATCGCCAGGTCTCGCTGCTCCTGCGTCGTCCGCCGGGTCGCGAAGCCTATCCGGGCGACGTTTTCTACCTGCACTCCCGCCTGCTCGAGCGCGCTGCGCGCGTCTCCGAAGCCTGGGTCGAGAAGTTCACCAACGGCGAAGTCAAGGGCAAGACGGGTTCGCTGACGGCGCTGCCGGTGATCGAAACGCAGGCGGGCGACGTCTCGGCTTTCGTTCCGACCAACGTCATCTCGATTACCGACGGCCAGATCTTCCTCGACACCGACCTCTTCAACTCGGGTATCCGTCCCGCCATCGATGCCGGTATCTCGGTCTCCCGCGTCGGTGGTGCCGCGCAGACCAAAGTCATCAAGAAGCTGGGTGGCGGGGTTCGCCTCGCGCTCGCCCAGTATCGCGAACTCGCGGCCTTCGCGCAGTTCGCCTCCGACCTCGACGAAGCAACGCGCAAGCAGCTCGATCGCGGCCGTCTGGTCACCGAACTGATGAAGCAGCCGCAGTACTCGCCGCTCACCATCTCCGAGATGGCGATCACCCTGCATGCGGTGAACAAGGGTCTCTTCGACGACGTCGAGGTCAAGAAGGCGCTGGCCGTCGAGAAGCAGATGCACGGCTTCATCAAGCAGAAGTACGCCGACCTCATCACCAAGATCGAAACCAACAAGGATCTTGACGCCGACGCCGAGCAGAAGCTCACCAAGGCGATTGAGGAATTCAAGGCCACCCTGGCCTGATCGATCGAGGAGATTGCCATGCCTAGCGGCAAGGAAATCCGCAACAAGATCAAGAGCGTCGAGAGTACGCGCAAGATCACCAAGGCGATGGAGATGGTGGCCGCATCGAAAATGCGCAAGGCGCAGGACCGGATGCGTGCTGCCCGACCTTACGGCGAGAAGATACGGCTCGTCGCCGGCAATCTCTCGCACGCGCTGACCGATTACCGTCACCCTTTTCTGACCGTGCGCAGCGAGGTGAAATCCGTCGGCCTGATCGCGGTGACCTCGGACAAAGGGCTGTGCGGTGGCCTCAATACCAACGTGCTCCGTCTTTCGCTATTAAGGATGAAGGAGTGGGACGCCGAAGGCAAGAAGCTGCGCGTCACCGCGATCGGCAACAAGGGCCTCGGTTTCATGCAGCGCGCCGGTGCCAATGTCGTCTCGCAGCTGACCGGATTGGGTGATACGCCGCATCTGGAAAAACTGATCGGCCCGATCAAGATCCAACTCGACGCGTACATGAAGGGCGAAACCGACGTTCTTTACATTGCCTTTACCCGTTTCATCAACACCATGAAGCAGGAGCCGACGCTCTATCAACTGCTGCCGCTATCCGGCGATCTGGTGGGCGGCGAGGGCAACCGCTGGGACTACATCTATGAGCCCGATGCCAAGACGGTCATCGACGATCTCCTGGTGCGTTACGTCGAGGCGATGATCTACCAGGCGGTTGCCGAGAACATGGCTTCCGAGCAGAGCGCACGCATGGTCGCCATGAAGTCGGCTTCGGACAACGCCAAGAACGTGATCGGCGAACTCAAGCTGGTCTACAACAAGGCTCGCCAGGCAGCGATCACAAAAGAGCTTTCGGAAATCGTCGGCGGCGCAGCGGCTGTCTGATTACGCGATAGTTAGTTTATTGATTAGGGATACGACGATGAGTCAAGGAAACATTGTTCAGTGTATCGGTGCCGTGGTGGACATCCAGTTCCCGCGTGACGCAATGCCCAGGATCTATGCCGCACTGCAACTCGACAAGGCCGAAGAGTCGGACATGTGCGAGGCGGACCTGATGTTCGAAGTCCAGCAGCAGCTGGGCGACGGGATCGTCCGCACGATTGCCATGGGGTCGTCCGATGGCCTGCGCCGTGGCATGAAGGTGAACAACACCGGCACCGGCATCGCCGTACCGGTCGGGAATGCGACGATCGGCCGCATCATGAACGTTCTCGGGCGGCCGATCGACGAGGCCGGCCCGATTGCCACCGACGAGCGGCGTGAAATCCACCAGCAGGCGCCGAAGTTCGACGAACTCTCGCCGTCGGTAGACCTGCTCGAAACCGGCATCAAGGTCATCGACCTCGTCTGTCCTTTCGCCAAGGGCGGCAAGGTCGGCCTGTTCGGTGGCGCCGGGGTGGGCAAGACGGTCAACATGATGGAATTGATCAACAACATCGCCAAGCAGCACTCGGGTCTGTCGGTGTTTGCCGGGGTCGGTGAGCGGACTCGCGAAGGCAACGACTTCTACCACGAGATGAAGGACTCCAACGTTCTCGACAAGGTGGCGATGGTTTTCGGGCAGATGAACGAGCCGCCGGGCAACCGCCTGCGCGTCGCGCTGACCGGCCTCACCATGGCCGAGCGTTTCCGGGACGATGGCCGCGACATCCTCTTCTTCGTCGACAACATCTATCGCTACACACTGGCCGGCACCGAAGTGTCCGCGCTGCTTGGCCGGATGCCTTCCGCGGTCGGCTATCAGCCGACCCTGGCCGAAGAAATGGGCCGCCTGCAGGAAAGGATCACCTCCACCAAGGTCGGCTCGATCACCTCGATTCAGGCGGTCTACGTGCCTGCGGACGACCTCACCGACCCGTCCCCGGCGACCACCTTCCTGCACCTCGATTCGACCGTGGTGCTGTCGCGTGACATTGCCTCGCTCGGTATCTATCCGGCCGTCGATCCGCTCGACTCGACCTCGCGTCAGCTCGACCCGCAGGTCGTCGGCGAGGAGCACTATGCCGTTGCCCGTGCCGTCCAGATGACTCTCCAGAAGTACAAGGAGCTGCGCGACATCATCGCCATTCTCGGCATGGACGAGTTGTCACCGGAAGACAAGCTCGCGGTCTATCGCGCGCGCAAGATTCAGCGCTTCCTGTCGCAGCCCTTCAACGTGGCTGAAGTCTTTACCGGTTCGCCAGGCAAGTATGTGACGCTCAAGGACACCATCAAGGGCTTCAAGATGATCGTCGAAGGTGAATGCGACAACATTCCCGAACAGGCTTTCTACATGGTCGGCGGAATCGAAGAAGTGTTCGAGAAGGCAAAGACGCTGTAGAGCGGCATCAGGCAACGTCGCCTCCCCGCCGCTGGCGCAGGCCGGCGAGGGGAGGCGATCAGCAAGGGATAAACCATGGCAATCAGAGTACATGTTGACGTCGTCAGTGCCGAAGAGCTGATTTTTTCGGGGCAGACGGACTTCGCCGTATTTCCGGGTGAGGCCGGCGAGCTCGGAATCTATCCGCGGCACACGCCGCTGCTGACCCGTATCAAGCCGGGAACGGTTCGCCTCAAGATTCCCGACAGTAACGAGTACGAACTGGTCTACGTTTCGGGCGGCATGCTGGAAGTTCAGCCAGCGCTGATTACCGTCCTTGCCGACACCGCCATCCGGGCGCACGATCTGGACGAAGCCAAGGCAACGGAAGCCAAGCGCCGGGCCGAAGAAGCGCTCAGGGATCGCACCTCGGATCTCAACCTCGCGACCGCAGAGGCCGAACTGGCGCAGGCCATGGCGCAGTTGCAGGCCATCAAGAAGTTGCGCAACCGGCACTGACCGGTTCGGGTCAGCAGCAGCCCGACCGGCTGCTGGTAGCGCGTTTCATCAAAACGGTTACAACCGGACCGTTCGGCCTGAGCCTGTCGAAGGCCGGTCAGCCCTGAGAAATGCGGTTCGACAAGCTCACCGCGAACGGCAATTCTTTTACCGGAACGCACTGCTCGGCCGGTCGGACGAGCCGGAGGTCGCCTGCCTCGGCCCGTGCGAGCCGTTTTTCGCAGCGAGCGAGGTCGTCGCGCAGGGCATCGACCTCGCTGCAGAAGCGCTCGACGTCTCGCCGGCGCGTGATCGCAGGCGTTTCTTCGGTCAGGTACTCGGCCACCCCAAGCAGCAGGTTTTTCGCCCCGCTCGCCTGCCAGCGGGCGAAGCCGCCGGCCAGCTGCAGACCCCGGCGAGCCAGCACGTCGCCGACGAGTTGCGACAGATCGTGCTCGGCGTCCCAGCGCAGGTTACGAAACACGAAACCGAGGGTTTCCGCGAGTTCAGCCGAGCCGGCGATGGTCGCCGAAGCGAAAAGGGACGCGCGGTCGGTCAGCGCCCGTACCGGCGCATCCGCGGGCAGCTGGATGCTGACCGTCGGGGAACTTTCCGCGACCGCGCGCTCCAGCAGACCTGCCTCGCTGATCCTCACCCAGAAGCTCGTTCGACTGCCGAACTGCAGACTTGCCGTCTTGCCGGCAAAGCCGGCGAGGCGAACGCGCGCCCAGTCTTCGCCGGCCAGCAGGTGGTTGGTGAACGCGAGGGCGGATCGGGCGAGCATTCGGGTCGGGTCAGAAGGGTCGGGTCAGAATTTGAAACCGCGGTGCAGGGCAACCACCCCGAGCGCGAGATTGAAATACTCGACCTGCTCGAACCCCGCGTCTTCCAGCAAGTGCTTCAGCGCCTCCTGATCCGGATGAACCCGGATCGATTCCGCGAGATAGCGGTAGCTCGCTGCATCATCGGTGATCAGTTGACCGAGGCGCGGAATGACCTTGAACGAGTAGAAGTCGTAAGCCGGCGCCAGGGGTTTCCAGATCTGCGAGAACTCGAGCACCAGCAGCCGGCCGCCCGGCCGCAGCACGCGATAAAACTCGGCGAGCGCCAGATCCTTGTGAGTCATGTTGCGCAGACCGAAGGCCACGGTCACGCAATCGAAGTAATCGTCCGCAAAGGGCAGATGCTCGGCATCGCATTGCGCCACCGGCACGATGAAGCCCTGGTCGCAGAGTCGATCGCGTCCGCGCGCCAGCATCGCAGGGTTGATGTCGGTCAGCCAGACCTGCCCGCGATCTGCGAGCTTGCGGGCAAAGGCGAGCGCGAGGTCACCGGTGCCGCCGGCCACATCGAGCACGCGCGAATCTTCGCGGACACCGCTTCTGGCGATGGCAAACCTTTTCCAGAGCCGGTGCAGGCCGCCGGACATCAGGTCATTCATCAGATCGTAGCGCTGGGCGACGGAATCGAAAACATCGGCGACGTGCCGTGCCTTCTCGTCCTCAGCCACTTCCCGATAGCCAAAGTGGGTCGTCGGTCGGTCGTTCATCATCAGTCGTCGAAAGAGTCCGCGAAGATCAGCGTTTGCCGCAGCTGCCCTTGCTGGCCGCAGCGACCGCGGCCGGGGCGGCGGCATCGCGGCTCGCGCCTTGCTCTGCCAGCCGGTCGAGGTAGGCCTGCCAGAGCTGATCCCGGTTGCGTCCCAGGTTGTAGAGCAGATCCCAGGAGTACAGCCCGCTCTCGTGGCCGTCCGAGAAAACCGGCCGGATGGCGTAGTTGCCGATGGCCTCGACGCGCACGATGTCGACCGCACGCTTGCCGACCTGCAGGACCTCCTGCCCCGGCCCATGTCCACGCGCTTCGGCCGATGGCGTGAAAACGCGCAGGAACTCGTAAGTCAGCTCGAAACGCTCGCCTCCCTCGAAACTCAATTCCAGGAGGCGGGATTTCTGGTGCAGCTTGATCTCGGTGGGGATCTTGGTGGTCTCGTCCAGGCCGGCCATCGGGGTCGTCTCTACGCAAAATTCGGTGAGACATGATAGCGCAAAATCAGCTCCGCAGCCTGCCAAGGGCCATCGGCCTCGCCGCCACCGGCTACGCGAGGATCTCTGCCGCACCCTTCTCTGCCGTTCCAGCCAGCGCTGCCGTCAGACGACGGTGAAGGTCACCCGCTGAAAATCCTGGCCTTCGCTCATCCGACGTTGCAGCTTGACGTGCATCAGCCTGTCGCCAAAGACCTCCAGAATCCGCTCGGCACGGAACCAGCCGGCGGGAAGGATGAGGCTCTGCTCGGCAGCGATGGCCGGTACGGCAGGCAGGATGAACGCCCGGTGATAGCGGCCTTCATCACCGGTTTCCCGGACCAGGGGGCGGGCTGCCACGGCCAGGGGTTTGCCGGGTAGCGCGGCGATACCGGCGATCAGACCACCGCTCTGCTCCTGCATCAGCCAGGCGACCTGCGCGAGCAGGTAAGACTTGCCGTCATGCGGGCAGATCGACACCAGCTGGCCAGGTTCGATTCTTCTGCCGGCAAGTGTTCTCAGCAGCCGAAAACCGTTGGCGCACTGGTCGATCACCTGCCAGGTATCGGCCCCCAGACCGAGCTGGATCTGACGGACTTCCAGCATCTGTGTCGGGTCGAGCGTGTGGCGAAAAGCGAACAGCCGGTCGAAGTCCTGGCGTGAATAGGCATGAGCGTTATCCGGTTGCTGGAACTCCGTGCGCGAGATCTGGAAGTGAATGCCTTCGAAGCCCGAGCAGACCTTCGACGTGCCTGCCGCGCGGTGGCGGCGGAACTGGCGCACGGCGCGCAACATCGACCACGGGCGATAAAGGCGGCTCAACAGATGATGGCACTGGGCCGGACTGGCGTCGTCGCCGAGGCCGAGTTGCATCGGTGGGATGCGCAGCTGCAGCTGCTGCCGCGTCTGATTCATCTGCATCGACAGTCGCGAGGTGTCGATGCGCCGCAGGTTCTCGGGGTGTGGGCATTCGTTCGAGGTGCGCAGACCATAATCCTGCATCAGGTCGACAACGAACGGTGGCAGCGGCTGATCTGCCAGTAAAGGCTGTATGCTGACCAGGGGAGCCCAGTGGTTTGCCCAGCGCCAGACCATCGCCAACTGGGACACCGACAGGCTGTAGGGTCCGGCAAGGTCGGTCAGCAGCAGGCTCGCGAAGGCTGCCGTGCAGTGGGTCTTGCGGCCAAGAGAATCGAGCGAATCCGGCACCGGGATGGTCGCCAGGCCCCATTCTTCGGCGCTCGCGTAATAACCGTGCAGGTTCAGCCACAGTCCTGCCGGCAGTGCCTGGCGAGCCCGGTAGTGCTCGAAGATCCCCATTCCGGTGTAGTAGATGCAACGGTGCAGGATGAGGGCCAGCTGTTCGATATCCGCCGGGCTGTCGCCGGGTTCCTGCAACTTCGCACAATGGCCATAGGCCCGGGCAACCTTGAGCCAGCTGGCAACGACATCCTGGAAATCCTCCTCGTCGACTTCTCCGAGCGGCAGCGGCTTGCCCGTGTAGCGCCTGGCAAGTTCCTCCTGGATGAAGCAGAACGAGATCCGGATCTGCTCGAGCAACTGCAGGTAGACCGCGCCCGGCGGCGGCGACCGCAGCAGGCTGTCGAGGAAATGGTCGAGTTCGCGTCTGGACTGCTCGATATTGGCCAGCGGAAGGCGGGAGAGAATCTGGAAACCGGTTTGCAGGTCGGGAATTTTCATCGTTACCGAGGGGCGGGCAAGAACTGCGCTCATGATGATCTCTCTTTACATTCTCTTCTCTTGGCCAATGACGGACTAGAGGGTTCTCAGGGCAGAGATGATCTGATCCCCCAGTTCCTGGCTGCCCACCTCGCTGCGCCGCGCGGGCGGCGGGCGCTGCGGCGCTGACCAGACGGGAAGCGGGAACTGCCGGTCGTCGCGCCAGCGAGGAATCAGATGCCAGTGCACGTGCGGGGTCAGGTTGCCGAGGCTCGCGAGATTGATCTTGTCCGGCTGGAAGAGGGTGCGCAGGGCGGTCTCGACGGCAAATACCACGTTCATCAACTGCATCCTCTCCTGCCGGTCGAGGTCGGTCATTTCACGCACATGCCGGTTGACAATGACTCGGCAGAAGCCGGGGTAGTCAGGATCCTCGACCATGACGACCCGGCACAGATCACTCTCCCAAACCACTTCGCCGCCCGGTGAGCTGCATAGCTCGCACTCCTGGCCCTCGTGTTCACCCACGGTCACGCTCCTTGTCGATTGCTGGGCGCCAATGCGCCGTTGTCAGTCGGACGATACCTGAGCCGGTGGACAAGCGTGAGGAACTAGGTCACGGACAGGACAAGGCCGCCGCGGCGAAGCCAGGTATTCCGGGCGGCGACCGCCTGCCTCGGCGGGCCTACAGGAGGACACGCTCGATACCGCCGTGCGTGGCCTGGTCGACATAGTTCTCCAGCCACCGTTCGCCGAGCAGGTGCTTGACCATTTCGACGACGATGTAGTCGGCCTGCGTCCCGGTGTCGTCGTTGTAGCGCGACAGGCCCTGCAGGCACGAGGGGCAGGAGGTGAGCACCTTGACCTCGCCGGTGAAGTGATCGGCACGCAGTCTCCCGGCGCCTTTCTCGATCTCTTCCTGCTTGCGGAAGCGCACCTGCGTCGACACGTCGGGACGCGTCACCGCCAGCGTTCCCGATTCACCGCAACAGCGTTCGGAGAGATCGACCTGCTGTCCGATCAGCTGGTTCACCACCTTGATCGCCGACAGGGTGCGCATCGGGGCGTGACACGGGTCATGGTAGAGGTAGCGGGTACCGCTGACCCCATCGAGCCTGATCCCTTTTTCGAGCAGGTATTCGTGGATGTCGAGCAGGCGGCAGCCGGGGAAAATCTGCTCGAAATGGTACTTCTCGAGCTGGTCCATGCAGGTGCCGCAGGAGACGATGACCGTCCGGATGTCGAGATAGTTGAGCGTGTTGGCCACCCGGTGGAAAAGCACCCGGTTGTCGGTGGTGATCCGCAGGCCCTGGTTGGCCTCGCCGGCGGCGGTCTGCGGGTAGCCGCAGCAGAGATAGCCGGGGGGCAGGACGGTCTGCGCGCCGATCTCGTAGAGAATCGCCTGGGTGGCCAGCGAGACCTGCGAGAACAGGCGCTCCGAGCCGCAGCCCGGAAAGTAGAACACCGCGTCGCCGTCGTAGTCCGCGGCGCTGATCTTCTGCGGATCGCGGATGATCGGCACGATCCTGTCGTCTTCGAGGTCGAGCAGGGCGCGTGCGGTCCGCCGCGGCAGGCCGGTCGGCATCGGCTTGTTGATGAAATGGATGATCTGCGAGCGGATCGACGGCGAACCGAGGGTGGCCGGCGGCTGCCGGGTCTGGCCCTGGACCAGGTGGAAGGATTTCGCCAGCCGGTGGGCGAGCCGCTGCGCCCGGTAACCCCAGTCGATCATCAGCTTGCGAGCCAGCTTGAGGGTCGCCGGATCCTTCAGGGTCAGAAAAGCCATCGCCGCCGCTTTCGCCGGCACGAACTTCCTGCGTCCCTGTTCGCGCAGCAGATTGCGCATCCTGATCGACACATTGCCGAAATCGATATCCACCGGACAGGGGGTGACGCACTTGTGGCAGATCGTGCAGTGATCGGCGACGTCGTTGAACTCGTCGAAATGGCGCAGCGAGACGCCGCGCCGGGTCTGTTCCTCGTAGAGGAAAGCCTCGATCAGGAGCGAGGTGGCGAGGATCTTGTTGCGCGGCGAATAGAGCAGGTTGGCGCGCGGAACGTGCGTCGAACAGACCGGCTTGCACTTGCCGCAACGCAGGCAGTCCTTGATCATCGTCGAGATCTTGCCGATCTCCGACTGCTCCATGATCAGGGACTCGGTGCCGAGCAGCGAGAACGAGGGCGTATAGGCGTTGGCGAGGTTGGCGCCGGGCAGCAGCTTGCCCCGGTTGAAGTGGCCTTCGGGATCGACCCGTGCCTTGTAGTCGCGAAACGGCCGGATCTCCTCTTCGGTGAGGAATTCGAGCTTGGTGATGCCGATCCCGTGTTCGCCGGAGACGACGCCATCGAGCACGCGCGCGAGCGCCATGATCCGTTCGACCACCGCATAGGCGGTCTGCAGCATCTCGTAGTCATCCGAGTTCACGGGAATGTTGGTATGCACGTTGCCGTCGCCGGCGTGCATGTGCAGCGCGACGAACAACCGGCTGCGCAGCGTCTGCTGGTGGAGGCTGGCGATCCGGTCGACGATCGGGCGATAGACGACGCCGTCGAAGAGGTCATCGAGCTGCGGCTTCAGCTCGCTCTTCCACGAGACGCGCAGCGAGTAATCCTGCAGGCGATGGAAAAGCGTCGGCGCCGGTGCCCGGTTGCGCAGCGCGGATACCGCGATGCCGAGCGCAGCGAAACAGGTTTCGGCTTCGCTCAGCGGCAGGTCGAGGTGGTCGAGCAGCCATTGCCAGCGCGTTTGTACCTTGCCGACGGCTTCGAGCGCCGCGGCGCGTCGTTCGCCGATCAGGACGGCATTGTCGAGGTCGGCATCGCCGCGGTGAAGCGGCAGGTCGCCGGCGAGGAATCCGGTCAGCGCGTCGCAGAGCACGAGCTTGTTGCGGATCGACAGTTCGATGTTGATGCGCTCGATGCCGTCGCAGTACTCGCCCATCCGGGGCAGCGGAATGACCACGTCCTCGTTCAGCTTGAAGGCGTTGGTGTGGCGAGAAATGGCCGCGGTGCGCGAGCGGTCGAGCCAGAACTTGCGTCGCGTCTCGGCGTCGACGGCAACGAAGCCCTCGGCGCCGCGCAGGTTGCACATGCGCACCACCTCCGAGGCGGCTGCCATCACCGCCGCTTCGTCGTCTCCGACGAGGTCACCGATGAGGACCATTTTCGGTCGCCCGGCATTCTCGCCGCGGCGCTTGGCCTTGGTCGCGTAGCCGACGGCGCGCAGGTAGCGCTCGTCGAGATGTTCGAGACCGGCCAGGAGAACGCCGGCGGCCTTGCCGGCGCCGCCGGGCCTGAAGTGATCGGTGATGTCGATGATTGCCGGCACCGCCTCGCGCACCTGCCCGAAGAACTCGAGACAGACGGTGCGCGTGTGCGGCGGCATCTGGTGCAGGACCCAGCGCGCAGCGACGATGATGCCGTCGGTGCCTTCCTTCTGCACGCCCGGCAGACCGGCCAGGAACTTGTCGGTGACGTCCTTGCCGAGCCCCGGCTTGCGAAAGCGGGCGCCGGGAATGTCGAGAATTTCCGGGCTGCCATACAGGGTCCGGCCATCCTTGCGAAAGCGCCGGATCTCGAAACGCGCCATCGCCTGCTCGTGAATCTTGCCGAAGTTGTGGTCGAGCCGCGCCACTTCCATGACGTGACCGCTCGCATCGACCATCTTCCACCACGCGAGATTGTCGAGCGCCGTTCCCCAGAGAACGGCTTTCTTGCCGCCGGCGTTCATCGCGACGTTGCCGCCGATGCACGATGCTTCGGCCGAGGTCGGGTCGACCGCGAAGACGCGGCCGGCGGCGGCAGCGGCTTCAGAGACGCGTGCGGTGACCACCCCGGCGCCCGTGCGAATGGTCGCGCAGGGACGGCTGGCGGCGGGCAGCAGGCGTTCTTCGACGGCCCCGAGGGTGATCAGCTTCTCGGTGTTGATCACCGCCGAGAGCGGCGTGAGCGGAATCGCGCCGCCGGTGTAACCGGTGCCGCCGCCCCGCGGGATGATGGTCAGGCCGAGTTCGATGCAGCCCCGCACCAGCGGCGCGATTTCGTCCTCGTGGTCGGGATGGAGGACGACAAAGGGGTATTCGATCCGCCAGTCGGTCGCGTCGGTCACGTGCGAGGCCCGGGCGAGACCATCGAAAGCGATGTTGTCACGACGGGTGTGCTTCGCGAGCACCCGGGTGACTCGTGCGCGCAAGCGGGCGGTGTCGGCGAAGTGCTGCTCGAAAGCCGTCACTGCGGCTTCGCTGGCGACGATCAGTTGGCGGACGCGCTCATTTCCCTGGCGGCGCTTTTCGATCTCGCGCAGGCGATGGCGCAAGGCTTCGACCAGCGCCTGGCGTCGTTCGCGGCTCGCCAGGAGGTCGTCTTCGAGGTACGGGTTGCGCTGCACGACCCATATGTCGCCGAGCACCTCGTAGAGCATCCGCGCCGAGCGGCCGGTCACTCGCTCGGCCCGCAGTTCGTCGAGTTGCGCCCACATCGGCGCGCCCAGCAGCCGGATGACGATCTCGCGGTCGGAAAACGACGTGTAGTTGTAGGGGATTTCGCGCAGGCGTGCGTTCATCAGGTGCTCCCGGCTGCCGGCAAAACCTCCATTCTATCTTATTGCAGTGCAGCATCCCACCGCGATCGTCTTCGCCTGATCTCTTGCCCTGGTGATCGGGGAGGGGTACGGATACGGTCGAATACCGTTTCCGATGAATGACAAACAATAAAAACTGTCGCGCCATAGACTATCGTTGTTATCTATACTGAATTCGCTTCGAGATCGGGCCCTGTGGCTTGCCGGACAAGTCACCCAGACTCGGCACACGGACGCTTAGCCGCCAGGCCCAGACCTTCCGGGAGCCAATTCACTCAATGTCCAGCAATTGATAGGAGAAAAAATGCAACGACAACGTCTGTCCTGGGCGGCCACGGCGGCCCTGTGCGCGCTGACCCTGGCCGCCTGCAGCAAGCAGCCGGAAACCCAGGTCGACCGGGTAGCGATGGAGGCCAAAGCGAAAGCCGAAGCGGAAGCGAAAGCGGTCGAAGCGGCAGCGAAGGAAGCCGAAGCGGCAGCGAAGGAAGCCGAAGCGAGGGTGATCGCCATCGAAAGCTACGTCTACGCCTACCCCCTCGTTACCATGGAGATGACGCGCCGGGTCATGACCAATGTCATCCAGGCAGAAGGTTCACGCGCACCGATGGGGCACTTCATCCGAATGCGCAGCTACCCCGATGCCTCGTACCGGGACGTCACGGCGCCGAATGCCGACACGCTCTACACGGCCACCTGGATCAACGTGTCCACGGAACCCTGGATCCTGAGCCTCCCGGACATGAAGAACCGCTATGCCCTGTTCCCGATGCTCGACGGCTTTACCAATGTGTTTCAGGCTCCGGGCAAGCGGACTACGGGCACGAAGGCGCAAACCTACGCCATTACCGGTCCGGGTTGGTCCGGCGAGTTGCCTGCCGGCGTCACCGAGTACAAGTCCCCGACCGCGCTGGTCTGGATTCTCGGGCGCATCTACTGCACGGGTACGCCCGAGGACTACAAGGCGGTTCACGCGTTGCAGGACAAGATCTCGATCGTGCCGCTGTCCGCCTACGGGAAGCCCTACACTCCGGTTCCCGGAACGGTTGACCCTGCCATCGACATGAAGACCGCCGTTCGCGAGCAGGTCAACGCGCTCGATGCCGCGGCATACTTCAAGCTCTTCGCTGAATTGCTCAAGACCAATCCGGCGGCCACCGAGGATGCCCCGATGCTGGCCAAGCTCGCCAGGATCGGAGTGGTTCCCGGGCAGGATTTCGACGTCGCCAAGCTTGATCCCGCCGTGGCCAGGGGCCTTGCCGGCGCCCCCAAGCCAGCCCAGGAAATGATCATGGACTGGATGAAGGCGGGCATCGTCGCGGGTGACTTGAAGCTTGAAAACGGCTGGTTGTTCACGACCAGGACGGGCATCTACGGCACGAACTACCTGCAGCGCGCGCTGATCACCGCCATCGGTCTCGGCGCCAACCGGCCAGAGGATGCCGTCTATCCGACCTCCGAGGGTCCGCACATCGCCACCACGTACAGCGGCGAGAAGAAGTACGTCATGCAATTCGCAAAAGGCCAACTGCCGCCTGTGAATGGCTTCTGGTCGCTGACCATGTATGACGCCGACTATTTCTTCGTCGACAACAAGCTGAACCGTTACAACCTCAGCCAGCGCAACAAGTTCAAGACGAACCCGGACGGGTCGGTCAACCTCTACATCCAGAACGAATCGCCGGGTAAGGACAAGGAGTCGAACTGGCTCCCGGCACCTGAAGGCCCGTTCGTCCTGATGATGCGCTTGTACTGGCCGAAGGAGGAGTCACCCTCGATACTGGATGGCAGCTGGAAGGTGCCGGACGTCAAAGAGGGCAGTTGACCTCATTACGGAGTCGTCGAAGGCCGCCTGCATCCACCTGAAAACCTCCGTTAGCGCGGGGAAATCCCGTTCATGCTCAGCACGAACGGGATTTTTTCAGCTTTACCCATGGGTGAGATCCCGTTCGCCCTGCACCATTTTCCCGGCTGGTTAAGTGTCGACATTTTTTACAGGATGCTCAGAGCAAGGGACCCATAAGAATGGCCGAGTAAATCCAAAAGGCTGGTTTAATTTAAAAACAAGTCATTTTCTGGGGCTGGCAAGGAACTTGCTTTTGATAGATGCAAAACTCGGTTGCCCAATAAATCTATCCCTCGCCCCATTGTCCTCTCCGGAGTGATCCCCATGCCTGACCGTCCCTTTCTCACCGCCGCCTCGGCGCTTGCCCTCGTGACCACCCTCAGCGCCGCGCATGCCGCGCCCACCGTCGTCTACCGCGAGGTGTTTCCCAACGACTTCATCGTGACGGCCAGCGGACCGCAGGCCGCTGAGGCAACCGCCCAGGGCTGGTACGGCGCGCAACATGGCGGCACGCCTTTTGTCACCCAAAACGGACAGATCGCGAAGCCCGCGTCGGGCAACGGCGAACCTGGGGCCATCAACTCCAATCCCCAGGGCCTGACCACCGACACCGGTTTCCTGTTCTGGTCGCCAAACCAGCGTGCCGGGATCTACCTTTACACCGGCGAGGTCGCGGGGTTGAGCCTGTCGACAGCAGACCTGCTCAGCGTGAGCTGGGACTCACGCAACAGCAGCAACAACCTCAACTCGAGCACCCACATGCGGCTCGCGTTCCTCGTCGGCGGCCAGTGGTACATCTCCAGCGTTGGCGAGCCGCACTCGAGCGGCAGCGGAAGCGCTGCGACCTGGGAAACCAACACGCTGTCGCCGCTGAGCCTCTCCTACCAACTCTTTGACGACCACAGCGGCTTGGAACCGATCACGGCGCTGCCGCGCAACAACGACAACCTGCCGGGGCTGCAGCCGCTACCCTCCGGCACGCTGGAGGCTGTTGGCCTGTGGATGAACTTCAACGCGGCGTTGCCCAGTACGGACCCGAACTTCGCGAACGCCACGATCCGCATCGACAACTTCGAGATCACCGCCAATGTCGTTCCCGAACCTGGCAGCCTGGCGCTCGCCGGCCTCGCCTTTGCCGGGCTGGCGGGGCTGCGGCGCGTGCCACGCAAAGACTGATCGACCCAGGGGTCGCGAACGCGGCAACGCCATATGGCGCGCATACCCCGCCATGTCGGTAGTCCAACCCGGCTCGCGTGCGTTTCCGGCCATGCGCTCGAATACGGCCTCCGGGCGCTTGGCATCTCGCGCGCGGAGGCCATCAGGCCCGTCGACGCTCTACGCAGCGGGCAGTCCAGGGTTGGTAACTATTCCTTGCGGACTGATCACGTCGCCCCTCGCAGAACGAACCACCTCTGGCCGATGGTCAACATTTGTCTCCATAGTCGTTACCGATGCCGGTCCTGGTCATTTTGCTTGGACATTTCAATAGCCTGAACGCCGTCATCGGCGAGGTCGACGACCAGTCCCGCTTCCTCAAGCAGCAGCTTGCAGTCGCAAGCGGGTTGCCAGTGAAGTCCTGGCTCAGGCGGCGGCTGACAACTTGCTCCGGCGAATCAGGCTTTCAGCGGGAATGCCGAATTTCTCGTGCAGCCGCCAGATCATGTCAAAGGCTGCTCGGCATCCAGATTGTTTTTCCCGAAGGCTCGCAGGTGGCTGACGGATCAGCTGAGGTTTCCAGGATCAATATCCAACTCAACCGTTGGGTGGCCCTCCCGTTTCGCCCGAAACCCTCTCCAGAACTCAGTTTGCAACAGATCTTGATCGTCCAGCTGAGGAAAATAGGCTTATCGGTGATTTCCGGTCAAGGCGGCGGGAGGGGCCGCGGCAATTTTCTGGCGGCTTTTGGGGAATCAATCCCCCGGCCGTCTTCGATCGCCCCTCGCGCTGGCGCGCTTTGAACCCGGCCGGGCGCTTCTGCTGCTAGAATCCGGGGCCTTGCCAAACGAATTTTCATTCTGCCGCCATGCCTACGGACTACCTCGAAAAAATTCTCGCCGCGCGGGTCTACGACGTCGCGATCGAAACCCCGCTCGATCACGCACCGGCGCTCTCGGCGCGGATCGGCAACCGGGTGCTGCTCAAGCGCGAAGATCTGCAGCCGGTTTTTTCGTTCAAGCTGCGCGGCGCCTACAACAAGATCGTCCACCTCCCGCCCGAGCGACTCAAGCATGGCGTCATCTGCGCTTCGGCCGGCAACCACGCCCAGGGCGTTGCGCTGGCGGCGGCCAGGGTCGGCTGCCGGGCGGTGATCGTCATGCCGACGACGACGCCGCTGATCAAGGTGCATGCCGTTCAGGCGAGGGGTGGAGAAGTGGTGCTCGCCGGCGATTCCTACGATGACGCTTACGCGCACGCGATCGAACTCGAAAAGCGCGAGAAGATGAGCTTCGTGCACCCTTTCGACGACCCCGAGGTGATCGCCGGGCAGGGCACCATCGGCATGGAGATCGTTCGCCAGCATGCGTCGCCGATCCACGCCGTTTTCTGCTGTGTCGGCGGTGGCGGGCTGATTTCCGGTGTCGCCGCCTACCTCAAGCGGATCCGGCCGGAGACCCGGATCGTCGGCGTCGAAGCGGTCGACGCCGACGCCATGACCCGCTCGCTCGCCGCCGGCAAGCGCGTCCGGCTGGACCATGTCGGCCTCTTCGCCGATGGCGCGGCGGTCAAGTATGTCGGCGAGGAGACCTTCCGCCTCTGTCAGATGTACGTCGATGAAATGGTGCGGGTGGATACCGACGCCATCTGTGCGGCGATCAAGGATGTCTTCGAGGACACCCGGGCGGTGCTCGAACCGGCCGGCGCGCTGGCCGTCGCCGGCCTCAAGGAATACGCCCGCCAGCATGGTCTGAAGGACAAGACGCTGATCGCGACCGCATCCGGCGCCAACCTCAACTTCGACCGGCTGCGCTTCGTCGCCGAGCGGGCCGAGATCGGCGAGCAGCGCGAAGCGGTCTTTGCCGTCACCCTGCCCGAGCGGCCCGGAGCCTACAAGCGCTTCGTCTCCCTGATCGGTTCGCGCAACATCACCGAGTTCAACTACCGCTACAACGACCAGCGTGACGCGCACGTCTTCGTCGGTGTCCAGGTGGCTTCGCGCGCCGAATCGATGCGCCTGCTCGAACATCTGCGCCAGCACGATTACCCGACCCTTGACCTGACCGATGATGAAATGGCCAAGGGGCACATTCGCCACCTGGTCGGCGGACACTCGCCGAGGATCGAGCACGAAATCCTCTATCGTTTCGAGTTCCCCGAGCGTCCGGGTGCGCTGATGAATTTCCTCGATCGAATGAGCGCCGGCTGGAACATCAGCCTTTTTCACTACCGCAACCACGGCGCCGATTACGGTCGGGTGCTGGTCGGCATGCAGGTGCCACCGGGTGAAATGGGCGCATTCGAAGACTTTCTCAAGAATCTGGGCTACGCGTTCTGGAACGAGACCAGCAACCCGGCCTACCGGCTTTTCCTCGGCTAGCCCTCGCGGTCACAGGAAAACAGATCGCCGCCGCGCAGTGGCGATCGGCTGAGGTCGCGTCCCGGGGGCTCCGGTCTCCCCGGGCCACTTTTTCGGCGCAGCACTGTCCATGTAGAACCCTTTCAGAGGAGATCTCGAGATGCCCATGAATATCGCCAATAGCGTTACCGACCTGATCGGCAATACGCCGCTCGTCCGCCTCAACCGTCTCGGCGCGGGAATCGACGGCATCCTCTGCGCCAAGCTGGAGTTCTACAATCCGGCGCACAGCGTCAAGGACCGGATCGCGGTGTCGATGATCGATGCCGCACAGGCCGCCGGCAGGATCAGCGCCGACACGATCGTTCTGGAACCGACGTCGGGCAACACCGGCATCGGCCTCGCCATGGTCTGTGCCGCGCGCGGCATCAGGTGCTGCTTCGTGATGCCGGAAACCATGAGCCGCGAACGCCGCCTGCTGCTCAAGGCCTACGGCGCCGACCTGGTGCTGACCCCGGGACCGGACGGCATGGGCGGTGCCATCCGCCGGGCCGACGAGATGGCGGCGGCCGACCCGCGCTACTTCATCCCGCAGCAGTTCGAGAATCCGGCCAATCCGGCGATCCACCGCGCGACCACGGCCGAGGAGATCTGGCGCGATACCGATGGCCAGATCGACATCTTCGTCTCCGGCATCGGCACCGGCGGCACCATCACCGGCGTCGGCGAGGTCCTCAAGGCACGGCGGCCGGGGCTGCAGGTGATCGCCGTCGAACCCGATGCGTCGCCGGTGCTGTCGGGCGGCGTCAAGGGGCCGCATCCGATCCAGGGCATCGGTGCCGGTTTCGTCCCCAGGGTGCTCAACACCGACATCTACGACGAAGTGCAGCGGGTCAAGGCCGACGACGCTTTCGCCATCGCTCGCCGGATGGCGACCGAGGAAGGTCTGCTGGTCGGCATCTCGTCGGGAGCGGCGGTGTGGGCGGCGCTCGAAGTCGCGCGGCGGCCGGAGAACGCCGGCAAGCTGACGGTGGTGGTCATCCCCTCGTTCGGCGAGCGCTACCTGTCGACCGCGCTCTACGCCCACCTCGATGTGTGATCTGCAAAGCCAGTGAACAGCGCCCTCGATCCGCACAATGACACGTTCGACTTCGAGCGCGTCATCGACCGCCGTGGCGGCGACTCGCTCAAGTGGAGCCGCTACGGCGGCCGCGATGTGCTTCCCATGTGGGTGGCGGACATGGATTTTGCCGCGCCGCCGGCGATCCTCGCGGCGCTCGAAGAGCGCATCGCGCACGGCTGTTTCGGCTATGTGCAGGAATGGCCTTCGCTCTATGCCGCAGTGCTCGGCCACCTGCAGCGCGAGTACGGCTGGCGGGTCGATACCGACTGGCTGGTGTGGTTGCCGGGGCTGGTCAGCGGACTCAATATCGCCTGTCGTGCGGTCGATGGCGACGTGCTGACGGCGACGCCGATCTATCCGCCCTTCCTTTCGGCGCCGCGCCTGTCGGGTCGGCAGCTCGCGACCGCCGCGCTGGGGCAGCAGGAGGGCCGCTGGGGCTGGGATTTTGCCGCGCTCGCCGCAGCGCTGACGCCGAGCAGCCGGCTGTTCCTCTTCTGCCACCCGCACAACCCGGTCGGGCGGGCCTGGGACGAAGACGAACTAAAGCAAATCGTCGCTTTCTGCCAGCGCCATGATCTCGTCGTCTGCTCGGACGAAATCCACTGCGGCCTGCTGCTCGATGAAGACCGGCAGCACCTGCCGCTGGCGATGCTCGACGCCGACCTGGCCCGGCGCAGCATCACCCTGATGGCGCCCTCGAAAACCTGGAACATCCCGGGTCTTGGCTGCGCCTTTGCGGTGATTCCCGACGCTGCCCTGCGCCGCCGGTTCACCGGCGCCATGCGCGGCATCGTCCCGCACGTCAATGTCCTGGGTCTTGCGGCGACCGAGGCCGCTTACCGCGATTGCGACGACTGGCGGCGGGCCTTGCTCGGCGTGCTGCGCCGCAACCGCGATCGCGTCGAAGCGGCCGTCGCCGGTTTGCCGGGGCTCGCCATGAGTCATGTCGAAGCCACTTATCTCGCGTGGATCGACGCGCGCGGCCTCGGTGTCGCCGATCCGGCCGCCTTCTTCGAAGCGGCCGGCGTCGGGCTTTCCTGCGGCACCGATTTCGCCCTGCCGGGCTGGGTTCGGCTCAATTTCGGCTGCCCGCCGGCCACCCTAACGGTCGCCCTCGAACGCCTGGCCGCCGCCGTTGCCGTGAACAGGTGACGCCGGGGTTGGGCTAGCCGGCGCAGCGCCTCAGAGGTAACGCGTCGCGTCGTCGAAATTGATCTTCTGCGGCGAGGGCATCTCGCTGCGCGCGACGCGCGCGAGGATGAAGGCGCGTTGCATCGGCGGCGTCCCTTCCAGGTGAGCGAGGGCAAAATCGACCTCGGCCGACGAATCGGTGCTGTTTTCATTCAGCAGCACGTTCATCGGGCTGAGCCGCAGTCGCCTGGACTCGATGCGAAGATGACGTTGCGGATTCTCGAGCACCGCTTTCAGGCATTCGAGTTCGGCTTCCAGAACCGACTCACCGCCGCCTATCGCTTCCAGTTGTCGCTCGTTGTCCAGCAGTTCGGCCTCCAGCCTCGCCTGCTCGCTGGGCGCCGCCGGCGCTTCGCCAAACATCGATCCGAGGCCAGGGCCGTGTTGCTGAAGGAGGCGCAGGCGGGCCCGGATCAGGGAACGGTTGCCCTCCAACTCCTGTCTTTCGATCCGCTCCGCGCCGATCTCGGACAAGGCCTGAGCGACCAGGTATTCGAACACCTCGACGCCCACCGCCCGACGCAAACGGGCTTCGTCGCGACCGCAGATGCGCGTCCGGTGGTCGGAGAAGGTGACGCTGGTCTGGGCGACATCACGCTGCACCATGTCCCCGTGCAGCGCCATCCCGAAAACGCGCTGTTCATTGAACGCCATGCCGAGCACCAGATAGGCCTCGTCGATTTCCGGGAACTTGTCGAACAGGGTGCGCAGATGTTGCGAGCGGCCAAGGGTGGCCGGAATGTCGGACGGGGCGACGAAGAAGGCCCGCAGGGACGGATCGGCAGCCCAGTCAGCCACCGAAAACGGTCGCACCGGGGGCAGGGCCTGCGCCTGCGCGCGCAGGAAGGTGACCGTGCTCTCGACCGCCGGCAGCAGGCGCTTGTGGTAGTCCGGCAGCAGCCTGAGGCGGGGATTGGTGAGCGTGACGGCTTTCTCGACCGCCCATCCCACCAGCTCGTTGGCAGCCTGCTCGGGATCGATGCGAACTGCCCGGAGCTTGAACCAGTCGAGAATGCCCATCTTCCTTTCCCCCCTCAATAGCGCATCGTGCTGCAGTGATCAATAGACTTCCGGAACGAACTTGAGCGGCAGTCTGGGATCCTGGTAGTCACCGGGTTTCTGGCGTTTCGGCAGGACGACCTTCGGCTGCTTGACGATTTCGTAGGGAACGCTGTCGAGGATGTGGCGGATGATGTTGAGGCGAACGCGCTTCTTGTCGTCGGAGCGGGCGACGAACCACGGCGCCCACTCGGTGTCGGTGTGGCGGAACATGTCGTCGCGCGCGCGCGAGTAGTCGTACCAGCGGCTGTACGACTTCAGATCCATCGGCGTCAGCTTCCATTGCTTGCGCGGGTCGGTGATGCGCGCTTCGATGCGGCGGGTCTGCTCGTCGATGTCGACCTCGAGCCAGTACTTGAGCAGGATGATGTGGTTGTTGCCGCCGACCATGAGCTTTTCGAAGAGCGGCGCGAGGGTCAGGAAACCCTGCACCTGTTCGTCGCTGGCGAAGCCCATGACACGTTCGACGCCGGCACGGTTGTACCAGCTGCGGTCGAAGATCACCACCTCGCCAGCCGCCGGCAGGTGCGGCAGATAACGCTGGACGTACATCTGGCTCTTCTCCCGATCGGTCGGTGCCGGCAGCGCGACGACCCGGAAGATGCGCGGGCTGAGCCGGCCGGTGATCGCCTTGATGGTGCCGCCCTTGCCGGCTCCGTCACGGCCTTCGAAGAGGATCACCACCTTGATTCCCTTGTCGACCACCCACGCCTGCAGGTGGGCCAGTTCCCCTTCGAGTTTCTCGAGTTCCTTGAGGTAGGCCCGGTTGGAGAGCTTCTTCGCCGGTGTTTCTGCGGCTTCGCTCGCCGTCTGTCCGGCCGGCAGTTCCGGTGCGGTCACCTGTTCGCCGCGGGATTTCTTCGCTGACCTGCTTTTCTTGCTCATGGTTTACTCCTCTGGATGCACGTGGATGGGCTGCCCGTTGGAATGCCGCGATGAGGCCGCTGGTCAGCGCCGGAAAGGGTCCCCGATCTATGGCGTGGCCGTTGTCCAGCCGCCGCCCATCGCCTTGTAGACGTTGATCATCGCCTGCAACTGCGTCTGCTGGGTCTGGGTGTACTCCAACAGGACGTTGAACAGGCTGCGCTCGGCGTCCAGCACTTCAATATAGCTGGTGTAGCCGTTCTCGTAGCGCAGGCGGGCTGTTCCGGCATATTGCTGCAGCGCCGCGACCTGGCGTTGCTGCGCCTGCAGCTGCTGGCGCGTACGTTCCTGATCGACGAGCGCGTCATTGACTTCGGCGAACGCCTGCTGGATGGTTCTCTGGTAGCTGAACAGCGCCTGCTGCTGCTGCGCTTCTGCCACCTGCACCTGGCTCGCGATGGCGCCGCCGGTGAAGATCGGCAGGCTGATCGGCGCCGCGTACTGCCAGACCTTGGACGGGCCATCAAAAAGATTGCCGAGACTGGTGCTGGCGTAGCCGAAGAGGCCGGTCAGCGAAATGGTCGGGAAGTAGGCGGCCCGGGCGACGCCGATCAGGGCGTTGGCGGCGATCAGGTTCTGTTCGGCCTCGGCGATGTCCGGCCGCCGCTCGAGAATCTCCGACGGCAGGCCGGCCGGGATGGCCGGCAGCCGCAGCTGATCGATGTTGCGGCCGCGCACAATCGGCCCCGGGTTGCGCCCGAGCAGCACGCTCAGACCATTCTCCTGCTGCGCGATCGATTTTTCGATCGCCGGGATGGTCGCCAGCGCTTCCTCGTATTGCGACTGATTCTGGCTCAGCTCGAGCAGCGAGATGATGCCGCCAGCGTAGCGCTGGCGGAAGATGTCGTACGATTCGCCGCGACTTTTGGCGGTTGCGCGGGCAATTTCGAGCTGGCGATCGAGGTCGCGCAGATTGATGTAGGCGCCGGCGACGCTGCCGACCAGTGACAGGACCACAGCCCGCCGGGCGTCTTCGCTGGCCAGCAACTGCGCCCGTGCCGCTTCGCTCTGGCGGCGGATGCGTCCCCAGAGGTCGATTTCCCAGCTCGCATTGAGCACCAGCTGGTAGCTGTTGTAGGTTGACGGAGCGGCCGCGCCGGGCAGCGTCTCGCGTTGGCGGCTGGCCTGGTAGCCGGCGCCGACCTGCGGCAGGAGCTCGGCGCGGGTCAAGCCGTAGCGGCCGGCAAACTCTTCGATCCGGGCCGTGGCGATCAGCAGATCCCGGTTCTCGCGCAGCGCGCTGCCGACGAGCTCGTCGAGCACCGGGTCGCCGAACTGCTCCCACCAGGCCGTATTGGCGAGATCCTGCGCATCCTGGATGCTCACCCGCCAGACCGCCGGGGTATCCACGGCCGGTCGCACATAATCGGGTCCGACCATGCAGCCGCTCGCGAAGAGCGCCAGCAGGGCAGCCAGCAAGGGCTTACACATGGCTGTCCCCTCCCTTTTCGGCAAGCTTCTCGGCAGTCACCGCGTCACCGTGGTGACCGGAAATGCCGGTGTTTCCCTTGCGACCGATCTTTTCGACGACATAGAAAGTCACCGGGATGATGAAGATGGCGATACAGGTGGCCGCCAGCATGCCGCCGATCACCGTGCTGCCCATCACCTGTCGGGAAAGTGCGCCGGCGCCACTGGCAATCGCCAGCGGTACGCAGCCGAGGATGAAGGCGAACGACGTCATCAGGATCGGTCGCAGCCGCAGTTGCGCGCCCTTGAGCGTCGCGTCGGCGAGCGACAGCTCGCCCTTTTCGTACTCCATCTTGGCGAACTCGACGATCAGGATCGCGTTCTTCGCCGCCAGGCCGATCAGCATCACGAGACCGATCTGCGCATAAACGTTGAGTTCCTGGCCACGCAACAGCAGTGCGAAGAAGGCGCCGGCGACGGCGATCGGCGTACCCAGCAGCACCGAGAACGGCAGCGACCAGCTTTCGTACTGCGCTGCCAGGATCAGGAAGACGCAGAGGAGCGAAAAACCAAAGATGAGCGCAGGTGAGACGCCCTGCTGTGCTTTCTGCTCCTGGAACGACATTCCCGAGTAGTCGTAACCCATTTCGCTCGGCATCGTTTCAGCGAAAACCGCCTCAAGTGCCCGCATCACCTGCGTCGAACTGTAGCCGGGCGCCGCCGATGCGTTGATCTGGGCACTGCGGTACAGGTTGTAGCGCATCGTGAATTCCGGGCCGGAGATATTGCGGATTGACGTCAGCGCCGACAGCGGCACCGCCTCGCCCTTGGTGTTGCGCACGTAGAACTGCCCGACGTTCTCGATGTTGGTCCGATAGTCCCCCTCGGCCTGGACGTAAACCTGCCACTGGCGTCCGAAGCGGTTGAAGTAGTTGATGAAGCCGCTGCCGAGGAAGCTCTGCAGCGTCTTGTACACGTCGCTGAGGACGACGCCCTGTTTGAGCACCTTTTCCTGGTCGACGTCGATGAACAGTTGCGGAACGGTCGGCCTGAAGGTCGTTGAAACGCTGGCGAGCTCCGGGCGTTTTTTCGCGGCTTCGAGGAACTTGGTGGTGTTCTCGGCGAGGAAGGCGATGTCCTTGCCGGCACGGTCCTGAAGCACGAAGGTGGCACCGCCAGAGGTACCGACCCCCTGGATGGCGGGCGGCGGAAACGCAAAGGCGATGGCGCCGGGGATGGTGGCAAGCCGCTTGGTCAGCTCGGCCTTGATCGCGGTGTACTGCTCTTCAGGCTGCTTACGTTCGGCCCAGTTCTTGAGCGTGACGAAGAAGAAGGCGCTGTAAGTATTTGTCACCTGGCTGAGCATGCTGTAGCCGACGACCGTGGTTGTGTATTGGACGCCCGGCACCTTCATGATCAGATCTTCAGCCTGGGCGGCAATTTCCGACGTGCGTTGCAGCGACGACGCATCGGGGAGCTGGACCGCCGCAAAGACGTAACCTTGATCTTCATCCGGGAGGAAACCGGTGGGGACCAGCTTGCCAAAGAAGCCGGCGCTTGCCATGACGCCGACCAGAAAGACGAGGCTGACCAGGCTCCTGCGGATGGCGATGCGGCAGACGCCGACGTAGCCACCGGTGACGCGGCCGAATACTCCATTGAACCAGTCGTAGAACTTCTGCAGCGGGCCGCTGCCCTTGACCTTTGGTCTGAGCAGAAGCGCGCAGAGGGCGGGGCTCAGGGTCAGTGCGTTGAACGCCGAGATGATCACCGAAATGGCGATAGTGACCGCGAACTGCTGGTAGAGCTGGCCGGTAATCCCCGGAATGAAGGCAGTCGGCACGAAGACGGCGGCCAGGATGACGGCGATGGCGATTACCGGGCCAGTAACCTCCTCCATGGCTCTCAGCGTCGCGTCCTTCGGTGACAGGCCCTGCTCGATATGGTGTTCGACCGCCTCGACAACAACGATGGCATCATCGACCACGAGGCCGATCGCCAGCACCAGGCCAAACAGCGACAGCGTGTTGATCGAGAAGCCAAACATCGGGAACAGCATGAAGGTGCCGACCAGCGACACGGGCACCGCCAGCAACGGAATCAGCGTCGCCCGCCAGCCCTGCAGGAAGACGAAGACGACGATCATCACCAGCACCAGCGCTTCGAACAGCGTGTGCTTGATCTCCTTGATGCCTTCGGTGACCGACAGCGTCGTGTCGAGGGCGATGACGTAATCAAGGTCGGGCGGGAAGCTCTGCTTGATCTTCTCCATCAGCTTCTTGGCGCCGTCCGCTGCGTCGAGGGCATTGGCACCAGGCATCTGGTAGAGGGCAATGAGAGCAGCCGGCTTGCCGTTGAGCCGACCCTGCTGGCTGTAGGTCTGGGCACCGAGTTCGATCCGGGCGACATCGCTGACGCGAACGATCGAGCCGTCGGGGTTGGCGCGCAGGACGATCTTGCCGAAATCCTCGACATTTTCCAGACGTCCCTGCGCGCGCACGGCGTAGGTGAACTCCTGGCCCGGTGGCACCGGCTCGGCACCGATCGTTCCGGCCGGATTGACGGTATTCTGTTGATTGACGGCGTTGACAATCTCCGGAATCGTGATGTTCAGCTTGGCCAACTGGTCGGGTCTGACCCACAGGCGCATTGCGTACTGGCCGGCGCCGAATACGGTGACGCTGGCGATACCCTTGACCCGCGTCATCTGGTCGTTGATGTTGATGTACGAGTAGTTTGCGAGAAAGACATTGTCGTAGGTGCCGTTCGGCGAGTAGAGCGCGAACATGATCAGCGGCGACGAGGTCGACTTGGCGACGGTGACGCCGTAGTCGCGAACCGCCGAAGGCAGTTGCGACTCGGCCTGGCCTTCGCGCATCTGGGCGAGCAACTGGTCGGTATTGGCGTCGGTGCCCAGTGCGAAGTTGACGTACAGCGTGGACTGGCCATTGTTGGCGTTGATCGAATACATGTAGTCCATGTTGTCGACGCCCGACATCTGCTGCTCGATCGGGGTGGCCACCGCCTGTTCGACGGTCAGTGCGTCGGCGCCGGTATAGGTGCTGCTGACATTGATCTGCGGCGGAACGATGTTCGGGAACTGGGCGATCGGCAGCCCGGCCATGGCGACCACGCCGATGATGGTCATCAGGATGGAGATGACCATGGCGACGATCGGCCGGTTGATGAAAAACTTTGACATGGTCGTTTATCCCTTGGCGGCCGGCGCAGGCGCTGCCGGTTTCTGGTCGGCCGGGGCGGGCGTCGCTGCGGCCGGGACGAAGGGTTGCGGATTGACCGTGACCCCTGGCCTGACCTTCTGGGTGCCTTCGGCGATCACTCGCTCGCCGGGCTGCAGTCCGCTGCTGATCACCCACTCCGAACCGACCCGCTCGCCGACCGTGACCGGGCGGATGTCGACCTTGTTGTCGGCCCCCACCACGGCTATCAGATACTTGCCCTGCATTTCGGTGACCGCGCGCTGCGGGACGAGGAGTGCGCCCTGGTTGACCGACATCGTCGCCCGGATCTTGCCGTACTGGCCGGGGCGAAGCAGGTTGTCGGGGTTGGGGAAGAGGGCGGCGACCTTGAAGGTACCGGTGGTCGGGTCAACCTGCCGGTTGAGGATGGCGACCTTTCCGGGGTGAGGGTAGCTGGACCCATCCACCAGGATCAGTTCGAGCGGGACATGCTCGGTCCGCTTGCCCGCGGCGGCGGCAGCGGTGGCGACCTTGAGGTATTCGCGCTCGCTGATGTTGAAATAGACCCTGACCGGGTCGACGGTCGACACGGTGGTCAGTTCGGTCTGCATGCCCGGGCTCAGCAGGTCGCCGATCTGCGCCTTGGCGATACCGGCAATGCCGCTGACCGGCGAGGTGATCCTGGTAAAGCCGAGGTTGAGCTTCGCGGTCCGCAGCGATGCCTCGGCGGCATCGAGTGAGGCCCTCGCCGAGAGGTCGGCACCGATGGCGTCGTCGAGGTCTTTCTGGCTGACCGCGTTCGCTGCCGCCAGCGGTTTGATCCGGGCGAGGTTGGCGCGCGTCGTTTCGTAACGCGCCGCCTGCTGGGCGCGCAGTCCTTTGGCCTCATCAACCGCGGCCTCGAAGGTGCGCGGGTCGATCTCGAACAGCGGCTGACCCTGTTTCACCAGGTCGCCTTCGCGGTAGTTCTGCCTGATCAGATAACCGGTGACCTGCGGCCGGATGACGGCATTGACGTTGCCATCGACCGAGCCGATCCATTCCATGTAGATCGGCACGTCGCGCTGCGTGATGCTGATCACCTGCACGACGGGGGGCGCCGGCGGCACGGACTTTTCCTTCTCGCAAGCGGTGGTGAGCAACAGCGCGAGGCCGGCAGCCACGCTGGCGAGCTGTCTCCGAGGGCCGCCTGCGGCTGAAAAGGGAAATCGAGCAGACGTCATGACGGCTCCTGTAGGGACTGGGTTGGCAAAGCCAGGCGTCGCCATGGCTCGGCGACTTGGCCGGGGCAGAAGCGGATGATCCCCCAGGGTCCTGGCTGCGTCCCGTTGCTGCCGGACCAGAACCCTGGCGGCAACGAGTCAGTCGCGGATTATGGAGGAAGTAAAGTTTAGCGTCTAGCGTCTACTTGGCCTGTGAGCTGTGGCAAGATCGGTGGCAAGATCGGCGACTTCCCCTGCGGCCTGGCGGCGCACGCCTGGGCGTCAGGCTGCCCGACTGACCCGCCATCTTCCCGGAGTTCATCTTGCCTTCGCAGCTCTCGATCAGCAGTTCATCTTCGGCGGCGGCCCTCTCGCGTGCGGACTGGGAACGACTCTGCCCGGCGCGGCATCCCTTTCTCAACGCGGATTTTCTGCCGATCCTCGAGTGGCATGGCGTGGCGGCGCCCGCATCGGGATGGGCGGCGCGCCATCTGCTGGCGAGCGACGCGAGCGGCGTCGTCGTCGGTCTGCTGCCCCTGTACGTCAAGCACCATTCGCACGGCGACTTCATCTATGACTGGTCGTGGGCAGCGGCATACCGGCAGCTGGGTCGTCCGTACTACCCGAAGCTGATGAGTGGTCTGCCCTACACCCCGGTCGCCGGAGCGCGCCTGCTGGTCGCCGAAGGGCCGCAGGCGGCGCGCATCCGGCAGACGCTGGTCGAGGCGGCCAAGGCGTTGACCAGTCGCTGCGCCGCTTCGTCGTGGCATGTGGCGCTGGCCACCGACGCGGAAGCGGGCCGGCTGCGGGAAGCGGGAGTGCTGATCAGCCGCGACGTCCAGTTTCACTGGGTGGACTCCGGCTGCGGTGACTTCGACGGCTATCTCGCCACTTTCGCTGCCGCCAAGCGCCGCAAGGTGCGCGCCGAACGGCGGCGGGTGGCGGACAGTGGGCTGGCGATCGAGACCCGCCACGGAGACGAGATCGACGCCGCCGAATGGCCGCTGCTGCACGGGCTCTACGCCAGCACTTTCGCGAAGTTCAACAATCACGCCGCTTTTTCGGCCGCCTGTTTTGCCGATCTGGCGCTGGCCCTGGGTCGCCGGATGGTCCTCTTCATTGCTCGTGAGCGTCGCCTGCCGGTCGCCGTGGCGATCTGTTTTCGCAGCGACGAAGCGCTCTACGGGCGTTACTGGGGGTGTTCGGGAAACTATCCCAGCCTGCATTTCGAACTCTGCTTCTACCAGGGAATCGCCTATTGCCTGCAGCAGGGGCTGCGCCGCTTCGAACCCGGCGCCGGCGGCGAACACAAGCTCGCCCGCGGCTTTTCGCCGACCGTCGTGCAGTCGGCGCACTGGATCGCCGATCCGGCGATGCGCGCGCTTCTCGCCCGCCACCTCGCGCAGCAGGGCGATGCGGTCGCCGACTACCGCGACGAGGCCGCTGCCCATCTGCCTTTCCGGCGCCAGGAGCCGGCGCCGAAAGACTGACCGCGAGCGCTTAAGGGTCTGCCGGAAAGCCGCAGCTGACTGCCTTGCCCGGCTCGTCGAGGCGGCAGCGGTCGATCGGATTTCCGTCGCCATCGATCAGCGTCGCGGCCCAGCCGTCGTCCGTGCGGTCGAGCAGCAGGAAGCTGTAGCGGTTGAGGACGATGCCGCTGTGGGCGACGACGCCCTCGTAGCGCCGTCCGTCGGCTTGAGCCCTCTCCTGGCTGCCGGCAATCCTTTCGTAGAGCGGCGACAGCGGATCGAAGGCTTCGAGCTGGGTGCCGCTGGCGCCGACGATGATCTGCGCCGGCCGTCCCGCCGGATGGTTGACCGGGTCGGCGGCGCGGGCAAAGTTGATCGTCTGGAAAGCGTGCTGGTGTCCCGAGAAGATGAACTGCACACTGGCCAGCAGCGTCTGGTGCAAACCGGCCTGGAGCGCGTTCGGCTGCGCCGCGGGGTCGAGCAGGTCGTACCAGACCGGTTTGTGGATCAATAGCCAGGTCGAACGGTCGGCCGGCAAGGAGGGCAGCGCTGCCAGCGTGTGCGCAAAGACTTCGGCGTCGTCCGGCGTCGCGCGCAGCGGCCGATAGTCCTGCGCCGCCGCGTTGTCGGCGACGACGAGACGCAGCCGCTGGCCGAGGTCGATGTGGTACGCCGCCGCCGTCAGATTGTTGGCGAGCAGCGAACGGCTGGCGGTCTGGTCAGTCTGGTTCGGGCAGGGCCGATAAGGCAGGGGCGAGAGGAAGCGCATCCAGCCTTCGCCAGCGCGGTCGCAGTTCTCGTGATTGCCGCGCACGACGATCCACGGGGCGGTGGCGAGCAGCGCCGCTGCCGGAGAGAAGAAGTCGGCATTCCAGCCGGCCCAGCCGTAGCCGATGGGCACGCCTTCGGCATGCAGCGGGGCGCAGAGCGCAGGCTGGTCGCAGTACTCGCGGTAGTGATAGTCGCCGAGGTGGATCACCAGATCGGGCTGCGTGCGCGCCGCTGCCGCGGCGATCCGCTGCCACGGCCAGGCGGTCGGGCTCGCGCAATCCTGGATCGGGTCGGCGACGCCGCTGGCCGGAACCTTGATCCGGCAACCGGTGTCGCCGACGACGACGATGCGCCGGGGGTCGGCGTGCGGCATCGGCATCGGCTGGCCGTCGATGGTCGCCTGGCGTGCCGACGCGGGCAGGACGAGTTCGCACGCGGTGACCGCGAAATCGGCAGCGAAAGCCGGCTTGCCGGGCGTCCGGGTGGCTGAACCGGCCCCGGAGGTGGCGCCGGCGCGGGCTGAAAGCTGCCGCAGTTGGCCATCGACGATCGCCGCCGGACACTCGCCCGGCACGCCGACGACCGCCCGCAGGCTGATGCTGCCGCCGGCACCGAGCTGCGTCCAGCGATGGGGCGGCGGGCGCGGATCGCTGCCGGGCGAGGTCGCACAACCGGCGAGCAGGGTGAGCAGCGTCAGCAGGGCAACGGTCAGGTGCCGGCCGGGGTCGCCGAAGAACCGGGAACGGCGGGGGCCGGGCAGGGCAGGTCGGGTCATCATCTCTCCGGGTTTGCCAGGGCGTCGATCGATGGGTGGCGCCGGCGAGCAGGCATCAGGCATCAGGCGAGGCAGGCGTCGATCGCGCGCAGGGCGGCGAGGCCGCCGGCGGCGATCGACACCCCCTTGCCGGCGGGAAGCTGCGGCTCGCTCGGGTTGATCCGGATCAGTGACCCGGGCAGGCGCTCGCCGAGCCGGCGGACGGTCGGGATGTGGGTGCCGGCGCCAATTTCGATCACCAGCAGGCGGTCGACGCGTCGCAGCCAGGCGTGCAGATGTTCTTCCTGGCGTTCGCTGCGCTCACCGAGCCATCCCCAGTCGCCGAACATCAGAATGTTCGGGCGGGCAAGGGCGCCGCAATGCGGGCAGCGCGGCATTTCGGAGCGCAGCAGGCAGGCTTTCTCGTCGAGTTCGGGCTGGAAGTCGTCGGCGGGCCAGATGCCGTCGTGGCAGCCGTCGAGGCACTGCAGGTGATGGATCGAACCATGGCATTCGACGATCTGATCGGCGGCAAAACCGGCTTTCTGAAACTGACCGTCGACGTTGCTGGTAAACACGAAAGCGCCCTGCGGCAGGCGGTCAGCGATGCGGCGCAGGAGCGCGAAGCCAGCGTGCGGGACGGTGCGCCGGTAGAGGGCGAGGCGATGGCCGTAGAAACCCCAGGCAAGACGGGCATTCCTCGCGAAGGCGGCCGGGTTGGCGATCTCTTCAAAGGCGATGCGGGCGCGGCCGAGCGCCGGGTAAACGCCCCAGAAACCCTGTGGCCCGCGAAAATCGGGGAGCCCGGAATCGATCCCGATGCCGGCACCGGCGGTGATCAGCAGGCCGTCGGCGGCACGGATCAGCTCGGCACAACGGGGATAATCGGCAGTCATCTACAGGCCCCGCGCCCGAAAGCGCTTTTGTGGCGCGGTATACCTCTCGCAGAAAGTGCGGTGATTCCACGAGCAGCCATCGCTCACCGGCAGGATCAGCGACTGCGCTTCGCGCTGCGGGCGGTAGACGGGTTCGACGTCACGAATCGGCAGGGTGGGCAGCATGGCAGGCAGGCGGTCGCAGGAATACGGAGAGAGGCGAATATTAGCCTGCTTTCGCGCTTCCGCCGCTGGTCTTCAGCGATGCGCACCCCCGTCACGCGGGTGGCCGCCGCTTTTTGTCTGCGTGACCTGCGGCGCAGGAGTGGCCCGCTCGGCGCCGGTGCTTCCGGTCGGCTGAGCGGGCAGCGCAGGGCTCGCCTGCGGCGCGGGCTGACGCACTCGCGAACCGCGTTCATGCGCGTACACCCAGGTAAATTCGGCGCCCAGCAGAAAAATCTGCGCCGCGAAATAGACCCACACCAGCAGCACGACCAGCGAACCCGCGGCACCGAAAGCAGAGGCGACGCTGGCCTTGCCGAGATACAGACCGATCAGGGTCTTGCCGATTTCGAACAGCAGGGCGGTGACTGCAGCGCCGACCCAGACATCCTGCCAGGGAATTCTGGCGCGTGGCATGAACTTGTAGATCATCGCGAAGAGGAAGGTCGTAATTGCCAGCGAAAGGCCAAAGTCAAGCGCATACAGCAGCGTTTCCCAGCCGGCGAAAAGCCCGTTCCACCATTTGCCCAAAGCGGCGATCGCCGCACTGATGAGGAGCGAGACGAGGAGCAGAAAACCCAGTCCGACGACCAGGCCGAAAGACAGCAGGCGCGTGCGCAGCAAAGTCAGGAGGCCGCTTTGCGTTGCCGGGACGGGGACGCGCCAGATGCGGTCGAGGTCGCTCTGCAGTTCGGCGAACACCGTCGTTGCGCCGATGATCAGGGTGAGCAGGCTGATCGCCAGCGCGATGACGCCGTGCGCCGGTTCGTTGGCGCTTTCCAGCAGGCCCTGGACAGCGATGGCGCCTTCGCGTCCGATCAGACCATCGATCTGCGCGACGATCTCTCCCCGCGCGGCTTCCTCGCCAAAGACCAGACCCGCCACCGCGATGGCGATCAACAGCAGCGGCGTCAGCGAAAAGAGCGTGTAGTAGGCGAGCGCGGCGCCCATGCTCGGCGCGTAATCGTCCACCCATGCGGTGACCGCTTTGCCGATCAGATTGCGGATTTGCCTGAAGTGCATGCTGTTCCCGGGAGCTTGCCGCCCGCTCTCACCAAAGCCGCAGCAGTGCCCGGGCGCTCCTGAGGAGCTGCGGCGAGGCGCCGTCGCTGGCCTGCAAAACCACCGTCCGGGCCTGGCTCCGACTGTGTCTGCGGCAGAGATAGCCGAGCACGGCGGCGGCCAGGAAGGCGCCGCCGAGGAACAGCGGGGAAGCCATGCGCCGGCGCAGATTCGCTCTCGCGGCCGCATATTCGGCGAGCACGGTCCTCCGGGCTTCGGCGACCTGTCGTTCAGCCAGCACAATCGAATCGGTATGCCGGTTCATGCGCAGCTTCCTCCGTCGAAAGTTTGCTTCAGTTGCCGCAGGGTGACCGCGAAGCGAAGGTGCCTGCTCTGCCGGACGGCCAGGAAGATGAGGCCGCCAGCACCGGCAAAACTGAGCAGCGCAGCGATCGCCAGCGCCCAGCCCCAGCCGACGATCTGGTGGTGAACCAGGAGCAGGACGATGCAGGCAAGCAGCGCCAGCCAGCCGGTGATCAGCAGCACGCCGGCGATCAACGCCAGCCCGACCATCCAGGCGAGGCTCTGGCCAGCCTGCCGGCACTCGAGGATCAGCAGTGCGAGGAAGCGTTCACCGAGGGTGCGCAGCGAAGTCATCAGCGACGCAACCGAACCCGTGGATGTCGTGGGGTACATGGGCAAGGGCCTTTCAGGAGAGCAAAAAGCCACTTCGTCGAAGCGCGTTTCCGCTCTGGAGCGGCTTGCGCGGTCCGGCGAAGACCTCTCCGGCCTGTCCTGTTCAATGATCAATGAGGGCGGAAGTCGAACCCTGCGGACCTGCCTGGCCGGGAAAACAGCCCGCAAATGCATCACTCCGACGAAGCCCTTTGCTGAATTCCTGCGCAAGGCTAGGCGAAAGCTCGTGCCCCATCTGTGCGCTGGCCCACACCGGCCGGCAGGAGTCGCTGGCCGCTGGCCTGATGGAGCGTGCGATGACCGCCGCAGGTTTCGCTTTTTGAGGCAAGATACGAACCTTTGCGTATCCGGTCGGCGGTCGGGCAGTCGCCGAAGTTGACCTGACTCGTCCACCGGGCAGCGTCAGTCGACGGCAAGAAGGCGGTGGCGTCACGAGGAGGAACAATGGCCTTTCTGAGTTGGCGGAAGGAGTATCGTGTCGGGGTCGAGGTGATCGACGACGAGCATCGCTACCTTTTCGATCTGATCAACGAATTCCACGACAATCATGTGGGCGGCGCCAACTCCGCCGCATTGGGGAAGATCCTCAACCTGCTGGTGCACTACGCCGAGCAGCATTTCAAGCATGAAGAGGCGATCATGGCCGACGCAGGGTATCCGGCCCATGCGGAGCACTGCGCGCTGCACGAGGAACTGTATCTGACCCTTTTCCGTCTCGCGGAAGAACTCGGCGCCGGTTCCCTCCGGGTCGACGCGCAGACCATGCATTTCGTCCGTAACTGGCTGGCAGGCCATATCGTCAGGCATGATCTGCAGTTTGCCGATTTTCTCGCGCGCCGCACGCCAGCGGAAGAATAGGGTCGCGCCCAGCGCGGCGCAGATCCCGATCGCGGCCGCAATCCCCGTAAACCGGACCTCAGTCGTCCGCTGGCGGTCTCGTGGCCCCCGTCCCCTCCGGGCCGTAACGCACCAGCGCGTAATCGGTGCTGCGCACGCCATGCAGCAGCAGGTCGGTTTCGCCGGTTGAAACGCCGAGCGCCTGCAGGCTTTCGGCCGCCAGGCGAAGGCTCGCTTCGAGGGTTTCGGGAAAAGCGGTGTTGACCCCGGCCCGGAAGAGTGCGTCGCAGCTCACGAGGTCGCGCGCGCGGGCGACGATGGTCATCTGCGGCGCGTGCGAGCGGATCATCGCCGCGGCGCGGACGGCGACGGTCTGATCGTCGATCGTCAGCACCACCAGGTCGACCCCTTGCAGCGCGCCCGTGGCGAGCAGCAAGGGGTCGACGATGTCGCCATAGAAAACGGGATGACCCTCGTTGCGCCAGCGGGCGACCAGCGCGGTGTTGGTGTCGAAGGCGACGTAGGGAATGCCGCTGCTGGTGAGGATGGTGCCGACCGTGTGGCCGACCCGGCCGTAACCGCCGATCACCACCCGCGCAGCGGGTTCATCACCGCTTGCCGAATAACGCAGGTGCTCGGCGATGCCGGGCGTCTCGCCCGGCATGCGCCGCGCCAGCCGGTTGCCGAGGCGGGCGAGCAGGGGGGTGATCAGCATGGTCAGCGAAATGATCGCCACCGCCATCACGAACAGGCGGTCGTCGATGATCGTCAGCGCCTTCGCTGCGCCGAAAAGAACGAAACCGAATTCGCCGCCCTGCGCGAGCAGGAAAGCGACCTTCAGCGCCGTGCCGCGACCCGTGCCGAAACCCAGGCACAGCGCATAGAGCACGGCGACCTTGATGACGATGATCGCCAGCACATGCAGGGCGAACTCGACGGGGTGCAGCGCGAGTTCGCCGAGATCCACCGACATGCCGACGGCGACGAAGAAGAGGCTCATCAAGAGGCCTTTGTGAGGCTCCAGGCTGGCCTCGATCTGGAGGCTGTAGCGCGATGTCGAGAGCATCATTCCCATCAGGAAAGCACCCAGCGCCATCGACATGCCGGCTCGCTCGACGGCGGTGGCGGCGATCAGCACGGCGGCCAGGGTCGCCAGCAGGAAGGCTTCGCGGTTGTGGGTCCGTGCCAGATGGTCAAGCGCCCGTGGCACCAGAAAGCGGCCGCCGACCAGCACCAGGCCAATCATTCCCAGGGCCTTGCCGATCTGCTGCCAGAGCGGCAGCGCTGCCGGCAGCGTTCCGGCGTCGGCCAGAAGCGGCACCCCCGCGAGCAGCGGAACGACCGCGAGATCCTGCATCAGGAGGACGGCGAAAGCGGTCTGACCATGCGCGCTCGCGATCTCGCCCTGATCCCTGAGCATCTGGATGACGAAGGCGGTAGACGAGAGGGCGAAGCTGGCGCCGATCAATAGTGCCGTCGACCCGTTCGCCCCGAAGATGCGGAAGTAAGCGGCGATCAGCAGGGCGGAGACGACGATCTGCAGCGAGCCGAGCCCGAACAGCGCATGCCGCAGCGCCCATAGCCGGCGCGGCTTCATTTCGAGGCCGATCAGGAACAACAGCAGGACAACGCCGATTTCGGTGAAGCGGCGAACGTCCTCGACCTCGGTGGTGACGAAAGGCCCCGGCGTGTGGGGTCCGACGATGATTCCGGTGACCAGCAGGCCGAGGATCGATCCGAGACCGAAATGCCGGAAAACGGCAATGACGATCGCCGCAACCGCGAGCAGCAGGACCGCCGATTGGACGAAAGCGCTGGGATCCATGGCAGGGCGTTGGCCAGAGGGGTGAGGAAGAGTCCGGAAAGTCGCCGCAGGCGCACCCGGCAGACAATACTAGCGCGCTTTGGGCGGTCTGGTCGCGACCGCGACCGCGGCAGCGATCGTCGCGCGGCCCGGGGCCACGCGGCGCTGGGATTTCCCGGCGTGACCTTGTTACACTCCCTCCCGCGCGTGAGCGGGATCGGCGGCCACTTGTGCTGACGACGATCGTTCGCCGCCGCCAGGGCATTTTGCTGCGCGCGGCGTCGAGCACAATGACTTCGGGAGAAATGCATGCCTGTGCTGATACACAAGAGACTCTGGGGGGCCTTGTGGGTTTCCCTTGCCGTGACTCCGACAGGGTTCGCGCAAGTCGATCTCAAGCTGCCGAGCAGCGACGACGATTATCGCCAGTTGCTCGACGAGCAGCGTAGCGGGCCGTGCGACCGCTGCGGCGTGGTGACCGCGATCCGCACCCAGACCCATGCGGGCCCGCGGCCGCCCAGCCGGGCCCCGGCGGTCGCTCCCGGCCTGACGACGGCACCACTCATCGGCACCGGCAGCGCGGTCGCCGACGCGCGCGAAGCCAACGCCCCCGTGACGACCTATATCATCAGCGTGCGCTACGAGGACGGCAGTTTCACCTTCGTCGAGCAGGACGACCCCCCGGTGATCGTCAAGGGCGACCGGGTACGCATTTTCGACGGGCGCGTCGAGTTGCGCCAGGACTGAACAATGAGCCCGGAGGAGGCGTCCGTTCGGACCGGGCTGCAAACCGCCCCGTTTGTCTCGGCGGTCACCAAGGCCCGGCAGCTCGCCCGGATGAAGCGGCTCGCCACCGGTCTGCTGGTCATTGTTACCCTGCTGTTCATCATCGCCCGCAGCCAGCACGGTGCCGGCCTCTGGGGGTGGGTGGGGGCCTTCGCCGAAGCCGCCATGATCGGCGCCCTGGCCGACTGGTTCGCCGTGACGGCCCTGTTCAAGCAGCCGCTGGGCCTGCCCATTCCCCACACCGCCATCATCCCGAGAAACAAGGACCGGCTGGCAGACAGCCTGGGCGCCTTCGTCCGCGACAAGTTCCTCGCCACCGACACCCTGGCGCACAAGCTGCGCGCCTGCAATCCGGCAGACCGGCTCGCCGCCTGGCTGCAACAGCCGGCCAACGCCGATGTCGTCGGCGACAAACTGGTGACGCTCCTGGCTGGCGTCCTCGATTTCGTCGACGACGAGCGGGTGAGAAACCTGTTGGGCGACGCCATTCGCCAGCGGCTGCAAAAGCTCGACCTCTCCCACGCTGCCGGACAAATTCTCGACGCCCTGGCCGAAGACCGGCGCCACCAGGATCTGCTCGACGCCGGTCTGCAAAAGCTCGCGCTGTGGCTCGACGACGCCGAAGTGCAGAAATCCTTCGCCGCCATGATCGTCGAGGTGGCCGGCAAGGAATACCCGGCGCTCCTGAAAGCCGTCGGCCTATTCACCGACACCGACGAATTCAGCCAGAAAGTCGCCGTCAGCATCGTCCATGGCATCGACCGCTGGCTGCACGACATCGGCGATGACCCGAATCACCCGCGTCGGCACGCTTTTGACGACACCGTCGCCGAGTTCATCCACCGTCTGCAAAGCGATGCCACCTTCCAGGCCCGCATCAACGCCACCAAGGAGGAGCTCCTGGCCCATCCCGCGCTGGCCGAGCGCCTGCATGGCCTGTGGGACGAACTGAAATCCTGGCTGCATCAGGATCTGCAACGCCCCGACTCTCACCTGCGGCAACGAATCAAGGACACCGCCGCTGCCCTCGGCGACACCCTCGCCAGCAATCAGGCCCTGCGCGACTCGCTCGACGAACACCTGGATTCCGCCCTGCGCGCCCTCGCCGGGGACCTGCGCGACAGCCTCTCCCGTCACATCTCCACCACCATGCGGGCCTGGAAGGACGAAGACCTGGTGCGGGAACTGGAGTTGAGCGTGGGACGGGATTTGCAGTTTATCCGGCTGAACGGGACGGTGGTGGGGGGGCTGGTGGGGTTGGCGATCTACGCCGGGACCCAGTTCAGCAAGCAGATGAATTGATGTGGCAGGAAGAGTTCCGCTGCGCAAACGCCTCGAAGCCTGCGACCGGCAGCGGGCGGCTGAACAGATAGCCCTGATAGGCGTGGCAGCCCTGGTGCGCGAGGAGATCGCGCTGCGCCTCGTTCTCGACGCCCTCGGCGATCACCGCCAGTCCCAGCGTCTCGGCGAGGACGACGATCATGCGGGCAATGGCCGCGTCGTTGGCGTCGCTGAGGATGCTGCGGATGAAGCTCTGGTCGATCTTCAACTGGTCGAGCGGCAGCCGCTTCAGGTAAGAGAGTGACGAGTAACCGGTGCCAAAGTCGTCCAGTGAAAAATAAACCCCTTTCGCCTTGAGCGCGGTCATCTTGGCGATGATCGCGTCGACGTCGTTTACCAGCAGGCTCTCGGTCAACTCCAGCTTCAGCCTTTGTGGCTGGGCGCCACTGCGGGCCAGCGCCGCCAGCACCTGATCGACAAAAGCGTCGTCGTGGAACTGGCGGGCGCTGACATTGACCGCAATCGTCAGTTCGCCGAGCGCCGGCTGATCGGCCCAGGCCGCCAGTCGCTCGCAGGCGGTTTCGAGCACCCATTGTCCGATCGGGAGAATCAGCCGCGTTTCTTCGACCAGGGGGATGAACTCGGCCGGCGACACCAGTCCCCGCTCGGGATGCTGCCAGCGCAGCAGGGCTTCCGCGCCGATCACGCGGCCGGAGGAATCGACCTGCGCCTGGTAGTGAAGGAGGAACTGCTGGCGCTGGACGGCTTCACGCAGGCTGGCCTCCAGCGCCGCGCGCGCGGTGACTACTGCCTGCATGGTCGGGTCGAAGAAACGCAGGGTGTTGCGGCCCGCCCCCTTGGCCTGGTGCATCGCCGATTCGGCGCGTTGCAGCAGCTCATCGACGGTGTCGCGGGGGTCGTCGAGCAGGGCGATGCCGATGCTGACCGTGCTGTGATGCGCATAACCGGCGAGCGGAAAGGCCTGGCCGAGCGCGGCGAGAATCTTCTCGCCGACGTTTTCGGCCTGGGTCGCCGCTTCCTGGGCGTCATCGCTCAGGTCTTCGAGCATCACCACGAACTCGTCACTGCCCGGACGTGAAACGGTGTCACTGGCGCGCACGCAGGCGGCCAGCCGCTGGGCGACTTCCTGCAGCACGCGGTCGGCCTCCTCGCGGCCGACGATGTCGTTCACGCTCTTGAAGTTGTCGAGGTCGACGAACAGCAGAGCGCCGCTGCGGCCGGTCCGCGCGCTCGCGATCCGCGCGTGCTGCAGCCGATCGAGCAGCAGCCGGCGGTTGGGCAGTTCGGTGAGGAGGTCATAGAAGACGAGATGATCGATCTTGCGTTCCGCCGCCTTGCGCTGGGTCAGGTCGGAGAGCACCGCCACATAGTGGGAGAGGGCCTTCTGCTCGTCGAACACGGCGGTGATGCTCAGCCACTCGGGATAGATTTCACCGTTCTTGCGCCGATTCCAGATCTCGCCCTGCCAGTGGGTGTCGGTTTTCAACGCCGCCCACATGGCCGCATAGAAGGCCTTGTCCTGGCGCCCCGAACTCAGGATGTGCGGCGTGTGGCCCACCGCTTCGTCGGCGGTATAACCGGTCACCCGGGTGAACGCCTCATTGACGGCGAGAATCCGCTGTTCGGCATCGGTAATCATGATGCCTTCCAGGGCGTTGTCGAAGACTTCGGCCGCAAGCCGGAGCTGCTTTTCGGCAGCACTCCGGACGTCGATCTCGCGCAGCAGATTGCGGTTCGTTTCATTGAGCGCCTGTGTTCGTTCCTGAACCCGGCGGTCGAGCTCGCGGTTGGCCCGCTCGACACCCTGCAGGGAGGCTTCGAGTGCACGGGATTGACCGTCGATGATTCCCTGGGCACGGACCACCAGCAGATAGAGGAGGGCATAGAGCAGCGCCAGCAGGCCGAAGACGATGCCGATGACGAGCCGGCGGGTGTCCTCCAGATGGGCAACGAAAGGGGTGACGTCGCTGTAGATCTCGATCACCCCGCTGACCTGCTGCCTGCCGTCACGCACCGGCAGGTAGGACGAAAAGACGTCGAGATCGGTGACCGCGCCTTCGAAGGTGTCCATCGTGTCCCGATGGTTGAGGACGCTCATGACCGTGCCCGCCCGGGCCGCCAGGAAGCCGGGGTTGTCGCTCTTGTCTTCGCCGGTTTGCCGGGGATCGGTGGAGAACACGGTGACCCCGTTCAGGGCATAGACCTTGACCTTGATGACGCTGGTGCCCTTCATCTGCTGCTCGACCAGATCCTGGAGGTGAACCTTGCCCGCCCGCGCGCGCAGGACGTCGGCCGGGTCACCGGCGCTGTCGTCGACGAGGGGCGAGAAGTTCGGCCACAGCGCGTTGGCGAACGCATTCGTGAGCGCGATGTTGCGATTCTCGGCGAGTTCCTTGAGGTCGGCCAGAGCGATGTGCTGGTAGCTCCAGCCGAGCACCACCGCGGTGAAAACGGTGCACAGCAGGCTGGTCAGCGAAAAATATCGCTTGAGGGCGAAACGCTTGCGCCCCCGCTGGTCGGTATTGGCGTGCTCCACCTCGGGTCATTCCTTTCTGTGCGTGTGCACCGGCAAGGGTCGGTCTGTCTGGCGACAAGGATAACCGGAACAGGCGCAGGGATGAGCGCGCCGGCATTCTCCGGCCACGCCGCAGCGCCGCTCCGGCGAGCCACGCGAGCCGATCCCGGGCGGCCTGGCGTCGCGACCCCTGCGCGGCGCGCGGCGGGTCAGGAAATCATCCCGAAACCGAGCAGGCGAACCTTGTCGCGAAACTTGTCCAGCTGCTGTGTGCGCACGGCGAGCGTTTTCGGTCCGGCGCGCAGGCAAAGAGCGGCGGTTTCGCGGCGGCCAGCGATCTCGTTGGCGATCTCCGGGTCGCGGCATTCAATCAGTACGGCGCTGCCGATCGTTTTGAGCGCCTTGCCGTTGCGCTCGCAGAAGTCGAGGAAGGACGTGGCCGCTTCGGGCAGGGGCTGGCCGCTGGTTCTTTCCAGGAAATCCTTCAAGGTGGCGATATCGTGCCCTTTCTCGATGGCGATCAGCGCTTTCTCCTGATCCAGCCGCCAGCTTCCCGCCAATTCCGGGACGGCCCAGCTTTCGAGCAGCAGCGTTTCTTCAGCGGCGAGCGCGCCTTGCAGGACGTTCACCTGCAGGCTGGGTGACACCGAGAGGGCGGCGTTGCTGAGGATCGCGAGTGGCTGGTAGCGGGCATCGAGGTCGAGCACGTAAGCCCCCAGCGGCGTCAGACGAAAGTTCTGCAAGCCATCGTAGCGGCTCAGAAAAGAGAGGTCGTCCGCTCCCCACAGATCCCTGAAATCTTCTTTCGCCTCGGCGGGATCGCGATAGGCGATGTCGATCAGGCCGAGGGTCGCCGCATATTCGAACAGCAAGGCCAGCAGGTAGCGCTCCTGCAGGATGTTCCAGCCGCCTGATCCTTCATAGCCGAGGGCTCCGTACTGGCGGTCGCAGATGTAGAGTTTCCAGGCGTCGTGGGTGACGGCAAAAAGGCGGTCGGAGGCGAGCATGAAGTTGGAGAAGTCGTCGAGCTTGATCCAGCGACCGACCGGGCATTCGCGCAGGGCTTCTTCAATCGCCAGCCGGCGGGGGGCGACGGCGGTCATGACGCGCCCTTGCGAGGCCTGCCCCTTGATCGTGTCGATGCGGCTGAATTCATCGAACAGGGTGGTCTTGAGCCATTTTTTCCAGAGCCCGCGCAGTACGTCTGCCGGCGGCAGGCTGAGCGCCCTGACTCCCGCCGGGCCGAGTTCGAGGCGAGTCCCGTTACGCACCGCAAGTCCGCCGGCCTGCAACAGCATGGGCCAGGCAAAGGCCTTGATCGGGCCGATTTCCTGGTCCCATTCGTCCTGCTTCTCGACCGGCGGGTAGAAATCGCCGCCGGCCAGTTTTTCGCCGAGCAGACGAAGGGTCGCGCTGCCCGGAAGAGCGGTCTTGTCGCTGACCTGAACGCGCACCTGCTCCAGCGTGCGCAACATGACCACCACTTCCTGCAAGGCCTCGCGCTCGGTCAGGCGGATCATCAACTCGTCGTCCCCGGCGAGGGTTTCCGAGCTCGCGAGGTTCAAGGGGGCGGGCGGCGGGACGAAAGCCTTGAGGCGATCGCGCAGGTCGCTCGGGATGAAAGCGCTCGGCTGCTCGAGCGCGTCGTGAATGAACAGGCACAACAGCGTTGGCTGGCCCCTGCGGGAATAGCTCGCTTTTGGCGGGGTGGTGTGGAATGCCGGCAGGTGCTGGTACCTGGCGCGAAAGCGCCGTTGAGAATACTCGCCGAGCGGGTGGTGCACGGCTTCGGCGACGGCCGCCTGCTGCGTCTCGTCGAGGCGTGACCAGATTGCCGGCAGTTGAGGACCGAGCATGGCGTCGGCCATGCGGTCGACCAACTGCTCCTTGCGTCCGCCCTTATCGATCGGCAGGTGGCTTTGCAACTCGTGTAACTGGGACACGGTGAGGCGTGTCAGGGACTCTCTGAGGCTTATCGGCATGGTTGATCGCTAATCGAAGTAGGCCCGCGCCGTCTCGAAGCGCTGCGCGAAGTAGCGGCTACTCATGCGCTCGATGCGCACCCGGCCCTGGCTCGACGGCGCATGCACGAAACGATCATCGCCGATGTACACGCCGACATGCGAGAGGGGGAGGTTGCGGGTATTGAAGAAGACGAGGTCGCCCGGGCGCAGGCGGTCGCGCTCGATCGGGCGACCCCGGCGGGCGATGTCGGCGGCGCTGCCGGTCATCCGCAGACCCGCCGCCCCCTGATAGATGTACGAGACCATGCCGCTGCAGTCGAGGCCGGCTTCGGGGTTCTTGCCGCCGAAGCGGTAACCGGTATCGATCAGGCCGAGCGCGAAAATCACCACGTCGTTGCCCTTGGCGCTCGCCGCGGGCCGCTCGGCGATCCGGGGTGGCGCGCTGCGCGGCGCCGGTGCCTGGCTCGCACAGGCAGTGAGCAGTAGCGACAGGGCGCCGGCGGTGAGGAAGTGGACACGCATGTCCGACAGTATAAACTGGAGTTTTTCAGATTTCGGGGAAACTCCATGCATCTTGCCGATCCGCGCCTGCTGCGCTCGAACGCCTACCTGGACGGCCGCTGGGAAGCCGCCGACGATGGTCGCACCTTCGCGGTGAGCGACCCTGCCGATGGCCGGATGATCGCCGAGGTACCCCTGATGGCGGCGGCCGAGACGACGCGCGCGATCGATGCGGCGGCTCAGGCCCTGCCGGCATGGCAGGCGAAGACGGCGAAGGAGCGCGCAACCCTGCTGCGCCGCTGGTACGAACTGATCCTTGCCAATGGCGAGGATCTGGCGCAACTCATGACCGCCGAATGCGGCAAGCCGATCGCCGAGGCGCGCGGCGAGGTGGCTTACGGCGCATCGTTTGTCGAGTGGTTTGCCGAGGAGGGCAAGCGCGCTTATGGTGAATCGATCCCGAGCCCGACCAGCGACCGGCGCCTGCTGACCATCCGCCAGCCGATCGGCGTCTGTGCGGCGATCACCCCCTGGAATTTCCCGCTCGCCATGATCACCCGCAAGGTCGCGCCAGCGCTCGCCGCCGGTTGCACGGTGGTGGTCAAGCCGGCCGAGCAGACGCCGCTGACGGCGCTGGCGCTGGCGCGTCTGGCGCACGACGCGGGGCTGCCGGCGGGAGTCTTCAACGTCATCACCGGCGATCCGCTGGCGATCGGTGGCGTGCTGTGCGCGAGCCCGGTGGTGCAGAAGCTTTCGTTTACCGGTTCGACCGAAGTCGGTCGCCTGCTGATGGCACAGTGTGCGCCGACAATCAAGAAGCTCTCGCTCGAACTCGGCGGCAACGCGCCGTTCATCGTATTCGACGACGCCGACCTCGCCGAGGCGGTCGAAGGGGCCATCGTTGCCAAGTACCGCAACACCGGCCAGACCTGTGTCTGCGCCAACCGCCTGCTGGTCCAGGAGGGGATTTACGAGCGCTTCGTCGAGCAGCTCGCGAGTCGCGTGCAGTCGCTCAAGGTCGGCCCGGGCAGCGAGGAGGGCGTCGCGCAGGGGCCGCTGATCGACGAAGCGGGCCTCGCCAAGGTCGAGGCGCATATCGCCGACGCCGTCGCCGGCGGCGCGCGCGTCGTCACCGGCGGCCGCCGCCATGTCCGCGGGGGCACTTTTTTCGAGCCGACGGTGCTCGCCGAAGTGACGCCGCAAATGCGCCTCGCGCGCGAAGAAACCTTCGGGCCGGTGGCGCCGGTCTTCAGGTTTGCGAACGAGGCGCAGGCCGTGGGCATGGCCAACGATACCGAGTTCGGTCTCGCCGCCTATTTCTATTCGCGTGATATCGCGCGCTGCCTGCGTGTCGGTGAAGCGCTCGAATACGGCATGATCGGCATCAACACCGGCCTCATCTCGAACGAGGTGGCGCCTTTCGGGGGCGTCAAGCAGTCCGGCATCGGCCGCGAAGGATCAAGGCACGGTCTCGATGAGTATCTCGAGATCAAGTACCTGTGCTTCAGCACCCGCTGAAGTGCCGAGCAGGGAAGCGCATCGATGAAGCTGCTGATCGTTCTGGGCGGGGTCGGCCTGATCGTGGCGACGATCTTCTGGTGGCGTTCGCTGCTGCGCCAGCGCGAAGCGTTCATCGATCACTACCCGTACACCAGATTTCTTGACCGGCGCCTGGCCGCACGGCGTCCCCAATTGAGTGAAGAGCAGCGGTCGCTGGTTCTCGACGGTCTGCGCGAGTACTTTCAGCTTTGCCGGATGGCGAACAGGCGTCTGGTGGCGATGCCGTCGCAAGCGGTCGATGACGCCTGGCACGAGTTCATCCTGTTCACCCGCCAGTATCAGCAGTTCTGCGACCGTGGCCTCGGCCGTTTCCTGCACCACACGCCGGCCACGGCAATGCGTACGCCGACCGACGCGCAGAACGGGATCAGGCGGGCCTGGCGCCTGGCCTGCCAACGCGACGGCATCGACCCGCGAGCGCCGCAGTCGCTGCCGCTCCTCTTTGCGCTCGACGCCATGCTCGGCATCGCCGACGGCTTCGTCTACCAGCTCGATTGCCAGGCGTCGGCGAAGAGCGGTAACGGGAGCGCTTACTGCGCCGGTCACATCGGCTGCGGCGGCGATGGTTGCGGCGGCAGTAGCGATGGCGACGGCGACGGTTCGGCGGCTGACGGCGGCTGCGGTGGCGGCGGTTGCGGTGGCGATTGACTTTGGCTTTGAATCCAGGACAAAAAAGCACCGAGCACGCGTCGGGACTTTCCTGCCATGACCGTCTTGAATGGGGATGGCTGAGAGCGCGCAACAAACCGTTACCAAACGCCAATCCGCTGATACAATGAACATTGCCAGCCGGGACCGCATGCAGCGGGCCTCCGCCAGGCACGACGACTGAGCAGGATCGCAGGTAACTCACCCTTACTCGATCGGGACACCAGGTCATTGGTCTTCACCCCGATCCACTCGTAACCCTGACAAGGAGACTCGATGATGCCCCTATTTCAACGTTCCCTGGCCGAGCTGATCGGTACCTTCTGGCTGGTTCTCGGCGGCTGTGGCAGTGCCGTTCTCGCCGCCGTCTTCCTGCACCCGACCGCCGGCAACCTCGGCATCGCCTTTGCCGGTGTGGCGCTCGCCTTCGGCCTGACGGTCCTGACCATGGCCTACGCCATTGGCCACATTTCCGGCTGCCACCTCAATCCGGCGGTGTCGGTCGGGCTGGCGGTGGGTGGACGCTTCAGCTTCGCCGAACTGCCTGCCTACATCGTCGCTCAGGTGCTCGGCGCCATCGCCGCCGCCTTTGTCCTGCTGATCATCGCCAGCGGCCACGAAGGTTTCGCGCTCGCCGCCAACAGCCTCGCGGTCAATGGTTTCGGCGACCTGTCTCCCGGCAAGTACACCATGATGGCGGCGCTGGTCACCGAGGTGGTGATGACCGCGATGTTCCTGATCATCATCCTCGGCGCGACCGACAAGGCCGCCTCCGCCGGTTTCGCCGGGTTGGCGATTGGGCTCGGACTCACCTTGATCCACCTGATCTCGATCCCGGTCACCAACACCTCGGTCAACCCCGCACGCAGCACCGGGCCGGCCTTGATCCTGTTCCTCAATGGGCAACCGGCCGCCCTGGGCCAGGTCTGGCTGTTCTGGGTGGCGCCCATCGTCGGCGCGATCATCGGCGCCCTCATCTACGGGGTGATCTCCGGCGTGTCGCGCGATGTTCAGAAGTCCGTGGTCCCGGCCGCGAGCTGAAAGACAGAGACAGCAAGCCCGAGGCAGCCTTTTGCCGGACCGCACCTCCCCCGGGCGCACCCGACGATCAGCGCGCAACACTGAAAGCGCCGTGCAAGCGCAAACAAAACCGCAGGCCTGCTCCGGCAGCGCCTGCGGTTTTGTTTGCCACGGCGAGAGCCAAATTCGCGACCACGAGCCGATCGCGCCCGTTGTCGCACAATCAATCCGGCGTCGACGACGGTCTCGCCGGCCTCAAGGATAACGATGCTTGAACTGCGACCGAACTGCGAAGGCTGCGATTGCGACCTGCCGCCCGACTCGACCCAGGCGATGATCTGCTCTTTCGAATGTACCTTCTGCGCTGACTGCGCGCAGGGCCGGCTGGCCGGCCGCTGCCCCAATTGCGGCGGCGAATTGCTGCGCCGGCCGATTCGCCCGCCGGATCGGCTGCTTTCGTCGCCGGCGTCCACGCGGCGGGTCATCGCCACCGGTGGCACGCCGCAGTCGCCCACCCGGACGGCCGTGGACTGAAGCGGTGCGTCCGCTCGATCTTGCCCTGACGCTGCTGGTGGTCGCCGTCTGGGGGGCAACTTCGCGGTCATCAAGAAGAGCGGTCTTGCCGAAGTGCCGCCGCCCGCAATTTCCGGCGCGTCTGGCAGCGCCACGAAAATGGCCCCCAAGCGCCCAGCGCGCTCACCAGCGACGAGCAAAGATCGGCTGAACAAGCGAAACCCGAGTGATTCCTGCTTTCCTGCTTGCGCGCGAGGGGCCACGGGTAATATGCTGCGAATCCTTTTTTTCACCCTGCGGCGGGGAACTCGCCGGACCCGGCAAGGAAATCCTCCCCGATGCGACCGCGCGACCTGATTGACCTGATTCTGCTCGCCGCGCTCTGGGGTGGCTCCTTCCTGTTCATGCGTTATGCTGCGCCGGCCTTCGGTCCGCTGGCGCTGATCTGGCTGCGGGTCGCCATCGCCGCGCTCTGCCTGGCGCCTCTGCTGGTCCTGCGTCGGCAGGTCGGGGCCTTGCGCGAGAACGGCTTGGGCATCGTGGTGATCGGCATTTTCGGCTCGGCCCTGCCCTTCGTCCTGATCGCCTGGGCGATGCTGTCGATCACCGCTGGCCTCGCGTCCATCCTCAACGCCACGGTGCCGATCTTCACCGCCCTGATCGCTGCCGTCTGGTTGCGCGAGCGGCTCGGCGCCTCGCGTGCAGCCGGGCTGGCCGTCGGTTTTGCCGGCGTTCTCCTGCTCGCCGCCGACCAGGCCGATTTCAAGCCCGGCGGCAGCGGCTGGGCGATCGTTGCCATGCTGCTGGCGACCCTGTCCTATGGCCTCGCCGCCAACCTGACCCGGCAACTGCTCGGCGGCGTTTCGGCGCTGGTCAGCGCGGCCGGCTCGCAGATCGTCGCCGCCATCCTCCTGCTGCCTTTCGCCCTGTGGTTCTGGCCGACCGTTCAACCCGGCCTGATGGCGTGGCTGGCGGCGATCGCCCTCGGCGTCGGCTGCACGGCGCTCGCCTTTCTCCTCTTCTTCCGCCTGATCGCCAACGTCGGCGCCGCGCGCGCGGTCACCGTGACCTTCCTGATCCCGCTTTTCGGCATCCTCTGGGGCAGCCTGCTGCTCGCCGAGAAGCTCGACGCCGGCATGCTCGTCGGCGGCGCGATCGTCGTCTTCGGCACGGCGCTCGCGACCGGTGTGCTGCGCTGGCCGGTTCGCGCCTGAACGCAGCTTTTGCCGGGCCGCACGCGGTCGACGCCAGCGGGTTCTTCGCGGCGCCGGCGGCCGGCGCTCTTCCCGGTCAGACGCCGTGCTCGCGGAACCACGCCTGCAGGCGGCGCCAGCCATCTTCGGCTTCATCCTGGCGGTAGCTCGGCCGGTAATCGGCATGGAAAGCGTGCGAGGCCTTTTCGTAGACGTGGATCGTCGACGCTTTGCTCGCCGGATTGTCGGCGCTGGCGAGGGCTTTCTTCATCTGCTCGACGGTTTCGGCCGGAATGTTTGGATCGCGGCCGCCGTAGAGCCCGAGCACCGGCGCGTGCAGGCGGGCGGCGAGGTCGATCGGCTGCTGCGGCGTCAGGGCGCTGGCCTCGCCGACGAGTTTGCCATACCAGGCGACGCCGGCCTTGAGCTGCGGGTTGTGCGCGGCGTACAGCCAGGTGATGCGACCACCCCAGCAGAAACCGGTGATGCCGAGCCGGCCGACGTTGCCGCCATGCGCACTCGCCCAGGCGACGCAGGCGTCGAGGTCACCCAATACCTGCGCATCGGGGACCCTGGCGACGATTTGGGTCAGCACTTCCTGGACGTTGCTGGACTGCCGCGGATCGCCCTGGCGCGCATAGAGCTCGGGAGCGATCGCCTGGTAACCGCTCTTCGCCAGCCGCCGGCAGACATCCTTGATGTAGTCATGGACGCCGAAGATCTCCTGCACGACGAGGACCACCGGCCAATGGCTGCCGCTTGCCGGTTGCGCGCGATAGGCCGGCAGGTCGCCGCCGGCGGCCGGCACCTGGATTTCGCCGGCGGTGAGGCCAGTGCTGTCGGTGGTGATGAAGGACTGCGCGGCAAGCGGTTGCACGGCGAGGGCGAAGCCGGCGCCCAGCGCGCTGACGACGAACTGGCGGCGGCTGCAGGGGACGGCGGGAACGGGGCGGTCGGAATCGCTATGGCCGGTCATGGGTCTTTCCTCTGAAGGTGTAGGGGTTGCCCATCATGCCACCACCCCAGCCCCTTTGACCATGACTCCCATGCCGCCTCAGCGCGGCGGCGGGCTGGCCTGGCCGGCACTGCTGCGCCGACTCGAACGCAGCGATCCGGGCTACCGCAGCTGAGGCGGCTGCGGTAACCCTTCCGGATCGAACAGGCGCAGCGTTTTGCGACCCGCCTGCTTGGCTTCGTACATCGCGTGATCGGCCTGGCGCAGCACTTCATCGGGGGTCTGCCGGTGCCCCTTGAAGAGCGTGAGACCGACGCTTGGCGTGCTCGTGCACTGGTGTCCGTCGAGCAGATACGGTGCGCAGAGGTGGGTGAGGATGTTTTCCGCCACCCGGCGGGCCTGCGCCAGCGCCTGCTCGTGGTTTTCGCAGAGATACTCCAGCATCACCACGAATTCATCGCCGCCCAGGCGGGCCAGGGTGTCACCGTGGCGGATGCAGGTGCCCAGACGGCGGGCGACTTCCTGCAGCAGGCGGTCGCCGTTCTGGTGACCCAGGGTGTCGTTGATGTGCTTGAAATCGTCGAGGTCGATGAACAGCAGGGCGCCCTCGCGATGATGGCGTGAACTCGCTGCGAGCGCCTGCGCCAGCCGCTCGAAAAGACAGCGCCGGTTGGCGAGGCCGGTGAGGGGGTCGTAATAGGCCAGCGTCCGGTACTCGTTTTCTGCCGCCTTGCGCAGAGTGATGTCGACACAGGAGCCGATATGGCCGAGGAATTCGCCGTCCGGCCCGTGGTGCGGAACGCCCCGTTCGAGCAGCCAGCGGTATTGTCCGTCGGCGTTCTGCAAGCGATATTCGGTTTCAAATTCGGCCAGGGGGTCAGCGCTGTCGAGCAGGCCCGGCAGGCCACGCGCCAGGTCGTCGGCATGAACGCCGGTGGTCCAGTGGCTGCACTCGTCTGCCAGGGTCTGGCCGGTGAAGTCGAGCCAGCGCTGATTGAACCAGATCCGGCGTCCATCGGGGCCGGCGAGCCAGATCAGCACCGGCGCCGCGTTGGCCATCGTGCGAAAACGCTGCTCACTCTGGCGCAGCGCTTCCCGGCTCTGCCGTTCCTTCTCGCGCGCTTCGTGCCCATACATCAACATCACCCCGTCGCTGCCGAGAATGGCGTCGGCCTCCTGGCGCCCGAGGGTCTCGAGGATGGCCTCGGCCCTCTGCAGCCGGCCGAGCAGATCGGCTGAATCCATTTCAGGATCGATGATCGTCTCCTTCGAGCGCCAGCACGGCGAGGAGCTTTGCCTGGTTCGAGAGCGTGCCATAGAAGGTGGCTGGCCACGGGGCCACCATCAGGAGCGTCGGGGCGACCATGATCCGGGCCTCCAGGGCGGCCTCGAAATCCTGCAGCACGTCGACCACCTCGATGTGATGGCAGCCGGACAGTCGCTCGTTGCAGAGCGCTCGCAGGTTCTGCTCGGCGAGGCGTGAATTGGCTTCGCCACCGGCCACGAAGAGCCGGAACTGGTAATCGCCTGGCATCATCTCAATGGCACTCCTGATCGAGCACGATACCCCGGTCGGTGATCAGGAAATGGTGGTAGCACGGCGAGTGGTGGGAGCCGCGCGCTTTCATCACCAGCAGCTGCCGGCGCATTTCGTCGCCCTGTTCGACGAGACGCAGGACGAGGATCGTGTCGATGATCGACGAAATGCCGATGCCGCTGATTTCGTGCGTCTGCATGAAGCCCGAAGTCTGATTGGTGATCAGGATGGTGATGCCGGCTTCCTTGCAGCGATTGATCAGGCGGACGAGAAATTCGAAAGCGGCCTGAGGGGTGCCCATGCGCTGGCACGCCGAAGCGGATTCCAGGATGAGAAAGTGCGGCTGCAGCGCCCGGAGGAGGGCAAGGATCCTCACCAGGTGCTGCTCGGCGCCCATCGATTCCGGCATCGACGTCAACAGGTACACGCTGCCGGCGGCGATGGCCGAGGAGAGATCGATGCCGCAGCTGGTCATCGACGACGACAAGGCGGCGGCCGATTCTTCGAAACTCACGTACAACACCTTTTCGCCGCGTGTGCCGGCGGCCTGCGCAAAAGTGCCGCTCAGGATGGTCTTGCCGGAGCCGGTGCAGCCGGAGACGAGGATGCTGCTCGCCCGTCGGAAGCCGCCGCCCAGGAGGGGATCAAGCCCGGCGACGCCGGACGGGAACTTCGCGCCGAGCGGCTGGTGGCTCAGCTCCAGCATCGAAATCGGCAGCAGCGTGATGCCGGGCGGCGCGATCACGAAGGGATATTCGTTCGAGCCGAAGCCCGATCCGCGGTATTTGGCGACGTGCAGCCGGCGCGTGCTCAACTGGCCGATCAGGCGGTTGTCGAGGCAGATCACGCAGTCGACCAGGTAGTCGAGGAACTGGTACTGCCGCGTCTGTTCGGCGGTGTACTGGGCCTTGACCGTCATCAGCACGGTCAGATCGTTTTTCGTCAGCCATTGCTGCAGCGCCAGGAGTTCGTTGCGCTCGTGGACCGGGTCGTTCATCAGCGTCAACACGAGGTCGATCGCGTCGATGACGACGAGGTGCGCATTCATCACCTTGAGCTTGCGCGCGAGGATCGAGAGAAAGGCCTGCAGGCCGAACTCGCCGGTGACGACCGCTCTCGGGTCTACGCCGGCCTCGAACAGAAATAGTTTGCCGCTCTGCTCGAGCGGCGTGAGTGCCCAGCCGAGAGTGGCGGCGTTGTCGCGCAGGGCGCTCGCCTGTTCTTCGAAGGAGACGAAGATCCCCGCTTCGCCGGCCAGCGCGTTGCGGATGAGGAACTCGAGGCCAAAAAGGCTCTTGCCGGTCCCGGGGCCGCCGGCGATCAGCGTCGTCCGCCCGACCGGCAGGCCGCCCTCGAGAATCTGGTCGAGTCCTTCGATCCGCGTCGGGCACTTGCGGCGACCGGGCAAGGAGTTCGGTGGAGGGAGAGGTTCGGCCATGGACTGAGGCTCTGTTGTGGGCATTGCTGGCTTCATTGGCGGGTAGAGACTCCCTGTGACACGGCATCCATAATCTAGTTCAGGCGCTTCCCCTGCGCCTGGAGGCTGCCGAAGCGCAGCGCGTACTGCCGGGTGAATTCGGCACCGAGAAAAAAAATCTGCGCCGAGTAATAGACCCAGAGCAACACCGCGATCAGGGATCCGGCCGCGCCAAAACTCGATGCGATGCCGCTCTTGCCGAGGTAGAGGCCGATCGCGAACTTTCCGAGGGTGAACAGGCCGGCGGTGAAGACTGCGCCGATCCAGACATCGCCCCAGGAGAGAGGCGCTTCCGGCAGCGTCTTGTAGATGACCGCAAAAAGGGTAACGATGATGCAGAACGATACCACTGATGATAGCATGGCAAACACCGCGGTGGAACCGGCAAAGAGCTTGACCGCCTGACCTTCGATGACCGCCAGGGCTCCGTTGACCAGCAGCAACGCCATCAGCAGCAGGGCGAGGACGAGGATCAGGCCGACCGACAACAGCCGGGTGCGGATCAGTTCGGCCAGCGCAGACTGGGCGGTTTCGTCGATGCCCCACAACTCGTCCAGGCTGACTTTCAGTTCGGCGAAGACGGTGGTTGCGGCGATCAGCAGCAGGCCGCTGGCGATCAGGGTGGCGAGCCTGCCGGAGTCCGGGTCACGCGACGCGGCCAGCAGTGCCTGGATCGCCTGGGCTGCATTCGGCCCGGTCAAGCCCTGGATCTGGGCCATGATCTCGCCGCGCGCGGCGTCCTCGCCGAAGAAGTAACCGGCGACCGCGATCGCCAGGACGAGAATCGGGGTCAGCGAGAACAGGGTATAAAAGGCGAGCGCGGCGCCCTTGCTGGCGCCCCGATGATCGATCCAGGCCTTGATCGACTCGATCAGAACGCGACCGAAGTGCTTCAGCCACTCGGGCAGCGCCTGGATCCAGGCGAAAGGATGGGGTCGGGTGATCATCGGGGCCGGGCGCCCTGCTCAGGACGGGGATCCGCCGCCGGACGGGGGCGTGCCTCCCTCGTCGTCCCAGACCTGCAGCTTGACCTGTTCCAGCTGCTTTTCTTCCTCGCGACGCTGCCACACCTTGCGTGCGAGCAGCGCCAGGGCAGTTGCGCCAAACAGGGTGAATGGCACGATCAGGCGTTTAACGATGGACATGACGGGCACCTCCAGTTAGTCGTCAGAATGTGGCTGCAACAGCCGGGGGGAGATAGACTCCCTGGGCAGCGACGCCGCTGCCAGAACCTCGTTCGCCGGCATCGCTGCGGGCGGTCAGTCGCTATCGGGTGGCGGCGTTTTCGTGGGTTTTCTCAGAGCCGCACCTGCAGCAGCATAGGCCCGGACGCCGAGGAGCGTCAAGCTGCCGCCGACGAGGCCGGTGAGCACGTCGAGCAGCAGCGAAACGAGCACCTGGAGGGCGCCGCCGACGCGGGCGATGACCGCCGTCAGTCCGGCGACGTGTTCGATCAGATGATGCAGCGGCGGGATGCCGTGCGTCAGGATGCCGCCGCCGACCATGAACATCGCCGCCGTGCCGATCACCGTCAGCACCTTCATCAGCAGTGGCGCGGCGAGCAACAGACCCTTGCCGACCGTTCGTGCGAGGGCGCTGCTTCGGGTCAGCAGGTGGAGCCCGAGATCGTCGATCTTGACAATTCCGGCGACGACGCCATAGACGCCGACGGTCATCAGGAGACCGATCCCCGAGAGCACCGCGACCTGCGCGGTGAAGGGCTGATCGGCGACGGTGCCGAGCGCGATGACGACGATTTCGGCCGAGAGAACGAAGTCGGTGCGGATCGCCCCCTTGATCTTGTCGGCTTCCAGCGCCCTGAGGTCGACCGTTTCGTCGCTCAGCGCGGTGGCCAGCTGGGCGGCGTGTCGTGCTTCGTGGCCTTGGTGGCCTTCGTCGCCGCCTCGTTGCTGCCAGTAGTGGACCAGCTTCTCGACCCCCTCGAAACACAGGTAAAGGCCGCCGACCATCAACAGCGGCATCACCAGCCAGGGCATGAAGCGGCTGATCGCCAGCGCCGCCGGCACGAGGATCAGCTTGTTCTTCAGTGAACCGACGGCGACTGCCCAGACCACCGGCAGCTCGCGCTCGGCACGCACCCCGGACACCCGTTGCGCGTTGAGTGCGAGGTCGTCGCCGAGGACGCCGGCGGTTTTCTTGGCGGCCACCTTGGTCATCAGTGCGACGTCGTCGAGGACCGACGCGATGTCGTCGAGCAGGGCAAGCAGACTGGCTCCGGCCATGGCAGGGTTCCGTTCCGTGGTTGGGGTCGAGGTTGAAGGTGAAGGTGAAGCTTGCAGCCGTCAGGATAACAAGCTTGCGGGTGAGGATTGCAGATTCGCGCGACGGCGGCCAACCAATCGGCCGCTCCGCTTGCGGCCGACTAGCGCGGGGTGCGGTCTTGGCGTTATGCTGCCCGTCCTTCGTCGGCTACAAGCAACGCCCTTACTCAACCCTCTGGAGACAATCGTGCCTGCATTGCTGCCCCAACCCGATCCCGATGGCCTGCTCGAATATTCGGTGGTCTATACCGACCGCTCCCTGAACCACATGTCGCAGCGCTTCCAGGGCGTGATGAAGGACATCGCACGGATTCTCAAGGCGGTCTACAACGGCAAAACGGCGATCGTCGTTCCGGGCAGCGGCACCTTCGGCATGGAAGCCGTCGCCCGCCAGTTCGCCACCGACCGGAAGTGTCTGATCATCCGCACCGGCTGGTTCAGTTTTCGCTGGACGCAGATCCTCGACATGGGGCGAATTCCGGCCGCCACCATCGTCATGAAGGCGAGCCGGCTCGGCGAGGAACGGCAGGCGCCGTTCGTGCCGCCGCCGATCGATGAGGTCGTCGAGCGCATTCACGCCGAGAAACCCGACATCGTCTTCGCGCCGCACGTCGAGACCGCTTCCGGCATCATCCTGCCGAACGACTACCTGCAGGCCATCGGCCAGGCGGTGCGCGCGGTCAATGGCCTTTTCGTCCTCGATTGCGTCGCGTCCGGCGCGGTCTGGGTCGACATGGTCGCCAACGACGTCGATGTGCTGATCAGCGCACCACAGAAAGGCTGGAGCGGCCTGCCGTGCTGCGCGCTGGTCGTGCTCGGCGCGCGCGCGCGGGCGCGGATCGACGACACCACCAGCAGCAGTTTCGCCTGCGACCTCAGGAAGTGGATGCAGATCATGGCGGCCTTCGAAAACGGCGGCCACGCCTACCACGCGACGATGCCGACCGACGCCCTCGCGGCGCTGCGCGACGTCATGCGCGAAACCGAAAACTACGGTTTCGAGCGCGTTCGCCAGGAGCAGCTGGAGGTCGGCCTGCGCGTGCGCGCCCTGCTCACCGGCAAGGGTTTCAGGAGCGTCGCCGCCGAGGGTTTCCAGGCGCCGGGAGTGGTCGTCAGCTACAGCGACGATCCCGACATCCAGTCCGGGAAGAAATTCGGCGCCATTGGCGTCCAGACGGCGGCCGGCGTGCCGCTGCAGTGCGACGAGCCGGACGATTTCGGCACTTTCCGCGTCGGCCTGTTCGGGCTCGAAAAACTCCACAACCCCGACCGCACGGTGAGCACGCTCGCCGATGCGCTCGATGAGCTGAGTCGCCTGAACCCGCCACCTGCCGGGGCCTGAGATCTTGCCAACGCTCAACTGGATCGGTAAGGATGCCGTCGTCAGGCATCATCGGGACGTGCCCTTCCGTCTGCTTGAACCGGTGCCGGAGCTGGCCTGTGGCGCCAGCGACAGCGGCAACCTGATCGTGCAGGGGGACAACCTGCACGCGCTCAAGGCGCTGCTGCCGCGCTATGCCGGGCAGGTCAAGTGCATCTACATCGACCCGCCGTACAACACCGGCAATGAAGGCTGGGTCTACAACGACAACGTCAATAGCCCCGAGATTCGCCGCTGGCTGGGCGAGGTCGTCGGCAAGGAGGGCGAGACGCTGGATCGTCACGATCGCTGGCTGTGCATGATGTATCCGCGGCTGGTGTTGCTGCGCCAGTTCCTGCGCGAGGACGGGGCGATCTGGATTTCAATGGATGACTCGGAGATTTCATATCTTCGCTGCTTGATGGACGAGGTGTTTGGCCGTCAGCGTTTCGTTGCCTGCAATGTTTGGCAGAAACGCTATTCGCGCGAAAATCGGGGTGCAATTGGCGATGTTCACGAATACGTTCTGCTGTACGCCATGAATCCTGATCGCTTTCAAGCGACGCGTAATCGTGTGCCCATCGACGACGAGCAGGCTGCCGTCTACAAGAACCCGAACAACGATCCAAAGGGGCGCTGGCAGTCAATTTCGATGACGGCACAGGGTTACCGACCAAATCAGATGTACGAAATTGTCGCGCCGAATGGGAACGTTCACAGGCCACCGGAAGGGCGCTGCTGGTCTACCGTAGAAAGCGAGTATCTGAAGCTGAAGGCACAAGGGCGTATCTACTTCGCGAAGGATGGAAATGGCGTTCCGCGAATCATTCGCTACCTGGCAGACGTTGAAGGCTTTGTCCCCTGGACCTGGTGGCCCCACGAAGAAGTGGGTCACACGGACGAAGCACGTAAGGAAATTCAGTCGCTGCTTGGTACGCAAACAGCCTTCGATACCCCGAAACCCACTCGCCTGATCCAGCGTATCCTGCAAATCGCCACCGACAAGGATTCCTTGATCCTTGACTCCTTCGCCGGCTCCGGCACCACCGGGCACGCGGTCCTGAAACAGAACGCCGAAGACGGCGGCAGCCGCCGCTTCATTCTGGTCGAGATGGACGAGGGCATTGCGCGCACGGTGACTGCCGAGCGCGTCAGGCGTGTCTCCACCGGTTACACGACCGCCAAGGGACAAGCGGTCGACGGCCTCGGCAGCGGCTTCCAGTTCTGCCGCCTGTCCGCTGACCCCTTGTTCACCGCCGAAGGCCAGATCCGCCCGGACGTGACCTTCGCGCAACTGGCCGAGTTCGTCTGGTTGGCCGAGACCGGCACCGGCTACGCTGGTCAGGCCGATTCACCCTTGCTCGGCGAGTACGAGGGCCGGGCGATCTATCTGCTGTATAACGGTATTCTCGGGGACCGGTCGGTTGGCGGCGGCAACGTGCTGACTGGCGCGGTCTTCGATGTGCTGCCGAAGTTCGATGGACCGAAGGTGATTTACGCTGCTGCCAACCGCCTGGGCGCCCGTGCCACGCGCGAGGGAATCAGCTTTCGGCAAACCCCTTACGCGTTGGACGTGTAGATGACGGGAGTGAAGACATGAATCTGCCTGACGCCATTGATGCTCACGTGCGTGTGCTGCCGGTGCACTTGCAGCGGGAAGCGCTCGACTTCATTGCCTATCTGGAAAAACGCTACCACATTGAAGCGATGGCTGCTCCCTGTTTGACAACGAGCGCGTTCATCGAGCGCTTTGCCGGTTGTCTCGGCGAAGATTTTGCGGACGAAATCGATGATGCCGATCTCCCAGGCGATGCGCCGAGGGAGCCGCTCGAATGAGCGGCTTTCTGCTCGACACGAACGCCTGGATTGGCTTGCTGAAGGGACATCCGGCAATCGCGGCCGGTGTGGCCCGGGCGGGAATCGATGCGCTTTATCTGTGCTCGCCGGTGTGGGCGGAGTTGTGGTTTGGCGCTTGCAAAGCCAGCGCATTGCCGAGCATCAGGCGCGTCTCAGGGATCTGGTTCTCCACATCCCGAGCCTCCCGTTCGATGATCGCGCCGTCGAACACTGCGGCGATATTCGTGCGCTGCTGGCGCGCGAGGGGCGGCCGATCGGCCCCTACGACCTTCAAATTGCCGCGATTGCCCGGGCGGGAGGCCTGTGGGTCGTGACGCGCAATGTCTCGGAGTTTTCGCGAGTGCCCGGCTTGTCCATCGAGAACTGGCAGGACCCAGGATGACCGGCTTCGCTCCAAAAACCTACCAGTCGCAGGTCCTCGAAAGCATCACGGCGTATTTCGAGTCCTGCCACGAACAGCGATCGCCGTCGCAGGCCTTCACTGCGACGACCGAACAGCTCTGGGGTCGGGGACTGGCGTACAACCCGCTGGCGTGCTTTCCTTCCGACATGCCGTATTTCTGTCTGCGCGTGCCCACCGGCGGCGGCAAGACCTGGCTGGCGGCGAAAAGCGTGGCGCTGGTCAACCGCGAGCTGCTGCACTGCGAGCACAGCGTCATCCTGTGGCTGGTGCCGAGCAAACCGATCCGCGAACAGACGCTGCGCGCCCTGGGGGATCGCCAACATCCCTACCACGTGGCCTTGCGCGAAGCCGGGCCGGTCACGGTGATGGATCTCGAAGAGGCCAGGAGCGTCACGCGGGCGACGATGGATACCTCAACCTTGGTCATCGTCGCCACGCGGCAGGCCTTTCAGGTCGAGGATGAAGAGTGCCGCAAGGTGTACCAGTCCAGCGGCGCGCTGATGCATCACTTCGAGAACCTCGCTGCGGCGCAGCGCAACGCGCTGCTTGGCGACGGCGAGGAAAATGAACAGGTGAGGCCGTATTCGCTGGCCAATGTGCTGCGCCTGCGCCGGCCTTTCGTGATCGTCGATGAGGCGCACAACAGCCGCACCGAACTGGCTTTCGACATGCTGGCCCGCTTCCGTCCCGCCGGCGTGATGGAGCTGACGGCGACACCCGATCTCGAACGGACGCCGTCGAACGTCCTGCACAGCGTGTCGGCCGCCGAACTGAAGGCCGAGGAAATGATCAAGCTGCCGGTGGTGCTGGAAACCGAGCCCAACTGGCAGCAGTGCCTGGCCGATGCGATCGGTCGCCGCGAGGCGCTGTACCAGCTTGCCGATCAGGAGCGCCGCACCGGCGCGGCCTACCTGCGCCCGCTGGTGCTGATCCAGGCCGAGCCGCGCCGTGCGGGCATCGAAACGCTCGATGCCGATCGGGTGCGCGCCGAGCTGATCGCGAATCATCACATTCCGGCCGAGGAAATCGTCGTCGCCACCGGCGAGGAGAAAGGGCTGGAGAAGATCGACGCCGACTACCGGCTGGGCGTTGCCGATCCGGCGTGTCCGGTGAAGTTCATCATTACCCAGAAGGCGCTCGCCGAGGGCTGGGATTGCCCGTTCGCCTACATTCTGGTCAGCATGGCGTCGCTGCATTCGGCGACGGCGGTCGAACAGCTCCTCGGCCGCGTGCTGCGGCAGCCCGGCGCCAGCCATCGGTCAAGCCGCCTGCTCAACCAGTCGTATGCCTTCGTGGTGTCGCGCAACTTCGCCGAGACTGCGAATGCATTGCGCGAGCGCCTGGTGGCGGGCGCCGGCTTCGAGCGGCGGGAGGTGAGCGAGTTCGTCACCGCAGCGCTGAGCGAACAGGCGAGGCTCGATCTTGACGGCCACGCCGGGCGGGTCTTCGTTCGGCCGGTGACCATCGCGCTGCCTGAAAAGCCGGATCTCAGGGGTCTGCCGAAACCCATCCGGAACAAGCTGAGCTGGGATGTCCGTCTGAATACGCTCACCATCAGCGCCCCCCTGACGGAAGACGAGGGTGAGGTGTTGAAGGCATCGGTCACGTCCGAAGCTGCCGTCTCGGCCATTGCGCAGGCCGCCGAAGCCAGCCGCACGAGCGCCATCGAGTTTTTCCAGACTCCTGCCGAGCTGGGTGAGCGCTTCCAGGTGCCGCAACTCGCCTGGCGGGTGCAAGGCGCGCTGCAGCTTTTCGATGACCCGGAATTGCTCGAGTACCCGTGGGAGCTTTCTTGCTACGCTGCGGCGCCCAGCCTCGATGATGTTTACGCCCTGAATGCGGGCCTGAAAGTGTCGGAGGGGGGCGAGATCGATATCGATACGGGTTCGGGCCGCGTGGTTTCGCGCTTTCTGCCCGAGTTGCAGCGCGATCTGGACCTGGCCTACCAGCCCGAGCACTGGAGCGTGCTGCGACTGGCGACCTGGTTGTGTCGCAACCTGCCCGATCCGTCGCTGACCCATGGCAGCAAGCAGGCTTTTGTCAGCGCGTGGCTGAGCGAACTGCTCGCTCGCGAGCGGTTTCCGCTCGCGCGAGCCAATCTGCAGAAGTTCATGATCCGCAATCTGATCGAGGCGCGCATCCGGGCCTTGCGCCGGCAGGCCGTCGGCAAGGCCTTCCAGCAGGCCCTGTTTGCGGACGATGTCGCGTCCCGCGTGGCGGTCAGCCCGGGTTGCGTCTTCGACTTCCATCCGCAGGCCTACGCCCCCAGCCGCGACTATGACGGTCGTTTCGGCCACTTCGAATTTCGCAAGCACTACTACGGTCGGATCGGTGATTTCGATAGTGCCGAGGAGTTCGCCTGTGCCTGCTGGCTCGATACGCAGGCGCAGAAAGGGCGCTTCCAGTTCTGGGTTCGTAATCTGGTGCGGCGCGAGGGCTGCTCCTTTTTTCTGCAGAAAGCGGATGGCCGCTTCTACCCGGACTTCGTCTGTCAACTGCCAGACGAAGGGGTGCTGGCCATCGAATACAAGGGCGCTGACCGCTGGGCGGCTGCCGAGGATGATCGTCTGATCGGCGGGCTATGGGCCGCGCTTTCCGAAGGACGCTGTCGCTTCGTGATGGTCCGTGAGAAGGGCTGGGACGCGATTGACGCGCTGCTCTCATGACTCTCGACTACGCCACCCTTGACCTCCTGCGTCAGAGCCACCCGGCCTGGCGCTTGCTGCGATCGGAGCACGCGCCACTGGTGGCGAGCTTTCTGCAGCGCGTCTTCATCACGCCGAACGTGCGCGTGATGGTCCAGGCGGACCTGGTCGAAGCGCTCGAGGACGAGCTGTATGCGCTGCGCGAGCGCCTCGGCGACGCGGCGTTTCCAAGGTCTGCGCTCGATTACCTCAACGACTGGGCGGCGAACGACAAGGGATGGCTGCGCAAGTATTACGCGCAGGGCTCGGACGAACCGCACTTCGACCTGATGCCGGCGACCGAGAAAGCGATCGCCTGGCTCTCGACGCTCGCCGAACGCAGCTTTGTCGGCACCGAATCGCGGCTGCTGACCCTGTTCGAACTCCTGAAGCAGATGAGCGAGGGCAGCGAGACCGACCCGCAGGCGCGCATCGCCGAACTGCAGCGCCGCCGCGACGAGATCGACGCCGAGATCGCGCGTGTCGTCTCGGGCGACCTGCCGATGCTCGACGACACCGGGCTGAAGGATCGCTTCCAGCAGTTCACGACGCTCGCGCGCGATCTTTTGACCGACTTTCGCGAGGTCGAGCACAATTTTCGCGGTCTCGACCGGCGCGTGCGCGAGCGCATCGCCTTGTGGGAAGGCGCCAAGGGGGCGCTGCTCGAAGAGATCATGGGCGAGCGCGACGCGATCGCCGATTCCGACCAGGGGCGCAGCTTTCGCGCCTTCTGGGATTTCCTGATGTCGAGCCGCCGCCAGGAAGAGCTGACGGCGCTGCTCGAGCGGGTGCTGGCGCTCGCGCCGGTGAGCGAACTGCGGCCCGACGTGCGCACCCGCCGGGTGCACTATGACTGGCTGGAAGCCGGCGAGCACACGCAGCGAACCGTCGCCCAGCTCTCGCAGCAGCTGCGCCGCTTTCTCGACGACCAGGCGTGGCTCGAGAATCGCCGCATCATGGACATCCTGCACGGCATCGAGGCCAAGGCACTCTCGTTGCGCGACACGCCACCGACCGGTGCGGTGATGAGCCTTGCGGACACCGCCGCCGAGATTGAGCTGCCGCTCGAGCGGCCGCTGTATACGCCAACGATCAAGCCGTCGATCGCCGATGCTGCCCTCGAGGCAGGCGATGGCGAGGTCGATGCGGCGGTGCTCTTCTCGCAGGTGGTCGTCGATCGCGGCGAACTCGCCCGTCACATCCGCCATGCCCTGCAGGATCGCTCGCAGGTGACGCTGCGCGAGCTATGCGAGAAAAGACCGCTCGAACATGGCCTTGCTGAACTCGTCGCCTATCTGCAGCTCGCCGACGATCCCTTCAAGGCGCTGATCGACGAAACGGCGACCGAGGTCATCACCTGGCAAGGCATCGGCGCGGACGATGAGCCACATTTGAAACAGGCGCGTCTGCCGCGGGTGATTTTCGTCAATGGAGCGAGAACCCGGGCGAGATGAGCCAGCGGGAGTTGCACGAAGGGCTGGCACGGCACTGGCCATGGACAGGGCGGCGGCTTGGCGGCCGCCCTCACGCCTCGCTTTCCTCGCTCGCCATTTCCTCTGCCGGCGGCGTGTCGAGCACCGACTGGATGTCAGCGGACGATAGGCCGACTTGACGTTGGCCACTGGCGTCTGCGCATCGCGATGGCGAAGGAAGATGCGTTGCGCCTCGGCGATCTGCCGGGTGCGCCGCCCACTCTTCGGGCGACAGGCTGGAACTATCTCGCGGACTGACGAAGGATGAGTGAATGATCGACTCGCCACGGCCGGCAGGGAGTACAATATTCCTCAAAAGGATTGTTGAACAGGTCTGTTGCAAATGATCACTGTCGGTATTTTTGAAGCCAAAGCATCGCTTGGGCAGCTTGTGCAGAGTGCTGCCGAGGGCGAGGTGGTCGTGCTCACCCGCCGGGGAAAGCCGGTGGCCGAGATTCGTGCGCCGGAGGGTGAACAGGCTCAGGCCGATGCAGCGGCCGCCATTGCCGCCTTGCGCAAGGCGCGCAGCACTGTCCGCGTCGGGCCTGTCGAGATCGCGGAACTGGTTGCCGAGGGACGCCGCTGATGGCTGCGGCGCTGTACGTCGTCGATTGTTCGGTCAGCATCGCCTGGCTGTTGGAGGAACAGTCGAACGACTACACGGAGGCGGCCCTCGACGCCCTGGCTTCCGGTCATGCCGTGGTGCCGCGTTGGTGGAATGTCGAAGTGGTCAATGTGCTGCTGACCCTGGAGCGGCGCAAAAGGATTACCACCGCGAAGGCTGTCGAATTGCTGCGGCGTTTGCAGAATCTGCCGATCCGCCTGCGCGATTCCACAGCCTCGGCGTTTGAACTGCATGCGCTGGCCGCGCAGCATCAACTCACCAGTTACGACGCCTTGTACCTGGAAGCCGCCTTGGCCGATGGTTTGCCACTTGCCACGCGCGACAAGGCTCTGCAGCAGGCCGCAAATGCTTGCGGTGTCGGCGTCTGGGGCGCCTGAACGATGCCGCCTGTGGGCCTGATGCGACGGACTGTGAGTCGCCGGTGAGTGGCGAGAAGAAGCGGATCCCGGTTCGCGCCGCGTATCGACATTGGCCGGGTGGATGAAGCCATGGCCGGCGTCGCGCGCGATGGCGATGTGCACACGACGGGTGCGGTCGCCAGCGTTTTCGCCATCAATATCGTGCTCGCCGTCACGAACATCAGCAGTTCTCATATCAGATCCCGCGTTGACAGCTATGCATCGGACATCATACACTGCGGAACTTTCCCGTCTGTCTTTTTTCCTGTATTTCTCCCATGCAAATCAAATACATCATGGCGCTGCTTTGCGGCTTGCTGATTTCTCTGGGCGCCTCGTCCCAGGAAGCTGAACCGACGGTGGGTTCCGATCGGGATGACTTGTCCAAGATCGTCAAGGTCGAAAAGAACGAGGCCCTGAGCAACTTGAAGAAGGTGGTGATCACTTCCTTCAGCGTCGAGGTACTGACCTACTTGAAGGCGGGAGGCAGCGGCGACCTGGGCAACCTGATTTCCGGCAAGCCAAACTCAGTCAGTGTCAACCTCAAGGGCCATGACATTGGTACCTGGCCCGACATGGTCAACCAGTATTATGGGCAACTGGTCAAACAACTTGAATCCAGCGGTATCGAAGTTATCAGGCCCGAGTCCCTTCAGGACGATGCAGACTACAAGACCATTCTTGAGGCAGGAAAACCCAGCTCTCACGAAGAGGATGCGAAGGCGGGCAAAGGGCTCTATTTTGGCGTCGACAAGGTGCCCATGCTGATCCAGAACGAGCAGAACGTGTTTCGCGGTAGCCCGTTCAGCAAGCCTCCCGAAGATTTGTACATGACCTTTGGCAGCCAGTTCGCCGCGGGTTTTTCCACCGCATCGGCGCAGAATGCCGAGTACGCTCTGGCCAGGAAGCTCGATGCCCATGCGCTCAAGGTGAGATTCACCGTAGTTCCCACTTCCCTGACCACAACCAAGGGTTTCTGGGTAGGGACCACGGTGGACAGCAAGGCATCCCTCTCCTTGCCTACCCATGTTAATCGCTTTGTGGTCTATTCGCCCAGTGGCGACCAGGGAAAAATCTCCCTCAGCGCCCCCGCCGTGGGTAAGCAAACGGTGGGAGAAATGAAGGAGATCACCAGTACCGCTGGAACAGCGCTGCGCGCAGCGGACACCGCGGGCGGCATTGCCCTGGGCTTTCTGACCGGTGGCATTGGCGGTGCCCTCAAGGCGGGAGCCAACGTCGCGAAGGATTACGAAGTGAGCGTAGACAACGCAGCCTTCAACCAGATGCTGGTGGAAGAGCTTTCGGCCGTCAGTCTGGCATTCGTCAGTCAGCTCAAGGATCAATACCAATAGCGGCCGCGCCCGCTTTGTAAGAATCGCGCCAGCCACGCAGCTCGCACAGGCCGACGAAGACTTCCGGTATGGATCGTCGGACTGCCAGACCAGCGGCCGATTTGTCGCTGTCGCTCGCTGAACTGCTCTGGCCGAGCGGAAGCTCACCCATTCGGTGAGCCGAAAAAATCCCGCTCGTGCCGAGCCTGTCGAAGCATCAACGGGATTTCCCTCCGCTAACGGTAACGGAGGTTTTCAGGTTGAAGGCGGGTCAGCTCGTCGAGGATGACGAGGTCGATCGCCGGGTCGGCGAGGTGGCCGCAGGCGATCTGCCAGGCCGCCGCCGCGGCTCGCGCGTCGCGATCCCGGGTTTCCCAGGTGAAGCCTTCGCCGCCGACGTGCCAATGCACCTCCGGCTGCGCCCGGAAGGAAGCCTCCTCCCGGTGTCCGGACGCCCCTTGACGAACTGCACGACTGCCGCCCGCAAGCCGTGCCCCAGGGGCCGCGCGAGGACGCCGAGGCCGGCGCTCGACTTGCCATTGCCCGTATTGATCAGCAGGATGCCGCGTTGCTCCTGCGCGGCGGCGATCCTTTCCTGCACCACGGCCTGTCTCTTCTGCATCCGCTGCTCATGAGTCGGCATGGCTGTCTGCTTGCTGCTGATCGGTCGGCGGGCGTGCGATCGATCGCAAGGCGACGCTCAGCCGATGCCACTCACCTTCGTTGCCGGGCAATCCCAGACGCAGCAGGCCGTGTGGCGCAAAATGCCGGGTGAGGATGCCGATGCCGGCGAGAGTCTGGTGGATGTTCATGGCTTCAGGGCTGCGCAAGGTGGCGAACAGCGCCGTGCTGCGCACTTCGCCGAGCCCGGCCAGCAGGCCGTGCAAGCGCTGACCGGCGGCAAGCAGGTGCGCACGCGTTGCCAGCTGCCAGTCACGATCGGCCAGCGCCAGGCGCGCGACGGCTCTGGCCGGGCCGGAAATCGTCCACGGACCGATGCGTTCGCGTAGCTGGTGCAGCAGATCGGGAGCCGCCAGGACGAAGCCGACCCGGGCCCCGGCCAGGCCGAAGAATTTTCCCAGCGAGCGGAGGACGATCAACCGGGGCGCCTCAGCCGTCCCCGCCAGATCCGCCACGCTGTCTTCGGGGGTGGGGTCGATGAAGGCTTCGTCGACCACCAGCCAGCCACCGCGCTGGTTCAACTGGCGGGCCGCATCGATCAGCGCCTCCCGCGAATGACGGCTGGCCGTCGGGTTGTTGGGATTGCACAGCAGCACGTAGGGAGTGGCGGCCGCCAGCGCCCGTGACAGCTTGCCGTCAAGCGTGCGCAGGCGGTGGCCGGCGTTTTGCCAGGCCTGCGGATGTTCGGCGTAGAGCGGCGAGAGGCAGGCGATCACTGCCCGTGGCAGCAGGGTCGGCAGAAGCTGGATGGCTGCCTGCGAGCCGGCAACCGGCAGCAGGTTGGCGTTGCCGTAACACGCGGCCGCCGCCGCCTCCAGTCCATCCTCGTCTTCCGGCAGGCGTTGCCAGATGCTTGCCGGCAGCGGCGGCAGCGGCCAGGGGCTGGGGTTGATGCCGGTGGACAGGTCGAGCCAGTCGCCGAGCGGAATGCCGTATTGCGCGGCTGCGGCGCGCAAGCCCCCTCCATGTTCAAGCATCCGACGGGCCGATCGGCAAGGGGTTGCGCGGCATGGACCAGAGGCGCTGCGGCAGCGGCGCTTCGGCGATGCGCTGGTCGTCGACCCGCGCCGGGAGGTCGCGTGGCAGCGTCATGCAGGGAAAGTGTCCCGTTGATGAATGACTGACCCAGCCGACGCACCGGTTGACCGGTGAGTCGACGATGCCCTGCAGCTTGAGGCGGCTGTAGATCGCGCGCTTCTCGTCGGGAAACATCCGTTCCGCTTCGGCATTGGCGGCGCAGAATACGTCGTGGACGCGTTGCTTGACGATCGGTGCGCGTACGACACGGAAGTTCCATGGTGGCATGAAGCCGACCGATGGCGCGTGGTGGGCAGCCAGCAGTACCCGGCCGAGGACGTCGTCAGGCACAGGCACCGGGTCGGGCAGGAACTGGCCGCGTACGTCGCGGCGGCTGAAGATTGCCTGATAAACCGCCGACCGGTCGGCGTCTGAACAGGCATGCGCTGGCGGCGCGCCAGGGTTTTCCATCGATTCCCCTTCTGGAAAAGCGGCGGCTGCCTGGCCGGGCAGCCCTGTTTCGTCTCCTGGCCGGTCTTCTGACTCGGAGTCACCCGGCCCAACGCGCATTTTGGTCTACTCTTGCTCGACTACGCCACCCTTGACCTCCTGCACCAGAGCCACCCGGCCTGGCGCTTGCTGCGATCGGAACACGCGCCACTGATGAGGTGACGCTGCGCGAGCGATGCGAGAAAAGACCGCTCGAGCACGGCCTCGCTGAACTCGTCGTCTGTCTGCCGCTCGCCGACGATCCCTTCAGGGCACTGATCGACGAAACGGCGACCGAGGTCATCATCTGGCAAGGCATCGGCAAGAGGCGCGCCTGCCGCGGATCATTTCTCTCCGCTGGGCAGGGCAGGGTCAGCCGGATCAGTGCCGGAGCGAGCTTGGCAGGGTCTCGTAGAATGCCGTGCGGCCGCCGAATTCCGTTTGCAGCAGGGTGTCCATGCCGTCGGTGATCTGGCAGAAGTAGTCCAGCGCGTAGGTCACATGGTCGCTGACGAAAGGTGCAGCGGGAACGTCGGCGACCGCATAAATGGACTGCTCGTGGAGAAAGAAATGCAGATGGCTGACCTTCGCATTGATCTCGTTCAGCCGGGCGAGCAGATCGGGGGTCTCTTCGACCTCGGCAAGGAGTCGGCAGTGCAGGTGCACGTAGGGCGGGTTGCCGGCCAGACGAATGAAGGCCAGCACGCTGCCGTAACGAATCCCGATGTCGCCGTCCTCGTCGAAGTCGAGATCGGCGATTCCGGTCACTTCGCAGAGCGTTGTCAGGAGGAGGGACGGCAAGGCCGTGGCGGGTTCCGCTGCCGGCGTCGCGCGCTGCAACCCCAGCGCGGAGAGCAGCAGACTCTCGCCCGTCGTATCGAACGCCTCGTACTCGAGAAACCCCGGATGCGGCACATGCAGGATCCCGGCCAGCGTGTGCACGGCAAGCTCGGCGACTGCCGTGAAGGAGACGGGAGGCGGAAACTCGGCAAAGAAATTCGACGAGCCAGGCGCATCGTTCTCGGCTGTCGACTCGGTAAGCCTGCTGCTCACAGCCTGCCAGCCGGCTGCCTTGAGGGCGGCGAACTGCGCCGCATCGAGTCGTTCCGATTTCGCAAGGCAAGGATTGCCGGTCGTCTCGGCACGCAGTCCGGACGAGCCCTGGGCAGCAAACTGGATGAACCGTCGCGTCCGCTTGACCGCCAGCACGAGGCACTGGTCTGCCGCGAGCATGGCCAGGATGGCCGAGAGTTTCTCGGCAAACGGCTGCCATGCGGGCGAGACGCTGGCTGCACTGTTGCTTCCCTCATCGCGTGTTTTTTTGCCCATCTCGCGTCCTTTCACGATTGTCGTCGGGCGTTGTCTGCAAGGTGCTTCATTCTACGTGAACGATCCACTACATTCGACCCGGTCTGCGGGCGGAGCGGCGGGTTTGATCGGTGTCGGGACGATCCGCCCGCCGTCGAGCGTTGGCCACCTCGCCGGCAGCAAAACCTGCTTCCCGGCAATTCGGAGGTTTTCAGGGTTAAAGTAGCGGCCTGACCCTGTTTCCATAGGCTCTGCCATGCCGACGCCTGCCACCTCTCGCTGCCAGCAGGTGCCGATCAACGGTTTCACCTGCAACGTCCGCCACTGGGGGCCGGACGATGCGCCGCTGCTGCTGATGCTGCACGGCTGGATGGATTCGTCGGCGAGTTTCCAGTTCACCGTCGATGCGCTCAAGCGGTCCTGGCACGTGCTGGCGCCCGACTGGCGTGGTTACGGGAAAAGCCAGTGGTTCGGCCGGCCTTACTGGTTCGCCGACTACTATGCCGATCTCGATGCGCTGCTTGACCGCTACAGCCCCGGCGCGCCGGCGCGCATCGTCGGTCACAGCATGGGCGGCGCGGTCGCCAGCATCTACGGCGGTGCCCGGCCCGAACGGCTTGCCGGGCTATTGATGATCGATTTTCTCGGCCTGCCGGCCAACGCAACTGACGCCGCGCCCGGCCGTCTCCGCGACTGGCTGGACCACTCGCGGGCGACGCCGCAACTGCGCGCCTACGCGAGCCGCGAGCACCTGGCGGCGCGACTGCTGCAGTTCAACAAGCGGCTGCTCCCCGAACGGGCGCGCTTCCTCGCGACGCACTGTTCAACCCGACTGCCGGATGGCCAGTTCGTTGTCGCCTGCGACCCCTGGCACAAGATCCCTTCTCCCCAGCTCTACCGGGTCGAGGAAGTGATGGCCTGCTGGCGCGCGCTGACCGCCCCGATGATGCTGGTCGTGGCTGACGAAGGCTACGTGCTGCAACGCTTCGGCAAGCATCCTGCCGAACTGCAACGACGGATGGCCTGCTTTGCCAACGGCAGCATTGAGCACCTCGATGACTGCGGGCACAACGTCCAGCACGATCAACCGGAAAAGCTCGCCGAACTGATCGAGTCGTTCTTCAGTGAGCCGCAGAAGTCTTGCGCGAGCGCGCTCATGGCCGGAGGTGCCGCGCAAGCGGGCGCGGGCACGGCAAAAACATGGCGCTCGGTCGATCCGATCGCCTAGCGGCCGCCCCTGCTGCCGCCTTTGTCCCAGACATAACGCGCGGTTCGCTGCCAGCGCGTCTCCGGCTGCCGCCTGCCGGTGGCGGCTGGCGGGGTGGGCGGCCTTGCCTGAGCTTTGTGGGCGGGTCTTGCTCGAGCTGTCGTTTTGCCGGTCATCGAGGTGGGCTGAGTGAAGGGGTTTCGGGCAACGGTAGACCCGGCGCCCATTCTAACGTGACCGAATGGCGGGTCGCTGGCCAATTCCAGCCGGGCCGGCCGGCGGCGAGCAGCGGCCGTGGGGGCAGCCAGGCGGCGGCGCTTGCGTGGCCCTTCGATGAGCCAGGGGGAGAGCACCTGGAATTGACGCCGCTCGACCAGGGCTCATATACTTTCGTCGGTGTCGCCGGATTCCCGCTCCCTCGAGGTCGTCAGCAGGCAGGCCACGCCCGTCAGGGGCCGCTTCGGATCTCGGGATGTCGGGGTTTCTGCTGCAACGCGTTCGCTCCTCCTGACCTGGGTCGGCAAAACCGGAAACGCTCACTTCGCTGTCCATCAGGGGTCTCCCGCCGCAGGGCTTGTGGTGATGAGCGACCTCGTGCGGGCGACGTTCGTTTTGCGCCGTGCAGCGTCGATCGGCCTTATCCATCAACCCACTCTGCCTGAAAACATGGAAACCCTACCTTCGACCAATCACTTCGACGCGATCTCCGGAACCTGGGACTGCGACCCCGTCAAACGTGCCCGCGCCCTGGCGATCGCCGAAGGAATCCGCAGCGAGGTGCCGTTGGCGCCTCAAATGCAGGCGCTTGAATATGGCTGTGGAACGGGTCTCGTGAGCTTTGCCCTGCAGTCCGAACTCGGACATATTGCGCTCGCGGACAGCTCGGCGGGAATGCTCTCGGTACTCGAAGAGAAAGTCGCCGCCAACGGCTTCACGAACATGCATCCGCGCAAGCTCGATCTCGTCGCCGACCCCCTGCCGGTGGAGCGCTATGATCTGATCTACACCGCCATGACCTGCCATCACATCAGGGACACCAGTGGCCTGTTGCGGATTCTCTACTCGCTGCTGGCATCTGCCGGTTATCTCTGTATCGCCGATCTCGATGCCGAGGACGGTTCCTTTCACGGACCGGGATTCGATGGCCACAACGGTTTCGATCGTGATGCGCTCGGTGCCATGGCCGAAGCCGTCGGTTTCCGGGAAATTCGCTTCACGACCGTCTTCCGCATGACCAAGGGCGATGGCCCGGAGCCGGCCGAATACCCCGTTTTCCTGATGGTTGCCCGCAAGTGATCGACAAACCCTGCCATTCGTTTCTGATTCGCCGGCGACATTGAAGGAACCTGGAGACCTCGGTTGATGACCCGAGAGCCCTTCGACACGCCCGCTAACGGAGGTTTTCCAGCGGCAGGGAAGGTCTGAGGCGCGTCGGCGCCGGAGCGCATCGGCGGCTGTGGTAGACTCCTTGCCCATTCCCACGCTCAAGAGATCGCCATGTCCGGCAACACCATCGGCTCCCTGTTTGCCGTCACTTCATTCGGCGAGTCGCACGGGCCGGCGATCGGCTGCGTCGTCGATGGCTGTCCGCCGGGTCTTGGGCTCAGCGCCGCCGACATCCAGGTCGAACTCGACCGCCGCCGACCGGGGACCTCGCGCCATGTCACCCAGCGGCGCGAAGCGGATGAAGTCGAAATACTCTCAGGGGTATTCGACGGCCGCACGACGGGCTCCCCGATCGCGCTGCTGATCCGCAACCAGGACCAGCGCAGCAAGGATTACGGCAACATCGCCGAGACCTTTCGCCCGGGGCATGCCGATTACGTGTACACGCAGAAGTACGGTTTTCGCGACCATCGCGGCGGCGGTCGTTCGTCGGCGCGCGAGACGGCGGTGCGCGTCGCTGCCGGGGCGATCGCCCGCAAGTGGCTGGGCGAGCGCTATGGCGTTGCGATCCGCGGCTGGATGAGCCAGCTCGGCCCGCTCGAGATTCCCTTCGTGGCGCTGGCCGAGATCGATGGCAACCCCTTCTTCGCGCCGAATGCGGCGATCGTTCCCGAACTCGAACGCTACATGGATCAGTTGCGTAAATCGGGCGATTCGGTCGGGGCGAAGATCACGGTCACGGCGACCGGCGTGCCGGCGGGCTGGGGCGAGCCGGTCTATGACCGTCTCGACGCCGAGATCGCGCACGCGATGATGAGCATCAACGCGGTCAAGGGGGTCGAGATCGGCGCCGGTTTTGCCAGCGTCACGCAGAAGGGCAGCGAGCATGGCGACGAGATGACGCCGCACGGCTTTCTTGGCAACCATGCGGGAGGCATTCTCGGGGGCATTTCGACCGGCCAGCAGGTGGTCGTCAATCTGGCCATCAAACCGACCTCGAGCATCCGGCTGCCGCGCCGCTCGGTGAACCTCGATGGCCAGCCGGTGCTGGTCGAAACCCACGGTCGCCACGACCCCTGCGTCGGCATCCGGGCGACGCCGATCGCCGAAGCCATGCTCGCCCTGGTGCTGATCGACCAGGCCTTGCGCCATCGCGCCCAGTGCGCCGATGTCGTGTGTACGACTCCGCTCATTGCCGGTCGTCCGGCGTGACGGGCCGCCGTGGCAATGGTTATAATCGCTCTGTCCGGCGGCGCATCGGGCGGGCCGGTTTCAGCAAGGGGCGACGATCATGTACGTTGAGCATCACGACCTGCATCATGACTTTCCCGAGTATCTGGACTACATTGACTCGCTGAAAACCTCGAGCGAGCAGTTTGGCCATCTGTACGACGAATACCATCGCCTGACCCGGGAGGTCGAGCGTCTCGAAGAAGAAGACCTGCCGGTCGACGACTTCACCATCGAGAACATGAAGAAGCAGCGCGTCTGGCTCAAGGATCAGATGTACCGCATGCTGGTCGCTTCCAGGAACGGCGACTGATCGACTGATTGCATTCTTGCCGGCCGCGCAGGTGCATCCAGTAGAATTGCCGGATGCATACGCTGCCTTATTGGCGCCTCTCCGGCTACTATTTTTTCTATTTCGCCTTCATCGGGGCTTTTTCGCCCTATTTCGGTCTCTATCTCCAGTCGCTGTCGTTCTCGGCCTGGGACATCGGCCTGCTGATGTCGCAGATGCAGTTGATGCGTCTGCTGGCGCCCTATGTCTGGGGCGCGCTGGCCGATCGACTCGGACAGCGAGTGACCGTCGTTCGCCTGGCGGCGATGCTCAGCCTGGTCGGTTTTTCGACTTTCTTCGTCGTCCAGACCTTCGCCACGATGCTCGTCGCGATGGCGCTGCTCGCTTTCTTCTGGAGCGGGTCGCTGCCGCTCGTCGAGACCGTCACCTTCGACCATCTGCGCGCCGACCCGGCACGTTACAGCCGCATCCGGCTGTGGGGGTCGATCGGCTTCATCGTCGCGGTGATGGGCACCGGCGCCGTGCTCGACCGGCTGCCGCTGCCGAGTCTGCTGTGGGTGATCGTCGCCACCTTGATCGGCATTCTGGGCTACGCGCTCGCCGTTCCCGAAGCACCGTCGCAGCCGCTGGTCGACGAAGAACTGCCGGTCGGCACGATTGTGCGCCAGATGCGCGTCCGGGCGCTGTTTGCCGCCTGCTTCGTGATGTCGGCGGCGCACGGTGCGCTCTATGTCTTCTACTCGATCCATCTCGCCAATCATGGTTACGGCACCTTTGTGGTCGGCTGCCTGTGGTCGCTCGGCGTCGTCGCCGAGATCCTGGTCTTCTTCTTCATGGTCCCCCTGCTGCACCGCTTCGGCCTGCGAACGATTCTGCTGGCCAGTTTTGCCGCGGCAGTGCTGCGCTTCCTGATCATCGGCTGGGGCGTCGACTGGCCAGCGCTGATCTTCTTCGCCCAACTGTTGCATGGGCTGACCTTTGGTGCCTATCATGCGGCAGCGATTGCCGCCATCAATCGCTGGTTCCCGGGTCGCTGCCAGGTCCGCGGGCAGGCTCTGTATTCCAGTATCTCGTTTGGTGCCGGAGGGCTGGTGGGCAGTCTGCTCAGTGGCTGGAGCTGGGACCGCTGGGGCGCCGCGCCGACCTTCACCCTCAGCTCGGCTTTTGCGCTGGTCGGCATGTTCCTGGTTGCGCGCTGGGTTGACCGGACGGATCTCGATGGATCGGGCGTTGCTGACCCCTTGCGCGTGACTGATGGTTCGCACTCATGAGGAGCCGCTCGATGCGCCACTCACTTGACCTGCGGCATTTCGGGCTGGCCGTGCTCACCGCAATGCTGACCGTTGGCTGCGCGACCACCCAAACCACTGCCGGCGGCAAGGTTGGCGTCGATCGCGGGCAGACCATGCTCGTCTCGTCGACCGAGGTCAATCGCGCCGCTGCCGAGGCCTACCAGCAAACCCTGCGCGAGGCACAGCGCAGGAATCTGCTCAATCGAGACCCGCAGCAAGTCGCCCGCGTGCGCAAGGTCGCCGGCCGCCTGATTCCGGCAACGGCAACCTTTCGCAGCGACGCCCCGAACTGGCGCTGGGAAATCAACGTCATCAGTTCGCAGGAACTCAATGCCTGGTGCATGCCGGGCGGCAAGATCGCCGTCTACACCGGTCTGATCGAGCAGCTGCAGCTCACCGATGACCAGCTTGCCGCGGTGATGGCGCACGAGATCGCGCATGCGCTGCGCGAGCACGGTCGCGAAAAGGCCGGCCAGGCGGCCGGTGTAAATGCTGCGGCAGCGATTGGCGGGGCCTTGATCGGCGCCTATTTCGGGGTCGATGCGCAGCTCGGGCAGGGCATGCTCGGCACCGTCGGCGATCTTGCCTTCATGCGCCCCAACTCGCGCCAGATGGAGCAGGAAGCGGACCGCATCGGCGTCGAACTGGCGGCACGCAGCGGTTATGATCCGGCGGCCGCGGTCACCCTGTGGGAGAAAATGGGGCGCAAGGTGGGCGGACAGCCGCCACAATGGCTCTCGACCCATCCGTCGCACGCGGCGCGCATCGCCGACCTCGCCATCTACGCCGAACGCGTGCAGCCGCTTTATGCCGCGGCCCGCCGACCTCCCTGAGGGACCGTCACCGCGACACTGACAGCGGCGCTGGCAGTGTGACATAATCTGCTCCTTCATGCTGCCCATGGGGCCGATACTCGACGGATAGACCAGCCATGCCGCAAACCTTGTACGAAAAGCTTTGGCAGGAGCACGTAGTCCATCAGCAAGCCGATGGCACTGCGCTGATCTATGTCGACCGCCATCTGGTGCACGAGGTGACCAGCCCGCAGGCTTTCGAGGGTCTGCGGCTCGCGGGGCGCAAGCCGTGGCGGGTGTCGTCGATCGTCGCCACCGCCGACCATAATACGCCCACCGATCATTGGCATCGCGGGATCGAAGATCCGGTTTCGCGTCTGCAGGTCGAGACGCTGGACGCCAACATCCGTGAAGTCGGCGCGCTCGCCTATTTCCCTTTCAGGGACCCGCGCCAAGGGATCGTGCACGTCATCGGTCCGGAAAGCGGCGCCACGCTGCCTGGCATGACGGTCGTCTGCGGTGACTCGCACACCAGTACGCACGGCGCTTTCGCCTGCCTCGCCCAGGGCATCGGCACGTCCGAGGTCGAGCACGTGCTGGCCACGCAATGCCTGCTGCAGACCCGCTCGAAGACCATGCTGCTGCGCGTCGAGGGGGAACTCGGCCCGGGTGTGACGGCCAAGGATGTGGCGCTCGCGATCATCGGCCGCATCGGCACCGCCGGCGGTACCGGCTATGCCATCGAGTTTGCCGGCAGCACGATTCGTCGCCTGTCGATGGAAGGCCGCATGACGATCTGCAACATGGCCATCGAAGCCGGCGCGCGCTTCGGCCTGATCGCGGTCGATCAGGTGACGATCGATTACCTGCAGGGGCGGCCCTTCGCCCCCGGCGGGGCGCAGTGGGAACTCGCCGTCGCCTGCTGGCGGAAGCTCCACAGCGATGACGACGCGCCCTTTGACCGCGTCGTCGAACTCGCCGCGGAGACGATTCGGCCGCAGGTCACCTGGGGGACCTCGCCCGAGATGGTGGTCGCGGTCGATGGCTGCGTTCCCGATCCGGCGGGCGAAGCCGATCCGGTGAAGCGCGAAGGCATGCAGCGGGCCCTCTCCTACATGGGCCTGCGGGCTGGCCAGCCGATCCGCGAAATCGGGCTTGACAAGATCTTCATCGGTTCATGTACCAACTCGCGCATCGAGGACCTGCGGGCCGCTGCGCACGTCGTCCGTGGCCGGCGAGTGGCGAGCAGCATCCGGCTGGCACTGGTCGTCCCCGGTTCGGGGCTGGTCAAGCGGCAGGCCGAGCGCGAGGGTCTCGACGAGATTTTCCGGACGGCCGGTTTCGAATGGCGCGAGCCGGGCTGCTCGATGTGCCTGGCGATGAATGCCGATCGGCTCGAAGCCGGCGAGCGCTGCGCGTCGACCTCGAATCGCAACTTCGAGGGGCGCCAGGGCGCCGGCGGCCGGACTCACCTGGTGAGCCCGGAAATGGCGGCCGCGGCGGCGATTGCCGGGCATTTCTGCGATGTCGGCGAGTGGCTGCGGAAGGAGGAGCATGGACAAGTTCGTTCGTCTTGAAGGACTCGTGGCGCCGCTCGACCGCGCCAACGTCGACACCGATGCGATCATTCCGAAGCAGTTCCTGAAGTCGATCCGACGTTCGGGATTTGGTCCGAATCTGTTTGACGAATGGCGCTATCTGGACGTCGGCGAGCCGGGTATCGACAACTCGCAGCGGCCGCAGAACCCGGATTTCGTGCTCAATCAGCCGCGCTATCGCGGCGCGCAGATTCTCCTCACGCGCAAGAATTTCGGCTGTGGCAGCTCGCGCGAACACGCGCCCTGGGCCTTGCTCGACTTCGGCTTTCGCGCCCTGATCGGCGACAGCTTCGCCGACATCTTCTTCAACAACTGCTTCAAGAACGGCATCCTGCCGATCGTTCTGCCGGTGGCCGAAGTCGATGCCCTGTTTGCCCTCGTCGAGGCGACGCCGGGTTACCGGCTGCTGGTCGACCTGGAAGCGCAGCAGGTGGTCCGTCCAGATGGCCGCGCTCTGGCTTTCGTCGTCGATCCCTTCCGCCGGGAGTGTCTGCTCAACGGTTGGGACGACATCGGGCTGACCTTGCGTCACGCCGAGCAGATCAGGGCCTTTGAAGAAAAGCGCCGGATCGAGCAGCCCTGGCTATTCGCCTGAAGGATCAGCATGAAGATTTGTCTTCTCCCCGGAGACGGGATTGGCCCCGAAATCGTCGCCGAAGCGCTGCGGGTGCTGCAGGCGCTCGAGGTCAACTGCGAGATCGAGCCGGGCCTGCTCGGCGGCTGCGCCGTCGACGCGACCGGCGAACCTTACCCGGAGGCAACACAACGTCTCGCGCAGCAGGCCGATGCGGTCTTGCTGGGGGCAGTCGGCGGCCCGCAGTGGGACAGTCTGCCGCGTGCCCAGCGGCCGGAACGGGGGCTCCTCGGCATCCGCCAGCAGCTCGGCCTGTTTGCCAACCTGCGCCCGGCCATCCTCTACCCGGAACTGGCCAACGCTTCGTCGCTCAAGCCCGAAGTGGTTGCCGGTCTGGATATCCTGATCGTCCGCGAGTTGACCGGCGATATCTATTTTGGCCAGCCGCGCGGCATCGAACTGCGGGTGATCGATGGCCGTCAGGAGCGTGTCGGCTTCAACACCATGCACTACAGGGAGAGCGAGATTCGCCGCATCCTGCGGGTCGCTTTCGAAGCGGCTCGCAAGCGTCAGCGCAAGCTCTGCTCGGTCGACAAGATGAACGTTCTCGAGACCACCCAGCTCTGGCGCGATGTGGCCAGCGAGACGGCGGCCGACTACCCGGACGTCGAACTCAGCCACATGCTGGTGGACAATGCGGCGATGCAGCTGGTGCGTGACCCGAAGCAGTTCGACGTGCTGGTGACCGGCAACATGTTTGGCGACATCCTCTCGGACGAGGCGGCGATGCTCACCGGCTCGATCGGCATGCTGCCCTCGGCTTCGCTGGATGCCAGCAACAAGGGCCTGTACGAGCCCTGCCATGGTTCGGCGCCGGATATCGCGGGTCGCGGCGTGGCCAATCCGCTGGCGACCATTCTCTCCCTGGCGATGATGATGCGCTACACGTTTGCCGACGAGCCGGCCGCCGTGCGGATCGAGAACGCGGTCAGGAAGGTGCTTGAGCAGGGCTACCGCACGGCCGACATCCACCAGCCGGGGACGCTGGAAGTCGGCACCCGGGCTATGGGCGACGCGGTTCTGGCGGCGATTCGCGGCAAATAATCGAAAAAGGTGAGTGAATGAGGAAGCTTGGTCTGGTTGGCTGGCGCGGCATGGTGGGCTCCGTCCTGCTGCAGCGGATGCTCGAAGAGGGCGATTTCGAACATGTCGAGCCGTTCTTTTTCTCGACTTCGGCGGTCGGGGGCAAGGCGCCGGTAGTCGCCGGCAAGGAAACCGGCGACCTTGCGGACGCGATGTCGATTGCCGCCCTCGGCCGCATGGAAATCATCATCAGCTGTCAGGGCGGCGACTACACCCGGGACGTCTTTCCGCGGCTGCGTGCCGCCGGCTGGCAGGGACACTGGATCGATGCCGCGTCCACCCTGCGCATGCACGATGACGCAGTGATCATTCTCGACCCGGTCAATCTCGACGTGATCAAGGCGGCGCTGAGCCGGGGAGGGCGGAACTGGATCGGTGGTAACTGCACGGTGTCGCTGATGCTGATGGCGATCGGTGGGCTCTTCCGGCACGACCTCGTCGAGTGGGTCAGCGCCATGACCTACCAGGCGGCTTCGGGCGCCGGCGCGCAGAACATGCGCGAGCTGCTGCAGCAGATGGGGGCGCTGCACGGTGCGGTCGCGCAGGAACTGGCCGATCCGGCTTCGGCCATCCTCGACATCGACCGCAAGGTAGCGCAGACCATGCGTGCAGCCGATTTTCCGAGCCGCAATTTCCGCCATACCGCGCTCGCCGGCAGCCTGATCCCCTGGATCGACGTGCCGGTCGACGACGGCCAGTCGAAAGAAGAATGGAAGGGCGGCGCCGAGTGCAACAAGATTCTCGGCCGGCCGGCCTTCCGCCAGCCCGGCAGCATTCCGGTCGATGGCCTGTGCGTCCGCATCGGGGCCATGCGCTGCCATTCGCAGGGCCTGACCATCAAGCTCAAGCGCGACGTGCCGGTCGACGAGGTTGCCGACCTCCTGGCGCAGGCGAACCCATGGGTCAGGGTGGTGGCCAATGAACGCGAGGTCAGCGAACGTGAACTGACGCCGGCTGCGGTCACCGGTACCCTGGTGGTCCCGGTTGGTCGTCTGCACAAGCTTGCGATGGGCCCCGAGTATCTCGCTGCTTTCACGGTCGGTGATCAATTATTGTGGGGAGCGGCCGAGCCGCTTCGCCGGATGCTGCGAATTCTCATCGACAGCTGATTGAAACGGCATTAAATCGGCCGGTATCCGGCGTGCGCGCTCTGCACCCGGGCGCGCTTTCGCCTCCACGGCAGGTTTAGCTTGCATGGCTAACTTCATGATGTTACTTTAATAATCCAGATTTCGACGCTCAGGTGGCGCCGTGGCCAAGAAAACACAACACACAGCAAGCAATTTCAGACTACGGACCACGGCGTGGGCAGTCGCATCGTCTCTGGCCTTCGCCGCTTTGCCTTCGCTCACCGAAGCGGCCGGGTTAGGCAAGATCACCGTCTTCTCTGCGCTCGGTCAACCCTTGCGCGCCGAGATGGAACTGATTGCGACGCGGGAAGAACTCTCGGGAATGAAGGCACAGCTCGCCTCCCCGAGCGCCTTCAAGCAGGCAGGGGTCGAGTACACGCCGACCCTGTCCGGGATTACCCTGGTGATCGACAAACGTGCCAACGGTCAGGCGGTGATCCGCCTGAGTTCGTCGCGGCCGATCAATGACCCGTTCGTCGATCTGCTGCTCGAACTCAACTGGCCAAACGGCCGCCTGCTGCGCGAATATACCTTCCTGCTCGACCCCCCCGAGTTTGCCGCCCGGTCGACGACGGCTGCGCTGCCAGTCACGAGGCCGGTCGTTGCTGCCCGACCGGCCGACCGGCCATCGCCCGACGAGCGGCTGCCCCGGGCGTCGAGAGCGCGCGCCAGCGAACAGAGGCCGGTGTCAGCGGAGGCCAGTGACACCTACGAGGTCCAGCGCGGCGAAACCCTGAGCACGATTGCGGCTGGCCTGCGGCCTCAGGGCGTCTCTCTTGACCAGATGCTGCTCGGACTTTTCCGGGCCAATCCCGATGCCTTCGATCGCGGCAATATCAACCGCCTGAAAGCGGGCAAGATTCTTTCGATACCGGACCCGGCGACGCTCGCAGCGATTCCCAGGAATGAGGCCAAGACGGTGGTCGTCGCCCAGTCGGCGGACTGGGGCGTTTACCGGCGCAAGCTCGCCGGCGTCGCCGCCGAAGTTCCCGCCCGCGAGGAAGGCGGACGCCAGCAGGCGGCCGGAAAAGTCACGACACGGGTCGAAGACCGCTCGGGACCGGCCACCGAACCCAAGGATCAACTGAAAGTCTCGAAGACCGAGATTCCTGGCGCCCCGCTACCCCCCAGCACCAGGCGCACCGACGAGGATCTGATCGCCAAGGAGAAGGCGCTACAGGACGCCAACGAGCGTCTGGCAAGTCTGGAGCGGAACGTGGCCGAACTGAAGCGGCTCGTCGAACTCAAGAGCCAGAGCCTGGCCGATCTCGAGAAACAGTCAGCCGACATGACCGGGGCGTCGCCGCCGGCTGCGGCACCGGCCCCCCCGGCAGCGGCGGCAGCGCCGGCGCCCGTCGAGCCACCGCCGGCGCCGGCGCCGGGCTCGGAAGCGCTGCCGCCGCCCGAACGGCAGCCTGAGGTCAAAGCCGATGTGCCGCCGGTCAGCGAACCGCCGAAAGCGGTCGAAGTGCCCAAACCGAAGGTGGTGGTGCCTGTGGTGCCGCCTGAAGAGCCCGGATTTTTTGAAGACCTGCTCGGTAACCCGACCGTCCTCGCCGGTGGCGGCGGCATTCTGGCCCTGCTCGCTGCTTACTGGTTTGTCAAACGTCGCCGCCCGAGCGACAGCGAGTCGCCGCTCGAGGAGAGCCGTACGCTGGCCCCGCTGGGTGACAGCATGGCGACCAAATCGGTCTTCCTCCACACCGGGGGACAGAATGTCGATACCTCCAACTCGATGGGGCAAACCGATTTCAGCCAGGCCGGGCCGGGCAGTATCGATACCGATGAAGTCGATCCGGTGGCCGAGGCCGACGTTTACATGGCTTATGGTCGCGACGCACAGGCGGAAGAGATTCTCCTCGAGGCGAAGCAGAAGGATCCCCTGCGTTATGCCATCCACATCAAGCTGCTGGAGATCTACTGCGGCCGCCAGGAAGCCAAACCGTTCGGCATCCTCGCCCGGGAACTCTTCGACGGTACCGGCGGGGTCGGCCCGGACTGGGAAAAAGCGGTCGCCATGGGCCTCCAGATCGATCCGCGCAATCCGCTCTTTGCCGCGGTCGGAGACGCCGCACCGGCGACGCAGGACCCCGAAGCGACCGTCGTCGATCCTGCAGTCGGCATGCGGGAGACCTTCCCACGGCCGCTGCAGCCGTCCGCGAGAGTGGATGCCGTCCCGCCACCGCCACCTGTCCTGTCGCCGCGTGTTGGCCTGGTCAAGGAAGCTGCCCCGGTAGCGGCGAAGCCGGCGGCCGTGGAGCTTGCCGATCTCGATTTCGATTTTGGCGGCAGGGAAGAGACGCGAGGCACGCCGGACGACACCGCTCTCGAAACGACGCTCGCCTTCCCGAATCCTGCGCACGCTGACGCACTCGATTTCGATCTCGCCACGACCTTGCCGGAGGCCATGACCCTGCCGCCGGAGGCGGACACCGAAGAGGTCCGCCTGATCGACGACCCCAGTTCCTTCGATGCCACGCAGCTCTTCGCGCCGACCCGGCCGAGCAGCACCGTGCAGGCGGACAGCGGTCTCGATTTCGAATTCGATCTGCAGGCGGATTCGCCCGGCGAGTCGAAGTGGGATGAGAAGACGCTGACGCAGGCGACGCCGGACGAAGCGCCCGACATCGCCTCGGCAGATGCCGATGCGCTCGAGTTCGACGTTCGCCTGACCGAGTCGACGGTGCTCGGCGAGGCCATGCAGCATCCCGCCTTTGATTTTTCGTCGATCAGCCTCGACCTTGCCGAAGCCGAGCAGCCGGTTGCCGAGGACGAACCCCTCGTCATCGGTGCCCTCGATTTCTCCTTCGAGGCCGAGCAGAGCGATACCCTGGTCAACCCGGATTTTTCGATCGAACCCGCCGAGACCGATCTCGATGCCCCGTTTACTTCAGGCCCCGATACGGTCACGGAATTCGACATCAGTTCGAGCGAAGAGGTGGCCACCAAGCTTGATCTCGCCAAGGCCTATCAGGAGATGGGCGACCTCGAGGGCGCTCGCGAGCTTCTCCAGGAAGTGGTCAGTGAAGGCGATGCGGGGCAGCGGGAAGCTGCCCTCAACCTCCTTTCGGGCTTGCGCGAGTAAGCGCGACGGTCGCTACCCGGCCGTCGCGCTGCCGCGGTCAAGGCCTTTCCCATCGACCCTTTGACGAGAGAGGACGGCAACTGCCGTGCATCCAAGCACCTACCTCGTCGTCTGGCTGCTGATCGTGGTTCTTGGCCAGTCGCTGGATGGCATCCCTCTGCTGGCGGCGCTGTGTCTGCTGCCCTTGTCCGGCCGGCGCGTCGGGCATCGCTGCTGGCAACTCGCCTGGGGTGCGCGCTGGCTCTTCCTGTCGTTGTCCGTCATTCTCGCCTGGGGCGGGATCGGAGAAGCGGCCTGGGATGGACCGCTGGCGCCCAGTCGCGAGGGGCTGATCGATGCCGGAAACCATGGCGGACGCCTGCTGCTGGTGCTGATGGCGGTCGCCGTGTTGCGTGAGCGGATGCCGCGATCCGACCTGCTGACCGCCCTGCATCGTCTACTTGCGCCCTTGCGGCGCTGCGGTGTCGATACCGATCGCGGCATGGTTCGCCTGCTGCTGGTCCTGCACTTTGTCGAGACGATGCCGCGCCCGCGGGACTGGCGCGTGCTGCTCGAACCACCGGCCGCCGGCAGCGCTGGCGAGGTATTCGAACTCGCTGATCGGCCGCTCGCGAGGCGCGATTACCTGATCATCGCCCTGCTGCTGTGCAGCCTCCTGCCGCTCTTCTATTTCTGGCGGGCTTGAGCGATGCGCATTGCCCTGGCGGTCGAGTACGACGGCAGCAGCTTTCGTGGCTGGCAGAAACAGCCGGGCGGCGGCACCGTCCAGGATGTGCTCGAGGCGGCCCTGCAGCAGTTTGCCGGCGTACCGGTGAAGGTCGTCTGCGCCGGCCGGACCGATGCCGGCGTACATGCCACGGGGCAGGTGGCGCACTTCGATACCCTGATCGATCGCTCGATGTATGCCTGGGTGCGCGGCGTCAACACCTTTCTGCCGGCAGCAGTGGCCGTGCGCTGGGCGCATGGGGTGGCGGACGACTTCCACGCGCGTGCTTCGGCACATTGGCGGCAGTATCGCTATCTGTTGCTCAATCGGGCGCATCGCAGCGGCGCGTGGCACGGCCGGGTGGGCTGGTACCATCATCCGCTGGACCTTGCGCCGATGCAGTCGGCGGCCGGCTGCCTGCTCGGTGAACAGGATTTTTCCGCCTTTCGCGCCGCCGAATGTCAGGCGATGTCGCCGGTGAAGGTCATGCGCCGAGTCGACATCCGCCGTTTCGGCGATCTCATGGTGTTCGACTTCGAAGCCTCCGCCTTCCTGCATCACATGGTGCGCAACCTGGTCGGCAGCCTGGTGGCGGTCGGCCAGGGCCGGCATCCGCCGGAATGGATCGCCGAGTTGCTGGCGGCGGGCGACCGCCGCCTGGCGGCGCCGACCTTCGCCGCTGCCGGGCTGTATCTCGTTGGCGTCGGCTACGCCGCGCGCTGGGGCCTGCCGGCCGGCGACGCGCCGATCTGCCTGCCGTTTGTGGCCGATTCGTGCGCAGCTGGCCGATGAAAACGCGGATCAAGATCTGTGGGCTGACGCGCATCGATGACCTGCAGCAGGCGGTTCGGGCGGGGGCCGATGCGCTCGGGCTGGTGTTCTACCCGCCGAGCCCGCGCTACGTCGATCTGCCGACCGCCGCCCGGCTGGCCCGCGCCGTGCCGCCCTTTGTCAGCATCGTCGGGCTGTTCGTCAATGCCGATCCGGTGACCGTGCGGGCAACCCTCGCCGCCGTGCCGATCCACCTGCTGCAGCTGCATGGCGATGAAGACGAAGCCTATTGCCGGCAGTTCGATCGACCTTACATCAAGGCAGCCCGCGTCAGGCCGGGCATGGATTTGCTACAATACGCGGCTGCCTTCCCGTCGGCGCAGGCGATCCTGCTCGACGCCTTTGTCGATGGATACGGCGGCGGCGGCAGGATGTTCGACTGGTCGCTGGTGCCCCCTTCGCTGGGCAAGCCGCTGATTCTTTCCGGCGGGCTGGATGCCGGCAACGTCGGGGATGCGCTGCGCCGCTTGCGGCCGGCTGCGGTCGATGTCTCGTCAGGGGTCGAGGCGAGCAAGGGAATCAAGGATGGTGAACTGATGCACGCCTTCGTCGCAGCGGTGCGGGCGGCCGAATCGGCGGGGGGCGATTGATGCGAAATGTCTTGACGGGAAGGTCGATGCGGAAATTTTTCGGGGGCCGAACGCGAAACTGCTGGCGCCGGCACCTCGCCAAGCATACCTGAGGCGATGCTGCCTGCCGGCTGGTGCCGGGAACAGTGTGGACGCATTTTGTCGCAACAGCTTGCAAGGAGATTGTTGATGGCCACCGCCGATTACGATTTGCCCGACGCCCGAGGCCATTTTGGCCCGTATGGTGGTGTCTTCGTCGCTGAAACCCTGATCGCCGCGCTCGATGAACTCAAGGAGGCGTACGCCGCAGCCCAGCGCGACCCCCGATTCGTCGCCGAATTCGCGCATGAACTCAAGCATTACGTTGGCCGGCCGAGTCCGGTCTATCACGCGCGGCACTGGTCGGAGGCCCTCGGCGGGGCGCAAATTTACCTCAAGCGCGAAGATCTGAATCACACCGGCGCGCACAAGATCAACAACTGTATCGGCCAGGCGCTGCTCGCGCGCCGCATGGGCAAGCCGCGCGTCATCGCCGAGACCGGCGCCGGTCAGCACGGCGTCGCGACGGCGACGGTGGCCGCGCGCTACGGCATGAGCTGCGTGGTTTATATGGGAGCCGAAGACATCCGGCGGCAGGCGGCCAATGTGTACCGCATGAAACTGCTCGGAGCCACCGTGGTGCCGGTCGAGAGCGGTTCGCGGACGCTCAAGGATGCCTTGAACGAAGCGATGCGCGACTGGGTGACCCACATCGCCGATACCTTCTACATCATCGGCACGGTCGCCGGTCCGCATCCCTATCCGATGATGGTGCGGGACTTTCAATCGATCATCGGTCGCGAGTCGATCGGCCAGATGCAGGAGCAGTGCGGCCGCCAGCCCGATGCGGTGATTGCCTGCGTCGGTGGGGGTTCAAACGCGATGGGCATCTTCTATCCGTACATCCCGGTGCCTGGCGTTCGCCTGATTGGCGTCGAGGCAGCGGGCGAGGGGATTGCAAGCGGGCGTCACGCGGCCTCATTGACCGCCGGCCGGCCCGGCGTGCTGCATGGTAACCGGACCTATCTGCTGCAGGATGCGAATGGCCAGATCATCGAGACGCACTCGATCTCGGCCGGCCTCGACTATCCTGGGGTCGGTCCCGAGCACGCCTGGCTCAAGGACAGTGGTCGCGCCGAGTACGTCAGCGTCAGCGATGACGAAGCGCTGCAGGCCTTTCACGACCTTTGTTGTCGGGAAGGCATCATCCCGGCGCTGGAGTCGAGCCATGCCCTGGCCTACGCCAGCCGGCTGGCGCCGACCCTGCCCAGGGACAGCATCCTGCTGGTCAATCTCTCCGGCCGTGGTGACAAGGACATGCACACCGTTGCCGACAAATCGGGCATCAAATTCTGATCATGGCAAGAATAAAGGCTGTATTCGAGGTTCTTCACGCGCAGGGTCGCAAGGCCCTGATTCCGTTCATCACCGCCGGCGACCCCGAACCGGCGCTGACCGTGCCGCTGCTGCACACGCTGGTCCGCGCCGGCGCCGACATCATCGAACTCGGGGTGCCCTTCTCCGACCCGATGGCCGACGGCCCGACCATCCAGCGTGCTTCCGAGCGAGCGCTGGCGAAGGGTGTCAGTCTGCGCCAGGTGCTCGCCCTGGTGGCCGATTTTCGCAGCGACGACCGGGATACGCCGATCGTCCTCATGGGTTACGCCAATCCGATCGAGGCGATGGGGGTCGATGCGTTTGCCGCCGCCGCCGGCAGCGCCGGGGTGGACGGCGTGCTGGTAGTCGATTACCCGCCCGAGGAGGGGATCGAGTTCGCACGGGCCCTGCAGCGCCACGCGCTCGATCCGATCTTCCTTCTGGCACCGACGTCGAGCGACGCGCGAATCGCGCAGGTCGGGGCGCTGGCCAGCGGCTATATCTATTACGTTTCGCTGAAGGGCGTCACCGGATCAGCGGCGCTTGACGTCGCCGCCGTTGCCGCGCACCTTCCGGAAATCCGGGCGCGTACCGGGGTGCCGGTGGGTGTCGGTTTCGGCATCCGTGACGCGGCGACCGCCGCCGCGGTGGCCGTGATCGCCGATGCGGTGGTGGTCGGCAGCCGGATCATCGAAGAAATCGAACAGTCGTCGCCCGACCAGGCTTGTGCCAGGGTGCTCGCGCTGGTCGCGGACATTCGTCGGGGTATGGATGCGGCCACCCAGGCTGCGAGGGGAACGTCATGGGTTGGCTGAACAAGCTGCTGCCGCCAAAGATCAAGCGCAACAACAACGGAGCGGTGCGCAAGTCGTCGCTGCCCGAAGGCCTGTGGAGCAAGTGTCCGGCGTGCGAGGCCGTACTCTACGCCACCGACCTTGTGCACAACTGCAATGTCTGTCCGAAGTGTGCTCATCACAAGCGCCTCGAGGCCCGTGCCCGCATCGAGCTTCTGCTCGACGCCGAGGGACGCTGCGAGATCGGCGCCGAGGTCCTGCCGGTCGATTCACTCTCGTTCAGGGATAGTCGCAACTACCCGGAGCGCCTGCAGGTCGCGACCGAAGCGACCGGAGAGACCGACGCGCTGATCGTGGTACAGGGCTCGATCAAGACCCTGCCGGTCGTCCTCGCGGTTTTCGAGTTCGACTTCATGGGCGGCTCGATGGGTTCGGTGCTCGGCGAACGCTTCGTGCGTGGTGTCCAAGCGGCGGTCGAGCAGGGGCACCCTTTCATCTGCGTCACCGCTTCGGGCGGTGCACGGATGCAGGAAGGCCTCTTTTCGCTGATGCAGATGGCCAAGACTGCGGCCATCCTGACCCGCCTCTCGCAAGCCCGGCTGCCTTTCATCTCGATTCTCACCGACCCGACGATGGGCGGCGTGTCGGCCTCGTTCGCCTTCATTGGCGACGTGGTGATTGCTGAACCGGGCGCCCTGATCGGTTTTGCCGGCCCCCGCGTCATCGAACAGACGGTGCGTGAGACGCTGCCCGAGGGTTTCCAGCGCTCCGAATTCCTGCTCGAAAAAGGAGCGATCGATTTCATCGTCGATCGTCGGGAGATGAAGGACCGCGTCGCCGCCTTGCTGATGCTGCTCCAGAAGCGGCCGGCAGCGCATTGAGAAAGCGGCGGTGAGGGCTGCGCTGGCTGCCGGTGGAGGGCTCTCATCGCGATCGCTGACGCAGTGGCTGGCGCACCTCGAGAGCCTCCACCCGCGCGGGCAGGGGGGGATCGAACTGGGACTGGAGCGCGTTCTCCGGGTCAGGCAGGAATTGGCGCAGGATCTCCAGTGCCCGGTGATCACCGTCGGCGGCACCAACGGCAAGGGTTCGACCTGTGCCTACCTCGAAGCCATCTACAGCTTTGCCGGTTATCGCGTCGGTTGCTACACCTCGCCGCATTTGCTCGCCTACAACGAACGGGTCCGCGTCGATCGCCAGCCGATCGATGACGCCAGCCTTTGCCAGGCTTTCGCCAGGGTCGAGGCGGCCCGCCAGGCGGCCGGTCAGGTCGCGCTGACCTACTTCGAGTTCGGTACGCTGGCGGCGATCGAAGTCTTTCGCAGCCAGCCTCTGGAAGTGCTGATTCTCGAAGTGGGATTGGGCGGCCGCCTCGACGCAGTCAATGCCTATGACCCCGATTGCGCCGTGGTGACCAGCATCGCGCTCGACCACACCGACTGGCTGGGCCCGACGCGAGCGTCGATCGCTGTCGAAAAAGCCGGCATCTTTCGCGCCGGCCGACCAGCGATCTGCGCCGACCCCGACCCGCCTGCCACCCTGCTCGAACAGGCGCGGACGACCGGCGCCGATCTGCACCTGCTGGGGCGCGATTTCGGTCATTTCGGCGACCCACTGCAATGGACCTTCTGGACTCGTGGCGGTCGGCGGCGCGGCGGGCTGGCGAATCCGGGTCTGCGCGGCGCCGGCCAGTTGCGCAATGCCTGCGCTGCGTTGACCGTCATCGAGCTGCTCGGATCGCGGTTGCCGGTTTCCATGCAGGCGATCAGACGCGGACTGATCGATCTCGACCTGCGTGGGCGCTTCCAGCTTATCCCCGGGCGTCCGACGATCGTCCTCGACGTCGCGCACAATCCCCAGGCGGTGGCCGGCCTCGCCGACAAGCTTGGCGACCTGGCGTTCTCTGCGCAAACGATTGCGGTGCTGGGCATGCTTGGCGACAAGGACATTGCCGGGTCGCTGGCGCCGCTCGCGGGCAAGGTCGACCACTGGCTTCTGGCTGACCTCGAGGTGCCGCGCGGCGCATCGTCGGCAGTGCTGGCGGCAAGCGTGCACGGGGCGGCGCTTGGCGGCAGCGTCGAGCAATTCGCTTCGCCGGCCGAGGCCTTTGCGGGTTCTGCAGAGCTGGCGGGGGAAAATGATAGAATCCTCGTCTTTGGATCGTTCTACACGGTCGCGGCCGTCATGCGCAGCATGCAGAATGGTCGCTGATCGAAGCGATGCGAGTGGACCCGACCGATGACTGAAACCTCTGACCCGCAACTGCAGTTGAAAAAACGGGCACGTCGCCGCCTTGTCGGGGCCGTGGCGTTTGCCGGGTTGGCTGCCGTGGTGCTGCCGATGGTCATGGACGATGAGCCCAGGCCGTCATCGGTTCCGGCGGTCGCGATCCGGATTCCCGGTCAGGACGAGGTCGCTTTCAAGCCGGATGAACTGGCGGCGCGGGCGACCCGCTCGCCGACCGCGGAAGCCGCCGCGCCTGGCGGTGAAGCAGGGACGGCAGATGAGGTGTTGCCGGCTGGAACGCCGTCGACGGCTGCCGCTGCCGGCGTTCAGCCGACCGAGAAAGTGGCCGAACGGCCTGCCGAAAAGCCGGCGGTAAAGAAAGTCGCCACGCCGCCTGAAAATGCCGAAAAGCCGGCGGTAAAGAAGGTCGCCACGCCGCCGGAAAAGATTTCGGACAAGGCCGCTGACAGGAAGGTCGTCAAGCCGACGGAGAAAACGTCCGAGAAAGCGCCCGAGAAAACCGTCGAAAAAAAGGTCGTCAAGCCGGCCGAGAAGGTGCCGGAGAAGCCGGTCGACAAGAAGGTCGCCAAACCCGTTGAAAAGGTGAGCGACAAGCCGCCGGTCAAGAAAGTCGACAAGCCGTCCGAGACGACGAGCGAAGAAGCCGGCAAGCCGCCAGGCGACGATGGCCATGGCCCCCGGTCACCCGAAGCCGCGCCGACCAAATCCGGGGGCCAGCAGGTGATTCTGATCGGCGCTTTTGCCAATCCCGAAAATGCGAAACAGTTGCAGGGCAAGATGAGCGGCGCCGGCATCAGCAACTATACCGAGATTCTCGACACGCCGGACGGCCGCAAGACGCGCGTGCGCGCCGGGCCTTTCCCATCGCGGGAAGCGGCGGAGAGAGCGCTCGAGAAGTTGCGGAAGATCGGCGTCAGTGGAGTCGTCGCTGGCCGGCAATGACAGCCTTTGACTACCTTGTGCTGGCGATCGTCAGCACCTCTCTCCTGCTCGGCATGTGGCGTGGCGTGGTGGGTGAAATCATCGCCCTGATCGCCTGGGTGCTTGCGTTTTTCGCGGCAAAATGGTGGGGGGCCGAGCTTGGCCAGTTGTTTGTCGGCCTTGCCGATCCAACCCTACGTGTGATCGCCGGCGGGGTGACGGTATTCATTGCCGTACTCATCGCCATGGCGCTGCTTCGCCTGATCGTCGGCCGCCTGCTCAGTGTGCTCGGAATGACCTTGAGCGATCGCCTGCTGGGGATCATCTTCGGAGTAGCCAGAGGGCTGGTGATCGTCCTGGTCCTGGTTGCCGGTGGCGGCATGACGGCGCTTCCGAAAGAAGAGTGGTGGAGCGAAGCATACTTCGCGTCGCCGCTCGAAACGGCCGTTCTGGCCAGCAAGCCATGGCTACCATCCGATGTGGCTAAACGAATCAGGTTTGGGTAGGAAGATACTATGTGTGGAATTCTCGGAGTTGTCGCAACGACACCGGTCAATCAGTTGCTCTACGATGGTCTGATGGTCCTGCAGCATCGCGGGCAGGACGCCGCCGGCATCGCCACGGCCGAGGAGGACGCGTTTCACATGCACAAGGGGTCGGGACTGGTGCGCGATGTGTTTCGCACGCGCAACATGCGCGCCCTGCCGGGCAACATGGGCATCGCCCATTGTCGCTATCCGACCGCCGGTTCGGCTTTCGATGCGGCCCTTTCGCAACCCTTCTACGTGAACTCGCCGTTCGGGATCGTCCTCGGGCATAACGGCAACCTGACCAATACCGAACAACTCAAGCAGGAGATGTTTCGTCTGGACCTGCGCCATATCAACACCGGCTCCGACTCCGAGGTTCTGCTCAACACGCTGGCGCATGAACTGCAGGCGACAGCCAAGGGATGTCGACTCGATCTCGATACCATCTTTGCCGCCGTGGCCGCGGTACATCGCCGTTGTCGCGGCGCTTATGCGGTGGTGGCGATGATTGCCGGCCACGGCATGCTGGCTTTTCGTGACCCCTTCGGGATTCGACCGCTGATTTTCGGGACCCACGAGACGCCGCAGGGTACCGAGTATCTCTTCGCATCCGAGTCGGTGGCGCTCGATACCCTCGGTTTCCGGGTGCTGCGCGATGTCGATCCGGGAGAGGCGATTTTCATCGATCTCGATCACCACCTGCACCAGCGTCAATGCGCGAGTCATGCAGTGCTTTCCCCCTGCATTTTCGAGTTCGTCTATCTCGCTCGGCCGGACTCGGTGATCGATGGCGTCTCGGTCTATGAATCTCGCCTGCGAATGGGTGAACATCTCGCAGACAAGCTCGTCAAGCATATCCCGGTCAACGAGATCGATGTCGTCATCCCGATTCCCGATTCGAGCCGTCCGTCGGCGATGCAGCTTGCCCAACGCATCGGCGTTCCGTATCGCGAGGGTTTTGTCAAGAACCGCTACATCGGTCGTACCTTCATCATGCCGGGCCAGGCGACGCGTGCCCGATCGGTCCGCCAGAAGCTCAACACCGTGGCGCAGGAATTCAAGGGCAAGCGGGTTCTGCTGGTCGACGATTCGATCGTTCGCGGCACGACCAGCCGCGAGATCGTCGAGATGGCGCGGGCAGCCGGCGCGCTCAAGGTCTACTTCGCTTCCGCTTCGCCGCCGGTGCGCTATCCGAATGTCTACGGCATCGACATGCCGAGCCGCGGCGAACTGATCGCGACCGGCCGCACGGGCGAGGAAATCGGCATCGAAATTGGCGCCGATGCGCTGGTCTATCAGGATCTCGACGCGCTCAAGGCGTCGGTGCGTGACCTCAAACCGGCCCTGTGCCATTTCGACACCTCGTGTTTCGACGGCTCCTATGTCACCGGGGACGTCAGCATCGAGTATCTGACAGCCATCGAGACGGCGCGCGAAGTCCACCGGGCGACGACCAAGGAAGAGCGTTGGGCGTCGAAGCAGCTGCAGTTGAACCTGATGTCGGCGGGCTGACGTCTATGAAGCCCCATCCAGACTATTTGCCGGAAACGCTGGCGGTACGTGCGGGTCAGGAGCGCAGCCAGTTCAACGAGCACAGCGAAGCGCTGTACCTCACCTCGAGCTTCGTTTTCACCACCGCGGCGCAGGCCGCGGCGCGTTTCTCGGGGGAGGAGGAAGGCAACGTTTACTCGCGGTTCACCAATCCGACGGTGGCCGTCTTTCAGGATCGCCTGGCCGCCCTTGAAGGCGCGCAAGCCTGCGTGGCCACCGCCTCCGGCATGTCGGCCATTCTCTCGCTGGTCATGGCGCTGTGCAGCAGCGGCGATCACATCGTCGCTTCGACGGGCCTCTTCGGTGCTACCCAGCAACTGCTCGGCACCATCATGCCGCGCTTCGGAATCCGCACCAGCTTCGTCGCGCAGACCGATGTCGCGGCGTGGCAGGCCGCGATGCGACCTGAAACCCGGTTGTTCTTTCTCGAAACGCCGTCGAATCCCCTGACCGAAATTGCCGACATCGCTGCCCTCGCGTCGATCGCCCATGCGCGCGGCGTGCGGGTGGCGGTCGACAACTGTTTCTGTACGCCGATTCTTCAGCGGCCGCTGGATCTGGGTGCTGATCTGGTGGTCCATTCGGCGACCAAGTTCATCGACGGCCAGGGGCGGGTCCTCGGCGGTGCCGTCGCCGGCCCGCGGCAGCTGACCGACGAGGTCTTCAAGTTCCTGCGCACGGCCGGTCCGACGCTCTCCGCCTTCAATGCCTGGGTTCTGCTCAAGGGCCTCGAAACCCTGCAGATCCGCCTCGAAGCGCAGTCGTCAAAAGCCCTGCAATTGGCGCTGTGGCTGGAAAAGCATCCGCGAGTCGGGCGTGTTTACTACCCCGGGCTGCCGTCTCACCCGCAGTTCGATCTCGCTCGCCGTCAGCAGAAAAGCGGTGGGGCGATCGTTTCCTTCACCGTCCGTGGCGGCCGGGCCGAAGCCTGGACGGTGGTGGACAGCTGTCGTCTGTTGTCGATCACCGCCAATCTTGGAGACACCAGGAGTACCCTGACCCATCCCGCGTCGACCACCCATGGTCGCCTCACCCCGGAACAGCGAGCGGCCGCCGGTATCGGCGACGATCTGCTGCGCATTGCGGTGGGTCTCGAAGCCGTGGTCGACCTGCAGAACGACCTCGAAAACGGTTTGTCCCTGATCTAGCGGCCGTTCCCGGTCGCTTCCCGGCGCTTCGGTCGAGCCAGATCCTCACGTTCGCCGGCAGCCTTTCGGAGCGCCTCCTTGGCGCTCTGGGGCATCATCGCATAGGTCATCAGGCTCGACCCGATGCAGACCAGCCAGAAAAGCAGAAAGCCGGTCGAGTAGGTCGCGGTCGCCGACCATTCGACGCGTTCTCCGAACAGGTACAGCTGTGCCGGATCGATCATCGTGAAGAAAATGACCTCCGCGATTCCCGCGGCGATGAAGGCCGGCCAGAGTACCCAGATTACATGTTTCATCTCATATCCCTGTTGAGGAAGCGTCCCGCAAAAAGTCTTCCGACCCACTCCGAGGTTGGGAATGTGACACAGCGCCCCGCTCGATGCAAGCCGCGTCAAAGGCGTCGTACGCTCGAAGCTGCTGCCGCTTTTGTCTCTCGCATCAATGCTTTCGATATTTGGCCAAGGCGCATGAATCGTCCTTCAGATGGTCATCCAGCGCTGCCAATGCGAACAAAATGTGGACAAAATTTGAGTTTCATGCATAATCCGCCCACTTTTTACAAGAATCGGGCTGATGGGGCTCGTTTACACAAAGGGGGTGTATGGAAACTCTATATTGGCTCGCCGTGGCGACCGTGTTGATCGTGTTGTTTTTCGATTACACGAACGGCTTTCATGATGCCGCGAACATCGTCGCCACGATCATCGCGTCGCGGGCGATGACGCCGGCGCAAGCGGTCGTTGTCGTCGGGGTCTTCGAGTTTCTCGGCCCACTGCTGGGCGGCACCGCGGTGGCCAACACGATCGGCAAGTTCGTCGATCTGTCGACCGTGGATGCCCATCTGGCGGTGCTGATCCTGTTCTGCGGGCTGCTGGGCGCCATCGTCTGGAATCTCGCGACCTGGTGGTTCGGCATTCCTTCGTCATCGTCACATGCGCTGGTCGGGGGTCTCGCCGGCGCGGTGGTGGCGGCAGTCGGTTCCGAATATGTGATCTGGGGCTGGTCGCCGCTGATGCAGGAGGGCAAACTCCTCGGCGTGATGAAGGTGCTGGTTTCGCTTTTCCTCTCGCCGTTGCTCGGTTTCTGGGTTGGTTTCCTGGTTTTCCGCATCGGACGAAAGCTGATGGCCGGCGCCAAGCCGACCGCCAATGGCAAGCTGCGAAAGATGCAGTTCGTCAGCGCCGCCGTCCTCGCTTTCTCGCACGGTGCCAACGACGCGCAGAAAAGCATGGGCATGCTGACCCTGGTGCTGGTGCTTGGTGGCTTCATTCCGACCTTCGAGGTGCCTTTCTGGGTCGTCCTCGCCTGCGCCACGGCGATCACCCTCGGCATCCTCTCCGGCGGCTGGCGGATCGTGCGCACCCTCGGCTTTGCCATCTATCGCGTACGCCCCCTGCATGCCTTCTCTTCACAGCTCACCTCAGGTTTGCTGATTCTCTCGGCCTCGGTGGTCGGCGCTCCGGTCTCGACCACGCACGTGGTTGCCACCTCGATCATGGGCATCGGCTATTCCGAGCACCCGCGCGCCGTGCGCTGGAAGAAAGCGGTCGATATCGCCAAGACCTGGGTGATCACCATTCCCGCATCGGCACTGACTGCCATCGTTTGCTACGCCCTGGCCAGAATCATGCTTGGCCAACACTAACTGAGGAGATGAACCATGGATGCCAATCAAGACCAAGACAACAAGCCAATCTTCCGCCGTCTCTATGAGCGGGTCTTCCCGACCGTTGCCGATTTCTTCGGCATGCTCGCCGAGCAGAGCGCGAACGCCGCGGAGACCACGCGCCTGCTGGTCGAATTCATGGAAACGGGCGACGTCTCGGTCAGCCAGCGGGTCCGCGACGACGAGCACGAAGCCGACCGGATCAAGGCGGCCAACCTCAGTGTGTTGAGTGACGCCTTCTCGACACCGGTCGATCGTGAAGACCTCTTTCGGGCGATCACGACGCTTGACGACGTCGTCAACTACTGCAAATCGACGGTCGTCGAGATGGACATGCTGGGCCTGTCACCAGACAAGCACAGTCTGCAGATGGCACTGCACATTCGTGAAGGCGCTGACGCACTGGCCAGGGGGTTCGCGCGTCTGGCGACCGATCCGGCAGCTGCCGGCGTAGATGCCAACGCTGCCCGAAAAGCCGAGCGCACGTCCGAGAAAGCGTATCGGCGGGCGATCGTCGAACTCTTTCAGGGTGACGATTACCTGAACATGTTCAAACGCCGCGAGACCTATCGTCACATGTCGAACGCCGCTGACCGCGTCGCCGATGCGGCGCGGGCGCTCAACAACATCGTCGTCAAACTCTGCTGAAAGCCATTGACGAAGTCGGGGTTGTATTTGACCGCAGTTAGGCCTACAGTCGCCCTGCCAATGTCGGTAGCCACGAGGAGAAGCGTATGGGTAAACTAATCGCCGGCCTGATGGCCTTGGCGCTGGCGCTATCGAGTGCTCATGCTCTTGCCTGCTCGGCTGAGAAAGCCAAGGATGGGCAAGCCGGAATGAGTTCGCCGGCCAAACCCAAGAGCTGACTTGTCGGTGTTTGCAGCACGCGCGGCGCGTACCTCTGGTATCGCGCCGCGTTACGTTTTACCTCATCGTCGTCCGCTCAACCGGCCTGCGCAGGAGATCCCGCATGGCTCAACTCGTTCTTCTGCCCGGCAAGGATCGCTCGCTTGCCCGTCGTCATCCCTGGATTTTTGCCGCTGCGGTTGACAGGCTCGGTGGCCGCGCACGCGCCGGCGATACGGTCGAGGTGGTGGCGGCCAACGGACGGCCTCTGGCGAAAGCGGCGTGGAGTCCCGAGTCGAAAATCCGCGCTCGGGTGTGGACCTTCGATCCGCAAGAGACCGTCGACGACGCTTTCTTCAAGCGCCGCATTCAGGCTGCCGTCGACCGTCGTCACCTGACGCCGGAGTTGAAGCGCCAACAGGGCCTGCGGCTCATCCATGGCGAGTCCGACGGCCTGCCCGGCCTGATCGCCGATCGCTATGACGACACCGTCGTCCTGCAATTGACCGCCACCGGCCCGGAAAAATGGCGGCGTGCAATCCTTGGCGCGCTGCAGCGGGTGACCGGCTGTTCGCGCATCTACGAGCGATCGGATTCGAATGTTCGCCGACTCGAGGGACTTGAACCGGTCACCGGCTGGGTGTTGGGCGAAGCGCCTGCACAGGCGCTGAACATCGTCGAAAACGGCGTCCGGATCAAGGTCGACGTGGTTGCCGGCCACAAGACGGGCTTTTACCTGGACCAGCGCGACAACCGCCTGCTGACGCGCGAACTCGCGGCCGACCGCGCGACGCTCAACTGCTTCTGCTATACGGGGGGATTTTCGCTGCAGGCGCTCGCCGGTGGCGCCAGCCGCGTACTCTCGATCGACTCCTCCGGGCCGGCCCTGGCGGCCGCCGCCGACAATCTCGCGCTCAACCCACAGCTCGATGCGAGCCGCGCCGAATGGCGCGAAGCCGACGTCTTCAGCGAACTGCGCGCGCTCAAGGGCGCGGGTCAGCGCTTCGACCTGATCATCCTTGATCCTCCCAAGTTTGCCCCTTCGGCGGCACATGCCGAGCGCGCGGCGCGCGCCTACCGGGACATCAACGCCTTCGGTTTTCGCCTGCTCGCTCCCGGCGGCCTGTTGATGACCTACTCGTGTTCAGGCGGCATCGGCAGCGAGCACTTCCAGCAGATCGTCGCCGATGCGGCGGTCGATGCCGGCCGCGAGGCACGCATCCTGCGTCGCCTCTCGGCGCCTTCAGACCACCCGGTGGCGCTGCACTTCAGTGAAGGCGAATACCTCAAGGGCCTGCTCTGTCAGGTCGATTGAGCGCTCCTGCCGGCCGGTCGTCAGCCTCGGCCTTAGCCGCCGCCTCCCCAGATCTGCTTCAGCCGCGCGTCGCGGCCGCATGACAGGCGATAATAAGCGTAGCGAACCGAGTTCTTCCGGTAGTAATCCTGGTGATACGCTTCGGCCGGGTAGAAGACCGAGGCGGCGACGATCTCGGTCTCGATCCGCGGCACCTTGCGGCTCGCCAGCAAGGCGTCGCGGCTGCTTTCGGCCGCCCGGCGCTCGGCGTCGTTCTGCCAGTAGATGCCGCTGCGGTACTGGCTGCCGATGTCGCAGAACTGGCGGTCCTTGACCGTCGGGTCGATGGATCGCCAGAAGTGGTCGAGCAGTTGCGCATAGCTGACTTTCGTCGGGTCGTAGCTGATGCGGACGGCCTCGGTGTGACCGGTGTTGCCGGCGCTGACCTGTTCGTAAGTGGGATTGATCGTGCGGCCGGCGGTGTAGCCGGACTCGGCGGCAAGCACTCCCGGCAGCTTTTCGAAATCCGCTTCGGTGCACCAGAAGCAGCCGCCAGCGAAAATTGCCGTCCTGGTCTCAGGCCCCTTGCCGGCATTGGGGTCAGCAGCGCCAACCCGGCCGCCGAGCAGGAGCAGCAACAGTGCTGCAAGGAGCAGGCGGGCTCTCATGTCCGCAGTGCCGGCAGCTTCTCGCTGCGGGGGACGAAGTGCAGAGCGAGGCCGTTGTTGCAGTAGCGCTTGCCGGTCGGTTTCGGTCCGTCATTGAAAACATGTCCCTGGTGTCCACCGCAACGGACGCAGTGGTACTCGGTGCGGGGATAGATCAGCTTGAAGTCGGTACGGGTGGCGATGGCTTCCGGCAGGTGCTGCCAGAAGCTTGGCCAGCCGGTACCGCTCTCGTATTTGCTTGAGCTGTCGAAAAGCGGCAGGTAGCAGGCCGCACAGACGTAGGTGCCGTCACCTTTCTCCTGATTCAGCGGGCTGCTGCCGGCGCGTTCGGTGTCCTCCTCGAAAAGCACGCGATAAGCGGGCTGCGGCAGCAGAGCGGCCCATTCGCTCTTGGACTTCTGCAGCTTGCCGACGGCGCGGTCGCCGGCCCAGGCCGGGGGGGCCACGGGCCAGATCAGGGCGGACATGCCGCCCAGCCATTTCAACGATTGACGACGATCCATGACACTCTCTCCAGAAAAATCCTGCTCGTTGAGGCAGCCATTGCTGACCTTACGTGGCAAGGGGATACGAAAATCGCCGGTCGGCCAAGGACTTGTCCGATTATCCCGGGTTGACACGGTTTTCGCGGATGTTCGGCCGAAAAGCGCGGCAACAGTTCCCGGGGCAAGCGGCCCTCCACCTGCCCCGAGCCAGTCCCGGCAAAGGCCGCGATCGATAGCTTTACCTGTCGATGCCTTCGGGAAGGGCTTGCGCAATGGTCGTTGCCGAACAGGCAAACCTTACACCGTTCTTGGCTTCGCCCGGTCGTTCCCCGTCACCTGGCGCGATTATTGCAACTGTGTTGCAGGTGTTGCCAGGCTGTGCTTAAATGCGCAGTCATGATGACCACTACACCTCTGCCTGCCGAGTCGCCGGCCGAAGTGGACAGCGCTGCCGTGCTGATTCGCCGCACGGGTGCCCGCGCTACCCCGGCCCGGCTCCATGTCCTGCGGCTGCTACGCTCGGCGCCGGCAGCGCTCAGTCATCACGAGATCGAGCAGGCGCTGGGAAACCCGGCTCTCGATCGGGTCACTCTCTACCGGGTGCTCGACTGGCTGGTCGAAAGCGGGCTCGCCCACCGCAATACCGACGCGCAGCGGGTGTTCCGCTTTTCGGCAGCGACCCGGGGCGAGCATGCGGCACATACGCATTTCCGTTGCGACGACTGCGGGCGGGTCTTCTGTCTCGACGCTGCGCCGCCGGCACCCCCGCATCTGCCGCAGGGTTTTTCCCTGTTGCGCATCGAACTCGATCTGCGTGGGCGCTGCGCCGAGTGTAGCGGCGAACACCCCTGAGTGGCGGACCGCCTGCGCTCGGTGTGCCGATCGGCCGATCGGTCGACCGGAGCGCTGGTCCCGACACTGGCGACAAGTTTGCAGAACAGGCTAGAATTGGCGTCCGCCCGCATCCGTGCCTCCGAACGATGTTCCCGACCGAATTCCTCCACACTTTGCTGCGCCACCCGGCAACTGCCGCGCCGGTGATCCGCATGATCGAAGTGCACGCTGTCCGCACCTCCGGTGGCGATCTCGAACTCGCCTATTGCCTGCGGGGAGACATGGCCCGCCTGCTGATCCCGGCGCCCCGACCGGCAGGTCCCGCCGATGGGCTCTGGGAACACAGCTGTTTTGAGGCCTTTGTCGGTGTCGTCGGCGAGTCCGCCTATCATGAGTTCAACTTTTCACCCTCGGGCCAATGGGCCGCCTATGCCTTTTCCGGCTACCGTCAGCCCAACCCTGCACGGTCGCTGCTCGTCCCGCCGCAGATCGACGCCAGGCTGTTCGCCGGCCGGCTCGAACTCGAGGTTGTTCTGCCTGCCGCCGCCCTGCCGCCGACGGCAGGCAACGCGACGCTGCAGATCGGTCTTTGCGCGGTCATCGAAGCCGCCGATACGGTGGACGGCAGTCATAGCTACTGGGCGCTCGGTCATCCTGCCGCACTGCCCGACTTTCATCTCCGCGACGGCTTTGCTCTCGAACTCGCGCCGCCGCGACAACCTGCCTGAAGGAATCGCGGATGCCCGCCCTGCAATTCGGACTCGACCGCCTGCTCAGCGAGCCGCCACTGCGCCAGGCGCTGCGCGGCCGCCGCCTGGCGTTGCTGGCCCATCCCGCGTCGCTCTGCGCCGACCTCACGCACGCCCTCGACGCTTTGGCGGCGCTGCCCGACCTGCGGCTGACTTCAGCCTTCGGTCCTCAGCATGGTCTGCGCGGCGACAAGCAGGACAACATGGTCGAGTCGGCCGATTTTCTCGATCCGCTTCACGCCATCCCGGTCTTCAGCCTCTACGGCACACTGAGGCGCCCGACGCCGGCGATGATGGCGACTTTCGATGTTCTCTTGATCGATCTGCAGGATCTCGGTTGCCGCATCTACACCTTCATCACCACCCTGCGTTACCTGCTCGAGGCCGCTGCTGAGCATGGCAAGGCGGTGTGGATTCTCGATCGACCCAATCCGGTCGGACGGGCGGTGGAGGGCCTTCTCCTGCGCCCCGGCTGGGAAAGCTTCGTCGGTGCCGGACCGCTGCCGATGCGCCACGGTCTGACGATGGGCGAACTGGCCTGCTGGTTCGTCGAAACCCTCGATCTCGATGTCGACTGCACGGTGATCCGGATGCACGGCTGGTCACCCGCTGCGGCACCCGGCCATGGCTGGCCGCTCGGCGAGCGAAGCTGGGTCAATCCCAGCCCGAATGCGCCGAATCTGTCGATGGCGCGCTGCTACCCGGGGACCGTGATGGTCGAAGGCTGCACCCTTTCCGAAGGCCGCGGGACGACGCGCCCACTCGAGCTTTTCGGCGCGCCGGACATCGACGCTCGCCGCTGGATCGCCGCCATGGCCGCGCTCGCGCCAGACTGGCTGCGCGGTTGCCGGTTACGCGAATGCTGGTTCGAGCCCACTTTTCACAAGCACGCCGGCGAGTTGTGCCACGGCGTTCAGATCCATGTCGATGATGGCGCTTACCAGCCGGCGACCTTCCGTCCTTGGCGCTTGCAGAGTCTGGCCTTCAAGGCGCTGCGGAAACTTCGGCCGGATTATCCGTTGTGGCGCGATTTTGCCTACGAATACGAATACGATCGTCTGCCTATCGATCTGATCAATGGCTCGCCGTTGCTTCGCGAGTGGGTCGATGACCCGGCGGCGACGCCGGCTGACCTGGACGAGCTGTGCCGGGCTGACGAGGAAAGCTGGGAGCAGGTGCGCCGGCCATTCCTGCTCTACTGACCCGTGCCGGCGGCGCCGCCAGGCGCCTGCGATTTGACCCCTCACGAGCAGGCTGAAACGGGAGGGATCAGGCCGACTGCCCGAGCGCTGACTGGCGGAGCCGGCGGTCGGCTGTTTGCCGGGGCGGGTTCAGGATGACACGGCCTCGCGTACTGCGGCCGCCAGCTTCTCGGCCGCGCGGATGACGGTCGCCGAGTCCTGGCCCTCGACCATGACGCGCAACAGCGGCTCCGTTCCCGAAGCACGCAGCAGCACGCGCCCACAGCCATTGAGGCTAGTCTCGACTTCGCGTTGCGTGCGGTCGATCAGCGGGTGGTCTTGCCAGGGAAAGCCCTTGCTCAGGCCGACGTTGATCAGCTTCTGCGGGTAGAGCTTCAGACTGCCCAGCAATTGTTGCAGATCACCGCCCTTTTCGCGCAGGGCTGAAAGAACCTGCAGAGCGGAAACGATGCCGTCGCCGGTGGTGTGCCGATCGAGGCAGAGAATGTGGCCGGAATTTTCCCCGCCAAACAGCCAGCCCTTTTGCCGGAGCATGTCCATGACGTAGCGGTCACCGACCGATGTGCGCACGAAGGGAACCTTGAGTTCGGCCAGCATGTGCTCCAGGGCCAGGTTGCTCATCAAGGTCCCGACCACCCCTGCGACAGCACCCTGACGCAGGCGGCTGCGAATGATGGCGAAAAGGAGCTGATCGCCGTCATACATGTTGCCGACTGCGTCCACCATGACCAGGCGGTCGCCGTCACCGTCGAGCGCGATACCGAGGTCGGCGCCTTGCTCGACGACCGCTTCACGCAAGGCAGCCGGCGCCGTCGCACCGACATCCTGATTGATGTTGAGGCCGTTGGGTTCGGTACCGATCGTGCTGACCTCGGCGCCGAGTTCGTGAAAGACATGTGGCGCGATGTGGTAAGCCGCTCCGTTGGCGCAGTCGACGACGATCTTCAAGCCCCGCAGATCCATTTCGAACGGGAACGTACCCTTGCAGAACTCGATGTAGCGGCCGTCCGCGTCATCGATCCGGCGGGCACGGCCGAGATTGGCCGAGGGGACACAGGTCAGCGGCTGGTCGAGCGCCGCTTCGATATCCAGTTCCAGTTCGTCCGGCAGCTTGGTCCCCGTCGAAGAGAAGAATTTGATGCCATTATCGTAGTACGGGTTGTGCGAAGCCGAGATGACAAGGCCTGCCTGCAGACGCAGGGCACGGGTCAGATAGGCAATGGCCGGGGTCGGCATGGGCCCCACCAGGCAGACATCGACGCCGGCGGCCGAAAAACCGGCTTCGAGTGCCGCTTCCATCATGTAGCCGGAAACCCGCGTATCCTTGCCGATCAGGACCGCCGGCCGTTCGCCCGCACTGGCTCGATTGCGCACCGTGTCGTGCGTCGCGAGAACCCTGCCTGTCGCATGCCCCAGGCGCATGACGAAGTCCGGTGTGATTGGCGTTTCGCCAACACGTCCGCGTACGCCATCGGTACCAAAATATTTTCTTGTCACAATTGTTTCTCCATGGGCTCGCAGAGCACTGTCGTCTGTGAAATATGCGATATTCTACGCAAACGCCGGGCGGGCGGCATGCCTCCCGAAGCGCTTTCTCATTGGCCTTCGATGGCCTGCCAGACGGCGAGTGCGTCCCGCGTCTGGGCAACGTCGTGAACGCGCAGGATACGTGCGCCGCGTTGCGCGGCGAGGACGGCGGCGGTAATGCTGGCGGCCATGCGTTCTTCGACCGGCCGTCCGGTTATTGCGCCGAGCGTCGATTTGCGGGAGATCCCTGCCAGCACGGGCAGTCCTTCGATCGCGAGTTGGTCGCAGTGGCGTAGCAGTTCGAGATTCTGTTCCAGCGTCTTGCCGAAACCGAATCCCGGATCGAGCAGCAGTCGATTGCCTGTGATTCCGGCTTCGGTCGCTGCCGCCAGGCGCTGGCCGAGGAAGGCCCGGACCTCGGCGACCACGTCGGTGTAAAAGGGCTGCTGTTGCATGGTCAGCGGCTCTCCCTGCATGTGCATCAGACAGACGGCACAGTCGCTGTCAGCGACTGCCGTCAGGGCGCCGGGCATGCGCAGAGCGTAGATGTCGTTGATCATCGAAGCGCCGTGGCGAAGGGCCGCCGACATCACCTCGGGCTTGTAGGTGTCCACGGAAATGGGTACCGGGCAGGGAAAAAGCGCCTGCAGCACCGGAATCAGGCGCCGCAATTCGTCATCGACCGAAATCGAAAGTGCGCCAGGACGAGACGACTCGGCGCCCAGATCAAGGAGATCGGCACCCGCTTCCAGCTGCCGGTGAGCGTGCGCGATGGCCGCCGCGGTGTCGCTCGCGAGGCCGTCGCCGGAAAATGAATCAGGCGTGAGGTTGACGATTCCCATCACCAGTGGACGGGAGCAGTCGAGGGTGAAACTGCCGCAGCGAAGAAGCATCACGCCGGGGACAAGGCCTGCTGCAGCGCTCGGCGGAGCAGACCCGCAGGCTCAGCAGGCTCCGCCGTGTTTTTCATGCCGGGTCAGGCGGGTGCCGTGGCACTGGGCGCGGCATCAGGCGCGTTATGGTCTGGTTTGGTCGGCGCCGGCATCTGCGGTTGTTTCGGCGGCCGCGGGGGCTTGCCTTCCATGATGTCGTTGATCTGGTCGGCGTCGATGGTCTCGAGCTCGAGCAGCGCCGCAGCCATGGCCTCGACCTTGTCCCGATTGTCTTCGAGCATCCGCCGTGCCAGTGCATACTGTTCGTCGATGATCCGGCGAATCTCGGCATCGACCTTTTCCATCGTCGCCTCGGACATGTTTTTGTGCGTGGTGACCGAGCGGCCCAGGAATACCTCTCCTTCGTTTTCACCGTAAACCATCGGACCCAGCGCATCGGACATACCGTAGCGGGTGACCATGTCGCGCGCCATCTGCGTCGCCCGTTCGAAGTCATTCGAAGCGCCGGTGGTCATCTGGTTCATGAACAGTTCTTCGGCAATACGGCCACCAAAGAGAACGGCAATCCGACTCATCAGGTACACCCGGTCGTAGGCGTAGCGATCTTCCTCGGGAAGCTGCATAGTCAAGCCGAGCGCCCGCCCGCGCGGAATGATGGTGACCTTGTGCACCGGGTCCGACTTCGGCATCAGCTTGGCAACCACCGCATGACCGGATTCGTGGTAGGCCGTATTCCGCCGCTCGTCTTCGTTCATGACCATGCTGCGGCGCTCGGCGCCCATCATGATCTTGTCCTTGGCTTTCTCGAAATCTTCCATGTCGACCAGGCGCTTGTTGCCGCGGGCGGCAAACAGGGCTGCCTCGTTTACCAGATTGGCGAGATCGGCCCCGGAGAAGCCGGGCGTTCCCCGGGCGATGATGTCCGCCTTGACGTCGGGCGACAACGGTACCTTGCGCATGTGCACGATCAGTATCTGCTCGCGGCCGCGGATGTCCGGCAGCGGTACGACCACCTGGCGGTCGAAACGACCGGGACGCATCAAGGCCGGATCAAGGACATCGGGACGGTTGGTCGCCGCGATGACGATGACGCCGACGCTGCCTTCAAACCCGTCCATCTCGACCAGCATCTGGTTCAATGTCTGCTCGCGTTCGTCGTTACCGCCACCGAGTCCGGCACCGCGCTGACGACCGACCGCATCGAGTTCATCGATAAAGATGATGCAGGGCGCGTGTTTCTTGGCATTCTCGAACATGTCGCGTACCCGGGCGGCGCCCACGCCGACGAACATCTCGACGAAGTCGGAACCGGAGATCGAGAAGAAGGGTACTTTTGCCTCGCCGGCAATCGCTTTGGCGAGCAGCGTCTTGCCGGTCCCGGGGTTGCCGACCAGTAGCACCCCTTTCGGAATCCGGCCACCGAGTTTCTGGAACTTCGATGGATCGCGCAGGAAATCGACCAGTTCGGAGACTTCTTCCTTTGCCTCGTCGCAACCGGCAACGTCGGCAAAGGTGATCGTATTGGTGGACTCGTCGAGCAGTCTCGCCTTGCTCTTGCCGAACGAAAAAGCGCCGCCGCGTCCGCCGCCCTGCATCTGCCGCATGAAAAAGATCCACACACCGATCAGGAGCAGCATCGGGAACCAGCTGACGAAGATGCTCATCAGAAAGGACTGTTCTTCCTCGGGCTTGGCCTCGATCGTGACACCATACTTCAGCAGGTCGGAGACCATCCACAGATCAGGCGGCGCGTAGCTGGTCAGCTTGCGCCCGTCGGTGGTCGTTGCCTTGAGTACCCGCCCTTCGATCACCACCTTGGCAATCGTTCCCTTGCCCACTTCCTCGATGAACTGAGAATACTCCATCGACGACTGGGGTACCTGGCGATTGTTGAACTGGTTGAATACGGTCATCAGAACGAGACCGATGACCAGCCAGACCGCCAGATTCTTGAACATGTTATTCAATGTGCTTCACCTTTTCCACGTTGCCCGGCCCGGGTTTCTGTCCAGAAACCTTGCCAATTCACCAAATTGCATTCTAAACCGATTCGCGCCCACTGCATCACAGTAAGCGTCCAGCCCACCCACGTCAGGGGGTGCTGACTTACCCCCGTTTTTTGAGCGGCAGCAACTCGTCGAGGCGGCTGTTGGGCCAAGTGGGAAGTTTTTGCAGGGTGTTGGTGAGCCAGGCCATGGGCTCGATGCCGTTCAAGCGCGCGGTTTCGAGCAGCGACTGAATGGCCGCGGCACGCTTGCCGGCGGCCTCCGAACCTGCGAACAACCAATTTTTCTTCCCGACGGCGATCGGGCGAATGGCGTTTTCGATAGGGTTGTTGTCGATCGGGTAGAAGCCATTCTCGGCATAACGAGCGAGAGCGCGCCAGCGCTTCAACGTGTAATCGATGGCCCGGGCCAGGGCCGAGCCGTTGGCGACCGACTTGCGGGTGTTCAGGAGCCATAGGTGCAGGGACTCGAGTCGCGGCTGACTGTGCATCTCGCGCAGACGGGCCCGTTCCTCGACCGTGAGGTCCTTCGCCTGCGCCTCGACGGCATACAGTTCGCCGATGCGGCGAAGGGCTTCCGTCGCGACCGGGCTGGCGTTGGCCTGGTGCAGGTCGAAGAACTTGCGGCGCGCATGGGCCATGCAGCCCAGTTCGATCACTGATCCCTGAAACAGCACCTTGTAACCGGCGAAGTCATCGACCATCAGGGCGCCTTCCCATTGCGCCAGGAAATTCACGGCATGTATGCCGGCCCGGCCCGGTTGATAGTCGAAGACGACAATCGGCGGGTCATTTTCCAAGGCATTGTTGCGGTACGCCCAGAGATACGCCCGCTTGGTCTTCCCCTTGCCTGGATCAAGCTGTTGCACCGGGGTTTCATCCGCATGTAACACCTCGCTCTCGCGCAGCAATTCGCCCAGGCGAAGCCAGAGGGGTTCGAGGGCATAGCCGACGCGACCCACCCACTCGGCCAGCGTCGAGCGGGCGAGCGGGACGCCAGACCGGGCGGCCTGCTGTTCCAGGCGATAGAGCGGCAGGTGATCCAGGAACTTGCTGATCATGACCCACGAGAGCAAGGCCGGGGTCGCCATTCCGCCATCGATCACGCTGCGCTCGGCCGGTGCCGCCGTCAGCGTCTCGCAGGGCCGGCAGGCGTATTTGGGATAAACGTGCTGTTCGACGAAGAACTGCGCCGGGACGATATTGAGTTTCTCGGTCACGTCCTCGCCGATCAGCACCAACGCCTGACCGCATTCGCCGCAGGTGCAGTTCTCGGGTTCGTGGCGAATTTCAACGCGCGGCAGATGCTCCGGCAGGGGCTGACGACCGGCGCGTTCGCGTTTGGGCTTCTTCTCGGGTACCGGTTGATCCGACGGCGTTTCAGCGACCTGGAGCGCTTCGGCCAGACGGGCTTCGCAGGCAGCAATGTCGGCCGCCAGGTTTTCATCGAAGAGGTCGCGTTCGGCGGCGACCATGGCTTCGCTCTTCACGCCGAATTTCATTCGGCGTAAATGAGCAAGTTCGAGCGTCAGCTTTTCGATCTTGGCATCGCGCCAGTGAATTTCCGTGGCGCTGGTCTTGGCCTGTTCCAGCAGACCGCCAACCCGATTTTCGACCCAGGCCAGCAGTTCTGGTGAGGGGGAGAAGGCGGCAAGTTCGGTCGCTAAATCCATGAGGCATTATACCGCAGACATCGCATGGAAAGCTCCTGAAAGCCAGGTAGATAGCCGATTATTATCACTTTTTTCGCGGCAGTGACGCGGCCGTTACACTTGCCAGTGTCCCGGCGCTGGGGCTTCCCGACGTTGCCAGTCAACGCCCGCGATCAGCCACCGCCATTGCCCCGGCGTCAGGGAAAAAACCGCCTCGCCAGCGCTCGGCCACGTGAAACCGCCCCGGTGTAGGCGCCGTTGCGCTAGCCACACGCCCGTGCCATCCCACACCAGCAGTTTGAGTCGGCTTCGCTTGCGATTGGTGAAGGCGTAAGCACTGCCGTCACAAGGGGAGCGCCCGAGACTCGCCTGGATGCGGGCAGACAAGCCGTCAATGCCCAGGCGCATGTCTACCGGTTCGAGAGCCAGCCAGATGCGCTCCAGCGGTACGCCGAGGGTCGCGCTCATGAGTGGTTTGCCCAGAGTGCCACCAGCCACTCGGCCGGCGGCAGCAGGCCAAATTCGAGTCGCCAGCCGTTCGGGCTGGCGAGCGACAGGCACGGCATTGAGACCAGCGGATCGGCAACGATCGTTGCCCGAATCAGCGTCAGCGGCTCGCCGACGGCGGCCCCACCTTCGCGCTTGGCCAGACGCTGATGCCAGTAACTCAGCGAATGGTCCTTCAGCCCGTGCCGGTCACAGTACGCTCTCTGCGACTCCCCACTCGCCCGCCACTCGGCAACATGCCCTCGCCAGTACGCTTCCCGCTCGCCGTTCTTGTCCATCGCAACCTCCCATCGAAAGCCGGGAGGTTGCGCTATCTCGTCCGACTTTTACAGGTGGAGCGGTCGGACGCTTACGCATCACACGCAACGTGCGCTGCCTTCAGGTTTTGCGGTTTCTGCCCAGCAGATAGACTTCCGGGCTGCGATCACGTGAAGCGCCAGGCTTGCGTGACGACACTACCCTGAACGTTTTGCGCATTTCGAGCAAAAAATCGGTAAATCCACAACCCTGGAACAGTTTGACCAAGAATGCGCCATCTGGTTTCAGCCAGTTACGGGCAAACTCCAGGGCCAGTTCAGCCAGGTGTGCGCCGCGTGCCTGGTCGCTGACCGATACCCCCGATATGTTGGGTGACATGTCGGAAAGGACAAGTCCCACCTGGTCACCGGCGAGCAGATGCTCGAGTTCCTGCAAGATCACCGCTTCACGGAAGTCACCCTGGAGGAAGGTGACGCCCCGCAAGGGCGCCATTTCCAGCAGATCGACCGCGATGATGCGTCCCTTGCCCTGCATTCTGCCCGTGGCGACCTGTGCCCAGCCACCCGGGCTCGCGCCGAGGTCTACGACGACATCTCCCGCGCGGATCAGATGGTCCTTGTCGTCCATCTCCAGCAGCTTGTACGCCGCCCGTGAACGATAGCCCTCTGCCCTTGCCCGCTGGACGTAGGTGTCGGTGACGTGCTCGCGTAACCAGGCATTACTCGATCGACTTCGATTCATTGGCTAAAACCCGCTAAAATGCGCCCTTCAAAAAAGGTATCCCGCATGCTCAAGATCAGCTCCGACCAGCGTCGCGCCCTGCGGGCCCGTGCGCACTCCCTGAATCCCGTCGTTGCGATCAGCCATAACGGCTTGTCCGAGGCGGTCGTCAAGGAAATCAACTCCAGCCTCATCTGCCACGAACTGATCAAGATTCGAGTCCATGAGGACGAGCGCGTCGTTCGTGAGCGCTTTCTCGTGACGCTCTGCGATTGCCTGCAGGCGGCGCCGGTACAGCATATCGGCAAAATGCTGGTGCTTTGGCGACCGCGGCCGGATCAGCTGGCAGGAGTCGCGAGGCCGAGGCCGCGACGGACCGAACCCCGGCGCAGCAAGCGCAGCTTCCAGGGGGCCGCCGGCGGCTGATGCCTCGCTGGCGGGGCGGCGAAGCGCTTTTCCGCTGCGGCCTATCGGGCGCCGCGCCCGCTGCTCGTCACCAGCAGTAGACCGAGCAGGCTCTGAACCAGGTAGAGGACGCTCGAAATGCCGTGCCAGGCCCCGAAGCGGTTGCGTAATACGCTTTCCATGACTTCGCGCGGCAAGGCGTCGGCTTTCAGTTGGGCGAGCAGGGGCTGTACCCCGAACAGACTGATTGCACCGAGTGCGAACATCACCAGCAGCAGCCAGAAGTTCCAGCGGCGCCAGGCGACCCTACCCGTGCGCAGCACAACGAAGAGCAACAGGTAGCTCGCGCAGGCGAGCCCCACCCAGCCGATCAGCTCGAACAGTTGCCCGGCAAGCTGGCCGGCGAGTTGACGGTTGTCGCTCAGTGTCGAAAACAGGCTCGGTGCAACGAGATAGCCGATGGTCCACAGACCGCCGACCCAGAGCGTCAGGGCCACATCGTATAGGGCATCGGCGAGGCGTCGCATGGCTTCGCCTCACACGTAGTAGACGTGGATGATTTCATATTCGCGCACGCCCCCGGGCGCCTGGACTTCGGCGATATCGCCGGCAAACTTGCCGATCAGCGCGCGCGCGATCGGCGAATTGATCGAAATCTTTCCCGCCTTGATATCCGCCTCGTCCTCGCCCACGATCTGATAGCTGACGCCAAGGCCGGTTTCCTGGTCTTCGAGGTCGAGCGTTGCGCCGAAGACGCAACGCCCATCGGCATCGAGCAGCTTCGGGTCGATGATCTGGGCATTGGCGAGTTTGCTCTCGACCTCCTTGATGCGGCCTTCGACAAACCCCTGTCGTTCCTTGGCGGCATCATACTCGGCGTTTTCCGAGAGGTCACCGTGCGAGCGCGCTTCGGCGATCGCAGCGATCGCCCGTGGGCGCTCAACGGTCTTGAGGTTATGCAGTTCGGCGCGCAGCTTTTCGGCGCCAGTGACGGTAACAGGTATTTTACTCATATCGATATTCGCGACCCACGAAGAACCGTCGGGGTGGCCGCCCGGAAGGCGGCGCCGCCGATTCATAGGTTAACTACTTCAGTTGTGTGTGCAAATCCTGTATCGGGTAGACGACCAGCTCGCCACGGTTCCTGATCCCGGCTGCTGCCGCTTCCGCACCCCAGATCGTCGTGTAGATCGTCACCCGTGCCGCCAACCCCGAGGTGCGGATCGACCGCGAGTCGCTGATGGCCTTGCGTTTCTCATCGACAGTGTTGATGATCAGGACGATCTCGTTGTTCTTGATCATGTCGACCACGTGCGGGCGTCCTTCGGTCACCTTGTTCACTGCGGTCACGGCAATCCCTGCTGCGGCTATGGCGGCGGCGGTACCACGCGTGGCGAGCAGCGTGAAGCCCGCCGATTGCAACTCGCGAGCGATATTGACCGCCTTCGGCTTGTCCGATTCCTTGACGCTGATGAACACCTGGCCGGAGCTTGGCAGGCGGACGCTGGCGGCCATCTGGCTTTTGACGAAAGCCTCGCAGAAGCTGAGGCCGATCCCCATCACCTCGCCGGTTGACTTCATTTCCGGTCCGAGAATGGTATCCACACCGCGGAACTTGACGAACGGGAAAACCGCTTCCTTGACCGAAAAATAGTGCGGAATCACCTCCTCGGTGACCCCCTGGCTGGCAAGCGACTGGCCCACCATGCAGCGGGCAGCGATCTTTGCCAGCTGCAGGCCGGTGGCTTTCGAGACGAAGGGGACGGTACGCGATGCGCGGGGATTGACCTCGAGCACGAAAACGACACCGTTCTGGATCGCGAACTGGACGTTCATCAGGCCGCAGACGTTGAGTCCCCGGGCCATCAGGCGGGTCTGCCGACGCAGTTCGTCCTGCAACTCGACCGACAGCGAATAGGGCGGCAGCGAACACGCCGAATCGCCGGAATGGACCCCGGCCTGTTCAATGTGCTCCATGACGCCGCCGATGAGGACGTCCTTGCCGTCGCAGAGGGCATCGACATCGACCTCGCTGGCGTCCTTGAGGAAGCGGTCGAGCAACACCGGCGAATCGTTCGAAACCTTGACTGCTTCACGCATGTAGCGCTCGAGATCGCGTTCTTCGTGGACGATTTCCATGGCGCGGCCGCCGAGCACGTAGGACGGACGAACAACCAGCGGATAGCCGATTTCGGCGGCCAGCCGCAGCGCCTCCGGCTCGGTGCGGGCGGTACGGTTCGATGGCTGTTTGAGGCCCAGCGTCTGCAGCAGCTTCTGGAATCGTTCCCGGTCCTCGGCGGCGTCGATCATGTCCGGGCTGGTGCCGATGATCGGCACGCCGTTGGCTTCGAGGTCGCGTGCGAGCTTGAGCGGTGTCTGGCCGCCGTACTGGACGATCACCCCGATCGGCTTTTCGACGGCAACGATTTCGAGCACGTCTTCGAGCGTCAGCGGCTCGAAGTAGAGGCGATCCGAGGTGTCATAGTCGGTGGACACGGTCTCCGGATTGCAGTTGACCATGATCGTCTCGTAACCGTCTTCGCGCAGCGCGAGAGCGGCATGCACGCAGCAGTAGTCGAACTCGATTCCCTGGCCGATGCGGTTGGGGCCGCCTCCGAGGACCATGATCTTCTTGCGGTCGCTGGGATTTGCTTCGCACTCATCCTCGTAGGCCGAGTACAGATAAGCCGTATCGGTGGCGAATTCGGCGGCACAGGTGTCTACGCGTTTGAACACCGGCCGCACCTGCAGTTCGTGTCGACGCTGGCGAACCGCCGTCTGGGTCGTCCGCAGCAAGGTCGCGAGACGCTTGTCGGAGAAGCCTGCGCGCTTCAGATGCCACAGCTCGTCGCGTGATAGCGAGGCCAGTGCGCGGCCGCGAATCCGTTCGGCCTTGATGTAGAGGTCTTCGATCTGGGCGAGAAACCACGGGTCGATGGCGGTCAGGCGGTGAATCTCGTCGAGGGTCATGCCGATCCGGAAGGCGTCGGCAAGATACCAGATCCGCTCCGGGCGCGCCTCGCTGAGGGCCATCTCGACCTCCTCGCGGTCGGCGCTCTTCTCGTCGAAACCGTCGACGCCGACTTCGAGGCCGCGCAACGCTTTCTGCAGCGACTCCTGGAAGGTCCGCCCGATGGCCATGACCTCGCCTACCGATTTCATCTGCGTCGTCAGCCGTGAATCGGCTTCGGGGAATTTCTCAAACGCGAAGCGCGGCACCTTGGTGACCACGTAGTCGATCGATGGCTCGAAGGACGCCGGGGTTCTGCCACCGGTGATTTCGTTGGCCAGTTCGTCGAGCGTATAGCCCACCGCCAGTTTGGCTGCCACCTTGGCGATTGGGAAGCCGGTTGCCTTCGAGGCGAGCGCCGACGAGCGCGAGACGCGCGGGTTCATCTCGATGACGATCATCCGCCCATCCTGGGGGCAGATGGCAAACTGCACGTTCGAACCGCCGGTATCGACGCCGATCTCGCGCAACACCGCGACCGCGGCATTACGCATGATCTGGTATTCCTTGTCGGTCAGCGTCTGGGCCGGTGCGACGGTAATCGAGTCGCCGGTATGAACGCCCATCGGGTCCAGGTTCTCGATCGAGCAGACGATGATGCAGTTGTCCTTGCGGTCGCGGACCACCTCCATCTCGAACTCTTTCCAGCCGATCAAGGACTCTTCGATCAGCAGTTCGCGCGTCGGGCTCGCTTCCAGGCCGCGCTTGCAGATCTCGACGAACTCTTCCTGATTGTAGGCAATGCCGCCGCCCGAACCCCCCATCGTGAAGGATGGCCTGATGATCGCCGGATAGCCGATCATGGCCTGCACCTGCAGTGCTTCCTCGAGCGAGTGGGCGACCGCGGAACGGGCCGATGCGAGCGCAATACGGGTCATCGCCGCCTTGAATTTTTCGCGATCTTCGGCCTTGTCGATCGCTTCCTTGCTGGCGCCGATCATTTCAACATCATAGCGCTCGAGGACGCCATGGCGCGCGAGATCGAGCGCGCAGTTGAGCGCCGTCTGACCGCCCATGGTCGGTAACAGTGCGTCGGGCCGTTCCTTGCTGATGATCTTCTCGACCACCTTCCAGGTAATCGGCTCGATATAGGTCACGTCGGCCATGTCCGGGTCGGTCATGATGGTGGCCGGGTTCGAGTTGACCAGGATCACCCGGTAGCCTTCATCGCGCAGAGCCTTGCAGGCCTGTGCTCCGGAGTAATCGAACTCGCAGGCCTGACCGATGATGATCGGGCCGGCACCAATGATCAGAATGCTCTTAATGTCGGTGCGCTTGGGCATGTCACGCCTTCTCGTCTTGCATCATCTGGACAAAGCGCTCGAACAGGTAGGCGATGTCATGGGGTCCCGGACTGGCTTCCGGGTGACCCTGAAAGGAAAATGCCCGCACATCGGTTCGGGCGATGCCCTGCAGGGATCCGTCGAAGAGTGAAACGTGGGTGGGCCGCAGCGTCGCGGGCAGCGAATCGTCAGCCACGGCAAAGCCATGATTCTGGCTGGTGATGACGACCTGTCCGGTCTGCAGATCCTTGACCGGGTGATTGGCCCCGTGGTGGCCGAACTTCATTTTCATCGTCCGCGCCCCGGACGCCAGGGCGAGGAGCTGGTGGCCGAGGCAGATGCCGAAGATCGGTACGCGGCTGGCGAGGATCTCGCGGATGGCGGTGATCGCGTAGTCACAGGGTTCCGGGTCGCCCGGACCGTTGGAAAGGAACACCCCGTCCGGTTGTTGCCGGAGGACCTCGGCGGCGGTCGTCTGGGCCGGCACCACGGTCACCCGGCAGCCACACGCGGCGAGCATGCGCAGGATGTTATGCTTGATGCCAAAGTCATAAGCGACGACGTGCAGACGGGCCGGCGGTGCAGCCCGGTAAGCGCCCAGGTGCCAGGGGCCCCCGTTCCACTCATAGGGGGAGGTGGCGCTGACGACCTTGGCGAGATCCATGCCGGCCAGGCCGGGGAAGGCGCGCGCTTCGGCCACTGCGCGCTGCTCGTCGATCTCGACCGCCATCAGGCAGGCGGCCTGGGCGCCTTTTTCACGCAGCAGGCGAGTGAGCTTGCGGGTGTCGATGCCGCTCATTGCCACGATGCCGTGCCTCTGCAGATACTCGGGCAAGGTCTGCTGCAGCCGCCAGCTCTCGGCGCGAAGCGGCAGGTCACGAATCACCAGACCGGCGACGTGATTGCCGGCCGATTCGAAGTCTTCGGCATTGCAACCGACGTTACCGATATGCGGACAGGTGAGGGTGACGATCTGGCGGCAGTAAGAGGGATCGGTCAGTATCTCCTGATAGCCGGTCATTGCCGTATTGAACACGACCTCGCCGCTGGTGCTGCCGCCAGCGCCGATCGCCTGGCCACGAAAGATCGTGCCGTCGGCCAGCGCCAGAATCGCGGGCGGAAGAGTGGGTAACAAGGACACTGAAAACTCCTGGTGAAGCTGCTGTTGAATGCCTTGGCTATCCGAGCTGTAGATACGCAAAAGCGGGACGGGCACGCAGCCCTCCCGCTCGGATCCTTGCAAGCCGCAGAATTATACCGGACCGTCCCCTTTCTTGCCATGAAAGTCACGGCCATCGCGATTAAAGCCTGGCGGTCCACTTTAGGTGTTGCCGGATCATCCGCATGACTTCAACGCCAGGTGCGGCTTCGCGAAACGACGAACCGCCTTCTCCCCGGCGCGGGAGAAGGCGGTTCGTGAGCGATTGCGTGCTATTGCGGCAGTTTACTTGCTTTCCGGCTCGTCCTTTTTCTTGTCGTTACCCGGGATGTACGGACTCCAGGGCTGGGCCCTGATCGGTCCAGGGGTCTTCCAGACGACGTTGAACTGCCCGTCAGCCTTGATTTCGCCAATGAACACCGGTTTGTGCAGGTGATGGTTCTTTTCGTCCATTTTGATCGTGAAGCCCGACGGAGCCTTGAAGGTCTGGCCGGCCATCGCGGCAATTACCTTGTCGACATCGGTCGATTTCGCCTTCTCGACCGCCTGTTTCCACATGTAGACACCAATGTAGGTCGCTTCCATCGGATCGTTGGTTACCGCCTTGTCGGCATTCGGCAGCTTCTGCTTGACCGCCCAGTTGCGGTAGAGCTTGGTGAATTTCTCGTTCTCGACGTTCTTCAACGACATGAAGTAGTTCCATGAGGCGAGATGCCCGACCAGAGGCTTGGTATCGACGCCGCGCAGTTCTTCTTCGCCGACCGAGAATGCGACCACCGGCACCTCGGTGGCCTTGATGCCGGCGTTGCCCAGTTCCTTGTAGAAGGGAACGTTCGAGTCGCCATTGATGGTCGAGATGACGGCGGTCTTCTTGCCTTCGCTCGAGAATTTCTTGATCTTGGCAATGATCGTCTGATAGTCGCTATGACCGAACGGGGTGTATTCTTCCATGATGTCCGCATCGGCGACGCCCTTCGACTTCAGAAAAGCTCGCAGGATCTTGTTGGTCGTTCGCGGATAGACATAATCGGTGCCGAGCAGGACGAAGCGCTTGGCTTCGCCGCCGTCTTTGCTCATCAGATACTCGACCGCCGGAATCGCCTGCTGGTTTGGTGCCGCGCCGGTGTAGAAGACGTTCTTCTCGAGTTCCTCTCCCTCATACTGTACCGGATAGAACAACAGCCCGTTGAGTTCCTTGTACACCGGCAGGACCGACTTGCGCGACACCGATGTCCAGCAGCCAAAGGTCACCGCGACCTTGTCCTTGCTCAGCAACTGGCGGGCTTTTTCGGCAAACAGCGGCCAGTTCGACGCCGGGTCGACGACCACCGGCTCAAGCTTCTTGCCGAGTACCCCCCCTTTGCTGTTGATCTCACTGATGGCCATCAGCACGGTTTCCTTGAGGGCCGTTTCGGAAATGGCCATGGTGCCCGAGAGTGAATGCAGAACACCGACCTTGATCGTCTCGGCAGCCAGAGCGCTGACCGAACCGATCCCGAAAGCGGCGGTGACGGCGACGGCCGAAAGGGTCTTCATGAAATTGCGACGTACCATCTATTAGCTCCTCGAAGGTTAAGAACCGGGAAGAAATCTTCTCCGAAGATTACCAAGCAAATATCGGGCCACAGGAGCGCAGAGCAGCGATGCCCAAGCGCCATACGTTGTGGCGATGCTCCGCGGACCGGGTCGCGATTCTGGCCTCTGCGCGCGCACCAGATTAATGCGTGCGTCGGCATTGGGCACCAAGATGAGACGGGTCGAGCCGGTGCCGCGGGGGACGACGGCCTGGGCAGTTGCTGCCGCACGTGCGGGTCGTCCGGTCAGCAGCGAAGCGATCCGTCGACCGAACTCGAAAAAGAGAAACCGGCTCAAGGCCGGTTTCGTGCTTCAACTTCGTGATTTCATTGGTCGGGGCGCCGGGATTCGAACTCGGGACCCCTTGCACCCCATAAAACACGTTTTCCGTTTCCTCCGGTTTCTACACGTTCGTATAGTTCTTACTTTGTCTTTTCAAATCAATCGATAATAGTTAGACTTATGCTCATCGCGTTTCGCATTGTTTCACCGCTTGCCGATGGGAAACCGTACCGCTGACCGTACCGCTGATCCTGGAACCGTACCGCGACCAAGCAGCCAGGGAGCCCAATAGACAGGAGTATCACCATGTCTGAAAACAAGCTAACCGACAAGAATCTGAGGGCCGTCAAGCCCGGCGACACCGAGCAGTTGCTCGGCGACGGTGGGGGCCTCTGGATTCGCGTGCTTCCCCAATCGAAGGGAGGAGCCATCAATTTCTACTATCGTTTCCTGTTCAATGGGAAGGAGCGACGCTACAACTGCGGCTCCTACCCTGCCACCAGCCTGGCCAAAGCCAGGGAAAGCCGGAACGCTGCCCGCAACTTGGTGAAGTCCGGACTCGACCCCGTCGTCAAGGAGGAGCATGAGCGCTCCACGCGCTCAGCGACACAGGCGATGGAAAGTATGGAAAAGACCGTAACAGCACTCTTCGAAGACTGGAAGCGAGTGTACCTCTGCGTTCACCGCAAGGACGGTGGCAGTGCGGTCGAAGCCGCCATCCGCCGCGATGTGCTGCCGGTCATCGGAAGCATGCGGGCAAAGGATGTCTGCCTTCCCCACATCGTTCAGGTCATCGACCGGGTTCTTGAGCGTGGCGCTCGGCGCACAGCCAATGTAGCCTTGTCGCTGATGCGCCAGATGTTCCGGCATGGAATGGGCCGCGGCATTGTCGCCACGGACCCCACGCTCGCCCTTTCCAAGAAGCAGGCCGGCGGCAAGGAAACGCCGTCTGATCGGAATCTGTCGCCGGGCGAGATCAAGGAACTGGCACACAAACTCCGAGAGTCTGACCTGCACCCCCGTATGCAAGCAGCGGTCTGGCTACTCCTGGCTACCGGGGCTCGCGTCGGAGAATTGCACAAGGCTCGCTGGACGGATATAGACGAGACGCAAGGGCTCTGGGTCATACCCAAGGAGAACTCGAAGAACGGCATCAGCCACACCATTCACCTGTCTCAGTTCGCGACGGAGCAACTCAACACTCTCAAGAAAGTCAGCGCCGGTCCCTACCTCCTGACCGGTCGAAATGCCGAGAATCCCCTGACGGACAAAACCATCTCCAGGGCGATCCGCGACCGGATCGGCGCTGACTCGCTCAAGAATCGAAAGCTGAGGACTGCAAGCTTGTTGCTCGCAGGGGGTGAATGGTCGCCACACGACCTCCGCAGGACTATGGCATCCCGCATGGGCGATCTTGGTGTCGAGCCTCACGTCATCGAGCGCTGCTTGAACCATGTCCAGCAGGGCATCGTTGGGGTTTATCAGCGCCAGGAATACATGCAGGAGCGGAAGGCTGCCTTTGAGCAGTGGGGTCGGCAATTGACTGAACTTACCCGAGGTCAGGCGAGGGAACCAACATGACCCGGACGACCGATCGGTTCCCGAGTAGCCTGCCCAACTGGATAAGAGAGTGGGCAACAGAGTGCCGCGACGGCAAACAACCTGAGAACGACGACACCATCCTGCGAGTTCTTCCCGAAGACATCGACGGGCTTTGGCGTATCCTCAGCAGCCCAGAGGTGGCGCTTAATCTGGAGAGGTTGGACTGCGGCAAATCGGTTGAGGATAGGGAACATCAGAACCGGGTGCTGCGATTGCTTAGCGGGACCTTGTTCATTTACCAGATGTCCAAGCGACGCGTTTTCGAAACCCCCAGCAGGCAGAAAGAAAAGCTGAGGCGGTTGGCTCAAGATGTCGCCCGCGTCGCAGCAACGATCGAGAGCTTCAAGGACTTTCTCGGCCCAGCGCTGAACGTTCGATACTTGCAAGAGCGTCTCGCATCGGTTCAATCAACTTGCTTCGTTAGGAAGCGAATGGGCCTTGGAGCACCCGCCCGGTTTCCGACAGACGGTAGTCAGGTTCTGCTAACCAACCTCCTGGTTACGTTTTCCGAGGATGTGAGAGAGGAACTGTCCTCTTGGCCAAAACGCATCGACCTCCTCGACGGGGGTAAGGATGCCCCAGTTCGCTATCAAATCAAACAGCTAAAGAGAACGTACAGAGGCCTCTTTGGTGGCAACAACAACGCGCTGATTGCAAGCATCCTCAGCGCCATAAACGAGAAAGACATCCAGGAGGAGCGACTCAAGAAGACAGCAATCTGAGAAGGAAAAATCTGCGCTGAGTAAAACAGGTTTTTCCCTGACCAGCGCAGCGCATGTCAATAAGATTATTCCTGTTCAATCACTTGGAGAACAGTGATGACCTACGAATACTGGCGCGAGCGTCAAGTCCGAGACGCTACCAAACTTTCTCGAACGACCCGTTGGCGCATGGAAAACCAGGGCAACTTCCCGGCCCGGCGCCAACTGTCTGCCAATGCGGTGGGCTGGCTCCGCTCCGAGGTTGAAGCTTGGGTCATCTCCAGGCAGCCGGTTTCTGGGAGACAGTCATGAGCCTGTCGAACGTCACGCACAAACATGCCACTCAAGTCCCCGCCAAAAACATAGTTGGCGGAGTCCGCGTCAACAGACGCCTCACGTGGCGGGTTCGCGACCTCCAGAACTTGCTCAATGGGGTGCAGGTATGAAGCGCGCCATACTCACCGATGAGCAAATTCGCTCAACCATGTTTGAGATTCCCGATATTGGTCTGGTGCTCGCCTTTGGCCCTGAAATCGCCAATACGATGATCGAGGCACGTGCAGTCGTCAGCGCCCATGGAAACCATCTCTGTTATTTCGCCTGGCCTGACGGCACGACTATCTCTTGGGAACGTACTGGCCGCCACCAGCCGCTCGACATGGATGGCCTTGTTCGCGCCTACAAGCGCTTCCAAGAAACCGTTCGTCCGCTGATGGAGGCGCAAAATGGGGGCCGTTGATCGTCAAATGGCGCAGCGCTTCCTCCACATGTTGGCGCCGGACGGCACCGTCACGTTTCAGACTTTCGACGACAGGAAGCCCGTTCGACCGAACCTGGCCCATAAACGACACGGTTCGTTTGAACAGCATGCCGACGAGATGACGGATCTTAACCAGGGCGGCGCTGGTGTCTTCGTCACGGTGAATGAAACCGATGGCAAGGGGCGAGCGGCGACCAACATTGTTCGAGTCCGCGCGACGTTCGTCGATCTTGACGGCGCGCCACTGGAGCCCGTCACGAGGCACCGCATTCCGCCCGACATTGTCGTCGAGTCGTCGCCTGGCCGATGGCATGCCTATTGGCTGACTGACGATTGCCCCCTGGCGGAGTTCAAGACCGCCCAGCAGCGCCTGGCAAGGCAGTTCAATGGTGACCAATCAGTTTGCGATTTGCCGCGCGTCATGCGGCTTCCCGGCTTCCTGCATCAGAAGGGCAAGCCGTTCATGACTAAGATCATCTTCCCGAGCTAGGCTAGTCATGGAAAATTCATGTGCCCAAAAAGTGAGGTATCACGACCTGATGGCCAGCCTGCCGCCGCTACCTACGCCGAATCAGACGCCCCGCAACAATCGTCAAGCGGCAAACTCGTCATGGCCCCCGACTCTAGCTCCTGATCCGCGAAAAGTTTGCGTCGAAGGTGAGCGCAACAACCACATCGCCAGGCTGGCAGGCAAGTGGCTGCATGTTGGCAACACCGTTGAGGATGTGATCACCTTGGCACTGGCTGCAAACGATAACTTCGACCCGCCGCTTGATGATACCGAGGTCATCACCACGTGCAAAAGCATTGCCAGAACGCACGGGCGAAACAACCCTATCGAGCCAAGCCTTGACGACGCGGACCCTCAGCCACTGTTCGTGGTCAAGGACTTCAAGGCCTCACGCTACCTCAACACCGACCCACCACTGCGTCGCTGGTTGTTCAAGGACATCATACCCTGTGGGAAGGTCCTCCTCTTGGTCGCCCCCGGAGGTACCGGGAAGACCATGTTCGCGATCCAACTCGGTGCCAGCGTTGCGACAGGCCTCCCATTTGCAGACGTATGGGAAGTCGGCGAAACAGGCGGTGCCTTGTTGCTGTTGGGCGAAGATGATGATGAAGAATTGCATCGCCGGACTGCGAACATCGTCACTCAGCTTGACCCTCGTAGGGATACCGATGCCATCGCCAAGCTGGGAGAAAACCTCATCATCAGGTCGATGGTCGGTGAAGATAATCTGCTGACAGTCGCCGATCCGCAGTCGAGAGAAGTGAGGCAGACCGCTCTCGTGGATCGCTTGATCATCACCGCACAGCAGATTCCAAACCTAAAGCTGATCGTGATTGATCCGGCTTCACGCTTTCGCGGTGGAGACGAAAACGCCTCGCAGGATGTGACCCGCTTTGTCGATGCCGTCGAGCGCGTGGCACAGGCCACGGGCGCTGCCGTTCTGATCATCCATCACGCGAACAAGGGCAGTATGAGTTCAAGTGAACCGAACCAGTCGGCGTCTCGTGGGTCATCGGCTCTGACGGACGGGGTGCGCCTGCAGATGAATCTGGCAACGCTGGATACCAACGGCGCCAAGAAATTCGGAATCCTTGAGGAGCAGCGAAAAAGTCACCTGAGTCTCAGCATCACCAAGACGAACTACAGTGCGCCCCAGCAAGACATTATTCTGCGCCGCAGCGAGGGAGGTTATCTGATCAATGCCAGGCTGACGCCTGGCAAAACCCCAAGGACAGATACTCTGGATGCCAGTATCATCCAACTCGTCCAGAGTGAAGCGGTGGCTGGGAGAAGGCACAGCAAGACCGCGTTTGCGAACAAATTCGGCGGTGTAGACAAAGAACTGACTGTGGGTAACAACAAAGTACGCGACGCCATTACAGGCCTTCTTTCATCAACAAGACTGGTGACAGAAAACGGAAAGTTGGCGCTTGCAAAGCTCAGTGCCCCAAAGGTGACACGGGACATCCGCCGCAAGAAGGCAGATGGTCAGATATCCTGATGCATCCGGACAAACAGGAGTATCGGGATTTTAGGCTTTATAATCAGCGAGTTATGTCGGATGCCCCGATATCGCGCCATCACCTTTTTCAGCATACAAATCAATGGGTTATGACTGATGCCCCCTGTATATAGATAGTGCCGCCATCAGGGCGGCACCCTATGCATCTATGGTTGGCCTCGACAGATGATCGATAGCAACTCGTCGTCCGACATGGCCGCATACTTTGCCTGAACCCGCGCAGCACTATCGGACACCTCGATCCTGCGCACCTCTGGTTCATAGAAGCCGCAGAGCTTGGCCACCTGAACCAGGCCGCTGATCATCGCCGCCGGGTTCTGCTGCTCACGTGCCATCTCGATCGCACTGAGAATTCCGGCGATCACTTCTTCCTTTGTAATTGCAAACTTCTCGGCGTTCTCGGCACGACGCGAAGCGATACGCGCGGCAATCCGGTTATCTTTTGTTAGCCGGCAGGCTATGACCTTCGCCGACTTCTCGGCGTACCCGGCGACTCTGGCTGCTCGCGTGGCATTGCCGTCAGCGCTGTAGGCATCGACGAACGCGAGTTGCCTCGGAGTAAGCGGTTTAATCGCCGGACTCTTGAAGGAACCATACATTGCAGTATGGCTCTTGCGGGAAGTTCCGAACATAGCAACTCTCCCATACTACGATAGCTGTGATTCTATACAAATTCTCGTCACTCGGCAATAATCGACCTGAAGGTCTGTCAGACGCGCGTCAACGTACCAAGGCTATCGCGTGAAGGAGTCTCCGGGTGATTCCACAGAGTGCTCCAGAATGACACTGCAGCTACCATCCGTCCACCGAGACTCCACTGACATCCCCTTGCCGGCCCCGTTCTGGAATATTCATAGCATACTGAAACGCTTTTCACGAGCCGAAACTATCTCTAACCTCCAAATCTCCACTCTACACAAAATATTTTTAATCGGATATTGCTCTGGTGACGACTTCATCCAGATACTGTGCAGATTGAACCGCGCCATGTATTTTCTCGTTTGCCCTGCGTAGGCTACCAATGCTATTCGCGATGGCCAAAACGAGATGACGGTTATTCGCTCTCTTTGCGTATCTCACAAACCCAACAATTAATGGGGTCAAGTCCCCGTAATAACCAATTTTTTCAGTGAAATATTCTCTTTGCTTCGGTAACTCATCCTTCACCCAAGGAGAGTCACTCGCTCTCTTTTCTAATCGTTGCAATGGTTGCTCTAGAGCGTCTAATACTCTGGTAATAGATGCACAGAAACGAGGACTTTCGAGCCAATTAACATCTATACGCTCCATGGCGTCAGCCAACACGCCCATCCAAGCAGAGCCGGAAACCAGGTCCAATTCATTTGTACAAGTGGCACTGTGCCAAAAATGGCGATGAGCAAAGGCATCAGTTGCGAATGCTCTAAACGTCGGCCAATGATATGCACACAACCACTTCTCTACCAGTACTAATTGACCTCGCAGGTAATGAATTTCGAAATGTCGACCGAAGGCATTATCGTGACACCGCTGCAATGGAGGAATAACCACATCACAACATCCAAAGTTGCGATTTGAAAAATTTGAAAACGAGGACGAAAGAAAAGCTTCTTGGTACACCGTTTTGGACTCACAATTCAGAGCAAGAAAGAGCAGGTCCAATGGGCTAGGAGAGCAGGAATATTCTAACAGCCAAGACATGCTCGACTTTCCGCGCAATGCTTTAACAAAGGCGCGTGTGATATCATAGATTACGCTCTTGATAAATTCAAAACAAGCAGGAATAGGGGGTCGACCGTAATCGTCACAGCCTTCATGTTCAACAATGAAGACCTCCTCATAATCGTAGATTGAGCTGCAGTAGTTATTCAAAAGGAGGACAAATGGAGGCTGAAAGACTTCCTCTAACACAACCTTATCGGCCAACTGAATTGCAACAGTGACCATCCTGGCCATATCCTCCCAAAGATAATCTGGAATGTTCTGATGTTGTAGCCTAACGCTTTCGTTAAGGTCCGGTAAAGAATCGTCGTCCGAAGTAAAACTCAATTCAAAACAACGACTAGCGGACTCATACGAGACTGACACATCCCGGATAGGAAACTCTAATGTATCTCTGTTTCCTATTGCATGATATGGAATTTTGCCATTTATCAATGACCTTATAATAACGCCATCAATCCCACGTTGGCTAGATGTATCGTCAATCGTGAACATACCTCCGCCAAAGCATTCGCGAATGCTGCGAGCGACCAATGAGGAGTTGTTTAATGGGTAACGCCTAAGGGCGTCCATCAAGAATTCGTATTGGTCATTCAGCAAGATATCGACTCCTTAATAGCCTTCCAATGCTTTTCGCAACGACCCCATATTACTCTGTAGCTGAGTTCCCTTACCACTATCCTCTCCTGTTCCTGCAGAAAAATTTTAAAAATATTGGCGCACCCGCCCGCTCCCTTACCCATCCCCCTTCCCACAAACCCGCCCCCCCGGTTCGGATTCGCTTTCCATTCCCCGAAAAAGGAGTCTCTTTAGCCGTTAGCTGACGAGACTCCTTTTCTTCGTCCGTTTCCCGGACGAACGTCGTTCCCCCATTGCGTCGGTCTGGCGCTGCGCCCAGCGCACCCGCCTGCCTTCCCTGTAGTCGAGGACCAGGACCACCGTCCTGATCCTCACACCCGTAGCGGCATCGTCTCCTCTGGAGCGGTGCCGCTTTCCATTTGTACCTTTGACAGGAGCATCACCATGAAAACCCAAGTTCAACCCGTCCCCCTCAAGCCGGCCGATGCCGAGAGCGAAACGCGCATCATCAAGAGCGCCGCGCTCGTGACCTTCCGCTTCGTGCGCGCGACCATCAACGCTGCCAAGACGGTGCCCGGCATCGTCAGTCAGGCGGCCTCCGATGTCCGTGACGCGTGGGAGGAGTCCTCCCGCCCAAACGCCTGAAGGAGAAAGATCATGCTGACCACAGGTTTCACGATCTTTCTCGCGGGTGCGCTGTTGCTGGCGAAACTTCCCCGGCGAACCATGCTGCGGGCGCTGAAACACGACCTGTTGCTCGATCTGGCGGTGACACTGCTGGTCCTCCTGATCCACTGGGGCACCTTCAGCGGCGTCATGGCAGCGACCGTAGCGGGTCTGCTGACCAGTCTGGCGACCTCGGGCCTGAAACGCCTGATCGGCTATGCGGACGGCCAGAACTACTACCCAGGGCGCATCCGTCTCGACATCTGAGTCGAGGTCCGAATCGCAGCGGCCAGTCGCTGCGCTGGGTTCTTCTCGCTGCCGCAACAGGTGAAGCCGGACGCCAGGGTGTCCGCCTGATCCTGCGTTACAGCCTGCGCCTACTCAGGTAGCGCGCTGGCGATCCTTCCCTTTTTCCATCCTTTCGCGCCCCGACCGGGTCATCCCCGGCTGGGGCGTTCCTATTTGGAGCCTCACAATGAACGACATCTATCAAAGCATCACCGACAAGATCATCGCCGAACTGGAAGCCGGCACCGTGCCGTGGATACGACCGTGGTCCGGCGGCGACGATCCCTTCCCGCGTAATGCGCTCTCGCAGCGCCCCTATCGCGGCATCAATACCATCCTGCTCGGTCTGGAAGCCTTCTGCCGTGGCTACACCACCCACCAGTGGCTGACCTTCCGCCAGGCGCAGCAGCTCGGTGGCCACGTCCGCAAAGGCGAGCGCAGCTCAAGCATCATCTATTATGAGTTGCGCCTGGTCGAGAAGGTCGAGAGCGAATCCCCGGCTGACGGCGAGGACTCCGAGAAACGGCGCCTGCCGCTGCTCAAGGTCTTCCACGTCTTCAATCTCGACCAGCTCGACGGCCTGCCCCAAGAATACCGGGCGGCGTCGGACAAGGGTCCCGCCTGGGAACCTTCCGAGGTCGCCGAGCGGATCATCGAGTGTTCCGGCGCCGAGATTCGCAACGGCGGATTCCGGGCCTTCTACTCGCCCCCCAACGATCTCATCTACCTGCCGGTGCGTTCCTCCTTCAGGGATCAGGCGAGCTACTACAGCACGGCACTGCATGAGCTTTGTCACTGGACGGGCCACGCCTCGCGCCTGGGCCGGAAGCTCGGCAAGCGCTTCGGCGAATCGGCCTACGCGATGGAAGAGCTGATCGCCGAGATGGGCGCAGCCTTCCTGGCCGCGCATTGCCGGCTCGAAGGCCAGGTGCAGCACGCGAACTACATCGCCAGTTGGCTGGAGGTCCTCAAGCGTGACAAGCGCGCGGTATTCACCGCTTCCGCGCAGGCACAGAAGGCTGCCGACTACCTGCTCGAACACGCCGGCTTGATCACCCCCGCCGACGCCATGCCGCTCGCTGCCTGAAGCAACAGGTTATCGGTCCGGGCGCCCCACGGCGCCGAATGGCGCTGAGGCTGCTCTGCCGGTGACCGGCATGGCATCTCCCAATCACAACAAGACTGTTTGGCGACATTGATGCGGTCAATAAATCTGACAACGTCGCAACCCTGATCGCCGCCGTTTTGGCGGTTCCCTGACAACGCCCGACCTGGCCCTGTGCCGGTCGGGCGTTGTCGTTTCTCGCGATCTCTTTTGGAGTTCATCATGGAAAACCCTTCCCATTCAACCAATCCCTTCCGCCGCCTGTTCCAGATCGACGTGTCGAAGCATGTCGAGAAGAAAGGCCTGTTCTCGTACCTCAGTTGGCCCTTTGCCGTGGCACAACTGCGGCTTGCCGATCCCGACGCCAGTTGGGAGGTGCGCCGCTTCGACGGGCTGCCGTACCTGTCGAGCGAACTCGGCTTCTTCGTCGAGGTCGCGGTGACGGTGCAAGGCGTGACACTGAGTCAGATTCATCCGGTCCTGGACAACAAGAACCGGCCGATCCTGGCGCCGACGCCGTTCGACATCAATACCTCGATCCAGCGCTGCCTGGTCAAGGCCATCGCGCTGCACGGGCTGGGGCTCTCGATCTATGCGGGTGAGGACCTGCCTGACCTGGAGGATGCCGGGAATACCGGGGGCTCCGGCAACACCGGAGAAGACCGCCCCGAGGCACCCGCGCCTGTGGCCAAGCCCCGGCGCACCGCTGCACCGGCGAAGGTCACCAATCTGCCGCGCAAGGAGGATCGTGAAACCCCGCAGCCGGGATCTGAGAATCTCCTGACCGCTGCCCAGAAGAAGTTCATCGAGCGGCTGATCGCCGAGACGGGTACCCAGGTCGCGCAGTTGCTGGCGTACTTTGGCTTCGACTCGCTGGAGACCATTCCCAGGAGCGAGGTGACCCGTGTCATCGCGGCGCTCGAAACCAAGAAGCGGAGGGCCGCGTGATGACCACCATCGTCAAACTGGTCCAGGGCAGCCCGGAATGGCACGAGCACCGGGCGAAGTATCGCAATGCGTCCGAGACGGCGGTGGTCATGGGCGCTTCACCGTGGCAGACGCCCTACCAACTGTGGGAGCTGCGCACCGGTCGCCGGCAGCCCGAAGTCAATGCGGCTATGGCGCGCGGTACGGCGCTGGAGCCACAGGCCCGCGCTGCCTACGAGGCCCTCACCGGCCATGTCATGCAGCCGTTGGTGCTGGTCGATGGCGCGTACTCGGCGAGTCTCGACGGGCTGACCTTCGATGGCGAGTTGATCGTCGAGATCAAGTGCCCGGTGAAGGGGCGCACTTCCACCCTCTGGAAGGCCGTTGCTGGTGGCGAGGTGCCGCCTCATTACGACTGGCAGATCGAACACCAGTTGATGGTATCGAAGGCGACTATGGCGCATCTGTACGTCTTTGACGGTGAGCAACAGGAGGGCATCCTCATCGAGGTGACGCCGGACCCGAACCGCTGGAAGCGGATACAGGAAGCCTGGGACGTCTTCATCCGCTGCCTGGAAACGGACACCCCACCCGATCTGACCGAGCGGGACAAGGTGATTCGCAAGGACGAAGAGTGGCGACTGGCGGCAGAGGCGTACGTGAGCTTGAAGCGTGACGCCGATGCGCTGGTTGCGCGGCTCGAATCAGCGAAGGATCATCTACTTGAGCTGATCACCCATCCGAGCGAGGCCGGTTTCGGTGTTTCCGTGACGCGATTTTGGAAGCAGGGCAACGTCGATTACAAGCGCGTGCCGCAGTTGAAGGAAGTGGATCTTGATGCCTACCGGCAGAAAGGACGGTTTGAGACCCGCGTATCAATCGGCAGGTGAAGCAGGAAGCGGTACGGTAGCACTTGGCAAACCGTACCGCCAACCGTACCGCAAAACAAGAAACCGGCACTTGGCCGGTTTCTCTCTTACGCTAACTTCTTGATTCGATTGGTCGGGGCGCCGGGATTCGAACTCGGGACCCCTTGCACCCCATGCAAGTGCGCTACCAGGCTGCGCCACGCCCCGACAAGTCAATCATTATAACCGAAAACACCGCCATGACTCATGGCCGCAGCATTTCAGCGATGTGTAACAGTTCGGCGCGCAGTTCCTCGGGCTTTAGGCCGGACGACGTGGCTTCGGTCGCTTCCCGGGCATCGTCGAGACGGTTGCGGGCGCCGCTGATGGTGAAGCCCTGGCTGTAGAGCAGTTCGCGGATGCGACGAACGAGCAGTACTTCGTGATGCTGGTAATAACGTCGGTTGCCTCGACGCTTCACCGGCCGCAGTTGAGAGAATTCCTGTTCCCAATAGCGCAGGACGTGCGGCTTGACGCCACACAGCTCGCTGACCTCGCCAATCGTGAAATAGCGCTTGGCGGGGATGGCCGGCAAAGGATCCTGACCGGGTTCTTTATGGCTGATTTCCATCATAGGCGTGCTCCACCTCGGCCTTCAGTTTCTGGCTGGCATGAAAGGTAACGACTCGTCGGGCAGTAATGGGAATTTCCTCTCCGGTCTTGGGATTGCGGCCCGGACGCTGTGGCTTGTCGCGTAGTTGGAAATTGCCGAACCCGGATAGCTTGACGCCGTCACCCCGTTCCAGCGCATTGCGAATCTCTTCAAAAAAGGCTTCGACCATATCCTTCGCCTCACGCTTGTTGAGGCCGACCTTCTCGAACAGCAAGTCCGCGAGTTCTGCTTTGGTAAGCGTCATCTTCTCTCTCTCAGACGCGCAACTGTGCGGCGAATGCCTGTTGCAGATAAGCCATCAGGTGTTGCATGGCGGCATCAACTTCGGCTTCGAGCAAGGTTTTTCGAGTATCTTGCATCATTATGCGAAAGGCAAGGCTTTTCTTGCCCGCTTCGACGCCCCGCCCGACATAGACGTCGAAGAGGTGGATAGCTTGCACGATGGGTGGACGATGGGCACTCAGCGCAGCGAGCAGCTGCCCCAGTTCGAGCCCGTGATCCACCACCACGGCAAGGTCGCGGATGACCATCGGCTGCCGGGAGAAGTCGCTGTGTCGCGGCAGGTGTGCCTGCGTCACGGGGTCGAGTTCGAGTTCGAAAAGCACTGGCGGCAGGGGCAGTTCATACTTCTGCTGCCACTGCGGATGCAGTTCGCCGATGAAACCGATCGCCTGGCCGGCGACCAGCACGCGTGCACTGCGGCCAGGATGGAGGGCCGGGTGCGAGGCTTTCTCGAAGCTCGCGGCAAGCGGTACGAGCAGACGTTCGAGGTCGCCCTTGAGGTCGAAGAAGTCGACGTTGCGCGCCTTGCTACCCCACTGTTCGGGAAGCGCCGTGCCATAGGCGAGCGCCGCGATTCTCCACGGCTGGCGAAATCCGGCAACCGGCGTTCCCTGATCGTCACGCAGGAAGCAGCGTCCGGTTTCGAAGACGCGAACCCGGCTCTGCCGGTGCTTGAGGTTGCCTGCCAGATTGCCGACGAGGCCGCCGATCAGTGACGAGCGCATGACCGAGAACTGGCTGGCGATCGGGTTGGCCAGCCGGATCAGCCGGTCGTTGCCGGCAAAGTCCTCTTCCCAGCTTTGTTCGACGAAGGCGAAGTTGATCACCTCCTGATAGCCGCAATCGGCCACTGTCTGGCGAACGCGGGCGAGCGGCCGCTGCTGCTCGCTCTGCGGCAGCATCGACAGCAAGGCCCGCGGTGCCGCCGAAGGCAGATTCTCATAGCCGTGCAGGCGGACGATCTCCTCGATCAGGTCTTCCTCGATTTCGAGGTCGAAGCGGTAGCTCGGCGGGTGGACGATGAAGTCCTCGCCATCGCGGGCAAACGGCAGGTCGAGGCGGGCGAACAGTTCGCCGATTCGTTCGCTGCTCAGTGGCAAGCCAAGCACCCTGGCAACGCGGGCCGGTCGCAGGCGCACCGGCCGCCGCTCGGGCAGGGTCGCCTGCGCTTCGCCGACCGGGCCGGCGCGACCGCCACAGAGGTCGATGATCAGGCGCGTGGCACGTTCCAGCGCGCGCCGCGTAGCGCCAAAGTCAACCCCGCGCTCGAAGCGGTGTGAGGCCTCGGAGACGAAGCCGTAACGCCGGGCGCGACCGGCAATTGCCCGGGGCGCGAAGAAGGCGGCTTCGAGGAACACCTCGGTCGTCGTCAGCGTGATGCCGCTGTCGCCGCCGCCCATGATGCCGCCCATCGCCAGCGGCCTTTGATCGTCGGCGATCAACAGCACGTCGTCCTGCAGTTCGAGGGTCTGCTCGTTGAGGAGGGCGATGGTCTCCGCCGGGCGCGCCATGCGGGCGTGGATCGCGCCAGCAAGTTGATGGTTATCGAAGGCGTGCAGCGGCTGACCGACTTCGAGCATCACGTAGTTGGTGATGTCGACCAGCGCCGAAATCGGGCGGATGCCGCTGCGCTCGAGGCGCCGCCGCATCCATTCCGGCGTCGTCGCCCGCGCGTCGACGTCGGCGATCACGCGCCCGCAGTAACGCGGGCAGGCGTCGGGCGCATCGAGCACGATGGCGCGTTGGCGGTCGATCGTCACCTCGACTTCTTCGACGGTGAGCAAGGTCGCCGGGGTTGCGGTCAGAGCGGCGACTTCGCGGGCGACGCCTTCAAGCGACAGGCAGTCGGCCCGGTTCGGCGTCAGCTTGAGGGTCAACAGGCGGTCATCGAGATCCAGATGGCGGCGGATGTCTACGCCCACCGGCGCCTCGGCACTCAACACCAGCAGACCGGCAGCATCTTCGGCAATGCCCAGTTCCCTGGCCGAGCAGAGCATGCCGAAGGACTCGATGCCGCGGACCTTGCTGACCGCAATCGTCAAGCCACCGGGCAGGACGGCGCCCGGCAGCGCACACGGCACCTTGATTCCGGCGGCAGCGTTCGGGGCGCCGCAGACGATCTGCAGCAACTCTCCGGCACCGACATCGACCCGACACAGTTTGAGGCGATCGGCGTCCGGATGCCGATCGACGGTGACCACCTCGGCGACCACGACGTGGTCGAAGAACGGCGCGACCGTTTCCTCTTCCTCGACTTCGAGGCCAGCCATGGTCAACAAGTGCGAGAACTGGTGACCCGAGCAGGCGGGGTCGACGAAGCTGCGAAGCCAGGATTCAGAAAATTTCATGACCGCTCAATCGGAGAGGGAAACGACGTCATGCGAACTGGCGCAGAAAGCGCAGGTCGCCGTCGAAGAACAGGCGCAGGTCATTGACCCCGTAACGCAGCATGGTCAGACGGTCGGGCCCCATGCCGAAGGCAAAACCGATGTACTTCTCGGGGTCGATGTTGACGTGGCGCAGGACGTTCGGATGGACCATGCCGCAACCGGCAATCTCCAGCCAGCGCCCTTTGAGGGCGCCGCTCATGAAGGCCATGTCGATCTCGGCCGACGGTTCGGTGAACGGGAAGAACGATGGACGAAATCGAACCTGCAGGTCGTCACTTTCGAAAAAGCGGCGCAGGAAATCGCCGATCACGCCCTTGAGGTCGGCGAAGCTGACCTGCTCGCCGATCCACAGTCCTTCGACCTGATGAAACATTGGCGAATGGGTGGCATCGGAGTCGACGCGGTAGACGCGCCCCGGGGCAATCACCCGGATCTCGGGCATCTTCTCCTGGCCGGCGTAGCGGGCGACGTGGGCCTGCATGTAGCGGACCTGGATCGGGCTGGTATGCGTGCGCAGCAGAACCCCCTCGGCGGTTCCTCCCGACTCGCCCTGCAGATAGAAGGTATCGTGCATCGAACGGGCAGGGTGATCGGCGGGGGTATTGAGGGCGGTGAAATTCTGGAAGTCCGCCTCGATCTCGGGACCATCGGCGACGGCAAAACCGATCGAGCGGAACAGGGTTTCTATCCGTTCGAGGGTTCGCGTCACCGGATGCAGGCCACCGGCCGACTGGCCGCGGCCGGGCAGTGTGACATCGAGCGCCTCCTCGGCCAGCCGGGCGTTGAGCGTCAGTTGCCGAATCGCTTCGCGCCGAGCAGTGAGCGCCGCTTCGACGGCGTCCTTGGCGCGATTGATCGCTGCCCCGGCGGTCTTGCGCTGGTCGGGAGCAAGCTTCCCGAGGCTCTTCAGCAACTCGGTAATGCGGCCGCTCTTGCCAAGATAGGTGGCCTTGATCTGCTCAAGCGCGTCAGGGTCATCAGTGGCGGCAAAGGCGCACGCCGCTGCTTCAACAATTTGATCGAGGTTGTGCATGTTTCACCGAAAAAAAGGAGGCTCTCGCCTCCTTTCTTGAGACCATCGCGCCTAGGCGTCGAGTTGGGCCTTGGCCTGCACGGCCAGAGCGGCAAAAGCCGGCTTGTCGAAGACCGCCAGATCGGCCAGCACCTTGCGGTCGACCTCGATCTGTGCCTTTCGCAGGCCATTCATGAAAGTGCTGTATTTCATGCCCGCTTCCCGGGCAGCCGCGTTGATACGGGCAATCCAGAGGCTGCGGAACTGACGCTTGCGTTGCCGGCGGTCACGATAGGCGTACTGTCCAGCCTTCATTACCGCCTGTTTGGCGACTCGATAGACGTTCTTGCGGCGGCCTCGGTAACCCTTGGCCAGGGCAAGGATCTTTTTGTGGCGCGCGTGCGCCGTTACACCACGTTTGACTCGGGGCATCGTCGATCTCCTTATGCGTAAGGCATCATGGCGCGAACCACGGCCTTGTCAGAGGCGTGCACCTCGGTCATCCCGCGCAACTGGCGCTTGGTCTTGGTGTCCTTCTTGGTCAGGATGTGACGCTTGAAGGCGTGCGAGCGCTTGATGCGGCCACTCGGACTGATCTTGAAGCGCTTTTTCGCTCCCGTCTTGGTCTTCATCTTGGGCATTGAATGCTCCTCTTATAAACATGCTGCCAGGTGTCTCCCGACGGGAGCGCTTCGAACCCGGCACCACTTGTTGTGGCTGCGAGGCGGTCGCAGCCGGTCCGGCTTATTTCTTCTTGCTCGGCGTCAGCACCATGACCATCTGGCGACCTTCCATCTTCGGCATCTGCTCAACCAGCGCCAATTCCTGCAGATCAGCCTTGATCCGCTCGATCTGGCGCATGCCGATATCCTGGTGGGCCATTTCCCGGCCGCGGAAGCGCAGGGTAACCTTGACCTTGTCCTCTTCTTCCAGGAAACGCGTCATGTTGCGCAGCTTGATCTGGTAGTCATTTTCGTCGGTACCCGGCCGAAACTTGACTTCCTTCACCTGCACCTGCTTCTGCTTGAGCTTCTGCTCATGCTGACGCTTCTGTTCCTGGTATTTGAACTTGCCGAAGTCGACGATCCGGCAGACGGGCGGCTGCGCCATCGGAGCGATTTCGACCAGGTCGACTCCCGCTTCCTCGGCCAGCGCCAATGCTGCCCTGACACTCATGACTCCCAGTTGCTCGCCGTCCAGGCCGACGAGACGGACTTCCGGTGCGTTGATTTCTTCGTTAACGCGTTGCGCCTTTTGCAGTGCGATGGCTCCGCTCCTTCTTTCGACAATAATTAAGCCGTGCCACTTCGCGCAGCAATTTCATCGAGAAGTTGCCTGGTCAGCGCCGCCACCGACATTTGTCCCAGGTCCCGACCACCGCGTGTGCGCACGGCCACCAGATCGGCTGCCACTTCCTTATCGCCAACGACGATCTGATAGGGCAGCTTGCTCAAGCTATGTTCTCGTATTTTATAGGTAATTTTTTCGTTGCGCAAATCTGCCTCAACCCGCAGTCCGGCATCGCGCAGGGCAGCCGTCACCTGTGCCGCGTACTCGCCCTGTTTTTCGGAGATGTTGAGCACCACTGCCTGCACCGGCGAAAGCCACAAAGGCATGGCGCCCGCATAATGCTCGATGAGGATGCCGATGAAACGTTCGAGCGAACCGAGAATCGCCCGGTGCAACATCACCGGCACATGCCGCTCGTTGTCCTCGCCGGCGTAATGCGCGTCGAGGCGCTGCGGCAACGCGAAATCCAGTTGCAGGGTGCCGCATTGCCAGACTCGCCCGAGGCAGTCCTTGAGCGAGAATTCGATCTTCGGCCCGTAGAAGGCGCCTTCGCCGGGCTGCAGGTCGTAGCTCAGCCCCTTGGCTGCCAGCCCCTCGGCGAGCGCCGCTTCGGCCCTGTCCCAGGCCTCGTCCGAGCCGATGCGCTTCGGCGGCCGCGTGGACAGCTTGACGAGGATTTCGGTAAACCCGAAATCAGCATAGATCTGCTGCAACAGATCGATGAAGGCGACCGTCTCCGGCAGCACCTGCGCTTCCGTACAGAAAATGTGGGCGTCATCCTGGACGAAAGCGCGCACGCGCATGATGCCGTGCAGCGCCCCGGACGGCTCGTTGCGATGACACGAGCCGAATTCTGCCAGCCGCAAGGGCAGATCACGGTAGCTGCGCAGGCCCTGGTTGAAGATCTGGATGTGGCCGGGGCAGTTCATCGGCTTGATCGCGTAGTCGCGGTTTTCGGACGCCGTGGTGAACATGTGTTCAGCATAGTTCTGCCAATGGCCGGAGCGCTCCCAGAGCGTACGATCCATGATCATCGGCGTCTTCACTTCACAGTAGCCGTTGCGGCTCAGCACGCGCCGCAGGTACTGTTCGACTTCCTGCCAGATCGTCCATCCCTTGGCGTGCCAGAAAACCATCCCCGGTGCTTCGTCCTGCAGATGGAAGAGGTCGAGTTGCCGGCCGAGCTTGCGATGGTCCCGCTTCTCGGCCTCTTCGAGCATGTGCAGGTAGGCTTCCTGGTCTTCCTTGCGGGTCCAGGCGGTTCCGTATATCCGCTGCAGTTGTTCGTTGCGATGGTCGCCCCGCCAGTAGGCACCGGCCAGCTTCATCAGCTTGAAGACCTTGAGCCTGCCGGTCGACGGCACGTGCGGGCCGCGGCAGAGATCGACGAAATCACCCTCGCGGTAGAGCGAGACCTCCTGGCCCGGCGGGATGGCGTCGATCAGCTCGGCCTTGTAGTGTTCTCCGATCGACTTGAAGAAAGCCACCGCATCGTCGCGTTGCCAGACTTCGCGCTGGACCGGCAGATCACGCCGGGCAAGCTCGGCCATCCGTTTCTCGATTGCCGCCAGATCATCGAGCGTGAATGGACGCTGGTAGGCAAAATCGTAGTAGAAGCCATTTTCGATCACCGGCCCGATCGTTACCTGCGCGCCTGGAAACAGTTCCTTGACCGCGTAGGCCATCAGGTGCGCCATCGAGTGCCGGATGACTTCGAGTCCTTCGGGATCCTTGTCGGTGATGATGCCCAACTGGGCGTCGGCGTCAATGCAGAACGAGGTATCCACCAGGCGACCATCGACCTTGCCCGCGAGCGCCGCCCGCGCCAGACCGGCGCCGATGCTCTGCGCCACCTCGGCAACCGTGACCGGTTGCGCGAACTTCCTTTGGGAGCCGTCAGGCAGTGTGACAACGGGCATAGTGCAACCTCAGCAAGATGCAACCTCAGCAAGAAATGGAAAAGCCAGAGACCCGCTCTGGCTTGTCGGTGCCTGGCCGGGCCTGCTCGCGCAGGCCGGTCGCCGCAGAGAAATTCGCGGGCGCCAGCCCTGCCGGCCGGCACGCTTGAGGCGGATTCTAACACAGCCGGCGGTCTGCAAGCCGTGCGCCGCAACTGCCCAGCCACCGGGGTTGTCGCCAGAGTGCGGAAAAGCGCTCAGATCGGAAGCGGCGCAAACAGGGCGGCGATGTCATCGCTCCCGAATTTGGCGTCGATTCCCCGATCGGCCGAAAGAATGCGCGCGGCAAGTTCGGCCTTGCGCTCCTGGAGGGCGAGGATCTTCTCCTCGATGCTCCCGGCGACGATCAGTTTGTAGACGAAAACCGGTTTGTCCTGACCCAGCCGATGCGCCCGGTCGGTGGCCTGGTTCTCCGCCGCAGGGTTCCACCAGGGGTCATAGTGAATGACCGTGTCGGCCGCCGTCAGGTTCAGTCCGACGCCGCCGGCCCGGAGACTGATCAGGAAGATCGGCACCTCACCGGTCTGGAAGCGTCGAACCTGTTCCTCGCGATCCTTGGTGTCGCCGGTGAGGATCACATAGTCGAGGTTGGCCAGCTTCAGTTCCTTTTCGATCAGGGCAAGCATGCTGGTGAACTGCGAAAAGAGCAGGATGCGACGGCCTTCTTCGACCTGCTCGGGCAACATGGTCATCAACAGGTCGAGTTTGGCCCGTTCCCGGATCTTCTGGGCGGATTTGGCCTTGACCAGTCGCGGGTCGCAGCAGACCTGCCGCAGCTTCAGCAGGGCGTCGAGGATGACGATCTGGCTGCGGTTGAAACCCTTGCTGGCAATCTCTTCACGCACCTTCTCGTCCATGGCGACACGGACCGTTTCGTACAGGTCGCGCTGGCCGCCAACCAGCTCGACCTTGCGGATGATGATCGTTTTCGGAGGCAGTTCGCGTGCCACCTCTTCCTTCTTGCGACGCAGAATGAAGGGGCGGACACGCTGCGCGAGCAGCTCACGACGGTCGGTGTCGCCCTGCTTCTCGATCGGCGTCCGCCAGTACTTGGTAAAGGTCTGATTGTTGCCGAGGAATCCGGGCAGCAGGAAGTCGAACTGACTCCAGAGCTCGCCGAGGTGGTTTTCCAGCGGCGTGCCGGTCAGGCAAAGGCGGTGGCGGGCGACAATCCGGCGTACCACCTCGGCCCCCTGGCTGCGCGCGTTCTTCACCGTCTGCGCTTCATCAAGGATCAGCAGGTGGTAGCGGTGCCGGGTCAGTTCGGCGGCGTCGCGCCAGAGCAGGGGATAAGTCGTCAGCACGACGTCGTGCCCGGCAATCTCGCCGAAGCGGGTCTTGCGTTCCGGGCCATGCAGCGAAAGAATCGACAGGCTGGGCGCAAACCGGGCGGCCTCGTTCTTCCAGTTGAAGATCAGCGAAGTGGGCAGAACGATCAGGGCCGGAAGGTCGAGCCGTCCGCCTTCCTTTTCCAGCAACAGGTGCGCCAGCGTCTGCGCCGTCTTGCCGAGCCCCATGTCGTCGGCGAGAATCCCGGCGAGGTTCTGTTCGCGCAGGAACTGCAGCCAGGCCAGGCCCTCGGTCTGGTAGTGACGCAGTTCCAGCCCCAGGCCGGCCGGCGGCTCGATGTGGCTGATTCCCTGGGCGGCGGTCAGCTGCTCGGCCAGCGCCAGGAGGTCGCTCTGGCCCTGGAAACGCCAGCGGCTGCTGTCGTTGAGCTCGGCCAGACGCGGCGCGTCGAAGCGCGACAGGCGCAGGCTGGTGCCGCCGGGGAAACCGTCGAAGAGGTCGATCATGGTCGCCGCCAGCGGCTTCAGCCGCCAGGCCGGGGCGCGAATTCGCAGGCTGGCCGGGGTCACCAGTTCGATCAGCTCGCCATCCGGGATCTGCGCGAGCAGGCTCGCGTCCAGCCAGCGCCCGTCACGCCGGAAGAGGGCGGCGAGCAAGGGCGCGAGCGGTAGCCGTTCACCTTCGACGATGATTCCCATGTCGAGGTTGAACCAGCCCCCCTCCGACTCGACGACGCTGGCGTCCCAGGTGTCGACCTCGAGCACGCGGTGCCGAAAATCATCGGCGAATTCGATCTCCCAGCCGGCGCGGCGCAGACACGCGAGGTCATCGCGCATGAAGTCCGCCCAGCGGTCCTCGAGTGCCAGGCCATAGGCATTGTCGGGCGGCTTGCCGAAGGTGTGCAGCACGTAACCCGGGATCTTCTCGAGACCGCATCCGGAGAGCTCGTCCATCAGTTGTTCTTCGAGCGCACGTCGACGTTCGATGCGGACCATCTCGCCACAGTCGAGGATCGAGAAGTCCCGCGAATCGTCGGGAATGACTTCGACATCGGCATAGCGAAAGACCGGCAGGGCGACATCGAACGGGCCGCCGCCGTAGCTCGCCAGGTATTCACGCCAGCCCCGGTTGCCGTGCGTGTGCAGCGTTCCCAGCCGCAACAGCGGCACCGGATCGGCGACGATGCTGCGGCTGCTGGCAGATGCCTGCTCGGGGTCGCCCGGCAGGTCCCGCGCCGGTTCTGCCAGCGCTTCGCCGACCAGTGCTGCCGCCGTTGCCGACAACGGTGGCAGCGAGAACAGGCGGGCAACGACGGCCGGATTGCCGGAAACCTGCAGCGGGCCGAGCAAATGCCTTTCTAGATCGACAAACCAGGGCGTCTGCAGGGGGATGACGAGGCTCGCGGCCGGCTCCGGCACCAGCATCGCGAGTTGCCGCCCGTCACCGCTCTCCTGCCAGCTGACGGTCGCCGGACGTGCCGTGGTCAGGAGCAGCGGCGTGAAGTCATCCTTGCGGCAAAGGCGGCCCGTCTCCGCCATCAGCTCCAGCACCTCGCAGCCGTGGCGAGGTCCGAGGCCGAAGGCGCGCAGGCCGGTGTCGAAAGAGCGCTCGGCCCAAAGCAGGCGCAGGATGACGCGATCGTCGTCGCTCACGAAGCGCGGAGGCTTGCTCAGGGCGCGATCGATGGCCCACAACTCGTCGGCACTTTCGGGATCGCGCCCCTTGTGCACGGTGACGCCAAAGCCCCGTGCATCGGCCGTCCAGAGCAGCAGGTAGAAGAGCTGCTGGCGGTGCAGCGCCGGGTTGCGGTCTTTCTTGCTGACCGCCATTGCCACCCGACGCAACTCCTCGGTCCAGGAGAGCATGCCGGAATCGGATCTCTCCGCTGGTTGCGGATTCTCGCTGAGTTTATGCAAACTGTCCCCCTTTTCTCTGGCCCGTCGGCTGGCCGAGCCCGATTGCGGGTCGACGGGGTGCTCTGATCGGAAACGTTCTCATGGTCTGGACTCGCAACAGAACCGTCATCGCTTACCACCCTCTTGCCCCGTGGGCCATGGAGTGTCAGGAAAGCTTTTTACCCTGCCGGCTGACACCCGGGTCGACGCGCAGGCCGAGGGCTGCCCCATGGCAGGCCTCGCCGGCATTCGCCGCGATCAGTCACGAAAATTTCCGTACCTGATCGGAAAATCCGTAATCGATTTGGTGACCAGGGCGATGCTGGCCTGCAATTCGTCCCGTTTGGCGCCGCTGACCCGGACCGCGTCCCCCTGGATCGAGGCCTGCACCTTGAGTTTCGAATCCTTGATCAGCTTGACGATCTTTTTCGCCAGTTCCGACTCGATGCCGATCCTGATCTTGAGATCCTGCTTGACCTTGTTGCCCGAGACGCGCTGCACCGGCTGCTCTTCGAGCCGCTTGGTGCTCTCCTTCTCCTTTTTTTCCATCGCCGGAAAAAGCAGATCCTTGATCTGGCCGAGCTGGAAGTCGGAGTCGCCGTGAAGGGTGATGAGATTGTCCTTCTCGTTCAGTTCGACCTTGGCGCTGCTTCCCTTGAAGTCGTAGCGATTGTCGATGGCTCGCCGGGTCACGTCGATCGCGTTGTGCAGCGCCGCCATGTCGGCTTCTGAAGAAAAATCGAATGAAGGCATAGGAGTCCCGTTGAATGTTTTCCCGGCTACTCAAGCAGGGTCAGGCAGGCTGCCCGGCTCAGCCGAAGTGGCAGACGTAGTGATAGGCGTCATCGCAGGCGATCTCGAACGATGAATCGGCCGGCACTGAAAAGGATTCGCCGGCGGTGTAGGTCGTCCACTGGCTCTCGTCCGCGCGCCGCACGCGGCAGCTGCCGGCGATGCCTTCCATGACTTCCGGGGCGCCGGTCGTGAAGCGCAAGGTCGACGGCAGGATGACGCCCAGCGTTTTGCGGCTGCCGTTGGCCAGTACAATGGTATGGCTGACGCACTTGCCGTCGAAGTACACGTTGGCCTGTTTGACGACGCTGACCTGATCGAATTGCGACATGGTTTACAGCCCCCAGAGTTTTTCCATGATCGTCTTGGCGATGAAGCCGAGCATGCCGAACGACAAGACGAAAAAAAGAACGATCGTGCCGGTTTTCCCGGCTTTCGATTTCCACGCGATCTCGCCGATGATGAAGAGCATGAAGAGCATGAAGGCACCGATCCCGAAGGTCATGCCGAATTGCGAAATCTGCTCTTCCGTCAGCCCGAACATCGACGGTTCATTTCCTGATCAGATCTTGCGGCTCGCCAGATTGGCCGCGATGCGCAGACGCAGCGCGTTGAGCTTGATGAACCCGGCAGCGTCCTTCTGGTCGTAGGCACCGGCGTCGTCCTCGAAGGTGGCGATGGTCGAGTCGAACAGCGAATCGGTCTTCGAATCGCGGCTGACGACGATCACGTTGCCCTTGTACAGCTTGACCCGTACCCAGCCGTTGACCGTCTGTTGCGTGTGGTCGATCAGCGTCTGCAGCGCCAGACGCTCCGGGCTCCACCAGTAGCCGTTGTAGATCAGGCTGGCGTAGCGCGGCATCAGGTCGTCCTTGAGATGGGCGACTTCGCGGTCGAGGGTGATCGACTCGATCGCCCGGTGAGCCCGCAACAGGATGGTGCCGCCGGGCGTTTCGTAGCAGCCGCGAGATTTCATGCCGACATAGCGGTTCTCCACCAGATCGATGCGGCCGATGCCATGCTTGCCGCCCAGCTGGTTGAGCCGCGCGAGCAACTCGTCGGCCGGCAGGCGCTGCGCGTCGATCGCCACCAGATCGCCCCGCTCGAACTGCAGATCGACATACTCGGCGGCATCGGGCGCCGCTTCCGGCGCCACCGTCCAGCGCCACATCGATTCCTCGGCTTCGGCCGCAGGGTCCTCGAGGTGGCGGCCTTCGTAGCTGATGTGCAACAGGTTGGCGTCCATCGAATACGGCGACCCCCCCTGTCGATGCTTCATCTCGACCGGAATGTCGTGTTGCTCGGCATAGGCGAGCAGCTTCTCGCGCGACAGCAGGTCCCATTCGCGCCACGGCGCGATGATCCGGATGTCCGGCCGCAGCGCATAGGCGCCGAGCTCGAAGCGGACCTGGTCGTTGCCCTTGCCGGTCGCCCCGTGGGCGACCGCCTCGGCGCCGGTCAGGTTGGCGATCTCGATCATCCGCTTGGCGATCAGCGGCCGGGCGATCGAGGTGCCGAGCAGGTACTCGCCCTCGTAAACCGTGTTGGCGCGGAACATCGGGAAGACGAAGTCGCGCACGAACTCCTCGCACAGGTCTTCGATGTAGATGTTCTCGGGTGCAATGCCGAACCTGAGCGCTTTCGGTCGTGCCGCTTCGAGTTCATCGCCCTGGCCGAGGTCGGCGGTAAAGGTGACCACCTCGCAGTGGTAGGTATCCTGCAGCCACTTCAGGATCACTGAAGTGTCGAGTCCGCCCGAATAGGCAAGGACGGCTTTCCTGATGTCGCTCATGGCATTTTCCTGCGCAGATCTAGGGGGGAGGTGAGGCGGCAAAGTGGCCGCCGGAGACCGGATCGGATTCGTCGATACGGCCGAGCAGCAGATACTCGAGCAAGGCTTTCTGGGTATGCATGCGGTTCTCGGCTTCGTCCCAGATGACGCTCTGTGGGCCGTCGATCACCGCGGCGGCGACTTCCTCGCCCCGATGGACCGGCAGGCAGTGCATGAACAGCGCCTGCGGGTGCGCGATCTGCATCATCTCGCTGGTCACCTGCCAGGCGGCGAAATCCCGCTGTCGCTCGGCATTCTCGGCTTCGAAACCCATCGAGGTCCACACGTCGGTGCTGACCAGGTCGGCGTTGCGGGCGGCGTCCATCGGATCGGCGAACTGTTCGAAGTGGCTGGTGCCGTAGAGGCCAGCGCGGCCGGCTTCGACCTCGTAGCCCGGCGGCGTCGACACCTGCACCTTGAAGTCGAGGACCTCGGCGGCCTGCAGCCAGGTGCTGCAGACGTTGTTCGAGTCGCCGATCCAGGCGACCGTCTTGCCCTGAATCGGGCCGCGATGCTCGATGAAGGTAAAGATGTCGGCCAGGATCTGGCACGGGTGATACTCGTTGGTCAGGCCGTTGATCACCGGTACCCGCGAATGGGCGGCAAAGCGTTCGATCATCCCATGCTCGAAGGTCCTGATCATTACCACATCGCTCATGCGCGAGATCACCTGCGCCGCATCCTCGACCGATTCGCCGCGATGCAACTGCGAGTCACGGCTGTTGAGGTAGATCGCCGAACCACCGAGTTGCTGCATGCCGGCTTCGAACGAGAGGCGGGTACGCGTGCTGGCCTTCTCGAAAATCATCACCAGTGTGCGGTCGCAGAGCGGCCAGTACTTGCGGTAGGCCTTGAACTGCGTCTTGATCCAGCGCGAGCGCTCGAACAGGTAAGCGAATTCCGCGCGCGAGAAGTCTTTGAACTGAAGAAAGTGTTTTTGGCTGTCCATGGCGATGTTCTAAGCGGTAGCGAGAAAATCGAGAATCAGCTTCGCCAGGCGCGACACCAGTTGGCGCGCTTCGTCAGCGTCGAAGGTCAGCGGCGGCAACAGGCGAACGACCTTGTCGGCGGTGACGTTGATCAGGAGGCCGGCCGCCAGGCCACGGTTGACCAGTTCGCCACACGGGCGATCGAGTTCGATGCCGATCATCAGGCCCTGACCACGGATGTCGACCACGCCCTTGCTGCCGGCCAGCGCGTCAGCCAGCCCGTCGCGGATCAGACGGCCGACGGCGATGGCATTGTCGATCAGCTGGTCGGTTTCGATGACGTCGATGGTCGTCAGCGCCGCGGTCGTCGCGAGCTGGTTGCCGCCGAAGGTGGAGCCGTGATTGCCCGGCTTGAAGAGGCCGCGGGCGAGGCCAGCCACCAGGCAGGCGCCGATCGGCACACCGCCGCCGAGTCCCTTGGCCAGCGTCACCACGTCCGGGAGAATGCCGGCGTGCTGGAAGGCGAACCAGCGACCGGTGCGGCCCATGCCGCACTGGACCTCGTCGCAGATCAGGAGCCAGCCGCGATCGTCGCAGAGTGCGCGCAGGCCGCGCTGAAAATCGATGTCCGCACTGTTGATTCCTCCCTCGCCCTGCACGACCTCGAGCATCACCGCGACGATGTTCTTGTTGTAGCGGGCAATCGCCTTGATCGCTTCAAGATCGTTGTAGGGCACGCGCACGAAGCCTGCCACCAGCGGCTCGAAACCAGCCTGCGCCTTGCGGCTGCCGGTGGCCGAAAGGGTGGCCATGGTGCGGCCATGGAAAGCCTTCTCCATGACCACCGTCGCCGGACTGTCGACGCCCTGCCGGTGACCATACATCCGGGCCAGCTTGATCGCCGCCTCGTTGGCCTCGCAGCCCGAGTTGCAGAAGAAGATCCCGTCCATTCCCGACAGCGCCGCCAGTTTGTCGGCCAGTTGCTCCTGCTGCGGAATCCGGTAGAGGTTCGACGAGTGCAGCAGACGTCCGGCCTGTGCTGCGATCGCCGCGACCAGTCGTGGATGGTTGTGCCCCAGGGTGTTTACGGCAATCCCCGACAAGCCATCGAGATAGACCTTGCCGTCGGTGTCGGTCAGCCAACTGCCAGCGCCATGGCTGAAGGCAATCGGCAGGCGGGCATAGGTATTCATCAGATGCGACATGGATCACCCATTGCGGAGGCTTTGAAACTGAAACGGCGGCTTGCGCCGCCGGATAACGAAACGCGCACCCGGACCCCAGACCGGTACGCCCTGACACCGTCACGAAGCTTTGCAGGTCAGGAAATCACGCGATGATTCTACGGGAAAAAAACCCGCCTGTACAGGAAAAGCCTGCTTTCCATGGGCGGGCGGTCTCGCGAAAACGGGCGCTCTGGCGCAATAATTACTGGGCATCTGGGCGGGACATGGACAGGACTGGGAAGAGGATTGACCGATTACTGCCTCCGCGCTGACGACGGACGGCAGCACCGAGTGGCGTCTGGCCGGTCTTCAGCGATCTGCGGCGACTTTGTCTCCAGCGTGCGCGGGTCGTTCGGTCGGCGGCAGCTTGCGTCCCTTGAGCAAAAAGACGCGCATCGGACCCTTGCCCTTGATCGGGATCTCGCCGCGGTCATCGCAGGCGAAGTCGGGCGGCAGCAAGGCGCGGGTGGCGGCGCTGATCTGGATGCGGCCGGCAATCCCCTGCGACTCCATGCGGGCCGCGGTGTTCACCGTGTCACCCCAGAGGTCGTAGATGTAGCGCTTTTTGCCGATGACGCCGGCGACGACGGCGCCCGAACTGATCCCGATGCGAATGTCCAGCCCGGGAAAATCGCTCATTGTGGCCTGCATCCGCAGCGCGAGGTCGGCGGCCGCTGCCGCGTGGTCCGCCCGCAGTTCGGGAATGCCTGCGGCGACCATGTAGGCATCGCCGATGGTCTTGATCTTCTCGAGGCCGACCTGCTCGGTGAGGTCGTCGAAGCGCGAGAAGATCGCGTCGAGCAGTCTGACCACGTCGGGCTGCGACTCGGAGAGAGCGGTGTAGCCGACGATGTCGGCGAAGAGGACGCTGCAGTCGCTGAAAGCGTCGGCGAAGGTGTGTCCTTCGGTGCGCAGTCGATGCGCGATGATCGGCGGCAGCATGTTTTCCAGCAGCTGTTCGAGGCGGACATTGGCGGCGGCGAGTTGCTTCTCGGCTTCGGCGAGATCGGCGACGAAAAGCCTCGCCACCATGAGCAGCGAAGCGAAGCTCGCGAACGACAGGAGCCAGCGTCCGTTACCCTGTGCTTCGAGATCGTAGGCGAGCCCGGCGGGCGGCAGCGTCAGCAGGCCCAGCTCGACGGTGAGGAAGATCGTCAGGCACGCGCCCACATAGACCTGCCGGGCGCGGGCATCGTGCGTGAAGAACAGCAGGTAGGCGCCGACGGTCAAGGGCAGCAGGGGGTAGTGGCTCATGCTGCGAAAGGGCCCCGCGACGCCCTCGAGCAGGACGAGGGCGGCGATCACCGGGATCACCACACAGAAATAACCGTGCCCCGCGAGCCCGAGGAGGCGACGCTTGAGGCACCACCCCACGCCAGCCGCCCCGGCGAGCGAAACCGCCTGCACCAGCAGCGTCAGCCAATCGCTTCGCGCCAGAGCAACCATGCCCCACACCAGCGCATAGACGACGAGCAAGCCCACCCCGGTGCGCAACAGGTGCTCGGCACGGCGACGACGGTAGTGGCGGAATTCCACCTCGCCCGAGACAAGGTCGTTTGCCGTCTGGTTCTCACTCACCAGTCCCTCCTCGGCTTTCGTGCAGTCGTGATGCCCGTTGGGGCGCCTGCAAACGATGAAGGGCATGCCCCTTTTCCCTCACCGCCGGCCCCTCCCCGGCGGGCGGGCGAGGGCAGTTTTTCAGTCGCTCTGCGCGGCGTGGGTGACGTAGCCATTGTCGCCCACCAGGCCTGCGCTTGCCAAGAAGACACGGTCGCTCGACACACGGTTGTTCGACGACGGCCAGCCACGTTCGAGAGCCAGCAGGTCGGCGGGGAGCATCAGGTTTTCCCCGGCGGATCGGTATCCGGCAATTCCCCGAAGAGCCGCACCGGTCGCAGTTCCTCGGCAACGATTCCCTGCGTCACGACCGAGACCGGGAGCGGCGGGCGCCCGCAGCCGAGGCAGTAACCCGAATCCGGATCGGGCATGCAGATACCGACGCAAAGGTACTCTTCTTCAGGTTCGCTCATCTTCAGGGCTCACAGTTGCCACGCAAATCACCTCCCGACGCCCCGCCGAGCGGGTCGTGTTCGACGCGCCGACGCTCGACCGCGACCAGGACCTGCAGCCGCTGGTCATGCGAAGCGCCACTCCAGCGGGCGATCTCTTCGATCGTCCGGAAACAACCCAGACAGAGGCCGGTGTCGCCATCCATCCGGCAGATATTGATGCAGGGTGAAGCAATGACTGGCGTCACGATCGATTCTCCAGATGCAGCGCGTTGCCGGCTTGCCGGGACTGCAGCGCGTGGGCGACCTTCGACGCCGGTGCGCGGCCCAGGTGACGCGAGATGAACTCGCCAGCGGCGAGCAGTGGTTCCATCTCGACGCCGCATTCGATTCCCAGCCCCTGCAGCAGAAAGAGCACTTCTTCGCTCGCCACGTTGCCGGTGGCGCCGACCGCATACGGGCAGCCGCCGAGGCCGGCGACCGAGCTGTCGAAGACCGCCATGCCGAGTTCGAGCGAGGCATAGATGTTGGCGATCGCCATTCCGTACGTGTCATGGTAATGCCCGGCGAGCTGGCCGATCGGCACCACCGCCGCGCAGGCTTCGAGCAGGCGCTGGATCGATGCCGGCGTGCCGGCCCCGATGGTATCGCCGAGCGAGATCTCGTAGCAACCCATTTCGTGCAGCCGCTCGGCGACCCGGGCGACGCTCGCCGGCGCAACCGCACCTTCGTAGGGGCAGGCGATGACGCAGGAGACGTAACCGCGCAGCCTGATTTCGAGGGCGCTCGCGGCATCGACGACAGCCGCGAAGCGCTTGAGGCTCTCGGCGATGCTGCAGTTGATGTTCTTCTGCGAAAAGGTTTCCGACGCTGCGGCAAAGATCGCCACTTCCTGCGCGCCGGCGGCGAGGGCCGCGTCGAAACCCTGGAGGTTCGGGGTCAGCACCGGGTACGACACGCCGGGCCGCCGTTGCGGGCTGGCCAGCACCGCGCGCAGGACTTCGCTGTGGTCGGCCATCTGCGGCACCCACCTGGGGGAAACGAAAGAGGTCGCTTCGATCGCCGACAGCCCGGCAGCGCCCAGACGTTCGATGAACTCTATCTTGACTGCCGTCGGCACGATCATTCTTTCGTTCTGCAGGCCGTCGCGCGGCCCGACTTCGACCAGTTTCACCTGTTTCGGCAGGGTCATCTCACTTCTCCGTTGCGAAATCGACGAGTTGCGCGCCATCGGCCACCTGCTCACCGGCCGCGAAGCAGAAGCCCTTGACGCGGCCGTTCCGAGGTGCCGTGATGGTATGTTCCATCTTCATCGCTTCGAGAATCAGCAGCGGCGCGCCTTGGTCTACCGCCTGCCCCGGTGCCGCGAGCAGGGCGATGATCTTGCCCGGCATCGGCGCCGTCAGGCCGCCGTCCTGGGCGCCGCCGGCGGCAACCAGATGCAGCGGGTCGTCACGCACGATGACGTAGTTGCGGCCGTTGAGGAAGACATGGCGCTTCTGCTCGTGTTTTTCGGTCACCGCGACGACGCTGACCACCAGCCGGCGACCGTCGAGTTCGACCGCCACCTGACCGGCGAACGGACCGCTGTCGAGGATGCGGCCGCGCGCCCGGACCGACTCGCCGCCCAGGGTCAGACGCCAGCCGTCGGTTTCGTAGGCGACGATCACTTCGTGCCGGGTATCACCACTGCGGTAGGTCAGCGTTCGTCGCGGTTGCAGGTTGAGCCGCCAGCCGTCGTGCAGGCTCCACGGTGACCAGGGGTCGCCCGAGAGGCTGGCGTGGGCGAGTGCCGCGGCATGCTCGCGCAGCAGGCCGGCGACGGCGGCGACAAAGAAGACGCTGGTCGGCGGTTGGCTCGCGGCCGGGAAAAGAAACTCGCGGCTGCGCTCGATCAGGCCGGTGTCGAGGTCGGCGTTGGCAAAAGCCGGGCAGGCGACGAGGCGCGAGAGGAAGTCGACGTTGGTGGTGACGCCGACGATGCGGTAGTCGGCGAGCGCCTGGCGCATGCGCGCGAGCGCCGCGTGGCGATCGACGTCCCAGACGATCAGCTTGGCGATCAGCGGATCGTAGTGGGGCGTGATCTCGTCACCCTCTTCGATGCCGGTATCGACCCGGACGTTGAGGCTCTCGGCCGGGCGCGCGAGATGCAGCAGGCGACCCGTCGAAGGCAGGAAGTCATGGTCGGGATTCTCGGCGTAGAGGCGTGCTTCGAGGGCATGGCCGCGCAGCTCGAGCTGCGCCTGGCGCAGCGGCAGCGGCTCGCCGCAGGCAACGCGCAGTTGCCATTCGACGAGATCCTGGCCGGTAATCATCTCGGTCACCGGATGCTCGACCTGCAGGCGGGTGTTCATCTCCATGAAGTAGAAACTCCCGTCCACCGCGAAGGTCGCGCTGGTGATGAACTCGACGGTGCCGGCGCCGACGTAGCCGACCGCCCGCGCGGCATCGACGGCGGCCTTTCCCATCAGCGCGCGACGTTCCGGTGTCATGGCCGGCGCCGGCGCTTCTTCGAGCACCTTCTGGTGGCGGCGCTGCACCGAGCAGTCGCGTTCGAAGAGGTGGACGCAGTTGCCGTGGGTATCGGCGAAGATCTGCAGCTCGATGTGGCGCGAACGCCGGAGGTATTGCTCGATCAGGACGATATCAGAGCCGAAGGACGAACGCGCTTCGCGCTGGCAGGAGGCGAGGGCGGCGGCGAAATCGGCGCGCTTCTCGACCAGACGCATGCCCTTGCCGCCGCCGCCGGCAGCCGCCTTGATCAGCACCGGATAGCCGATCGTCTCGGCCTGTTGCTGCAGGAAAGCGGCAGTCTGATTGTCGCCGTGGTAGCCCGGCGCCAGCGGCACGCCGGCAGCGGCCATCAGCGCCTTCGCCGCCGATTTCGAACCCATGGCGCGGATCGCCGCCGCCGGCGGACCGATGAAGACGATCCCGGCCACCGTGCAGGCGTCGGCAAAGCGGTCGTTCTCGGCGAGAAATCCGTAGCCGGGATGGATCGCCTGCGCGCCGGTTCGGCGCGCAGCGTCGATGATCCGTTCACCGACGAGGTACGACTCGCGCGCCGCCGGCTGACCGATGCACACCGCCTCGTCGGCGAGACGCACGTGGCGCGCGTTGGCGTCGGCTTCGGAATAGACGGCGACGGTGGCCACTCCCATGCGGCGTGCGCTGCGGATCACCCGACAGGCGATCTCGCCGCGATTGGCGATCAGAATCTTGCTGAACATCGAGCGACCTTTCCTGTGCACGTCAACCGGGTGACCGACTTCAAGGGCAAGGCATCGGCGTACTCACCCCCGCTCAATCGGCAATCCAGTTCGGCTGCCGCTTTTCGAGAAAGGCCGCCAGACCTTCGCGGCCTTCCGCGCTGGCCCGGATGCGGGTGATGTGCAGCGCCGTCTCGGCGATCGTCTCGTCGTCGATCGGCTGGCCGGCGACGGCGCGCATCAGCATCTTGCACTCGGCCTGTGCCCGCGGGCCGTTGGCGAGCAGACTGTCGAGGAGTTCGGCGATCGCTTCGTCGAGTTGCTCCTCGCCGGGGACGACTTCGTGCAGCAGGCCGATCCGGTACGCCTCGGCGGCCGAAAAACGCTCGGCGGTCAGCATGTAGCGGCGGCTGTAGCGCTCGCCGATGGCCGCGATGACGTAGGGGCTGATCACCGCCGGCACGATGCCGAGCTTCACTTCGCTGAGCGAAAACACCGCGTCGTAGGTGCCGACGGCGATGTCGCAGGCAGCGATCAAGCCGACGCCGCCGCCGTAAGCGGGACCCTGGACGCGGGCGATCGTCGGTTTCGAGAGCTGGTTGAGGGTCGCCATCAGTTCGGCCAGCCGCTTGGCGTCGAGCAGGTTCTCTTCTTCCGTGTAGGCCGCGGCGCGCTTCATCCAGTTGAGGTCGGCGCCGGCGCAGAAGCTCTTGCCGGTCGACGAGAGGACGACGACCCGCACCCGGCTCTCCTGCTCGAGTTCGCGCAGCCCGTGCGTCATCTCGGCCACCAGTTGTTCGTCGAAAGCATTGTGCCGCTGCGCCTTGTTCAGCGTCAGGATGCCGACGCTGCCGTCGACTTCGGTCAAGATCGATTGGTACTCGCTCATCAAAAACCCTTACATCCTGAAAATGCCGAACTTCGTCGCTTCGGCGTCGGCGTTCAGCGCTGCCGACAGCCCGAGACCGAGCACCCGGCGGGTGTCGGCGGGGTCGATGATGCCGTCGTCCCAGAGGCGGGCGCTGGCGTAATAGGGGTGGCCCTGCAATTCGTACTGGGCGCGGATCGGCGCCTTGAAGGCCTCCTCCTGGTCAGCGCTCCACTGCCGGCCGGTGGCTTCGATGCCATCACGTCTGACCGTCGCCAGGACCTGCGCCGCCTGTTCACCGCCCATCACCGAGATGCGCGCGTTCGGCCACATCCAGAGGAAACGCGGCGAGTAGGCGCGGCCGCACATGCCGTAGTTGCCGGCGCCGAACGAGCCGCCGATGACCACCGTGAACTTCGGCACCCGGGCGCAGGCGACGGCGGTCACCATCTTGGCGCCATCGCGCGCAATGCCCCCATTCTCGTATTTTCGCCCGACCATGAAACCGGTGATGTTCTGCAGGAAGACGAGCGGGATGTCGCGCTGCGCACAGAGCTCGACGAAGTGCGCCGCTTTCAGCGAGGATTCCGAGAACAGGATGCCATTGCTGGCGACAATGCCGATCGGGTAACCCCAGAGGCGCGCGAAACCGCAGACGATGGTCGTCCCGTAGCGCGCCTTGAACTCGTCGAAATCCGATCCATCGACGATACGGACGATGATCTCGCGCACGTCGAAGGGTTTGCGGGCGTCGCTCGGGATCACCCCGTAGAGCTCTCCGCCCGCGTGCAGCGGCTCGCGTGGCTCGGCGATCGAGACTGGCGGACGCTTGCGCCAGTTGAGATTGCCGACGATGCGGCGAGCGATCGCGAGCGCATGCGCGTCGTTTTCCGCGTAATGGTCGGCGACACCGGAAATCCGCGTATGCACGTCGGCGCCGCCGAGGTCCTCGGCGCTGACCACTTCGCCGGTCGCCGCCTTGACCAGCGGCGGTCCCCCAAGAAAGATCGTTCCCTGCTCCTTGACGATGATCGACTCGTCGGACAGCGCGGGCACGTAGGCGCCACCGGCGGTGCAGGAGCCCATCACGGCGGCGATCTGCGGAATGCCGGCCGCCGACAGCCTGGCCTGGTTGTAGAAGATGCGTCCGAAATGCTCCCGGTCGGGAAAGACCTCGTCCTGCATCGGCAGGAAGGCGCCGCCCGAATCGACCAGATAGATGCACGGCAGCCGGTTCTCACCGGCGATCTCCTGCGCCCGCAGGTGCTTCTTGACGGTCAGCGGGTAATAGGTGCCGCCTTTCACTGTCGCATCGTTGGCGACGATCATGCATTCGACGCCGTTAACCCGGCCGATGCCGGTGATCAGCGACGCCGCCGGCACTTCGTAGGGTGTCGCTTCGCCATACATGCCGTAAGCCGCGAACTGCGACAGTTCGAGGAAAGCCGAACCGGGATCGATCAGCGTATTGATGCGCTCGCGCGCCAGCAGCTTGCCGCGCGCCAGATGTTTTTCGCGCGCCGCTGGCGGGCCGCCGAGCGCGATCCGGTCGACGGTCGAGCGCAGATCGGCGACGACCGTGCGCATTGCCTCGGCGTTGGCCTTGAAGTCGGCGCCGCGGGGATCAAGCCGGGTGGGCAGAACAGGCATCAAAAACCTCCGCTGGCGAGCCAGCGTTCTATCTGGGGCAGGCGATCGGCACCAAAGAACGGTTCACCGTCGACGATGATGTACGGCGAACCAAAGACGCCGCGAGACATGGCCGCGTCGTTTTCGGCTTTGAGTCGATCCTTGAGCGCCTGGCTCCGGAGCGCTTCCGCGAGTCTAGCGCGGTCGATGCCGTGGCGGGCGGCGAGTTCAAGCACCACGTCGAGTTCGGAGACATTGCGTCCGTCGCGGTAGAGGGCGCGAAAGACGCTGTGGGCGAAATCCTGCGCCGTCTCGCCGTCCTGCTCCGCGAGCCAGTAGAAGGTCCGCGCCGCGTGTTGGGTCGCAAGCGGGAAGGCCTGCGGGTGCGTATACGGCACGCCCATGAAGCGCGCCGAACGTGAGAAGTCGTGCAGCGAGTACTCGCCCTTGAGCGGCAGCGTGGTCAACGGCGCCCCGCCGGTCTGCTTGAAAACCACCCCGAGCAGAATCGGCCGCCACCTGACCTTGCGCCCGTAGCCAGCGGCAAGATCGTCGATCTTCTCGGAGGCGAGGTAGCCGTAGGGGGATGAGAAGTCGAAATAGAATTCGAGGGGTTTGCCGGATTCGCTCGGTTGCTTCGGCTGCGGCATGAGGGATTCTCCTGAAGGGTGAGGGGGAGTCCGAAGAATGATTCCACGGGCCTGGAATGATTCCACGGGCCTGGACCGGGACCGCCCCTTCTTCGCTCTCCGGCGGACCCGCCGATGGCTCGTCAAGCAGCAAAGGGGCGCAGCCGGTTCGTGATTATCGCTCCCCCGTGGCGACCGACGCCAGGATCCGGTTGATGATCGCGAGTTCCACCGGTTTCACCAGATGATGATCGAAGCCCGCTTCGTGCGAGCGCTGGCGGTCCTGTGGCTGGCCATAGCCGGTGAGTGCGACGAGCACCGCGGAGCAGGTTTGCGGCATTTCGCGCAGGTGTTGAGCGACCTCGTAGCCGTCCATGCCGGGCAAACCGATGTCGAGCAGGACGACGTCGGGGTGCAGCGCCAGCGCCGCATCGATCGCTGCCGGGCCGGTGCCGGCGGTTTCGATCCGGTGCCCCTGGAGTTGCAGGAGCATGGCCATGCTCACCGCCGAATCGACGTTGTCATCGACCACCAGGATGCGCAGCGAGCGTTCGGGTGTGCGGGCGGTCGCCGCGACCGACTTCGCCGGTGGCGGCGGCGCGATGGTCGGCAGGCGTACCGTGAACTCGCTGCCTTCGCCGAGACCGTCGCTCGCCACCTCGACCAGACCGCCGTGCAGCATGACCAGATTGTGCACCAGCCTCAGTCCGATCCCCAGCCCCTGCTGATGACGGTCCGGCGGACAGTCACCCTGCGCAAAGAGGTCGAAAACCCGGCTCAGCATCGTCTCCGGGATACCGATCCCGCGGTCCCGCACCCGGATGATCACTCCATTCGCACAGGCTTCGGCAGCCAGTTCGACCTGACCGCCCTCGTCCATGTATTTGGCGGCATTGTTCAGGAGATTGACCAGGATCTGGGTCAACCGCATCTCGTCACCATGGATCCAGATCGGTTCGCTTGGCAGCGACAGTTCGAGCCGATGCTGTCGGGAGGAGATGAAATCGCGCGCCGTTTGCACCGCGCGCGCAACGACTTGGGCCAGCAACAGCGGCTTCTTGTGCAGGACGATCTTGCCCTGGCCGATGCGCGACACGTCGAGCAGGTCGTCGACCAGATGGGTGAGCTGCCTGACCTGCCAATTGAGTACGTCGAGGGCGTGATCGGTCTCGGGCGAAGCCATTGACACCTTGCTCAGCAATTCGACCGCACTGCGGATCGGCGCCAGCGGATTGCGCAACTCGTGCGCCAGGGTGGCAAGGAACTCGTCCTTGCGCCGCTCGGCCCGGGTGAACTCCTCTTCGGTACTTTTTCGTTGCGTGAGGTCGGCCAGGGTGACGACGCGGCCGAGCAACTGGTTGCCGTTGCCGAACAAGGGCGCGCTGCCGAGGAGCAGGAGGAAAGTCTGGCCATCGCGGCCATAGCTTACTTCGTGCCGCAATCGTTCCATGGCCGCCCCCGGTCCGGGCTGTGGGGGCGGCATTCCGCCGGGCTCCGAGACGAGCGGGAAAGCTTTGGCGAAGGGAACACCGATCAGGCGGCAAGCGGCCAAAGCGTGCGCCGCGTCGTTTGCCAGCACGATCAGATCCTGGTTGTCGCAGACGACCAGTGCTTCGGTCGCCTGCATCAGCGCCGCCCACGCGAGTCGCTCCTCGGCGACGAACTGCTGGCGGCGTCCGTTCCCGACATGCTCGCGCCGAGCGGGAAAATCGTCGCCCGGCGTGGCCTCCTCCTGGCCCGGCCGTTGCCTGCCCGCGAACGAATCCAGGCCCGGGTCGCCGATCACTTTCAGTGCCGCCTCGGCTTCCTGCAGACGTGCCTGAAGTTCTTCGATTTGCCGTGACTGCTGCGGGGGCGATGGGGGCCTGGCACTCATCGACTGAACTCCTTTGGGATTCGAGAGGGTTTCATCTCGGCGCAACCTGCGGGGCGGCGCGGCGGTCGCCTGCGCAGTGCTTAGAGGCGAACGAACCCGGCCAGTTCGCCCCGGTCTCGACGATTGCCCGACATCGCCTCCGCCGGCGAGGTCTTGCCACGATGCCACGATACTTGCGTGTTCAAGCGCCGGCGCGGAAGCCTATAATCAGCGCTTTTCTCTCTCAAGGATCTATCGCATGCGTTTGCGCAAAATTCTCCCGGCTGCACTGGCGCTCGCGCTCGCCGTGCCCTTTTCCCCCTTGAGCGTTGCGGCGCCGATCGAAATCGGTCTCTCGCATCAGCTCGACGAAGAACGCGCCGAGCGGCTCGACAAGCTGGTGCAGCGTTTCAACTCACGCCAGAAAGACTATCAGGTGACGGTGATGCGCCGGGTTCAGGGCGACGCCGTCAAGGATCTCAACCTGGTGACGCGCGAGGAGCAGGCGCGCTTCGTCGCCGCCAAGGCCGATTTCCGCCCCTTGCACCAGGTGATGAAGGAAGCGGGGCTGCCGCTCGACGGTGGCAAGATGTCACCGGAACTTCGCGTCGGCCTTGGCGACGCCAGGGGCAACCTGTTTGCCCTGCCGGTCGCCATGTCGACACCGGTTCTGTTCATCAACAAGGCGGCTTTCCGCAAGGCCGGTCTCGACCCGGAGAAACCGCCGCGGACCTGGGCCGAGGCGCAGCACGCGGCCGACAAACTGTTCGATTCCGGCAGCAGCTGTCCCTACACCACCTCCTGGCCCGCCTGGGTGCATGTTGACAACCTGAGTGCGTGGAACGGTGTCGAGGTGGCGGACGCGAAAGGCCGGCTCAACTTCAACGGCCTCGTTCAGGTGAAGCACACGGCGATGCTGACGACCTGGGCCAAGGCCAGATTCTTCGTCTATTTCGGCCGCCGCGACGAGGCCGACAACCGCTTTGCCGCCGGAGAGTGCGGCATGCTGACCACTTCCTCGTCGTTCTATGGCACCTTGCCCGAGGCCTTGAAGCGCGATACCGGCGTTTCTGCGCTGCCCTATCACGACGACGTGCAGGGTTCGCCGCAGCAGACGCTGGCCGGCGGCGCTTCACTGTGGGTCGGTGCCGGTCAGAAGCCGGCCGACTACAAGGGCGTCGCCCAGTTCGTGAACTTCCTGCTCGAGCCCGACCTGCAGGTCGAACTCACCGCCGTGTCAGGATTTCTGCCGATGGTTGCGTCGGCCCGCGCCGCTGCCGGCAGCAAGCTGTTGCAGGATGATGTCGCCGGTCTCAAGGTCGCTTACCGCCAGTTGCAGGGTCCGGGCGCGCTGCGCGTCCTGCGCGTCGCCGAGATCGAGAAGGTGCGCATCATCGTCGAAGAGGAACTCGAAGCCGCCTGGGCCGGCAAGACGCCCGCCAAGCTGGCGCTCGATAACGCGGTCAACCGGGGCAATGTGATCCTCGCCGCCAGCGCGGCACCGGTGAAGGCAGCGGCGAAAGCGCCCGCGAAGAAGTGATTCGTCCGCGGCTTGGCTGGCCCCTGCCGCGGGTTTTCGCGCATCGCTGCGGCGGCGCGCTGGCACCGGAGAACACCCTCGCGGGTCTGCGCATCGCCGCCCGCCTGGGCCTGAAGGCGGTCGAGTTCGACGTCGTGCTGTCGGCCGATCGCTCGCCGTGGCTCCTGCACGACCAGACCCTCGGCCGCACCACCGACGGTCGCGGGCGGGTGGGCAAGACCGGCGACGACCGCTTGAGTCTGCTCGATGCCGCCGCGCACCACGCTGCCGCTTTTGCCGGCGAGCCGCTGCCGACGCTGGCGTCGGCAGCGCGCGTCTGTCGCGAGTTCGGTCTGCGGGCCAATGTCGAAATCAAGCCGGCGGCCGGTCTCGCCGCGGTGACCGGCGAGATCGTTGCCCGCAGGGTCCTTGCCCTGTGGGCGACCGACCCGCTGCCACTCGTCTCATCGTTCTCCGAAGTCGCCCTCGCGGCGGCCCGCGGCGCTGCTCCCGACCTCCCTCTGGGCTGTCTGTATGAACGTCCGCCGCTGGATTGGCTCGCGCGCAGCGAGCGCCTTGGCGCCGCGACCCTGCATTGTGCCGCCGAGGCGATCGACGACGACCTGCTGCGGGCCGCGCACGCCGCCGGCCTGCCCTTGCTCTGCTACACGGTGAACGATCCGCTGCTCGCGGCAACCCTCATCGAGCGCGGCGTCGCGGCCGTCTTCAGCGATCGCATCGACCGTCTGCTCGACCTCTAGCCGATCCTCTTCGCCGGCGGCCAAGCGCCCGGGGCGGTGCTGGCGAGTGATGCATAGCGGTGATTGGCCGGTCGCCAGTCGGACTTTCACGTTAGAATCGCACCTCCTTGAACGACCCCCGCAGCGGGATGGACCACGATGAAAAGCGCAGAAATCCGCGACAAGTTCCTCCAGTTCTTCGCCTCCAAAGGCCACCAGATCGTCGCTTCGAGTTCGCTGGTGCCGCATGCCGACCCGACGCTGCTGTTTACCAACGCCGGCATGAACCAGTTCAAGGACGTCTTCCTCGGTTTCGACAAACGCCCCTACCTGCGCGCCACCACCTCGCAGAAGTGCGTTCGTGCCGGCGGCAAGCACAACGATCTCGAGAACGTCGGTTACACGGCGCGCCACCATACCTTTTTCGAGATGCTCGGCAATTTCTCCTTTGGCGACTACTTCAAGCTCGACGCGATCCGCTACGCCTGGGAACTGCTGGTCGACGTCTACGGTTTGCCCGCCGACCGCCTGTGGGTCACGGTCTATGCCGAGGATGACGAGGCCTACGACATCTGGACGCGCGCGATCGGCCTGCCGGTCGAGCGGGTGATCCGGATCGGTGACAACAAGGGTGCCCGCTACGCCTCCGACAACTTCTGGATGATGGGCGACACCGGTCCCTGCGGACCGTGTACGGAAATCTTCTACGACCATGGCGAAGGGATTCCCGGCGGGCCGCCGGGGTCGCCCGACGAAGAGGGCGATCGCTACATCGAGATCTGGAACAACGTCTTCATGCAGTTCAACCGCGACGAAGCCGGTGTCATGCACCCGCTGCCAAAGCCATCGGTCGATACCGGCATGGGCCTCGAACGCACCGCCGCGGTCCTGCAGCACGTCCACAGCAACTACGAGATCGACCTCTTCGTCCGCCTGATCGCCGCCGCCGCGCGCGAAACCCCGGCCGGCGATCCCGACAGCCCGTCGCTGCGGGTGCTCGCCGACCACATCCGGGCCTGCGCCTTCCTGATCGCCGATGGCGTGATCCCCGGCAACGAAGGGCGCGGTTACGTCCTGCGCCGCATCATCCGGCGCGCCATCCGGCATGGCTACAAGCTCGGTGCCCGCGCCGCCTTCTTCCACCGCATGCTGCCCGACCTGGTGCTCGAAATGGGCGCCGCGTATCCCGAACTCGTCAGCCAGCAGGCGCGCATCACCGACGTCCTGCGGCAGGAAGAGGTACGCTTCTTCGAGACCATCGAGCACGGCATGAGCATCCTCGAAGGCGAACTCGCGGCGCTGGCGGGCAACGGTATCTTCAAGGGCGAGACGGCTTTCAAGCTGCACGACACCTTCGGCTTCCCGCTCGACCTCACGGCCGATGTCTGCCGCGAGCGCGGGGTCAGCGTCGATGTCGCCGCTTTCGACGCCGCGATGGCGCTGCAGAAGGAACAGGCGCGCGCTGCCGGCAAGTTCAGGATGGCGGCGGCGCTCGACTACAGCGGCCCGGTGACCCATTTCCACGGCTACGAGGCGCTCGAATTCGGCGGCCAGGTACTCGCGCTCTACCGCGACGGCAGTCCGGTCGAACAGCTCGGCGAAGGCGAAATCGGTGTCGTCGTCCTCGACCAGACACCGTTCTATGCCGAGTCGGGCGGCCAGGTCGGCGACCGCGGCGTCCTGCAGACGGCGCAGGGGATCTTTGCCGTCGAGGACACGCAGAAAATCCAGGCGGCGGTCTTCGGTCACCAGGGGGTCGTGCGTACCGGTCTCATCCGCATCGGCGACGGCGTCGCGGCAAAAGTCGACGTCATCGCCCGCGCCCGCACCGTACGCAACCATTCGGCGACGCATCTCATGCACAAGGCGCTGCGCGAGGTACTCGGTAGCCACGTGCAGCAGAAAGGCTCGCTGGTCGATGCCGGCAAGACGCGCTTCGACTTCGCGCACAGCGCGCCGCTGGCGGCCGACGAAATCCGCCGGGTCGAAGACCTCGTCAATCAGGAGATTCTCGCCAACCTCGCGACCGACGCCCGCGTCATGCCACTCGAGGAAGCGCAGCGATCGGGCGCGATGATGCTCTTTGGCGAGAAGTACGGCGATCAAGTGCGCGTGCTGACCATCGGCACCTCGAAGGAACTCTGCGGCGGCGTGCATGTGAAACGCAGTGGCGATATCGGCCTGTTCAAGATCGTCGCCGAGACCGGTGTCGCCGCCGGCATTCGCCGCGTCGAGGCGGTCACCGGCGACGTCGCCCTGGCCCTGGTGCAGCAGCAGCAGGCGCTGCTCGCGGACGCGGCGGCGGCGTGCAGGACGCCGATCCCCGAGCTGCCGGCACGGCTCGCGCAGGTTTTCGACAACGTCCGCTCGCTCGAGCGCGAAAACGCACGCCTGAAGGCGAAACTCGCGTCGACGCAGGGCGACGACCTGCTGGCGCAGGCGGTCGAGGTCAGGGGCGCCAAGGTGCTGGCCGCGGTCATGGAAGGCGCCGACGTCAACACCCTGCGGGCAACGATCGACAAGCTGCGCGACAAGCTCGCCAGCGCCGTCGTCGTCCTCGCTTCGACCCGCGACGGCAAGGTGACGCTGATCGCCGGCGTGACCGCCGACCTGACCGGCAAGGTCAAGGCGGGTGAACTCGTGAACCTGGTCGCCCGCCAGGTCGGTGGCAAGGGGGGTGGGCGTCCCGACATGGCGCAGGCCGGCGGTACTGATCCGACGCAGCTGCCGGCGGCGCTCGCTGCGGTGCCTGCCTGGGTCGAGCAGCGGCTGTGAGCCTCGCCTGATGACCGCTTGCACCCGCCAGAGCTTCGCCAGTGACAACTACGCCGGTATCTGCCCCGAGGCGCTCGCTGCGCTGCTCGCGGCCAACGCCGGCCATGTCCGCTCGTATGGCGACGACGAGTGGACGCTGCGCGTCGCCGACCGTCTGCGCGAACTGTTCGAGACCGACTGCGACGTGTACTTCGTTTTCAACGGCACCGCGGCCAATTCGCTGGCGCTCGCGGCGCTCTGCCAGCCTTACCACAGCGTCATCTGCCATCAACTGGCGCACGTCGACACCGACGAGTGCGGCGCGCCGCAATTCTTTTCCAATGGCGCCAAGCTGCTGGCGGTTGCCGGCGAGCAGGGCAAGCTGACGCCGTCTTCGATCGCCGACGTGGTTACCCGCCGTACCGACATCCACTATCCGAAGCCGAAGGTGGTGACGCTGACGCAGGCGACCGAGGTCGGCACCGTGTACCGGCCGGACGAACTGCGGGCGATCGCCGAGGTGGCGCGCGAGTTCGGCCTGCGCGTGCATATGGATGGCGCGCGCTTTGCCAACGCCGTCGCCGGCCTCAACCTCAGTCCGGCCGAAGCAAGCTGGCGTGCCGGCGTCGATGTCCTCTGCTTCGGCGGCACCAAGATGGGCTTGCCGGTCGGCGAGGCGGTGATTTTCTTCGACCGCCGCCTGGCCGAGGATTTTGCCTATCGCTGCAAGCAGGCGGGGCAACTCGCGTCGAAGATGCGCTTCCTCTCGGCACCCTGGCTCGGCATCCTCGAAGACGGCGCCTGGTTGAAGCACGCGGCGCACGCCAACGCGATGGCCCGCCGCCTCGCCGCAGGTCTCGCGCAGGGCACCGGTCTGCCGACCCTCTTCCCGGTGCAGGCGAACGGGGTCTTCATCCATTTGCCGAGCCGCGTCGAGGCCGGGTTGCGCGAACGCGGCTGGCTGTTCTACAACTTCATCGCTGCCGGCGGTGCGCGTTTCATGTGCGGCTGGGACACCACACCGGAAACCGTAGACCACCTGCTCTCCGACATCCGTGACCTGGCGTTGGCGTTTGCATGAGCGACTGGCGCTTCTGCCCGCTTTGCCGGGCGGAACTGGCGACGCGCGATTTCGGCGGTCTGCCACGGCGCTGTTGCCGGGCTGCCTGCGGTTTTGTCCATTGGGACAATCCGGCGCCGGTGCTGGCGGCGCTGGTCGAGTTGGACGGCCGCATCGTTCTGGCGCGCAACCACGCCTGGGCACCCGGCGCTTTCGGGCTGATCACCGGTTTTCTCGAACGTGACGAGGATCCGGCGGCCGGCGTTGCGCGCGAAGTCAGCGAAGAACTCGGCCTCGCCGCGACGGCGGTGACCCTGATCGGCGTCTACGCCTTCGCCCGCAAGCACGAAGTGATCATCGCCTATCACGTCCTTGCCGAAGGCGAAATCCGCCTCAACGAGGAACTCGCCGAATACCGCTTGATCGCGCCCGCCAAGCTCAAGGCCTGGGATTTCGGTACCGGCCTTGCGGTCAGCGACTGGCTGGCGCGCCGTCGGGCCTGATCGGGATCAGTCGCCGTTGCCGTTCAGCCAGCGCAGCGCGACGCTGAGGCAGGTGTTCAGGGTGTGCCGGTCGAGGTGCCCGGGAAGTGCCGACAGCAGCCGGTCGCAGCCCGCCGCGTCGTCGTTGTCGAAGCACTCGAGCAGTGCGAGAAGGTTGCCGAGCAGGCCATGGTGCTCGCAGAGCGCGCTGCGCACCGGCTTTTCGACGGCAATCTGGTCGAGAATCTCGCTCATCGACAGGCCTAGCGCGGCCGGCATCATCGACAGGATGCCGGTGATGAAGGCGAGTTCGGCGAGCTTGCGGTAATCGCCGGGCGGGCCGAGTTCGAGCAGCAGTTCCATCATTCGTCCGCGCAGGGCCGCGACCTGCAAGAGGGGTGAGCGGGCCGGGTCGCTCGTGTCACTGCCGGGTGCGAGGAGCAGCAGCGATAGCCAGCGCTGCAGTTGCCGCCTGCCGAAGAGGGTGATGGCATGGCGCAGCGAGGTGACCGGCTGCGCGAGGCGGTTGCCGCGGCGCCCGATCGAATTGACTACCCGCAGCAGGTTGAGCGTCAGCGCCGGCTGGTGCTTGAAGGCATCTTCGATGGCCGGGGTTTCGACGTCGCGCCCGACCAGGTTGATGAGCCCGATCAGCGCCGCCTGCGAGGCCGAAAGACGGCGGCCGCTGACCCTCTCGGCCCGGGCGAAGTAGCGGCCCTGGAAGAGCTCGAAGCCGAGATGGTGGCAGCGCAGCATCTGCTCGTGGCTGTCGACGCCTTCTGCCAGCAGGCGGATCGGCAGCTTGCGCAGAGAACCGGCGAACTCCTGCAGTTGCGCTTCGTCGGTGGCGCCGAGATCGATCTTGATCACCTTGACCAGCGGCAGCAGCGGCCGGCTGCGGTCGTCGATGCCGCCGTAGCCGGTCAGCGCCAGGGCGTAGCCGCGCTCGCGCAGATCCTGGCAGCGCTTGAGCTGCGCCGCATCGGGCACGCCGGCGAGAATCAGTTCGAGGACGACGCCAGTCGACGGCAGCAGTTCGATTGCTTCCTGTTGCAGAAAGTCGGAGTCAATGCCGATGAAGGCGCTGGTGTTGCGCAGCGCGCTCTGCAGGCCGAGTTCGCAATAGGCCGCACAGAGGGCGGCAGGGGCCTGGCAGCAGCCGGGGTCGTCCACCGACTGCGGGCTGCTGCGCAAGGACAGCTGATAACCGGAGAGCTCCTGTTGTCGGTTGAGGATCGGCTGGCGGAAGAGAAAGGCATTCCTGAGGGATTGCTCGGTCATTGCCGCCGGCCAGGGTGCGCTGGCTCAGAAGGGCAGCACGAGATTGGGGCGAGCGGCGTGCAGGACGCGGCGAAAATCTGCCTGAATCCGCTCGAGCGCCGCGGGGTTGTCGGCCTCGAAGCGCAGCACCACCACCGGCGTGGTGTTCGACGGCCGCGCCAGGCCGAAGCCGTCGGCGTACTCGACGCGGAGCCCGTCGAAGGTGATGATCTCGAGCGCATCGGTGAAGGTGGCGTGTTGCCGCAGCTCGTCGATCAGCGCCGCCGGCTCGCCTTCCTGCATGCCGATGTTGAGCTCGGGCGTCGAGCTGCTGTCCGGCAGGGCTTTGAGGACGGCGCTGGGGTCGGTGGCGCGGGCGAGCACTTCGAGCAGGCGGGCGCCGGCATAGAGGCCGTCGTCGAAACCGAACCAGCGCTCCTTGAAGAAGACATGGCCACTCATTTCGCCTGCCAGCGGGGCACCGGTTTCCCGCAGCTTGGCCTTGACCAGCGCATGGCCGGTTTTCCACATCAGCGGTTCGCCGCCATGCCGACGAATCCACGGCGCCAGCAGGCGCGTGCATTTGACGTCGTAGATGATCTGCTGGCCGGGGCAGCGGCGCAGGACGTCGGCGGCAAAGAGCATCAGCTGGCGATCCGGATAGATGATCTCGCCGTCGCGCGTGACGACGCCGAGGCGGTCGCCGTCACCGTCGAAAGCGAGCCCGAGTTCGGCATCGCCCGCGCGCAGCGCACGGATCACGTCCTGCAGGTTCTCGGGCTTCGACGGGTCGGGATGGTGATTCGGAAAATGGCCGTCGACTTCGCAGAACAGCTCGACGAGTTCGCAGCCGAGGGCACGGAACAGTTGCGGCGCGATCCCGCCGGCGACCCCGTTGCCGCAGTCAATGACGATCTTCATCGGCCGCGCGAGGCGCACGTCGCCGGTGATGCGCGCGAGGTAGGCGGCGCGGACATCGGCGCTGCCGGCCTTGCCGGCGCCATTGACGAGATCGCCGGCAATGAGGCGCTGGCGGATTCCCTGAATCGCTTCACCGGCCAGTGTTTCGCCGCCGATGACCATCTTGAGGCCATTGTAGTCGGGTGGATTGTGGCTGCCGGTGACCGCGACGCAGCTCCCGCAGCCCAGTTCGTGTGCCGCGAAGTAGACCACCGGCGTCGGCACGCAGCCGACGTCGATCGTGTCGATACCGGCGAGGCGAATGCCGGCCATCAAGGCTGCCGACAGCTCCGGTCCCGACAGCCGTCCGTCGCGGCCGACCGCGATCGCCCGCTGGCCGCGCTCGACCGCCAGCGAGCCCAGGCCATGACCGATGGCGCGCACGATGTCGCTGCTCAGGGTGGTGCCGACGATGCCGCGGATGTCGTAGGCCTTGAAGATTTCGGCGGGCAGGAAAGGATTCATTTCAGACCTCGTGCAGGAAGTAATCGATGATGCGCTGCGGCAGCCAGTCGATTCGCCCCGGCGGGCTGCCGGTGACGAAGCCGACATGGCCACCGTGGCGGGGGAATTCGAGCCGCACGCTGGCGGCGACGTGGCCGACGCCAGGCAGCGCGTCGGCGGGCAGGAAAGGATCGTTGCGGGCGTTGAGGATCAGCGTCGGCAGCCGGATGCCGGCCAGCCACGGCTTGCTCGACGCCCGCCGCCAGTAGTCGTCGGCGCCGGCAAAGCCATGCAGCGGCGCCGTGACGACCTCGTCGAATTCGTACAGGGTACGCGCTGCAGCCATCCGGCGGAGATCGAAGAGACCGGGAAAGCGGCGCAGTTTTTCCGCGGCGTGGCGTTTGAGCGTATGCAGGAAATGCCGCGTGTAGACGCGATTGAAACCGCGTCCGAGCTGGTGACCACAGGCCGTGAGGTCGAGCGGGGCGCTCACCGCGGCGGCCGCCTGCAGGCAGTCGCCGCTGCCGGTCGCTCTTTCACCGAGCCACTTGAGCAGCGCGTTGCCGCCAAGAGAAATCCCCGCCGCATAGCGCGGGCGGAGCGGCAGGAGTTGTTGCAGGCGGCGCAGGATCCAGTCGATCTCGTCGCTGTCACCCGAATGGTAGGCGCGCGGCAGGCGATTGCTTTCTCCCGAACAGCCGCGGAAATTGACCACCACGCCGGACCAGCCGGCGGCCTGGGCCGCGCGCATCAGGGTGATCGCGTAGTAGCTCCCCGAACTGCCTTCGAGCCCGTGAAAAACGATCAGCAGCGGCCGCCGATCCGGTGTCGGCGGTGTCGCCCGGGAATCGCTCCAGTCGACGTCGATGAAGTCGCCGTCGGGCGTTTCCCAGCGGTCGCGGCGATAGGGCAGGGGATCGGGTCCGATCAAGAGCGGGTAGATGGTCTGGGCGTGCCCGCCGGGCAGCCAGCCGGGCGCACGGTAGTCGGTCAATGCAGCGTCCGTGGTGCGCTGCGCTCGCTGGCGCCGTCGTCGGCGGCGTCACGGTCGGCCGCGGTCGACGAGTGATGCGAGAGCAGGCGCCAGCCGCTGGCGCCGCGCTGAAAGACGTTGGTCGCCAGCATCGGGCCGTGCGGTTTGCGTTCGTCGCCGATGTAGAGCGTTTCGATGACATTGTGCACCGAGAGCAGCATGCCGCTCCAGCGCACGCCGCGCGACAGCCGCACCATCAGGCGCGGGTTGTTGGCGAAGATGCTGCGCCAGCTGTCGCGGATGGCGTCGGAGCCGGTCAGCCGCTGACCGGTGGGATGGATGCAGACGATCTCTTCGTCCTCGGCCCAGACACTCATCAGGGCGACCAGATCGGAGCGGGCGATGGCTTCGTAGAAGGCGGCTTCGACATCTTCGGGGGTGGCGAAAACAACCATCATGCGCGGATCCTGGTCAGGCAGGCGTCGAGCACGCGCTGCGGGTCGAGCTTGTTGAGGCAGTCGAGGTGGCCGAGCGGGCATTCGCGCTTGAAGCAGGGACTGCACTCGAGGCCGAGGCTGATGATCTTAGCCTGCGCCGAGAGTGGTGGCGTGAAGCCCGGCGACGACGAGCCATAGACGGCGACCAGCGGCCGCCCGAGAGCGGCGGCGACGTGCATCAGGCCGGAATCATTGCAGACGACACAGGAGGCTGCCGCCAGCAGGTCGATGGCCTGGGCCAGTGAGGTGGTGCCGCAGAGATTGAGCGGCAGGCTGGCCGGGGACGTCTGGTCGACGATCTCGTCGCCGATCGCCCGATCCTTGGCCGAGCCGAGCAGCCAGACCGCGTAGCCGGCGCCGGCCAGCGCATCGGCGAGGCTGGCGAAATGCCGCGTCGGCCAGCGCTTGGCCGGGCCATACTCGGCGCCGGGGCAGAAGACGGCGAGCTTCCCGGGCAACTCGACGCCGAGGGCGGCGAGGGTCGCTGCCCGCTGCGCGCTGCTCGAAGTCAGCCGGGGAACCGGCAGCGGCAGCGGCAGCGGCGTCCCGGGAGACTCGGCGAGCTGGGCGAAGCGTTCGGCCATTTGCGGCAGCAGCGCCTTGTTCAGCGTGTGTCGCCGGTTGATCAGGCCGTAGCGGTTCTCGCCGACGAATCCGATGCGCTCGGGGATTCCGGCAAAGAAGGGAATCAGCGCCGATTTCAGGGAATTCGGCAGGACGTAGGCGCGCTGATAGCCGCCGGTGGCCAGCTCGCGCGCCAGACGCTGACGCGCTTTCAGCGACAGCTCACCGTGGCCGAAGGGGCTGTCGATGACCTGCGCGATTTCCGGCATCCGTTCGAGCACCGGCGCCACCCAGCGCGGGGCGAGCGCGTCGAGCTGCAGGCCGGGAAGGCGATCGTGCAAGCGCATCAGCAAGGCTTGCGCGAGGACCGTGTCGCCAATCCAGGAAGGGGCGACGATGAGGGCTTTCATGGGCGGCCGTTCAGCCGGCGACCCGTTGCGGGTCGCCGACGGTCAGTGGTGTCCTTTCGGCAATTCACCCTTGAAGACGTAGTAGGCGCTGCAGTAGGGACAAACGGCCTCGCCGCGGTGCGTGATGTCGAGGAAGACGCGCGGATGCCGGGCCCACAGCGGCGCATCCTTGGGCGGGCAGTGCAGCGGCAGGTCGTGAGCGGTGATCTCGATGGGCTTCTGCGGGGTATTCTGAGACATGGCGGCAACCTTGCAGGGTCAATGTGAAAATCGCGAAAGCGGCTCGCTGACCTTCCTTCTGGTGCGGGCGGCAGAGGGGGCGGGGAGCGTCATGCGGGAAGCCGGCATCCTCAGACGTAGGCGAGCCAGTCCGCATGCGCCGGCAGGCGGCCGTTCACGCAGTCGAAGAAAAGGCTCTGCAGCCGGGTCGTGATCGGGCCGCGGTGGCCGGCGCCGATCTGGCGATTGTCGAGTTCGCGGATCGGCGTCACTTCGGCCGCAGTACCGGTGAAGAAGGCCTCGTCGGCGCAATACACTTCGTCGCGCGTGATGCGCTTCTCGATCACCGGGATGCCGAGATCTGCAGCCAGTTGCAGCACCGATGAGCGGGTGATGCCTTCGAGGCAGGAGGTCAGATCCGGCGTGTACAGCTTGTCCTTGCGGACGATGAAGATGTTCTCGCCGGCGCCTTCGGCGACGTAGCCATCGACGTCGAGCAGCAGCGCTTCATCGTAACCGTCGTGCGCGACTTCCTGGTGGGCGAGGATCGAGTTGGTGTAGGTGCCGACCGACTTCGAGCGGCACATGTTGACATTGACGTGATGGCGGGTGAACGACGAGGTCTTGACGCGGATGCCTTTTTCCATCCCCTCGGCGCCGAGGTAGGCGCCCCATGGCCAGGCGGCGATCGCCACGTGCGTACTGACTGTGGTGGCGGCAATGCCCATCGCTTCGGAACCGTAGAAGACGATCGGCCGGATGTAGCACGATTCGAGCGCGTTGGCGCGCACCACTTCCTTCTGCGCCGCGACCAGGGTTTCCCGGTCATAAGGCATTTTCATCTGGAAAATGTAGGCCGAATTGAACAGGCGGTCGGTATGTTCGTCGAGACGGAAGATGGCGGTGCCCTTTTCGGCCTTGTAGGCGCGGATTCCTTCGAAAACGCCCATGCCGTAGTGCAGGGTGTGGGTCAGTACATGGGTGGTGGCCTGGCGCCATGGCACCAGCTTGCCGTCGTACCAGATGAAGCCGTCGCGATCCGCCATGGACATGGCCTGCTCTCCCTTTTCCGGAAATCCTGAAGCGGAAATTCTAGCCGATTTCGCCCCCCGGTTGGCAGTAAAATGGCATCCTCGTCCTTCTGCAAGGCTTTTGTTGTCATGGTCTGGAAACCCAACGTCACGGTCGCTGCGGTGCTCGAACGCGAAGGTCGCTTCCTGCTCGTCGAGGAAGAAACCGAGTACGGCATCGGCTACAACCAGCCCGCTGGCCACCTCGAATGCGGCGAGTCGCTGATCGCTGCGGTGATCCGTGAAACGCTCGAAGAGACCGCGTACACGCTCGATCCGCAATACCTGATCGGGGTGTACAACTACCGCAACGAAGCGCGGGATCTGAGCTATCTGCGCTTTGCCTTCGCTGGCCGGATTGTCGCCCACGACCCCGGCCGCGCGCTCGACGAGGGCATCCTGGCAACCCACTGGCTGACCCTCGACGAGATCCGGGCGCTCGCGGCGCAGCACCGCAGCCTGCTGGTGTTGCGCTGTATCGAGGACTGGCTGGCTGGCAGGCGCTATCCCCTCGAACTGCTGAGCGATCACCGATGCGCTGGCTGATCCTTTTGCTCTTCGTCCTGGCGGTGCCGGTGGCGACTGCGGCGACGATCAGCGTCTGTTACAACTATGGTTGCCTGGCCGAAGCGCCGGCCGACTACAGCGAACAGCAGCTAGCGCAGGTGCGCGACCTGATCGCCGCTGCCGACAGCGCCGCCGCCGAGCGCGACCGGCTGGCGCTGGCGATCGGCTGGTTGCTCGCCTGGGCCGGTCAGCAGACGCCGATTGCGGCCGACCGCGGCGGCAACCGGGCCGACGATGGCGGCTACGGACGGATGGACTGCATCGACCACGCGACGACGACGACCCGCCTGCTGCGCTTGTTCGACGCGCGTGGCTGGCTGCACTTCCACCGTGTCCTCGAACCGGTCCGGCGCGTGCGCTACCTCTTCGCGGTCCACTTTTCGGCCCAGATCGAGGAGATCGACGGCAGGCGCGAAACCACTGCCGGGGGCTCACCGAACGCTGATCCAGCGCGTTTTGTCGTCGATAGCTGGTTTCGCGACAACGGGCAGCCGGCGGTCGTCATGGCGCTGCCGGACTGGCTCGACGGCGAAGGCCGGGAAGAGACTGCGCAGCTGTCGGGAGTCGCCGACCGGCCGGACGATGGCTGGAGCCCATCGCACGCTTACGAGGGAGGGGAATGAACGAGGGAAAGACAGTGGTCGTCGGCTTGTCCGGTGGCGTCGATTCGGCGGTGGCGGCGCTGCTGCTCAAGCAGCAGGGTTGGCGGGTGATCGGCCTGTTCATGAAGAATTGGCAGGACGATGATAGCGACGAGTACTGTGCATCGCGCGAGGATCTGGTCGACGTCATGAGCGTCGCCGATACCCTCGGCATCGAGGTCGAGGTGGTCAACTTCGCGCGCCAATACCGCGAGCGCGTTTTCGCGCATTTTCTCGCTGAATACCAGGCCGGCCGGACGCCGAACCCGGATGTTTTGTGCAATTCGGAGATCAAGTTCAGCGCTTTTCTCGAGCACGCCCTGAAGATCGGCGCCGATCGCATCGCGACCGGTCATTACGCCGGGGTCCGCGAGTTCCAGGGCGCCTGGCAACTGCTCAAGGCCGAGGATGGCACCAAGGACCAGAGTTATTTCCTGCATCGCCTCGATCAGCGGCAGTTGTCGATGGCGCTCTTTCCGCTGGCCGGCCTGTACAAGCGCGAGGTCCGCCGGATCGCCGAGGCGGCCGGCCTGCATGTCGCGTTGAAGAAGGATTCGACCGGCATCTGTTTCATCGGTGAACGGCCTTTCAAGGAGTTCCTGATGCGCTACCTGCCGCCGCAAAGCGGCGAGATTCGCTGCCTCGACGACGACCGCGTGCTCGGCGAACACGATGGCGTCGCCTACCATACCCTCGGCCAGCGCAAGGGTCTGCACATCGGCGGCGTCAAGGGCGGCAAGAGCGGCGACAGTGGAGATCACGACGCCTGGTTCGTCGCCCGCAAGGACGTCGTCGGCAATGTTCTCTACGTCGTCCAGGGGCACGCGCACCCGGCGCTGTTCGCCGAAGAACTGAATGCCCGGGATCTGTCCTGGGTGTCCGGCACGCCGCCGCATCCGCACTGGGTATATACCGCGAAGACGCGCTATCGTCAGGCCGACGCGCCGTGCGAGATCGAACGGGTCGGAGCAGACGCCTGCCAGATCCGCTTTGCCGAGCCGCAATGGGCGATCACGCCAGGGCAATCGGTGGTGATCTACGAAAGCCGGGTCTGTCTCGGTGGCGGCGTGATTGCCTGAACCAGGCCGGCGCTGCGCCAACGCTTTGCCGCAGGAGTTTGTATAATCGGTTTTCCCGGTCCGCCTTCGCTGGAGATGCCCGTGGCCCTGACTGCCGACCCGCGCGCGAATCGACTCCTTGCGGTCCTGCCCGATGCCGAACTTGCGCGCTGCCTGCCGCACCTGGAAGCCATCGAGCTGCCGCTCGGCAAGGTGCTCTACGAGTCCGGGATCCGCCTCGGACATGTGGTTTTTCCCACGACGGCGATCGTTTCGCTGCTGTCGGTGATGGAAGACGGTTCGACGGCCGAGATTGCCGTCGTCGGCAACGAAGGCTGGTCGGCATTTCGCTTTTCATGGGTGGCGATTCGACGCCCAGCCGGGCGGTGGTGCAGAGCGGCGGCCAGGGCTTCCGGCTGCGGGCGCATCTGCTGATGCTGGAGTTCAACCGCGCCGGTCCGCTGATGCATCTGTTGCTGCGCTATACGCAGGCCCTGATCACCCAGATGGCGCAGACCGCAGTCTGCAACCGCCATCATACGCTGGATCAGCAACTCTGCCGCTGGCTGCTCCTGAGCCTCGATCGCCTGCCTTCGAACGTGCTGCTGATGACACAGGAACTGATTGCCAACATGCTCGGCGTTCGTCGGGAAGGCGTGACCGAAGCCGCCGGCAATCTGCAGAAAGACCACCTGATCGAGTATCGGCGCGGCCGCATCACCATTCTCGACCGCTCCGGGCTGGAACGACGAAGCTGTGAGTGCTATGGCGTCGTCAAGAAGGAATACGATCGCCTGCTGCAGGCGAACGGCGTCAGCTGAAGCTGCTGGCTCCGGGTAAGAGCGGCCATCAAGGGCGAGAGTGCGTGACGATACCGCTTTCTGCGCCGAGGTGGCCTTGTGTGTTCCAGCGTACCGACCGGTCGGCCGGCCGGTCTCATCCTTGCGGGTGCCCGGGTCCGCACGCGGTGACGGCGGCGGCGCTCGGCTGAGTGCCCCCTTGACCCCTTCGGGCGGCCTGGCCGCGGAGGAGAACGCGCCATGATCAGGACCCACGCCATCATCAGACAACTGCAGACCGGGGTGCCGGGGCTCGACGAGGTACTCGGTGGCGGCCTGCAGGAGTGCTCGTTCAACCTGATCGCCGGGCGGCCCGGCTGCGGCAAGACGACCCTGGCGCACCAGATCATGTTCGGGCTGGCGACGCCCGAGCGCCCGGCACTCTACTTCACGGCGATCGGCGAACCGCCACTGAAGATGCTGCGTTACCAGCAGCAGTACACTTTTTTCGACCTCGACAAACTCAACCGCAGCGTGCGTTTCGTGAACCTCGCAGAGGAAACGTCGGCCGGCGATCTTGCCCTGGTACTGGCGCGAATCGTTGCCGAAGTCGACCAGTGCCAGCCGGGACTGGTCTTCATTGATTCGTTCACCTCGGTGCTCATCGCCGGGCAAGGGGAGGGCCGGTCGTTCAACGGCGTTCAGCAGTTCGTCCAGAATCTCGGCGTGCTGATGACCAGTTGGCAGGCGACGACTTTCCTGATTGGCGCGCACTTCTCCGAAAGTGAGCACAACCCGGTGCTGACGGTGACCGATGGGCTGATCTGGTTGCGCCAGAGGGTACAGGGCTGCGCGATGGTACGAGAGATGGAGATCGTGAAGATGCGCGGACAGCCCTCCCTGCCAGGGCTGCACGCCTTTCGCATCAGCCGCGCCGGCATCGAGGTCTTCACGCCGCCGCGGCCAGCCGCGTCCGCTGGCGCAAGCGGGTCGGCGAGCATGGCGCGCTTGTCGATCGGCGTCGCCGGTGTCGACGAGATGATGGGCGGCGGCCTGCCGGGCGGCTACGTGCTGCTCGTCGCAGGCCCTTCGGGATCGGGCAAGAGCATCATGGCGGCAGCTTTCCTGCAGGAAGGCGCCCGCCTCGGGCAGGGCGGAGTGATTGCGGCTTGCGGGCGGCGGGGGTGCCACTCGCACGGCCGTCGCATCGCCGAACTGATCGAAGGTGAACGTATCGGGGTGGTGGACCTCTTTACCATGGCGCGCTCGGTAGACGAGATGGCGCAACTCCTGGTCAGCGAGATTCGCCGCATCAAGGCGACGCGAGTCGTCATCGATTCGCTTTCGGACTTCGAACTCGCGCTCGCGCCAGCGCTTCGCGACGACTTTCGCGAAGCGCTGGCGCGCCTGCTGTCGGCGCTGGCCAGCACCGGCGCCACGGTGTTGATGACCTGCGAGCGGGAAGATCTTCCCGGCGACCCGGGTTTCAGTCGCTGCGGCCCCGCTTTTCTGGCCGATGCGCTCATCGTCCAGCGTTATGTCGAGGTCGGCAGCCGGCTGCAGCGGGCAATGGCGGTGGTCAAGGTGCGCGGCAGCGCGCACTCGAATGAGTGGCGCTGCTTCTCCATCGACACCGACGGAATCGTGCTCGGCGAGCCCCTGGCTGATTCCCCGTGGCTGCCGGGCGACAGCCGCCGGGGGGGAACCTTGCTTGGCGCAGAGGCAGTCGAACAGCCGTCGTAAGGACGCTGCAGGCGGTCTGTACGTTGGCGTACAGACCGCCTGCAGCGTCCTCCGCGAGAATCGCCCTCACCATCCGCGTGCCGGGCAAAATTTGCGTCGCGGCCCTGGTGGCGGCAGTCGTCGTCGCATCGAATCACCGCACAGGAGAATGCCATGACAAAGGTTCAGGGATCGGCGCAGTCTTCGCCCGGATTGGCGCCGAATTCGGCGCGGCTCTTCGCCGTGATGATGCTTGGATCGATCTTGCTGGTGCCGCTGGTCAGCGGGAAAGAAGGCGAGGTCGTTCGCGCACCCTCGGGAGTCAGCTACGTCACCGGCGGCGTCGGTCTCGAAGAGATCGATCGCCTGCGCGGGATGGAAAAGGACTTCAATCTGAAGGTTGTCTTTGCCGACACGACCGGCGCCTATCTCAGCGCGATCCCGGTCAGAATCACCGATCGGGGTGGCAAGGTGGTGCTCGAATCGACGACCGAAGGCCCCGTTCTGATGGCCCGGCTTGCTCCGGGCCGCCACCAGATCGAGGCGACCTTCGCTGGCCAGAGCAAGCGCCAGCAGATCACCGTGGGTGCCCACAAGCTGTCGCGGGTCGACTTCCGTTGGCAGGCGCAGTGATCATTCAGCCTGAAAACCTCCGTTAGGGGGAAATCCCCGTTCATGCTTCGACCGGCTCAGCATGAACGGGGATTTTTCGGCTCCCCAATGGGTGAGCTTCCGTTCGCCCTGAGGCGCCGCACGGACTGCCGCGCCGCACTTCTGAATTCTGCCGGACATGCAGCCCCGCCCGCTGTCTTCTGGATCACTTCGCTTGCCAGTCATGACTGCTTTCGCATCCCGCGGCTGCCGGCCGCACCGTCCGTTTGTGATGCACCTCGATCCGGTGCTGGCGGTGATCGTCGACCAGAGGAATGGTGCCGTCCGTCCGGGTGACGCCATCGACGGTGACGCGCATCGGCGCCGCGGTTGACGCGTCGTCGGCGTCCGTCTGCCGGACCTCGATGTGATAGACCGTTTCCCGATAACGGTAGTCGATCCGGTATCCCGGCCATGCCGCAGGCAGGCAGGGGTTGATGTGCAGCCGATCTTCGGCGAGCCGCAGGCCGAGCAGCGACTCGATGATCAAGCGGTACATCCAGCCGGCCGAACCGGTGTACCAGCTCCATCCACCGCGACCGGTGTGCGGCGCGACCGCATAGACGTCAGCCGTGACGACATAGGGCTCGACCTTGTAGGTCGCAACGGCCGACGGTGAAAGCGCATGGTTGACCGGATTGATCAGGGTCAGCAATTCCCAGGCCCGCTCGTGCTCGCCGAGGGCGGCGAACGCCATTGCCGCCCACACCGCGCCGTGGGTGTACTGGCCGCCGTTTTCGCGCACGCCGGGAACGTAGCCCCGGATGTAGCCGGGATCCAGGCTCGACTGGTCGAAAGGCGGATCGAGGAGTTGAATCAGGGCGTCGTCGCGCCGCACCAAGCGCTCGTACACCGCGTTCATTGCCCGCAGTGAACGGGCCCGGTCGGCCGCTCCGTCGCCGGGTTCGCAGAGCACCGACCAGCTCTGCGAGATCGAATCGATCCGGCATTCGACGTTCCTGGCCGAACCGAGCGGTGTGCCGTCGTCGAAATAAGCCCGCCGATACCACTCGCCATCCCAGCCGTGCTGTTCGATATTCTGGCGCAGCCGGAGCCGCTCTGCCCGGCAGAAGTCGACCAGCGGTGTGTCGCCGCGCAACTGCGCGAGTTCGGTGAACTGCCTGAGAACCTCGCAGACGAAGAAGCCCAGCCAGATGCTCTCCCCCTTGCCGTGCATTCCGACGAGGTTCATGCCGTCGTTCCAGTCGCCGGAACCGATCAGCGGCAGGCCATGCTCGCCGAAGCGCAGGCCATGCTGGATGGCGCGCACGCAGTGCTGGTAAAGGCTGGCCGTCCGGCTCGACAGACCCGGCAGGTCGTAGTACGAGTCATCATCGGGGTTGACCGGACGGCCTTCGAGGAAGGGCACGGGCTCGTCGAGCACGCTGCGGTCACCACTCGCCAGGACATAGCGGCAAACCGCCAGCGGTAGCCAAAGGTAGTCGTCCGAACAGTGCGTCCGGACGCCGCGGCCCGACGGCGGATGCCACCAGTGCTGCACATCGCCCTCCTCGAACTGGCGGCTGGCGCAGAGCAGGAGGTGCTCGCGGACCAGTTCGGGCCGCGCGTGAACGAGCGCCATCACGTCCTGCAACTGGTCGCGGAAGCCGAAGGCGCCGCCTGACTGGTAGTAGCCGCTACGCGCCCAGATGCGGCAGGCCAGCGTCTGGTAAACCAGCCAGCCGTTGCTCAGCACATTGACCGATGGCTCGGGGGTGTCGACCTGGAGCGTGCCCAGCGTTTGCTGCCAATGCCGTTGCACGGCTTCGAGTGCATTGCGCGCGGCCAGCGCACCACGGAAGCGCTGTACGAGATGGCCGGCGTCATCGCCGTTGCGCCCGACGCCGAGCCGGAAGACGAGCTCTCGCTCCTGTCCGTCGCCAAGGTTGAGGCTCACCTGGATCGCGGCGCATGGGTCGAGGGCAGGTCCGACCTTGCCCGAGAGGCTCCAGCGAGCGAGCGCGGCCGGGGCGCGCAGGCTGCCATTGCGGCCGAGGAATTCGCTGCGGTCACCGCTCAGCGTACGCATCTGGTCGTCGACGTCGAAGAAGGCGACGCAGTCGGCAAATTCGCTGTTGTAGGGGTTGCGCGCATAGAGCGCGCCGCTCTGGGCGGCGATCTCGGTGCTGACGTGCATGGCCGATCGCGCACGCAGATCACCGAGCACCCACTCGACGTAGCCGGTGGCGGAGATTCGGCGCGGTCGCCCCGATTCGTTGCGCACCTTGAGGACCGAAAATTTGACCGCGGCGTCGATCGCAACATAGATCCACAGCTCCGAAACGATGCCGCCCGAGCGGGTCTCGAAGACGCTGTAGCCGAAGCCGTGCCGGATCCGGTAGGACACTGCAGCCGGTGCGGGCAGCGGGGTCGGGGACCAGACATGGCCGGTGTCGTCGTCGCGCAGGTAGAGGGCTTCGCCACTCGCGTCGCTCACCGGGTCGTTATGCCAGGGCGTGAGACGGAATTCGTGCGCGTTTTGGCTCCAGGTGTAGGCGAGCCCGCTTTCGGAGACGATGGTCCCGAAGTGCGGATTGGCCAGCACATTGACCCATGGTGCCGGCGTCACCCGGCCGGGTGCTAGCGTGATGACGTATTCGCGGCCGTTCACGGTGAAGCCGCCAAGGCCGTTGAACAGGATGAGCTCGGGGCCGGCTGCGATCGCCTCAGCGGAGTCCGCAAGCCGGGTCCGGCGCGGCTTCAGGCGTGGCGGGCGGGGCTCCGCCAGGCGCCGATGTTCGAGCTGCTCGGCCAGGGTGCCCCGCTGGTCGGCGATGACCGCGCGCGCCACCGACTGGAACAGGATGCGATCTTCGTTTGAAATCTGCTCCGCCACGCGCACGAAGACACCCCCTGGTCGATCGACCAGGCTCGCCTCGACGCTCGATGCGACGAGTCCCATGATCTGTTCCTGAAGCTGTTGCCGGTAACCGCCGTGGTCTTCGTTCCAGATCACCAGGTCGACCACCAGTCCCTTGAGTCGCCAGTAGGCATGCGCCTGCACGAGCTGCCGCACGAGTTCGATATTGGCCGGATCCCCGATCTTCAGCAGGACGATCGGCAGGTCACCGGAGATGGCGTAGCCCCACAGTCCGGACTGCCCGCGGCGATTGCGCACCAGCAGCGCGGCATCGGCACGCAGCGAGGCGTTGGCGTAGATCACCGAGCTCGCCAGGCGAGCATAGAGCAGCGAGTCGGTCTCGCTGGCGTTGAGCTGTTGCAGTACGACCTGGCTGTGGGTGTGTGCGAGTTCGAAGACGCGGTCGGCGAGATTCCGGTCATGGTATTTGTCGACCAGACCCTCCGCGAGGTTGCGGGTTTCGGCGACGCCGAAGACGAGATCGATGATCGTCGACGCTTCCGCTTCGAGGACGATCCGGCAGCGGATGGCGACGATCGGATCGAGCACCGAGCCTTCGCCGTCGCCGAGTGACGCCGGGTCCTCCATCGCCAGCGGTGAGGCAGTGCTTCGCGTCCGCCCGATGAAGCGCAGGCGATCGGTCTCGTACGACACGTCTCCGCGCTGTTGCGCGTGCACGGCCATCAGGTGCAGCCCCCAGGGGGTCAGCTCGCCCTGCGCGCGCGGCCGCCGCCGGCAGAGGATCGCCTGCCGCTCGCGCAGGATCTCGGTCTGGACGAAGAGGTTGCTGAACGCCGGATGCAGGGCGTCGGCAGCGGGCGGGGCGAGCACCACCTCGGCGTAACTGGTCAACTCGATCTCTCGCCGTTGTCGTGATCGATTGGTGATGTGGATTCGGCGCAGCTCGATGTCGTCCTCCGGCGAGACGACGATCTCGGTATGAGTCTCGACGATGTCGTCACGGCCTTCCAGCGCGTCCTGGCGGCGAAACTCGGCGCGCCCTTCGGAGAAGATGGCGGCGTAGCGGGTGGGGCGCCTGAGCGTTGGCTGATGACTCGTAGACCAGACGGTGCCGCTCGCCACGTCGCGCAGGTAACAGAAGATTCCCCAGTTGTCGCAGGTGCCGTCTTCGCGCCAGCGGCTGACGGCGAAATCCTTCCAGCGGCTGTAGCCGCCACCGGCGTTGGTGACCATCACGTGATAGCGGCCGTTGGACAGGAGCTGCACTTCCGGCGTCCGGGTGTCGGGCGTGCTGAAGACGCGAATCGGCATTTGCGTGACATTGGCCGCCGCGCCTGCCTGAGCGATCTCGGTGGTGCCCGAATGGAGGGCCGTGGCGCGGGGGATACGTTCCTGGAGCAGCAACATCACCGCCTGGAAGAGCGGGTTCGATGCGAAGCGCCGCTGCATCGGGCGGTCGAGCAGCAGGTAGGCGAGCGCCAGCAGGCTCATTCCCTGATGGTGCGCCATGAAGGCCCGCACGGCAACGCAGGACTGGTCGCGTCGCTGGCGGGCCGGGGTGTGGTCGATCGCCTCGAAAAAGCCGAACTTGCCGAGGGCTCCCTCGCTCGCCAGGCGCTGCAGATTGCGGCAGGCCTCCTCGGGCGCCACCATCAGCGCCATCACCGAGGCATAGGGCGCGATCACCAGATCCTCGGCCAGGCCACGCTTGAGTCCGAGCCCCGGGACCCCGAAAGCCTGGTACTGATAGATGAGATTGGCGTCGACCCGGTTGTAGCCGGATTCCGAAACTCCCCAGGCGACGCCACGCTGCCGACCGTACTCGATCTGTCGCGCGACCGCCGCCTTGCAGGTCTGGTCGAGCAGGCTGTTCTCGTAGGCCGGCATCACCAGGAGTGGCATCAGATACTCGAACATCGAGCCGCTCCACGACAGCAGGACCGGTTCGCCGCCCGCCGCGGTGAGCAGGCGGCCAAGGGCGAACCAGCTCGCCTGGGGTAATTGTCCCTGGGCAATGGCGACGAAGCAGCCGAGCCGCGCTTCGGAAGCGAGCAGGTCGTAGTAACCCGCGTCCAGCCGGCGCTCGCCGACGTTGTAGCCGATGCTCAGCAACTGGCAGGTCTTGTCGAACAGGAAGCCGTACTCCAGGCGCGAGAATTCGTTGGCTTGCCGGGCCAGGCCCTCGATGGTGGCGATTCGTTCGCGCGCTCGCGCGCTGCCGGCGATCAGCTCGCGCTGCAGCGCGGCGAGCCAGTCGCGCTGCAGCGCGGCGAGCCAGTCGCGCTGCACGCTCGCCGTCGCGCTTGTATGGCCGGCGGCGAGGGTCAGAGCGGGTGCGCCATCGAGCCGCGCGAGTCCGCGCAGGGTCGGGATCGGGGCAAGTCCGACGAGCCGCGCGAGATCGTCCGGCACGCCCGCCGGGGGGGACGGCAGCAACAGCCAGGGGGCAAGGAAGGTCAACTCGTCGAGCGCTTCATGGCATTGCCGGGCGAGTGCCTGCGCCCACTCGTCGGCTTCGCTGGCCGGCTGAGGGTCTTCGCTCAGGTCGAGGCTTGCCGGGATCTCGACGAGGAGTTCCCCGGCGCTGTCGGCGAGACGCTGCAGGTCGCGGTACGCTACCGCCAGGCTGGCGGCGGGCGCCGCGGAGGCGGCAGCGAGCAACTCGCGGAAAGCCCTTGCCTTGCCGGTCAGCGCGCGATTCGCGGTGAGCAGCAGGATGTCGAGGGTGTCGCGCAGGCCGTCGAACAGGCGCGCTGCGAAGACCGGTTCATCCACCAGGGCGAGCAGTCCGGCGCGCAGGGTCAGCAGATGTCCGGCGAGGTTGCCGCTGTCGACGCTCGAGACATACAGCGGCAGGAGGGGACGCAGCGTCTGCGTGTCGTACCAGTTGTAGAAGTGACCGCGGTAGCGCGCCAGCCCCTCCATCGTCAGCAGGGTGTGGGCGGTGCGCTCGACCAGCTGGCCGCTGGGGATGTAGCCGAAGTCGTGGGCAGCAAGGTTGGCCAGCAGGGCAAGCCCGATGTTGGTCGGCGAGGTGCGATGAGCGACCACGCCGACACGATATTCCTGGTAGTTGTCGGGCGGCAGCCAGTGATCCTCAGGGCCGACGAAGCGGTCGAAGAAGGCCCAGGTCCGGCGCGCGAGCAGCCGCAGAAAGCGCATCTGGTCGGTCGAGAGGGCGGCCTCGCGGCGGCGCCGCGGGCGGCTGACCCAGAAGACGAGCAAGGGTGAAACGAACCACAGCGCGAGGAGCGGCGCCGCGGCCAGGAGGGCGGCGGGGTGGGCCATGCCGAGGTAGATCGCGATCAGCACGGCGAGCGCGGGGGCGATCCACATCGCCCGCGGGGTGACGGAATCGCCATTGGCCGCTTCCGAGGGCACCCATTCGAGCAATCGTCGATGGCTGATCAGCATCCGCCAGGCTGTTCGCAGGATCGCATCAAGACTGAAGCAGGCTTCGTACGGCAGGCACGCGAGCTCGAACGCGAACTGCGCAAGGTGCCGGCCAAGCGCATGCGCGACCGCCGTCAGATGCTGCCGCAAGAGAACCTCCGGCGGCTTGCGGACGAGTTCGATGAGCACCGAGCACAAGGCGGGAACCAGCATCACGGCGATCACCGACAAGGTCCAGAACCACGCCGGCGAGAGCACCGTCCAGCCGAGCAGGAGGAGCGACACCAGTGCCGTCGGGACGAGGCTGCGGCGCAGATTGTCGATCAGCTTCCATTGCGCCAGGAATGACAGTGGATTGTCCTGGCGCGGGCCGCGTCGGCCGTTGCGGTCGTCGCTGCGCTGCCGCACCGCCGGGCAAGGGACTCGTCGCAAGAGCCAGCCGGCGAGCTGCCAGTCGCCGCGAATCCAGCGCTGACGGCGGCTGACGTCGGCGCTGTAGTGGGCGGGGTAGTCCTCGTAGAGATGGACGTCGCTCAACAGGCCCGAACGGGCGTAACAGCCTTCGAGAAGGTCGTGGCTGAGGATCCGGTTTTCCGGGAAACGACCGCCGAGCGCCTGCTCGAAAGCGTCGATGTCGTAGATCCCCTTGCCGATGAACGAGCCTTCGGCGAACAGATCCTGGTAGACATCGGAGACTGCGCGCGTGTACGGATCGATCCCCGCTTCGCCGCTGTACAGGCGCGCATAGAGCGAGCGGTTGCTCCCCGGCAGGCTGACCGCGAGGCGCGGTTGCAGGATCCCGTAGCCCTCGACGACCCGTCCCTTCGCCGGGTCATAGCGCGGGCGGTTCAACGGGTGCGCCATGGTGCCGATGAACTGCCGTGCCGCGTCGCGCGGCAGTTGCGTATCGCTATCGAGGGTGATGACGAACCTGACGTCGGACAACACCGCCGTGTCGCCGACGATGAGCGAGAAGCGCGGGCCAAAGACGCCCCGTTCGCTGCCACGCAGCAGGGCATTCAGGTCGGCGAGCTTGCCGCGCTTGCGCTCGTAGCCCATCCAGAGCTGTTCCTGCGGGTTCCAGATCCGCGGGCGATGGAAGAGAAAGAAGATATTGCTCCGGCTCCAGGATTCGCCGCTGCCATACTTCTCGTTGAGCGCCTCGATCCTCGTCTGCGCCAGGTGCAGCAGCGGCCCGTCTCCGGGCAGCGATTCCTGCCGGGCGTCACGAAAGTCCGTCAGGAGCCCGAAATGGAGGTGTTGATCGCGATTGGCGAGGAATCGCACCTCCAGCGCTTCGACCAGATCCTCGATGTTGCGCGCATTGCTCAGCAGGGTCGGCACGACCACCAGTGTGCGTTCGGTCAGCGGGATGCCTTCGGAAAAATCCATCCGCGGCAATGGCCGCGGTGTCACCAGCAGGGTCGCCAGCCAGTTCACCAGCTGCACCGCCGGCTGACTGGTGGCGAGCAGCAGCAGCAGGAGCAGCGGTGCCAGCGCCCAGGCGCTGACCGCTGGCAACAGGCTCCAGGTGAAGACAGCCGTGAGGGCGCCGATCGCGCCGAGATAAAGCAGCAGCGGCTGGCGAGCGGCCGTTCGTCGCAAAACCCCGGCGCTGGAGCGGACTGCCGAGACCCGTTCGAGTTGCGGCCGGCCGCGGCCGATCAGGTAATAGCCGACGTGCGTCACTCGCCCGTCGCTGTCGCGCGCGCGCGCAGCGAGCGCCAGCTCGACCGCCGCGCGCGCCACCGCAAGCTCGGTCAGGCGACCCTTGCGGGCGATCGTTTCAGCCGCATGGCGGTAATGGTCGCGGCTGGCAAAATCCATCCGGCCGTATACGCCCGCCGGGTCGGCGAGGAGCATTTGTTCGACGACGCTCATGCTCTCGACGAACTCGCACCAGTCGATGGTGCCGAGAATGCGCAGGCTGCCGATGCTGTTGCTGATCGAAACCTGATCGGCGGCCTGCCGCTGGATCTCGGACTGGACCAGTTGCTCGATGGTCAGCCCTGATTCCGACAGCCGTTGTTCGATCCAGGTCAGCGGCAGGGACAGCGCCGGGCCGCGACCCTGCAGGCGGCGCGCGAGTTCAGCGACGAAGGCGCTGGCCATCGGCGGGTTCGATCGTGCCATGTCGGCGATGACCAGAATCAGGCTCTTCGGATCCTTTTCTGCGGTCTGCGTCATCTGGTCAGCCCAGGTGTCCGCCAGGCTTCGATCGGCCCACCCGCCGGCGACCCGCGTCGCGACTCGCCGCAGATTCTCGATCACCGCCAGGCGCAGCATGATCGGGGTTGCCCACAACTCGCCCAGCCTGAGCGGGGTGACGGACTGATAAGCGGCGATGAAGTGGCGAAGGCCTTCGCCATCGACCCGGCCGTCGCCATGCGAGATGATTTCGAGCGCGATGTCGTACACCCGCGGACGTCCGGCCGATGGCCCGTTCGCCAGCCGGGGGAGTTCCCGGCTGTAGCCTTTCGGCAGATGCCTGCGGGCGGTGGAAATCTGCTCCTCGATCAGATAGAAGTTGTCGAGCAGCCATTCGGCCGCCGGCGTGATCCGGCGCTTCTCCTTGTCCAGCAAAGACAAGGCGCTGCAGGCGCCGACCAGGGCGCTTTGGTTGGCTGCCAGGCGACCCAGAAGCTGGTCGGGCGCACGTCCCGCCGCCAGCTGGTGCGCGCCTGCGAGTGCTTTTGCATGCTGCGCCATCTGCTCGGCGCTGAAGAGCTCCGATCGTAGCGGTGCTTCTTCCTCGCCGGAAACCCGCGACCAGTCGCTTCCCGGAAGCTGCGACCGCTTCTGGAGCAGATAGCCGATGAGTTTGGCGCTGGAGGTCACGTCGGGCGCATCCTTTCCCGGCCGAGAATATTTACGCGGTCAGGGCGAGTCTGTGCGCTGGCGTACAGACGCCGGCGATGCTGCAGCCAAGTGGTGGTCGTCGGGACGGCACGACGACCGTCGTCACGCGGGTCGCCCGCCCGTCCGGCAAGGCGACCTGGCGTCGACGATCAGGGCGGGGTCCTACCAGTTGCTCTCGTTTTCGGGGGTCGCGCTGATCTTGTGGATCGAGAGGTCGGCTCCGTTGTATTCCTGCTCCTGGTCGAGGCGCAGGCCGACGACCGCTTTCAGGAGGCCATACACCAGGCTGCTGCCGATCAGCGCGATGGCGATGGCGAGCCCGGTCATCAACAGCTGCGGCATCAGGGCGACGCCGCCGACGCCGCCCAGCGCCTGGCGGCCGAAGATGCCGGCGGCGATGCCGCCCCAGGCACCGCAAAGGCCGTGCAGCGGCCAGACGCCGAGGACGTCATCGATCTTCCAGCGATTCTGGGTGAACGTAAACATGACCACGAACAGTCCACCGGCGACGCCGCCGACAATCAGCGCTCCCATCGGGTGCATCAGGTCGGAACCGGCACAGACGGCGACCAGGCCAGCCAGCGGGCCGTTGTGCACGAAGCCGGGGTCGTTGCGGCCGGCGATAAGCGCCACCAGCGTGCCGCCGACCATCGCCATCAGCGAGTTGATCGCCACCAGGCCGGAGATCTTGTCGATCGTCTGGGCGCTCATGACGTTGAAGCCAAACCAGCCGACGGTCAGAATCCAGGCGCCGAGCGCGAGGAAGGGGATCGATGACGGGGGGTGTGCCGACACCCGTCCTTCCTTGGTGTAGCGCCCGTAGCGCGCGCCGAGCAGGAGGACGGCGGGAAGTGCGATCCAGCCGCCCATGGCATGCACCACCACCGATCCGGCAAAGTCGTGGAACTCCTCGCCATAGGTCGCCTTGAGCCAGGCCTGAATGCCGAAGGCCTGATTCCAGGCGATGCCCTCAAAGAACGGATAGATGAAGGCAACGATCAGGAAGGTCGCCGCGAGTTGCGGATAGAACCTCGCTCGCTCGGCGATGCCGCCGGAAACGATGGCCGGGATCGCCGCCGCGAAGGTCAGGAGAAAGAAGAATTTCGTCAGCTCGAAGCCATTGCGTGCGAGCAGGGTTTCGGCGCCGGAGAAGAAATTCACCCCGTAGGCGAGGCTGTAGCCGACGAAGAAATAGGCGAGGGTCGACACCGAGAAATCGGTCAGGATCTTGACCAGCGCATTGACCTGGCTTTTCTTGCGCACCGTTCCGAGTTCGAGAAAGGCAAAGCCGGAATGCATCGCGAGGACCATGATGCCGCCGAGCAAAATGAAGAGAACGTCGCTACCAGACTTGAGTGCTTCCATGACTCCTCCTGAAATTCGGGTCGAAGCCATCAAGCAATTTCTGCGCCAGTCATATTCGCCGGCAATCCGCGATAATCAGGTGCTGTGGGCCGCTCTAGCGCACCGAAATAGTGCTTTCTGGCCGAAAATGGCACCAGTTCGGGGCGGTGCGCACCAGTCTGTGCCCTGTGCGGCTTATTTTGGTGCAGCCGACGGCGGCAGAAGCACCCACATCTGTCCCTGCTGCTTCATCCGTCCGGCCTGGCTTCCGGCCGCGCTGCCGAAACCCCAGAACAAATCGGCGCGCACGCCGCCGTGAATCGCACCGCCCGTATCCTGCGCGAGCACCAGGCGGCGCAGCGGAACGGTCGAGTCAGGCTGACTGGTCGCGAGGAAGACCGGCGCCCCGAGGGGCACGTGGCGAGGGTCGACGGCGATGCTGCGGCCGGCGCTCAGGGGGACGCCAAGGGCTCCGTTCGGGCCTTCGTCGGCGTTGGCCCGGGCGGCTTCCTCGCGAAAGAAGACGTAACTCGGGTTGGCGTTCAGCAACTCGTCGAGGCGCTCCGGATGGGCTCGCGCCCACTCCTTGATCGAGGCCATCGATGCCTGGTCGAGGGTCATTTCGCCGCGGTCTACCAGCACGCGGCCGATCGACTGATAGGGATGACCGTTCTGGTTGGCGTAGGCCAGGCGCACCGTGCTGCCGTCGGGCAGCCGCACGCGACCGGAGCCCTGGACCTGGAGAAAGAAGAGTTCGACGGCGTCGTCGACGTAGAGCAGGGCACGCTCGGGATGCGCCTTTTCCCGGGCGGTGATTTCGGCGCGCGAGAAATACGGTACGATCTTGTTGCCCTGCAGGCGACCGCGCAGGCGCATGTTCTTCAGATCAGGCAGGACTGCCCCGAGCTCGATGGTCAGGAGGTCGGGCGGCACGCCGAGGACCGGCTGCAGATACGGCTTGTTGCGCGTCCGCGAGCCGCGCAGCAGCGGTTCGTAATAACCGGTCACCAGGCCCCGGGTGGTGCCGTCGTCATTGCTCAGTAGCCAGGGCTGGAAGCGCGACTCGAAGAAACGGCGCAGTTCTCTGGTGGTCGCCGCGGGGAAGTTCCTCGCCTCGTCACAGACCGCTTGCCATTGTGGCCACTGCGGGCGTTTGGCGAGGGCACGGCAGGATTGCAGGAAAGCCGGCCAGGCGGCCACGAGATCGTCGTCCTGCCAGTCCGGCAGGTCGCTCCAGCGCGCCACCTGTAACGGCCGGGCGGTCGGCGGCGTTGCCCGACCGGTGGCTGGACAGGCGGGGCAGGCGGCGCAAGCCGGGCAGCCTGACGGGACGCTGATCGAATCCTTGCCGGTACTGCCGCAGGCGGCGACGAGCAGGGCGAAGAGCGGGATGGTCAGCGCGAGAAGTGACCGGGATTGGCTTTTGAGCATGGTTTGGCTAGAGTGTCGGGTTTTTCACCCGGCGAAGTATACTGTCCGATGATCGATCCTTTCCGCCAACTTGCGAGCTTTCTCGTCCGCGCCGAGCGCTTCCTCGATCGTCTCGAGCCTCTGCTGCCCCCCACGTCGTCCGTTCCCGACTGGACGGCGGCCAGCGCTTTCCGCTGGCGAACCGGGCGTGGCCCGGGTTATCTGCAGCCCATCACTCGTTTGCCGATCATCCGGCTCGGCGATCTGTGTAACATCGACCCGCAGAAAGCGCGCATCGATGCCAACACGCGCCAGTTTGTCGCTGGCCAGCCCGCCAACAACGTCCTCCTTACCGGCGCCCGCGGCTGTGGCAAGTCGTCGCTGATCAGGGCGCTGCTCAACGAATACGCGCCGCAGGGGTTGCGCGTGATCGAAGTCGAGAAGGGCGACCTGACCGACCTGCCGGATATCGTCGAACTGATCGACGGACGAGTCGAGCGTTTCATCGTTTTCTGCGACGATCTCTCGTTCGACTCGGGGGACGCGCGTTACAAGGCGCTGAAGGTCGTTCTCGACGGGTCGATCGCGGCGCCGCCCGACAATGTCCTGATCTACGCGACGTCGAACCGGCGCCACCTGATGCCCGAGTATTTTGCCGAGAACCTCGAAGGCCAGCGGCTGGGCGAGGAGATTCATCCAGGCGAAGCGATCGAGGAGAAGATTTCGCTCTCCGAGCGTTTCGGCCTCTGGATTTCGTTCTACCCTTTCGACCAGGACGCCTACCTCGACATCGTCGCGCACTGGCTGCAGTCCTTCGGTTGCGCCAGCGACGAGATCGTTCGCGCCGAACGTGAGGCGCTCAACTGGGCGCTCGAGCGCGGTTCGCGCAGCGGTCGCGTCGCCTGGCAGTTCGCGCGGGATTGGGCAGGTCGCGGTCAGGCTTCGCCGGCGCCTGCGCGGCGCAAGCGCACCAGGGCGGTGCGTCCGACCGTTCCGGCGAATTCGCGTCAGCGCTCGACAGGCGCCGAATGACGCGCTTGACCGAAGTGGCGGCGGCGGTGATGCTGCGCGGCGACCCGGCACGGCCGCAGTTCCTGCTCGCGCAACGCCCGCCGGGGAAGGTCTACGCCGGTTACTGGGAGTTTCCCGGCGGCAAGGTCGAGCCCGGCGAGGACGCGCGCCAGGCGCTGGTCCGCGAACTGCAGGAAGAGCTTGGCGTGACGGTCGAGCATGCCTGGCCGTGGGTCTGCTGCGAGTTCAGTTATCCGCACGCGACGGTGCGCCTGCGCTTCTTCCGCGTCAATGCGTGGCACGGCGAAATCAGCGCCATCGAACACAGCGCGCTGTGCTGGTTGTCGGCTGGTGCGGTGGCGACCGTCGCGCCGATCCTGCCCGCCAACGCGCCGATCCTGCGCGCGCTCGCGCTGCCCCCCGAGTACGCGCTGAGCAATGCCGAGGAGAATGGCGTCACCGCCGAACTGGCGCGCTGCGCACAGGCACTCGCGCGCGGCCTGCGCCTGTTTCAGGTCCGCGACAAGACGCTGCCGTTGGCAGAGCGTCACGCCTTCGCGCAGGCGGTCGTGGCGCTCGCCCGCAAACACCCGCCGGCGAGGGTCCTGATCAACGACGATCCCGAACTGGCGCAGGCGGTCGGCGCCGACGGGCTCCATCTCTCGTCGCGACGACTCGGGCAGATCGGCCGACGCCCGGATTTCGCCTGCGTCGCCGCCTCCTGCCATGGGGCTGCCGATCTCGCGCGGGCAGCCGAACTGGGACTCGATTTTGTCGTCCTCGGCCCGGTGCTGCCCACCGCCACGCATCCGGCAGCGGCGACTCTCGGCTGGACCGGGTTTTCGCGTCTGAGCGAACGCTCGCCGTTGCCGGTCTATGCGCTCGGCGGCATGCAGCCGCCATTGCTCGAAACCGCACGCCGCAGCGGTGCGCACGGCATCGCCTTGATGCGCGGCTGGCAATGAGCGACTGCTGGCGGTCGAGCGGCAGGAAACGGCCTGCCGGGGTTACGAGGGGTTACGACTCGGCAACGATGACGACGCCGCCACGCCGGTGATCACCTGCGCCCGCCAGCTGGCCGTCGCAATCGGCGACGCAGTTGACCCCGCCAAAGAACAGGCTCGTCGAGTCGAAGCGCGTCGCTCCGGGCCAGGCGGCCTGCAGGGCGTCGGCGGCGCTGGCGACGAGGCCGCCGCTCTCGAACCACAAATGCCGGCCTTCGACATGCAGGCGCGCCGCGTTGACCGCTTCTTCGAGCGGCCGCCGGTACACCAGCAGGTTGAGCAGTACCTGCAGGATTGCACTGCGGATGCGGTTCGATCCGCCGCTGCCCAGCGCGAAGCGCGGCCGGTCGCCAGCAAGAACGATGGTTGGCGACATCATTGTGCTCATCCGGCTTCCGGCCGCCAGGCGATGGAAACCGGCGGGGTTGATGTCGTCCTCGCCGAGAAAGTTGTTCACATGGATCCCGAGTCCCGGCAGGGCATGGCCGCAGCCCTCGCCGTTGCTGGTCGTCATCGCTGCTGCCATGCCTTCGGCGTCGATCACCGAGATGTGCGTCGTCGCCCCGAGGGGATTTTCGCGGCGCAGCGCGCGCGCGAGGCCCACCCATCCGGGCAGCGCTTCCCCGGCCAGCAGCGCGCGGATCGCCTCCGGGTCGCTCTGCAGGCGTGCATCGTAACCGGCCTGACGAAAATCCGAGACCGCCGCCAGAACCGCCGCCAGCGCGAGCTGATGTTCGCCCGAGAGAAACGCCTCCCCGCCGAGCGCGAAGCCCTCGGCGATGCGCAAGCCGGCACCGATCAGGCCGCCGCCGGCTGCCGGTGGCGGGTTGGTGAGCACGGTGTAGGCGGCGAAAGGAACCTGCAGCGGTTGGCGCACGACGGGAGTGTAGGCCGCGACATCGCGAGCGGTGATCAGGCCGCCCTGGCAAGGGCCGAAGTGTTCGACCAGCGCTGCCCGGTATTGCGCGACCTGAAGCTCCGGATTTCCTTCGCCCAGGGCGTGCAGGAAGTCACCGAGTTCCGGATTGGCCAGACGATCGCCGGCTTCTGGGCGACCTCCACCGGGCAGGAACAGGCGCGCCACCGACGGCGAGCGGTTGGCGATCGGCGCGATCAGGCCGGCCATCATGGCGATCTGCGGACTGAGATTGAAACCGTCGCGCGCCCAGCCGGCGGCCGGCGCGACGACGTCACGCAAGGGCAGGCGGCCGGCCCGACGATGCAGGGCGAGCAGACCGACGAGTTCGCCGGGCACCGCGGCGGCCGCCTTGCCGATGTGAAAGATCTGGCAGGTCTGCCCGAAATCGATCGTGATCGGCGAGAAATCGAGCAGCGGCTGCGCGCCGAGGCCCTGGCCCGGTGCCGCGCCGAAGAAATCGAGCACCTCGTAGCCCTGGTCAGCGCTTCCCCAGACGCAGGCGCCGCCGCCGCCGAGCGAGGTCAGCGGCAACTCGGTGACGGTCGCGGCAAACTTGGCGGCGACGATCGCGTCGACCGCGTTGCCACCGTTGCGCAGCAGGCTGGCACCGGCCGCCGCCGTATGCGGTTCCGACGCCGCGATCACGCCACGAATGGTCATTTGTTCCGTTCTGGATTGCCTGCCAGTCACTGGCGAGGCGTTGATGTGCTGCCGTATCGGCCGCTTGCGCGCGGCGAGAAAGTGCTGGCGTCCCCACGGGGATTCGAACCCCGGTACCTACCGTGAAAGGGTAGTGTCCTGGGCCTCTAGACGATGGGGACCCTGAACTTTTTCTTTCGGCTTGTGGTGGAGGTACGCGGGATCGAACCGCGGACCTCTTGCATGCCATGCAAGCGCTCTCCCAGCTGAGCTATACCCCCGCTCGAAAGAAGCAGCGATTATAGGCAGTGCGCTCGCCGCTGTAAAGCGCTATGCGCTGCGAACGATCATTTGCGGCGAAGAGCCTGGCACGGGGCGGCGGCCGACCGTGCAGGGTGTCGTGCGTCGGACGCCGGACCCGGGAGACGAGTGCCTAAGCGGCAACGGCGAGTCGCCTGAGCACCGTTTCGCGCGGAAAGAGCGCCATCAGTGCGTCGACCGACGGCGTCTGCTCCTGACCGGTCAGCAGCACGCGGATCGGCATTGCGAGGCGGGGCATCCTGAGGCCGTGCCGGGCGACGCTCTCCTTGATCAGGGCGCCGATCGCGGCCGCTTCCCAGGGGATGTCCGGCAGGCGGTCGACGAAATCCCCGAGCAGCGCGAGGGTCTCCGGGGTCAGATGCTTGGCCAGGAGTTCAGCCTTCGGCTGCGGGTCGACGTAGAACACCTGTGCGAGGTCGGCAAGCTCGTTGAGCGTCGTCACCCGCGCCTGGTGCAATTCGATGATCGCCGCCAGCGATGGTGTCGCGGTCGGCGTCACGCCGCGTGCCTCGAGGCGTCGTCGGACCAGCGCCTCCAGGCGTGGCGTTTCGGCGCGCTTCAGGTAATGCGCATTGAGCCAGTTCAGCTTCTCGCTGTTGAACTGGGCTGCCGACGGGGTGATGTGGTCGAGGTCGAACCAGGCGCAGAATTGCTGCAGCGAGAAGATCTCGTCGTCGCCATGCGACCAGCCCAGGCGACCAAGGTAGTTGAGCAAGGCTTCCGGCAGATAACCGTCGTCGTCGTACTGCATGACGCTGACCGCGCCGTGGCGTTTCGACAGTTTCTGCCCGTCGTCGCCGAGGATCATCGACAGGTGGGCGTAGAGCGGCACCTGCGCACCGAGCGCCTGGAGGATGTTGATCTGGCGCGGGGTGTTGTTCACGTGGTCGTCGCCGCGGATGACGTGCGTGATTGCCATTTCCCAGTCGTCGACGACGACGCAGAAATTGTAGGTCGGCGTGCCGTCGGCGCGCGCAATGACGAGGTCGTCGAGCTCGCTGTTGGCGATTTCGATCCGCCCCTTGACGAGGTCATCCCAGGCGACGACCCCGGTGTCCGGATTCCGGAAGCGGACCACCGGCTGCACGCCCGCCGGTGGGCTGGGCAGCGTCTTGCCCGCTGCCGGCCGCCAGTAACCGTCGTAACGGGGCTTGCGGCCCTCGGCCCGCTGCTGCTCGCGGCGGCGCTCGAGCTCGTCCGCTGCCATGTAGCAGTGGTAGGCGCTGCCGGCAGCAAGCATGTCGTCGATCACGGCGCGGTAACGAGGCATCCGCTGCGTCTGGTAGAAAGGCCCTTCGTCGTGGTCGAGACCCAGCCAGTCCATGCCGTCGAGAATCGCCTGCACGGCTTCCGGGGTCGACCGGGCCAGGTCGGTGTCCTCGATGCGCAGGACGAAGCGGCCGCCGTGGCGGCGGGCATAGGCCCAGGAAAAAAGGGCGGTGCGGGCACCGCCGACGTGCAGGAAACCGGTCGGGGAAGGGGCAAAGCGGGTGCGGATCATGAGCGGGTCACAGTCGGGCAAAGTGGTCATTCTAGTGGAAGCGGGGGTTTCGGGTGCCGCTTTGCGCCGCACCGGCCGCTGCAATGGGCGCGCCAGCCGCAGGCAGCCTACGCCGGTTGGCGCGAATCGAGGCTGATCGTCACCGGCCCGTCATTCACCAGGTGGACCCGCATGTCGGCCGCGAAGACGCCGGTCGGCACGCGGCGCCCGAGAACGCTTTCGAGTTGCCCCACGAAGCGGTCGAACAGCGGCCCCGCGATGTGGGGCGGTGCGGCGCGATTCCAGGAGGGACGGTTGCCTTTCCTCGTCGAAGCGAAGAGCGTGAACTGGCTGACCGCCAGGATCTCGCCGTCGACCTCGCCGACGCTGCGGTTCATGACGCCATTCGCGTCGGCGAAGATGCGCAGCCGGACGAGCTTGGCGGCCATCCAGGCAAGATCGGAGTCGGCGTCGCTCGCCTCGAAACCGGCGAGAACCAGAAGCCCCGGGCCGATCTCTCCCATCACCTCGCCAGCGACTTCGACCCGTGCCGACGCGACGCGCTGCAGGATGACCCGCATGGCCTGCTCAGACGCCCGGCAGACGGTTTTTGCCGGTGCGCGGCAGCCACTCTACCCGATTGCTCAGCGGTTCGGGCTGCAGCGTCACGTGCGTGATGCCCTGCTCGGCGAGGGCGTGGCGACTGGCGGCGAGGACCGCTGGCCATTGCTCGAGCGATTCGACGATGAGATGCGCCGACAGCGCGATACGCCGCGAGGACAGGGTCCAGATGTGCAGGTCGTGCACCGAGGCCACCCCCGGCAGGCAGGCGAGCACGCGCCCGACCTCCTGCGTCGACAGGCTGGGTGGCACACCTTCCATCAATGCCTGCAGGACCTCGCGCAGCAGGCGCAGGCTGGAAGCGAGCATCAGGGCACAGATCAGCAGCGAGAGCAGCGGGTCGGCGGTCATCCAGCCGGTCGCCATGACGATCGCGCCGGCGACCAGCGCCGCGACCGAGCCGAGCAGGTCGCCGAGGACGTGCAGCAGCGCGCCGCGTGTGTTCATCGTCTGCTCGCCATGCATCAGCAGCCACGCAACCGCAATGTTGAGGAGCAGGCCGAGCGCGGCGACGACGGTCACAGCGCCGCCTTTGACCACTGCCGGATCGAGAATGCGATCGACTGCGGCGACCGCGATGCCGACCACCACCAGCACCATGAAAAGGACGTTCAGCAGCGCTGCCAGCGTTTCGACCCGGCCATAGCCATAGGTGTGGCGCTGCGTCGGCGGGCGGCGCGAGAGCCAGGCGGCGAACGCCGCGAGCCCGAGCGAAGCGCTGTCGGTGACCATGTGCCCGGCGTCACCGAGGAGGGCCAGCGACCCTGCCCAGAAACCGGTCACCGCCTCTACGGCGGCAAAAGCGAGCGTCAGCAGCAACGCCCAGACCAGGCGCGCACCGGCATCTGCTGGGTGATGATGGACATGCGGGCCGTGCTCCGGGTGGCCGTGGCCATGATCGTGCGGTTCGCTCATGGTCAGCGCAGGGTCGCCGACAGCGCCGGCGGCAGGGGTTCAGGATGCGGACGGAAGACGGCGCCGCTCAACACGCCGCGCCGCGTTCCGGCCAGTGTCAACCGCCAGAGGATCAGCAGCACGGCAAAGCCGAGAATGAAGATCAGCACCGCATCTGGCCACCAGAACCACAGGGCGAGGCTGTACTGTCCCCCGCAGGTGATGAACTGCGTCGCGATGACCCGCATGGCAATCGAAAAGTTATCCGCAAATACTGATTATCCTCCAGGATGGCCGCCCCCGCGCGAGGAAAAGCCGGTTTTAAGGAGAGGCTCATCTTTCTCCGATAATATGTCGTTTCTCGTTTCCGGGCGCTGGCCATGACCGAACTTCCCTCGCGCGACAAGATCGATCGTTTCTTCCTGCTGTCCGGGTTGTGGGTGGCTCTGCAGGTCAGCGCGTTCACCACCGCCAAGGCCTACAGCACGCTTGCCGTGTCACTGTGGACGCTGGCGACGACCATCAGCTACACCTTCCTCTACCTGCTGCCGGCAGTGATCCCCGGTTATCTGCTGCATCGCTGGCTGAAGCGGCGGCCGCCGACGCGCGCCGCGATGGTGACGCTGGCCGGCGTTCTCATCGGCCTCACCGGGGTGATCCAGATCCTCCTCTTCGCCGACCGCGTGATCTATGGCATGTACGGTTTTCACATCAATGGCTTCGTGGTCGACCTGGTTTTTTCGCCCGGCGGGATCGCCTCCCTCGGCGCCAGCCGCAGCACTGAAATAACCGCGGCGCTGGTGGCGGTCGCGCTGCTCGCCGTGCAGGCAGCCAGCTACTTCTGGGTGATCCGTCGCGCTGCCGGTGAGGAGTGCGCGCGCCGCCTGCCGCGGGCGCGCTGGCTGCTGCTTGTCCTGCTTGGCCTGACCATCGGCGAGCGCGTCGCCTATGGCTTCAGCGCCGCCACCAACTACCAGCCGATTTTGTTTGCCAGCGAACACTACCCGTTCTATCTGCCGACCACCTTCCGCAAGTTCGCATCGCGTCTGGGCATCGCCAGTGGTACGGGGGACGCCGAAGGCGTCAATATCAGGCACAGCACATTGAGCTACCCGCTTGTCCCGCTGCGCGTCGAAGCCCCGGCGCGCTCGCCGAACATCGTCTGGCTGGTCGCCGAATCGTTGCGTTACGATCTTCTCGATCCTTCGGTCATGCCGCAGCTGTGGCGCTTCTCCGAACAGGCATTGCGCCTCGAGCAGCACTACAGCGGCGGCAATGTCACCCAGATGGGCATCTTTTCGATGTTCTACGGGCTCTACGGCAACTACTGGTTTCCGATGATCAAGGCTCGTCGGTCGCCGCTCCTGATGGATGTCCTGCAGCAGCAGAACTACCAGTTCAGTCTGCATACCAGCCAGAGTTTTTCCTATCCGGCGTTCGACAAGACGGTGTTTTCGAAAATCGATCCGGCCGACATGCATGTGCTGGGCGACGGTGCGCCTTCCTGGGAGCGCGACCGGCAGAACATCGACAACCTCCTGGCGTTCGTTGACCGTCGTGACCCGTCGCGGCCGTTCATGGCGTACATGTTCTTCGAGGGCACCCATGCCAACTACACCTTCCCGGCCGACAGCGTCATCGCGACGCCGTATCTCGAAGACTTCAACTATCTGTCGGCCGACTTTGCGCAGCAGATGGTCGAGATCAAGAATCGCTACCTCAACGCGGCGCATCAGGTCGACCGCCAGATCGGCCGCGTCATCGCTCATCTGCGCCAGCGCGGCCTGCTCGACGACACGATCGTCATCGTCCTCGGCGACCACGGCGAGGAATTCATGGAGCGCAGCAGCCGCTGGGGACATGCCGCCGAGTTCAATCGCCTGCAGACCGGCACGCCTGCGGTGCTCTGGGTGCCCGGCGAAGCGCCCCGCGTCGTGCGCGGCATCACCAGCCATCTCGACATTGCGCCGACCCTGATGTCCCGGCTGGGGGTACGCAATCCCGGCAGCGATTACTCGCAGGGTCAGGACTTGCTGGCGGCCGATTTCCACCGCACTTACGCCGTCGCCGCCGACTGGCACCGGGTGGCCTATCTCGGTGAGAAGTACCGGGTGGCTTTCCCGGTCAATGCGACCGGTGTCGTGCGCACCGAAGTGCTCGATGACGACGATCGCCCGGTCGCCGATCGCGAGCGGGTAAAGCGGGAGATCCGGCCCGAGATGGTCGAGATCATGAACAACCTGACCCGCTTCAGTCGGCCGCGAGGCTAGCACAGCAGCCGGCGCCTGCGGAGAGGAAGGAAACCGATGGCCAGTCATCGTGAGAGCCGCAGCATCGCACTGCCCAGGGACTGGCTGTTCGATATCGTCGCCGATGTCGAGCGTTATCCGGAGTTCCTGCCGCTGATGCGCGAGGCGAGGGTGATCAGCCGTCGTCAGGACGCCTACGAGACCGAGCAGCGCCTGGCCCTCGGGGTGCTGACACATGGTTTCCGGACCTGCACCGAACTCGATCGTCCGCACGCGATCAGTGTCGTTTCCGATGATCGAGCCTTCGGCCGCTTCGCCATTCGCTGGGTCTTTTCATTGCGTGGCGACGATCACTGCCACGTCGATTTCACCCTCGATTGCGTGGCACGTTCGCTGCTTCTGCGGCCGGTGATCGACATGCTGATTCTGCCGATGGCGAGCACCATGGTCAGCGCTTTCGAGGCGCGGGCCCATGCGCTGGCGGCGAAGGGCGACGCGAGCGGCGGCCTCCGACTGCCGGCGCTGCCGCCCGCTGGTCCTGAGGTCGACAGCCGGATTCGCCCGCAGTCGTAGCGGCGAAACTGACCGGGCAGGGCTCCGGGTGCACTGGGCGGCCGTTGGCTGTGCCGGGCGCGGAATCAATTCCCGCAGTTTCGCGACCGTCGCCGGTTAGAATGCGAGGCTTCTCGAAACAAGGACTGTCCCGTGAGCCAGGAGCCCAGCAGCAACGCCGCGAGTTCATCCGCACTCGCCAGCACCAACTTCATCCGCAACCTCATCGAAGCCGACCTCGCCGCCGAAAAGCACGCGCTGCGCCGCTGGTCCGGTCGCCCCGGACCAGCGGCGCAGCAGCTCGCCGGACCGCTCGACCCGGCCCGCATCCGCACGCGTTTTCCGCCCGAACCGAACGGCTACCTGCACTTTGGCCATGCCAAGTCGATCTGTCTCAACTTCGGGCTGGCGAAGGACTACGGTGGGCGCTGCCACCTGCGTTTCGATGACACCAATCCGGAAAAGGAAGAACAGGAGTACGTCGATTCGATCGTCGATTCGGTCCGCTGGCTCGGCTTTTCATGGCAGGACGGCGCCGGCGAAGGGGGTTCGGAGAGTGAATGCAACCTCTACTTTGCCTCCGACTATTTCGCCTGGATGGTCGAATTTGCCGAGTATCTGATCGCCAGTGGCCATGCCTACGTCGACAGCCAGAGCGCCGAAGCGATGCGCGGCACGCGCGGCACGCTCACCGAAATGGGCACCGATTCACCCTTTCGCGAGCGCAGCGTCGACGAGAACATGGATCTCTTCCGGCGCATGCAGCAGGGCGAGTTTCCCGACGGGGCGCACATCCTGCGGGCAAAGATCGACATGTCTTCGGCGAACATCAACCTGCGCGATCCGGCGATCTACCGCATCCGCCATGCCAGCCACCACAACACCGGTGACCGCTGGTGCGTCTATCCGATGTACACCTACGCCCATCCGATCGAAGACGCGCTCGAGAACATCACCCATTCGATCTGCACGCTCGAATTCGCCGACCAGCGACCGTTCTACGACTGGCTGCTCGAGCGCCTGGCCGAGGGCGGGTGCTTGCAGCGCCCGCTACCGCAGCAGATCGAGTTCTCGCGCCTCAACCTCTCCTACATCGTGCTCAGCAAGCGCAAGTTGATCCAGCTGGTCGACGAGAAGCACGTGACCGGCTGGGATGACCCGCGTTTGCCGACCCTCGTCGGGGCCCGCCGGCGCGGCTACCCGGCCGAGGGATTCCGCCTCTTCGCCGAGCGCATCGGCGCTTCGAAGTCCGATTCGCTGATCGAGTACGCGCAACTCGAAGACACCATGCGCGAGGTGCTCAACGCATCGGCCGAGCGCCGGGTCGCCGTTCTCGACCCGCTGCGGCTGGTCATCGACAACTACCCGGAAGGTCAGCGCGAGGAGTGTCTGGCTCCCAATCATCCGCTCAAGCCCGAAGCCGGCAAGCGCGCGATGCCCTTCGACCGGGAGTTGTGGATCGAGCGCGAAGACTTCATGGAGCAGCCGAGCAAGGGCTATCACCGGCTCTACCCCGGCAATACGGCGCGCCTGCGCTATGGCTATGTTGTCCGCTGTACCGGCTGCGAGCACGACGCGAGCGGGGCGGTCAGCGTCGTGCACTGCGAGTACCTGCCGGATTCGAAGAGCGGCACGCCCGGCGCCGATGCCTACAAGGTCAAGGGCAATCTGCACTGGGTGGCGGTGGCCGACGCCTGCCTCGCCGAGGTGCGCCTCTACGATCGACTGTTCGCGGTTCCCTCGCCCGGCGCCAGACGCGACAGCGACCCCGAGGGCGCCGAGCGCGACTTTCGCGACGACCTCAACCCGGACAGCATCCGCGTCATCGAGGCCTGGCTGGAGCCAGCGCTCAAGAATGCGCGCGCGGAAGAGCGTTTCCAGTTCGAACGCCATGGTTATTTTGTTGCCGACAGGGTCGATTCGAAGGAAGGCGCGCCGGTGTTCAACCGGACCGTGACGCTCCGGGACTCCTGGTCGACCCGATCCGGTCAGCACCGGTGAGACGCAGCGTGGCCGTCTGATCCTTCTGCCGGTGGCTGCTGGCGAGCCGGATTCGACCTCTGGCCGTGCCCCGGATACCGCCCGCCACTACAGCAACTCGAGCACCTTCTCGGGCGGCCGTCCGAGCACGGCGCGGTCGCCACGCACAACGATCGGGCGCTCGATCAGGATCGGGTGCGCGAGCAGGGCGTCCAGCCACTCCTCGTCGCTCAGCGAGCGCCCGGCGTAGTTTTCCCGGAAAACACTTTCACCGCGGCGCACGAGGTCCGCAGGTGGCATGCCGAGTTTGCGCAGCAGGTCGCGCAGTTCGTCGCGGTCCGGCGGGGTCGCCAGATAGTCGACGATCTCGACTGCGACGCCCTCTGCGGCGATCAACTGGCAGGCGGCGCGGCTCTTCGAGCAGCGCGCATTGTGGTAGATGCGGATCGGCGTGTCGTTCATCCGCTTTCCTCAGTCAGCGCAGGTGACGGTGAACTGCAGTTATTCCCGTGACTTACGCTTGCCCGAGAGGGCCGCACCGAAAAGCGCGACGGCAAGCAGCATCAGGGTCGCAGGCTCGGGGACGGTGGCAGCGAATTGTTCGCCCAGGAGCCGGTGAGCCGCCGTCGTCGGGTGCACGTCATCCCAGAACAACCACTTGTCCCAGTTGCCCGGGTTGCACACGCCGCTTGCCAGGTTGGCGACGCAGGACCGATCGGCCACTTCGAAGCCATAAGCGGTGGGGTCATTGCGGATGCGGTTGAGGAGCCCGAAGGTGTCGTAGCCGATGATTTCGGTCGCCGGCAGCAGGTTGTCGAGCGCCGCCAGCAGCAGTGCGAGTTCCGTGTTGTAAGCCGTGCTGAGGGTGGTCAGTGCCGGATTTCCCAGGGGACCGGCACCGGGAATCGACCCCAGGTCCGGCAGGTTGGGGATCAGGAAGCGTTGTGCGCCCTGGCCCGCCAGCGCCGCAACCGTGCTGGCCACGTTCGTCAGGCCGTTGGCGATCAGGGCCGCGGGGTCGGCGGCGACCGGCGGACCGCCCGCCACGGTACCGGGGGTCTGCCCTGTCTGCAGCCAGTTGAAGACGTCGTTCGGGAACAGCCAGACAACGAAGAGCGAGGTCGTCGGGTCGAAGACCGGTGTCGACGAGAGGAAGCTTTGCACCTGCCAGGCGTTGCTCTTCTGGGCAAACGCGGGTTGCAGCGAGGCGGGAACCGAAGACGAGATGGAATTGAAATTTTCCCGCCCGCTCGTCGAGCCACCGAGCGCATAGTTGGTGCCGCCGGCAAGCGAGGGTTTGAAGCGGGTATCACCCGGGTTGTAAGCCTGCCACAGGTAGTCGACGGCAACCGGGCCGTTCGAGTACTGGCCGTTGAAATACGGCGACGGCGGGAAGACGATGCCTGATGGATTTTCCGCCGGATAGGCGGCGCTGAGGAGCCCGCTGTTGCCGCCATCCGACAGGCTATCGCCAAAAACGAACAGGTCCGTGAGCTGCTGCAAGGCGGCGCTGGCCGAAACCGGCACCATCAGCGTAGCGGACAGCGCCAGGGCGCCAAGGATGTTTTTCATCGGGTGAACCCCTCCTCTGGTCATGAGTCGTCGAAGTTTGCCAAGCGGGAGGCTCACCTCCTGCTCCTCCATGCACCTCGAATCTGCGAAGGTCGAAGTGGGTTCCGGCCTGTGGCTGCAAGCACAAAGCACACCATAAGAAATAATCAGATGATTTTATTTGGTATAAATCCCGTGCGGGGAACCCGTGGCTGGCCCGGTGTAAAGTTTTTCGACACCTTCTGAAAAGCCCGCGTTGGCCCCATCGTCGTCTCTCATTCGGCGCGCAGGGCGTCGACCGCGTTCAGCCCTGCGGCGCGTCGGGCGGGCAGCACGCCCGACAGCAGACCGATGGTGACCGCGATGCCTTCGGCAAGGACGACGAAACTGAGCGGCGTGTGCACCGGCAGCGCCGGGACCAGGAGATGGATCAGCTGCGCGAGAGTGACGCCGAGCAGCAGGCCGAGCAGTCCGCCGAGGGCCGAGAGGGCGACGGCTTCGCCGAGAAAGAGGCCGAGAATCGTCCGCCGGGGGGCGCCGAGGGCGACCAGCAGACCGATCTCGCCGGTGCGCTCGCTGACCGCGATGGTCATGATGGTGACGATGCCGACGCCGCCGACGAGCAGCGAGATGCTGCCGAGGGCACCCACCGCCATGGTCAGGACGTCGAGAATGTTCGACAGCGTGCGCAGCATGTCTTCCTGCGTCGTGATCGTGAAATCCTCACGCCCGTGGCGCGCTTTGAGCGTTGCCTCGACCAGCGCGCTGACGCCGGCGGCTGGTACGCCTTCCTCATACGACAGGTCGATTTTCATGACTCCGTCGCGGTTGTAGAGTTCGAGCGCGCGGGCGGTCGGGATGTAGGCGGCGTCGTCGAGGTCGATGCCGAGGAACTGGCCCTTCGCCTCGAGGACGCCGATGACGCGAAATTGCAGACCGCCGACGCGCAGCCTCGCCCCCAGCGGATTGTCGGCGCCGAACAGTTCTTCCTTGAGTTTTGCGCCGAGGACGACGAAGGCGCGGGCGCTGTCGGCGTCATCTGCAGGCAGGAACTGGCCGCTGCGTACCCGGATGCTGAACACCTTGAGCATGTCGGCGCTGACGCCATTGACCGTCGTCCGCCGCAGGCGTCCATTGGCATTGACTTCGGTGTTGCCCCAGACGGTTGCCGTCATGCCGGTGATATGCGGCAGATGGGCCAGTGCGCGGGCGTCTTCGAGGGTCAAGGGGCGGACCGAGGTTGGAATGCCGGTCGGCGAGTGGCCCGAGGTGCTGGTCCTGCCCGGCGCGACGCTGATCACGTTGGTGCCGAACTGGGTGAACTCGGCGAGAACGAAGCGGTGGATGCCCTCGCCGATCGAGGTCAGCAGGATCACCGCGGCAATACCGACGGCGATGCCGAGCAGGGTCAGAAAGCTGCGCAGCCGGTGCGCAGTGATCGCCCGCCAGGCGAGCTGGATCGAATCTCGTGGGTGGATCACGCCGGTGGCGCTTTCAGCGTCTGGCGAGCGACTGCACGGGGTCGAGCCGGGCCGCCCGTCGCGCCGGCAGGACGCCGAAGAGGATGCCGGTGGCGAGCGCCGTCCCGAGTCCTGCAAGCACCGCCCAGTCTGGCGCAAAGGCCGGGAAAACGGGGAAGATCTGGCGGATCAGCGCCGCCCCCGCCTGGCCGAGAACGAAACCGAGCGCGGCGCCGGCCATCGACAGCATCGCCGCTTCGACGAGAAAGGCGTTGCGGATGGTGGCGCCGGTCGCGCCGAGCGCCTTGAGCAGGCCGATCTCAGCTGTCCGCTGAGTGACCGAGACGAGCATCACGTTCATCACCAGAATCCCGGCGACCGCCAGGCTGATCGCCGCGATGCCGGCCACCGCCAGCGTCATCGTGCCGAGCAGACGGTCGAAGGTGGCGAGGACGGCGTCCTGGGTGATGATCGTCACGTCCTCTTCACCCTCATGGCGCAGCCGGATGATCTCGGCCACCTGCGCCTTGGCCGGTTCGATGGCGTCCCGGCTGGTCGCCTCGACGAGGATGCGGAACAGCGTGTTGCTGTTGAACATCGCCTGCGCCAGGGCGACCGGCACGATGACCAGTTCGTCGGTATTCATTCCCAGCCCCTGACCGGTCGAGGCGAGGACGCCGATGACACGGAAACGGCGGTCACCGACGCGTACCCGCTGGCCGAGCGCCTCCTGTCGACCGAACATCTCGTCGCGTATCCTGGCGCCGATCACCGCTTCGGAGACGCCGCGCCGCCAGTCGCCGGGCGGCAGAAAACGCCCCTGCGCGAGTTTCAGACGGCGGACTTCGAGGAAGTCGGTGGTGGTGCCGGCAACCATGACTTCGCGCAATTTGCCGCCAACACTGATTTCCGAGGTGCCGACCGCGAGCGGTGCGACCCGGTGTACGGCGCTGGCGCGCCGCAGTGCCTGCGCATCGTCGATCGTGAGGTCGCGTGGCGTGCTGGTGATCGCGTTGCCCGGATTGAAGCCACCGGTCTGCGAGCGACCCGGCAGAACGATCACCAGATTGCTGCCGATAGCCGAAAACTGGTTCAGCACGTAGCGCCGCGCGCCATCGCCGAGCGCCGTCAGGACGACCACGGCGCCCACCCCGATGGCCATCGCGAGGACCAGCAGCAAGGTACGCAGCGGGCTGCCGGCGGCGGCGTCACGGGCAAAGCGGATCAGGTCGGGAGTACGCATGCGTCGTTTGCCGGCGGCGGGCTGCGCCATCGGTCCTGCTGCAGCGCGCCGTCCTCCATCAGCAGCTGGCGGCGAGCACGCGCGCCGAGGCTGCCATCGTGGGTGACGACGATCAGGGTGACGCCGCCCTGATTGAGTTCTTCGAGCAGACGCATGACCTCCTCGCCGGTGGCGCGGTCGAGGTTGCCGGTCGGCTCGTCGGCGAGGATCAGCGCCGGCTGCATGATCGTTGCGCGGGCAATGGCGACGCGCTGGCGCTGCCCGCCCGAGAGCTGATCGGGGCGATGATCGGAACGGTTTTCCAGACCATAGTCGCTGAGCGCGCGGGCCACCCGCTCGGCCCGCTGCGCCGGCCGGATGCCGGCGAGGATCATCGGCAGCGCGATATTCTCGGCGGCCGTGAGCCGTGGCACGAGATGGAAACTCTGGAAGACGAAGCCGATCCTTTCGCTGCGCACGTGCGCCTGTTCCGCTGCCGACAGCGTGGTGACGTCGCGGCCTTCGAGGTGGTAGCTGCCGGCATCGGGGCGGTCGAGCAGGCCGAGCAGGTTGAGCAGGGTCGACTTGCCCGAACCCGACGGACCCATCACGGCGACATACTCGCCGGGCAGGATGGCGACGTCGAGGCCACGCAGCGCGTGCACCTGGCTGTCGCCGAGGCGAAAAACCCGCGCGATGCCGGCCAGTTCGATCAAGGGGATGCTCATCGACTAGCGGGCCGCCGGCCCGTGATCGACCGAATAGTGCGCGCCGGCGCTCACCCCGGCACGTTCGAGCGAGGTGACGACCTGCTCGCCGGCTGTCAGGCCTTCGAGCACTTCGGTAAACTCCCAGTTGGCAAGACCGGTTTTCACCTGGCGCTCCGCCAGCCGGCCGTTGGCCGCGGCGACCAGCACGCGGCCGCCGTCGAGCAGCGCCGACGAGGGCACGCGGATGACGTTCTCGCGCACCGCGAGGATCACTTCGATGTCGGCGCTATAGCCGACCAGCAGCTTGCCCGGCGCTGCCGGATCAGTGAAGCTTGCCTCGATGTCGACCGTGCGCGCCTGTTTTTCGACCGCCGAGACGTACGGCGCGACCCGCTTGACCCTGCCCGGGAACGATTGCCGGGGAAGCGCATCGAGACTGATCCGGACCGCTTGTCCGGCGCTGATCCTGGGCGCATCGACCTCGTCCATCGGCGCCTTGACGTAGAGGCAGGAGTCGTCGATCAGGTCGATCGCCGGCGGCGTCGGCACGCCCGGGGGCGACGGCGTCGAGTACTCGCCGACCTCGCCGACGATCTTCGCGATGGTCCCGGCAAAGGGTGCGTGAAGCACTGTCCGCCGCTGCTCGACGCGGCTCAGGCGAACTCTCGCTGCGGCCGAAGCGACCTCGGTCGTCGCCGCCGCGCAAGTGGCGCGCCGGGCCTGTGCTTCGCTGCGCGCGCTTTCTTCTCGCGCTCCCGAGACAAAACCTCTGGCCTGCAGGGCCGCTTGCCGTGCGGCTTCCCGTTCGGCGTTGGCCGCCACGGCGCAGGCCTCATCGACGCGGTGGCGAGCGGTGGCGAGCTGTGCCAGGGCGAGGGTATTCTGTGCTTGCTGATCGTCGTTCCAGAGTTTCATCAGCAGCTGGCCGGCGCTCACCCGGTCACCCTCCCTGACCGCCAGCACTTCGATGCGACCACCGCTAATCGTCGACAGTCGGGTCCGCTGACAGGCTTCGATCGTTCCCGCACGGGTATTCGAAATCGTCGATTCGACCAGCCCGCGTTCGATCGTCTTCAACACGACGGCGACCGGCGCCGGCCGGGTCGCCCACCAGACACCGGCGGCAAGCAGCAGCAGCAGCAGCAGCGCAACAAGGAGACGGCGGAGCAGGGGCGACAGCATGGCAGCGCTCAGGATTGAAAAGGGCTTGACATCAGGGCCGGTCGGCGACGCCGGATGGACCGCGGGCTTCGGACAGGTCCGTGGCGGCCGTGCCCTACTGGGCGCTGCCGGGCGACGTTGCGCTGATGAACTCGCGAAGCCGTGTCCGTTTCAACTGCATTGACCGGTTCGACGGATCGAGTTGCAGCGCCTGGTCGTAGGACTCGGCGGCGAGCCGGGTGTGGAGATCACCGAGATTCTCGCGGGCAATGGCGTAACCGGGATGCGTCCTGATGGCCATCTCGAGGACCGCGAGAGCTTGATCGTACTGTTTCTGCTGCGCGTAAAGAACGGCAAGATTGTTGTAGGGCTCGGGCAACTCGGGAAATTCTTCGCTCAAGGCCTTGAAGACGGCGATCGCTTCGGTCGGGCGGCCCATTTCGGCCAGGATGAGCCCCTTGAGGAAACGTTCCTGGAGCGCTCTCGGTCGGTTCGCGATATGGGCGTCGACCACCTGCAGCGCCTGTGACAGATTCCCCTGTTTCATCAGCCGCTCGGCATCGGCGAGGTTACCGGCAATGGCCAGGGAGGAAGCACTGCTCAGAAAGCACACCATCAGGCCGACGATCAAGGCTGAAAATGGCGTCGGCAAGGGTTTTGGAAAGGTTTTCGGAAAGTTGGAGCACATGTTTGCAGTCTACGTGGCCTGACAGCAGGTGTCACAGGAATCCCGGATTCTAGCAACAAGTGGGGTCAAACCAAAGCCTTGGCCGCGGCCGCCCGGATTGAAATTGCAGTGCAGGAAACGATGTGTTACAAGGTAGGCTCATCGTGAAATCGTCCGCAGTTCTTCTTGCCCATGGTTTTTTCGTTTTTCAAAAAACAGCAGCCGGAAAAAAAAATGGGCGCTCGCCCTGCCGCCACGCCGCGTCCAGGCGAGGATCGGGGAGCGCGCCCTGAAGGCGCGGCTGAAGACAAGCACCGGGCGTCGGTTGGCCTGACCCGGGCGGATCTTCCCTTCGCCGAGCCGGTCGCTGCGGTTGATACACCTTCGCTGGACTTGAGCGAATTCTCGTTCAGTGAAACGGCGCCCGAGTTTCAGATCGAGCTGGAGGTCGATCCGATCGACGCCGAAGCCGAAGAAGCGGCGATGCTTTTTGCCAATGGACAGGACGACGCGGTCCGCTCGCTGCTCGAGAAATCGGCCCGTGCCTATCCCTCCGGTCCCGGGGAACGGCTGTGGCTGATGCTTTTCGACCTCTTTCGATTGACCGGTCAGAAAGTCGCTTTCGAAGCCCTGGGTATCGAATATGCGGGGTTGTTCGAGAAGTCGCCGCCTGGCTGGCCGGAGGTCATCGGTGCCAGGCCTGCGCCGGCCACGGTGCCGGGAAAGGTGCTGTTCAAGGGCGAACTGACCGGCGACAACGATGGCGGTTTCGATTCCCTGCGCCAGGCCATCGACCGCACCCCGCTGCTTCGCGCCGATCTGTCGAAAGTGCGCCAGCTTGACGCCGACGGCTGCGAACGCCTGCTGACGCTGCTCCAGGCGGCGAAAAAATCCGGACGCGAGATCGAGTTGCTCGGCCACGATTACCTCAGCCGCCTGCTCGATGATCGGGTGCTGCCGGGTCGGGCGGAAGACCGGGCGTGCTGGCTGCTGAAGCTCGAATTCTGTCAATTGCTCGGACAGCTGGAGGCTTTCGAGGAAGTGGCCATCAGCTATGCCGTGACCTTCGAGATTTCTCCTCCGTCATGGGAGGCGAGAAAGACCTTGGCGGCGGCGGCACAACCCCTGGTGCTGGCCCCGGTCGATAATCTCGCGAGCGAGGGATATGTCATCAAGGGCGACGTCAGGGGGTCACGTTTCGGCGACCTGCTGGTGTACGCTGCGGCCGCCGATCCGGTGTTCATCGACTGCTCGGCGGTGACGCGGATGGACTTCCTCAGTGCCGGCGCCTTGCTCAACATTCTGACAACCGTCAAACGGACCGGCAGACAGATCGTCTTTTATCATCCGCATTACCTGCTGGCCGAGTTGTTCCGGGTTGTTGGACTGAAGTCCGTCGCCGAGATCGTTCCCGCCAGGAATTAGGCTCACCCACTGGAGTTGTATATGGAGCAGTATCACGGGACGACGATCCTTTCAGTTCGCCGAGGCAATCGTGTTGCCATGGGCGGTGACGGGCAGGTGACGCTGGGCAACCTCGTCATCAAGGCGACTGCGCGCAAGGTCAGACGGATCCATCAGGGGCGGATCCTTGCCGGATTTGCGGGGGGAACGGCCGATGCCTTCACCCTCTTCGAACGATTCGAAGCGAAGCTCGACAAGCATCAGGGCAATCTTCTGCGCTCGGCAGTCGAACTCGCCAAGGACTGGCGCAGCGACCGCGCCCTGCGTCGACTCGACGCCATGCTGGCAGTCGCTGATCGCGAGAGTTCGCTGATCATCACCGGCAATGGCGATGTGCTCGAACCGGAGTACGGCATCGTGGCCATTGGCTCGGGTGGCGCTTTCGCCCACTCGGCGGCGCGCGCTCTGGTCGAAAACAGCGAACTCGATGCACCTGACGTGGTCCGCAAATCATTGCAGATTGCCGGAGATCTCTGCATTTACACCAATCAGAACTTCACCATCGAGGTGCTGGAATAGCCATGTCTTCCATGACTCCGCAGGAAATCGTCCACGAACTCGACAAACATATCGTGGGCCAGGACAAAGCCAAGAAAGCGGTGGCGATTGCGCTGCGCAATCGCTGGCGGCGCGCACAGGTGGCCGAGCCCTTGCGGCAGGAAATCACGCCGAAGAACATTCTGATGATTGGCCCCACCGGGGTCGGCAAGACCGAAATCGCGCGCCGCCTGGCGCGTCTGGCCAATGCTCCCTTCATCAAGATCGAGGCGACCAAGTTCACCGAGGTCGGCTACGTCGGCCGGGACGTCGAAACGATCATTCGCGATCTGGTCGAAATCGCCGTCAAGAGCGGGCGGGAGCAGGCCATGAAGGAAGTGCGCGCGCGCGCCGACGACGCGGCCGAAGATCGCATTCTCGACGCACTGCTGCCGCCAGCGCGCGGCAATTTCTTCAACGACGCGCAGTCGAGCGAGGACAGTGCGACCCGGCAGAAATTCCGCAAAAAGCTTCGCGAGGGCGAACTCGACGACAAGGAGATCGAGGTCGAAGTCGCCGCGCAGTCGGTGCAGGCCGAGATCTTCGCGCCGCCGGGGATGGAGGAACTGACCGCACAGATCCAGGGCATGTTCCAGAACATGGGCGGGGGGCGCAAGAAATCGCGCAAGCTCAAGATCTTCGAGGCACGTCGCCTGCTGATCGACGAGGAAGCGGCAAGACTGGTCAATGACGACGAGGTCAAGCTCGAAGCGGTGAGAAACGTCGAGCAGAACGGTATCGTTTTCCTCGACGAAATCGACAAGATTGCCTCACGCAGCGACACGCACGGGGTTGACGTGTCGCGTCAGGGGGTGCAGCGAGACCTCCTGCCACTGGTCGAAGGAACCACCGTGTCGACCAAGTATGGAATGATCCGTACCGATCACATCCTGTTCATCGCCAGCGGCGCTTTCCACCTCGCCAAACCCTCAGACCTGATCCCCGAGCTGCAGGGTCGCCTGCCGATCCGCGTCGAACTGGACTCACTGTCAGTGGCAGACTTCGAGTGCATCATGACCCAGACTGACGCCTGTCTGACCAAGCAATATCAGGCCTTGCTGGCGACCGAAGGGGTGACGGTCGAGTTCGCTCCCGACGGCATCCGGCGCCTGGCCGAGATTGCCTGGTCGGTCAACGAAAGAACCGAAAACATCGGTGCCCGCCGACTGTACACGGTCATGGAGCGCCTGCTCGAAGAAGTCTCATTTTGCGCCGGCGAGAGCGCTTTCGAGACGGTTACCGTCGACGCCGGCTACGTGGACCATCGACTCGCCGATCTCGCGCAGAACGAGGATCTCTCCCGCTACGTTCTTTAAGCGACCGGCCCCGCCATCATCCGTGCAGGGTCTGCCGACTATTTGACGATCACCACCGGCAGATCGGTGAGGTGCACCACGCGCTGCGTCGCCGAGCCCAGCAGTACGCCGGCGACGGTCCCCAGACCGCGCGCTCCCATGACGATCAGCTGGCAGCCATGCTGCCTGGCAAAATCGGCAATCGCTGGTGCCGGTTCGCCGATCAGGATGTGTTGCGAGTAGGCGATCCCGGCTGCCTCGAGCTTGTCGCGGGCGCTTGCCAGCGCAGCGTCCGCGGCCTCACGATGGTGGTCCTGGACGCTGCTGCTGTTGACAAAACGCGTGATGTCGGTGGGCAGAGGAGGTTGCACGTTGATCAGCACCACCTCCAGCAACCGGGCGTCGCTGAGCGCTTCCTGGATGACGTGGTCGACTGCACGCAAGGCAGCTTCCGATCCGTCGACGGGAAGCAACCATGAAGAGGCCATCGCTAGTTTCCTTTCCCTGATTTTTCGCCGCCTGCTGCCGCCAGTTCGACGACCGCATGTTGAGGATGCTGCCGACGGGCCAGCCACTTCCCAGCCATCAGCACCAGCACTGCGCCGAGCGCCGAGACAAGGTAGGCCGTGTGTGGAACAATCTCTCGCCAGGCAGCTGGAACGGCCGGGTCGGTGACCAGCATGCCGCCGCCAATCCAGCCCAGCAGCGCGCCACCGGCGGCGATCACCATCGGGAATCGATCCATCATCGTGAGTACCAGTTTGCTGCCCCAGACGACGATCGGAATCGAGACCGCGATGCCGAAAACGACGAGAACGATCGAACCGTGAGCGGCACCAGCGACCGCGATGACGTTGTCCACGCTCATCACGGCGTCGGCGACGATGATTGTCTTGATGGCGCCGATCAGCGTGCTGCTACCTTCCACATTACCGTGCTCGCCCCCGTTTTCCGGCACGATGAGCTTGATCCCGATCCAGAACAGCAGCAGTCCGCCGACGATCTTGAGGTAGGGAACGGCGAGCAACTGGAGGGCGAAATAGATGAGCACGACACGCAGGCCGATGGCGCCGAAGACGCCCCAGAAAATTCCCTTGTTGCGCTGCGCCGGTGGTAGCTTTCGGCACGCCAGCGCAATGACCACGGCGTTGTCACCCCCCAGCATGATGTCGATGGCGATAATCTGGAGGACGGCAATCCAGAAGGTTGGGGAAGCAAAATCAGGCATTGAAACGATCCTTTCGTGCGGCCATCTGCGCTGCCTCGCGCCCGCATCGAGCGCCTGCAGCGCACGTCAGCGTGGCCAGGCAGACAGCAGACTCGGCATCGAGAGTTGCGCATTGTCTCACAGCTTGCCGGCAAGACCGAACGTCGCCGCCCGGTTCATGAGTCTGCCAATGGCTTGCAGGTTGGCGCGGGGCAAAGACCATGGCGTCGTTTCATAGCAGCTCGAGCGGCTGACTCAGGCCGGGAAAAGCGGCCGAAGAGCTGCCTCGGACGGCGGTCTGTCCCAGTCGGGCGAGCACCTTGTTGGCTTCGCGCAGGCGGCCGATGACCTTCTCCAGCAGAACCTTGTTGAAGCGCTCCCGCACTTCGTCCGAACTCAGATCAAGGGCAGCGCTGTGGATTTCCAGGAACAGGGTCGGTTCGAGCGTCACCACCGTTGCTTGACGCTGGCAGTCGCTGGGGTGGAGGAAGGCCATTTCTCCGACCACTTCACTCGGACCCAGTCGACAGATGACCCGTCCCTGGGTGGAGACCTCGACAAAGCCTTCGACGATGACGCCGAACTTGCGGTGATTGTCACCTTCACTGATCAGCGTCACCTTTTCGGCCAGTTCACGCCAGGAACTGATGCGCAGCACTTCCCAGAGCTCGATGTCCTCGAAGTCGACGAAGAAATGCAGCTTCCGCAAACGTTCGAAGTGAGTCTGATCCTGCTGCACCTGATCTTCCTGCAGCATCTGGTAACGCACTGACGACAGATCCTTGGCAAACTCGGCGCCATTGCGGTAGCGGCTGTAGAGGTCTTTCTCGAGAGCCTTCCTGATGATCCCGTCAAGGCCAGGGGGCAGATTCGGGTTGAGCGCGCAGACCGAAGGCGTATCCATGTTGACGATCTTGTAGACCAGCGTCGCAGGATTGTTGGCACGAAACGGCAGCCGCCCGGTCAGCAACTGAAACAGCAGGACACCGAGCGAATAGAGGTCGGTCTTGTGATTGAGCGGATAGTTTTTGACCTGCTCGGGCGACATGTAGGCCGGCGAGCCGACGCCCATGACGAAGGTGGAGTCGGTGCCCATGTCTTTCTGCAGGTTGAGCGCGAGCCCGAAATCGGTGATCTTCGGATTGTCGTTCGCATCAAGCAGGATGTTGGCCGGCTTGATGTCACGATGGACGATCCCCTGGCGGAAGGCGTAGTCGAGAGCCAGGCAGCACTTGAAGATGATGCCGATGACCCGGTGCATCGGCAGCAGCCGGTTGATCGAACAGAATTTGTCGAGCGCGGTGCCATCGACGAACTCCATCGCCAGATAGGCCCTCTCGGCCTCGACCACGGCATCGTGGATCCTGACGATATTGGGATGATTGAGGCGTCGGCCGATCGAGTCCTCGGTCTGGAAGAGCTTGCGCAGCCGGCGCGACATGGCCGCATTGTCCTCCCCGAAGCGAATCAGCTTGACGGCAACGAGTCGGTCGAGGTCCGGGTCACGGGCCAGATAGACAACCGCCGTTGCTCCCTTGCCCAGGGAACGAATGACTTCATATTTGCCGATCTTTTCCATCTTGTCCAACATGTCGGTAGCAGTCTCTATAGACGGTCAGCGGAAGCTGAAATGCTAGCAGCAGCAGCGCCGCGGCGAGAAAAAAGATGTGTGGATTGTGCCCCAGTCCAGCCGGAGACTGACGACAAAAGTCTTGAAATCGAACAACTCGCCCCAAACTGCTGCTTGTTTTCAGGGAGACCATGATCTATGCAAGCAAACGAACCCACCCCCGACCCGACCACTGCTGCCGCCCAGCCTGCGGAGACTGTCGTGCCGGTTGCCGACGGCACGGCCGCTGCAGACGCCACGCCCAGCCTCGAGGAAGCCGTGCAGCAGGCGAAAATGAAGGCCGAGGAGTATCATGATGCGTGGCTGCGCGCCAAAGCCGAAACCGAGAATGTGCGCCGCCGAGCCCAGGAAGACATTGCCAAGGCGGCGAGGTTCGCCATCGACCGCTTTGCGCGCGAACTCCTGGCGGTGAAAGACAGCCTCGAAGCTGCGCTAGCCACCGAAAATGCCAGCGTCGACAGTCTGCGCTCGGGGACCGAACTGACCCTCAGGCAACTGGTCGCTGCTTTCGAGAAATCTGCACTGACCGAAGTGAACCCGCTGGGCGAAAAGTTCGACCCGAATCGACATCAGGCGATCAGCGTCGTTGAATCGCAACAGGAGCCGAACACCGTGGTGACCGTGCTGCAGAAGGGCTATCTGCTCGCCGACCGCGTATTGCGTCCGGCACTGGTCATCGTGGCCAAGGGCGCGAGTTGAAATCCACCCTGATCCCCCTTACGCGGCCTTGGCGGGCCTTCCGATTTATTTGAAATATTGATTCAAGACAACGATTTATAGTGAAAGGATTGTGCAATGGGCAAAATCATCGGCATTGACCTCGGGACGACCAACTCCTGCGTCGCCGTCATGGAGAACGGCAAACCGAAAGTGATCGAAAACTCCGAGGGCGCTCGGACCACCCCGTCCATCGTGGCTTATGCCGAAGACGGCGAGATCCTCTGCGGTGCGCCGGCCAAGCGGCAGGCGGTGACCAATCCGAGGAATACGCTGTACGCCGTCAAGCGCCTGATTGGTCGTCGCTTCGAAGAAAAGGAAGTGCAGAAGGATATTTCACTGATGCCCTTCAAGATTCTGCGGGCCGACAATGGCGACGCCTGGGTCGAGGTGCGCGGCAAGAAGATCGCACCGCCGCAGGTATCGGCCGAAGTGCTGCGCAAGATGAAGAAGACCGCGGAAGATTATCTCGGCGAGGAAGTCACCGAAGCGGTGATTACCGTGCCCGCGTATTTCAATGACAGTCAGCGCCAGGCGACCAAGGATGCCGGCAGGATTGCCGGCCTCGAAGTGAAGCGCATCATCAACGAACCGACGGCGGCGGCACTTGCTTTCGGGATGGACAAGAAGCAGGGCGACAAGAAGATTGCCGTCTATGACCTCGGTGGTGGCACCTTCGACATCTCGATCATCGAGATTGCAGAGGTCGAAGGCGAACATCAGTTCGAAGTTTTGTCGACCAACGGCGACACTTTCCTGGGCGGCGAAGACTTTGACCAGCGCCTGATCGACCACATCATCGACGAGTTCAAGAAGGAGTCCGGGGTCAACCTGAAGAACGACGTTCTCGCCCTGCAGCGTCTCAAGGACGCGGCCGAAAAAGCCAAGATCGAGCTCTCGTCGGGGCAGCAGAACGAGATCAACCTGCCCTACATCACCGCCGATGCCTCCGGACCCAAGCACCTGACGCTGAAGATCACCCGCGCCAAGTTCGAGTCGCTGGTCGATGACCTGATCGAACGGACCATCGAGCCGTGCCGCATTGCGCTCAAGGATGCCGGCTGCAAGATCGGCGACATCAACGATGTCATCCTGGTTGGTGGTCAGTCACGGATGCCCAAGGTGCAGGAGAAGGTGAAGGAGTTCTTCGGCCGCGAACCGCGTCGGGACGTGAATCCGGACGAAGCGGTTGCCGTTGGTGCAGCGATTCAGGGCGGCGTCCTGCAGGGTGAGGTGAAGGATGTGCTGCTGCTCGACGTGACGCCGCTGTCGCTGGGGATCGAGACGCTCGGTGGCGTGATGACCAAGCTGATCAAGAAGAACACGACCATCCCGACCAAGGCGACGCAGGTCTTCTCGACCGCTGACGATGGCCAGTCCGCGGTGACCATCCACGTTCTCCAGGGGGAGCGGGAAATGGCTGCCGGCAACAAGAGCCTCGGTCAGTTCAATCTCTCGGATATTCCGCCGGCGCCGCGCGGCATGCCGCAGATCGAAGTCACCTTCGACATCGACGCCAACGGCATCCTGCATGTCTCGGCCAAGGACAAGGCGACCGGCAAGGAGAACAAGATCAAGATCCAGGCCTCATCGGGCCTCAGCGAGGCCGAAGTGCAGCGCATGGTGCAGGACGCCGAACTGCATGCCGAGGAGGATCGCAAAGCCCACGAACTGGCGGAGACCCGCAATCAGTGCGATGGCATGATTCACACGGTCAAGAAGTCGCTTGCCGAATACGGCAAGGAACTGTCGGACAGTGAACGGCAAGTCATCGAAGACGCGATGAAGAAAGCCGAGGAGGCGATGCGCGGCAGCGACCTCGACGACATCAAGGGGGCCAGCGAAGCGCTCGGGACGGCCGCCCAGAAACTCGGCGAGAAGATGTATGCCAAGCAGCAGGAACATTCGGCGGCGAGCGAAGGTGCTGCCGGAAGTGCCGGCGAGGCGAAAAAGGATGACAACGATGTCGTCGACGCCGAATTCACCGAAGTCAAGGACAAGAAGTAGGCATTCGCCTGAACCGCGAGGCGTATAATCGCGCCTCGCTCCGCACCTCTAAGTGTTCAAGAACCGATGGCTAAACGCGACTTTTACGACATTCTGGGCCTCAATCGAGACGCTCCGGATGATGAAATCAAGAAGGCCTACCGCAAGCTGGCCATGAAGTACCATCCGGATCGCAACCCGGACAACCCGAAGTCGGAGGAGCACTTCAAGGAGGTCAAGGAAGCCTACGAGATCCTCACCGATCCCGACAAACGCGCGGCCTATGACCAGTACGGTCACGCCGGTGTCGATCCCCAGTCGGGCGTCGGCACCGGCGCGGGCGCTGGCTTCTCGGACGCCTTTGGTGGCATCTTCGACGAGATCTTCGGGGGCCGACGCGGTGGCGGAGGAGGTGGCCGGACCAACGTCTACCGCGGCGCCGATCTGCGCTACAACCTCGAAGTAACGCTTGAACAGGCGGCTTTCGGCACCGAGACCAAGATTCGTATCCCGACCATGGAGGTTTGCGAGGCCTGCCATGGCAGTGGCGCCAAAGCCGGGACGCAGCCCAAAACCTGTCCGACCTGTCAGGGCAGCGGTCAGGTCCGTCTGCAACAGGGTTTCTTCTCGATCCAGCAAACCTGCCCCAAGTGCCACGGGACCGGCCGCTACATTGCCGACCCCTGCATACCGTGTCACGGGGCAGGGCGGGTCAAGCAGCACAAGACCCTGGCGGTCAAGATTCCTGCCGGAGTCGATGAAGGGGATCGCATTCGGCTCTCGGGCGAGGGTGAGCACGGCATCAACGGTGGCCCTTCGGGCGACCTCTACGTGCAGATTCATCTCAAGGCGCATGCGGTTTTTCAGCGCGAGCAGAACGATCTGCACTGCGAGATGCCGATCAGTTTCACTACCGCTGCGCTCGGCGGGGAAATCGACATTCCCACCCTCGACGGCGCCGCGAAAATTCGCGTGCCGCCGGAAACCCAGTCGGGCAAAACCTTTCGCCTGCGCGGCAAGGGCATCAAGGGTGTACGCAGCAACGCGCACGGCGACCTGCTCTGCCACGTCGTGGTGGAAACGCCGGTGCACCTGACCGAGCGCCAGAGGGAGTTGCTGCGCGAACTCGAGGAGTCGAGCCGGGAAAATTCCGACCAGCACAACCCGCGTGCCAAGTCGTGGATGGACCGCGTGCGGGATTTCTTTGCCGCCACCTGACCTTCCCCGCCATCTGACACGCGCTCCTGCCGCATACTCGAGGGCTGGCCCGGCGTTTGCAGCACGACAAGGTCTCAGGCAGTAAGGGTCAGGCGCGCCGCCAGCTGGTCCCGCTGACGCTATCCTCAAGGACGATGCCAGCGCTCAGGAGTTGGCCGCGGATGCGGTCGGCGGCTGCGTAGTCCTTCCGTTTTTTCGCCGAGACACGTTCGGCGATCAGCGCTGCGATGCCCTCGCTGGTCAGTTCGCCGCTCTCGGGCGTTGCCTGAAGAAAGGCCTGCGGGTTACGCCCGAGCAGCCCGAGGAAGTCTGCCAGCCGCCGCAACTGGCCGGCAAGGGCCGCCGATCGGCTGCGGTTCACTTCGGCAGCGAGGTCGAACAAGGCCGCACACGCTTCCGGCGTATTGAAATCGTCGTTCATCGCCTCACGGAAGCGAATCGCGTGTGCTTCGCTCCAGTCGACCGCGATTTCAGGCGCGCTTTCCACTGCCTTGAGAGCGGTATAGAGCCGGGTCAAGGCATGCCGGGCATCGTCGAGATGGGCATCGGAATAGTTCAGCGGGCTGCGGTAGTGCGCACGGAGGATGAAAAAACGCAACACTTCGGGGTCGTATTTCTTGAGGATTTCCCTGATCGTGAAGAAGTTTCCGAGCGATTTCGACATCTTCTCGTCGTCGACGCGAACGAAACCGTTGTGCATCCAGTAATTCACGAAGCGACAGCGATGCGCCCCTTCGGACTGGGCGATTTCGTTTTCATGATGGGGAAACTGCAGATCCTGACCGCCGCCGTGAATGTCGAAGTGCTTGCCGAGCAGGTCGGAACTCATCGCCGAACACTCGATGTGCCAGCCGGGTCGACCATTGCCCCAGGGTGAAGGCCAGAACGGTTCTCCTGCCTTGGCGGGTTTCCAGAGGACGAAATCGAGCGGATCGTCCTTGGCGGCGTCGACGTCTACCCGTTCGCCGGCCCGCAGGTCATCGACGGATTTTCCGGACAGCCTGCCGTAGCCGGGAAACTTGCGCACCGAGAAGTTCACGTCGCCGGCCGAGCCCTGGTACGCCAGGCCGTTCTGCTCCAGCTGGCCGATCAAGGCGAGCATCTGTGGAACATACGCGGTGGCGCGTGGTTCGTGGTCAGGCTTTTCGACTCCCAGCGCCGCTGCATCCTCATCCATGAAACGGATGAAGCGAGTGGTCAGTTCGCCTATGCTCTCCTTGTTTTCCTGCGCACGCTTGATGATTTTGTCATCGATGTCGGTGATGTTGCGAACGTAGCAGACCTCGAGCCCGTTCGCTCGCAGCCAGCGCTGGACGAGGTCGAAGACCACCAGGACACGCGCGTGACCGAGATGGCAGTAGTCGTAGACGGTCATGCCGCAGACGTACATGCTCACCCTGCCCGGCGTGATCGGGATGAAATCCTGTTTTTCTTTTGCCAGCGAGTTGTAGATTCTCAGCATTTTCCGGGCCTGCGGCAATGCTCCGCGGCCAGCGCCTGCGTGCGGAGATACTTTGGTTTGGCTGAACTTCTTGTTAGAATCGATCGGCCTGGAACCTCCAACCCTGCTCCAGCCCTGTGCCGGCGAGTATACCATAACGATGCGTCTCCACTTTTCGCCTTATCTGGCCGGCCTGATTGTCGGCTGCATCCTCAGTGGCATCGCTGCGCCCGTTCTCGCCGACAAGCTCGCCGAGGCGCAGGATCTGCTGCAGCGGGGGCAGCCTGCGCAAGCCCTCGTGAAGATCGACGAGCACGTGGCGAGCAAGCCCGAGGACGCGCAGGGGCGGTTCACCAAAGGGCTGACCCTCTCCGAGATGGGTCGCCAGACCGAAGCGACTGCAGTGTTCGCCAAATTGATCGAGGATTATCCCGAACTGCCCGAGCCGTACAACAACCTGGCAGTTCTGTATGCCCGCCAGAAGCAGTTCGACAAGGCCCGTACGGCGCTCGAGATGGCGATCAGGATTCAGCCGGGCTATGCCACCGCCTACGAGAACCTGGGTGACGTCTACGCCCGGCTGGCCGGTCAGGCTTATGACAAGGCCCTGCAACTCGATCCGTCGAGGCAGGTGACACAGGCGAAGCTCGCGCGGCTGCGCGAACCGGGTACCGCCGGCAAAGCAGGCGAGCGCAGCCGGATGGCCAGCACCGTGTCGACCGGCACAGCCGCTTCGCCGCCGCTTGCCGTCGCAGCGGCACCTCCCGTGCGACCCGCTGCTGCTGCGCCGCAGCAGCAGAAGGCGCCGCCTGCCGCACTCGCCGCCGACGAGGCGGCGGTGACAAAAACCCTGGCAGGCTGGGCAAACGCCTGGTCACGCAAGGATTCCCGAGCCTATTTCGCCTACTATGCCGCCGATTTTCGTACCCCCCGAGGCTTGACCCGCAAGACATGGGAAGAAGGGCGCCTGCGGCCGATGAAAAAGCCGGGCAAACTGCTGGTCGAAGTCGAAGAGATCAGGATTTCCTTTGCCGACGACACGGCGACCGCCCGCTTCCGGCAGAATTACAGCTCGCCCTACCTCAAATCGTCGGTGGGCAAGACGATCGTCTTCGTCAAGTCGCGGGGAAGATGGCTGATCCAGCAGGAACGTGTTGGTTGACCCGCGGCCCGCTTGCTGTCGGAGGGTCGGCCGCGTCCGGGTTGGCCGCCGGCTGCCTCTCGAAAATCACCTCTCAAGGAGCTGTCTGATGTACAGGAAACTCGTCCTGATGGCGGGTGGGCTGCTGTCCTTTGCCGTGCTGGCTGCGCCCAGCATCGACATGCAGACCAGCATGGGCCGGATCGTCATCGAACTCGACGCCGAAAAGGCACCGAAGACCGTTCAGAACTTCGTTCAGTACGTGAACGAGGGCTTCTACAATGGCACGGTCTTTCACCGGGTCATCCCTGGTTTCATGATCCAGGGAGGCGGCTTTACCGTTGAACTGGAACAGAAGCCGGCGCCCAGGAAGGTCCAGAATGAAGCCAGGAATGGTCTGAAGAATGCCCGCGGGACCATTGCCATGGCGCGCACCAGCGACCCGCATTCGGCGAGCGCCCAGTTCTTCATCAATCACCGCGATAATGCTGCACTCGACTATCCCGCAGCCGATGGCTGGGGCTACGCCGTTTTCGGCAAGGTCACCCAGGGTCTCGACGTGGTGGACAAGATCGCACGGGTAGCGACCGGAAACCGCGCCATGCACCAGAACGTTCCGCTAGAACCGGTCATCATTCAGTCGGTCAAAATCATCCCTGAGAAAGGAAAACCATGATCAAGTTGCAGACCAATTTCGGTGTCATCGGGATCGAAGTGGACGCCGAGAAGGCGCCCCTGTCGGCCCGTAACTTCCTCGACTACGTCGCCGCCGGACACTATGACAATACGATTTTTCATCGCGTGATTCCGGGCTTCATGGTGCAGGGCGGTGGTTTCGAGCCGGGAATGAAGCAGAAGCCGTGCAGGCCGCCGATCCAGAATGAAGCCGACAATGGTCTCAAGAACGAAATCTATACCGTCGCCATGGCCCGCACCGCCGATCCGCACTCGGCCACCGCGCAGTTCTTCATCAACGTGGCGAACAACGATTTCCTCAACTACCGGGCGCCGAATGCGCAGGGCTGGGGATACTGCGTCTTCGGCAAAGTGGTCGAGGGGCAGGACGTGGTCGACCGGATGAAGGCCGTCAAGACCGGTAATTCCGGCTTCCACAGCGACGTGCCGCTCGATGACGTACTGATCGAACGCGCCGAAATCGTCTGACGCGCAGGTGTTCAGCCGGTCGCCGCCGCCTTGATCCTGTTCGTTTCCGACCTGCATCTGGCGCCGCAGGCGCCGGCTGTCGGCCGTCTCTTTCTCGCTTTCCTCGACGCTCGCGCACGCGCGGCCGAACACCTGTTCATCCTCGGCGATCTCTTCGAGGCCTGGCCCGGCGACGATTGTCTCGACGACCCCGAGGATACCTTTGCGGCCGAAATCGTCGAGGCGCTCGGCAGGCTGGTGACCGCCGGGGTTGGCGTGTCGCTGCTGCACGGCAACCGTGATTTTCTCCTCGGCGAGCGTTTCGCGACCCGCAGCGGCGTTCGCCTGCTGTCCGATCCGCACGTTCTGTCGCTGCCGACGTGGCAGTTTGTCCTCTCGCATGGCGATCTCCTGTGCACCGACGACGAGGCCTATCAATCGTTTCGGACGCAGGTCCGCCGCCCCGACTGGCAGGACGCCTTTCTCGCCCGACCCCTCGCGGAGCGCCGATCGATGGTTCTTGCCTTGCGCCGGCAGAGCGAGTCGGCCAAGCGCGACAAGGCGGCCTATCTGATGGACGTCAATCCCGCGGCGACCGACGATTTCCTGCGGGCGCATGGTTACGCGAGCCTGATCCATGGTCACACGCATCGCCCCGCCCGGCACGATCACCTGGTGGACGGCATCCACGTCGAGCGCTGGGTGCTGGCCGACTGGCAGGCGACGCACGGCGAGTGCCTGTGCTGGAACGGCGAGCAGCTGAGCCGCGAGCGCCTGTGCTGAGGCAGTCCTGTCGCCGCGGTTTCGCGCTGCGCAGACCGCCGGCAACCTCGATCGCAGGTCTTTGGCTCGGCAGCAGGTTGGCCGAAATCGCCTGCCGATCGCCATGACCACTGCGCTTCCGATGACCTCTCCCGCCGCCGAAATCCTGCGCCGGGTATTCGGCTACTCCTCGTTTCGTGGCCAGCAGGCCGAGATCGTCGATCAACTCGTCAGCGGCGGCGACGCGCTGGTGTTGATGCCGACCGGCGGCGGCAAATCGCTCTGTTATCAGGTTCCGGCACTCCTGCGAGCTGGCGTTGGCGTGGTCGTCTCGCCGCTGATCGCACTCATGCAGGATCAGGTCGACGCCCTGCAACTCGCTGGCGTGCGCGCGGCTTTCCTCAACTCGTCGCTCGATTTTCGCGCGCTGCTCGAGACCGAGCGTCGTCTGCTGCGCGGGGAACTGGACCTCATCTACGTCGCGCCGGAGCGTCTCCTGAGCGAGCGCTTCATCGCTATCCTCGAGCAGCTGATTGCCCGGCAGCAGGTCGCGCTCTTCGCCATCGACGAGGCGCACTGCGTTTCGCAGTGGGGGCACGACTTTCGTCCGGAGTACATTCAGCTCTCGCAGCTGCATGAGCGCTTTCCGGCGGTGCCGCGCATCGCGCTGACCGCGACTGCCGATCACCTGACGCGGCATGAGATCATCAGCCGCCTGCGGCTCGAGGAGGCGCGGCTGTTCGTCGACAGCTTCGACCGGCCCAACATCCGCTACACTATCGTCGAGCGCAACAACCCGCGCCGGCAGCTGCTCGGCTTTCTGGAAAGCCATCAGGGCGAAGCCGGGATCGTCTATTGTCTGTCGCGGCGCAAGGTCGATGATACGGCTGCCTGGCTGAGCACGCAGGGGATTGCGGCGCTGCCTTACCACGCGGGGATGACTGCCGCTGACCGCCAGCATCACCAGCAGCGCTTCCTGCGGGAGGATGCTCTGGTGATGGTCGCCACGATCGCTTTCGGCATGGGGATCGACAAACCCGACGTTCGCTTCGTGGCCCATCTCGATCTGCCCAACCCCTCTTTAACATCTTCCTGGCATATTCCGGTCTTTTCCCGGGCAGCGCGCGCCTAGGCGGTTGATTTTATTGTTGGTAGATTTTCCAAAACGTTTTGTGGTGCCATAATAGTTTGGCTGAGGCGGCCAAACCCCTTGTTTTTGTTGTACGCTCGTGTGGATGTTTATACGCCAAACGAGAACGAACAACAAAGCCACGGGTGAGGGCTACTTCACCTATCGACTGGTGCGCACGCAGCGTATCGGGGGCAAGGTCCGTCAGATCACGGTACTGAACCTGGGGCGGCACTTCCCGATCAAGCAGGAAGACTGGCCGCTGTTGAGTAGCCGCATCGAGCAGTTGCTCAATCCTCAGGGGCTGCTCCTGCCCTTGCCCTGCCCGGAGGCCATCGAGCGGGCGGCGCAGCGCTACTTTGCGCAACTGGTGGCGCAGGCGCCAACCCTGGCGTCTGCGGCGGGGCAGCCCAGTGAGGGGGACGCCGGGCCAGCCAGCAAACCGTGCCCGCCGCTAGACTTCCAGGAAGTCGATGTGGACTCGCTGCGGATGACCCAGCCCCGCTCGGTGGGGGTGGAGCAGGTCGGCCTGCATGCGCTGAGCGAACTGGGGCTCCTTGAAACGCTGAAGGATCTGGGCGTCAATGGCATCGTGCAAGCCTCGATCATCGGTAGCCTGATCGGCAGAATGGGCCAGCCGGGGTCGGAACGGGCAACCTGGAACTGGCTGCAACACCATAGCGCCTTGGGCGAATTGCTCGACTTCGACTTCCTGTCGATCTCTCACATGGGTTTGTACCGTGCCTCGGATGTTCTGATGAAGCATCGTGAAGCGATCGAAGCGCGGCTCTTTGGCTCTGTCCAGACGCTCTTTGATCTGCCAGAGACGGTCACGCTGTACGACCTGAGCAACACCTATTTCGAAGGCGAAGCCAGCGGCAATGCCAAGGCCCGGCGGGGGCGTTCGAAGGAGAGACGCAGTGACTGCCCGCTGGTGACGCTTGGTCTGGTGCTCGACGGCAGTGGCTTCGTCAGGCGCTCACAGACCTTTGCCGGCAACGTCTCGGAACCCGGCACGCTCTCTGCCATGCTGGCCGGGCTCGGCACTCCGGCGGGCGCGCTGGTGGTGATGGACGCCGGTATTGCCACCGAGGCCAATGTGAGCTGGCTGGCCGAACACGGCTATCGCTATCTGGTGGTTCGCCGCGGCGGCAAGCGCCAGTTCGACCAGAGCCGCGCGGTGACCATTGAGACTGCCAGCGAGGAGCCGCTCCATCTGCAGAAGGAACCCAGCCCGGACGGCAAGGAAATCTGCCTGTATTGCCACTCACCGAGTCGGCAACTCAAGGAAGAAGCGATGCTCGCGCAGGCCTGCCAGCGGTTTGAAGCGGGATTGCAGGAGCTGAGCGAGGGTCTGCAAAAGCCGCAGAGCGAGAAACGCCACGACAAACTGCTCGAACGTCTGGGCCGACTCAAACAGAAGAGCCGCGGCGCCAGCCAACACTATCAAGTCCAGTTCATCAGCGACGAGGGCAAGAAGGTGAGCGCGATCACCTGGCAGAAGGAGCTGGTCGCCGGCACGATGGCCACCCATCCCGGCGTCTATTGCCTGCGCACCAACGAACTGACCTGGGATGAAGAACGCCTCTGGCGCACCTATACGATGCTCACCGACCTGGAGAGCGTTTTTCGCAGCCTGAAGAGCGAGCTTGGCCTGCGGCCCGTCTATCACACCAACGAAGTGCGCGCCGACGGGCATCTCTTCATTACCGTGCTCGCCTATCAGTGCGTCCAGTTCCTGCGGGTCAAGCTCAAGGCGGCGGGAATAACCGACAGTTGGGCCACCCTGCGCGACATCCTCTCGGTACAGCGCCGGGTCACGGCGACCTTTACCCAGCGTGACGGGCGCTCCTTGCATGTGCGCAAAGCGACCGTCGCCGAGCCCGAGCTGATGGCGATCTACCAGGCGCTGGGGCTCAACTGCGCACCAGGAGGAACCAGAAAACTGATCATCTGAATCCAAATCACCGGCGTGTAGTGCCACTCGAGCTTTTTTTAGACCGCAAGCGGTTGATTAAGGAAGATGCTTTTTCAGGCTTGTTAAACTTCGGCCAAGAGCCTTGAAGCGTACTATCAGGAAACCGGGCGTGCCGGCCGTGATGGGGAGCCGGCGGAAGCCTGGATGACCTACGGGCTCAACGACGTGGTGATCCACCGTCAGATGATCGAAGAGTCGTCGGCGCCGGACGAACAGAAGCGCATCGAACGGCAGAAACTCGAGAGCATGCTCGCCTACTGCGAATCGGCGAAGTGCCGTCGGGTGCTGCTGCTCAACTATTTTGGCGAGCAGGCAGCAGCCTGCGGCAACTGCGATGCCTGTCTCGATCCGCCGCAGCTCTGGGATGGTACGGTGGCGGCGCAGAAGGTGCTGTCGGCGGCCTTGCGGACCGGTCAGCGCTTCGGCGCCGGGCATCTGATCGACATCCTGCGCGGCAGGAGCACCGACAAGGTGAAACAGTTCGGGCATGACCGACTGCCGACCTTTGCCGTCGGCGCGGAACTCGACGAAATGGCCTGGCGATCGGTATTTCGCCAACTGCTCGCGGCCGGCGTGCTCGAAGCCGACGCCAGCGCCTACGGAGCGCTCAAGCTGACCGACAGCGCGCGGCCGATTCTCAAGGGCGAAAGCAGTCTGCAACTGCGACGGCGCGTCGATCGGCCCAGGACCCGGGAAGTCCGCAGCAAGAGCAGCGCCGTCAATACCGTCGCCGCCCGCAGCAGCGATTCACCGCTGGTCGCGAGGCTGCGCCAGTGGCGGAGCGAAAAAGCGCGCGAACAGGGCGTTCCCGCCTACGTCATCGTGCATGATCGCACGCTGTACGAGATCGCCGCGCAGCGCCCGGCGTCCACCCAGGCGCTGCTCGCCGTGCCGGGAATCGGACTGGCCAAGGTGCAGCGCTATGGCGAGGCGTTGCTGGCCGTGGTCGCCGGCACCGACTGATTGCCGACAGTCGTCGGTGTGCAGGGAGGACCACCAGCAGGTCGAACATTGGCGGCTCCCGTTGGTGATAGAATCCGGCACTCCGCTTCCAAGTGTAGGGGAATTGACATGACTTTTGCAGCCATGCTCGATGCCGAAATCGAGCGTAACGTCGCGGCCGCGCTCACGGAGGACGTCGGAAGCGGTGACCTGACCGCACAACTTGTGGTCGACGGGGCGATCGCGCGGGCGACGGTCATTTCGCGCGAACAGGCCGTGGTCTGTGGCTGCGCCTGGTTCGAGCGCTGTTTCCGTAAACTTGATGCGGCCGTCAGCATCGTCTGGCAGGTCCACGATGGTCAGCGAATCAGTCCCGCCCAACTGCTCTGCGAAATCGAAGGGCCGGCGCGTGCGCTGCTCACCGGTGAGCGCAGTGCGCTCAACTTCCTGCAGTTGCTGTCGGGGGTGGCCAGCAAGACCCGGCAGTACGCCGACCGGGTCGCCGGGACGCGCGCGCAGGTGGTGGACACGAGGAAGACGATCCCCGGTCTGCGGCTGGCACAGAAGTACGCGGTCAGGTGCGGTGGCGGCGGCAACCACCGCCTCGGCCTCTATGACGGGATTCTGATCAAGGAAAACCACATTCTTGCCGCCGGCAGCATCGCTGCGGCGCTCGCCGCGGCGCAACGGATCAGCGACCAGGCAGCCGGGAACTGCCAGTTCGTTCAGATCGAAGTCGAAACACTGAGCGAGTTGCAGCAGGCATTGGCTGGCGGTGCGCAGATGATCCTGCTCGACAACATGGATCTGGAGCAGATGCGCGAAGCGGTGGCGATGACCGGCGGGCGGGCGCTGCTCGAGGCCTCGGGCAATGTCAGCCTCGAGAGCGTCCGCAGCATCGCCGAAACCGGTGTGGACCGCATTTCGATCGGCGCGCTGACCAAGGACGTCCGCGCCCTCGATCTATCGATGCGTTTCCAGACGCCGAGCGCGTTGGCTTCTGTCTGAGGTCGCTGCGCCTGGCAGGGCGAACGGCAAGGGGAACGGTTGACCAGGCGGCCCGCTGATCCGGGCCGGGGGAATCATGCCGGCGGCCATGGCCGCCGGTACAGAGAGAGGGTGGTCTGATGCTATTTGCGCTGTTTTACGTTCTGGCAATCACGATTCTGATCCTGCACTTCACCGGATTCCTGGCACGACACAATCTCGAATGGCTGGTCCTGTTGCTCGCTGTCGCCGTCTTTCCGGCCGTCATCTACCTCTGAGTCGGCCGGCTCGCCGGCAGCGGGCGGGCTCATGCCGAGGGTCAGCCGACGTGCTGGGCAATGAAGCGCTTCACCGCATCGACGCTGACATCGATCACCGTCACTTGTTGTGGCAGCTTCTCGATCCCCTCCAGGCCGGCGGGGCGCTCGGGTTTTCGGCCCAGAGCTTCGCGGATCGTTTCCTCGAACTTGGCCGGCAAAGCGGTTTCGAGGACCACCATTGGTGTTTCCCGACGGCGCAGCTCGCTGCCGACCTGCAGTCCGTCGGCGGTGTGCGTGTCGATCATCAGGCCATATTCCCGGTAAGTCCTTCGGATCGTCGCCAGGCGGTCGGCATGGGTGCTCCTGCCTGAAACGAAGCCGAACTCGGGCAGGCGGGCGAAGAATGCCGTTGCCGAGAGATCAAAGCCCTTGCCGGCATCGACTGCGGACCACAGTTGGCGAATCACTGCCGGATCGCGGCCCACGAGATCAAAAACGAAACGCTCGAAGTTGGATGCCTTCGAGATGTCCATCGACGGGCTTGAAGTGGTGCAGGTTTCGGTGGTGCCGCGGGGGCGATAGCGACCGGTCCGGAAGAACTCGTCGAGCACGTCATTCTCGTTTGTCGCCAGCACCAGGCGACCGATCGGCAGCCCCATCATGCGCGCGATGTGACCGGCGCAGATATTGCCGAAGTTGCCCGAAGGCACGGCAAAATCGACCAGGCGGTGGCTGTTCTCCCGCGCCCCGGCGGTCGCCGCGAAATAGCCCTTGAAGTAATAGACGACCTGCGCCGCGACGCGTCCCCAGTTGATCGAGTTGACCGCGCCGATCCGGTACCTCGCCTTGAAAACCGGGTCGTTGGACACCGCCTTGACGATATCCTGGGCGTCGTCGAACATGCCGCGCACGGCGATGTTGTGGATGTTGGCGTCGTTCAGGGAATACATCTGGGCCCGCTGAAAAGCGCTCATCCGCTCGTGCGGCGAGAGCATGAAAACCCGTACGCCCTGCTTGCCGCGCAGTGCGTACTCGGCCGATGAACCGGTGTCGCCCGAGGTGGCGCCGAGGATATTGATTTCTTCGCCTGCTCTCGCCAGCACGTACTCGAAGAGATTGCCGAGCAGCTGCATCGCCATGTCCTTGAAGGCGAGCGTCGGACCGTTGGCGAGTTCGAGAATCGCGAGCCCGCCTTCGCCGCCTGCCGGATCCGGTCGTTCCAGCCAGCGCAAAGGGGTGATCTCGGCGGCCTCGGCACTGACCCGACCGTTGCAGTACACCGCCGGTGTATAGGTCCGGGCCAGCAGGCGTTTGAGATCGGCGGGCGGGATGTCGTCGATGAAGCGGCAGAGGACGGCGTAGGCGAGATCGGCGTACGACAGCCCGCGCCATTGCTCGAGTTCACCCGCGCTGACCTGCGGATAGGATTCCGGCAGGTAGAGTCCGCCGTCGGGCGCGAGTCCGCCGAGCAGAATCTCGGTGAAGCTGCAGGGGGATGAAAGGGGTGAACTGGGCGCGGGGCCGCGAGTCGAAAGGTAGCGCATGGCGATGATCGTGAGGACAGATGACGGCGAGCGCGCAGTCTAGCACGCCAGATCGCTCACCCGTTCGGCCGGTTGCGCGAGGAGCGCGCGCGGGACTTGACATGCCCATGCCCGGCCGCCTGGGCGGACCGCTTGCCTATTTCATGACCGGGGGTGGCGCTTGCCCGGGCGAGCGCAGGGCGAGCAGCGAACCCGCCAGAGCGATCAGGAACGAAAGCATGCCGAGCAGCGCTGCCCAGAGGCCGTCACTGATTCCCAGGGCGAGCAGACTGCCGCCGGAAACGAAGAGAAGGGCGCGCAGGGCGCCCCCGCGGCGCAATGCCGCCTGCATCCGGAGACGGACCGGCGTGCGCTTTCCGGGGCGCAGCCACAGCGGCAGCAGATGCGTCAGGGCGCCGGTGACGAGCGGCAGGAGAAAGGCGACGACGTAGGCCGGAATCGCATCCTGGCCGTCGAGCAGCGCCGCGCCATGCGCTACACCGAGGACCAGCAGCACGAGCAGGCCGCAGAGTGCGCCGACGAGGGGTGCCGCGGCGCCGTCGGTCATCAGGAGCCGTGCGCCATGCCGCTGCCGCCATCGGTTGGCGCTTTTCAGCGTCACATGGAGGAGCAGCGCGGCGCCGGCGAGCGCCAGTGGCAGTGAGAAAGCGGCGCCGCCGGCGGCCATCAGCACGCCACCGACGGCGAGCGGAAGATCCTCCTGCAGTCGCCTCGCGGCATCGGCGTCGGGTGTGTTGAGTACCGTTGGCAGCAGCACCTGCAGGGTGCCGAGGGCGCTCAGGCCGACAAAGCCGAGCAGGTTGAGGTGCAGATGCAGCAGCCGCAGCGCGGGTCTTGCCGATGGCCACCAGTTCATGGCCGGGACGCAGAGCAGCCCGAGGCAGAGGAGGAGCAGCGCTGCAAGATACCAGCGCCAGCCGGGGTGAGGTCTGCCGAGAGTGCGCCGGGCTCGCAGGACCAGCCATCCGGCGAGGAAAGCGGCCATCAGCAGAGCAGCGATCGCTGCCACCGAGAGGCCTCCCGGGGGCGCTTCGCCAATGAAGGCGAGCACGGCGAGTAAACCGGCCAGCTGCAGCAACAGCGGCGCCAGCTGCAGGCCTGGCTGCGGGCTGCCGCTGCGCGTCAGGACGGGGACGAAGTGGGTAATCGCGCCGCTGATCAGCGGCAGGATGCCGACCGCGAAAACCAGGTGCGCGACTGCCAGGGGCGACGGCACGCCGAGACGCAGCCAGAGGAGCGCGAGCATGAAGGTGCTGAGGGCCGAGAGGCCGAGATAGATCAGCACGCCCTGGTCCTGGTCCGAGGCAGCGTCAACCGGGGGGCTGCCGATCAGTGCTTGACGGCGTCAGCTCGCCCGGGTGAAGTCGATGACGATGGCGCCGGCGTCGCGCTGCACGTAGCTGATCGTCAGCGCATCGCCATAGCGGTTCTGCAGTTGGGCGAGCAGGGGCAGCGGATCGTGATCGTTGCAGAAACGCATCGTCTCGCCGGGCGTCAGAACGTCGAGGGCGCCGAAGATCGCCGCATGGCGGAAGCGCTTGGCAACGCCGCGGGCGTCGAAGGGGTAGAGGGCCTGGGGGGTGGGCTGGCCGCAAGCATGCATGGGAGTCTCCGTGACAAGGTGGGGGTTGGGAAAGGGCGATTCTCCAGCCTGTGCGATGCCCTGTCTTTGATCTTGCTCGGATTTTACCCCTTTGTGGTCAGGGGCGTCGGCGACAGGCCTTGCTCGATCATTTCGGTTTCCAGCTTGATGCGGCTCCTCATGGCATGCATCCTGCCTTCACTTGCTGGTCCATCAGGCATCCGGCCGTGGCGCTCAGGCATCGGGTCGATCCTGCCCCACCCAGATCAATCGACGGGTGTCGAAACCGAGATCCTGCGCCTTCTGCAGCAGTTGTTCGCGAACTTCGACCGGCAGGCTGCGCTGGCGGGAGAGGATCCAGAGATACTCACGGCTTGGCCCGACCACCAGCGCCCAGCGGTAATCCTGCGCATCGAGTGCGGCGATGTGGTAGCCGCCGTAGAAAGGGCCGAAAAATGAAACCTTGAGCGATCCCCGGCTGGCTTCGCCGATCATCAGCGCCTTGCCAACGACCTCCTTCCAGCGATCTTCTTCGGCGCTGTAACCTCGATTGATGACCTCGACGCTGCCATTGGATAGCAGGCGATACTGCGCCGAGACATCGCTGAGGCCGCGTTCGAACGAATGGTCGAGACGGGCGATCTCGTACCATTTGCCGAGGTAGCGGTCGAGCTCGAAGTGGTCGACCGGCGTGATCCCTTGCGGCACCCCGGTACAGGCGGCGATGAAGAGCAGCGGCAGGCAGAACAGCAGGGTGCGCAGCTTTTGCATCCGGTTAACCTCCAGGCGCCAACTTTAGCAAAATTATTGTTCCAGCAGTCATCGTTTGCCGCGCCGGCGCGTTATTGCGCTCATGAAAACCACGCTCACCTCGTTTGCCATCGTCCTTGGCCTCATGCTGGGTTCCGCCACGCCTGCTCTGGCCGATCGTGGCGGGCATTCGCGGGGCTATGACAGACCGCAACAACATCGTGATTACTACCGCGGTCCCGCCTACCCGCTCGCTCATTCGCACGGGCGGAGAAGTAACTGGGTGGCGCCGGCTGCCGTGCTGGCGATCACCGGCATCGCTGCCGGGATCGCGGCTGCTGCCTATTATTCACCGCCACCGGCGCCGGTCTATGTCGCCCCGCCGGCGCCGGTCTATGTGCAGCCGCCGAGCGCTTACTGGAACTATTGCCGATCGCTCGGGCAGTATTACCCGAATGTCTCCGCCTGCCCCGAAGGCTGGCAACTGGTGCCGGCGCGCTAACTGTCCGGGCCGCCCGCCTGCGCGCCTCGATCCCCACGCCACCCGTCAGCCGCCTGGCGCAGGCCACTTTACGGCTGCACCTGATCGATCAGCAGCCGCAGGTTCTGGCTGCCGGGCTTGACGCCGGTCAGCGTGCCGAAGAGATCTCCGCTCGAACTCTGCGCCTGCCCCGCCTTGACGATTCGCGCTTCGACGCTGACGCTGGCGAAGTCCGAGATTTTCCGGCCGCCAGCGAGCGCCATCGCGTCGTCCAGGGCGAAGCGCAGCGGCAACTCGGCGACCGTCGCGCGAGTCGCGGCGAGCGGCATGCGCGATCCTTCCTCGGCGCGGGCAAAGACGAACAGGACATCGTCGGGTCTGGCCTGGCCGGCGAGCTTGCCGCTCAAGGCCACTTCGCCACTGACTTTGCCGGCGCCGGCGACCGCTTTGCTGGTGGCTGTGCCATTCGCCTGTTGCGCCGCCATGCCGCGCGCGCGGCTGATGGCGGCGGCGAGCGCTTTGGCTTCGTCTGAGCCGGTTTCGACCTGGGTCAACAGACGCGCCCAGTGGTCGGCGGCGGCAGCGTATTGCTGGCGTTCGCTGGCCGCCGCACCGGCCAGCAGCAGCGCCTGCGGTGCGTCGGGGTCGATCTTCAGCGCCTGCGCGATCAGTTCGCTCGGTCGGCCCTGCAGCTTGCCACCATTGACCTCGCTGAGGACTTCGGCGTAATCGGCGAGCAGGGCCGGGTCCGCTTCGACCAGCGCGCCGGCCTGACGATAGGCTTCGGCAGCTTCCGGGTAGCGTGCGAGGACCTTGTACGAGCGGGCCAGCATCACCCAGCCCTTGCTGTCTTCAGGGTTTTTCTGCAGCTTTTCGACCAGCCCGGCGAGCATCTTTTCGATCTGCTCGGGAGAGACGCGCGCCTGTCGCTGCAGCGGGTCGAGCGCGGTCGGGTTGCCGAGCAGTGCGTAGCCCGCTGCGGCGGCGAGCGGCAGGACGAGGGCGAGCGCGATGGCGGTCCGGCGGCTGCTCGAGGCGCGGGGGCGCCCGGCCGATGGCAACGGCAGCTCGTCGAGCAGGCGGCGCTGCAACTCGCTGCGGGCCTGCTCGAAGTCGGCAGCAGCGAGCGAACCTGCGTCGCGGTCGCGTTCGAGTTCGCCGAGCTGGTCACGGAAAATGGCCAGATTCGCTTCGCGCTGATCGGCGCTTGACGAGGGTCCGGGCGAACGCCACAGCGGCGGCAGCAGAATGGCAAGGACAGCGATGACGAGCAGCGCCGCGACAAGGATGAATGCGGTCATGGTTGTTCCTGGCGAGAGTCCCGGTCCTGCAGCAGGGCCTCGGCCCGGCGTTGTTCATCGGCGGTCAGCGGCCTGTCGCGGATCGCCCGGTCGCGCCGGGCGAGATAGAACAGCAGCGTCACCAGGCCGACGATGAACAGCACGCCCGGCCCGAACCACAGGAGCAGGGTGCTGCCCTGCAGCGGCGGCCGGTAGCGGACGAAGTCGCCATAGCGGCTGACCATGAACTCCAGGACCTCGGCGTCACTCCTGCCGTCGCTGATCAGCGTCCTGATCTCGCGCCGCAGGTCGACGGCAAGTTCGGCGTTGGAGGCGGCGAGCGATTCGTTCTGGCAGACGAGGCAGCGCAGTTCGGAGGCAATGGCGACCAGCCGCTTTTCGGTCAGTTCGTCTTCGGCGAGCGGTCTCGCCTCACCGGCGTGCAGGCCGTGCCAGGCGGTGCTGGTCAGCGCGAGCAGGAGAACCATCAGCCAGGTCCTCATTGCGCAAGCTCTGCGAGCAGGGGCAGGATTTTGCCGGCAAAGACCTCGGGCGTGATCGGGCCGGTGTGTTTCATGCGGATGATCCCCGCCCGGTCGATGACGTAGGTCTCGGGAACGCCATAGACGCCGTAGTCGATGCCGACCCGGCCGTCCACGTCGAGTACCGACAGCGTGTAGGGGTCGCCGTGTTTCTGCAGCCAGTCGGCGGCGCGCTCGATGACCATCTGCCGCTCGGCGGTGGGCGTCAGCTTGTCGCTGTCGATCGCGCCGTCGCCGCGCACCTCCTTGTAGTTGAGGCCGACCAGCGGCACGGTCTTGCGCTTGGCCAGTTCGACCAGCACCGGATGCTCTTCGCGGCACGAGACGCACCACGATGCCCAGACGTTGAGCAGCCAGACCTGGCCTGCCATCTCCCGCGGCGAGAACGCCTTGTCGGGCGCGTCCAGGCGGGGCAGCGAGAAGGCCGGCGCGGGTTTGCCGAGCAGCGGCGAAGGCACGTCGCGCGGGTTGAGGTTGAGCCCGACGGCGAGCAGCGCGACGAGAACGACGAAGCCGATCAACGGCCAGAGAAAACGGTTCATGAGCAATTCCTCAGGCGTTCTGGGCCAGCGACGCGGTAGCGGCAGCGGCGGGCTGGCCGGACGGCGCGCGCGCCTTGATCCGATAGCGGCGGTCGCTCAGCGCGAGCAGGCCACCGAAGCCCATGAGGACGCAGCCGCCCCAGATCCAGTCGACGAAGGGTTTGTGGTAGACGCGAACCGCCCAGGCGGCGTCGGGCCTCGCCTTGTCGATCGGTTCGCCCAGCGAGACATAGACGTCGCGCAGCAGGCCGGTATCGATCGCGGCTTCGGTCATCGGCATCGACGAAGCGACGTAGAAACGCTTCTCGGGAAACATCTTGCGGATCGTCGTGCCGTCCTTGATCAGGTCGACGTCACCGACCAGCGCCCGGTAGTTCGGCCCCTGTCCCTGGTTGACGCCGTTGAAGCGGAAGCTGTAGCCGCCGACGCTGACCGTATCACCGATCTCCATCTTGACGTCCTTCTCGGTCTGGTAGCCGCCGACCATGGCGACGCCGACGATGAACACCGCAATGCCGGTGTGCGCGAGATGCATGCCGAAGAAGCTGCGCGGCTGGCGTCTTGCGGTGGCGATAAAGCTGCCGCCGGCGCGCGTCGACTGCACGCGCTGGACGACATTGAGCAACCCGCTGAAAACGATCCAGGTCGCGAGCAGCAGGCTAAGCGCGACCATCGGCTTCCATTCGCCGAACAGGAAGGGGGCGCCGGCGCCGACCACCGCCGCGGCGACGAAGGCCCAGCGCAGGGTGCGTGCGAGTTCGCCAAAGCTCGCCTGTTTCCAGCGGGCAAACGGCGCGACGCCCATCAGGAAGACCGCCGGCAGCATCAGGGGCACGAAGACCGCGTCGAAGTAGGGCGGACCGACCGACAGCTTGCCGGCGCCCAGGGCGTCGATCAGCAGCGGGTAGAGCGTGCCGAGCAGGACCGACGCGCAGGCGACGACCAGCAGCACGTTGTTGGTGAGCAGCAGCGACTCGCGCGAGAGCAGGGCAAAGCGGCCGCCGAGTCCGACCCTGGGCGCCCGCCAGGCAAACAGCGCGAGCGAGCTGCCGATGACCGCGACCAGGAAGACCAGGATGAAGACGCCGCGCCGCGGGTCGGTGGCGAAGGCATGGACCGAGGTCAGGACGCCGGAGCGGACGAGGAAAGTCCCGAGCAGCGAGAGCGAGAAGGCCGAGATTGCCAGCAGCACGGTCCAGTTCTTGAAGCTGCCGCGCTTCTCGGTCACCGCCAGCGAATGTACCAGGGCTGTGCCGACAAGCCACGGCATGAAGGATGCGTTCTCGACCGGATCCCAGAACCACCAGCCGCCCCAGCCGAGCTCGTAGTACGCCCACCACGAGCCGAGCGCGATGCCGAGGGTGAGAAAGACCCACGCCGCCGTCGTCCATGGTCGTGACCAGCGCGCCCAGGCGGCGTCGAGCTGGCCCGAGAGGAGGGCGGCGATGGCGAAGGCGAAAGCGACCGAAAAGCCGACGTAGCCCATGTACAGCATCGGCGGGTGAAAGATCAGGCCCGGGTCCTGCAGCAGCGGGTTGAGGTCGCGGCCTTCTTCGGCGCCCGGCAGCAGGCGGTCGAAAGGATTCGAGGTGAACAGGATGAAGAGCAGGAAGCCCGCGCTGAGCAGCCCGAGAACGCCGAGGACGCGCGCGACGATGTGATCGGGCAACTGCCGCGAGCGCAGCGCGACCGCCAGCGACCAGAGCACGAGCATCAGCACCCAGAGCAGGAGCGAGCCTTCGTGACCGCCCCAGACGGCCGCGATGCGGTACTGCAGCGGCAACAGGGTATTCGAATGCTGGGCGACATAGAGCACCGAGAAGTCGTTCTGCACGAAGGCGGTGGTCAGGCAGCCGAAAGCGACCGCGAGCAGCAGAGCCTGCGCGATCGCCGCCGGGCGAGCCAGCGCGATCCACGCCTGCCGGTTGCCATGGGCGCCAAAGAGCGGCAGCGTTCCCTGGGTGAGGGCGACGCCGAGCGCCACGATGAGGGTAAAGGTGCCGAGTTCCGGGATCATGAGCTTGTCATCCGAGTTACTGCTGGAGGGTCTTGCTGCTGGCTTCCGCCGCTGCCCTGTTGGCCGCTGCCCGCTGGTGCGCGTCGCCGACTGCCTGGGCGGCTTCGGGCGGCATGTAGTTCTCGTCGTGTTTGGCGAGCACTTCGCTGGCGGCGAAGATGTCGTCGTCGCCGAGTCTGCCCTGCGCGACGACGCCCTTGCCTTCGCGGAAGAGGTCGGGCAGGATCCCCTTGTAGGCGACCGTCATATCCTTGTCGGTGTCGGTGACGACGAAGCGCAGGGTGACACCGTCAGGCTGTCGCTGCAGCGAGCCTTCCTTGACCATGCCGCCGATACGAAAGCTCTTGCCCTTCGGTGCTTCGCCGGCAGCGACCTGGGTCGGCGAAAAGAAGAACACCAGATTGCTCTGGAAAGCGTTGAGTACCAGCGTGGCGACCAGGCCGATAATCGTCAGCCCGCCGACGATCAGCGCGATGCGTTTGTGACGTGGTTTCAAGCGTTACTCCTGCGCGGGGTGGGTGAATGGTCGCGGCGGGCTTCAGAGCGCTCGGCGCGGTGCTGGCGTTTGAGGCGAGTGATCAGCTTCTTCCGACTGTGCCGTAACAACAACGGTTCCGCCAGCATCAACAAGACCATCATCGCCACTGACCCCCAGACGTAGAGAGCATGGCTGCCCATTGCCAGAAAGTCGGTCAGGCTGTTCCAGTGCATGTCCTTACTCCTTCTCGCCGAGCAGCGCCCGCACCCAGTCGGTGTGCCGTTCGCGCTCGAGCATGATCATCCGCACACGCGTCAGGGCGACGGCGATGCTGTACATCCAGCAGGCGAGAGCGCAGAGGAGCATCCCCCAGAGCATCAGCGCGGCCATGCTCGGCGCTCTGGTCAGACTGACGGAAGCCCCCTGATGCAGGGTGTTCCACCACTTGACCGAAAAATAGATGATCGGGATGTTCACCACGCCGACCAGCGCCAGAATCGCCCCCGCCTTGTCGGCCCGGCGCGGGTCGTCGATCGCTGCCTGCAGGGCAATGAAACCGATATAAAGGAAGAGCAGGATCAGTTCGGACGTCAGGCGGGCGTCCCAGACCCACCAGGTGCCCCACATCGGCTTGCCCCAGAGGGCGCCGGTCCACAGCGAAAGGAAGGCGAAGAGGGCGCCGGTCGGCGCCAGCGCCGAAGCCATCATACCCGACAGGCGGGTGTTGAAGGCGAGCCCCATCGCGGCCCAGAAGGCCATCACCAGGTAGATGAACATCGACATCCACGACGCCGGCACATGCAGGAAGATGATGCGATATCCCTCGCCCTGCTGGGCGTCGGTTGGCGCGATCAGAAAACCGATCGTCAGTCCGGCGATGGCAAAAATGGTGGCCAGCATCCAGAAGTACGGAATCATTCTTCCGGCGAGTGGGTAGAAGGTCTGCGGGCTCGCGTAGCGGAACCAGTTGATCATTCGCGTGCTCATCTGTTATTCCAGGGCAATTCTCAGGGCCGCGGCGGTCGGCCACGGCGCAAAAAAGACGCCACCGAGCGCCATCGCGCCGAGCAGTGACAGGTGGGCCTGCGGCCCGATACCGCTCAGCGTCGCGTCGACTGCGCCGGCGCCGAAGATCAGCACGGGAATGTACAAGGGCAGCACGAGCAGCGATAACAGCACGCCGCCGCCACGCACCCCCAGGGTCAGCGCAGCGCCGATCGCGCCGATGCCGGACAGCGCCGGCGTGCCGATCAGGAGCGACAGGGTGAGCACCGCCAGCGCGTCGCCGGCGAGGTCGAACTGGATGCCGAGCAGCGGCGCCAGAATGACCAGCGGCAGGCCGGCTACCAGCCAGTGTGCGATGACTTTGCCGAGCACCACCAGGCCCAGCGGTTGCGGCGTCAGCGCGAGCTGTTCGAGGGTGCCGTCGCGGTGGTCGTCGGCAAACAGCCGTGGCAGCGAGAGCATCGTCGCGAGCAGCGCGGCAACCCATAAAACGCCGGGTGCGAGACGGCGCAACTGCTCGGGCTCCGGCCCGACGCCGAGCGGAAACAGGCTGACGACGATGATGAAAAAGAAGGTCGCAGCGACGATGTCGGCCTGGCGACGCAGCGCGAGGCGCAGGTCGCGGCCGATGACCGTGCGGATCAGGATCAGCATGCGATCGGCTGGCCGCGATCCGGCGCCCCGACCTCGACCTCGACGTCGAGTGAGAGTTCGCGCAGCGCGCTCGTCGGCACCTCGACGGCCTGGTGAGTGGTCACGACCGCCAGCCCGCCGCGCTGCAGATGGGCGCCGAGCAGGCCGGTGACGACCTCGATCGCCGCTTTGTCGAGCGCCACGTAGGGCTCATCGAGGATCCACAGCGCGCGTCGCTCATGCACCAGCCGCGCCAGCGCGGCGCGTCGCTTCTGCCCCTGCGAGAGATAGCGGCAGGCGAGGTCCTCGCGGCCGCGCAGCCCGACCCGTTCGAGCGCGTCGAGCGCTGCGTCCTCGGCGAGCGATTCCTGCGCGAGGTGCGCTGCCGAGAGCAGGTTTTCGAGCGGCGTCAGTTCCTCCTTGATCGCATTGTGGTGGCCGAGGTAGCAGAGCTCGCGGCGGAATTCCTCGCCGAGCTTGCCGATCGGCTGCTGGCGCCAGCGGATCTCGCCACTCGCTGCCGGCGTCAAAGCGCACAGCATGCGCAGCAGGCTGGTCTTTCCGGAGCCGTTCTTGCCCTGCAGGGAGAGCATTTCGCCGCCTTCGAGACGAAAGCTGACGCCGGCGAACAGGCGGCGTTCGCCGCGTACACATTCCAGATTCGAGGCTTCAAGCATGCAGAGGGCGATCCGGAAAGTGGGGAAGGCTGGCGAAGACGTATTGTGAAGGCGGGAGTTTAGCCCCGGATTGATGGAAATCAAAATCGATTCAAGGGCTCTGAGTACTCTTTGGCGAGATTCGTTTCGCCGCGGTCAGCCGCGGGACGCTGGCCGAAGGTGCCACCCTGCAGAGGTATCGAGGTGGCAGACCAGGGTTTGTGCTTTAATTGCAATCGGACGGTGCCGCTTGCGGCGCTGTACGACTCCTGTCCGGCCTGTGGCGGTCACCCGGTTCGCGCAACCGGCGGCACCGTCATGCGGGTCAAGGAACTGGCAGTCGAATAATAAAGAGGAGACAGCAAGGATGTGTACGACATGCGCTTGTGGCGTCGGGGAGACCCGCGTCGACGGGAAGGCTTTGTCCAGCCCCGGTTCGGGAAAGACCAGCCTGCTCTGCCGGACCGTCGAGACCTTTCGCGAGCAAGGAGCGATCACCGTCATCGCGGCAGCGGCTTTCGACCTGGGCGAAGCGCACAAGGTCATCCCGTCGGCCCGCGTGGCGTTGCTGCGGCAAGGCATCGTCGAACTGCAGGCGCGGCTGGCTGTGGCAGCGGGAGGCTGAGATGCCGGAGCCGATCATTTGCCGCAACATCCGCGTCAGCGGCGTCGTCCAGGGGGTCGGTTTTCGCCCTTTCGTCTGGCGGCTGGCCCGCGAACTCGGCCTTTCGGGCTGGGTCCGCAACGATTCGCGCGGGGTCGAAATCCAGGTTCGCGGCGCCGCGGCGCAGGTCAAGGATCTCCTCGCCCGTCTCGAGCACGACGCGCCGCCGCTCGCCCGGGTCAATTCGGTGGTCTCCCGCGATACGGCGCCGGGTCGCGTGCAGGAGGGTTTCACCATCATCGACAGCCGCAGCGGCCGGGCGGCAACGATGATCGGCCAGGATACGGCGGTGTGTCGCGACTGTCTGGTCGACATGTTCGACCCCGGCAGTCGCCGCTGGCGCTATGCCTTCACCAATTGCACCAACTGCGGGCCGCGCTACACGATCAGCCGCGGCCTGCCCTACGACCGGGTGCGTACCAGCCTCAAGCCCTTTGCCCTCTGCGCCCGCTGTCAGAGCGAGTACCGTTTGCCGGAGGACCGGCGTTTTCACGCCGAGGCCAATTGCTGTCCGAAGTGTGGTCCGCAGCTCTTCCTGCTCGACGGCGAAGGACACCGCCTGGCCGACGACCCGATCAGCGGCGCACTGGACCTCCTGCGGCAGGGCAGGATCGTCGCCATCAAGGGCCTCGGAGGCTTCCATCTCGCCTGTGACGCCCGCAATCCGGTCGCTGTCGCCGTGCTGCGCGAGCGCAAGCAGCGCGACGAGAAACCCTTTGTCGTCATGCTCGCCAACGCCGCTTCGGCAGCCCACCTGGTGCAGATCGGGATCGGCGAACCGGGGTTGCTGAACCTGCCGACGCGGCCGGCGATCCTGATCCGGAAGCGCAGCAGTTGCGACGCCGTGCTGCCCGGGGTCGCTCCCGGTCTGGCCTGGCTCGGCGTCATGCTGCCCTACACCCCGCTGCAGTTTCTGCTCTTCCATGAGGCCGCGAAGCGTCCGGCCGGGGTCGGCTGGCTCGACCGTGCACAGGATCTGGCACTGGTGATGACCAGCGCCAATCCCGGCGGCGAGCCGCTGGTGGTCGGCAACAGCGAAGCCCTGCTGCGGCTCTACGGCATCGCCGACGCCTATCTGATGCACGACCGAGACATCGTGACGCGTTGCGACGACAGCGTCGCGCGCATCACCTCCGGCGGGCTGCAGTTCATCCGTCGCGCTCGCGGCTACACGCCGCGAGCGATCAGGTTGCCGCTCTCCGGGCCCTCGGTCCTGGCCGTCGGCGCCTGGTTCAAGAACACCGTTTGCGTCACCCGCGGCGATGAGGCCTTCGTTTCGCAGCACATCGGCGACCTCGACAACGCCGCCGTCTGCGATTTCCTCGATGAAAGCATCGCGCAACTCGTCAAGCTCCTGGGTGTCGAGCCGGCCATCGTCGCGCACGACCTGCACCCCGACTTCCACTCGACGCGTTTCGCCGTCGACTTCGCCCGTCAGCGCCAATTGCCGCTGCTCGGCGTCCAGCACCACCATGCGCACGCCGCTGCCGTGCTCGCCGAACACGGCCTGCGCGGCAGCCATCTGGCGTTGTCGCTCGACGGGGTGGGGATGGGTTCCGACGGCGGCGCCTGGGGTGGCGAACTCCTGCGCGTCGATGGCGCGAGCTTCGAGCGGATCGGCCATGTCTCGCCGCTCGCCTTGCCGGGCGGCGATCGCGCCGCCAATGAACCCTGGCGAATGGCGGCGGCAGCGCTGCACCGGCTCGGCCGCGGGGGCGAGATCAGCGAGCGCTTTGCCGCCCAGCAGGCCGCCTCGGCAGTGGCGCAGATGCTTGCTGGCGACATCCATTGCCCGCCCACGTCGAGCATGGGCCGGATGTTCGATGCCGCCGCCGGCCTGCTCGGCATCAAGTGGGTGATGGCTTACGAAGGACAGGCGGCGATGCTGATGGAAGGAATGGCCCAGCGCTATGGCGACATTCTGCCCCTCGACCAGGGTTGGAAGATCGAAGACGGCAAACTTGATCTGTTGCCGCTGTTTGCCGCACTCGCCGACGAGCGAAACCCCGAACGGGGCGCCGCGCTCTTTCACGCGACGCTGGTGGCCGCGCTTGACGAGTGGGTGAGGACGCTTGCGCCCGACGAGCGGACATTGATCGGCAGCGGTGGCTGCTTCCTCAACCAGGTGCTCGTGCGCGGCCTGCGCAGCCGACTCGGTGCGCAAGGGGTGCAGCTGATCGAAGCCCGCCAGGTGCCGCCCAACGATGGCGGTCTCGCCGTCGGGCAGGCGTGGATTGCCCTGCAGCATCTGGTCGGCGGCTAGGGGAGGGCGCCCGATGTGCCTCGCGCTTGCCCTGTTTGCCGACGCGGCGGTGCCCGCATGAGTCCGGTTCGTGGGGCTTACGGGCGAGCACTCGATCTGCCTCACGGCCGCATCGACCTGACGCACGGCAGCGGTGGCCGGGCCATGGCGCAGCTGATCGACGAACTGTTTGCCCGCTGGCTCGGCAACGCCTATCTCGGACAGGGCAACGACGCCGCCGTGCTGCCGATGCCGGCTGGCCGGCTGGTGATGTCTACCGATTCGCACGTCGTCTCACCGCTCTTCTTCCCCGGCGGCGACATTGGCTGTCTCGCCGTGCACGGCACGATCAACGACGTCGCGGTGATGGGGGCGACGCCGCTTTATCTTGCGGCGAGTTTCATCCTCGAGGAAGGTTTTGCGCTCCACGCCCTCGCGCGCATCGTCGAATCAATGGCTCGTGCCGCCACGGCTGCCGGCGTTCCGGTGGTGACCGGCGACACCAAGGTCGTCGAGCAGGGCAAGGGTGACGGCGTCTATATCACCACCACCGGCGTCGGCGTCGTCGGCGATGGCGAAGACTACTCGGGCGATCGGGCGAGACCCGGCGACCGGATCATCGTTTCCGGCGGCATCGGCGAACACGGAATGGCGATCATGGCGCAACGCGAGAGCATCGGTTTTGCCGCGCACATCGTTTCCGACACTGCTGCGCTGCACGGCCTGATCGCCGCCATGCGCGCGAGTCGGGCGGCGATCCGCGTCCTGCGCGATCCGACGCGCGGTGGCGTGGCGACGACACTGAACGAAATCGCCCGCCAGTCGGCAGTCGGCATGATGCTCCAGGAAAGCGCGCTGCCGGTACAGGCCGAGGTCGCCGCCGCCTGCGAGTTCCTCGGCCTCGACCCGCTCTACGTCGCCAACGAAGGCAAGCTGCTGGCGATCGTCGCGCCTGAAGACGCCGACACCCTGCTTGCTGCGATGCGCGCGCATCCGCTCGGCCAGCGCGCCGCACTGATCGGCAGCGTCCATGCCGATCCGCAGCATTTCGTCCAGATGACGACCATTCTTGGGGGCCGCCGTATCGTCGACTGGCTGACCGGCGAACAGTTGCCGCGCATCTGCTGACGCCGGTCCGCCGCTGCTTTCCGGCGCCTGCACCGCCGCCTGTGGCCTGCCGCTCGGCGGCGTCCATGGCCCTGCAACGCCCTCTGTGCGGGCCGCCCGCCAGCGCCGAGGCATCGGAGGCTTGAAGCCCGAGGTCCCGGTTGATCGCAAGCCGATTTACCTCGGCTGATATTTTCGTTATAATCCAACGGTTTTCCGCTCGCCCCCCAGGGGGCATTTTTCGGGATGGGCGTTTCGCCCATTTTTTATTTGCAGCCATGGATGTGCACGAAATACTGGATAGAACGATAACCGGTCTCGGCTACGAGCTGGTGGACGTCGAACGTAGCCCGCACGGGCGGGTCCTGCGCGTCTTCATCGACAAGCCGGACAAGCCGGGCGGTGTTGACATCGACGACTGTGCGCTGGTCAGCAATCAGTTGTCGCGGGTGCTGATGGTCGAGAACGTCGACTACGAGCGTCTCGAGGTGTCATCGCCCGGGATCGACCGGCCGCTGAAGAAAGAGTCTGATTTCGAGCGTTTTGCCGGCGCGCAGATCACCCTCAGGCTGCGGCTGCCATTGAACGGCCGGCGAAATTTCAGCGGCATGCTGCGGGGGGTGCAGGCGGGCAAGGTGCGGGTGCAGACGGATGCGGGCGATATCGAGCTTGATCTGGTCAATATTGACAAGGCGCGGGTGGTGCCGAACTTCGACATGAAGAAATCGGGCGACAGGCTGGTTTAGGAGGTAATGAGGAAATGAGCCGCGAGATCTTGCTGCTGGTAGATGTCCTGGCACGTGAAAAGAACGTGACCAGAGATATCGTCTTCGGCGCGCTGGAAATGGCGCTGGCGTCGGCGACCAAGAAGCGCGTCCACGACGACGCCAACGTGCGCGTGGCGGTAGATCGCGAAACCGGCGATTTCGAGACCTTCCGGCGCTGGGAAGTGGTTGCCGACGCGGATTTCCTCGACGAGGAACAACAGGTGCCGCTGTCGGAAGCGCAGATTCAGGATGCCGAGGTCGAGATCGGGGACTATCTGGAAGAGGCTCTCGAGCCGGTCGATTTCGGCCGCATCGGCGCTCAGGCGGCCAAGCAGGTGATCCTGCAGAAAATTCGTGACGCTGAGCGGGAGCAGGTGCTGAGCGACTTCCTGGCGCGCAAGGAACACCTGGTGACCGGCACGATCAAGCGCATGGAGCGTGGCAACGCGATCATCGAAACCGGCAAGATGGAGGCCCTGCTGCCGCGCGACCAGATGATTCCGCGCGAAAACCTGCGCATCGGCGACCGCATCAAGGCTTATCTGCTGCGCATCGACCGTTCGGCGCGCGGACCGCAACTGATCTTGTCACGGACCGCGCCTGAGTTCATTATCCAGCTGTTCGCGCTCGAAGTACCGGAAGTGGATGACGGCTTGCTGGAGATCAAGGCGGCTGCGCGGGATCCCGGCATGCGCGCCAAGATCGCCGTCAAATCGAACGATCAGCGTATCGATCCGATCGGTACCTGTGTCGGGATGCGCGGTTCGCGGGTGACCGCAGTGACCAACGAACTGGCCGGCGAACGCGTCGACATCGTCCTCTGGTCGTCCGATCCGGCGCAGTTCGTGGTCGGCGCGCTGGCCCCGGCCGAAGTGAGTTCGATCATCGTCGATGAAGACAAGCACAGCATGGATGTGGTGGTCGACGAACAGAATCTGGCGATCGCCATTGGTCGCGGCGGCCAGAACGTTCGCCTCGCTTCCGAAATGACCGGCTGGACGATCAACCTGATGACCGAGGAAGAGTCCAAGACACAGGTCGAGGCCGAAGCGGCTGCCATCCGCGTCCTGTTGATGGAAAAACTCGATATCGACGAGGATGTCGCCAACATTCTCATCGACGAAGGCTTCTCGACCCTCGAGGAAGTGGCTTATGTGCCGCTGCACGAGATGCTCGAGATCGAGGCCTTCGACGAAGCGATGGTGCAGGAGTTGCGTGAGCGGGCGCGCAACGTTCTCCTGACCGAGGCGATCGTCACTGAAGAGAACATTGATGACGTCGCCGACGACATGCTCGGCCTCGAAGGAATGGACAAGTCGCTGGCTGGCAAGCTGGCGGCCGGCGGCATCAAGACACGCGACGATCTTGCCGATCTGGACGTCGACGAACTGACCGAAATGACCGGCATGGACGCGCAGAAAGCCAAACAATTGATCACCACGGCGCGTGCGCACTGGTTCGAGTAAGCGGGAAAGAGGAATAACATATGGCGCAAACAAGTGTTGCCCAATTTGCCACCCAGTTGAGAATGCAGGCTGGTTCGTTGCTCGAGCAGTTGCAGAAAGCCGGCGTGGCCAAGAAGCAGATCGATGACCTGTTGTCCGAACAGGACAAGTCGAGGTTGCTGGAATATCTGCGTCGCTCTCATGGTCAGGCCGACGCGAAGACCAAGATCACCCTGACACGCAAGGAAACGAGCGAAATCCGGCAGCAGGATTCGCACGGAAAATCGCATACGGTGCAGGTTGAGGTGCGCAAGAAGCGCGTTCTGGTCAAACGGGATTCGCCCGACGCGCGGCTTCCGGTGCCACCGGCGCAGGTCTTGCCGGTAGCGCCCCCAGCGGTCGTCCCGGTCGTCGAACGGGTGGTCGAAGTCAAGCCCACGGCAGCACCCGAAGTGGTGGTCGCAGCCAGCCCCGCGGTGGTCGTCGAAGCAAAGGCGCCGCCGGTCGTCGCCGTCCAGACGCCCGTGGTCGCCGAGCTTAAAACCGAGCTTAAAGCCGAGGTCAGGGCGGCCGTGGTGATTGCCGTCGAACCGCCGCCAGCGGTCGCCGTCAAGGCCGAAGCGGTGGTGCCGGTCAAGGCGCCAGCGGCGAAACCGGCCCGGGCGGAAGCGGCGAAACCGGCCAGGGTGGAAGCGGCGATCCCCGGCAAGGCGAAACCGGCGGTGCCGGTCAAGCCCGAGGCGGTTGCGGCGGCCGCCGATCCCAGGGCGAGCGCCAAGAAGGTGGTGACGCGCGCGTCGATCATCGGAGAGGAGCAGCGCCTGCTGCGAGCCGAAGAAGAACGGCGTAACGCCGAACTGCGCGCCCTCCAGGAAGCCGAGTACAAGAACAAGCAGCAACGCACCGCCGATCTCGCCCGGGCGAAGCAGGACGCTCTCGACAAGGCGGTCGCCGCGAAGGCGGCCGGAGCAGCCAAGCTGGTGGCGGCACAGACGGCGAGCGAACGGCCGTCGGAAGACAAGACGCTGCACAAACCGGTGGCCAAGCCGGCGGCTCCTGCCGACAAGAAAACCGTCGACAAAAAGGCGCCGGAAAAGAAGGCGCCGGAAAAGAAGGTCGCCGACAAGAAGGGCCAGTGGAAGACCGAAGGGGCCAACAAGCGTGCCGGCCTGAAGACGCGCGGGGTGACCGGCAGCATGGGCTGGCGGGACAACAAGCACGGCAAGCGGGCGCGTGGCGCCAGCGACGAAGACGAGCAGCATTCCTTCCAGTTGCCGGTCGAGCCGGTGACGCACCAGGTCTATGTCCCCGAGACGATCTCGGTCGCCGACCTCGCGCACAAGATGGCGGTCAAGGCGACCGAGGTGATCAAGGCGTTGATGAAGATGGGTTCGATGGTGACCATCAATCAGGCGCTGGACCAGGAGACCGCGATGATCATCGTCGAGGAAATGGGCCACAAGGCATTTGCTGCCAAGCTCGATGACCCCGACGCCTTCCTCGACGAAGGTTCGGCGGACCAGAAAGACGTGGTGCTCGAACCGCGTGCCCCGGTGGTCACCGTCATGGGTCACGTCGACCACGGCAAGACCTCGCTGCTCGACTACATTCGTCGCACCCGCGTCGCCAGTGGCGAGGCGGGCGGCATCACGCAGCATATCGGTGCCTATCACGTGCAGACCGACCGCGGCATGGTGACCTTCCTCGACACGCCGGGTCACGAGGCATTTACCGCCATGCGCGCGCGGGGCGCCAAGGCCACCGACCTGGTGATTCTGGTGGTCGCGGCTGACGATGGCGTGATGCCCCAGACCAGGGAGGCGATTCACCATGCCAAAGCGGCCGGGGTGCCGATCATCGTCGCGGTGAACAAGATCGACAAGCCCGGCGCCCAGCCCGAGCGGGTGAAGCAGGAACTGGTCGCCGAACAGGTGGTGCCGGAAGAGTACGGTGGTGATGCGCCCTTTGTCCCGGTCTCGGCGAAGACCGGTGTCGGCATCGACGAACTGCTCGAAAACGTTCTCCTGCAGGCCGAGGTGCTGGAACTCAAGGCCGCCCGTGCGGCGCCGGCAAAGGGCCTGATCATCGAGGCCCGCCTCGATCGTGGGCGCGGGCCGGTGGCGACCATGCTGGTGCTCTCGGGAACCCTTCGCCAGGGCGACATTCTGCTGGCCGGCCAGGTCTTCGGCCGGGTGCGGGCAATGCTCGACGAAAATGGCAAGGTGATCAAGGAGGCTGGTCCGTCGATTCCGGTCGAAATCCTCGGTCTCTCCGATGTGCCGGCGGCGGGGCAGGAGGCGGTGGTGCTGGGTGACGAGCGCAAGGCGCGCGAGATCGCGCTTTTCCGCCAGGGCAAGTACCGCGACGTCAAACTGGCGACCAAACAGGCCGCCAACCTCGAGAGCATCCTCGAGCAGATGACCGAAGCCGAAGCCAAGGTACTGGCACTGATCATCAAGGCCGACGTCCAGGGATCGCAGGAAGCACTGGTGCAGTCGCTGCAGAAGCTGTCGACCGCCGAGGTCAAGGTCAACGTCATCCATGCCGCGGTGGGCGCGATCAGCGAGTCCGACGTGCACCTCGCACAGGCCTCGAAAGCGGTCATCATCGGCTTCAACACGCGGGCCGACGCGGGAGCCCGCAAGGCCGCAGAAGCCGCCGGGGTCGACATCCGCTATTACAACATCATTTACGATGCGGTAGACGAAGTGAAGGCCGCCCTGTCGGGAATGCTTTCCCCGGAAAAGCGCGAAGATGTCACCGGTCTGATCGAGATTCGGCAGGTCTTCCGCGCCACCCGTATCGGGACCATCGCCGGCTGCTATGTGCTCGAAGGCGTCATCAAGCGCAGCTCGCGTGCCCGCCTGCTGCGCAACCACATCGTCGTCTGGGATGGCGAGATCGAGTCCCTGAAACGCTTCAAGGAAGACGTCAGGGAAGTGCGCAGTGGCTTCGAATGCGGTCTTTCGCTGAAGAACTTCAGTGCCTACGAAGAGGGTGACCAGCTCGAAGCGTACGATGTGACGGAAGTTGCAAGGACGCTCTAAGTGCCAGCCAACAAGGGATTTTCGCGTCGCGACCGGATCTCGGAGCAGATTCGTCGCGAACTTGCCGAAGTGATCCGCAGCGAGCTTCGTGACCCGCGCGTCGGCATGATCAGCCTGACCGACGTCGAGGTGACTGCGGATTATGCGCATGCCAGGGTCTTCTTCAGCAGTCTCGGCGGTCGCCAGAGCCTCGAGTCGGTGCAGGCCGGTCTGCAGCATGCAGCCGGATTCCTGCGCAGCGAACTGGGCAAGCGGATCAGTATCCACATGACGCCGCAGCTGCATTTCGTTTTCGACGAGTCGCTCGAACGCGGCGCCGAGTTGAGCCGGCTGATCAGCGAGGCGGCAGCCCTTTCGGATCAGTCCGAAGAGACTCACCAGCCCGGTCCGCCGGAACCGTCCTGAGTTGACGATTCCCAGGAGCTGGCGCCGCGTGGACGGCGTGCTGCTGCTCGACAAACCGACCGGCATGTCCTCGAATTCGGCGTTGCAGGCCGCCCGGCGTCTTTTCTCGGCGGCCAAGGCCGGGCATACCGGCACCCTCGACCCGCTGGCGAGTGGCCTGCTGCCCTTGTGTTTCGGCGAGGCGACCAAGTTCTCGGTCGATCTTCTGGCGGCCGACAAAACCTACGAAGCCGAACTGCTGTTCGGCGTCAGGACCGATACCGGCGATGCGGATGGAACCATCGTCCTGCGCTGCCCGATCGACTTCGGTCTCGCTGAACTGGAGGCCGTGCTGCCGGCTTTCCGGGGTCCGATTCGCCAGGTACCGCCGATGTACTCGGCGCTGAAACGCGATGGACGACCCCTCTACGAACTCGCGCGGCAGGGGATCGAAGTCGAGCGCGAGGCGCGCGCGGTGGTCATTCACGAACTGCGGCTGCTCGATTTTTCGGGCGACCGCTGCCATCTGCGGGTGGCCTGCAGCAAAGGCACCTATATTCGCACTCTGGCCGAGGATCTCGGCGCCGCGCTCGCCTGCGCAGCGCACCTGACGGCGCTGCGCCGGGTCACCGTCGGCCCACTGCAGGTCAGCGATGCGGTGACGCTCGACCAGTTGGCGGCCCTCGCCGAAGACGAGCGCGCTGCCTGGCTGCTGGCGCCCGATACCCTGCTGCAGAGTCTGCCGGCAGTCTATCTGGAAGAGGAGGCAGGTCGGCGGTTCAGCCATGGCAATCCGGTCTACAGCGATGGTGGACCGGGCAAATGCCGGGTGTACGCCGAAAATCGCCTGCTCGGCCTGGGCGAGGTCGATGAGACCGGTCGGCTGCAGCCGCGACGGGTGCTCGCGCCCGCGCCGTTCGCCGGCTGAGACGCCTTTTTCGCTCCCGCCGTCGCGGTTGTGGTGGAAGGGCTTTCGCCTTTCCGCAGGCGCCCTGGATTCATTGCCGATGACGACGCTGTCGCGGGCTGCTGAGCTGCGCCGAATCCATTCGCAGCCGGGCGCTGCCGGTGGCGATGCGGTAGAATCCCGGCCATGTTCTATCCCCTGTTACGCCGGATCTTCTTCACCCTCGACCCCGAGACCGCGCACGGCCTCGGAATGACCGGGGTCGACCTCCTCAAGGTGACCGGCACCGGCTGTCTGCTGACCAGCGCCGTGCCGCCGGATCCGGTACGGGTGATGGGGCTCGATTTCCCCAACCCGGTGGGCCTGGCGGCTGGCCTCGACAAGAACGGCGATCACATCGACGCCCTGGCCGCGCTGGGTTTCGGCTTCATCGAAGTGGGCACCGTCACCCCGCGCGCGCAGCCGGGGAACCCCAGGCCGCGGATGTTCCGCATTCCGGAGCGGCAGGCGATCATCAATCGCATGGGCTTCAACAACGACGGCGTCGACCAGTTGCTGGCCAATGTCGACGCCGCCAGGTTTGCGCGCAACGGTGGCATTCTCGGCATCAACATCGGCAAGAACTTCGATACGCCGATCGAGCGCGCCGCCGATGACTATCTCATCTGCCTCGAACGCGTCTATTCCGCCGCCAGTTATGTCGCGATCAATATTTCGAGTCCGAACACCAGGAATCTGCGCGAGCTGCAGCAGGACGACGCGCTCGATGCGCTGCTGCGCTGCCTCAAGGGTGCGCAGGAACGGCTGGCCGACCGCCACGGCAGGTATGTTCCACTGGCGCTGAAAATCGCTCCCGACCTCGTCGACGCGCAGATTCAGGCGATTGCCGACCTGCTGCGCGAGCATCGCATGGATGGGGTCATTGCCACCAACACCACGGTCGCGCGCAGCGGGGTCGAAGACCTGCCGAATGCCGGGCAGGCGGGAGGCCTTTCCGGCGCGCCGCTGCGCGCCCTCTCGACTGCCGTGGTGAGCAAGCTGTCGGCGGCGCTCGCCGGCGAACTGCCCATCATCGGCGTCGGCGGCATCATGAACGGGGCCGATGCGGCGGCAAAGATGGCGGCCGGTGCCGCGCTGGTCCAGTTCTACACCGGCTTCATCTATCGTGGTCCGACACTGATCGCCGAAGCCGCGGCGGCGATCGCCCGGGCGCGCCCTGCCTGCCGGATCGGACAACTCGACGGTGCTTGAATGCGCCCGCTCGACGGGGGATAATCGCACGGCTGCGAACCGCCCTGCATCCTGTCCTCGCGAACCATGACCCATTATCTGTTCATCATTGTCGGCGCAGTGCTCGTGAACAACGTCGTACTGGTCAAGATCCTCGGCCTGTGCCCGTTCATGGGCGTCTCCCGGAAGCTCGAGACGGCGTTCGGCATGGGTGCGGCGACCACTTTCGTGCTCACCGTCGCCACCGGCGCGAGCTACATCATCGATCACTACCTGTTGTTGCCGTTCGGGCTGGAATATCTGCGCACGCTGTCGTTCATCGTCACCATCGCCGCCATCGTCCAGCTCACCGAGATGGTGATCCAGAAAACCAGCCCACTGCTGCACCAGGTGCTCGGCATCTACCTGCCGCTGATCACCACCAACTGTGCGGTCCTCGGCGTGCCACTGCTGAACATCGCCAACCGGCATGATTTTGTCGAGTCGCTGTTGTTCGGTGCCGGTAGTGCCATCGGTTTCTCACTCGTTCTGGTGCTCTTTGCCGGTATCCGCGAACGTGTCGAGGGCGCCGACGTGCCGTCACACTTCCAGGGCACGGCGATCGCCATGGTCACCGCCGGGCTGATGAGCCTGGCCTTCATGGGCTTCGCCGGTCTCGACCGGTATCAATGATCACCGCGCTTGCGATCATGGCGCTCGGCGCCGTCGTGCTCGGCGCTGCGCTCGGCTATGCCTCGATCCGCTTCAAGGTCGAGGGCGACCCGCTGGTCGAAAAGATCGAAGCGATCCTGCCCCAGACCCAGTGCGGGCAGTGCGGTTACCCTGGCTGCCGGCCGTATGCGGCAGCCATCTCGGCCGGCGAAGCCGAGATCAACCTGTGCCCGCCGGGCGGCATCGACGGGGTGCGCAAGCTGGCCGACCTGCTCGGCCGCGAAGTCAAGCCGCTGGCCACCGAGGAGAAGCCGAAACAGGTGGCGATCATCGATGAAGCGACCTGCATCGGCTGCACCCTGTGCATCCAGGCCTGCCCGGTCGACGCCATCGTCGGCGCCGCCAAGCAGATGCACACGATCATCGCAGATTTGTGCACCGGTTGCGAACTGTGCGTCAAACCCTGTCCGGTCGAATGCATCGTGATGCAAGCGACCGCCGAAAATCTCGACAACTGGAAGTGGAAGTACCCGGTGATCGAAATCAAGCGTGCCGCCTGAGGCCTCCGCAATGCTGGCCCGACTGTTCGCTTTCAAGGGTGGCGTCAAGCCGCCGACCCGCAAGTCGCCTTCACTGCAGGCAGCGATCGGCCAGGCGCCGCTGCCCTCGCGCCTGATCGTGCCACTGCATCAGAACATTGGCGGGGCGGCGAATCCGCTGGTCGAAGCCGGTGATCGCGTGCTCAAGGGGCAGGCGATCGGCAGTGCCGACGGCTGGGTGTCGGCGGCGGTGCATGCGCCGACCTCCGGCACCGTCATCGCCATCGCCGAGCATGTCTCGGCGCACCCGTCGGGACTGCCGACCTTGAGTGTGATCATCGAGCCGGACGGGCGCGACGAGTGGATCGTCCGCACGCCGTTCGATCACCGCAGTCTGCCGCCCGAGCGGGTGCGGGAAATCCTGCGCGATGCCGGTGTCGTCGGCCTCGGCGGCGCCGTTTTTCCGAGTCACGCCAAGCTGACGCCGGCTTCTTCGGTCGCGGTGCAGGAACTGGTCATCAACGGCGCCGAATGCGAGCCGTTCATGACCTGTGACGACCTCCTGATGCGCGAGCGGGCCGAGGAAATCGTGCGCGGCATCGCCATTTTTCGTCACCTGCTGGCCGCCCGGCGGGTGCTGATCGGCATCGAGGACAACAAGCCGGAAGCGCTCGCGGCGATGCGCGAAGCAGTGCTGCGGCTCGCCGAAGATCACGAAGTGGTGGCGGTGCCGACCCGCTATCCCGCCGGTGGCGCCAAACAGTTGATCCGCGTGCTGACCGGCAAGGAAGTTCCGGCGAGCAAACGTTCGACCGACCTCGGCGTGCAGTGCTTCAATGTCGCTACCGTCTACACCGCTTATCGGGCGCTCGCCCACGGCGAACCGGTGATTTCGCGCATCGTCACCCTGACCGGCAACGTCGAGCAGCCGCGCAACTGGGAAGTCCGCCTCGGCACGCCGATCAGCGCGCTGCTCGCCCTCGGCAAGCCGCGAACCGACACCGATCGTTGTCTGATGGGTGGGCCGATGATGGGCTTCGAAATCGCCGACCTCGCGGCGCCGGTGGTCAAGGCGACCAACTGCATCATTGCCGGATCACCGACGCTTTTTCCGCCGGGCCCGCCCGAGATGCCGTGCATTCGTTGCGGCGCCTGCGCCGAAGTCTGTCCGCACGAGCTGCAGCCATTTGAACTGTACTGGTTCGCGCGTGCCAGGAACTTCGGCAAGACGCAGGAATATCACCTCTTCGACTGCATCGAATGCGGCTGCTGCAGCTACGTTTGTCCGGCGCACATTCCGCTGGTGCAGTACTTCCGTTTTGCCAAGAGCGAGATCTGGTCGCGTGAACGCGCAAAGCAGGCAGCGGATGCCGCCAAGGCGCGCTTCGAACTGCGCAACGCGCGTGCAGAACGCGAACTCGCCGAGAAAGCCGAACGGCTCGCCAAAGCCGCCGCCCGCGGCGCCGAGCGCAAGCCCACGCCCACGCCGGCAATCGCTGACGCTGCCCTGCCGTCGCCCCTCGCCACGGCTGCGGCAAGCGATGCTGCGCCCGCGAGCGCAGCCGACGCGGCCAGGAAGGCCAGTATCGCCGCGGCAATCGAACGTGCGCGCGCCCAACGTGAAGCGGCACAGCCGAGGAACACCGACGCACTGACGGCCGAGCAGCAGCCGATCACTGCCGTCCAAGCGACCCGGGGGGTGCTCGAAGCGGCGCCCGCGGTAGCGCCGGGCGTCTGCCCCGAGGCCTCGACCCGGCCGCTGACGGCCGGCGAATGATGAACCTGACGACGCCGCCTTACCTGTTCCTCGAGCGCAGCAGCGTGCGCCGGGTGATGCTGCAGCTCCTGGCCGCGCTGTTGCCGGGAATCGCCGCCTACGTCTGGCTGATCGGGCCGGGCATCGTGCTGCAGCTGGCGATTGCGACGCTCGCCGCGCTGGCCGGCGAAGCGCTGATGCTGCGGCTGCGCGGCCGGCCGCTCGGACTCTTCCTGAGCGATGGCAGCGCGATCGTCACCGCCTGGCTGATCGCCCTGACCTTTCCGCCGCTGGCGCCGTGGTGGTTGATCGTCGTCGGTACCCTGTTCGCCATCGTCGTTGCCAAGCATCTCTACGGCGGTCTCGGGCAGAATCCGTTCAATCCGGCGATGGTCGCTTTCGCCGCCTGCATCGTCTCCTTTCCGGCCCTGATGTCGCAGTGGCCGGCGCTCGGCCTCCAGTTGACCCTGCGCGAACAGTTCAGCATCGTTGCCGGTCTGGCGCCACGGGTCGACGCGATGACCGGCGCCACCCCGCTCGATGCGATCAAGACCGCGCTGAAACTCGCCGACGGCGATCTCGATGTGCCGAAGCTGCTCGCCACCCAGGAGGTTTTCGGCAACTTCGCCGGCCGCGGCTGGGAGTGGGTCAGCACCGCTTACCTGATCGGTGGCCTCTGGCTTTGGCAGCGAAAGATCATCACCGGCTACGCGCCGCTCGGCTTCATCGCCGGCCTCGCGCTGCCGGCCTGTGGCCTCTGGCTCTGGAACCCGCAGGGCTTTGCCGATCCGCTCTTCCATCTCTTCTCGGGCGGTGCGATGCTCGGTGCCTTCTTCATCGTCACCGACCCGGTGTCGGGCAGCACGACCAACCGCGGCAAGCTGATCTTCGGCTTTATGGCCGGCGCGATGGCCTACACCATTCGTGTTTTCGGCGGCTATCCGGACGGCGTCGCGTTTGCCGTGCTGCTGATGAATCTCTGCGTGCCGCTGATCGACATGTACACGCAGCCGGCGATTTTCGGCATGAAGAACAAGTCATGACCTTGCCGGTCAAACAGCCCAGCGCTGCCCGGATGGCGATCCGCACGGCGGTCATCCTGCTGATCTTTGTCGTCACCTTCACCGGCCTGCTGGCTGCCGCCTATCTGTGGACGCGGCCGGCGATCGACGCCGCGGCGGCTGCAGAAAAGATGAAGCTGATCAGCGAAGTGCTACCGCGTGAGCTCTACGATAATGACCTTCTCCAGGACCGCCGGCAAATTGCGCCAAGCGCCGCCCTCGGCCTCGACGAAATGTCGACCGCCTATCTTGCGCGCGCCGCCGGCGAAGTCCGGGCACTGGTCTTCGAAGCCGTCGCGCCCGATGGCTATTCGGGCAGGATTCGCCTGTTGCTGGCGGTCGCCGCCGACGGCACCCTGCTCGGTGTACGCGTCACCCAGCACCGGGAAACACCCGGTCTGGGCGACTACATCGAGCCGCGCAAGGACCGTAACAAGGAGCGGCCGTGGATCAGGCAGTTCGATGGCAAGTCGCTGACGAGCTTCGCCGATGGCGGCTGGCGGGTGAGGAAGGACGGCGGGCGCTTCGACTCGGTCGCCGGCGCGACGGTGACGCCGCGCGCGGTCATCAAGGCGGTGCACAAAGCCTTGCGCTATGTCGCCGACAATCGCCAGCAGCTCTTCGCCGCGCCTAACGGAGGAAGCCAATGATCAGCCGCGAAGAATTCACCCGGATCCGCGCCAACGGCCTCTGGCACCAGAACTCGAGCCTGATCCAGGTACTCGGGCTGTGCCCGCTGCTGGCTGTCACGACCAATGCGGTGAACGGCGTCATGCTGTCGCTGGCGACGATCCTCGTCATGGCGATCGCCAATGTCGCGGTCGCGTCGCTGCGCAACCTGATTCCGCACGAGATCCGCATTCCGGTGTTCATCCTGATCGTTGCTGCGCTGGTGACCGTCGTCGATCTCTTTTTCAACGCCTATTTCCACGAGTTGTACATCGTGCTCGGCATCTTCATCCCGCTGATCGTCACCAACTGCATCGTGCTCGCGCGGGTCGAGGCCTTCGCCAACAAGAACCCACCGCTGCAGGCGCTTTTCGATGGCATCTTCATGGGCCTCGGCATGTTATGGACGCTTGCCCTGCTCGGCGGCCTGCGCGAACTGATCGGCAGCGGTACCCTGTTCGCCGGCATCGACATGGTCTTTCCGGCGCTGCAGGCATTGCAGTTGCTGCCGGCAGACTATCCCGGCTTCCTGCTCACCATGCTGCCGCCCGGCGCCTTCATCCTGCTCGGTTGCCTGATCGCCTGGAAGAACTGGGTCGAGGCGCGCGCCGCGGCTCGCCGGCCGGACCCCCATCGCGCGCCGCCGGGCGTCGCGGCCGACAGCGTCTGAGGCATTCAGGGGTCACTGATGAACGAACAGCAGCGACATGACTTCTTTGTGCGACTGCAGTCGGCCAACCCCGAGCCGGTTACCGAACTCGAATATGCGAGCAGTTTTCAGTTGCTGATCGCGGTCATCCTGTCGGCCCAGGCGACCGACCGAAGCGTGAACCTCGCGACCCGTCGCCTGTTCGCCGACGCGCCGACGCCGCAGGCGATCCTGGCGCTCGGGGAAAGCGGTCTCGCGAGCTACATCCAGCGCATCGGCCTCTACCCGAGCAAGGCGAAGCACATCATCGCCACCTGTCGGCAGCTGATCGACCGGTACGGCGGCGAGGTGCCGGCGGCGCGCGCAGCGCTCGAAGCGCTGCCGGGAGTCGGCCGCAAAACGGCCAATGTGATCCTCAACACGGCTTTCGGCGAACCGACGATCGCGGTCGACACGCATATCTTCCGCGTCGCCAACCGCACCGGCCTAGCGGCCGGAGCGACGCCGCTGGCTGTCGAACGCGAGTTGCTGCGGGTTGTGCCGGCCAGGTTCCAGCATTCGGCACACCATTGGCTGATCCTGCACGGCCGCTATGTCTGCAAGGCGCGCCAGCCCGATTGCTGGCGCTGCGGCCTCGCCGACCTCTGCGCCTATCCGCAGAAAAGCAGCGCGCCGCTCGCGTCTGCCCCCCCATGAACGTTGCCAGCGCCTTGCTGGCCGGCAACGATGCGCGGCCAGGACTGGCGGTGGCAGCGCTTTCCCAAGCGCTCGAAAAGATCGGTCAGCGACCGGCCAACGGCGTGCTCCTTTTCCTCAGCGCCGAGTTCGCTCGCCAGGCGCAGCTGACCGTCACTGCGGTGGCGCGCGCGGCCCGCTGCACACAGGTCGTCGGCGGTATCGCTGCCGGCGTTTTCACTCACCGCGGCTGGGTGCTCGATCGTCCGGCGGTGGCGCTGATGGTTTTTGCCGACGACCTGTCCCTGACGTTTGGCGAAACCGGCGAACCCCGCATGGGCCCCATTCTGAGCTATTCGGGAAGCCGCTTCCCGCCCGCCTGGGCGATGGATCGGACGCGTTTTGGCGGCTGTTTTGCCGGACAGGCCGAGCCGGTCGCCTGGCAAAACAGCCGGCTGCGAGAAGAATGCAGCGTGCAGGTGCGCGGCGGCGAGGTCGAAGTCGGCGTTTCCCTCGCCTGGCGATTCCTTGGCGAGGGACATACGGTCGACTGCAGCCGTGCCCACGAACTCATCAGGGTCGGCGGCAAGCCCGCTTTCGACAGCCTGATGGCTGACCTCGCGGGTCATTGCGACCCGCCGCCGTCGCTGACGGTGCTGGCCGCCGTGCTGATCGACGCCGACGCCGCAGCAATCGCCAGCGAACTGCTGAAGGCGGGTCAGCGGCCGGTCGCGATCGTCGAGCGCAGGGCCGACGGATCGCTCATTCTTGCCGAGCACATGCGGGTCGGTCAGCGTCTGGCCTGGGCGATGCGCTCGCCGGCGGCGGCCAGAGCCGACATGCGCCGCTGCGTCGCCCGTCTGGCAGAGGCCGCCCCCGAGCCGGTAGCGGCGCTGCTCTTCTCGTGCATCGGCCGCGGCCCCTGTTTCCATGACGGCGAAGACTGCGAGGTCGACTGCCTGCGCGAGCGCTTTCCGGAACTGCCCCTGATCGGCTGTTACGGCACCGGCCAGATCGCACCGAGCCCGGTGGCCGGCAATCAGCTGTTGCAGAACGCCGTCGTCACCGCCCTGATCAGCCCATTGACCCGGAGATCCGATGTTCAACCCGAGCCGTGAACAGGTCCGGCAGTTCTTCTGCGAAGCCTGGCGAAAGCACCGTCAGCGTTTGATCCTCGAAGGCGCCGAAGTGACCGCAGCCGACCTCATCGCCCATCATCCCGAGTACCACGCGCTGCTGGAAAACCCGGCGGCGGCGATCGAACAGGAGTTCACGCCCGAGAACGGGCAGATGAATCCCTTTCTCCACCTCTCGCTGCATCTGGCCGTTGCCGAGCAGATCAGTATCGACCAGCCGCCGGGAATCCGTGCCGCCTACCAGGCGCTGCGCAGCCGGTTCGCCGTGCACGCGGCCGAACACGCGCTCATCGAGTGCCTCGGCGAGACCCTCTGGCGTTCCCAGCGGCAGGGGGCGGCGATGGATGCAGCGGCTTACCTCGACTGCGTACGACGAGCGGCGGGCGGTTCGGCGACGCCGACCGATATCTGAGCCGGCAGGCAGGAACGGCGGTCGCCACCGGTGCGGGAAAAGCGCTGCATTGCCGCGGTCGACGCTTACGGATAAACCTCGGCATCCCTGAGCAGGCTTCCCGCCTGGTCCTTGCCGGACAGCGACGGCTCGCCGTCGAACGGCCATTTGATGCCGACCGCCGGGTCATTCCACAAGAGGCAGCGCTCGTGTTCCGGGGCGTAGTAGTCGGTGCTTTTGTAGAGAAAGTCGGCGGTTTCCGAGAGGACCAGGAAACCATGTGCAAAGCCGGGCGGAATCCACAACATGTGCCTGTTCTCGGCCGACAGTTCGTGCAGCGTCCATTTGCCGAAGCAGGCAGACGAACGGCGCAGATCGACGGCGACGTCGCAGACCGCACCGCTGGTGACGCGCACCAGCTTGCCTTGGGCTTGCCGAATCTGATAATGCAGACCGCGCAGGACGCCTCTGGCGGAGCGCGAGTGGTTGTCCTGCACGAAGTCGAGGTCGAGCCCGACGCTCGCAAGCGTCTTGCGGTTCCAGCTCTCCATGAAAAAGCCGCGCGCATCGCCGAAAACTGTCGGTTCGATCAGCAGGACCTCGGGGAGGTCGGTAGGGATGAGGTTCATTTTTCGAGTATCGGGGTGGGTGGGAATGACTTTCTGCGGCTCCTGCGGCGGCTGGCCGCGCGGCAGGCGGATGATAACCCGGTGAGGTGCCGAATGGCGGTACTTTGCCCGGATCCGGTGCGCTGGCCGGACTGGCAGGGCGCTCGGCGCTCGCCCCTCGCCCCGATGGGGAGTTTGCGCGTAGAATCGGCGTGTTTTCGTGAGGAGTACCCGCATGCGCTTTTCCGGTACCGAGACTTACGTTGCCACCCGTGACCTGACCCTTGCCGTCAACGCCGCCATCACCCTGCAGCGGCCGCTGCTGATCAAGGGCGAGCCGGGGACCGGCAAGACCCTGCTGGCCGAGGAAGTTGCCGCCGCACTCGGGCTGCCGCTCTTCGAGTGGCACGTCAAATCGACGACCAAGGCACAGCAGGGTCTGTACGAATACGATGCCGTCTCGCGCCTGCGGGACTCGCAGCTCGGCGAGGCGAAAGTCGCCGACATCGGCAGTTACATCGTCAAGGGCGTCCTCTGGCAGGCCTTTGAATGCGAGACGCCGTCGGTCGTCCTGATCGACGAAATCGACAAGGCCGACATCGAGTTTCCCAACGACCTCCTGCGCGAACTCGACCGCATGGAGTTCTTCGTCTATGAAACCCGTCAGAAGGTTCGCGCTCGCCACCGGCCGGTGCTCTTCATCACCTCGAACAACGAGAAGGAACTCCCGGACGCCTTCCTGCGGCGCTGCTTCTTCCATTACATTCGTTTCCCCGACAGGGAGACCATGCAGAAGATCGTCGACGTCCATTTCCCCGGCCTGAAGCCCGCGCTGCTGCGCGAGGCGCTCGAGGTCTTCTTCGAACTGCGCGAGATCCCGGGCCTGAAGAAGAAACCGTCGACCTCGGAACTCATCGACTGGCTGAAGCTCCTGCTCGCCGAGGACATTCCGCCGGAAGCGCTGCGCAGCAAGGATCAGAAGACCGCCATTCCGCCGCTGCATGGTGCGCTGCTCAAAAACGAGCAGGACGTCCATCTCTTCGAGCGCCTGATCTTCATGGCCCGCCACAACCGCTGAGTCGCGTCGCCAGCGACGATGCTGATCGACTTCTTCCTCCACCTCAAGGCGAGCCGGCTGCCGGTCTCGATCAGGGAGTTCCTGACGCTCCTCGAAGCCCTGCAGCAGAACGTCATCGGGCACAGCATCGACGACTTCTACGTCCTGGCGCGCGCCATCCTGGTCAAGGACGAAACCGGTTTCGACAAGTTCGATCGCGCTTTCGGCGAGTACTTCCGGGGCGTCGAGGCGCTGCCGGGAATGGAGGTGCTGATTCCGGAAGAGTGGCTCAGGCAGGCGGCGAAGAAACACCTGACCGACGCCGAGCGCGCGCAGCTCGAAAAGCTCGGCTGGGACAAGCTGATGGAGACCTTCAGGCAGCGTCTCGCCGAGCAGAAGGAGCGCCATTCGGGCGGCAGCAAGTGGATCGGCAGCGGCGGCAGTTCGCCTTTCGGACATGGCGGAACCCATCCCGAGGGAATCCGGGTCGGCGGCCAGAGCGAGAACCGATCGGCGGTCAAGGTCTGGGAAAAACGTGAATATCGCAACCTCGACGACAGCGTCGAACTCGGCACGCGCAACATCAAGCTCGCACTGCGTCGCCTGCGCCACTTCGCCCGTCAGGGCGCCGCCGACGAACTCGACCTCGACGGCACCATCGCCGGCACGGCGCGCAACGCCGGCTGGCTCGACCTGCACATGCGCCCCGAACGCCACAACGCCGTCAAGGTGCTCCTGCTGCTCGACATCGGTGGCTCGATGGACGACCACATCCGCGTCTGCGAGGAACTGTTCTCGGCCTGTCGCAGCGAGTTCAAGCACCTCGAACACTACTACTTCCACAACTGCGTCTATGACTGGCTGTGGCAGGACAACCGCCGTCGCCACAGCGAGCGCGTCGCCACACAGGACGTCCTGCACCGCTACGGCAAGGATTACAAGCTGATCTTCGTCGGCGACGCCGCGATGAGTCCCTACGAACTCGTGCAGCCCAACGGCAGCATCGAATTCAACAACGCCGAGCCCGGCGCCGCCTGGCTGCGTCGCCTCGCCGACAGCTGGCCGCAGGCGATCTGGCTCAACCCCGAGGCAGAGCATTCCTGGCCGTACCGGCAGTCCACCTCGCTGATCTACAAGCTCCTCGGCGGCCGGATGTTTCCGCTGACGCTCGACGGGCTGGAGCGTGGGATGCGCTTGTTGAGCAAGTAGCGGCGCGCGACATTCTGGCCGCAGGAACTGCTAGACTGGTTTCAGCCCCGTCGCCATGCTTGCGTTCTGGGGCGCCTTGCGGCGCAGGATCGCGCCGCTTATTCGAGGAGGAGAGACCATGGGATTTTTTGATTTTGTCAAGGAAGCAGGCGAGAAGCTGTTCCGCGCCAAGGATAGCGAGGCGGCTTCGGAGGCGCTGGCCAGCGCTCCCGACGATGCGGCGGCGAAAACCCGTGTCGATGAACTGAACCGGACCGCCGCCGAAGCCATCGAGGCGTACATCAACAGCCAGAACCTGCCGGTGACCGGTCTGACGGTCAGCTTCGATGGCGCCAGCGGAGTAGCGACAATTTTCGGCGTTGCCGGCGACCAGGCAAGCAAGGAGAAGATTCTCCTCTGCGGTGGCAACGTGAGCGGCGTCTCGCAGGTCAAGGACATGATGTCGGTCGATCAGAGCGCCCCGGAAGCCGCTTTCTACACCGTCGTCGCGGGCGACACGCTGTCGAAGATCGCCAAGGCTCACTACGCTGATGCCAACCAGTACATGCGCATTTTCAAGGCCAACCAGCCGATGCTGAGCGATCCGAACAAGATCTATCCCGGTCAGGTGCTGCGCATTCCGCCGCTCTGAGTTCCCGGGCATTCGGCGACGGTCGGGTTCGAGTCGGGCTGGGGGAAGGCGGCAGGGACGACCTGCCACGAGTCAACCTTCATGAGGAGTAACTGATGGGAATCATCTGGACAATCGTGCTCGGTTTCGTGATCGGCGTCATCGCCAAGATGCTGCATCCCGGCAAGGATGACATGGGCTTCATCGTCACCATTCTGCTGGGAGTCGCGGGTTCGGTGGTCGCCGGCCTGGTCGGTCAGTTCTTCGGCTGGTACCGGGCAGGCGAAGGGGCAGGGTTCATCGCCTCGGTGATCATGGCGGTGATCCTGCTGGTGATCTACGGCAAGCTGCGCGGCCGCTCATAGGGCCAGCGGTCCCGCTGCCGGATCCTATGGCTGACGGGGTCCGGCGAGCCGCTCGAGCATGCGCCGCACGGCCTTGATCTGGGGGCCATCGCGCGTCGCGTAGTTGCTTGCCGAATAACCCCACCAGTCCCAGCAGCCTTTGGGATTGAGCATCCAGGTCCACGAGCCGATGGCGAATCCGTTGCGCGCAACGGTCTGCGGATAGAGGACGACGAGCCGGTTGCTCTCCGCCCAGGAATTGTAGCCGGCGCCTTCGACGAAACGCCGTCCGATCTGCGTCGCGCTCTGACGGCAGCCATGAAAAGCGACATGGATCCGGCAGGGGGCGTTGCGGCAGGACTGGGGAACATAGACATAGCCCTCGTCGGCGAGCCCGGCGTCGACCGGCTTGCCATTGGCGAAAGGCCCCTGGTCGAACGGCAGCAGTTCCCCCGGCGGAGGGACGGTCGGGGGCAGCAAGGGGCCAAGCAGGTAAGCGAGCATCAGGCCGGCGGCATCGAGATCGCCGCAGCGATTGATGAACGGCGATTCCGTGCTGCTGCAGGCGTTGGCCTGCGGATCGGCGATCGAAATCATCGCGTGCGCGGCATCGGGCACCTTGAGCAAGCGAATCGCCGACTCTGGCATCCATTGGGCATAAAATGCGGCGAGCTGTTCGACCACTGGCCGATGGACCGTCTCGTCCCTGTCGCCGGAGAGCAGCCACGCCCGGTCGTCGCGCAGATGGTCGAGCGGATCGATTCGATTGCTGCGCGCAAATGTCTCGGCGTGCTGGCGGAGTTCGCCAACCGACGGCAGCGGTGCCCAGGAAGAGGGGGACATGCAACTCGTGAGTGCCTTCCACGCCGATCCTGCGGCGCAGTCGTACGGCCCGGCAGCGAGGATGCCGGCGCCCCGCACCAGTCGGGAATGGGCGACCTGGAACTGGACCGCCATGTATCCCCCCGACGAAATCCCGGAAACCGTCAGGTCTCGCAGTTCGGCAGCGAGCGCCGGCAGGGGGGGTGGGGCGGCAGAACCTGCTCCGGCGGCGGCCAGACCGAGCGTCAGGAGAAGCGAAGCGGCAAGATTGTGCAGGATGGCAGTCGTCATGGTGAGGTCCCTCGGTGAGGACGAAAACGAAAATACTGCACCAATCTAGCAGATGGGTTGGTCGTGTGTCAGGCAATCTGGTAGCCGGCAAGGGCGCGAAGCCCGCCTGTTGCTGCGCCAGGGCGATTGCCTCAGAGCCTGCTGCCCCCTTCCGGCATGACGATGTTGACCTCCAGCACCTCAAGGTTTCCCTGTTTCTCCAGGGAGACCTTGATGTCTTCGGGGTTGACCAACACGTATTTTGAAATAACGGCCATCAACTCCTGCTGCAAGGCCGGCAGGAAGTCCGGCGTGCTGGTGCTGCCATTGCGCTCATGGGCAATGATCAGTTGCAGGCGCTCCTTGGCAATCACTGCCGTCCTGGGCTTGTTGCCGAAGATGAGGGAGAAGAGAGACATGCTCATTTACCCCCGAACAGTCGTCTGAACAGGCTGGGCTTCTCGTATTCGACGAAACGCAAGGGGATGATTTCGCCGAGAAAGCGGCTCACCACGTCGAGGTAGGCGCCGGCCACGTCGGAATCGACCAGATGGATCGCCGGCGTACCCGCATTGGACGATTGCAGGACCACTTCCGACTCGGGAATGACGCCAATGATCGGTACCCGCAGGATCTCCTGCACATCCATGTAAGAGAGCATCTCGCCTTCGCTGACGCGTTTGGGCGAATAGCGGGTGATCAGCAGATGTTCCTTGACTGGCTCGCCGCCGAGCAGGGCGCGCCGGGATTTGGCCTGCAGGATGCCCAGAATGCGGTCGGAGTCGCGCACCGAGGAAACCTCCGGATTGCTGACCACCAGGGCTTCGTCGGCAAAGGTGAGGGCCATGACGGCACCACGTTCGATGCCGGCCGGGGAATCGCAGACGACGTAGTCGAAGCCCATGTGTTCAAGTTCCTTGAGAACCTTTTCCACACCCTGTTCGGTCAGCGCATCCTTGTCGCGGGTCTGCGAAGCGGGCAGCACGAAGAGATTGCCGTTCTCGCAGTGTTTGTCCTTGATCAGCGCCTGCTGCAGCGTCGCCTCGCCGTTGAGGACATTGACGAGATCATAGACAACGCGGCGTTCACAGCCCATGATCAGGTCCAGATTGCGCAGGCCGACGTCGAAATCGATGACGGCAGTTCGGTAGCCACGCAGGGCGAGACCTGAAGCGAAGCTGGCACTGGTGGTAGTCTTGCCCACCCCCCCCTTGCCGGACGTTACGACGACAATACGTGTCACGGATCTTTCCCCGCAAATTAAAGAAGAGATTCTACCTGCAGAATGGGTTTTCTGTTGACCCGCCGCAATGCTTGCCGGCGGGCCTCCTTCCGCAGCGGCGTCAGTCGGTCTGCAGCGCTTCGACGATCAGTCTCCCCGCTTCCTCGCCCGGCTTGTCGGCTACCCTGACCTGGACCGCTTTGCGGGCCATTGCCAGCGGGACGCCAGCCTCGAAAGTCCGGTACAGCCCCGCCACCGAAACCAGCTCGGCATTGAAGCGGGTACAGAAGATGCGAGCCTGCGTTGCGCCGCTGGCGCCCGCCAGCGCGCGTCCGTGCAGCGGGGCATAGATGTAGATGTTGCCATCGGCGATCACCTCGGCGCCGGCATTGACCGCGGCCAGGACGACGAGATCCCCGCCGCGTGCATAGACCTGCTGTCCTGAGCGCAGCGGCCGGTCGACAAAGAGGGTTGACGCGATTGCTGGTGCGGCGACTGCGGGCTGGGGCGTGGTCGGAGGGGGAAGGGCGGGCGCTTCGTGGCTGGCGGTCGAGAGGGCGTTTCGTTCGCCGGCGGCGTAGGTCGGCAAGCCGGCGAAGGCCGCTCCATAACGCAGTTCCTCGCTGCCGCCGCGGACGCCGATGACGTTCAGGCCGTGTACCTTGAAGACCTGCCTGAGCCGTCGCCAATCCGGCTCGGGGACATCGACGAGCTGCGACAGGTCGAGCAATGCGGCATCGCCGTCGAAGAACTCGTCGTCGCCAAATAACGCGCCGGCTTCCCGGGCCAGGGCTTCGGGTTGCAGGGAGCGCAGGGTAACGACGACGACCGGCAGCGTGGTGCCCTTGAATTCGATCAGTCGGGGGGTCTTGTTGGGCGGTGGCATGAGATCGTGACCAGGGTCAGCCAAGGCTGGCGAAGCGCGCAAGTCTAGCCGAATCGGCAGAAAAGCGAAATACGGCGGACGCTTTTGCCCGGCCGAGGGTCGCCCCGAGAACGAGCTGCGGCAGCCGGACGCCGGCAGACCTGGCCATCAGGGCCAGGCGCGGGCGCCCCAGATCATGCGGCGGGCGACGAAATGACGCAAGGCCGGAAGCAGGTCGAGACCGAGCAGACCGAGGCCGCGGGCGACGCGCAAGGGCGCGAGATCATTCGAAAAGACGCGCACGATGCCGTCGGTGAACGCCATGCCGCCGTTGCGGTCGATCCGGCGGTGACGGCAATGGGCGGCCAGCGTGGCGGCGTCGCCGGCGTCGCCGACCTGCGCGAGGAGGTTTTCAGCGAGTTCCCAGGCGTCTCGCAGACCCAGGTTGAAACCCTGACCGGAGACCGGGTGCAGGCTTTGCGCGGCATTGCCGATCCACACCTGGCGCTGGCCGGTGAGTGCCTTGCGCACGCGCAGGGCGAGGGGAAAGCTGCTCCGCGGGCCGCTCGCGACGAAATCGATGCGGCTGCCGAAATGGCTTTGCAGCGCGGCGAGAAAAGCGGCCTCGTCGAGTTGCATGAGCTGTCGGGCTTTCTCGGGCGGCACGGTCAATACCAGCGCGTAGTCCTGCGCCAGCGGCAGGAGGGCCAGCGGGCCATCGGGCGTGAAGCGCTCCCAGGCGCGACCAGCGTGTGCGGCGCCGGCATGGACTTCGGCGACGACGGCGTGCTGATGGTAATCGTACACCCCGACGCCGTCGTCGATACCGGGGTTGCCCTCGGCATGGACGACCAGACGGGCGGCGAGGTGTTGCGTCTCGCCGCCGCAGGCGAGCGTCAGATCGACGTTTTCGCGGCCGGCGGCAAGCGCCACGACCGTACAGTCAAAGAGCAGTTGCGAAGCGGCGAGGCGTCGGTCGAGGGTGGCCGCGAGATCGGCGTAACGCATCACGTAGCCGAGCGCCGGAATGCCGTAATCCGCGGCGTCGATCAGCGTGCGCCCGAAACCCGCGCGCTGCGAGACGTGAATCGTCTTGATCGGAGTTGCCGCTTCGGCATTCCAGGCGTCGATGCGTTCGAGCAGCTGGCGGCTGCCGTGCGCGAGCGCCAGGGCGCGCGGGTCGCGGGCCCCGGTGACGCGCGCTCGGCGGTCGATCAGGCGGACGCTGTACGGACCGCCGGAGAGCGCCAGCGCGAGCGCCATGCCCACCGGGCCGGCGCCGACGATGGCGATGTCGACCGCAGTGCCAGGCTCAGTCATGGCGCATCACTTCCTCGACTTCGGCGACGGTCTTCGGCGCACTGCTGTAGACCGTACAGCCATCGCCATGGACCAGGACATCGTCCTCGATGCGCACGCCGATGCCGTGCAGATGTGCCGGCACCGTCGCGCCGGGGCGGAGGTAGAGACCGGGTTCGACGGTCAGCGTCATTCCCGGCACGAGCCTGGCCCAGCTGTCGTCGTCGCTGCTGCTGCGGTAATCGCCGACGTCGTGCACGTCGAGGCCCAGCCAGTGCCCGGTGCGGTGCATGTACCAGGGTTTGTAAGCGGCACTCTCGATTGCCCCATCGACGCTGCCGGTGATCAGCCGGAGGTCGATCAGGCCTTGCACGAGAACGCGCAGCGCCGCCTGGTGGTAATCCATGAAGGCGGCGCCGGGTCGCACGACGGCAATCGCCGCCGCTTGCGCGGCGAGAACGATTTCGTAGACCTCGCGCTGTTCGGCGCTGAAGCGGCCGTTGACCGGAAAGGTCCGGGTAATGTCCGAGGCGTAGCCGGAGAGCTCGCAGCCGGCGTCGATCAGCACCAGCGAATGGCCGGCGAGCAGCCGGCTGTTTTCGATGTAGTGCAGGATGCAGGCGTTGGCGCCGCCGGCGACGATCGGCGTGTACGCATGGCCGTCGGCGCCGCGTCGGCGAAATTCGTAGCTCAGTTCGGCTTCGAGTTCGTATTCCGCCATTCCCGGTCGGCAGGCGCGCATGGCCCGGGTGTGGCCAGCCGAAGCGATGTCCGCGGCGCGGCGCATGAGGTCGATTTCGTGTGCGTCCTTGGTCAGCCGCATCTGATCGAGCAGGCGATGCAGATCGCGGATTTCGGCTGGCGCGCGGGCGCCGCTGCGGCTGTCGGCGCGCACGGCATTGAGCGCAGCGGCGATCCGGCGGTCCCAGTCGGCATCGTGGCCGAGCGAATGCCAGAGCAGGCTGCGGTTGGCGAGCAGTTCGGGCAGCTTCTGTTCGAGGCTGGCGATCGGATACGCTTCGGCAAAGCCGAAGGCATCGGCGGCAGCTTCCGGTCCCTGCCGGAAACCGTCCCAGGTCTCGCGTTCCTCGTTCTTTTCGCGGCAGAAAAGGATCGACTTCGCTTTCTTGCCGCCGACCAGAACGATGACTGCCTCGGGCTCGGGAAAACCGCTGAGGTACCAGAAATAGCTGTCGAAGCGATAGGGGTAGTGAGCGTCGCGGTTGCGCAGCCGCTCGGCGGCGGTCGGGATGACGGCGACCCCGTCACCGAGGCGGTCGATCACCTCTTGGCGGCGGCGGGTGTAGGGCTGATGAGGCATGGGTCTAGGCAAGCTCCCTGTCGAGTTCGGCAAGACGTTCGGGGGTTCCCACGTCGACCCAGCGGCCGCGGTATCGTTCGCCGGTGATGATCGCGCGCGAAATTCCGTCATCGATCAGCGGTCGCAGCTTGAGCGCGCTGCCGGGGGTGACGGTGGCAAAGAATTCCGGCCAGAAGACGCCGATGCCGGCGTAGGTCAGCGTTTCCCTGACGCGCTTTGCCGGCGCCACACGGACTCTCTCACCCGTCAGGCAGAAATCGCCGCCGGCATGATGCGGCGGGTTGTCGACCAGCACGAGGTGGGCGCGCCGCGCGTCGACCTGCTGTGCCAGGCGACGGGCGCGCGAAAAATCCCAGTCGCACCAGATGTCGCCGTTGACCACCAGGAAAGGTTGCCTGCCGAGCAGGGGTAGCGCAGCAGCGATGCCGCCGGCGGTTTCTAGCGCTCCGGGCGGTTCCGGCGAGTAGGCGATCTGCAGGCCGAAAGCGTGGCCATCACCGAGCGCCGCTTCGATCTGCTCGCCGAGATGAGCATGGTTGATCACCACCTCGCGCCAGCCGGCGGCAGCCAGACGTTCGAGGTGCCAGGCGATCAGCGCCTTGCCGCCGGCTCGCAGCAGCGGCTTCGGCGTGTGGTCGGTGAGCGGCCGCAGCCGTTCACCGCGGCCGGCCGCGAGGATCATCGCTTTCATCAGAAGGTATAGCCGACGTCGGCCGCTTGCTTGTCGAAGGAGTCGAGCAGCCGCGCGAGCGGTCGCAACTCGCGGTAGCGCTGGCAGGTGCGGCGCAGATAGCCCAGCACGCGTGGCATGTCGCCGAGGTAGGCCGGCTTGCCGTCGCGGTAGCAGAGGCGGGCAAAGATTCCCAGCACCTTGATCTGGCGCTGTGCTCCCATCCATTCATAGTCGCGATAGAAATCGTGGAAGTCGGCGTGTACCGGCAGCCCGGCGCCGCGCGCGGCTTCCCAGAAGCGGATCACATGGTCGAGTTCCTCTTCTTCAGGGAACTGGAGGTAGGCGTCGCGATAGAGCGAGACGAGGTCGTAGGTTATCGGGCCGTAGACCGCATCCTGAAAATCAAGGATGCCCGGAGTGCTCGGGAAGTTCGCGGTTCCGTCGCCGACGACCATCAGGTTGCGCGAGTGGTAGTCGCGATGGACGAAAACCCGCGCCTGCTGCAGGTTGTTGGCGAGGATCGCGGCAAAGACCGTCTGCAGCGTGCCTTCACTGCGGGCGTCCAGCGTCAGGCCGAGATGGCGCGCCAGATACCACTCGGGAAAAAGGGCGAGTTCGCGGCTCAGGAGGGCATGGTCATAGTCCGGCAGGACTCCTGCCCGGCTCGCGACCTGCAGCGCAACGAGGGCGCTGTTGGCGTCACGGTAAAGTGGCGCCGCTGCCGAGCCGTTTTCGAGCGCACTCAGGTAGGTCGTGCTGCCGAGGTCGGTGAGCAGCAGCAAGCCCTGCTCGAGATCTTCGGCAAGAATCCTGGGCACCTGCAGCCCGGCGGCCTGAAACAGCGCTGCGATCCTGACGAAGGGACGGCAGTCTTCCCTGTCGGGTGGCGCATCCATGACGATGCGCGTGCTTCGATCGGGCAGCGTGATGCGGAAGTAACGCCGAAAGCTGGCGTCGGCCGAGGCCGCTTCGAGGTGCACCGGGTGGTCGGGGAACTCTGCTGCGAAAAGATCTCTGACCCAGTGACGTACGAGGGTGGTGCGCGGCATGCCGCTTCTCCTTCATCGATGATGCTAGAATGCCCGGATTTTAGCATCCGGCGTGTGATTCCCGAGTCGCCGGTCGTGATGACGCCCTTTCGCCCCTTTCTGTTCCTTGACTCTTCTCTGACCACTCTGGAATGAAGTTTCCTTCCCGGCGCAAGCCGCTGACCCTGATCTTCTGTTGCAGTTTTGCCGGATCGCTTGCCGCGAGCGTTGCAGGCGAAGCGCACGGGCAGAGTCTGGCGCCCTTGCGGGTTGATCCGAGCCTGCTCGGCCTGCCACCGATGCCGCGCGCCGAGCCCCCTGCGAGAGCGCAGCCTGGCTGGCCTGCCGCCGAGTCGAGGCCGGTCGAGGCGGCGACGGTCGAAACGCGACCGATGCCGGCGGCGGTCGAGCCGCCGACGCCGACGCGTGCGGAAATCCCGACTCCGGAGCCGGTTGCGCCGCGTGTCGAGACTCCGCCAGCCGCTGCGCCGCAAGAGCGCGCCATCCGGTCAGCCCCGCGCGAGGCGGTGGCGGAACCCTCCACAGCCCGTCAGACCCGCGCCGAGGCGCCTGCCCTCAGGTCAGCGCCGGCACCCGTTGTGGCCCCGGCGGTGCCCGCGCCTGCCGCCGTTTCAGCCCCGGCGACGCCAGCGTCCAGGGGATCACCGCCGGCATTGCGGATGGCCAGGACGATGCAGCCGCCACCGGCAGAGAGCGACCTGCCGCTGCCGGTTTTTGTCAGTGGGCAACAGATCTCGGGCCAGCTCGAGCGCGAAGTGGTGGCAGAAGGGGATGCTGAACTGCGCAAGGTCGGCACCGTCCTGACCGCCGACCGGCTGACCTACTGGCCGATCGACGACGAGGTCGATGCGCTCGGCCACGTGCGGCTGCAGCAAGACGGTGACCTGCTGACCGGGAGCAAGGGGCGCCTGAAACTTGAGAGCCAGATCGGTTTCATCGAAGAGGCGTCCTATCTCATCAATCGGCAGGCGAGCGCTGCCGGGACGCGGGCAGGCGAAGGGTTGCCGACGAAGCTGCCCGGCGCGGCTGCAGAAGCCGAATCGACGACCGGTTTTGCCGCACCGCGCGTGCTGGACATCAAGCCCGGGCAGACGAAGCTGAAGACTTCTGACAAGTCGGCCAGCGAGTTCACCGAAGCTCGTGGCGAAGCAGAACGGATCGACCTCGAAGGGGAGAACCAGATCCGCATGACCGCGGCTACCTACACCACCTGCCCCGCCGGCAACGATGACTGGTATCTCGGGGTCACCGATCTCAAGCTCGACTATGACAACGATGTCGGCACCGGCAGGGACGCGACGGTTCGTTTTCTCGATGTGCCGATCCTTTATTCGCCATGGCTGTCGTTTGCACTCAACGATGAGCGCAAATCGGGTTTCCTGGTTCCCAGCTATGGCTCGAGCGACACCAGCGGGATCGAGTTTTCCCTGCCGTACTACTGGAACATCGCGCCCAACATGGACGCCACCATCGAACCCCGGATACTCAGCAAGCGTGGCGTCCAGTTCGGCGGTGATTTCCGCTATGTCAACGAGGCTTACGGCGGCGGCTATAGCGGCAAGACAACCGTCGAGTACCTGCCCGACGACCGCCAGGCGGGCATCGACCGCTGGGGGGTGGCGCTGAATCACAGCCAGCTCACCGCCAATGGTTTTTCGGCAGTGATCAATTACAACCGGGTATCGGATAACGACTACTACACCGATCTGTCGAGTCAGGTGACCAGCACTTCCCAGACGCAGCTGCTGCAGCAGGGGGTGTTGAGCTACGGGGGCGCCGGCTGGTGGACCGCGACCGCCAACGTCCAGTCTTTCCAGACCCTGCAGCCCGACCCCCAGAATCCGGTCAGCCAGCCCTATCGCCTGTTGCCGCAGATCACTGTCAATGCGCGGCAACCCGACATCTATACCACCGATAGTGCTTTCTTCGGACAATTCACGGAGTTTGTCCATCCCGACGCCAACATGATCGAGGGGCAGCGGACCGTTCTGCAGCCGGAAATTTCATTACCCTTCGTGACGCCAGGGTGGTATGTGACGCCTCGCGTGGCCCTCAACGCCACCCACTATTCACTGTCTTATCCGGCGGGTGGCGTCGGCTCCGATTCGATCAGCCGCACGCTGCCGATTTTCAGCGTCGATTCCGGGATGACCTTCGAGCGCTCGAGCAACTGGTTCGGCCGTGACTATACGCAGACGCTCGAGCCTCGACTGTTCTACCTCAACATCCCGTACAAGAACCAGGACGATATCCCGGTTTTCGATACGGCACTCGCCGACTTCAACTTCGCACAGGTATTCGCCGATAACCAGTTCTCCGGCTGGGATCGCATCAACAACGCCAACCAATTGACTACCGCCGTGAGTTCCCGCCTGATCGATCCGTCGAGTGGCAGCGAAATCATGCGCGGGATGCTTGGTCAGCGCTTCTACTTCACCGACGACAAGGTGACTCTTCCGGGAACGACTCAGCGCAAATGGGACAAGTCGCATTTTCTGGCGGGTTTCAGTGGCCAGGTCTGGCCGAGTGTCTATACCGACGCTGCGCTGCAGTACGACCCGGGCGATCAGGAGTTCGAGCGCTACGCGCTGGGCGCCCGCTACCTGCCGGCACCGGGCAGGGTGCTCAATGCGACCTACAGTTTCAACAGTCAAGCGGCGATACCGATCAAGCAGATTGACTTTTCCGGCCAGTGGCCGATCAGCGGGCGCTGGCAGGCGGTGGGTCGCTACAACTACTCGTTTCTGCAGGACCAGCCGATCGAGATCATCGGCGGGCTCGAATACAATGCCGGCTGCTGGGCCGTCCGGACCGTGGTGCATCGTCTGCAGACCAGCGAGGCCGATGCGACGACGCAGTTCTTCGTGCAACTTCAATTGACGGGTCTGGCCAGCCTGGGCTCGAATCCCCTGAGTCTTCTCCAGCGCCGGATTCCGGGATACAGGGTAGGATCGACGCCGATGGACCAGGGCCTGGCTGAATGGTAGGTTCAACGATGATGCTTCTATTGCGCTGCGTGCTTTTCGCCGCCTGCCTGGTGGGACTGGCGACGGCTCAGCCCCGAACCCCGCGGGAACCGGTTGCCGTCGACCGGATCGTCGCCGTGGTCAATGACGAGGTGATCACCCACCACGAACTGCGCGTCCGGCTGGATTCTGCGCTGAGCCAGTTGCAGCGCCAGGGGATGTCGCCTCCACCGCGCAATGTGCTGGAAAGACAGGTGCTCGAACGTCTGGTGATCGACCGGGTACAGCTGCAGCTGGCGCGCGACATGGGCCTGCGCGTCGATGACGGGCAACTCGAGCAGGCGCTGCAGCGCATTGCCGCCAGCAACAAGCTGTCGCTGCAGGAATTCCGCGCAGCGCTGGAAAAGGACGGTATCGCGTTTGCCAGTTTTCGCGAAGAAATTCGCGCCGAGATGACCATCGGCCGGCTGCGCGAGCGCGAAGTGGAGAGCAAAATCTTCATTTCCGATGGCGAGATCGACAACTACCTGTCCAGCCTGTCGGCAGGAGGCGCTGCCGGCGAGGAGTATCAGCTGGCTCACATTCTCCTGCGCGCGCCCGAGTCGGCGAATCCGGAACAACTCCAGAAGCTGCGGGCCAAAGCCGATCTGGTGCTGGAGCAATTGCGCAAGGGCGCCGATTTCGCCCAGCTCGCCGCCGCTTATTCAGACGCTCCGGACGGCATGAAGGGCGGAAATCTCGGCTGGCGTCCGCTCGATCGGCTGCCGCCGATGTTTGCCGAGACGGCTCTCAAGCTCACGGTTGGCGAGGTATCACCGGTGCTGCGCAGTGCCAACGGCTTTCACCTGATCAAGCTGATCGCCAAGCGCGGCGGGGGCGCCGCACAGACCGTCGAGCAGACGCACGCGCGGCATATCCTGATCAAGGTGAACGAAGTCATGTCGGAACCGGAGGCACGCCACAAGCTGGAGGGCTTGCGGGAGCGCATCAGACACGGCGAGAGCTTTGCCGAACTGGCGAGGTTGTTCTCGCAGGACGGGTCGGCGGCCAAAGGGGGAGATCTGGGCTGGCTCTATCCCGGCGACACGGTACCGGAGTTCGAGCGGGCGATGAATCTGCTCGCGCCAGGAGAACTCAGCCAACCGGTCCAGTCGCCTTTCGGCTTCCACCTGATCGAGGTCATCGAACGTCGCGTTCAGGACGTATCGAGTGAACGGCAACGGGCCGAGGCGCGCCAGACCTTGCGCGAGCGCAAGCGCGACGAGGCCTATCAGGACTGGCTGCGCCAGGCGCGCGACCGGGCCTATGTCGAAATTCGCCTTGAAGAGGGCTGAGCCCATGTCGATCCCCACGATTGCGGTCACGGTTGGCGAACCGGCCGGGGTCGGTCCCGAGATCTGCCTGCGCCTGCCCGATCGTCCGCACCCGGCAACCGCCCGGATCGTCGTCCTCGGGGATCTGCAGCTGCTTGCCGAGAGAGCTGCGGCGCTGCATCTGCGGGTCCGTCTGCGCGACTGGAACGTCGCCTTGCCCCCGCAGCCGGGAACCCTCGACGTTCTTCATCTGCCACTGGCGGCCAGGGCCTTTCCCGGTCGTCCCGATCCAGCCAACGCGCGCCAGGTGCTGGCCTTGCTCGATCGCGCGCTGGCCGGTTGTCAGAGCGGGGAATTCGCCGCCATGGTCACCGCCCCCGTGCACAAGGGGGTGATCAATGACGCTGGCGTGCCTTTCAGCGGCCACACCGAGTACCTTGCAGAACGTACGGCGACGGATCGGGTGGTCATGATGCTGGCCGGCGGCGGCCTGCGGGTGGCGCTGGTGACGACGCACCTGCCGCTCAGGGACGTGCCGGCGGCCGTGACGTCACAGGCGGTCGAAGAAACGCTGCGCATCCTGCACCGCGAGATGGGGCGCAAGTACGGCCTCCCGCAGCCGCGCATTCTGGTTGCCGGTCTGAATCCGCACGCCGGTGAAGGGGGTTACCTCGGTCGGGAAGAAATCGACGTCATCATCCCGGTGCTTGAACGTCTGCGCCGCGAGGGCATGACGCTGCTCGGGCCGCTGCCGGCCGATACGATGTTTTCCCGGCCGGTACTCGCCCGCGGCGATTGCGTTCTCGCGATGTACCACGATCAGGGCTTGACCGCGCTCAAGTATGCGAGCTTTGGCCAGGGCATCAACGTTACCCTGGGGTTGCCGATCATCCGCACTTCGGTCGATCATGGCACCGCGCTCGACCTCGCGGGCAGTGGCGAGGCCGATCCGGGGAGCCTGTTCGTGGCCATCGAACAGGCAATCGAGATGGCGAGTCGCAGCCCGACGCCCGAACCGAACGAATGACGGAACACGTCGCACGCAAGCGCTTTGGCCAGCATTTTCTGGTCGACCAGCAACTCATTGCCGAACTCATCGATCTCTTCGCCGTGCAGCGCGACGATCGCCTGGTCGAGATCGGTCCGGGTCTCGGCGCGCTGACGGCGCCGCTCCTGCGCCGGCTCGATCATCTGCAGGTCGTCGAAATCGACCGCGACATCATCAGCCGGCTGCGGCAGGCGCATGCACCGGAAAAGTTGACCATCCACGCCGGTGATGCGCTGCTTTTCGATTTCTCCCGGCTGGGGGGCGCCGAAGAACCCGGCTTGCGCATTGTCGGCAATCTGCCTTACAACATCTCGACACCGCTGCTTTTCCATCTCGCGGGTTTTGCGCGCTGGGTGCGCGACATGCACTTCATGCTGCAGAAGGAAGTCGTCGAGCGCATGGTCGCCGCTCCCGGCAGTCCGGACTACGGGCGCTTGTCGGTCATGCTGCAGTATCGCTTCGTCATGGACCGCCTGCTCGATGTGCCGCCTGATGCGTTCAACCCGCCGCCCAGGGTCGATTCGGCGGTGGTCCGCCTGATCCCGCGCGCCGCCGCCGAACTCTCGGCGCACGATGAAAGCCGGTTTGCTGCCCTCGTCCGCACCGCTTTTGCGCAGCGACGAAAAATGCTGCGCAACAGCCTGCGCGGTCTGGTCGAGGAGGCTCAGTTGCAGGCGCTCGGCCTCGCGCCAACCTGTCGCGCCGAGGAACTGTCAGTGGCTGACTACCTTCGCCTGGCCAACAGTCTGACCTAGAAACGGCGTGCCGCAGGGGTACGCCATCGGACAGCGAGTGCCCTTCAGGGGTTCTTCCTGATCGGACAGGTGTTCATGCCGAGCAGCGAGTACGCCGGGCAAACCCCGAACAGGCCGGTGAGCAAGGGGACGATGCCGATCCAGCCCCAGGCGCCAACGAACCCCAGGGCGGCGAGAGCGATGAGCGCGAGGCCGACGACGATGCGCAGGATTTTGTCGATGCCACCGACGTTTGTTTTCATGATGGGCTCCGTGAAAAGGGTGGGAAAGGCTGCAGAGTAGCTCTCGGCCCGACCCTCGTCTGTAACTCAGGTCACCAAGCCCTTTGTCACGCCCTCTCAGTGGCCACGTTCCGCCAGACGCTTCAATCGTTCGCGGTCGATGACGGTAATCCGTTCGCGGCCAAGCGCCACCAGCCCCTGCTCGGCGAAGCCCTTGAGCAGGCGACTGACGATCTCGCGCACACTGCCCAGTTCGTCGGCCAATGCCTGGTGCGTGCTCGGGATCGATTCGCCCCTGGCGACCAGCAGCCTGGCCAGCCGCTGGTCGAGGCGCTGGAAAGCGACCTCCTCGATGAGTTGCATCAATGCCGCGATACGCTCGGCAAAAAGATGGAAAACGAAGTCACGGAAAACCGGGTTCTCGGCCAGCAGTTGCTCGAACAGCGCGGGCGACAGGAGCAGCAGCGACAGCGGCGCCTCGGCGATGCCACGGGCTGAGGAGGGGCTGCGAGCGAGCAGGCAGCTCGAGGTAATGATGCACGAGTCGCCCGGTCCAACGCGGTAGAGAAGCATCTCGCGGCCGGCGGCAGTGCTCTTGACGACCTTGATGGTGCCGGCGAGGATCAGCGGGAATCCCATGCAGTCCTGCCCTTCGGCGAACACCTGGGCGCCCTCCGGGAACTCGAAGAGGGCCCTCTCCTGGCAGATTGCCGCCAGTTGCCCGGCGGTCAGCGAGCGCAGTGCCGGATAGAGCGCCAGCAGTGATGGTCCGAGATTTTCGGCGGGCGGGCGCATCAGTCGGCAAGCTCCGCGGTGACCGGAGCGTGGTCCGAGGGGCGCTCGAGCTTGCGCAACTCGCGGCAGATCCGGGCCGTCGTGCAGCGTCCGACGAGCGCTTCGGAGAGCAGAATGTGGTCGATCCGCAGGCCGCGGTTTTTCTGGAAGCCGAGCAGTCGGTAGTCCCACCACGAGAAGCTTTTCTCGGGCTGCTCGAAAAGGCGAAAGCTGTCATGCAGACCGAGTTTCAGCAAACCCTGGAAAGCTGCCCGTTCCGGCGCCGAGCAGAGGATTTGGCCGGTCCAGGCGAGAGGATCGTAGACGTCGCGATCCTCCGGTGCGATATTGAAATCGCCGGCCAGAACCAGCTTCGGATTGTCCGCGAGGCGGTCAGCCACCCAGTCGGTGAGGCCATCGAGCCATGCCAGTTTGTAGGCATATTTGTCGCTGCCGACGGACTGACCATTCGGGACGTAGGCGCAGACGACGCAGAGGTCGCCGACGGTGGCCGCCAGCAGGCGTTTCTGGGGGTCAAGGTAGAACGGGTTGCCGAAGACGATGTCCGTCGGCCTTTCTCGGGCCAGCAGGGCAACCCCGTTGTAGGTCTTTTGTCCGGAGAAGGAAACGTGATAACCGGCGCTCTCGATTTCCTGTCTGGGGAAACGGCTGTCTTCGAGTTTCGTTTCCTGCAGACAGATGACGTCGGGCTGCTCGACGGAGAGCCACGCGAGCAGTTGCGGCAGGCGGACCTTGAGTGAATTGACGTTCCAGGTGGCAAGTTTCATGGCTGAGCCAAGTAATTGAATCGGTTGAATGAAACAGGGCCCGCCAGCGCCCTCGCCGGGGTGGCCAAGGGGCTCGCCGGTACGGGTTCGTGAGGCGAATTGAATCGGGCCTTATATAAATATGTTATCGTACGACACATTTGTGCTCGACCCGAGGCGCGAATAATGCGGCAAAGTGTGCGTTATTCCCCTTACCCAGGGCACTTGGCGCAGGTATTCTGCGCCTGTTCGAGCCGGGGTGGCGGCGATCGGCAGGGGGGCCTTGTGCAGGACGGCAGTGGGCCTGCTGTTCACAAGGCGTTGTTCTGGGAGCGCGCAGGAAGCCGCGATGGGCGGCTCCGGCGCTTTCGTCCTGCCGGCCAATTCCACTATACTGTGGCGCGCTGCACGGGATCCGTCAGCGCAATGTCCTGACAATTTGCGGTAAATCGTTGCCAAGCCGGTGACTAGAAAAGGAGAGCATCATGGTGGCACGCCTGCATGACTTGATTGGCGTAGCATTTCGTTGGGTCTTGCTCGGCGCACTGGGTGTGCTGGTTGCGGGATGCGCTTCCTCGCATCCCCCCGCGCCGGCTTCGGCCGCATCGGCAGACTACCGCTACCTCATCGGCCCTGGCGATAACGTCAATATCATCGTCTGGCGCAACCCGGAACTTTCGATGTCGGTGCCGGTGCGTCCCGACGGCCTGATTGCCGGCCCGCTGATCGAGGACATGCCGGCGATGGGCAAGACGCCCACCTTGCTGGCACGAGATATGGAAAAGGCGCTCGGAACCTTCATTCGGGATCCGATCGTGACGGTGGTGGTGACCGGCTTCGTCGGAACGCAGAGTGAACAGATTCGGGTGGTCGGCGAGGCCGCCAGGCCGCAGGCGCTCCCCTACCGACAGAACATGACGCTGCTCGACGTGATGATCGCGGTCGGAGGCCTGACCGATTTCGCCGACGGCAACGCGGCGACGGTGGTCCGTTCCGCCGCCGAAGGTGCCCGCGAGCAGTACAGCGTTCGTCTGGCTGACCTCATCCGGCGCGGTGACGTGTCGGCCAACGTCGACATGAAACCCGGTGACGTGCTGATCATCCCGCAGAGCTGGTTCTGAACGGCATCTTGCCTGGCTTGACGACCTGCGCCCTCGCGTGGCAGGCGGTCACGGGCACTCCTTAAACCGATACTGATAGAGTCTGAATGCGATGGATGAACTGCTTCGACAAGCGATAACGCTCCTGCGCGGGATGTGGCAGCGTCGTTGGCTGGCGATCGTCGTTGCCTGGATCGTCGGCGTGGCGAGTGTCGCTGCGGTGCTGGCGATTCCCGACAAGTACGAGGCGTCGGCGCGGGTTTATGTCGATACCCAATCGATTCTCAAGCCACTGATGAGCGGGCTGGTCAACATGCCCAACGTCGATCAGCAGGTAATGCTGCTGAGCCGCACGCTGATCACCCGGCCCAATGTGGAAAAGTTGATCCGGATGGCCGACCTTGACCTCAATATCGACTCCAAAAGGGAGCGGGACCTGCTGGCCGAGTCCTTGATGTCCTCGCTCAAGATCAACAATACCTCGCGCGACAACATCTATACCATCACCTATCGCGACACGCAGCCGGAGAATGCCCGGCGGGTGGTGCAGTCGCTGGTCTCGATCTTTGTCGAATCGAATCTCGGCAGCGCCCGCAAGGATAGTGAAGCCGCCCGGAAGTTTCTTGACCAGGAAATCGCAGGTTACGAGAAGAAGCTCGAGGAGGCCGAGGCGCGCCTCAAGGAATTCAAGATGCGTAACCTCTCGCTGCAGAATTCCGACGGCAAGGACCACTTCTCGCAGATGAGCACGACCGCCGGCCTGCTCGAACAGAGCCGGCTCGAGTTGCGTGAGGCGGAGCATTCCCGCGATGCGCTCAAGCGCCAGATCCTCGGTGAAGCGCCCACACTCCTGCCGGATGCCAGCCAGGAGCCGGTTACCGGTTTCTCGATTCCCGAGATCGACGGTCGCATCGACACCCTTCAGCGCAACCTGGACGCCATGTTGCAGCGCTTTACCGACAAGCATCCTGATGTCGTCACGACGCGTCGCCTGATCAAGGATCTCGAAGAGCAGAAGCAGGAGGAGATCGTTGCGCGCCGCAAGGCGACGGCGGCCAACCCGTCGTCGTCGGCCAGTGTCAACCCCGTTCAGCAACAATTGAAGGTTTCCCTCTCCGAGACCGAGGCCAGAGTCGCAGCGCTGCAGACGCGGGTGGCGGAATATCAGTCGCGCTACGAGCGCCTGAAATCTTCGATCGGCCAGGTCCCCCAGGTCGAAGCCGAGTTCGCACAGCTCAATCGCGACTACGACATCAACAAGAAGAACTACGAACAACTGGTTCAACGGCGAGAACAGGCGAGCATGGGGAGCGCTATGGAAGATGCTGCCGGCGTCGATTTCCGCCTGATCGATCCGCCACGCGTCTCGCCCAAGCCCGTAGCTCCCAACCGTGCCCTGTTCCTGCCACTGACGCTGCTGCTGGCGCTCGCGGCCGGGGTGGGGGTCGCATTTGCCGCCAGTCAACTGCGTCCGGTGTTCTTCGATGCCCGCTCGCTGCGCGAAGCCTGCGGCCTGCCGCTGTTGGGCACGGTCTCCCTGCTCACCGACGAAGCGACCAAGCGCCGCGAGAAAAAGGATCTGTTGCGCTTTGCGGCGGCCTGCCTGTCGCTCGTCGGCGCCTATGGCGCGGGACTTCTCGCCATGTTTCTGCTTTCCGTGCGTACTACTGCCTGAGGAAAACTGATGAGCCTCATTGAACAAGCGGCAAGGCGCCTGGAACAGCTGCGCAGGGCGGGGGTCAATGTTCCCGACCGCGATCCTCCCGCTGAACTCCGGACGCCGGCGCCGGTGAAGCGGACAGCGACGGCCGCCACTGCGACCGCGCTTGCCGCCCCTGCCGTTTCTCGCCGCATCGAGATCGACCTCAATGCGCTCGCGACCGCCGGTCTGATCAGCCCGGATGCGCCGCGATCCCAACTCGCCGATCAATATCGCGTCATCAAGCGGCCCCTGATCGCCAACGCGATGGGCAAGGGCGCGGCGCCGATCCCGCGTGGCAACCTGATCATGGTGACGAGTGCGATCGCCGGCGAGGGCAAGAGCTTCACTGCGATCAATCTCGCCATGAGCATTGCCATGGAACTGGACAATACGGTCATGCTGGTCGATGCGGACGTACCGAAGCCTTCGGTGCTGAAGATGCTCGGGGTGCCACCCGGGCCGGGTCTGCTCGACGTGCTGACCGATGAGTCGGTTGAACTGTCGCAGGTATTGATGCGCACCAACATCGACAAGCTGAGCATTCTGCCAAGCGGCACCCAGCATGCGCGGGCGACCGAACTGCTGGCGAGCGATGCCATGATCTGCCTGCTTGAGGAAATGGCCAGTCGCTATCCGGACCGCATCATCATCTTCGATTCGCCGCCGCTGTTGATGACCACCGAATCACGCGTGCTGGCTTCCCATATGGGGCAGGTGGTGGTGGTGGTGAAAGCGGAGAGTACTGTCCGCAGTGAAGTCAAGCACGCTCTGGCGGCCCTTGATTCGTGTCCGATCAAGCTCGTGCTGCTCAACCAGGCACGCACGGCGACCCAGGATGGCTACGGCTATGGTTATGGCTACGGGTATGGCTATGGTTCGGAAGGGGGCGTGACCGGATGAAGTGCGCTGCCTGCGCCGGCCAGCACCGGCGCCCCCGGGCCTTCGCCGAGAAGCCCGGTAGCGGCGACCGGCAGGGTCGTCTGTGGGGTGGGGGTTGCCTTGTGGCCACCCTGCTGTGTCTCGCGCTGCCCGTGCAAGCGGATAACTGGCGCATCACGCCGACGATTTCCGTCAACGAAACGCTCACCGACAACCTCTTCCTCTCCTCGAAAGACCCGACGAGTGACCTCGTCACCGGCATCACGCCGGGAATCTCGATCGACGGCAAGGGCGCACGCGCGAGCCTGCGCCTGAATTATGGTTTGACGCAGAATCTCCATGCGCGGGAAACCTCCGAGAACAACCTGCAGCATTCGCTGCGCGCGCTCGGGACGCTCGAGGCGATCGAAAACTGGTTGTTCGTCGACGTCACCGGAACCATCTCTCAGGAGTACCTTTCAGCCTTCCGTAGCGTTTCCCCCTCCACCGCCAACATCAATGACAATCAGACCGAGACGTCGAGCTACTCCATCTCGCCCTACATCCAGGGGCGGTTCCTGACCTCGACCGAGTATCTCCTGCGCTATCAGGCGAGAACGACTTCTTCGCAGTCATCTGCCGCGTCTGATCTCGCCACCAGCGAGTGGCTGGGCAGGATCAACGGGACGACGCGCTGGGGACCCCTGACCTGGGCGCTCGATGCCAGCGATGTCAGCACCGATTACTCGCGCGGCAGGGATCAGGAGGCGTCGCGTTATGGCGTCAGCCTGTCCTACCGGATCAGTCCACAGCTGCAGGTGTCGCTGCTCGGCGGTCGCGAGTCCAACAATTACGTCAGCCTGGACCAGGAAACCAACAGCACTTCGGGCTATGGTCTGGTGTGGACACCGGGGCCGCGCACACAACTGTCGGCGTCCAAGAACAGGCGTTTCTTTGGCGATGGCTATGATGTGAACTTCAGCCACCGGATGGCCCGGTCGCTGTGGACGTATCGCGCCAACCGGGATGTCACGTATCAACCGTCGGGGGTCGGCAACACCGGCCAGGGAAGTAACTACGATGCCTATTATTCGATCATCGCGGCCAACAATCCGGGCTCGACGCCCGATGCGATCCGCGAGCAGGTGCTGCAGCTCCTGCAGAGCCGAGGCGTGCCGGCCGACGGCTCGGTGGTCAACGGCTACCTGACCGACCGCCCCACCCTGCAGAAGCTGCAGCAGCTGTCGGTTGCGCTGCTCGGCGTGCGCAATACCGTGACTTTCAGCGCGACCGAGAGCCAGCAGCAACCGCTGGGTCTCGTCAGCGGTTTGACCGATGATTTTTCACTGGCCAACGAAGTGACCCAGCGGGGCGTTGGCGTCATCTGGGGACATCAACTGACCGGTTTCTCTTCGCTTTCGCTATCGCTCAACGAGCAGCGCAGTCTTGCCCATGGCAGCAACAAACTGGACACTACGACGAAAGGGGCCTATCTGCTGTTCTCCACCCGGCTGTCGCCGAACACGCAAGCCAACATCGGTGCTCGACGGGTGATCTCCGATGGGGGAATCAATGCAAATTACACCGAGAGCGCACTGACCGGCGCCCTTTCGTACCGCTTCTGATCGTATTGCATGTACGAATCCTTCTATGGCTTGACCAGCAAGCCTTTTCAGCTCAACCCGGACCCCGCGTTCTATTTCGCCAGTAAACAGCATCGGCGTGCGATGGCCTACCTCGAGTATGGCCTGAACCAGAACGAGGGCTTCATCGTCGTCACCGGCGAAGTCGGCGCGGGCAAGACGACGATCGTGCGCGGCCTGCTCAACGAACTCGATGCCGACAAAGTGGTGGCGGCACAACTCGTCAGTACCCAGCTCGATGCCGAGGACACCCTGCGCATGGTGGCCGCGGCTTTCGGCGTCGGCACCCGGAATGCCGGCAAGTCGGAAGTCCTCCTCGCCCTCGAGGCGTATCTGGTTGACGTCACCCGTCAGGGCAAGCGTTGCCTGCTGATCGTCGACGAAGCACAGAACCTGACCGCGCGGTCGGTTGAAGAACTGCGCATGCTTTCGAACTTCCAGTTCGGCACCCAGGCCCTGCTGCAGAGTTTTCTCATCGGTCAACCCGAGTTCCGGAAAATGATGCAGAGCCCGCAGATGCTGCAGTTGCGCCAGCGGGTGATCGCCGCCTGCCATATCGGGCCGATGGATCACGACGAGACGCAGGCCTATATCGAACACCGGCTCAAGTGCGCCGGCTCGAAAGGATCGCCGCGTTTTGACGGCGGTGCCTTCGACGCGCTTTTCGAGGCCAGCGGGGGGGTTCCCCGACGCATCAACTCGCATTGCGACCGCCTCCTGCTCGCCGGTTTCCTCAATGGGAAAGCCGAGTTCACGCGGGCCGACGTCGAGGAGGTGGCACGCGAGATTCGCGAGGAGACGCAATCGACGTCGCCGTTGCCGGCGGGCAAGAGCGGCGAGGGAGCGCCAGTGGTTTTGCCCACGCAAATGACCGAGAGCAGCATTCTGGATCTCGACCTGTCGCGCCTGACCGTCGATGCGAGTACTGCCGATCAGGCGTCACGGGCCATCGCCGATCTCAAGAACGGACACGCCGAGCAGCGCCTGATTCGCATCGAGCGCAGCATGTTTCGCCTCGAACGAAGCAACGCAGCCTTGCTGTCGCTGCTTCAGCAACTGGTCGACGCGCTGCGGGTCAAGCCATGAAGGCAGGAGACCTGATCGATGAGACATGGCCCGCCAGCCTCGGCCCGGTGCTCTGCGTCGTCGGCGCCCGCCCCAATTTCATGAAGATGGCGCCCATTCTCCGTGCTTTCAGCGCCCATCGGCCGGTGTTGCCGACGCTGCTTGTCCATACCGGGCAGCACTACGATAAGGACATGAACGACCGCCTGTTCGTCGATCTGCGCCTGCCGCAGCCGGACATCAACCTCGAGGTCGGTTCGGGAACGCATGCCGTGCAGACCGCGGAGGTGATGCGCCGCTTCGAACCGCTGCTGGACGTGCACCGGCCTGCCGCCGTGCTGGTCGTCGGTGACGTCAATTCGACCCTGGCCTGTGCCCTGGTGTGTGCCAAGAAGGAGGTGCCGGTGGTGCATGTCGAGGCCGGCCTGCGCAGCTACGATCGCCTGATGCCGGAGGAGATCAACCGCGTTCTCACCGACCAGCTGGCGGACCGCCTGTACACCACCGAGCGCAGTGCGCATGCCAATCTGGCGCGTGAGGGCATTGCCGATGACCGGATGTGCTTCGTCGGCAATGTCATGATCGATTCGCTGCGCTCGAACCGCGAGTTTGCCTGCTCGCCGGCCGCAACCCTGCAGCGGGCAGGCGCCGATCCCGGCGTGCTCGACGACCTGCCGGGCTACGGGGTGGTCACCCTGCACCGGCCATCGAATGTCGACCAGGCGGATCAGCTGGCGCCTTTGCTGAGGGTGCTGCGTGAAATCTCGGAGAAGGTGCCGCTGGTTTTTGCCCTGCATCCGCGGACGCGGGCCAACATCGAACGCTTTGCGCTCGGCGAATTGCTGCGCAGCCGGCGCATCGTCCTGCTGCCGCCACAGGGTTACCTCGAAATGCTCGGCCTGCTGACCGGCGCGCGGCTCGTGCTGTCGGATTCGGGCGGCCTGCAGGAGGAAACGACGGCGCTCGGCGTGCCCTGCCTGACCATACGCGAAAACACCGAACGTCCGATCACTGTCGAGCAGGGGACCAATACCCTGGTCGGTTGTGACCCACGAGCGATTCGGGACGGGGTCGATGAAATTCTCTGCGGTGCCGGCAAGACAGGTCGCATTCCGGAGTTCTGGGATGGTCGGGCGGCAGAGAGGATCGCTGCCGACCTCGCTGGCTGGTTGCTCGCTCGCCACTCGGCGCGCGGCAGCTGACCCGGGAATGGCGACGATGCCCGAGCAGCCGATCACCAATGCCCTGACGATCGATGTCGAGGACTACTTCCAGGTCTCTGCATTTGCGCCCTACATTGCGCGCGATCAATGGCCCCTGCAGGAATGCCGGATCGAACGCAACGTCGAGCGGATTCTGCTGATGCTCGACGAACAAAATACCCGGGCGACCTTTTTCACGCTCGGCTGGATTGCCGAGCGCTATCCTCAACTCGTGCGGCGCCTGGTCGACGCGGGACACGAACTGGCCAGTCACGGTTACGGCCATGAGCGCGCCAGCGATCTCTCAGCGGCCGATTTCTCTGCCGATGTGATTCGCGCCAAGGCGCTGCTGGAAGATCTGTCGGGCCAGGAAGTAAAGGGCTACCGCGCACCCAGCTTTTCAATCGGCGAAGCCAATCTCTGGGCCTTCGACTGTCTCCAGCGCGCCGGTTACCGCTACAGTTCGAGCATCTACCCGATCCGCCATGATCACTACGGGATGCCGAATGCGCCGCGCTTTGCGCATCAGGTGAGCGACGGCCTGCTCGAACTGCCGGTGAGCACGGCCCGCTTCCTTGATCGCAACTGGCCGGCGAGCGGTGGCGGTTACTTCCGGTTGCTGCCCTATGTCGTGTCACGCTGGCTGCTGAAGAAGGTCAATCAACGGGATGGTCAGCCGACGATCTTTTATTTCCATCCCTGGGAGATCGACGCCGATCAGCCGCGAATTCCCGGCATCAATGCCCGGACGCGTTTCCGCCATTACGTCAATCTGCAGCATACCGAAGGCCGTCTCCGGCGACTGCTCGCCGATTTCAGCTGGGGGCGGATGGATGAAGTGTTTCTCGCAGCGGTTGGCACCGGTGCCGGGGGCAAGCCATGAAAACGACCCTCGAGGAGGTCGCCACGCTGGCTGCAGCGAGCGCGCCACTGGTCGTCAGGCAGCTCTCACCCGGCGACGGGATCGCACAGGCGCGCTGGGATGCCTTCGCCGAAGCGTGTCCGGAGGCCACCTTTTTCCATCGGGCGGGATGGCAGCAGATCCTCGGCGAAGTCTTCGGCCATCGAACGCATTTTCTTTACGCGGAGCGGGCGGGGGTGGTCGAAGGGATTCTGCCTTTGGCGCAGGTGAAAAGCCTGCTCTTTGGCAACTCGCTGGTCTCGCTGCCGTTTGCCGTCTACGGTGGCGTCGCGGCCAGCAACCCGGCGGCGGTCGAGGTGCTGGAACTGGCGGCGCAGGAGACCGCCAGGCGCCTTGGCGTCGACCATCTGGAGATGCGAAATCTTCGTCAACGCCACCCGGGGTGGCCGACGCAGGATCTTTATGTCAGTTTTCGCAGGGGCATTGCGCCCGAAGTCGAGGCCAACCTGCAGGCCATCCCGCGCAAGCAGCGGGCGATGGTCCGCAAGGGAATCAAGAATGGGTTGCGAAGCGAGATCGATGCCGATCCTGGCCGCTTTTTCGCGCTCTACGCCGACAATGTTCACCGGCACGGGACCCCGGCCTTGCCCCGGCGCTATTTTGCTGCGCTGCAGCGGGTGTTTGCCGACGACTGCGAAATAATGACCGTGCTCGATGGCTCGGGACATCCGTTGAGCAGCGTGCTGAGCTTTTATTTTCGCGACGAGGTGCTGCCTTACTATGCCGGCGACGCCTGGTCGGCACGCGAACTCGCGGCGAACGATTTCAAGTACTGGGAACTCATGCGTCGCTCCTGTGAGAGCGGCCTGAAGGTCTTCGACTACGGCCGCAGCAAGCAGGGGACCGGTTCCTATGCCTTCAAGAAGAACTGGGGCTTCGAACCGCAGCCGCTGTTCTACGAGTATTGTCTTTATCGCCGTGATGCCATCCCGCAGAACAACCCGTCGAACGCCCGCTACCGCCTGCTGATCAACACCTGGCGGCGACTGCCGATCGGCTTCGCCAACTGGCTTGGGCCGTTCATCGTGCGCAACCTGGGTTGACCGACCGCGGGCACTCTTCCGTTCAGCGCTGATCTTCACCGATCACGCAGAACCCTGACTGCTGACCACAAGCCGAAAGCGACTCCATGAACGACGTCGTTGCTACGAGCCCCACCTCGTTTGCCACCCACCCCGGCTGGCGGCTAGCCTTGCCTGCAATCACCCTGACCCTGGTCCTGATCGTGCTGCTCTTTCGCGAGACGGCGCTGACCATGGCGGGCGTCTGGGGACGTTCCGATACCTACGCGCACGGGATGATCGTGCCGCCGATCACGCTCTGGCTGATCTGGCGAGTCCGTTCGAGGCTTGCCGTCCTCGCGCCGAGACCGAGTTTTCCGGCGGTCCTGCTGCTGGCCGGTGTCGGCTTTGCCTGGCTGCTCGGCGAACTGGGCGCGGTCAATGCGCTGTCGCAGTTTGCCCTGGTCGGGATGCTGATTCTCGCCGTACCGGCGGTGCTGGGCTGGGATGTTGCCCGCCGCATCGCCTTTCCGCTGTTCTTTCTGCTTTTCGCCGTCCCTTTTGGCGACTTCACCCAGCCCAAGCTGATGCAATGGACCGCTGATGCGACGGTTTTCGGCTTGCGCCTTTCCGGCATTCCGGTGTACCACGAGGGGCAGCATCTGGTGATCCCGAGCGGGAACTGGGCGGTGGTCGAGGCGTGCAGTGGCGTTCGCTACCTGATCGCTTCGCTCACCGTCGGCACCCTGTTCGCCTATCTGACCTATCAATCCCTGCGGCGGCGACTGATTTTTGTCGCGCTGTCGATCATTGTGCCGGTGGTCGCCAACTGGGCGCGTGCCTACATGATCGTGATGCTGGGTCATCTGTCAGGCAACAAGCTGGCGGTCGGCGTCGACCATCTGATCTACGGCTGGATCTTTTTCGGCATGGTGATCCTTGCTTTGTTCTGGATTGGCGCCCGCTGGCGGGAAGATGAGCCGCCGCTGGCGTCCGTCCCGTTGTCGGTGTCAGCGGGTCGGGTCGCGGTGTCCTCCGTGCTCGCCGCGGCAACGGCCAGCGTCCTGGTGGCGTCGATCTGGCCGCTGGCCGTGCAGCGGCTCGATCATCATGCGGCGCAGTCGCTCAGCCAGCCGGCTCCCCTGGGGTCGATCGCCGGCTGGCAGACGGTTGCCGAAGGCTTGCCCACCTGGCGGCCGAAGTTCGAGAACTCCGCTGCCAGCACGCAGACGATCATGGCGCACGATGGCCGCCTGGCCGGGCTCTTTGTCGCTTATTACCGCAATCAGAATCAGCAGCAGAAGATGGTCAGTTCGAGCAATGTGCTGGTCGGCAGCAGCGATCCCGTCTGGGCGAAGGTCGGCAGCGGAACGCAAAAGGTCTCGTTCAACGGGCAGTCCATCGACACCCGGACGGCCGTGCTGCGTGGCCGGGGTGAGACTCGCCTGCTGGTCTGGCAGTGGTACTGGGTCAACGGCCGCTGGACTTCCAGCGACGCTCTCGCCAAGGCGTACACGGCGCTGTCGCGGCTCACGGGCCACGGTGACGATGCGGCCGTGATCATGGTCTATGCCCGGCAGGATCAGCCGCGCGAAGCGGTGGCGACCCTCGAAGCCTTCATCCAGGCTGCGGCTCCGGCGATCGAGAGCGCCCTGCAGCAGACGATGGATGCCCGGTGACTGTCGCCTGCGACCGGCGTCCGCTCGTCGCCCATGTCGTTTTCAGGTTCGACGTCGGTGGCCTCGAAAATGGCGTGGTCAATCTGATCAATCACATGCCGTCTGCGGCCTACCGCCATGTTGTCATCGCCCTGACCGAGATGACCGACTTCAGGCAGCGGATCGAACGTGACGACGTGCAGTTCTTCGCACTCGGGAAGGCCCCGGGACACACGCTCTGGCTTTATCCCCAGTTGCTGCGACTGTTCAGAAAGCTGCGCCCGGCCATCGTGCACAGCCGCAATCTGGCGGCGCTCGAAGTGGCCGTTCCGGCCTGGGCAGCGGGTGTCCCGGTCCGCATCCACGGCGAACACGGCCGTGATGTCGAAGATCTCGATGGCTCGAGCCGGAAGTATCAATGGCTGCGGCGTTGTTACCGCCCTTTCGTGACGCATTACATAGCGCTGTCGCGCGATCTCGAACAGTATCTGACATCGGCCGTCGGCATGCCGGCAAGCCGGGTGACGCAGATTTATAATGGCGTCGATTGCCGGCGCTTCCAGCCGGTGGCGACCCGTCATCCGATCGCCGGTTGTCCGTTTGTCGATCCGGCCAACTGGCTGCTGGGGACCGTCGGGCGGATGCAGGCGGTCAAGAATCAGACCGTCCTGGCAGAGGCTTTCATCCGGGTGCTGCAGGCTCGTCCGGAATTGAAGCGCCGTTTGCGGCTGCTGATGATCGGCGACGGGCCGTTGCGGGGAGAGGCGCAGGCCCTGCTCGAACGGGCCGGGGTGGCCGAACTGGCGTGGTTGCCGGGGGCGCGCAACGATGTGCCGGAGATCCTGCGCGGACTCGATTGTTTCGTCCTGCCCTCGCTTGCCGAAGGCGTCTCGAACACCCTTCTGGAAGCCATGGCGAGTGGCCTGCCGGTGATCGCGACCGCGGTCGGTGGCAACACTGAATTGATTGACGCCGGGCGGACCGGCGAGTTGGTCAGGGTGGCTGATCCTGATGCGCTGGCGCAGCAGATCGCCGCTTATGCGATCGACCCGCTGCGTGCCCGGACCGTGGGGGCAGTCGGCAGGGTGACGGTCGAGCAGCGCTTCAGCATCGCGGCGATGAGTCAGCGTTACCAGGATCTCTACGACCGGCTGCTGCAGTCACGGACCGGCAGGGCGGATCGCGACGCCTCGATCCACCCCCGGGCGAACGAATGATTTTCCAAGGAAGCTGAGAGCAAGCCATGTGCGGCATTACCGGAATATTTGACACTCGTGGCCGGCGTGACATCGATCGCGTCGTCCTCGACCGGATGAACGAATCACAACATCATCGAGGCCCGGATGAAGGGGGTCTGCATGTCGAACCCGGCGTCGGCCTGGGCCACCGCCGGCTCTCGATCATCGACCTGTCGACCGGCCAGCAGCCGCTCTACAACGAGGACGGGACCGTTTGTGTGGTGTTCAACGGCGAGATCTACAACTACCGGGAACTGATTCCCGAGTTGCTGGCGCTTGGCCATGTCTTCCATACCCGCAGCGATACCGAAGTCATCGTACACGCCTGGGAAGCGTGGGGCGAGGACTGTGTTCGTCGTTTTCGCGGCATGTTCGCCTTTGCCCTCTGGGACCGAGCGCGCGCAACGCTCTTTCTGGCCCGCGACCGGCTGGCCGTCAAGCCGCTCTACTATGCGCTGCTGCCCGACGGGACTTTCATTTTCGGTTCCGAGTTGAAGTCGCTGCTGGCGCATGGGGGCCTCGCGCGCGACATCGACCCCCTGGCGGTCGAGGAATACTTCGCACTCGGTTACGTGGCCGAGCCGAGGACCATCTTTCGTCAGGCGAGAAAGCTGCCGCCGGCCCACACGCTGACGCTGCGTCGCGGCTTGCCGATGGCTGCGCCGCAGGAATACTGGGATGTGCGCTTCAGCCTCGACAATCCCTGCTCGCTGGCGGAAGCCTGTGAACAGCTGGACGACAAACTCGGCGAATCGATTCGCCTGCGGATGATCGCCGAAGTGCCGCTTGGCGCTTTCCTGTCCGGCGGGGTCGATTCGAGTGCCGTCGTCGCGCTGATGGCCGGCCAGTCGGCCGATCCGGTCAACACCTGTTCGATTTCCTTCGATGACCCGGCTTTCAACGAGGCCGCCTTTGCCCAGAAGGTCGCCGACCGTTACCGGACCCAGCATCACTGTGACCTCGTCGCCAGTGACGATTTCGATCTGATTGACACGCTGGCACGGCTGTACGACGAACCCTATGCCGACAGCTCGGCGATTCCGACCTATCGCGTCTGCCAGCTGGCGCGCAAACATGTCACCGTGGCCCTCTCCGGCGATGGTGGCGACGAGACTTTCGGCGGTTATCGCCGCTATCGCATGCACCTGATGGAAGAGCGCCTGCGCTCGCTGCTGCCGCATGGCGTTCGCCGGCCGCTGTTCGGCCTGCTCGGGCGTGTTTACCCCAAGGCGGACTGGGCACCCCGCATGTTCCGCGCCAAGACGACCTTTCAGGGCATGGGGAGAAGCGCGGTGGAAGCCTATTTCCATTCCGTCTCGATTCTACGCGGCAGCATGCGCAGCGAACTCTTCAGCGATCGTTTTCGAGGTGAAATCGATGGCTACAGCGCCCGCGATGTCTTTGAACATCACGCACGGCGGGCCGGCACCGACGACCCCCTGGCCCTGATCCAGTATCTCGACCTCAAGACCTATCTGGTCGGGGACATCAACACCAAGGTCGACCGTGCCAGCATGGCGCACTCGCTCGAGGTGCGCGAACCCTTGATGGATCATGAACTGGTCGAATGGATGGCAACGCTGCCGTCATCGCTCAAGGTGCGGGGCAAGGAAGGCAAGTTCCTGTTGAAGGAGTCGATGAAGCCACGGCTGCCCCAGGACATCCTTTTCCGTCCGAAGATGGGCTTTGCCGTGCCGCTCGCGCGCTGGTTCCGCGGTCCGCTCAAGGAACGTGTGCGCCAAGCGGTCCTGGGGCCCCGTCTGGCGGCGACCGGCTGGTTCAATCAGGATTACCTGCGTCATCTGGTCGATGCCCATCAGTCGGGAGCGAGCGACTATAGTGCGCCCTTGTGGACGTTGCTGATGTTCGAGGCTTTCCTGCGCAACGTCCTCGACGCATCAGGGGAGCCGTCGCTCAGCGTCGCCGGGAACGAGGGCGCGAGATGATTCGGCCTCTCGTCAGCTGAACGTGCTCCATCGCCGACAGGCGATATAACTCACTGGTTTATTGAAAGTGCTGGTTTCCATGTTGAATTCTGACGAGGTCGACGGTGGGCCGGAGTGGCAGGGAGGCGGATGGTCATTCCGCAAGAAGGCTTGACGATGCGCATCCTGCACGTCCTCGATCACTCACTGCCATTGCACAGTGGCTACACTTTTCGCACCCTGGCGATCCTGCGTGAGCAGCGCGCGCTGGGCTGGCAAACGGTGCACCTGACGACGCCCAAGCAGGGGGTCGGCAGAGACCGCGAGGAAGAGGTCGAGGGCTGGCTTTTTCACCGGACGCCGAATACCGAGGGCGTTGGCCTTGTCGCCCAGATGCGACTGACGGCTGCCCGCCTGCACGAGGTCGTGCGCGCGACACAGCCGGACCTCATCCACGCCCATTCGCCGGTGCTCAATGCCCTGCCCAGCCTGTGGGTCGGGCGCCGCCGACGCCTGCCCGTGGTCTACGAGATGCGGGCTTCCTGGGAAGACGCGGCGGTCGATCATGGCACGACGCGCGAGGGCAGCCTGCGTTACCGCGTCTCACGCGGGCTCGAGAGCCTGGCGCTGCGCGGTGCCGATCAGGTCACGACGATCTGCGAGGGTCTGCGCGACGACATCGCCAGGCGCGGCATCCCGACGGAACGTATCACGGTGATCCCGAACGCCGTGGACGTCAGCCTGTTTCGTCCCGACCACGCGCCGGATGCCGGACTTCGCCGGTCGTTGGGGCTCGATGGCGCGATCGTCGTTGGCTTTGCCGGTTCCTTCTATGGCTATGAAGGACTCGATCTGCTGATCGAAGCGGTCCGCCAGTTGCTGCCCCGACAGCCGCAGCTGCGTCTGCTGCTGGTCGGTGGCGGTCCCCAGGAAGCCGAACTGAAGGCGCAGGTGGCGGCCGCCGGCCTGCATCAACAGGTGATTTTCACCGGCCGGGTGCCGCACGCCGAAGTGCAGCGTTATTACGAATTGATCGACGTCCTCGCCTACCCGCGTTTGCCGATCCGGCTCACCGAACTCGTCACGCCACTCAAGCCGCTTGAAGCGATGGCGCAGGGACGGATGCTGGTCGCTTCCGACGTCGGCGGTCACCGCGAACTGATCAGGCACGGGGAGACCGGTTTTCTCTTTCGTGCCGGCGACGCCGGCGCGCTCGCGCAGGCGATCGACGACCTGCTCGCTCGGCGCTCGCTGTGGCCGCAGATCCGTGCGCAGGCGCGCCGCTTTGTCGAGGTCGAACGGACCTGGACGAGCAGCGTGGCGCGCTATCGCGAGGTCTACCGGCGGGCACTGGCCCGTCATGACCGCACTCCATCCATCTGATCACGGGGTCTCATCGTGTGCGGTATTCATGGTATCTATCGTTTTGACGAGCTCAGCGTCGAGCCCGGTATTCTCTCCGCCATGGGCGAGCGCACCCGCCATCGCGGCCCGGACGACGAAGGCAGCCATGTCGACGGCCCCTGCGGGATCGCCATGCGCCGCTTGTCGATCATCGACCTCGCCGGTGGCCAGCAGCCCTTGTCGAACGCCGATCAGACGCTGTGGCTGGTCTGCAACGGCGAGATCTACAACTTCCGCGAACTGCGCAGCGAATTGCAGGACAGGGGCTACCGCTTCAAGACCGGTTCGGACTGTGAAGTGCTCTTGCATCTCTATGACGCCGAAGGCGACGACTTCGTCCACCGGCTGAACGGCATGTTCGATTTTGCCCTCTGGGATGCGCGTCGGCGCCGGCTGCTGATCGGTCGCGACCGGCTCGGAGTGAAGCCGCTGTACGTGCTGCAGGACTGGCAGCGGCTCGCCTTTGCCAGCGAAGCGAAAGCGCTGCTGGCGTTGCCCGGCGTGCATGCCGAACTTGATCGAGCGGTCGTCGGTGACTATCTGCACCTCGGTTATGTCGCAGCGCCCGGCTGCATCTTCAAGGGAATTCGCAAGTTGCCGCCGGCTACCCTGCTCGCCGTCGAAGAGGGAAAGGTGCGCGAGTGGCGCTACTGGCGGTTGCCGCAGCAAATCATCCCGGGCGTCTCCGAGAGCGAGTGGGTCGGGCGCGTGCGTGCGCAACTCGATGAGTCCGTCCGCATGCAGATGGTCAGCGACGTGCCGATTGGCGCCTTTCTCTCCGGCGGCGTCGATTCGAGCGCGGTCGTCGGCCTCATGGCCCGCCATTCCCAACAGCCGATACGCACCTATGCGATCGGTTTTACGGGCGGCGAAGCGGAAGCCCTCTATAACGAGTTGCCCTATGCGCGCCGCGTCGCCGAACTGTTTTCCACCCGGCATCGCGAGATTCTGGTGCGTCCGGATGTCGTCGGCCTGTTGCCGAAGCTGCTCTGGCACATGGACGAGCCCTTGTCGGACACGGCCTTCATCACCACCTTCCTGGTTTCGGAGTTCGCCCGTCAGGATGTCAAGGTGATCCTCTCGGGGGTCGGGGGAGATGAACTCTTCGGCGGTTACCGCCGCTATCTGGGCGGGCACTATGCCCGGCGCTATCAACGCTTGCCGGCATGGCTGCGGCGTGCAGCCGGTTTCGCTGCCGCCCGTCTGCCGGCCGATCGCCACTCGGGTCTGCTGAATACCTTGCGGCTGGCCAAGGGCTTTCTGGCGTCGGCCGGGATGACCTCTGACGAACGCTATCGCAGCTACCTGCAGGTGCTCGATCGACAGGCCGTTGCGACCCTGCTGCTCGAACCGGGAGGGATGACCGCCGATCCCCTGACACGCGCTTTCGCGTCTGCCGGAAACCTTGATGAACTGAATCGCATGTTCGCCGTCGATGCCGAAACGCAGTTGCCCGACGATCTGCTGCTGCTGACTGACAAGATGAGCATGGCGGTCTCGCTCGAATGTCGGGTGCCGCTGCTCGACCACCAACTGGTCGAACTCGCGGCGTCGATGCCCTCGTCGATCAAGGTGCGCGATGGCCGGCTCAAGCACCTGATGAAGGCATCGCTGGCCGATCTGCTGCCCGACGACATCCTCAACCGCCAGAAGCGCGGCTTCGGCACGCCGATGGGCGCCTGGCTCAAGCGCGAACTCGCGCCGCTGCTGCGACGACTGCTGTCGGCCGAGGTGGTGAATTCGCGTGGGCTCTTTCGGCACGCGCGGGTGCGGCAACTGGTGGCCGATCACGACGCCAACCGCATCGATGGAACCGACATTCTGCTCGCCCTGATGAACCTCGAGATCTGGAGCCGGATTTTTCTCGATCGCCGTGAACCTGGCGATGTCGCCGACGAACTGAAGAGCTACGTGGCATGAAGATTCTTTACCTTTGCCACCGTTTTCCCTTTCCGCCCAAACGGGGTGGCAAGATCCGGCCCTTCAACATGATTCGCCACCTTTCGGCGAGCGGGCATCGGGTGACCGTCTGTTCACTCGCGCGCTCGCCGCAGGAAGCCGACGAAGCGCAGGGGATTGCGCCCTACTGCGTAAATTTTGCGATTGAGCAGGTGTCCGATCCGCTGCAGACCTTGCGCATGGTCGCCCGCCTGCCGCTCCCGACGCCCTCATCAATGGGCTATTTCTACTCGCCGGCGCTCAAGCAGCGGGTTGACCACCTGTTGGCGAGCGAGCCATGGGATCTGATCTTTGTTCACTGCTCGTCGGTCGCGCAGTATGTCGAGCAGGTGCGCGACGTGCCGAAGATCCTCGACTTCGGCGACATGGATTCCCAGAAGTGGCTGGAGTATGCCAACTACAAGCCGTTTCCGCTCTCGCTCGGTTATCGCCTGGAAGGCAACAAGGTGCTGGCGGCCGAGAAGCGCCTGGCCGGCCTTTTCGACCTCTGTACCGCGACCACGCGCGCCGAGTGGGAGACGCTCGAAGGCTATCGCACCGGCGTGGCGAGCGACTGGTTCCCGAACGGTGTCGATAGCGATTTTTTCTGTCCTTCCACCGAGCCCTATGACCCTGACACGTTGAGCTTCATCGGCCGCATGGATTACTATCCGAATCAGGAATGCATGGCGCGCTTCTGCCAGCAGATCTGGCCGCAACTCAGATCCCGTCGGCCGCAGATCAAGCTGTCGATCATCGGCGCCGATCCATCGCCCGCGATGCGCAAACTGGGCGAGTTGCCGGGCGTTACCGTCACCGGCTCCGTGCCGGACGTGCGTCCTTTCGTCCGCCAGTCGGCACTGATGGTCGCGCCGCTCAACATCGCCCGGGGAACACAGAACAAGATCCTCGAAGCGATGGCCATGGGCGTGCCGGTGGTCACCAGCCGGATCGCCGCCGGCGGGGTCGATGCCGAACCCGTGACACATTTCCTTGTCGCTGACAGGGCAGAGGAATATTCTGCTGCGATCCTCGGGATTCTCGACAATCCCGCCGAACGGCAGCGACTGGCGCTCGCCGGCAGACAGCGCATGCTGAGCAATCATGCCTGGCCGCATTCGATGGCGAGGCTGGATCGGATCATCGCTCGCTGTATCACGAACTTTTGCCATAAAAAGGGAAAAACTGCATGAAAATCAGTATCTTCGGCTTGGGCTACGTGGGTGCGGTATCGCTCGCATGCCTGTCACGCGATGGCCACGAGGTGATCGGCGTCGATATCGACGCCGCCAAACTCGACCTGATCATGGCCGGCAAGACACCCGTGGTCGAGGAGGGCATGGTCGACCTGATGGCACAGGCGGCCGCCAGTGGCCGCATCGCGGTGACTGGCGATGCGCAGCGCGCGGTGCTCGAGAGCGACATTTCCCTGGTCTGCGTCGGCACGCCGTCGGCCGCCAACGGCAGCCAGGATCAGGGCGCGATCCTGCGTCTGGCGGCCGAGATGGGTCTCGCGATCGGCGGCAAGAAAGCGCCGCATATCGTCGTCTTTCGCTCGACGCTGGTGCCGGGTACGGTCGAAGACGTGCTGCGGCCGATCATCGAGGCGCAGTCCGGAAAGCAGGACGGCAAGGACTTCTTCCTCTGCTTTCAACCCGAGTTTCTGCGTGAAGGGTCGTCGATCCGTGATTACGACCAGCCGCCCTTTACCGTCGTCGGCGCCAATCATCCCTTTGCGGTCGAGCGCCTGCGCGAGTTGTTCGGCAAGTTGCCGTGCCGTTTCATCGAGACCTCGGTCCGTTCGGCCGAGATGATGAAATATTGCTGCAACAATTTTCATGCCCTCAAGATCACTTTCGCCAATGAAACCGCCCGTCTTTGCCACGCGCTCGGCGTCGATGCCTTCGAGGTGATGGACCTCGTTTGCCAGGACCGGCAGCTCAATATCTCGCCCGCCTACCTCAAGCCCGGCTTTGCCTTCGGCGGTTCATGCCTGCCCAAGGATCTGCGCGCGACCACCTATCTCGCCAAGATCCACGACGTCGAAGTGCCCATGCTGGCCGGGATCATGCCGTCGAACCGCCATCATCTCGATCTCGCCTTGCGCAGACTGCTGGCGCTGGGTCAGCGGAAAATCGGTTTCGTCGGTCTGTCGTTCAAGACCGGTACCGACGACCTGCGCGAGAGTCCCCTGGTGACACTGGCCGAACAGTTGATCGGCAAGGGAATGCAACTCGCCATCTACGACCCCGAAGTCAATCTGGCAAGCCTTCTGGGAGCCAACCGCAGCTTCATCGAACAGCACCTGCCGCATATCGGCCAGATGATGCGCGCGCAGATCGAGGACGTGATTGCCGAATCCGACGTCCTGGTGATCGGTCTGTCGGGGCAGGGGATCGCCGACACATTGGCCCGCTTGTGCCGACCCGAACAGCTTCTTCTCGATCTCGTCGGATTACCCGATCCGGCTGTGATTGGCGCCACTGTCGAGGGACTATGCTGGTAGCCGGCCGCAGGTCCGATCCGGCGCGCTTCTGGCGGCGTGCTGTCTGGTTCAGCCTGTTCGTGCTGCTGCTGTCGCTGCTGTCGCTGGCGCCGTACCTGACGAGTTCGACCGAAGTCGTTCGCCTGCGCCACGCGCTGCTCCTGGCGGACGACGAGGCTGTCGGGTTTGACTGGACGCCGACCAAGCTGCCCAATGACTACCTCATCGAGCGCGCTGCGCCCGATCCGGTGTTTGTCGAGGCGATCGCTCGCCTCGATCTGGCCTCGCTGCCTTCGGACTGGGAGCGCGCACTCGCCATCAGCCGCCATCTGCTCGGTTCAAGTCCGGTCCTCCTGGGAGGAGCCATCCAGTCGGATCTGGTCGACACCTATCGGCGCATCGTGGGCAGGGGCGAGGGTTATTGTGGCGATTTCGTGCGCGCGTTTTCCGGGCTGGCGATTGCCGCCGGCATCCCGGTGCGCGCCTGGGCGTTCTCGTTTGACGGTTTCGGGGGCCACGGCCATGTCTGGGTGGAAATCTGGAATCGTCAGCTCGAGCGCTGGCAATTGCTCGACGTGTTCAACAACTATTATTTCGTCGGGGTCGAGAATATTCCCTTGTCGGCGCTCGATTTTCGCCGCGCGCTGCTCGAGAATCCGGCCACCGTTCATCTTGCTCCCTTGCATCCGGCTGCGCGACCGGGCGCCCAGAGTGAAGAGAAGATGTGGGATTACTACCGCCGAGGTCTCCCAGAGTGGTGGATGGTGTGGGGAAATAATGTCTTCTCCTATGATCGGGCGTTCCTCGTCCGTACGCTGGGATCCTTCTCACGTTCCCTCGAACAGCTTGGCGGCATCGCGCAGGGCGTCTATCCGGCGATGAGGATTGTCTCCGAACCCAGCAACCAGCGGCAGCGCGAGAACATTTACCGCCTCCGCAACCATCTCCGGTTGGTCGGCATAGCCGTCGCCGTTGCCCTGCTGCTGCTGCTGTTTTCTCTCACCAAAGTGTGGGCCATCAGACGGCGCCTGGTCACGCGGAGCGAAAGGTGAACACGACGGGGGTGAACGCGCAACCGGTGTACGCGCGACCGGTGGTGTACGGCCGCCGGTCGCCGACCATCTGCATCGTCGGCCCGTTGCCGCCGCCCTGCGGCGGGATGGCAAACCAATGTGAACAACTGCTGCGCCTGTTGCGTGAGGAAGGCCTCGAGGTCGAACTGGTGCGGACCAATGCCCCTTATCGACCGGCCTGGGTTGCTCGTGTGCCGCTATTGCGCGCCGTCTGCCGGCTGCTGCCGTACCTCGTGCAGCTGTGGCAGGCGATCGGACGGGCGGGCGTGATTCACCTGCTGGCCAACTCCGGCTGGGCCTGGCATCTGTTGGCGACCCCCGCGCTGATCGTCGCTCGCCTGCGGCAGCGGCCCGTCATCATCAACTATCGGGGGGGGAATGCCGACGAATTCTTCGCCGGCGCCCCGAAGTATGTGCTCGGCCTGCTGGCTCGGGCTTCGCTGAGGGTGACCCCGTCGACCTTTCTCCTGCGGGTTTTTTCCGGTTACGGGCTGACTGCCGAAGTCATCCCCAACATCATCGATCTGTCACGCTTTTCGCCAGTGGCGCCCCGTTCCTTCGGCGATGCGCCACACCTGGTGGTGACCCGTAATCTCGAACCGATCTACGACATGCCGACGGCGATCCTCGCCTTTGCCCTGATCAGGACAGCCTTTCCACAGGCTCGATTGACGATTGCCGGCACCGGGCCGGAGCTTTCGCGTTTGCAGACCCTGGTGGCCAAACTGGGTTTGCAGAACAGTGTTCGCTTTGTCGGCCGCGTCGCCAACGAGGACATGCCGGATCTCTATGCCTCGGCGGATTGCCTGCTCAACCCGAGTACGGTAGACAACATGCCGATCTCGATTCTCGAGGCTTTCGCGAGCGGCGTGCCGGTCGTCAGCACCTGTGCCGGCGGCATCCCGGACCTGGTCGAGGACGGCGTATCCGGTTTGCTGGTACCGGTCGGTGACCCGCAGGCGATGGCCAGAGAAGCGCTCCAGGTCCTGCAGAATGCCGGCCTGGCGGCGGCTCTCCGACAGGCCGGGCTGGCTCAGGCCGGCAGATATGCCTGGCCGCAGGTGCGCAGGCTGTGGCTTGACGCGTATCGTCGAGTCGCGGGGAGCAAGCCTTGAGTCCGGCGGCGCCGGCCTGTGCGCATGCCTCGTGCGGGCGCGATGTGGCTGGTGTGCGCAGGAACCCAGTGATCTGTACCCATGGAAAACCCCTATGACCGTCCTTGCCGAAACCCTGCTGCGTAAATACTACGCCAATAGTCTGCATCCCTATCGCGCTTACGAGGAATGTGTCGGCCGCCTGCTCACTCCCGAGAGCGTGCTGCTCGACGCCGGTTGTGGCCGTACCGTTCCGGTGCTGAGAAAATATCTGGGCCGGGCAGGGCGCCTGATCGGTATCGAACTGGTCAGCTTCAGCGACGTTCCACCGGGGATCGAAACCTATAATGCTGACCTCGCGGACCTGCCGCTGGCCGATGCCAGCGTGGATCTCATCATGTCGAGAAGCGTCTTCGAGCATCTGACAGACCCCGCTGCAGTCTACAAGGAGTTTGCGCGCGTTCTGCGCCCGGGAGGCGCAGTCGTGTTTCTGACCGCCAACATGTGGGACTATGGCACCCTGTTTGCGCGGCTGATTCCCAATCGCTTCCACGGCAGGATCGTGCGGGCGGTCGAAGGGCGGGCGGAGGAGGACACTTTCCCCACGGCCTTCCGGACCAATACCCGCCGCGACGTGGAACGTCTGGCGGCGTCGGCCGGGCTGGCGGTGGAGTCATTCGAGTACCTGAGCCAGTACCCCAATTATCTGATGTTCAATGGCGCCCTTTTCCTTCTCGGCACCGGCTACGAGAAGGTGATCAGCCGCTTCGAGGCGCTGCGCTTTCTGCGCGGCTGGATCATGGTCACGCTGCGCAAATCCGGGCCGGCGGCTTGACCGCCAGTGCCGGGCCGGCGCTGGCTGACCGGCGTCGGCTTGCAGAGAGGAGAAGAGATTGAGCCTGTACACTGCGACGTGTTCGAATTTCCTGTTTCCGCTGCATGAACGCCTCAAGGGGCACGACTCGGTGGCCGTGCGCAAGCGACTCGAAGAAAGCCAGTGGTGGCCTGCCGAGCGCCTGGCAGCCTATCGCACGGCGCGTTTGAGCGCGTTTCTGGCGGATGTCGGGCAACACGTTCCCTATTACCGGGAACTGTTCAGCGGGCTGGGCTTTGATCCGGGAGCCCTGCGCAGCCTCGATGACCTGTCGGCGCTGCCTTTGCTCAACAAGCATGACATCCGCCGCAATACCGAGCGCCTGCAGGCAGACGGCCACGGTCCGCTGACCCGCTACAACACCGGCGGTTCGTCCGGTGAACCCCTCATCTTCTTCATGGGCAAGGGGAGGAAAACGCACGACGTGGCGGCCAAGTGGCGTGCCACCCGCTGGTGGAATGTTGACATCGGGGACCAGGAACTGGTCGTCTGGGGTAGCCCGATCGAACTCGCTGCTCAGGATCGCCTTCGACGTTGGCGCGACGCTCTGCTGAGGAGTCAACTCCTGCCGGCCTTCGAAATGTCGAGCCGGAATCTCGATGGTTTTGTCGAGACCATCCGCGCCCGGCGTCCACTGATGCTTTTCGGCTACCCCTCAAGCCTCGCGGTGATCGCCCGCCATGCCCGGCAGCAGAATATTCCCCTGCACGGGCTCGGCATCCGGGTCGCCTTTGTCACCTCCGAAAAACTCTACGACGAGCAACGAGCCCTGATCAGCGAGGTGTTTGGCTGCCCGGTGGCCAACGGCTATGGCGCTCGCGATGCCGGTTTCATCGCTCACCAATGCCCGGCCGGCAGCCTGCACATCAGCGCCGAGGACATCATCGTCGAGACCGTCTGTGCCGCCGGCCGGCCGACCGCCGCCGGGGAAGCGGGCGAAATCGTCGTCACCCACCTCGCGACGGCGGATTTCCCTTTTGTCCGTTACCGTACCGGCGACATCGGTGTCCTGAGCGACAAGACCTGTTCCTGTGGTCGTGGTCTGCCCATCCTCGCCGAGGTCCAGGGACGGACCACCGACTTTGTCGTCGCTCAGGACGGAACGGTCATGCATGGCCTGGCGCTGATCTACACGCTGCGCGATCTGCCCGGCGTCGAGAGCTTCCGCATCGAGCAGCTGTCGGTCGACCAGACGATCGTCAAGATCGTTGCCGGAGCGTCCTTCGCGCAGGACTCGGCAGCGCGCATCGTGAGTGATTTCAAGGCACGCCTGGGCAGTCGGGTCGATATCCGGGTGGAGCAGGTGCCCCGGATCGCCTGTGAAGCCTCGGGCAAGTTTCGCTACGTCGTCAGTCACGTCAAGCCTTTTACCAGTCTTCCGGAAGCCTCGAATGCGTGACCTGCTGATTCTCGCGATCGTCCTCGCCAGCGTGCCGTTCGCGATTCGTCATACGTGGGTCGCGGTCATGCTGTGGACCTGGATCAGCGTCATGAGTCCCCACCGCCTGGCTTTCGGCTTCATCCACAGCGCGCCGATTGCCGCCGTGGCCGCCGGCGCGGCGCTGCTTTCGCTGGTCATCACGCGCGACCGGCTGCGCATGGAGTGGACGCCGCCGGTCGTCGTCCTCCTGCTGATGGTGGCGTGGATGTGTGTGACGACGGTCTTTGCCATCGATCCGGCGGGTTCGGCAACGCAGCTCAACAAGGTGATGAAAATCCAGATCATGACCATTGTCGCCGTGCTGGCGCTGCAGTCGCGTAAACATATCGAGGTGTTCATCTGGATCATCATCTTGTCGATCGGCTTCTATGGCTTCAAGGGCGGCATCTTCACCATCATGACCGGCGGCGGCAGCCGGGTATGGGGCCCTCCCGGCAGCTTCATCGAGGACAACAATGCGCTCGCTGTCGCGGTCATCATGGCCATCCCGCTGATCAACTATCTGCGCATCGTTGCCACCCGGCGGCTGGTGCGCCTCGGCTTGCTTGCCTTGTTGCTGCTCTGCGCGATCTCGGTCCTGGGGTCGCAATCACGCGGTGCCTTCGTGGCGATCATCGCCATGACCCTGGTGCTGTGGTATCGGTCGGAGCGCAAGGTGGTCAACGGAATCGTGATCGCCCTCGTCGCCACCGGCATGCTCGCCCTGATGTCGCAGGCTTGGGAGGATCGCATGCGGACCATCGAGACCTACCAGGAGGATTCTTCTGCCCTCAACCGACTGGGTGCCTGGCGTTTCTGCTTCAATGTGGCCAACCATCGCCTGCTGGGGGGGGGGTTTGACCTGTATACGCCGCTCAATTACGCCTTGTATGCGCCAGAAGAAAAAGTCGGTACACCTGTAGCCCATAGCATCTACTTCTCGATGCTCGGTGAACATGGTTATCCCGGCCTGTTGCTGTTCCTGCTGTTGTGGTGGTTGACCTTCCGGGCAGCTGCCCGGATCCGCAGGGAGGCGAGAAATCGACCGGAGGTGGCGTGGGCGCATGCGCTGGCCGGGATGTGCCAGGTCTCCATGGTCGGCTATCTGGCGGGGGGCGCTTTCCTGCAACTGGCCTATTTCGACCTGCCCTACAATCTCATGGTCATCGTGGTCATCACTCAGCGCTGGCTGCGGGAAAGCGTGGCGCAGCCGGCGGCGGACAGTGCTGCAGTCGCTGCCGACCCTTTGCCTGTCGCGCCGTTGCTGCCCAGGCCCCCGACATGATCGTCAAGACCCTGGCTCACACGCTCTCTCCCGGTGGGCGCGGTGGACGACTCTCGATCCTGATTTTTCATCGGGTGCTGTCGCAGCCGGACCCGATCCTGAACTGGGATCTCGATGCGCTGACGTTCGAGCGCACGGTCCGATGGCTCAAGACATGGTTCAATGTCCTGCCCCTCGACCAGGCGATCGCCCGGCTCGCCAGCCAGACGCTGCCGGCGCGGGCGGCAGCCATCACCTTTGACGACGGTTATGCGGACAACTGTACGGTCGCGATGCCGATTCTCCGCCAGCATGGCCTGACCGCCACCTTCTTCATTGCCACCGGCTATCTGGATGGCGGACGAATGTGGAACGACACCGTGGTCGAGGCGGTTCGCAACTGTCGAAAATCGCGGCTGGATCTTTCTGACGAGGGCCTGGGAGTGCACGAACTGAATTCGGCCGTGGCCATTCGTCAGGCCATCCTGAGCATTCTGAATGAGGTCAAGTACCGCGACCTGCCGGCACGTCTCAAGGCCGTCGAGTACGTTGCCACCGTCGCTGCCACCGGCCTGCCAGCCGATCTCATGCTGACCTCGGAGCAGGTCAGGGGCATGCGCGGTGCGGGCATGCTGATCGGTGCGCACACCGTCACGCACCCGATCCTTGCCCGGCTGAATGCCGATGCCGTGTTGAACGAGGCGCGCGAGAGCAAACAATTCCTGGAGTCCCTGATCCAGGAGCGGGTCGGGCTTTTCGCCTACCCCAATGGAAAACCGGATGTCGATTATCGTGCAGCCGACGCCGAAATCATTCGCGGACTGGATTTCGACGCTGCGGTGACGACCGCTTGGGGAGTGGCGGATGTGCAATGCGACCGCATGCAACTGCCCCGTTTCACCCCCTGGGATCGAACCCGTTTGCGCTTTGGTGCAAGACTTGTCCAGAACCTGTGGCAAAGCTCGCGCAGGCGAGCGGAACAGAGGGCGCATTGAACCCATGAAAGACAGCATTTCCGTCGTCATTCCCTGCTTCAATGCCGAGCCTTACCTTGCGGCGGCGATTCGCTCGGTGCAGGCCCAGGACTGGCGTGATCTGGAGATCGTGGTGGTTGACGATGGCTCGTCGGACCGATCGGCCGAACTCGTGAGCGACACCTTTCCCGAGGCGAGGCTGATCCGGCAGGCCAACCAGGGCGTTGCCGCCGCGCGCAATACCGGCATCCGGTCTGCCCGAGGGGACTGGATCGCCTTCCTCGATGCCGACGATATCTGGTTGCCCGGCAAGCTGCAGGCGCAAATGGATCTGCTCAAGAAGATACCGGGATGCCGGATGTCCTACACCGCATGGGAGGTCTGGAACAGCACCGAGCCTTCGCCGGCGGTCGAAGTCCTCGCCGCGCTGCAATCTCAGCCGGCTGACCGCTGGTCTGGCGCCAGCGGCTGGATTTACCCGCAGTTGCTCCTCGATTGCGTGGTATGGACGTCGACCGTGCTGGTGCACCGCTCGCTGCTTTCAGAGGTGGGCGACTTCGATCAGACGCTGCGCATCGGTGAAGACTATGATCTGTGGCTGCGCGCTTCGCAGCTGACGCAGATTCTGCGGGTGGCGCGTCCGTATGCCCTGTATCGGATGCATCCAGCGAGTATTACCCGATCCGTGCCACGAGAAAACTATCGCAATCTGGTCGTCCAGCGTGCGCTCGAGCGTTGGGGCTACGCTTCTCCGGACGGTGCGATGGCCCGCAAAGGCGATGTCGATCGCGCCCTGGCCAACAGCTGGATCGACTTCGCGAGCGCACACTTCTATGCCGGCAACCTCAGCCATGCGCAACAGGCGGCGCGCCTGGCCCTGCGCGCCGATGTGTGGCATGCGGGCGGCTGGAAGATCCTCATCAGGACTTTGCTGCCTTTTCTGGCAGGCGGGAAATCACCAACAACCCTTGCGTGACTCCAATCGGTTGCGCATTCGCGCGGGATGGAATGAATGATGAAAATCGCACTATTGTGTTCTGGCCTGGGCAACGTCTATCGGGGACATGAAGTGTTTGCCCGCGATCTCTTCACTCTCCTGGGAGACTCGGTAGACCTCACGCTCTTCAAGGGAGGGGGCGAAGCCGCGTCGCGAGAGGTGGTGGTCGACAACCTCCCGCGCAACGCTCCCTGTCTGGATCATGTTCATGTCGCGGCTTCGGAAAAATGGGCGGCTTCAGTCAGGCAGGAAGAGCGTAGCCGGATCGAGGCCGAGACCTTTGCCTACGCGGCGCTCAAGCCGTTGATCGAAGGAGAGTTCGAGATCATCCATTGTCTCGAACGCGAGGTGTGCACCATCATTCACGACAAGCGCCACCTTTTCCGGACGACACCGAAAATCCTGTTCTCGAACGGTGGCGCGATTCCCGCCCGGGATCTGCCGCCCTGTGATTTCGTTCAGGAGCATACCGAACTCAATCTCTCGTATAGTGCCAGGGGAAAGTCATTCCTCATCCCGCATGGCGTCGATGTCAGTCTGTTCCACCCGCAGGTCGTTTCCGATCTGCGGCCCCGTTATGGCTTTCCCGATGACGCGCTGGTGGTGGTCAGTGTCGGTGCCGTGTCTTACGGACACAAGCGGATGGATCATGTCGTCAAGGAAGTCGCTGCGGTCAAGGACGCCTGTCTGCTGGTCGTGGGTCAGGAAACCGCTGACACCGACGAGATCAAGGCGCTCGGTCGCCGCCTGATGGGCGAGAGGATTGTCTTCACCAAGGTTCAGCATGCCGAACTGCCCCAGGTTTATGCTGCTGCCGACGTTTTTACGCTTGGTTCGATCTTTGAAACCTTCGGAATTGTCTATATCGAAGCGATGGCCATGGGCCTGCCCGTGATCTGCACCAATCACCGCAATCAGCGTGCGATCGTCAAGGAAGGCATCTTCATCGACATGAGCAAGCAAGGTGCTCTCACCAGTGCGCTGCGCGACACCGATCGGGCGACGCTGGCAGCGCTGGGGCGACGCAGCCGACAGATCGTCCTCGACCACTACGACCTGGCGCTGCTCAAACGCCGGTATCTTGAACACTATCGCGCGATTGCCTCAGCTTCGGTCAGCCTGCCGACGGTTTCGCTGCGCCAGCGAGTCATGTGCAATGCGAGAAACGTCGCTCGGGGAGCCGCCCGACTCGTTCTGGGTCGTGCCGAGTAACTCTACCCACCTACAGGAAGAAGACCGAAATGCCTGCGCACGTCCGCTCTGGAAGATGCTCCCACGCTCTGTGTTTCCACGCTCTCACTGTCCTGCGTCTTGCGCTGGCTTCAGTCGTGATCAGTCTGCCGATCAACGCTCTGGCCCTCCACCCTGCCGGGATCACGAAAGAGGAGATGGCTTTGATCCCTCGCTACTGCGCGTCCGCTCAAGGCTTTGGCACCAACTATGAGCGGACGCCAGAAGGGCAACAGTGGGCGGCGCGACTGGGCAGACGTTCCTTTCACGCCATCCACCACTATTGCTGGGGGCAGATCAACCTGCAGCGTGCCCTGCGCAGTGGCACCCCCCGGCGAGAAAGAGATTATCTACTGGGGACGATCATCGCTGATTATGATTACGTCCTCGAGCATGCCGATCCGAATTTCGTGCTGCTGCCGGAGATCCTGACGCGCAAGGGAGAGGTGGAGTTACTCCGTTCCCGCCCCAATGACGCCAACAGATCCTTCGCCCGAGCGCGGGCGCTGAAACCCGATTACTGGCCGGCTTATTCGGCCTGGGCAGAATTCCTCATCTACCTCGGCAAGAAGGCTGAAGCGAAGGCAATCGTCAAGTCCGGCCTCGAGCACAGTCCGGATTCTCGAACCCTGCGCGATCTCTACCGTCTGCTTGGCGGGAATCCCTCGGAGGTCGCGGCCAAAAGCAAACCACCAGCGCCAGCAGCAGAGGCCGATGAAAAAGGCGAGCCACCGCCCGTGGACGAGGCGACTGCCGCGCCGGCGACCAGCACCGCAAACCCTGCCGAGAGCGTCGAGCAGGAGCGCTAGAGCAAATGGTCAAGGCTGCGGCCTGCCATTCCTCCGGGACGGGGCGGTACGTGCCCCCCGGAAAGACTGAACAGTAACCAGGAGATGCGAAATGAAGAAGGGTGCACTTGTTGTGGGGGGGCAGAGGTGCTTGCGATCGTTGGCTTCCCGGCTGTTGCTGGCGCTGTTTTCCGGCGTCGTTGCCAGCGTAGCGATCGGCGAAACCGCCGATCCGACTGCCGCCAGTGATGCGCAAGGCCTGGCCGAGATCAGGGCGCTCATCGCGTCAATTCCCGAGGGCCACTGGCTGCGGGCGAACCTGAACAACTATATCGATGTGTGGACTCCGGCCGATCTGCGTCCGCTCGGTGCGCATGATCCGAGCAAGATCATCGGCGCCTGGAGCAGTTTTGCATGGGATACGAACCGGGCCGATCTGTGGCTTTATGGCGGCGGGCACGCCAATTACTCGGGTAATGATGTCTACCGCTGGCGGGCAAGCACCCGGATGTGGGAAAGGGCATCGTTGCCGAGCCAGCCCATCCAGGATACGCTGGGCAACTATCACGCAATCGATGGCACCGATGCCGCTCCCGGTTCTGCCCATACCTACGACAACAACATCTTCCTGCCGATCGTCGACCGCTTCCTGATTTTCGGTGGAGCGGTCTATAACGCCGGTGGGCAATTCAAGCGGCAGGTGAGCGCGACAACGAGCAGAAACACCGGCCCGTACTTCTTTGATCCCGAACGTGCGGACCCTGGCAAGGTCGGTGGAACCACCGGTTCGCACGCACAGAGCGCCGCGCCACATCCCGAGGTCATCGGCGGCGAGATGTGGCAGAACCGGGACCATACGGTGAATCTGGCCGGTGCTTCGCTGCCCACCAGTCATGTCAATGGCTGCACGGCCTACGCTGAAGAGCAGGGCCGGGACACGGTCTACGTCAGCGCAATCAATGGCGGCACGGCCCGCAACCTGTATCGCTATGTGATCAACGATCTCACCAATCCGGCAGCGGACAGCTGGGAGCGAATCGGTGGCTACTATGGCTCGCCGTCCGGTGAAACAACCTGCGCCTTCGATCCGGTACAAAGGCTTTTCGTCAGGACCGGCAACAATCAGTATCCCCTGTTATACTGGAACACGGCGACTCCGGGCGCCAAGAACTATGAGGTGGTGGTCAAGCTCTCCGATCCCGACGGCGTGCTGCTGCCGCTTTTGCAGTCGAACAGCCTGATTCTCAAGAAGTGTGCTCTCGACTTCGACCCGCTCCTGCGCCAGTACCTGCTGTGGTGCGGAGACGGTCGCGTCTGGTCGATCACGCCACCAGCAGAGCCTGCAGCGTCCGGCTGGACGGTCTCCCTGGCGCCCTCGCCAGGCGATGCGGTGCCCAACGGCGACTACGGCACCGGCATTCTCGGCAAGTGGGCGTATGCTGCCGATCTCGGTGTTTTCGTCGGCCTGCAGGACCGCTTTCTCGGCAACGTCTGGATGTACAAGCCGGCCAGCGGCGCCAATCAATTGCCGGTCGTGAATCTCACGGCGCCAGCGAATGGTGCGACGATCGCCGCCGGAGGCAATGTCACGCTGACCGCCAATGCCTTCGATAACGATGGAACGGTGATCCGGGTCGAATTCTTTGCCGGCTCGAACAAACTCGGGGAGAGTTCGTCGGCGCCCTACGAGTGGGTCTGGATCAATCCGCCGATCGGCAGCTATAACCTGGTCGCCAAGGCGACCGACAATCTCGGCGGCATGGGCGTTTCGCCTCCCTTGACGATCACCCTTGCCGGCAGTAACCAGCCACCGGTGGTGAGCCTGGCGAGCCCGGCCAATGGCGCCACCATCAGCCTCGACACTTTCATCGTGGTCAGCGCCAACGCCTTTGATGGCGATGGCTCGATTGCCAGGGTGGAATTCTTCGAGGGAAACAGGCAGATCGGCGAATCTTTCTCGTCACCCTACACCGTTGCCTGGTCTGCCAGCGCCGCCGGTTCCTACATCCTGTCGGCCCGCGCCTACGACAACCTGGGGCTGAGCAGTGTCTCCGTCCCGATTTCCGTCACCGTCAGCCCGCCGCTTGCCGGAGCGACGCTGTCGCTGCAGGACGGCAGCAACGGCTACGCGGGAACGCGGGACGCCTATCTCTCCTTGTATCACCCGACCAGCAATCTTGGCAGCCAGGCCTACCTGTTGTCTACCGATGCGCCCTATGCCGATCTGGTCCGTTTTGCCATCTTCGAATCCGAGGGGGGACCCATCCCTGACGGCGCGACGATCGAGTCCGCAACGCTGAGTCTGTACAAGTACACCGCCTACGACCATATCTATCGCGCCCACCGGATGTTGCGCGACTGGAACGAAGCTCAGGCCACCTGGCAGCAGCGGCTGAGCGGTGTTGCGTGGGCTACGGCCGGCGCCAGCAACGCCCAAAGCGATTACCTCGGCACGGCCGACGGACAAGGCAGCGTGGGCTGGAATCCGGGATGGCTGGACGTCGACGTCAGCGCCGGTGTCCAGCAGATGGCACAAGGCCAGGCCAATTTTGGCTGGCGACTCGTCGCGGTGGGCGGCAACCGGAATCTCAAACGCTTCTATACCCGAGAATTCGCCACTGACCCCCGCCTCAGGCCAAAACTCACCGTCACCTATACCCCTATTCAGTGAAGGAAGCCTCTCATGAGCAATCTTCTCAGCGCTATCAGGGAGCGAGGATCGAGGATGCTGCTGCGCACGGCACGCCGCCTGTCGACCGATGCCGGCTGGGCGGAGGTGTGCCACGAACTGGGTGCGCCCGGAATGCTTTCCGGGCTGCTGGTACTCCGCTCGCGGGGCGTCTGCCTGCGCTCCGTGATCGACGCGGGGGCCTGTGTGGGGCATTGGACGCGCCTGTTGAAAAGCGTCTTTCCAGCCGCCGAGGTGTTGATGATCGAGCCCCAGCAGCAGCATGCGGCCACCCTGCAGCGGTATTGCGACGAGGCTTCCGGGATCCGCTTCGCGGGCGCGCTGGTCGGCCCGCCCGGCATGAAGGAAGCGGCATTCGTCGTGCTCGACGACGCAGCGGGGGGAACCGGTTCATCGGTGCTGCCGGAAAACTCGAACATTCCCCGACACGTCGTGACCTTGCCGGTGACGACCATTGATGAGTTGATCGTCAAGCACGCGATGCCTCCCCCGGATCTGCTCAAGCTGGATGTCCAGGGGTATGAACTGGAGGTGCTCAAGGGCGCCACTGCAGCGCTCGCCGGCAGCGACTTCGTGCTGCTGGAGGTGAGCCTCTGGCCGTACAACCAGGGAAGTCCGCTGCTTCGCGAGGTGGTGGAGTGGATGGACGGGCGTGGCTTTCGGGCTTACGAGATCTTTGACATTTCTCGTCGGGGAGACGGCGTCCTGGTGCAGGTGGACATTCTTTTCGTTCGTCAGACTTCGGCGTTGCTGAGTGACGAGATGACCCTTTTTCCGACCGGCGCGTGACCATGACGAGGCCCCCGTCGATGGCTTCACGACCGGCCTGTGGGGCTCGTACAGTCAATTGCCGGTTTTGTTCACAGCTGCCTCACACTGCGGCTGCAGTGCCCGACGTGAAATCAGGAAGTCTGCTTCATGATGCGTCGTGACACGATCGTTCGCCGCGCATTCGTTCTCGACTCGAACAATCTGGGCGGCCGGGTGGTCGCCGGTGCCGGTTTCAAGTTCGCCAGTATTGCGCTGCGTACCCTGATCACGTTTGGCTCGGTTGCGATTCTGGCCAGGTTGCTCGAACCGGCGGATTTCGGTTTTGTGGCGATGGCCACGATCGTCACCGAGTTTGCTGCCTTGTTCAGCACATTCGGGATCACCAACGTGCTGACCCAGCGCAAGGTCATCAGTCGCCTGCAGATCGACACCGTGTTCTGGACGTCGCTGGCCCTGGGGACGACCTTGTCGATCCTGGTCTTCGCGGTTTCTTTTCTGGCCGGCTGGTTTTTTGCCGAACCACGGGCCGGCGAACTGATCCGGGTGCTGAGCCTCACCTTCATTCTGGGAAGTTTGACCAACGTGCCGAGCATCCTGCTCGCACGTCTGATGAAGTTCCGCAGCGAGTTCTGGATTCAGTGTTCGGTCTACGGGATCCGTGCGCTCGCTGCCATTGGCATGGCTTGCCAGGGGTTCGGAGCCTGGAGCCTGGTCGGCGGAGCATTGGTCGGCGCTGGGGTCAACGTCATCATCGGCTTTCTGCTCGTCCCTTACATTCCCCGCTTCAGGTTCTCCGGCCAGTACCTGCGTGCCACCTGGAAAACCAGCGGGGTTTATCTTGGCTCCGGGCTGTTGTACTACGCGAACATGAACATGGACCTGCTGCTGGTCGGCCGTCATCTCGGCGCGGCCTCGCTCGGCTACTATCAGAACGCAAGATCCCTGACCGATGAGATACGGGCGCGGATCGCGGCACCGCTGCAGCAGATTCTTTTTCCGGCATTCTCGAGCATTCAGGGCGAAGCCGTTCGCCTGCAACAGGTCTTCGTGCGCAGCGCGCGCGTTCTTGCGACCCTCATTCTGCCTGTCGGCTTTGGCGTTTCGGCAATGGCCGCCGAAATTGTACCGATCCTGTACGGCGAACAATGGCTGTCAATGATTCCATTGGTATCGATGTTCGGTTTGAGTGCGGCCGTGCGGGGTTCAACGGCAATCTCCTCCCCGCTGCTCAACGCCAGCAACCGTGTCGGTCTGGCCCTGAAGTACAACCTGATTGGTTCGGCTCTTTTCCTCGTGGGGATTTTTGTCGGGCTCCGCTTTGGCGCCCAAGGCGTGGCGCTCGCGGCCCTGCTGGCCTCGATCTATACGCTTGTTCCCCTGCGGGCGGCGATTACCCTGCTCGGCCTCGGCACGAAAGATCTCGCCCTGATTCTGGCTGCCCCGGCGGTGGCGGCGGGGTCGCTGTGGGGGGTCATCGCGATCACCCGGCCATTGATCGCGATGACTGGCAACCACCCGGTGCTGATGCTCCCCTGCCATGCAACGCTGGGCTTTCTGACCTATCTTCTGGTTCTCCGGCTGCTTTCTCGCCAGCACCTGCAGGATTTTCGGGATGCCTTCGACCAACTGCTCCGCTCCAGACGTACACAACATTCGACCCCGCCCAGGACTCCATGAGTATCGAGTCGTTCGTGCACCTGATCCGGCTGACCGGCGCGGTTCGTCCGCCGCCTGCCCTCTATGACGGAAACTGGCCGGGCTTGCTGCGTCGGGGTCTGCAGACTGTGGTCAATGCGCTCGAACTGCTCCGTTCCGGTGGTACCTTCGTCGCCATCCACGGAGCGGGTGCTGCGGTGGCGTCAGGACCTGTGCGCGCGGACGAGGTGATCAGCGTACGTGCCCTGGTGAGTGGGTCGCGCGTCCTGCGCGGTGCCCGGCTCGCCCGCCTGGCCGACAGCCTGGCGATTGTTCCGCAGGGCGAAGTCGAACTCTTCCTGGCCACCGAAGATGTTCTGGTCGTTTTTGGCGAGCGTTCGGGGATTGCGCTGGCCATTCACATCAGTGCCAATGAAGGTCACCTCAGCCGTCAAAGAGCGGGGATCGAAATGGCCCACGATGTTTTCGCTGACCTGCCTGCCGTCGGTCTCATCCCGCGGGTGATCGAATGGCGGCCGCTCGAAGGCGGCTGGGCATTGCTCGAGGAGCGGCTTGCAGGGCGCACCGTCGATCCGCTGAATCTTTCCGCGCAGGAACTGGAGACTTACATCGAAGCGGCATTAAAACCTCTTCTATGGCTCGATTCCCGCGCCGAAGCGGGTCAGGGTGACGCCGATCAGCAGGTGATTTTCGACCGCCTGCGGTGGCTCGAATGCCACCCGGTGCTGGCGACACCCACTGCACGGCCGCTCGAAGCCTTGCGACGCTGGCCGGGGAGGGTGCATTCTCGAACGGTGTTCGCCCATGGCGACTACTGGTTTCCGAACCTGCTGTTTGCCACCCGGGGTGCACCGGTGCTCACCGGCATCATTGACTGGGAGCGCTGCCGTAGCCGTGCGCTGCCCGGCGCAGATGCCCTCTATCTGGTGGTCTTCGCCTTCTCGCGCTGGCGCGGGTGCTCCCAGTTCAAGGTGCTGCGCGAGATCTGGGAGGGCAACCCTGAGCCCTTGCTGGAACGGCTGCTGGAACGGCTTTGTACGGATTTTCGCCTGGCGCTTGACGACCTGCGGTTTGTCGCCCTATTGATCTGGCTGATGCACCTGCGTCTGCGAGGGCCGTCGATGAGCGAGTGGCCGGTCGGCAGACATGAGGAGTGGGTGGCCCAGCCGGCAGCCAGTATCGAGCGGTGGCTGAAGCGCAGCGAATCGTCGCCCCGTCCATGAGCGGCGCCAACTGATATACACTATCCGGCTTTCGGCGCGCCCGTCGTCGCCTCGCAACGAACTCGTGGCGGAACGGCTCGACATTCTACCGGGCGCGCCATACTGGCCAAGAACGGAACTTCACTGCTTTACGATGCGATTCACCCTGGCGGCTACCATCCCCTGTTCGTTTCCACCGAAGCGGGTCGGCTGCAGTCCGCCACCGTCGACGAGGACCGGCTCCTTCCAGCGCCGCCGGGTTTGCCGTCGGCACGCCACCGTCTTTGTCGGGCGCCGCCCTCGGGACGGCTGCTGCGAGCGCTGGCCGTGAGCCACGATTCGACTGCTGCCGAGCAGGCCAGACAATGAAGCTGCGAGTGGCCACCTACAATATCCACAAGGGTGTGACCGGCATTCGCGGACGCCCGCGGATCAATGACGTCCGTCTGGCGCTCGATGCGATCGACGCCGACATCGTCTTCCTGCAGGAAGTACAGGATCGGAATGAGCGGCTGGCCCGCTACCCCGGCTACCCCACCTCCGGCACGCAACTCGACTTTCTCGCCACCGGCGCTTACGACCACCGCGCCTACGGCATGAACGCCGCCTATCCGCATGGCCACCACGGCAACGCGATCCTCTCGCGCCACCGCATCGTTGCCCACGCCAACCACGACATTTCCGATCATGTGCTGGAAAAGCGCGGCCTGCTGCATGCGGTGACCCGTTTCGGCCGGGGCGGGGGTAGAGAGGTGCACCTCATCTGTGTGCACTTCGGGCTGATCCGACGCAGCCGGTTGCGCCAGGCGACCTTTCTCGCCGATTTCGTTCAGCGGGAAGTTCCGGCCAAGGCGCCCCTGATCATCGCCGGTGATTTCAACGACTGGCAACAGCGGATCGACGGGCTGCTGCGTGACCGGCTCGGCGTCGACGAAGTGGCTATGGCAGCGACCTCCGCAACCCCCGATCGCGGCGTCCTCGACTGGCTTCTTCCCTGGCGCACCGCCAGTGACACCGAGGCCGGGGTGGCGCGGACCTTTCCGAGCTTCGCGCCATGGCTGACCCTTGACCGGATTTACGTCCGCGGCTTCGACGTGCTCGACATGCACGTCCCGAAAGGCATGGCCTGGGCGCGTTGCTCGGATCATGCGCCGCTGATCGCCGAACTTGAACTGCGCCCGCTGCGCGCCACCCCACACGCCGCCGATCTGGCCGTCTGAGGCTGCGCGTCAGCAGCCTGCGAGTCGCCTGTTTCGATCCGCCTCAGCCGCAGCTTGCCTTCAGCCAGGCAGGATCGGACACCAGCCGGTTGCCCGTGCCTTGCCAGCGGACGATGCGTTGGTCGCGTTTTTTTTCCCATTCGTCGACGCCGTAGGTCTTCGACCAGGCGCACATCAACTGCTTGTCCTGGCGGCTCAGTTGCAGGTCGTAGGTCTGGTACATGTACAGCGTGATGCGCGCCGCGCGGCCCCGCACCTCTTCGCGCGGCTGCACCCGCCGCAGCTTGAAGTCGACGATCGTCTGACAGGCGCCGTACATGGAGGTCGGTTGCCGTGTCCAGGCGCTGTAGGAAAAGTTGCTGCGGTCGCCATTCACTTCGCCGACGGCCGGCACCAGGTTGTTGAGATCGCCCTCGGCGCGCCGGAAGATGGCGTCGGTGTCGGTGCAGTGCCGGCGCCCGCCCTGTTGCCAGCACTGGCGCTGATGGCCCAGCACCCACGCCGGAACGACGTGCTCCCACTCGATGCGAGCCGCCCGGGTGACGTTCTTGCGCGGCTGGTAACCGCAGCTGTCGAATTCGACGACCTGCCCGACATAGCGGCAGCCGCAGTAGAAGTCGTCCTCCATGCCGGCGAAGACCTTCGGCAGCACCTTCTTGGCGTTGGCGAAGTCGCGATGGCCGACTGCGGTCTGATTGTTCACCAGTCTGAGCGACGCGCTGTCTGGCGCCGGTGTCATCGACGATGACGGACTGCGGAGGTTGACCGGGGGCGGGGTTGCGGGGGGTGGGGTGCTCTGACCCGCGTGGCAGCCGGTCAGGAGGACGAAGATCAACAGGGATGGATGGCGCATCGGCGCGCAGTCTATAGACCACGTCGGTCAGGGGCAAGGTTTATTTCCGGAAAATCAGTGGATCGCGCCGACGAAGGCGGCAATCGTCGGACGCGCCTCGTGCAGGTGACGCAGGCAGTCATCCCAGTGCGTTGCCCTCAGCCCGAGGATGTCGAACAGTGCGGCCCGCTCGACGTGCTGCCCGGACAACGCGTCGCTGGCGCTCAAAGCCGCGTACGCCGCCTGGTCGGCGAGCCCGATCAGGGCGCAGAAGTCACGCTCGTCGCCTGCCAGGCCAGGGTCGTGATGGTGAGCGATGGCAGCGACGTACCTTGCCGGCAGGTCCCAGCGCTCGGCGACCATCTGCCCGACTTCGGGGTGAGTGAATTCGAACAGGGTCTGCTCGGCCTCGACGCTGCTCATCGCGGATTCCCGCTTGAGTTCGAGCACCTGTCGATAAGTCGACTCCGCCTGCAGGGCCAGGATGAGCTTGCCGATGTCGTGCAGCAGGCCGGCCATGAAGGCCTCGTCGGGCGAACGGTTGACCCGTGGCGAGAGAAAGCGGGCGGCGGTGGCAGTGGCGATCGAGTGTTGCCAGAAATCGACCAGGTTCAGCCGCTCGGTGCGGAAGGCGTCAAAAGCGCCAACCGAGATCAGCATTCCCTGTACGTTGGTGAAGCCAAGGATGCGCACCGCTTCGGCGATGGTGCCGACGCGGCGTGAGAAGCCGAAGAATGCCGAGTTGGCGACCCGCAGGATCTTGGACGAGATCGCCGGGTCGTGGATGATCACCCGTTCCACTGCCCGGGCATCGCTGTCGGGATCCTGCATCACCTTCAGGGCCTGGATGACGATGCTCGGCAAGGTCGGCACTTCGTAAACATCGATCGGACGCAAGCGGGCCACCGGCTCGGCCGTCAACTTGTTGGCTGCCGTGCGGTCGTCTACTTCGAGCAGGCTTGCGGCGAGCCCCGGATGCACCAACTGGAAGACATGGATCGGCTGTGGCAGGTCGCGCAGGCGAAGCATGCCGGTATCGCGCAGGCTGGTGCCGTCGGGCAGCCGCGCGCGAACCAGCGCTTCGGTGGTCGAGGTGAGCAGCGTTTGTCCGCCCTGGGTCACGGCCAGCAGGCGGGCAACGCGATTGACCGTCGTGCCGAAGTGGTCGCCACCGCTCAGATAAGCCGGGCCAGTATGGAGCGCCACGCGCACGCGCAGCCTGGCGCGCGTCGGCCACTGCTCCGCAGCGATGCTGGTCTGAATCCGCCAGGCGGCATGGAGTGCGCCTTCTGCCTCGTCGAAGGTGACGCAGAAAGCGTCGCCGACGGTCTTGAAGACGCAACCGCCGTGGCTTTCGATCGCCGCCGAGAGCAGCACGTTGTGGCGCTGCAGGGCCAGGCGCATGGCCTGTGACTCGCTCTCCCACAGGCTTGTCGATCCTTCGATGTCGGTAAACAGGAAAGTGGCGGTAATCAGCGATGCATCGCCCAAACTCAGTTCTGCCGGTCCCATTTGCAGTCTCGCCCATGCTTGAGTTGCGGATTATCGCGGAAAGCGCGCTTCTGCGCTCGTCATCTCTGCGGCCAGCCGACGCACGGCGATCGGAGGAGGGTGCGCCCCTGGCATCAGGAGGGTCGCTGCGTTCTCCGGCGATCCTTCGCGTGGCGCCTTGTCCGATTCCCCATCGTCAGCAAGATGGATCAATGCGGGGCGAGCAGGGGAAGCGCCCGCCGCATGCACTGCAGGCGCGAGGCCCTGGCCGGGAACGAGAAGCGCTGCCCGGTGTCACTGCAGCATTCGTGTCCATCGTCCGCATTTTGCCGGAGGTTCGCCATGTCCCAGTCGCCCTTCAACACCTTCTCACGTTTCACCCCCCCGGGTCAGCCCGAGGCCGGGTTCTATTCCCTGCCGGCGCTCGGTGCCGCCGGGGTCGGCAACGTCGCCCGCCTGCCAGTGTCCTTGCGCATCGTTCTTGAAGCGCTGCTGCGTCACTGTGATGGCCGGCGCGTCAGCGAGCGCCATGTCCGCCAACTGGCCGCCTGGCAGCCGCGGGCGTCGCGCAGCGAGGAAATTCCCTTGGTCGTTGCGCGCGTCGTGCTGCAGGATTTCACCGGCGTTCCCCTGCTCTGCGATCTGGCCGCGATGCGCCATACTGCGGCCGCACGCGGCGCCGACCCGCGGCGCATCGAGCCCCTGGTGCCGGTCGACCTGGTGGTCGACCATTCGGTCCAGGTCGATTACTACGGGACACCGCAGGCGTTGCAGCAGAACATGCACCGCGAGTTCGAACGTAACCGCGAGCGATATCAGTTCATGAAATGGGGAATGCAGGCGTTCAGGACTTTCCGCGTCGTGCCGCCCGGAGTGGGCATCGTCCATCAGGTCAATCTGGAACATCTGTTCCATGGCGTGCGCCAACAGGAGACCGACCGCGGGCGGCTGTGTTTTCCGGACACGCTGGTCGGTACCGACTCGCATACGACGATGATCAATGCTCTCGGCGTGGTCGGCTGGGGGGTCGGCGGCATCGAGGCGGAAGCGGCGATGCTCGGCCAGCCGGTCTATTTCCTGACCCCCGACGTCGTTGGCGTCGAATTCAGCGGCTGCCTGCGCGAGGGCATTACCGCCACCGATCTGGTGCTGACGGTGACCGAGCTGTTGCGGCGCGAGAAGGTGGTCGGTGCTTTCGTCGAGTATTTCGGCGAGGGCGCCAGCACGCTTTCGGTAACCGACCGGGCAACACTAGCCAACATGGCGCCCGAGTACGGGGCGACGATGGGCTTCTTCCCGGTCGACGAGAAAACGGTCAGCTACATGCGCAGCAGCGGCCGCAGTGAAGCCGACTGCACCCTCTTCGAAGCCTATTTCCGTGCCCAGGGACTGTTCGGCATGCCGCTTGCCGGCGAGATCGACTACTCGCGCACCGTGCACCTCGATCTGGCGACCATCGTGCCTTCGCTCGCCGGTCCCAAGCGGCCGCAGGACCGCATCGCCTTGCCCGAGATGGCGAGCCGCTTCAACGCGCTGCTCGGCGCGCCGGAGTCGATCGATGGCTTCGGCTGCCGGCCGGAGACCCTGGCGCAACGTTATCCGACCGGCCGGCCGGGGATCGACCTCGGTCACGGCGACGTGCTGATCGCCGCAATCACTTCGTGCACCAATACCAGCAATCCGGCCGTCATGATCGCCGCCGGTCTGCTGGCCCGGAAAGCGGTCGCCAAGGGGCTGCGCGTGCAGCCGCACATCAAGACCTCGCTGGCGCCGGGCTCACGGGTGGTGACCGATTATCTGACGCAGGCCGGTCTGCTCGCGCCACTCGCCGAACTGGGCTTCGCGCTGGCCGGTTATGGCTGCACGACCTGCATCGGCAACTCCGGCGATCTCGACCCGGCGTTCAACCAGGCGATTGTCGAGCACCAGCTGATTGCCGCTGCGGTACTCTCGGGTAACCGCAACTTCGAGGCACGCATCCATCCCTACCTGCGTGCCAACTATCTCGCGTCACCACCGCTGGTGGTCGCCTTTGCCATTGCCGGGCGGGTCAATATCGATCTCGATCGCGAACCGCTGGGTCTCGGAGACGGCGGTCAGCCGGTCTATCTGCGCGATGTCTGGCCAAGCTCCGATGAAATCAACGCCGTCCTGCCGTTTGCGCTCGACCCGGAAAGTTTCCGTCGACGTTACGCCGACCTGAATGCCGACCAGGAACTCTGGCAGGCCATTCCTGCGCCGGTCGGCGACCTCTACGACTGGCCGCCATCGACCTACATCGCCCGGCCACCGTTTTTCGAGCTGCCGGAGCAGGCGGCAGGCGACATTCGCGGCGCCCGTGCCTTGCTGATCCTCGGCGACTCGGTCACCACCGATCACATCTCGCCGGCCGGCTCGTTCGGCGAGGCGACGCCGGCCGGCGCCTGGTTGACCGAGCACGGCGTTGGCCGCGCCGATTTCAATTCCTATGGCGCCCGCCGTGGCCACCACGAAGTGATGATGCGAGGCACTTTTGCCAACGTGCGCATACGCAATCTGATGCTGCCGGTCAATGCCGAAGGGCGCCGGCAGGAAGGCGGCTATACCCTGCTCGATGGCCAGCCGACGACCGTTTTCGCGGCCGCGATGCGCCATATCGAGCGCGCGACGCCGACCGTCGTCGTCGCCGGCGAGGAATATGGCACCGGTTCGTCGCGCGACTGGGCGGCCAAGGGGACGCGCCTGCTCGGCGTACGCGCGGTGATCGCGCGCAGCTACGAGAGGATTCACCGCGCCAATCTGGTCGGTATGGGAGTGTTGCCTCTGCAGTTCATCGGCGACGATTCGGCGATCTCGCTCGACCTGCGCGGTGACGAGCGCTTCGACATCCTCGGCCTCGAATCCGACTTGCTGCCGATGCAGAAGCTGACCCTGGCGATCGAGCGCGCCGATGGACAGCGCGTCGAGCGCCCCGTGCTGTGCCGCATCGATACGCCGATCGAGATCAGCTACTACCGCTCGGGTGGTATCCTGCCGTATGTGCTCGGTGAACTTCTCGGCGAGCCGATCCTCCAGAAGGAGTTGCCATGTTGATGCGTGCGGATCATTCCATTCTCTTGCTGGTTGACCTGCAGGTGCGTCTGCAACCGGCGATCGAGGACGCAGCGGGGGTACTCGAAGCCTGCGTCTGGCTGACCCGGGTGGCGCAGCGGCTGGAGGTGCCGGTGATCTGCACCGAGCAGTATCCGAAGGGCCTGGGGCCGACGACCGGCGCTCTGCGGGATCTGCTGGCCAAAGAGTGCATCCGGGAAAAGATTCATTTCTCGGCGGTGGCCGAGGAAGGGTTTTTCGAGGCAGCAGGAAGCGACCGTACCCAGTTCATCGTCGCCGGCACCGAAGCCCATGTCTGCGTTCAGCAGACCGTTCTCGACCTGCTGGCCGCCGGCCGCCGGGTTTTCGTCGTCGAGGAGGCGGTTGGCTCACGGCGCAGCAGTGACAAGGCGCTGGCGCTGGCGCGCATGCGCAGTCACGGCGCCGACATCGTTTCGCGCGAAATGGTCGTTTTCGAGTGGTTGCGCGAGGCCGGCAGCGATCTCTTTCGCGCCATCAGTCGCGAGTTCATCCGCTGACGCCGAACACCTGTTGGCGGATGCGGAACAACTCGTCGCGCGCGGCCGCAGCTTTCTCGAATTCGAGGTTGCGGGCAAATTCGAGCATTTCCTTTTCCAGCCGTCGCAGTTCGCGCGCCAGCTGTTTTTCGCTCATCGCCCGGTAGCTCGCCTGCTGCTCGGCGACCTTGAGGTCGCGCGGGGCGGTGTCCGCTTCATGGACGCCGTCGATGATGTCGGTGATGCGCTTGCTGATGCCCTTGGGAACGATGCCATGGGCTTCGTTGAAAGCGAGCTGCCTGATCCGTCGTCGTTCGGTTTCGGCGATCGCCCGCTGCATCGAACCGGTTATCCGGTCGGCGTACAGGATGGCCGTGCCGTGGAGATGGCGGGCGGCGCGGCCGATGGTCTGGATCAGCGAACGCTCGGAACGCAGGAAGCCCTCCTTGTCGGCGTCGAGGATCGCCACCAGCGAGACTTCGGGAATGTCCAGGCCTTCACGCAGGAGGTTGATGCCGACGAGAACGTCGAACTTGCCGAGGCGCAGATCGCGGATGATCTCGACGCGCTCGACGGTGTCGATGTCCGAATGCAGATAGCGCACCCTGACCTCGTGTTCACCGAGGTAGTCGGTCAGATCCTCGGCCATTCGCTTGGTCAGCGTGGTCACCAGAACCCGCTCGGCGAGGCCGACGCGCTGCCGGATCTCGGAGAGCAGGTCGTCGATCTGGCTGGACGCCGGGCGAACGATCAGCAGCGGGTCGACGAGACCGGTCGGCCGAACGAGCTGTTCGACCACCTGCGCCTGGTGGGTCAATTCATACTCAGCCGGGGTCGCCGACACAAAAATGGTCTGCCGCATCAGGGCCTCGAACTCGGCGAACTTGAGCGGCCGGTTATCGAGCGCCGAAGGCAGGCGGAAACCGTAGGCGACCAGGTTCTCCTTGCGCGAGCGATCGCCCTTGTACATCCCGCCCACCTGCGTCACTGAAACGTGCGATTCGTCGATGAACATCAGGGCGTCGGCTGCCAGATAGTCGATCAGGGTCGGCGGGGGTTCGCCGGCCTGGCGTCCCGAGAGGTGCCGGGAATAGTTTTCGATGCCCTTGCAGAAGCCGAGCTGGTCGAGCATTTCGAGGTCGAAACGGGTGCGCTGCTCGATTCGCTGCGCTTCGACGAGGCAACCTCCGGTCTGGAAGAAAGCGATACGCTCGGTGAGTTCCTGCTTGATCGCCTCGATTGCCCGCAGGACCGTCTCGCGCGGCGTCACGTAGTGCGATGACGGAAAGATGGTAAAGCGCAGCAGCCGGTTTTGCAGATGACCGGTCAGCGGATCGAAGAACTGCAGACCGTCGATTTCGTCGTCGAAGAGCGAGATCCGGATCGCCTGTTCGGCGTGCTCGGCGGGAAAGACATCGATCAGGTCGCCGCGCACACGAAAGGTGCCGCGCCGGAAGTCGGTCTCGTTGCGCTCGTACTGCAGATCGGTCAGCCGTTTGATGATCTCACGCTGACCCATGCGGTCGCCGACGCGCATGGTGAGGATCATCTTCTGATACTCCTCGCGATCACCGAGACCATAGATGCACGAAACGGTGGCAACGATCACGCAATCCCGCCGTTCGAGCAGGCTCTTGGTGGCGGAGAGACGCATCTGTTCGATGTGTTCATTGATCGACGAGTCTTTTTCGATGAACAGATCGCGTGCCGGAACGTAGGCCTCGGGCTGGTAGTAATCGTAATAGGAGACGAAATACTCGACCGCATGGTCGGGAAAGAACTCGCGGAACTCGGCATAGAGTTGCGCCGCCAGCGTCTTGTTCGGCGCCAGGACCAGCGCTGGCCGGCCACTGCGCGCGATGACGTTGGCCATGGTGTAGGTCTTTCCCGAGCCGGTGACGCCGAGCAGGGTCTGGAAAGCGAGTCCGTCGCGCAGCCCCTCGACCAGCTGGTCGATCGCTGCGGGCTGATCGCCGGCCGGCGGGAAAGGCTGATGGAGGCGGAACGGGCTTCCCTCGAAGGTGATGAAAGGAAGTTTTTGGGCAGAGCTTGTGCGATGTGACATGCTAGAATTCTACGTTGTTTTGCGCTCGGCAGTCGTCGGCAGCGGCCGATCCATGCGCTTCGCGAGACGCTGCGGCCCGTTTCAGGGCCGCCCGTGGCGAGTTGAACTGACATGCTGCCTGGGCCAGCGCACCCTTTCACTGACCTCTTAGGAACACGCATGACCGTTTCGATCTTTGCCGGCGTGGAAATGGCTCCACGCGATCCCATCCTGGGCCTTACCGAATCATTCAACACCGATCCCCGGGCCACCAAGGTCAATCTCGGCGTGGGCGTGTACTTCGACGACAGCGGCAAGGTGCCCTTGCTGACTGCGGTCAAGCTGGCCGAGAAGGCTCGCCTGGAAGCGATGCCACCACGTGCTTATCAGCCGATCGATGGCCTTCCCGCTTACAACCAGGCGGTGCAGAAGCTGCTATTCGGCGACGCGTCGGTGCTGCTCGAAGAAGGTCGCGTGCTCACCATTGAGGCTCTCGGCGGGACCGGTGCGCTCAAGGTCGGTGCCGATTACCTGCGGCGACTGTTGCCGGAAGCGACGGTGTTCATCAGCAATCCGAGTTGGGAGAATCACCGCGCCCTGTTCGAGACGGCCGGTTTCGTGGTGGAAACCTACCCCTATTACGATGCGGACACCCGTGGCGTCGATTTCGCCGCCATGCAGGCCGCGCTCGAAGCCATGCCGGCAGGTTCGATCGTCGTTCTGCATGCGTGTTGCCACAATCCGACCGGCGCCGATCTCACTGTCACGCAGTGGGAAAAGGTCATCGAGACGATCAGCGCGCGCCGACTCCTGGCCTTCATCGACTTCGCCTACCAGGGTTTTGCCGACGGCATCCGCGAGGATGCGCTGGCGATCAGGCTGTTTGCGGATGCCGGCCTGCAGTTTCTGATCGCCAGCTCGTTTTCGAAATCCTTTTCGCTTTACGGCGAGCGAGTCGGCGCCTTGTCCGTGGTCACCGCCAATCGGGATGAATCGGCGCGCGTCCTGTCGCAGATCAAACGCCTGGTGCGGACCAACTACTCGAATCCGCCGACTCATGGCGGTGCGATGGTGGCAGCGGTGCTCTCCACCCCGGCCTTGCGCGCGATGTGGGAAGACGAATTGGGCGAGATGCGGCGGCGAATCCGTGCTGTTCGCGTCAGCCTGGTGGATAAACTCGCCGAGCGCGGTGCCGAGCAGGACTTTTCCTTTATCGCCAATCAGCGAGGCATGTTCTCCTACACCGGTCTGAGTATCAGGCAGGTTGAGCGGCTGCGTGACGAGTTCGGCATTTACGCCGTCAGCACCGGGCGCATCTGTCTCGCAGCGCTCAATGCGCGCAACATCGACCATGTCGCCGAAGCCATCGTGGCGGTTCTCTGAGACCTGCCGCCCGATCAATCGGTTGCGGTTTGCATGCGGGGGGAATTGAGGGGTCCGCTGATCAGGATCGACATGGTCGTGCGGTCCGCTCGCCCGCGCATCTGCACCTCCATCCTGCCCTGCAACTGGCGATTGCGGGTCACCTCGATCTGGCCGCTGGAGTGCATCAGGCCGGCATCCAGACTCAATCGCGAGAAGCGTGAGGCGCTCGGCGTCAGGGTGATGGCGCCCGTCAACTCTTCGAAGCGGGTTTGACCCCCCAGCGTCAGCGGCGTCGTCGAACCGCGGCGCACGGCCTCGGGCAGGTCGATACTGCCCAGGCTCCCGCGACGGATGCTGAAGTCGCCGCTGGCCTGGAGTGCGGAGAGGATGGCCGGCCAGTTGTCCGCAGTGGCCGAGAACTTGAGATTTCCCCTGCTCTCGCCTTCGAACTGGGGACCCATTCCCAAAGCCTCGCCGAATGCCCGGGCGTTGATGCGCTCGAACGTCATCTCGCCGGTCATCGACACCTGCCTGTTTGCGTGCAGGACGGTCGCCAGGCGTACCAGTCCATCGAAGATTCGTGCCTCGAGGGCGCTGATCGTGAAATCCGGCCCGGCGATCTCTCCCTTCAGTTCCAGGGAGTCAAACAGATAGGGGGAACCCTGGGCCGGCCGCCAGGCGAGGCCGTCCATCTGGACAGTGATGCCGCTGGCCGTCGGTTCGAGGCGCACCTGCAGTTTGCGGTCGGCCGAGCGCAGGGAGATCGACTCCAGCCGTCGGTCATCTGACAGTTTGAAGTCGCCGCTCAAGTCACCGATCGCGAGTTCGGCGAATGAGATCTCTGCCCCCGCCAGCGAGACCTGCAGGACGCCGGTCGGGGCTGTCGGTCGAGTGGCTGACTCGAGCATCCGCGCCAGACTGGTGAGGGTTTGTGCCGACAAGCTGAGGCCGCTCAACTCGGCCTCGCGAAAGAGGATTTTCGACGACAGCAGGGTTCCGACTGCCGGTTGCAGCCGCAGCGCAGGGATCCGGATCTCCTCGCTGTCCGCTGTTCCGGCGAAGCGAAGCTCTTCGAGCAGCAGGGCCGGTTTCGGGAAGACGGTGACGCGCATGGCGCCGACCGTCACCGCCCGCCCGGCGGTTTGCCCGATGGCGGTCTCGAACTCGGGTAAATAGGCGGCATAAGGAAAGAACAGCACCCCGACAAAGAGGGCGGCAGCGACCGTCAGCAGGCCGATCAACAGGCTTATCGGCCAGGTCAGCGATTGCCGCAGGCTACGCCGCCGTATCGGTCCGTCCGTGGGTGCTGTCGTGCGGTGGCGTCTGAGGAGGGTCTGCAGACTATCCCGCAGCCCGGGTGGCGGGGGCGGGGCGGCAGGGGTTTCCGGAATGGAGCGGGGATGAAAGACGGTGAGGGAGTGTGAGGTCGTCGCCGCAGGATCGGGCGTCAGTGAGGGGCGGCTGCTGCGGCTTTCCGGGAAGGGAATGCTGCGTGTTTCCGGGTTGTTCGAGAGCAATGATCGGGGTGGCATCGAGCCGGACGCCGGATTTTCCCCTGGCGTCGAGAATCCAGAGTCCTGCTCGATGCCAGCCAGCCTCTTCCGCTTCTCGGCGTTGGTGCCGTGCCGCCAGACGGAGTTCTCCTCGACTCTGCGTTCGATGAAGCCATCACTCTCCAGCTCGAGCAGCGCATCCTGGGTGATTTGCGCATTGCCGGTCTTGTCGCACAACTCGGCGACTGTGGCGTTGCCGTCGACGAGAATGAGAACCATGCGGATGTTTCTTTGGACGACCCGTGTTCGTTGCAGCATGGCTTCCTCGCCGGGGGCTGTCTTGGCGAAAACCAGGTTGGGGTCAATCAGATCAGGATCCATCTTTTCAGCCAGCCCAAGGCGTCGGCAGATGGGTGTGGTGAGTGTTCGGCAAGATCGAATTGTGCTCCGTGTCGGGTTGCGGGAAAAGTCGGTCGAGATATTATGCACCGCAAAGGACATCGGGCGTGTTTCGGGTCATCTTATCAACGTGATTCCTTGATCACGCGACCGAAGCTCGCCTGCAGCGGACGGGCGTTGTGCGGGTACAGGCGGGCGAAGATCGCCAGTTGATCGGGCGAGATCTGCTGTGGCTGTTTGAGTACCAGCCAGAGGACGCCTTCGGCGCACGGTGGCGTGCTCAGCGAGCCCATGTAGGTGAAATAGCGCTGGTCGGCCGGCAGCAAGTGCGTGAAGTCGAGGTGCAGATCCGGCGGCGCCACATACTGGTTTCTCTCCAGAGGCAGATTATTCCATATCGTCTGGATCAGCGCTTGCTCGCTTCCCGTTTCGAGCAGTACCGCGACGACGGCGATCCGTTCGTCATCGGCAGCATGTACCAGGTGGGCGACCATGGCGAACGACCTGCCATTCACCGACTCTTCGGCGGGGTGGTGAAAATGGAGATGCTTGAGGTCGTAACGCTTGCCGAGCAGGCTGATGCTGCCGCCACCCGTTACCTCGACCTGGATCGTGTGACCGTTGTCGATGACGCGAAACGGCGCCGGTCGATAGTTGAACTGAATCGCTTCCAGATCGACCCGAAAGCCATCGCGAATATCGATCGGCGATTGACGTTTGCCGGTCGCACAGCCGGCGTATTCCGGCTTCAGCTGGCCCCAGTGCTCGGGGCCTTGCTCGCCTGTGTATGACCAGGGCAGGGGCACTGCCGGGGAGGAGGCGCGGACGCCTCTGGCGCTGGGCGTGGGTGCTTGCCTGGCAGGGCGGGGGAGCGACGCAGGCGCGGCCTGGGGAGCCCTCCGCCGGGCAGCGACTACCGGCTTCGCTGCAGGTTTGGTCTGCTCGGCAGCCGGGGTTGCCAGCAGGGCTCGCTTGACCTCCTTCTGGATCAGCGCTTCATTGACCCGGCGCAACTCGCCGCTTGCCTGATTGACCTTGTCGGCGGTCCGCCGGGCCGCCGTCGCCGCTTCGCTGCCCCCTTGCGGTCGGCACACTTCGCGCAGCAATTTGTCGTCGAGCATTCCCGAACGGACCGGCATGTCGATCGGGGCTTTGACCTCCTCTTCCCTGAGCAACTCGCCTTCCTCCTTGAAATAGCTGCGTTTCAGGGTGCTGTAGCTGCGTGAGGTGCAGTCGTAGCGGCTGAGGGACTGAACGATGCGGTACGACGAAGCGGTTTTCGCGTCAATGATGGGTTTTTCGAGGATGATCCGCCCGAGGGCGATGGTCTTTCCCTTGTCGTCTCGGGTAATGCTGCTGCGGTCGATCTCGACGCGCTTCCCCGGTTCGGTGGAAATCGCCTGCCAGGCGCCCGCCGCGAGCGTCGGGGAAACGGCGACCAGACAGCCGGCCAGCAGGACGAGCTTCGACAACATGCGGGGATGCCCGTAAGGGTTTCGGATCATCCCCTGGTTCACGGAAAACTGCCGCAAAACTTTACTGTGAATGTCGTGTCGCCGGGTGTTCTGTCGTGCCCGGCAGTTCGGCTGCAGGGAAGACAAGGGCCCACGCGAGGGATCCGGGAATGAAACCGGGCGCGAAAAAAAACCCTGGCGGGTATTCTCCGCCAGGGCCTGGGTGCCGAGCGAAATCGCTCAGTGGCTGGCGCCGGAAGCGCCGAAACCGGTTTGAGCCCGCACGTACTGGTCATCGAACGCAGCGATCTCGGCCTTTGCCCGAGGACCGGTGTCAGTCTTCGAGAAGATGTAGGCGAAGATGAAGGCGATCGGCATCGCGAACAGTGCCGGCTGCGTGTAGGGGAACAGGGCGGCCGGATTGCCCAGCACGTCCACCCACACCGATTTCGAGAAGAGCACGAACAGCACCGCCGAAATGACGCCGCCGTAGCCGCCCCAGAGCGCGCCGCGCGTGGTCAGACCCTTCCAGTACATCGAGAGGATGAGCACCGGGAAGTTGGCTGCCGCCGCTACACCGAAGGCGAGGCCGACCATGAAGGCGATGTTCATCTTCTCGAAGAGGATGCCGAGGACGATGGCGAGCATGCCGAGGCCGATGGTGGCGAAGCGCGAAATGCGGATCTCTTCCTTTTCGGTCGCCTGTCCCTTGCGGATCACGCGCGCATAGATGTCGTGCGAGATCGCCGAGGCACCCGCGAGCGCCAGACCAGAAACGACGGCGAGAATGGTCGCGAAAGCCACGGCTGCCAGGAAGCCGAGCAGCATGTTGCCGCCGACCGCCTTGGCGAGGTGCATGGCGACCATGTTGCCACCACCGATGATCTTGCCGCCAATCACGCCCCCCTCGAAGAACTGCGGATCCTGGCCGACGATGATGATCGCGCACAGACCCATCAGGAAGATCACGTTGAAGAAGAAGCCGACGAAGCCCGAAGCGTAGAGCACCGATTTCCGGGCTTCCTTGGCGTTGCCAACGGTGAAGAAGCGCATCAGGATGTGCGGCAGACCGGCGGTGCCGAACATCAGGCCCAGACCGAGCGAGATCGCGGTGACCGGATCGGCCAGCAGGCTGCCCGGCGCCATCAGCCGCGGGCCCAGCTTGTGCAGTGCCTCGGCCTTTTCAAGCAGGGTGGTCAGCGAAAAACCGAACTGGGTGTAGGCCAGGATCAGCGTCAGCGTGCCGCCGAACAGCAGCATGCAGGCCTTGATGATCTGCACCCAGGTCGTCGCGACCATGCCGCCAAGGGTGACGTAGACCATCATCAGGATGCCGACGACGAAGATCGCGATGTTGTAATCGAGGCCGAAAAGCAGCTTGATCAACTGCCCGGCGCCGACCATCTGCGCGATCAGATAGAAGACCACCACGACCAGCGACGAGATCGCCGCCATCGTCCGTACCTTGCCCTGGTCGAGGCGATACGAGGTGATGTCGGAAAAGGTGAAGCGGCCCAGGTTGCGCAGCCGTTCGGCCATCAGGAACAGGATGATCGGCCAGCCGGCGAAGAAGGCCAGCATGTAGATATAGGCGTCATAGCCCGCGGTGTAGGCCATGGCCGTCAGGCCGAGCAGGGTGGCCGCCGACATGTAGTCGCCGGCGATCGCGAGGCCGTTCTGGAAACCGGTGATGCCGCCACCGGCGGTATAGAAATCGGCCGTCGATTTGGTGCGGCCGGCCGCCCAGTAGGTGATCCCCATGGTCATCGTCACGAAGATCAGGAACATGATGATCGCGTGCCAGTTGGTGGCCTGCTTGGCGCCGGAGGCATCCATCGCCGGGCCGGCAAAAGCCAGGCCGGCGATCAGAATCAGGGCGATGGCGGGAGTCAGTCGACGCATCATAGCTTCTCCTTCTGGGCGTCCTTGATCAGGTCCGCGGTGAGATCATCGAATTCTCCGTTGGCCCGGCGAACATAGACGACGGTCAGCAGCCAGAAAAAGACGAACATGCAAAGCTCGATGGTGTAGCCGATTGGCCACATCGAGCCCTCGGCGATCTTGTTCGCCAGCAGCCCTGGATTGAAGGCGACGAGCATGAAGAAGCCATAAAAAAGGACCAGCACAATGGCCGACAGGGTCCAGGCGAAGCGTCCGCGTTCGCGGACAAGTTTCTGGAATTTGGGATTGACCCGCATTCGCTCGTACATGACACTACTCATCTTATGTATCCTCCTCTTTGGTTTTGGTGACGCATTCAAGCAGTAGTCCAACCACATGCAGACAAGACCTTCCCCTTGCCGCGCCGAATACTAACCCAGATCAATGGTGTGTTCAATTCGGCATTTGTGGAAATTTTCTCACCATTAATGAACGACAAAGGCTTGTTGTCAGGTTTTGACGAGCAGTCCCGCGGGGGCGACGAAACGCCAAAGGCGGCGGCTGCACCCGCGCTGACGGTCATGAGTGGCGGTCCGCTGACTGGTGTGCGCGTCCTCGACCTGACGCGCCTGCTGCCCGGTCCGGTCGCCACCCTGTACCTCGCCGACATGGGGGCCGAGGTGATCAAGATCGAAGACCACGCTGCCGGCGACTATGCGCGCATCCTGGGCGACGGCCCGGAAGGCGTCAGCGTCTTCTATCGCAGCGTCAATCGCAACAAGCGTGGCCTGCGGCTCGACCTCAAGCGCCCGCAAGGGGTCGAGGTGTTCCTGCGTCTGACACGCCTGGCCGACGTCGTGGTCGAGAGTTTCCGACCCGGGGTCAGCGACAAGCTGGGCATCGGCTACGCAACGCTGCGGGCAGTCAACCCGAAGATCGTCTATTGCGCGATCACCGGTTACGGCCAGAGCGGTCCGCTCGCGATGGCGGCCGGCCACGACCTCAACTACATCGGTCTCGCCGGGGTGCTCGATCAGATCGGCGTCGATGGCGGCCAGCCGGCGATTCCGAACCTGCAGGTCGGCGACCTGCTGGGCGGCGCGATGACGGCTGCGCTGGGCATCCTCGCTGCGCTGTTCGATGCCCAGCGCAGCGGCCAGGGGCGAATGGTTGACGTGGCGATGAGCGACGCGGTGCTGGCGAACAATCTGTTCCCCTTCTTTGCACTGCAGACCAGCGGGGAGGTGCCTCGGCGGGGGGGCGATCTGCTCAGCGGCGGCGATGCGGGCTATGGCGTCTATGCGACGGCCGACGGCCGCTACATGGCCGTCGCACCGCTGGAAAAGAAATTCTGGGATCTTTTCTGCGCCGCGCTCGGGCGTCCCGACTGGCAGGCGCGGCATGCGGCGCGCGGCGCTGCGGCGACCGCCCTGCGCCGCGAACTGGAGGAACTGTTCGCCAGCCGCAGTCAGGCCGACTGGCGGGATTTCTTTGCCGAGATCGATTGTTGTGTGACGCCGGTGCTGACGGTCGCCGAGGCGCTTCGCCATCCCCAGTTCGTCGCTCGGGAGATGGCGGTGCAGGCCAATGGGGTAACGCAGTATGCGCCCCCGTTGAAACTTTCCGGCTGGGTATTCGCGGTCGAACGTGCCGCACCGGCAGCCGGCGAACACAGCTCGGAGGTCCTGCGCGAGGCCGGTTACAGTGAGTCCGAGATCGCCGGACTGCAGCAGCAGGCGATCATCTGAGGCCAGGGGTCCGCAGCTGCGGGGCGCAGCGCCGGTTGTCCGCCACCGTTGCCGTCGACTCGCCGCAGCGAGTGCCCCCGACGACTAAGGTTTGGGCGACTCTTCGCCGGCCTGGCCGGCCTGAACGGCGGCAGCCGCTTTCTGCATCTGCTCCTGCATCTGCTGCAACAGGGTCAAGGGCCAGAGTGCCGCCTGCTTGAGCGCTTCGTTGCCGCTACCGACGACGACACCGGTGGCCGGATTCTCCCCGACAGTGCCACCACCCGCCCCGTAACCGCCGGCCATCTGGCCCATCGCACGTACTGCGTTGAGGGTAACGCACTGCATTTCGAGGCCCTGAATGGTCATCTGCAGCATCGACAGATTCATTTTCAGCCAGCTCTCGACCGCCTTGAGGTCTTTCACCTTCTTTTCGATCTCTTCGACGTCGAGGGTGGGGGTGACCATCCCCGGCAGTGAAAAGCCCATGCCGCCCCACATCTTTTTGGCGAAGCTCAGGGGATCAGTGACAGAATCGAAATTGGACATTTTTTGCGCTCCGGTAGTGATGGGGTGGGCCATCTTAGCAAAGTTTCGCCGTCTCCGGCGAAGCCGCTAGCCGGCCGGCCAGCCCTCGCGCTTCACAGCTGGTAGCAGTAAAGCCGGGTTTGCCGATGATCATCGACTTCGATGACCGAGGTCGCTGCCACTCCCGGCACGGCAAAGCTGTTGCTGATGAACAGGCTGCCGGCGCGCATCTCGCGGCGAAGCTTGTCCCACAAGGCCGCCATCGGCACCGGCGACAAAAAGGCATAGACCACGTCGTAGCTGGCGCAATCGCTGCGCCAGAGATCGCCCCAGCGCCAGTCGCAGTTGCTCAGGCGAGCGCTGCGCAGACGCCCGACGAGCCAGGTGGCGGGGGCGTTTTCGCGGCCGCTGAAGTGGGCGTCGGGCCGCGACCTGGCGAGCGGAATCAGCACGCTGCCGATGCCGGCGCCGAGGTCGATGAAGCGCAGCGGGTGGCGATCGGCGGTCAGTGCGGCGAGCGCGGCAGCGGTCTGTCGATTCGAAAAATAGAGCGGCACCTGCCCGCTGAGCGCCCCGCGATAGATCAGCAGGAGTCCCATGAACGCGAGCAGGAACCAGCCGGGATCAATCGCCAGCTGGAAAACTGCCCAGGCGAGCGGCGCAAAGAGCGCGTGCATGATTCGCCACCACCAGGGCTGGCGGGCGAGGCTGGCAAACACCGTGGCGACGGCGGCGATCGCGAATGCCGTTTGCGGCCAGGGCAGGGTTTCGTTGCGCATGCCGTAGTAGGGCCAGGCGAGCGAAACCACGGCGACCACCGCGGCCAGCTGCAAGGCGAGCTGGCGAAGGGGAGGCGTGGTAAGGGAGGGGGAGGCATCGGCCGGCGGGGTGACTGGCAAGGGCAAGGGGTTTCTCCTCAGGGAGGGTGGATCGTACGATTGTACCGGGTAGGCTCAGGCGGCGAGCGTGGCGGTCTCGGCCGCGTTCAGCAATCGTACGCGCAGGGCCGCCTGGCGGGTGCGCGCCTGCAGCACCGACGCCGCCTTGACGTGGCCGAAGCCGCGGATCGCTTCGGGCACTCGCGCGAGTTCGATGTCGGCTTCGTAATCGGTGAGCAGCTGACGTTCCATTTTCCGCTCGGCGGTCTGGCCAAAGGGATCGAAGATCGTGCCGCGCAAGCCCTTCAGCCGGCGCAGCCAGCGAAAGACCTGCATCATCCAGGGACCATAGCGGTATTTCCTGATTCTGCCGGTGGCTGGATCCGGTCGTGCGAGGAGCGGCGGCGCGAGGTGGAAGCTCAGGCTGAAGTCGCCCTCGAATTCTTCGCGCAACTGTTCGATGAACGCTGGATCGGCGTAAAGCCTCGCCACTTCGTACTCGTCCTTGATCGCCAGCAGTCTGAAATGACTGTGCGCGACGGCTTCGGTCAGGGCTGTCGACTGCAGCCTTGTTTCGGCGGCGCGAACCCGTTCGACGAGGCTGCGGTAGCGTTGACCGTAGCGCTCGTCCTGATAAGCGGTCAGCGCGTCGACCCGCCGGCTGATGGTCTCTTCGAGCGTCTGCGAGCGTCGTCGACTGGTTGCTGAGCTGGCCGACCGGGTGAGCGCGCGCACCGAATGGGGATCATGCGCCGCGCGCCGACCCCAGAGGAAGGCGCGCCGGTTCTCTTCCAGCGCTGTTCCGTTGGCTTCGATGGCTTCATCGATGGCTGCCTGCGACAGCGGCACGAGTCCTCGTTGCCAGGCGACGCCGAGCAGGAAGAGGTTGCCGTAGACGGCGTCCCCGATCAGCCGACGGCATAGCTGTGCGGTGTCGAGGAAGAGCGTGTTGCCTTCGCCACAGGCCTCCTCGATCCGGGCCTGCAGGTCGCCCTGCGGAAACCGCCAGTCGGGGTTGCGGGTGAACTCGGCGGTTGGCGTTTCGGCGACATTGACCACGGCTTTCGTCTTGCCGGCGAGAATTTTCGACAGCGCTTCGGTGCCGGCGGTGACTACCAGATCGCCGCCGATGACGGCATCCGCTTCGCCGGTCGCGATGCGGGCCGCGTGAATGTCGGCGGGTTCATCAGCGATCCGCAGGTGCGAGAAGACGGCGCCGAATTTCTGCGCGAGGCCGGTCATGTCGAGCACCGAGACGCCTTTGCCGTCGAGGTGCGCGGCCATTCCCAGCAGGGCAGCAAGGGTGACGACACCGGTGCCGCCGACGCCGGTGATGAGGAGGTTGAATGGACGACGGGTATCGGCCAGCGGCGGTTCTGGCAGGGCGGCAAAAGCGCTCTCGTCGATGGCCAGCGCCCGGCCACGGCGCAGACTGCCGCCTTCGATGCTGACGAAGCTCGGGCAGAAGCCGTTGAGGCACGAGAAATCCTTGTTGCACGACGACTGGTCGATCGCCCGCTTGCGGCCAAACTCGGTTTCTACCGGGATCACCGACAGGCAGTTGGACTGTACTCCGCAGTCCCCGCATCCTTCACAGACGGCTTCGTTGATGAACAACCGGCGGGCCGGGTCGGCCAGCTTGCCCCGTTTGCGACGGCGGCGTTTCTCGGTGGCACAGGTCTGGTCATAGATCAGGACCGATACCCCGGGATAGTTGCGCAGTTCGCGCTGGACGGCGTCAAGCTGGTCGCGGTGCCGGACCGGCGTCTGCGGCGCGAGATCGCGGACCTGTCGATAGCGGGCGGGCTCGTCGGTGACGATGACGATCTTGCCGATTCCCTCCGCTGCAAGTTGACGGGAGAGTCTCGCGACGCTCAACTGGCCATCGACTGCTTGCCCGCCGGTCATCGCGACGGCATCGTTGTAGAGGATCTTGTAGGTGATGGCGACGCCGGCGGCGACCGACTGGCGAATCGCCAGCAGGCCGGAATGAAAATAGGTGCCGTCGCCGAGATTGGCGAAGATGTGCTTTTCGTTGCTGAAGGGCGCTTGTCCGACCCAGGTGACGCCTTCGCCGCCCATGTGGGTGAAGGTCGAGGTCCTGCGGTCCATCCAGGTCACCATGTAGTGACAACCGATGCCGGCGACTGCGCGGGAGCCTTCCGGCACCCGCGTCGAGGTGTTGTGGGGGCAACCCGAGCAGAAGTAGGGCGTGCGCTGGATGGCGCTGATGCCGGTTGCCGGCAGCAGCGCTTGCGCGAGACTGCTCTGCTTGGCTTCGAGCAGCGCCAGTCGGGCCTCGATCGCCGGGGACGTGAAGAAACGCCCGATGCGCGCCGCGAGTGTACGCGCGACCTGGGCCACCGACAATTCGCCGGCGGCCGGCAGCAGCCAGTCGCCATGCGTCAGGTAGCCGCTGCCGCTCGGCAGCAGTGCCCACTCGCCCTTCTCGTCGAATTTTCCGACCACCCGCGGTCGAACATCCTCGCGCCAGTTGTAGAGTTCTTCCTTGAGCTGGTATTCGAGCAGTTGTCGCTTCTCCTCGACCACCAGGATCTCTTCGAGACCTTGGGCGAAGCGGCGCACGCCATCGGCTTCGAGTGGCCAGACCATGCCGACCTTGTACAGGCGAATGCCGATCTGCGCCGCCAGGCGGTCGTCGATGCCAAGCTCGACGAGCGCCTGGCGGACATCGAGATAGGCCTTGCCGGCGGTGATGATGCCGAGGCGCGCCGGGGCGGCCGGGTCGCTGCTGTCGATCACCACCCGGTTGAGCCGGTTGGCACGGCAATAGGCGAGGGCAGCATAGAGCTTGTGGTTGAGCAGGCGCGCCTCTGCTGCAGCGGAGGATCCGGCCAGCGAATGTTGAGCCCGTGCGGATCATTGGCCGGGAGTTCGAAATCATCGGGGAGCCGGATCAGCGGGCTGAGCGGGTCGATCGAGACCGATGCCGACGTTTCAACCGTGTCGGCGAGCGCCTTCATGACCACCCAGCAACCCGAATAACGGCTCATTGCCCAGCCGTGCAGACCATAGTCGAGATACTCCTGGATGTTTGCCGGATAGAGGACCGGCATCATCACGGCCTTGAAGATATGCTCGGTCTGGTGGGGAAGGGTCGACGATTTTGCTGCGTGATCGTCACCGGCGATCACCAGGACCCCGCCGTACTTCGCTGAACCTGCGGCGTTGGCGTGGCGAAATACATCGCCGCAGCGGTCGACCCCGGGACCCTTGCCATACCACATGGCGAAAACCCCATCGTATCTTGCACCGGGAAAGAGCTTGAGTTGCTGGCTACCCCAGACGGCTGTTGCCGCGAGATCCTCGTTGACCGCCGGCTGGAAGACGATGTGCCTCGCGTCGAGGTGTTTGCCCGCTTTCCACAATGCCTGGTCGAGCCCGCCGAGCGGGCTGCCGCGGTAGCCGGAGACGAAGCCGGCGGTATTCAGCCCGGCCGCTTCGTCGCGCATGCTCTGCAGCATCGGTAGACGAACGAGGGCCTGGATGCCGCTGAGAAAGACGCGTCCCGAGCTCGCTGTATAGCGGCGATCGAGTTTGACCGAGGGGCCGTCCATGAGTCTCCTCCGTAATCGTGGCTGCCGGCAACGGTGTGACCGTCAGCTGGCGCCCAGGTTGCGCCGTCACCAGGGTTACCTGCTGAAGTCGCGAAAGTGCTGTGCCAAGTTTCGGGGGTGCGCTATAATAATGCCCGGCTTGAAAAAATAATTTGACAGTCTGCTGATGGGGCGTCAGAATTATGGGTTCTTAGCTGGAGGGATACCCAAGTGGCCAACGGGATCAGACTGTAAATCTGACGGCTCTGCCTTCGAAGGTTCGAATCCTTCTCCCTCCACCACCAGCACCGATGTGGGTAACGTGGTTAAATCGTTCTTCGGGTAATGGTTTTGCGGGTGTAGCTCAATGGTAGAGCTGAAGCCTTCCAAGCTTATGACGAGGGTTCGATTCCCTTCACCCGCTCCAGGTTGCGGCTGCCGAATTGCTTTAGGCTGGTCGAGCGATGCCCATGTAGCTCAGCGGTAGAGCACTCCCTTGGTAAGGGAGAGGTCGACAGTTCAATTCTGTCCATGGGCACCACCGATTGGTGCGGTTGATTCATCATTAACTTCTAACGTCTTGAGGTACCGGTAATGGCCAAGGGAAAATTTGAACGCACGAAGCCGCACGTCAATGTGGGCACGATTGGGCACGTTGACCACGGGAAGACGACGCTGACGGCGGCGATCACGACCATTCTGGCGAAGAAATACGGCGGCGTCGCCAAGGCCTACGATCAGATCGACGCCGCGCCGGAAGAGAAGGCGCGCGGCATCACGATCAACACCGCGCACGTCGAGTACGAGACGGCCAAACGGCACTACGCGCACGTCGATTGTCCGGGCCACGCCGACTACATCAAGAACATGATCACCGGCGCGGCGCAGATGGACGGCGCGATTCTCGTGGTTTCCGCTGCCGACGGGCCGATGCCGCAGACCCGCGAGCACATCCTGCTGGCGCGGCAGGTGGGCGTACCGTACATCATCGTCTATCTGAACAAGTGCGACATGGTGGACGACGCCGAACTGCTCGAACTGGTTGACATGGAAGTGCGCGAGCTGCTGTCGAAGTACGACTTCCCCGGCGACGACGTGCCGATCGTCCAGGGTTCGGCGCTGAAAGCGCTCGAAGGTGACGCGGGTGCGCTCGGCGAACAGTCGGTGATGGCGCTCGCGGATGCGCTCGACGCCTACATTCCGACCCCGCAACGGGCGATCGACAAGCCTTTCCTGTTGCCGATCGAAGACGTTTTCTCGATCTCCGGGCGGGGCACCGTGGTCACCGGTCGAGTCGAGCGCGGCATTGTCAAGGTTGGCGAGGAAGTCGAGATCGTTGGCATCAAGCCGACCGTGAAGACGATCTGCACCGGCGTCGAGATGTTCCGCAAGCTGCTCGATCAGGGTCAGGCGGGTGACAACGTCGGTGTTCTGCTGCGCGGCACCAAGCGTGACGACGTCGAGCGGGGGCAGGTGCTGGCCAAACCGGGTTCAATCAAGCCGCACACGCACTTCACGGGAGAGGTTTACTGTCTGTCGAAAGAGGAAGGGGGGCGTCACACGCCGTTCTTCAACAACTATCGCCCGCAGTTCTACTTCCGCACCACCGACGTGACCGGCGCGATCGCCATGCCGGAAGGCGTCGAGATGGTGATGCCCGGTGACAACGTGCAGATGACGGTGAAGCTGATCGCCCCGATTGCCATGGAAGAAGGCCTGCGCTTCGCGATTCGCGAAGGCGGCCGCACCGTCGGCGCCGGCGTGGTGGCGAAAATCATCGAGTAGGTCCAGTAAAGGTACAGCGGCGGCTCCATTTGGGGAACTGTCGCAGTTCTGCTGCAGGGGCATAGCTCAACTGGCAGAGCGTCGGTCTCCAAAACCGAAGGTTGGGGGTTCGATTCCCTCTGCCCCTGCCATATAGGTAACCAAAGCGGACGAGATGGCCGATAAATTCAAGTTTGCGTTAGCGGTATTGCTGCTTGTGGCCGGCGTCGCTGGCTTCTACCTCCTCGCCGAACAGGCGATGATCCTGCGGGTGCTGGCCGTGATGGCGGGCACCGGCCTCTCTGTCGCGGTTGCCTGGCAGACCGAGCAGGGGCGTCGTTTCTTCTCCTTTGCCAAGGAGTCTACAGCCGAAGCGCGCAAGGTCGTCTGGCCGTCGCGCAAGGAAACCATGCAGACAACGGGCCTGGTCTTCGCCTTCGTGGTGGTGATGGCCCTCTTTCTCTGGCTGACCGACAAGAGCCTTGAGTGGCTGCTGTACGACCTCGTTCTTGGGTGGAGAAAGCTATGAGCATGCGCTGGTACGTGGTACACGCCTATTCCGGATTCGAGAAGAGCGTGCAGCGCGCCCTCATCGAGCGTATTCAGCGCCAGGGGATGCAGGAAGCCTTTGGTCGAATCCTGGTGCCGGTGGAGGAGGTCGTGGAACTTAAAATGGGCCAGAAGAGCATTTCCGAACGGAAGTTCTTCCCCGGTTACGTGCTGGTGGAAATGGAAATGAATGACGATTCCTGGCACCTGGTGAAGAGTACGCCAAAGGTGACGGGTTTCGTGGGCGGCACTGCCAACAAGCCGACGCCGATCTCCGAAAAAGAGGTCGCCAAAATCATGCAGCAGATGCAGGAGGGCGTCGACAAGCCCCGCCCCAAGGTTCTTTTCGAGCCGGGAGAGGTCGTTCGCGTCAAGGAAGGCCCGTTTACCGATTTCCATGGCGCCGTCGAGCAGGTCAATTACGAAAAGAACCGCCTGCGCGTTTCGGTGACGATCTTTGGTCGCCCGACGCCGGTCGAACTGGAGTTTGGCCAGGTCGAGAAAGCTTGATTCTGCAAGTGAGTTGCGGTGCGCGGATTTCCGACGCACCGCAGTGGTGCGGCTTTGCGGGCCGCGTTTGTCGTTTGGGGAGCGCTCTCGCGAGCGCGTTTGAACCCGTCTAGAGGAGTCGCACGGTGGCAAAAAAAATCACTGGTTACATCAAGCTGCAAGTTCCGGCAGGGAAAGCCAATCCTTCTCCGCCGATCGGGCCGGCGCTGGGTCAGCGCGGTCTCAACATCATGGAGTTCTGCAAGTCCTTCAATGCGCAGACGCAAGGCCTCGAGCCCGGCTTGCCGATCCCGGTGGTGATCACCGCCTTCGCCGACAAGAGCTTTACCTTCATCATGAAGACGCCGCCGGCGACGGTGCTCATCAAGAAGGCCATCGGCATTGCCAAGGGAAGCGCCAAGCCGCATACCGCCAAGGTCGGTACGCTGACCCGGGCGCAGTGCGAAGCCATTGCGACGCAGAAAATGCCCGACCTGACCGCCGCCGACATGGACGCCGCCGTGCGTACGATCGCCGGTAGTGCCCGGACCATGGGCGTCACCGTGGAGGGAATCTGAGATGGCCGCTCTGAGCAAACGTCAAAAAGCCTTCAAGGGCAAGGTCGACGCCAACAAGACCTATGCGGTTGGCGAAGCACTGAAGATGGCGCGGGAATACGCGAGCGCCAAGTTCGACGAATCGATTGACGTCGCCGTCTGTCTCGGCGTCGATCCTCGCAAGTCGGATCAGATCGTCCGCGGTTCGGTGGTCCTGCCTGCCGGCACCGGCAAGACGATCCGCGTTGCCGTCTTCGCCCAGGGCGAAAAGGCGGCAGCAGCCAAGGCGGCAGGGGCCGATATCGTCGGTTTCGAGGACCTCGCCGCGGAGATCAAGGCGGGCGTCATCAATTTTGATCGTGTCATCGCCACCCCCGACGCGATGCGCGTCGTCGGTCAACTGGGCCAGATCCTGGGTCCCCGCGGCCTGATGCCGAATCCCAAGGTGGGTACGGTGACGATGGATGTGGTGACTGCGGTGCAGAATGCGAAGGCCGGACAGGTGCAATACCGTACCGACAAGGGTGGCATCATTCACAGCACGATCGGCCGCGCGTCATTCGACGTCGACCGCCTGGCAATCAACCTCAAAGCGCTGCTCGATGCGCTGATCAAGGCCAAGCCGGCGACCGCCAAGGGGCAGTATGTCCGCCGGGTCGCCCTGTCGAGCACGATGGGGCCGGGTGTCCGCGTGGATGCTTCGACCCTGTAGAAATTCGGTGGGCCACGTGGCTGTGGTTCACCCGGGAGCTTTGTTGGGCTGTCGGCCGGGCGTTTGACGTTCGGCCGACAGATCGTCAAAGACCGCAGGTGCCAAAGGCGGTTGCCGGAGGCCCAAATGTGCGAACTGCCTGCGTAGACGGTGCGCTCCGAAAAGGACTGCGTGGTGACAGGTCTGCGATCTGCGCTGCAATCCCTGATCAAGGTCGCCGTGGGTGCAGTGCATCCACTAAGGATGCGCTGTTTGTTGACTTGATGGGAGGAAGGACCTGTGGGTCTTAATCTTGATGAAAAGAAGGTCGTCATCGCCGAGGTGTCGGCGAGGATGGCTAGTGCACAGACCATCGTTCTGGCTGAGTACAGTGGCTTGCCGGTGGCACACCTGACCCGTCTGCGCGCACAGGCGCGCGCCTCGGGGGTTTATCTGCGGGTGATGAAAAACACCCTCGTCCGACGGGCAGTGCAGGGCAGCGTTTTCGAGAGCCTGGCCGAGCAGATGACGGGACCGCTGATCTACAGCATCTCGGATGACCCGGTGGCTGCGGCCAGGGTGCTCAACGACTTTGCGAAAACCAACGACAAGCTGATTCTGAAGGCCGGCAGCTTTGCTGGTGAACTTCTGGACAAGGCGGGAGTGCAGGCGCTGGCGTCGATTCCGAGCCGCAACGAACTGCTCTCCCAGTTGCTGGGCATCATGCAGGCTCCGGTGACCGGTTTTGCCTGTGCGCTTGCCGCCCTTGCCAAAGCACGTGAAGAAGCGGTTCCAGGCGAAGAAGCGGTTTCCGGTGAAGAAGTGGTTTCCTGAGCGTGCTGTCAGCTTTTTTGAGTATTCAGATTTGGGAGTTTATTGATTATGGCTATTAGCAAAGAAGACATCCTCGAAGCCGTCGGTGAGATGACGGTCATGGAACTGAACAGTCTGGTCAAGGCCTTCGAAGAGAAATTCGGCGTTTCGGCCGCTTCGATGGCGGTTGCCGCAAGCGGCGCCGCTGCGCCGGTGGTCGAAGAGCAGACCGAGTTTACGGTGATGCTGTCGAGTTTCGGCGAGAAGAAGGTCGAAGTGATCAAGGTGGTTCGTGCAGCGACCGGCCTCGGCCTGAAGGAAGCGAAGGATCTGGTCGATAGCGCACCGAAGGCGGTCAAGGAATCTATTTCGAAAGCCGATGCCGAAGCCCTCAAGAAACTTCTTGAGGACGCCGGAGCAAAGGTCGAGATCAAGTAGGACCGGTCAGGCAAGCTGGGCTGACGGCCTTGCGGCCGTCAGCCCTTTTCTGCTTTTTCGGAAAAGGCCTGGCGTCAACCCCGGGCGGATGCGATGTTATGCAGCGTGCAAACGCAAGTACGACTGGAAAAGGTTGCGCGAGCCGGCCTCGGCCTTCTCGTCAGCCAGTCATCTTGCGTTTGTCCGTTGCGGGCCGGCGGTTGCAATTGCCGCCGGCGCGCTAGAGGATTTGCCTTCTGAGTTCGGAGCGACCATGACCTACTCATACACCGAGAAAAAGCGTATCCGCAAGAGTTTCGCCAAGCGCGTCAGCGTGCTTGATGTTCCCTACTTGCTGGCGACTCAGCTCGAGTCCTTCTCTGCTTTCCTGCAGGCCACCGTGCCAGTGGCGCAGCGCAAGAATCAGGGATTGCAGGCTGCATTTTCCTCCATTTTCCCGATCGTCAGCCACAGTGGCAATGCGCGCCTGGAGTTTGTGAGCTTCACGCTCTCCGAACCTGCTTTCGACGTCACCGAGTGCCAGCAGCGGGGACTGACCTTTGCCTCGGCCTTGCGGGCGAAGGTTCGCCTGATCATCCTCGACCGCGAAGCACCTGATACCATCAAGGAAGTCAAGGAGCAGGAAGTCTATATGGGCGAGATCCCGTTGATGACGTCGACCGGTTCCTTCGTCATCAACGGCACCGAGCGGGTGATCGTGTCGCAGCTTCACCGCTCGCCCGGCGTCTTCTTCGAACACGACCGTGGCAAGACCCACAGCTCAGGCAAGCTGCTCTTTTCGGCCCGGGTCATCCCCTACCGTGGCTCGTGGCTGGACTTCGAGTTCGATCCCAAGGATCTGCTCTTCTTCCGCGTCGACCGTCGCCGCAAGATGCCGGTGACTACCCTGCTGAAGGCGATCGGCCTGAGCTCGCAGCGCATCCTGCGCGAGTTCTTCGAGTTCGATACCTTCTATCTCGGCAAGCAGCTGATCGAGTTTGCCCTGGTGCCGGAGCGGCTGCGTGGCGAGGTCGCGCGCTTCGACTTCAACGACCCGTCCGGCAAGCTGATCATTGCCAAGGACAAGCGGATCACCGCCAAGCATATTCGCGAACTCGACCTGGCCGGGATCAAGCAGGTTGCGGTGCCGGATGACTTTCTGGTCGGTCGGGTGATCGGCGAGGACATCATCGACCAGAGCAGCGGCGAGATCCTCGCCAACGCCAACGACGAGATCACCGAGAGCCTGCTGGCGAAGCTCGTCGAGGCCGGTGTCGAGTCGCTGCATACGCTCTATATCAATGACCTCGACCGCGGCGGCTTCATTTCACAGACCTTGCGGGCCGACGAAACGGTGTCCCGGCAGGCCGCCCGGATTGCCATCTACCGCATGATGCGCCCTGGTGAGCCACCGACCGAAGAAGCGGTCGAAATTCTCTTCAATGGCCTGTTCTACTCCGATGATCGCTACGACCTGTCGGCGGTCGGCCGCATGAAGTTCAACCGTCGCGTCGGGCGCAAGGCCGTCGTCGAATACAAGCTGATGGTCAAGCACGCGCCGGCCAAGCGCGAGGGCATCGTCAACCTGATCAACGAAGCGGTCGGCCATCCGGTGGCGGCGGTCGAGCAGATTCTCGTCGAATTGGGCCATGGTCCCCGGGCGTTGGCCGAAAATCTCGACCATGAAATCGCCAGTGGCCTCATGGAGAAGCTGAAAGAGATGGGCGTTGCCGGTGAAGTGCGCGAGCAGCTCACCCTGTCGCCGCGCGACATCGTCGAGGTGATCAAGCTGCTGGTCGAATTGCGCAATGGTCGCGGCGAAATCGACGACATCGATCACCTCGGCAACCGGCGAGTCCGATCGGTCGGTGAACTGGCCGAAAATCAGTTCCGGGCCGGGCTGGTCCGCGTCGAGCGGGCCGTCAAGGAGCGTCTGTCGCAGGCCGAATCGGACAACCTGATGCCGCACGATCTGATCAACGCCAAACCGATCAGTGCGGCGGTCAGGGAGTTCTTCGGCTCCAGCCAGTTGTCGCAGTTCATGGACCAGACCAATCCGCTGTCCGAGATCACCCACAAGCGCCGCGTCTCGGCGCTCGGCCCGGGCGGCCTGACGCGCGAGCGCGCCGGTTTCGAAGTGCGCGACGTTCATCCGACGCACTATGGCCGGGTCTGCCCGATCGAGACCCCTGAAGGTCCGAACATCGGCCTCATCAACTCCCTCGCGCTGTTTGCCCGGACCAACGAGTACGGCTTTCTCGAAACGCCTTACCGCAAGGTCGCCGAGGGTCGGGTGACCGATCAGATCGAGTACCTGTCGGCGATCGAAGAGGGGGCCTACATCATCGCCCAGGCCAACTCCGAGCTGGGCGAGGCGGGGATCCTGTCCGACCAGCTGGTCACCTGCCGCGAGAAGGGTGAAACCATTCTCGCCGAACCGGCGCGTGTCCAGTACATGGACGTGGCGCCGAGCCAGATCGTCTCGGTTGCCGCGTCGCTGATTCCCTTCCTCGAACACGACGACGCCAACCGTGCGCTGATGGGCGCCAACATGCAGCGCCAGGCGGTTCCCTGCCTGCGCCCGGAGAAGCCGCTGGTCGGCACCGGCATCGAGCGGACAGTTGCGGTGGACTCGGGGACTGCAGTACAGGCCTTGCGCGGTGGACTGGTCGATTATGTCGATGCTTCGCGCGTCGTGGTGCGGGTCAATGATGCTGAAACCGGTCCGGGCGAAGTCGGCGTCGACATCTACAACCTGGTCAAATACACCCGCTCCAACCAGAACACCAACATCAACCAGCGACCGCTGGTGCGGGTCGGCGATCACATCGCCCGCGGCGACGTGGTGGCTGACGGGGCGTCGACCGACAAGGGCGAACTGGCCCTCGGTCAGAACATGCTGGTCGCTTTCATGCCGTGGAACGGCTACAACTTCGAGGATTCCATTCTCATCTCGGAGCGGGTGGTCGCCGAGGATCGCTTCACCTCGATTCACATCGAGGAACTGACGGTCGTTGCGCGCGACACCAAGCTCGGTCCGGAAGAAATCACGCGCGACATCGCCTCGCTCGGCGAGTCGCAACTGTCTCGCCTCGACGAATCGGGAATCGTCTACATCGGGGCTGAAGTCGAAGCCGGTGACGTCCTGGTTGGCAAGGTGACGCCGAAAGGCGAGACCCAGCTCACCCCGGAAGAAAAGCTGCTGCGGGCGATCTTCGGCGAGAAGGCGTCCGACGTGAAGGACACCTCGCTGCGCGTCCAGTCCGGCATCTCGGGCACGGTGATCGACGTCCAGGTGTTCACCCGCGAGGGGATCGAGCACGACAAGCGCGCGCAGTCGATCATCGACGATCATCTGCGCAGCTACAAGCTCGATCTCGCCGACCAGTTGCGGATCGTCGAACGTGATGCCTTTGCCCGCGCCGAGCGGATGATCGTCGGCAAGCCGGCGAATGGCGGACCGAAAAGGCTGGCCAAGGGGACGCTGGTCATTCAGGAATACCTCGACGGCATCGACCCGCACCACTGGTTCGATATCCGGATGGCCGACGAAGACGTCGCGCAGCAGCTGGAGTCGCTGCGCGAAGGCCTCGAGCAGACCCGCAAGGGCTTTGATGTCGCTTTTGAAGAGAAGCGCAAGAAGTTGACGCAGGGCGACGAATTGCCGCCGGGCGTGCAGAAGATGGTCAAGGTCTATGTCGCTGTCAAGCGGCGCCTGCAGGCCGGTGACAAGATGGCCGGGCGCCATGGCAACAAGGGCGTGGTGTCGCGGATCGTGCCGGTCGAAGACATGCCCTACATGGCAGATGGCCGGCCGGTCGACATCGTCCTCAATCCGCTTGGGGTACCTTCGCGGATGAACGTCGGACAGATTCTCGAAGTCCATCTCGGGCTTGCCGCCAAGGGCCTCGGTTTCAAGATCGGCGAGCTGCTGCGTCGGCAGGCGACGGCGACCGAGGTGCGAGGTTTTCTCGACCAGATCTACAACGGCACCGGCAAACCCGAAGACCTCGACCAGCTCAGCGACGGCGAGATCTTCGAAATGGCCGGCAATCTCGAGGCGGGCGTGCCGTTCGCGACGCCGGTTTTCGACGGCGCCAAGGAGTCGGAGATCAAGGCGGTCCTGGCCCTGGCCGGCATGCCGGCATCGGCGCAGATGACGCTGTACGATGGTCGCACCGGCGAGCAGTTCGAGCGTCAGGTGACGGTGGGTTACATGCACGTGCTGAAGCTGCACCACCTGGTGGACGACAAGATGCACGCCCGTTCGACCGGCCCCTACTCGCTGGTCACGCAGCAACCGCTGGGCGGCAAGGCGCAGTTCGGTGGTCAGCGCTTCGGCGAAATGGAGGTGTGGGCGCTCGAAGCCTACGGCGCTTCGTACGTGCTGCAGGAAATGCTGACGGTCAAGTCCGACGACGTCAATGGCCGGACCAAGGTTTACGAGAATATCGTCAAGGGAGACCACAAGATCGACGCCGGCATGCCCGAGTCGTTCAACGTGCTGGTCAAGGAAATCCGTTCGCTGGCCATCGATATTGATCTCGAACGTTTCTGACGGGTGGGCCGGGTGGCGGCCAAGGGATAAAAATCCTCCCGCCTCGTGGCGCTTCGCCCCTGACACCTCACTCCTCACTGGAGCAAAAGATGAAAGCATTGCTTGATTTGTTTAGGCAGGTGACGCAGGAAGAGCAGTTCGACGCGATCACCATTGGTCTTGCCTCGCCGGACAAGATCCGCTCGTGGTCCTATGGCGAAGTCAAGAAACCCGAGACGATCAACTACCGGACCTTCAAGCCGGAGCGCGACGGGCTGTTCTGCGCCAAGATCTTCGGCCCGATCAAGGATTACGAGTGTCTTTGCGGCAAGTACAAGCGGCTCAAGCATCGGGGGGTGATCTGCGAGAAATGCGGGGTCGAAGTGACCCTGGCCAAGGTTCGCCGCGAGCGCATGGCGCACATCGAACTGGCCAGTCCGGTGGCTCACATCTGGTTCCTGAAGAGCCTGCCGAGCCGTCTCGGCATGGTGCTCGACATGACCCTGCGCGACATCGAGCGCGTTCTCTACTTCGAGGCCTTCGTCGTCTTCGACCCCGGCATGACGCCGCTTGCGCGCGGTCAGTTGCTGACCGAGGATGACTACCTCGCCAAGGTCGAGGAGTACGGCGACGACTTCCTGGCGGCGATGGGCGCCGAAGGCATTCGCGAATTGCTCCGTTCGATCGACCTCGCGCGCGAGGTCGAAACGCTGCGCAGCGAACTCGAGACGACCACTTCCGAAACCAAGAGCAAGAAGTTCTCCAAGCGCCTGAAGATCCTCGAGGGCTTTCAGAAATCCGGCATCAAGCCCGAGTGGATGGTGCTCGAAGTGCTGCCGGTCCTGCCGCCGGATCTGCGGCCGTTGGTGCCGCTCGACGGGGGCCGCTTTGCGACCTCTGATCTCAACGATCTCTATCGCCGGGTGATCAACCGCAACAACCGGCTGAAACGACTGCTCGAGCTGAAAGCGCCGGAAATCATCGTGCGCAACGAGAAGCGAATGCTCCAGGAAGCGGTCGATTCCCTGCTCGACAACGGCCGTCGCGGCAAGGCGATGACCGGTGCCAACAAGCGCCCGCTGAAGTCGCTGGCCGACATGATCAAGGGCAAGGGCGGTCGTTTCCGCCAGAACCTGCTCGGCAAGCGGGTGGATTACTCGGGCCGTTCGGTGATCGTTGTCGGACCGCAGCTCAAGCTGCATCAGTGCGGGCTCCCCAAACTGATGGCGCTCGAGCTGTTCAAGCCCTTCATTTTCAACCGTCTCGAGGTGATGGGTCTGGCGACCACGATCAAACAGGCGAAGAAGATGGTGGAGACCCAGGAAGCGGTGGTGTGGGATATCCTTGAAGAGGTGATCCGCGAACATCCGATCATGCTCAACCGCGCACCGACCCTGCACCGCCTCGGCATTCAGGCGTTCGAGCCGACGCTGATCGAAGGCAAGGCGATCCAGCTCCACCCGCTCGTCTGCGCCGCTTTCAACGCCGACTTCGACGGTGACCAGATGGCCGTGCACGTGCCCTTGTCGCTCGAAGCCCAGATGGAAGCGCGGACGCTGATGCTGGCGTCCAACAATGTCCTCTCGCCGGCCAACGGCGAGCCGATCATCGTCCCGTCGCAGGACATCGTCCTCGGTCTCTACTACGCCACGCGCGAGCGGATCAACGCTCGCGGCGAGGGCATGATGTTCCCCGACCTCGCCGAGGTGACGCGCGCCATGCAGGCCGGTGAACTCGACATACATGCCCGCATCGCGGTGCGGATCACCGAGTACGAGAGCAATGGCGAGAACGGCTGGCAGGAAAAGGTTACCCGCTACAACACCACCGCCGGGCGTGCGCTGCTCTCCGAAATCCTGCCCAAGGGCCTGCCTTTCAGCCTGATCGACAAGACCCTCAAGAAAAAGGAAATCTCCAAGCTGATCAATGCCGCTTTCCGCCGTTGCGGTCTCAAGGAGACGGTGGTCTTTGCCGACAAGCTGATGCAGAACGGCTATCGTCTGGCGACCCGGGCAGGCATTTCGATCTGTTCCGACGACATGCTGGTGCCGTCACAGAAGCGTGACATCATTGCCGCCGCCGAAGCCGAGGTCAAGGAGATCGAGAACCAGTACACCAACGGTCTGGTGACCAACGGTGAGCGCTACAACAAGGTGGTCGACATCTGGGGGCGCACCGGTGATCAGGTGGCGAAGGTGATGATGGATCAGCTCGGGCATGTGGAAGTGCTCAATCGTCGTGACGAGAAGGAGAAGCAGGAGTCCTTCAACTCGATCTTCATGATGGCCGATTCAGGCGCACGTGGTTCGGCCGCCCAGATCCGTCAGCTGGCCGGGATGCGCGGCCTGATGGCGAAGCCCGACGGGTCGATCATCGAAACGCCGATCACCACCAACTTCCGCGAGGGGCTGAACGTCCTTCAGTACTTCATCTCGACCCACGGTGCCCGCAAGGGCCTCGCGGATACCGCTTTGAAGACCGCCAACTCCGGTTACCTCACTCGCCGACTGGTCGACGTGACGCAGGATCTCGTGGTGATCGAGGACGACTGTGGAACGACCAACGGCGTCACCATGAAGGCGTTGATCGAAGGGGGCGAGGTGATCGAAGCGCTGCGCGAACGTATCCTCGGTCGCGTGACCGCCAACGACGTGGTGCATCCGGATACGCAGGAGACGGTGATCGAGCAGGGGACCTTGATCAGCGAGGATCACTGCGATCTGATCGATCAGACGGGGATCGACGAAGTCAAGGCACGCACGCCGCTGACCTGCGAGACGCGTTACGGTTTGTGCGCCAAGTGCTATGGACGCGACCTCGGTCGCGGCTCACCGGTCAACGTCGGCGAAGCGGTCGGAGTCATCGCTGCCCAGTCGATCGGCGAACCCGGAACGCAGCTCACCATGCGTACCTTCCACGTCGGTGGCGCAGCCTCCCGCGCCGCCGTCGCGAGCCAGGTCGAGTCGCGCAGTGCCGGCATCGTCCGCTTCACCGCCAGCATGCGCTACGTCACCGGCGCCAAGGGCGAGAAGATCGTCATCACGCGTTCAGGGGAAATCCTGATCACCGACGACATCGGTCGCGAACGCGAGAAGCACAAGGTTCCCTACGGCGCGACGCTGCAGGTCGCTGATGCGCAGGCGGTCAGGGCCGGCGCGCGGCTGGCCAGCTGGGATCCGCATACGCGGCCGATCATTGCCGAATACTCGGGTATCGTGAAGTTCGAGAACGTCGAGGAAGGCGTTACCGTTGCCAAGCAGATCGACGAGGTCACCGGCCTGTCGACGCTGGTGGTGATCGATCCCAAGCGCGGTGGCAAGCTGCCGAGCAAGGGCTTGCGGCCGCAGGTACGGCTGTTCGAAGCCGACGGCCAGGAAGTCAGGATGCACGGCAGCGACCACCCGGTGACCATCACCTTTCAGGTCGGTGCGATCATCAATGTTCTCGACGGGCAACCGATCTGGGTTGGTGACGTGCTTGCCCGTCTGCCGCAGGAGTCGGCCAAGACGCGCGACATCACCGGCGGTCTGCCGCGCGTTGCCGAACTCTTCGAGGCGCGTACCCCCAAGGATGCGGGCATGCTGGCCGAGTATACCGGCACCATGTCCTTCGGCAAGGACACCAAGGGCAAGCAGCGCCTGGTCATTACCGATCTCGACGGGGTCAATCACGAATACCTGATCCTCAAGGACAAGCACGTCCTGGTGCATGACGGGCAGGTGGTGAACAAGGGCGAGTCGATCGTCGACGGGGCGCCGGACCCGCACGACATTCTGCGCCTGCTCGGGGTCGAAGCGCTGGCCATCTACATTACCGACGAGGTGCAGGACGTGTACCGCCTGCAGGGCGTCAAGATCAATGACAAGCACATCGAAGTGATCGTCCGCCAGATGCTGCGGCGGGTCAACGTGCTCGACCCGGGCGATACCAAGTTCATCAAGGGCGAACAGGTCGAGCGCGCTCATCTGCTCGACGAGAACGACCGCATGCTCGCCGAAGGAAAGCTGCCGGCGACTTACGAGCATGTCCTGCTCGGCATCACCAAGGCTTCGTTGTCCACCGATTCGTTCATCTCGGCGGCGTCTTTCCAGGAAACGACACGGGTGCTGACCGAAGCGGCCATCATGGGCAAGCGCGACGAGTTGCGCGGACTCAAGGAAAACGTCATCGTCGGCCGCCTGATCCCGGCCGGTACCGGCCTCGCTTATCACAACACCCGCAAGAAGAACCTGGCGGGCGAAGACATTGCGGCGGAGCGCGGCCTGCTGGTCGACGACGAGTCGTCGACCAGTGAAGAGAGCGCACATGATGCTCCCGTGGCTTGACTTGAGAGCCAATAGACCCTAGAATCGCCGGTCTTTGTCGCCGATAGCCAGGGCTGGCGTCGGCTGCTCATGAACATCGCCAGGGCGGCCTTTGGTCCGCCTTGGTTTTTTGCAGATGCCATGTGCTCGTCACGTCGCTTGCTGAACTGAACATAGGGGTCGGAACATGCCAACCATTAACCAGCTGGTGCGCAAACCTCGCGAGGCCATACGCACCAAAAGCAAGGTTCCCGCACTGAGCAATTGCCCTCAGAAGCGGGGAGTCTGCACGCGCGTCTACACCACCACGCCGAAGAAGCCTAACTCTGCCCTGCGCAAGGTCTGCAAGGTGCGGCTGACAAATGGCTTCGAAGTCATTTCATACATCGGCGGTGAGGGCCACAACCTTCAGGAACACTCCGTGGTGCTGATTCGCGGCGGTCGTGTAAAAGACCTGCCAGGCGTCCGTTACCACACGGTGCGGGGTTCGCTGGACACCCAGGGCGTCAAGAAGCGCAAGCAGGGTCGTTCCAAGTACGGTACCAAGCGCCCGAAAGCGGCTTGAGTTTCGTCCGAGTAAGGGCCGCTCCTGATGGGTGGCCGGGAGAGGTGGGCATGTTGCCCGGCTCTTCGACTGAATTGTGACTATGAGAGGTTGCTATGCCCCGTCGTCGTGAAGTGCCCAAGCGCGATATCCTGCCGGATCCGAAATTCGGCAATGTGGACGTGTCAAAGTTTGTCAATACCATCATGAAGTGCGGCAAGAAATCGGTCGCCGAGCGCATCGTCTATGGTGCCTTCGATCAGATCGTGACCAAGACCGGCAAGGATCCGCTGGAAGTTTTCGGCCAGGCGCTCGGTAACATCAAGCCGATGGTTGAAGTCAAGAGTCGCCGCGTCGGCGGCGCCAACTATCAGGTCCCGGTCGAGGTTCGCCCGAGCCGTCGCATGGCGCTGGCCATGCGCTGGCTGCGGGAGTCGGCGCGCAAGCGTTCTGAAAAGTCGATGGGGCAGCGTCTGGCCGCCGAGATGCTCGAAGCGTCGGAGAGCCGGGGTGGCGCAGTCAAGAAGCGTGACGAAGTGCACCGTATGGCCGAGGCCAACAAGGCTTTCGCACACTTCCGGTTCTGAGCCAGCAGCGCGGCTGTTCTGTGCTGACGAACGTTCTTTATTAGTGAAGGTTTACTACTGTGGCACGCAAAACCCCCATTGAGCGATACCGGAACATCGGTATCAGTGCTCACATCGATGCCGGCAAGACGACTGCGACCGAGCGTATCCTTTTCTACACGGGCATCAATCACAAGATTGGCGAAGTGCATGACGGTGCTGCGACCATGGACTGGATGGCGCAGGAGCAGGAGCGCGGCATCACCATCACTTCGGCGGCCACCACCTGTTTCTGGAAAGGCATGCAGTTCGATCGTCCCGAGCATCGCATCAACATCATCGATACGCCCGGCCACGTGGACTTCACGATCGAAGTGGAACGTTCGATGCGGGTGCTCGATGGCGCGTGCATGATCTATTGCGCGGTGGGGGGCGTGCAGCCGCAGTCGGAGACGGTCTGGCGGCAGGCCACCAAGTACAAGGTGCCGCGACTGGCGTTCGTGAACAAGATGGATCGTCAGGGTGCCGATTTCTTCAAGGTCGTGGACCAGATGCGTAGCCGTCTGAAGGCGAATCCGGTGCCGATCGTGATCCCGATCGGCAAGGAAGATTACTTCGAAGGCGTCGTCGACCTGATCAAGATGAAAGCGATCTACTGGGACGAAGCTTCGCTGGGGATGAAGTTCGACTATCGCGAGATCCCGGCCGAGTTGCAGTCTCAAGCTGACGAATGGCGCAGCAAGATGGTCGAAGCCGCCGCCGAGTCGTCCGAAGAACTGATGGACAAGTATCTCGATGAGGGTGAACTTAGCGAGGCCGACCTGATCAGGGGCCTGCGCGATCGCACGATCGCCTGCGAGATTCAGCCGGCGCTGTGCGGAACCGCTTTCAAGAACAAGGGCGTGCAGCGCATGCTTGATGCGGTGATCGACCTTCTGCCGTCGCCGGTCGATATTCCGCCGGTTTCCGGCGAAAAGGAGAACGGCGACCCCGATACCCGCGAAGCTTCCGACAACGCGAAGTTTTCTGCGCTTGCCTTTAAACTGATGACCGATCCCTATGTCGGCCAGTTGACCTTTATCCGGGTCTATTCCGGGGTTCTCAAATCGGGTGACACCATCTACAACCCGATCAAGGGTCGCCGCGAGCGCATCGGTCGGGTGCTGCAGATGCACGCCAACAATCGTGAAGAATTGAAGGAAGTCCTCGCCGGCGACATCGCCGCCTGCGTCGGCCTCAAGGACGTGACGACCGGTGAGACGCTCTGCGATCCCTCGGCGATCATCACCCTCGAGCGGATGATCTTTCCCGAGCCGGTGATTCACGTCGCCGTCGAACCGAAGACCAAGCCAGACCAGGAGAAGATGGGAATCGCCCTCGGTCGTCTGGCGCAGGAAGATCCTTCGTTTCGTGTGCGAACCGACGAAGAGTCGGGTCAGACGATCATTTCCGGCATGGGCGAACTGCACCTGGAGATCATCGTCGATCGCCTGAAGCGCGAGTTCGGGGTCGACGCCAACGTCGGCGCGCCGCAGGTGGCCTATCGCGAGTGCATCAAGAAGGCGGTCGAACAGGAAGGCAAGTTCGTCAAGCAGTCGGGTGGGCGTGGTCAGTACGGCCATGTCTGGCTGAAGATCGAGCCCAACGAGCCTGGCAAGGGCTACGAGTTCGTTGACGCGATCAAGGGCGGCACGGTGCCGCGCGAGTACATTCCTGCGGTCGACAAGGGGCTGCAGGATTCGGTCACCAGCGGCGTGCTGGCTGGCTTCCCGGTGGTCGATATCAAGTTTACCCTGTTCGAAGGCTCCTACCACGACGTCGACTCCAACGAGAACGCCTTTCGCCAGGCTGCTGCGATTGCCTTCAAGGAAGGCATGCGGCGGGCCCAGCCGACCCTGCTCGAGCCGATGATGGCGGTCGACGTCGAGACCCCCGAGGACTACATGGGCAACGTCATGGGCGATCTTTCGAGCCGTCGTGGCATGATTCAGGGCATGGAAGATCTGCCCGGAAACATCAAGGCGATCAAGGCCGAGGTACCGCTCGCCGAAATGTTCGGTTATTCGACGACCCTGCGTTCGCTGAGCCAGGGCCGCGCAACCTATTCGATGGAATTCAAGCACTACGCCGAGGCGCCGAAGAACGTCGCCGAAGCAGTCATCAACAAGAAGTGACCCTGTTATTGAGGATACGGTAATGGCCAAGGGAAAATTTGAACGCACGAAGCCGCACGTCAATGTGGGCACGATTGGGCACGTTGACCACGGGAAGACGACGCTGACGGCGGCGATCACGACCATTCTGGCGAAGAAATACGGCGGCGTCGCCAAGGCCTACGATCAGATCGACGCCGCGCCGGAAGAGAAGGCGCGCGGCATCACGATCAACACCGCGCACGTCGAGTACGAGACGGCCAAACGGCACTACGCGCACGTCGATTGTCCGGGCCACGCCGACTACATCAAGAACATGATCACCGGCGCGGCGCAGATGGACGGCGCGATTCTCGTGGTTTCCGCTGCCGACGGGCCGATGCCGCAGACCCGCGAGCACATCCTGCTGGCGCGGCAGGTGGGCGTACCGTACATCATCGTCTATCTGAACAAGTGCGACATGGTGGACGACGCCGAACTGCTCGAACTGGTTGACATGGAAGTGCGCGAGCTGCTGTCGAAGTACGACTTCCCCGGCGACGACGTGCCGATCGTCCAGGGTTCGGCGCTGAAAGCGCTCGAAGGTGACGCGGGTGCGCTCGGCGAACAGTCGGTGATGGCGCTCGCGGATGCGCTCGACGCCTACATTCCGACCCCGCAACGGGCGATCGACAAGCCTTTCCTGTTGCCGATCGAAGACGTTTTTTCGATCTCCGGGCGGGGCACCGTGGTCACCGGTCGAGTCGAGCGCGGCATTGTCAAGGTTGGCGAGGAAGTCGAGATCGTTGGCATCAAGCCGACCGTGAAGACGATCTGCACCGGCGTCGAGATGTTCCGCAAGCTGCTCGATCAGGGTCAGGCGGGTGACAACGTCGGCGTTCTGCTGCGCGGCACCAAGCGTGACGACGTCGAGCGGGGGCAGGTGCTGGCCAAACCGGGTTCAATCAAGCCGCACACGCACTTCACGGGAGAGGTTTACTGTCTGTCGAAAGAGGAAGGGGGGCGTCACACGCCGTTCTTCAACAACTATCGCCCGCAGTTCTACTTCCGCACCACCGACGTGACCGGCGCGATCGCCATGCCGGAAGGCGTCGAGATGGTGATGCCCGGTGACAACGTGCAGATGACGGTGAAGCTGATCGCCCCGATTGCCATGGAAGAAGGTCTGCGCTTCGCGATTCGCGAAGGCGGCCGCACCGTCGGCGCCGGCGTGGTGGCGAAAATCATCGAGTAGTCAGGCAACCTTCCGATGGAGTTCCGACTCCACCGATCGCTCTTTGGAATAAGACATGCAAAGCCAGAAAATCCGTATCCGCCTGAAAGCTTTCGACTATCGACTGATCGATCAGTCGGCACAGGAGATTGTCGACACCGCCAAGCGCACCGGAGCCGTCGTTCGCGGCCCGGTTCCGTTGCCGACCCGTATTCAGCGTTTTGACCTTCTGCGCTCTCCGCACGTCGACAAAAGTTCGCGCGACCAGTTCGAGATCCGCACTCATCTGCGTCTCATGGACATCATCGACCCGACCGACAAGACCGTCGATGCGCTGATGAAGCTCGATCTGCCGGCAGGCGTGGACGTCGAAATTAAGTTGCAGTAGTGACTGTCTTGCGGCTATAATCGCCGCCTTTCGCCGGGCAGTTTGGCTCTTCGAACTGCCCGTCCACCGTATGCTCGCCGGCCAATCGTAGCCGGTCAGAGGAGAATAAGCATGAGTCTAGGCCTTGTTGGGCGCAAGGTCGGCATGACGCGCATCTTTACCGACGACGGTGTCAGTGTCCCGGTAACTGTGCTCGACGTGTCGAACAATCGCGTCGCCCAGATCAAAACGCCGCAAAATGATGGCTACTCGGTTGTTCAGGTGGCTTTCGGCAAACGCCGCGCGTCGCGTGTCAACAAACCCCTGGCGGGACATCTGGCCAAGGCGGGCGTTGAAGCGGGGCAGGTCCTCAAGGAGTTCCCGGTCGCGGTTGACGATCTCGCCGCGCTCAAGCCCGGCGACCAGATTTTCGTCACCATCTTCGCTGTCGGGCAGAAAGTCGATGTCACGGGTCAGACCATCGGCAAGGGCTTCTCCGGTGGCATCAAACGGCACCACTTCAGGTCGCAGGGTGCGGCGCACGGCAACTCGGTTTCGCACCAGGCGCTCGGGTCGACCGGCATGGCGCAGGATCCGGGGCGGGTTTTTCCGGGCAAGAAAATGGCGGGTCATCTGGGTGCCGTCAAGCGCACGCAGCAGAATCTCGAAGTCGTTCGCGTCGATGCCGATCGCCAGTTGCTGTTGCTCAAGGGCGCGGTTCCCGGCTCCAAGGGGTCGGATGTGATCGTGCGTCCTGCAGTCAAGGCGGGGGCATAAATGGAACTCAAGCTGATCAATGATCAAGGTGAGGAAGCGAGCCGTCTCGACGCTTCCGACATGCTTTTCGATCGCGAATACAACGAAGCCCTGGTGCACCAGGTGCTGGTGGCCTATCAGGCCAACGGCCGTAGCGGCAACCGGGCCCAGAAGGGCCGCCAGGATGTCCGGCACACGACCAAGAAGCCCTGGCGTCAGAAGGGTACCGGGCGTGCCCGCGCGGGTATGTCGTCGTCGCCGATCTGGCGCGGTGGCGGCCGGGTCTTCCCGAGTTCGTCGGACGAGAATTTCACTCACAAGCTGAATCGCAAGATGTACCGCGCCGGGATGGCGTCGATCCTCTCGCAGTTGGTGCGCGAAGACCGCCTGGCGGTCGTGGACAGCCTGTCGATCGAAGCTCCCAAGACCCGCCTGTTTGCCGCGAAGATCAAGGGAATGGGTTACGAATCGGTGCTTGTGATCACCGACAGCCTCGACGAGAACGTGTTTCTGGCGTCGCGCAATCTGCCCGATGTGATGGTTGTCGAAGTCCAGCAGGCGGACCCGGTGTCGCTGGTTCGCTTCCAGAAGGTGCTGCTTACCAAGGGTGCGCTGGCGAAGTTTGAGGAGATCCTGGGATGAATCAAGAACGTTTGCTGCAAGTACTGCTCGCGCCGCAGATCTCCGAAAAAGCAACCTACCTTGGCAACAAGTTTCACCAGGTCATCTTTCGCGTCGTCTCCGATGCGACCAAGCCTGAAGTCAAGGGCGCGGTCGAGCTGCTGTTCAAGGTCGGTGTGGAGTCCGTCCAGATGGCCACCGTCAAGGGCAAACACAAGAAGTTCGGCAAGGTCATGGGCCGCCGCAACAGCTGGAAAAAGGCCTATGTGTGCCTGAAGCCCGGCCAGGAGATCAATTTCGTCGATGGAGGAGGCGTCTGATGGCACTCGTCAAAGTCAAACCGACCTCGCCAGGGCGCCGTGCCGTCATCCGGGTCGTCAATCCGAACCTGCACAGGGGCGCACCGATCGCCGCGCTCCTCGAGCCGCAGTCGAAGAATGCCGGCCGGAACAACAACGGTCATGTCACCACCCGACACCAGGGCGGCGGTCACAAGCAGCACTATCGCCTGGTAGACTTCAAGCGCAACAAGGACGGGGTGCCGGCCAAGGTCGAGCGCCTCGAGTACGATCCCAACCGGACCGCCAACATCGCCCTGCTCTGTTATGCCGATGGTGAACGTCGTTACATCATTGCGCCCAAGGGCCTGATCGTTGGCCAGCAGGTGACCAGTGGTTCGGAAGCGCCGATCAAGGTCGGCAACACGCTGCCGATTCGCAATATCCCGGTCGGTACCACCATCCATTGTGTCGAGATGGTACCTGGCAAGGGTGCGCAGCTGGCGCGCTCGGCGGGAACCTCGGTGCAGTTGCTTGCCCGCGAAGGGATGCACGCGCAGCTGCGTTTGCGCTCGGGTGAGATCCGTCGGGTGCACGTCGAGTGCCGGGCGACGATCGGCGAGGTCGGCAACGAAGAGCATAGTCTGCGTTCGATCGGCAAGGCCGGCGCCAACCGCTGGCGGGGGATTCGTCCCACGGTTCGTGGCGTCGCGATGAATCCGATCGACCACCCGCACGGCGGTGGCGAAGGGAAGACTGCATCTGGGATGCACCCGGTCAGTCCCTGGGGGACCAAGACCAAGGGTTATCGTACTCGTCGCAACAAGCGCACGACGTCGATGATCGTGCAGCGCCGTCAAAAACGCTAAGGGATAGAGAAACATGGGACGTTCCGTTAAAAAGGGCCCGTTTGCTGATGCCCACCTGATCAAAAAAGTGACTGCGGTGCGTGCGACGGGCGACAAGCGTCCGATCAAGACGTGGTCGCGCCGGTCAACCGTGCTGCCCGATTTCGTTGGTCTGACGATTGCGGTACATAACGGCAAGCAGCATGTTCCGGTCTATGTCACCGAAAACATGGTTGGGCACAAGTTGGGCGAGTTTTCATTGACCCGTACCTTCAAGGGCCATACATCTGGCAAGAAGGCCAAGAAGTAAAGGAATGAATATGGAAACTCGTGCTGTTTTGCGCGGCGTTCGGCTGTCGAGCCAGAAAGGCCGCCTGGTGGCCGACCAGATCCGCGGCCTGGCGGTTGACAAGGCGCTCAACGTTCTGACGTTCAGCCCTAAAAAAGGCGCAGCAATCATCAAGAAAGTGCTCGAGTCGGCGATCGCCAACGCGGAGCACAATGCCGGTGCCGACATTGACGAACTGAAGGTCAAGACTATCTGCGTTGAAAAAGGCATGGTGCTCAAGCGCTTTACGGCGCGGGCGAAGGGACGCGGCAACCGGATCGTCAAGCCGACCTGTCACGTTTTTCTGACCGTCGGCAACTGAGGAACAAGAATGGGACAAAAGATTCATCCTGCCGGCTTTCGGCTCGCGGTCACGCGTGACTGGGCGTCACGCTGGTATGCCAACAGCAAAAATTTTGCCGGCATGCTCAACGAGGATGTGCGGGTTCGCGAATACCTGAAGAAGAAGCTCAAGCATGCATCGGTCGGCCGCATTCTGATCGAGCGCCCGGCCAAGAACGCGCGCGTCACGGTGTTCTCGGCCCGCCCCGGAGTGGTGATTGGCAAAAAGGGCGAGGAAATTGATCACCTGCGGGTAGCCCTGCAGAAGATCATGGGCGTCCCGGTGCACGTCAGTATCGAGGAAATCCGCAAGCCGGAGCTCGATGCCCAGCTGATCGCCGATTCGATCACCCAGCAGCTCGAAAAGCGCATCATGTTCCGCCGCGCCATGAAGCGAGCAATGCAGAACGCCATGCGACTCGGCGCGCAAGGCATCAAGATCATGAGTTCGGGCCGCCTCAACGGGGCCGAGATCGCGCGCCGCGAATGGTATCGCGAAGGCCGCGTTCCGCTGCACACCCTGCGTGCCGACATCGATTACGCCACTTCGGAAGCGCTCACCACCTACGGCCTGATTGGCGTCAAGGTCTGGGTGTTCAAGGGTGAGATCCTCAGTCGCCAGGAACAGACGGCGGCGACTTCGGAGGCGGCGCTCGAAGAGCAGCGACGCCCGCGCCGTTCGCCCCGGCCCGCCGAGGCGACCGATCGCCCGCGGGTGGTGAGAGACGAGGCGGCAAAGGTCGAAGGCGCTGCGGGAGAAGGAAAGGCAGCCGTGAAACGAGTCAGAAAGGCAGGAACGACAGATGCTGCAGCCAGCTAGAAGAAAATACCGCAAAGAGCAGAAAGGCCGCAATACCGGCCTTGCGCTGCGCGGGGCGAAGGTCAGTTTCGGCGAGTTCGGACTCAAGGCGATCGGCCGTGGGCGCTTGACTGCCCGGCAGATCGAAGCCGCGCGGCGGGCCATGACCCGGCATATCAAACGCGGCGGGAGAATCTGGATTCGCATCTTCCCGGACAAGCCGATTTCCAAGAAACCGGCCGAAGTGCGCATGGGAAGTGGCAAGGGGAATCCCGAGTACTATGTCGCCGAGATCAAGCCGGGCAAGGTTCTCTACGAGATGGACGGGGTAAGCGAAGGTCTGGCGCGTGAAGCGTTTGCGCTCGCTGCCGCCAAGTTGCCCATTCCGACCGCTTTCGTTACGCGCATGGTAGGTTGATCATGAAAGTCAGTGAACTCAGAGCTAAATCCGTCGACGAGCTGAACAAGGAATTGCTGGACCTGCTCAAGGCGCAGTTTGGCCTGCGCATGCAGATCGCAAGCCAGCAGTTGTCGAACAACAGTCAGATTGGCAAGGTGCGCCGTCAGATCGCCCGCGTCCGCACGCTTCTTCGTGAAAAGGCAGTCCAATGAGCGAGACCACCAGCAACAAGCGTACCCTGGTCGGGCGCGTTGTCAGCGACAAAATGGACAAGACGGTGACGGTGATCGTCGAGCGTCGAGTCAAGCACGCGATGTACAACAAGATTATCGTGCGCTCGAGCAAGTACCACGCACAAAACGACAACAACGAAGCCAAAATCGGGGATGTCGTCGAAATCGAGGAGTCACGTCCGCTGTCGAAGACCAAGTCCTGGGTCGTCAGCAAACTGCTTGAACGGGCGATCGCGATTTAGTCCTTGTGTTTGTTTATATAGCGGCTATAATGCCGAGCTTTCCCGCGCTCGATGGTCTTTCTGTATTGGGCGTTTCTCCCCTTGCGGGTTCCAAGACTGACCGCCACAGCGGGCCAAGTTGGAGTGACAGATGATTCAAGTTCAGAGTACTCTCGACGTCGCCGACAACACCGGCGCACGCTCAGTCATGTGCATCAAAGTGTTGGGTGGCTCCAAGCGTCGCTATGCGGGTGTGGGCGACATTATCAAGGTGACCATCAAGGATGCTGCCCCGCGCGGGCGCGTCAAGAAAGGCGACGTCTATAGCGCCGTGGTCGTGCGTACAGCCAAGGGTGTGCGTCGCCTGGACGGATCGCTCGTCAAGTTCGACCATAATGCGGCGGTACTCCTGAATAACAAGATGGAGCCCATCGGGACGCGGATCTTCGGGCCGGTGACGCGCGAGCTGCGCGGCGATCGGTTCATGAAGATCGTCTCGCTGGCGCCTGAAGTGCTGTAAGGAAGGTCATGGAAAAGATTCGCAAGGGCGACGACGTGGTCGTGATCGCCGGCAAAGACAAGGGAAAGCGCGGCAGCGTTCTGCGCCGTTCCGACGCAGAGCATGTCCTCGTCGAAGGGGTCAATCGGGTCAAGAAGCATGTCAAGCCCAACCCGGTCAAGGGCGTCGTCGGTGGCATTATCGAAAAGGAAATGCCGCTTCACATTTCGAATGTTTCGCTCTATAACCCGGTGACCAGAAAAGCGGATCGCGTCGGCTTCAGGACTCTTGAAGACGGCACGAAAGTTCGTTTCTTCAAGTCGAACGGCGAAGTGTTGGGGGCATAAGGATCAGTTATGGCGCGTTTGCTGGAGTACTACAACACCACAGTGGTGCCCGAGTTGACCCAGAAGTTCGGGTACAAGTCCAAAATGCAGGTCCCCCGCATCATCAAGGTGACGCTCAACATGGGGGTCGGGGAAGCGGTCGCCGACAAGAAAGTGCTCGAGCACGCGATGAGCGACATGGTCAAGATCGCCGGCCAGAAACCCGTTGCGACCAAGGCCCGCAAATCGATCGCCGGTTTCAAGATTCGTACCGGCTATCCGGTCGGCTGCATGGTGACGCTTCGCGGTCCGCGCATGTTCGAGTTCATTGACCGTCTGGTGACTGTGGCGCTGCCGCGGGTCCGTGATTTTCGCGGCATTTCGGGCAAAGGTTTCGATGGCCAGGGCAACTACAACATGGGCCTCAAGGAACAGATCATCTTCCCGGAAATCGAGTATGACCGGATTGATGCGCTGCGTGGCATGAACATTAGTGTCACCACGACGGCCAAGACCGACGAAGAGGCGCGTGCCTTGCTTGGCGCGTTTAAATTTCCCTTCAGGAACTGAGACGAAATGGCGAAACTCGCTGTGATCAACCGCGGAGAAAAGCGGCGCAAGATAGTTGAAAAATATGCCAGGAAGCGGGCCGAGCTGATGGCCGAAGTGGCCGACCAGAGTCGCTCGGTCGAAGAGCGCTTCGAGTCCCGTCTCAAGGTACAGGCGCTGCCCCGCAACGCGAGTCCGGTCAGGCTTCGCAACCGTTGTCAATTGACCGGCCGTCCGCGGGGTGTTTATCGGAAGTTCGGTCTGGGTCGTGGCAAGCTGCGCGAATTCGTGATGCAGGGCGAGGTGCCAGGTATGGTCAAGGCTAGCTGGTAGGCAGGAGAAAACATAATGAGTATGAGCGATCCGATCAGCGACATGCTGACCCGCATCCGAAATGCCCAGATGGCAAGCAAGGCCTCGGTTGCCATGCCGTCTTCGAAAGTGAAAATTGCCATTGCCCAGGTTCTGAAAGACGAAGGCTATGTCGATGACTTTGCCGTCAGTCCGAACGATGGCAAGCCGGTGCTCGAGATTGGCCTGAAGTATTACGCCGGCCGACCGGTCATCGAGCGCATCGACCGCGTTTCCAGGCCAGGCCTCCGCATCTACAGAGGAGCTGACGAGATCCCGCTGGTCATGAACGGTCTGGGGGTGGCGATCGTCTCGACGCCCAGGGGCGTCATGACCGACCGTAAGGCTCGCGCCAGCCATGTCGGCGGCGAAGTGCTCTGCTTTGTCGCGTAAGGGGTAGTTATGTCTCGCGTTGCAAAAAAGTCAATTGTTCTTCCAGCGGGCGTGTCAGTCGATATTTCGACCGAACGAATCACCGTCAAGGGCCCGCTCGGCAAGCTCGATTTTGTTGCGCATCCCGCCGTCACCGTTGATCAGGAGGGCGACAGCCTGTTCTGCAAGCCGGTCGCCGGGATGGCTCAGGCTGACGCGATGTCCGGAACCGTTCGCGCTGTCGTGGCGAACATGGTGACCGGAGTCAGCAAGGGGTTCGAGCGCAAGTTGAGCCTGGTCGGTGTCGGTTATCGTGCACAGGCGCAGGGCGACACACTCAACCTGACCCTCGGTTTCTCGCATCCGGTGGCCTACAAACTACCGCAGGGAATCACCGCGGCGACACCGACTCAGACCGAGATCGTGATCAAGGGCGTTGACCGGCAGCTGGTGGGCCAGGTCGCCGCCGAGGTTCGCGCGTACCGCAAGCCGGAGCCTTACAAGGGCAAGGGCGTGCGCTATGTCGACGAAGTGGTCGCGATCAAGGAAACGAAGAAGAAAAAGTAGGGGTGCTCAGATGATTGACAAAAAACAGGCGCGTTTGCGCAGGGCTCGCCAGACCCGGGCCAAGATTGCCGAATTGAAGGCGGTTCGCCTGGCGGTGCATCGCAGCAACTGCCATATCTACGCCCAGGTGATTTCTGCCTGCGGCTCGCGGGTGCTCGCGTCGGCTTCTTCGCTGGAGTCGGAAGTGCGCAAGATGCTTCCGAATGGGGGTGATATCAGTGCCGCCAAAACGATTGGCGTGCTGATCGCCGAACGCGCCCGGCAAGCCGGCATCGAGCAGGTGTCGTTCGATCGTGCGGGCTTCCGCTACCACGGCCGAGTCAAGGCGCTGGCAGACGCGGCGCGTGAAGCCGGTCTGAAGTTCTGATCGCCGAGCAGAGAACTGGAGTAAGCAATGGCTAAGCCGCAAAGCAGAAAACCTCAGCAAGCCGAGAAGCCCGATGATGGCATGCGCGAGAAGATGATTTCGATCAACCGCGTCACCAAGGTGGTCAAGGGTGGGCGGATCCTCGGCTTCGCCGCGCTGACCGTCGTCGGTGATGGCGATGGCCGTGTCGGCATGGGCAAGGGCAAGTCGCGTGAAGTGCCGGTCGCGGTCCAGAAGGCCATGGAAGAAGCGCGCCGCAACCTGGTCAAGGTCAGTCTCAAGAGTGGCACCCTGCAGCATACGGTAGTCGGGCATCACGGGGCATCGCGGGTGATGATGCAGCCGGCTCCCGAGGGAACCGGAATCATCGCCGGGGGCGCCATGCGCGCCGTCTTCGACGTGATCGGCATGACCAACGTGGTGGCCAAGGCGCATGGGTCGACCAATCCCTACAACATCGTCCGGGCGACCATCAATGGGCTGAAGGCGATGACCACGCCCGCCGAGGTTGCCGCCAAGCGTGGCAAGACGGTTGCTGAAATCCTGGGGTGAGAAATGACTGACAAGAAAGTAAAAGTGACGCTCGTCAGGAGCCTGATCGGGACCAAGCAGTCGCATCGCGCGACGGTTCGGGGTCTCGGGCTTCGGCGGGTGAATAGCAGCGCGGTCCTTGAAGACACGCCGTCGGTACGCGGCATGATCAACAAGGTTTCCTACCTCCTGAAGTGTGAGGTCTGAAATGGAACTGAATACCGTTCAAGCCGCCGAGGGTTCGAGGCCAGCGAAAAAGCGCGTCGGCCGGGGAATCGGCTCGGGCTTCGGCAAGACCTGTGGTCGCGGTCACAAGGGGCAGAAGTCGCGGGCCGGTGGTTTCCACAAGGTGGGTTTCGAAGGCGGTCAGATGCCGTTGCAGCGTCGTTTGCCCAAGCGGGGCTTCAAGTCGATGACGAGGGCGCGCAATTTCGAGATTCGCCTCTCGGAAATCGCCCGTCTGCCGGTCGATGAGATCGATCTGTCGACCCTGGTCCAGGCCAATCTCGTCTCGCAGCATGTGCTCTCGGCGAAGGTTGTCCTGTCGGGCGAGATTCATCGCAGGGTCATCCTCAGGGGTGTTGGCGCGACCGCAGGCGCACGCGCGGCGATCGAGGCTGCCGGTGGCAGCATCGCCGAATAACGAGCGGACAAGGGTGATCTTTTTTGGTAACTAGTGCGAGCACGGTCAGCAAAGGTGGCAGGTTCGGTGATCTGAAGCGCCGGCTGTGGTTCCTTCTCGGTGCGCTGGTCGTGTACCGGATCGGTGCCCACATCCCGGTTCCCGGGATCGACGCGCAGGCGCTCGCCGAACTGTTCAAGCAGCAGCAGGGCGGCATCCTGGGCATGTTCAACATGTTCTCGGGCGGTGCGCTGTCGCGCTTCACGATCTTCGCCCTTGGCATCATGCCCTACATTTCGGCGTCGATCATCATGCAGTTGATGACTCACGCCAGCCCTCAACTCGAGGCGCTGAAGAAGGAGGGCGAGGCCGGGCGACGGAAGATCACCCAGTACACGCGCTACGGAACGGTTCTGCTCGCGCTTTTCCAGGCTATCGGCATCGCCATCGCGGTCGAGTCGCAGGCCGGCCTGGTGCTCGAGCCGGGATTGATGTTTCGTTTTGTCACCGTGACCACGCTGGTGACCGGGACGATGTTTCTGATGTGGCTCGGCGAACAGGTGACCGAGCGGGGGCTGGGCAACGGCATTTCGATCATCATCTTTGCCGGTATCGCAGCCGGTTTGCCGAGCGCTGTCGGCGGTCTGCTCGAGTTGGTGCGGACCGGCGCCATGCATCCGCTGACCGCGATCGTGATCTGCTTCCTGGTCGTCCTGGTGACCGCTTTCGTTGTCTTCGTCGAACGCGGGCAGCGCAAGATTCTCGTGAACTATGCCAAGCGGCAGGTGGGCAACAAGATCTACGGCGGGCAGAGTTCGCATCTGCCGCTGAAACTGAACATGGCGGGAGTCATCCCGCCAATCTTCGCCTCATCGATCATCCTCTTCCCGGCGACGATTGCCGGCTGGTTCGGCGCCGGCGAGTCGATGCGCTGGCTCAAGGACATTGCCGGCGCGCTGTCTCCCGGGCAACCGATTTACGTGATGCTGTACGCGGCGGCGATCATTTTCTTCTGCTTTTTTTACACTGCGCTCGTCTTCAATCCCAAGGAGACGGCCGACAACCTGAAAAAGAGCGGCGCTTTCGTTCCGGGGATTCGGCCCGGCGAGCAGACCGCCCGTTATATCGACAGGATTCTGATGCGCCTGACCCTGATCGGTGCCGGCTACATCACCATCGTCTGTCTGCTGCCGGAGTTCCTGATCCTCAAGTGGAATGTTCCGTTTTATTTCGGCGGCACTTCGCTGCTGATCATCGTCGTGGTAACGATGGATTTCATGACCCAGGTCCAGGCGTATGCCATGTCACATCAGTACGAGAGCCTGTTGAAGAAGGCTAACTTCAAAGGTTCCGGGTTACCGGCGAAATGAGATGGCAAAGGAAGACTTGATCGAAATGCAGGGAGAGGTCATCGAGAACCTCCCCAACGCCACCTTCAGGGTGAAACTCGAGAACGGGCATATCGTGCTCGGTTTTATCTCCGGCAAGATGCGGATGCACTACATCCGTATCCTGCCCGGTGACAAGGTGACGGTGCAACTGACACCCTATGATCTGAGTCGCGCGCGAATCGTATTCCGTGCGAAGTGACGAAGTTCCACGCAATAATCTTCTACGCATCAATCTATCTGCGCAACAATTCGGCGAAGGGCTGGCTGCGCCCAAGGCCGGGGAATCAGGAGTGAATCATGAAAGTGCTGGCATCTGTGAAGCGCATCTGTCGGAAGTGCAAGATCATTCGGCGCCATGGCATCGTGCGGGTGATCTGTTCGGATCAGCGTCACAAACAGCGTCAGGGTTGATCGCTGCGACTCTCACCAGAGGGTGAAGTCGTCAGTCGGTTGAAGGTATTAACTGTAAGTTTCGATTATTTTGGGGTGAATCGATGGCCCGCATCGCAGGCGTAAACCTCCCGAACCACCAGCATGCCGAGATTGCTCTTACCGCGATCTACGGTATCGGACGGCCGCGCGCACAAAAAATTTGTGATGCTGCTGGTGTTACACGTTCAACAAAAATGAAGGATCTGACCGAGGCCGAACTTGGGCGCCTGCGTGACCAGATTGGCAAGCTCAGTGTCGAGGGTGACCTGCGTCGCGAAGTGACGATGAGCATCAAGCGTTTGATGGACCTCGGCTGCTATCGCGGCCTCCGTCATCGCAAGGGCCTGCCGTCTCGCGGTCAGCGCACGCGCACCAACGCGCGTACGCGCAAGGGGCCCCGGAAGCCGATCGCCGGCAAGAAATGATTAGGAACTAGGACCTGACTATGGCCAAGACTGCTGTAAAAGTTCGCAAGAAAGTCAAGATCAGAAAGAATGTGGCTGAGGGCGTTGCCCACATCCATGCCTCTTTCAACAACACGATCATCACCATCACCGACCGTCAGGGCAATGCCCTGTCGTGGGCGACTTCGGGTGGCGCCGGCTTCAAGGGGTCTCGCAAAAGCACTCCTTTTGCCGCCCAGGTGGCCGCCGAAGCGGCCGGCAAGGTGGCCGTCGAGTGTGGTGTCAAGAACCTCGAGGTGCGCATCAAGGGTCCGGGACCCGGGCGTGAGTCGTCGGTGCGCGCACTCAATGCGCTGGGCATCAAAATCACGGCGATTACCGATGTGACGCCAATTCCACACAATGGCTGTCGGCCGCCCAAAAGGCGTCGGATTTAAGGAGAAGGAAAAGTGGCTCGCAATCTCGATCCGAAGTGCCGTCAATGCCGCCGTGAAGGCGAAAAGCTGTTCCTCAAGGGCGAAAAGTGCTTTACTGACAAGTGCGCAATCGAACGTCGTTCGTACGCTCCCGGTCAGCATGGTCAGAAATCCGGACAGCGTTTGTCCGACTACGGCGTCCATCTGCGGGAAAAGCAGAAGATTCGTCGTATCTATGGGGTTCTCGAAGGGCAGTTCCGCAAAGTCTACAAGGAAGCCGACCGGCGCAAGGGGGTGACCGGTGAAGTGCTGCTGCAGTTGCTCGAGGCTCGCCTGGACAGCGTCTGCTATCGCATGGGCTTCGCCGCGTCGCGCTCGGAATCGCGCCAGGTCGTCCGCCACAATGGCGTGCTGGTTAATGGTCGCCGGGTGAACATTCCGTCCTACCAGGTTCGTCCGGGTGATGTCGTCGAAGTCTGTGACAAGGCAAAGTTGCACCTGCGGGTCAAGGCGGCGCTCGCTGCTGCCGAAGCGCGGGGATTTCCGGAGTGGGTTGAAGTCGATGCCAAGGCTGTGAAGGGGACCTACAAGGCGCACCCGGAACGTAGCGAACTGCCGCCGACGATCAATGAGAGTCTCGTCATCGAACTCTACTCCAAGTAGTCACGGCGAGGCTTGACAGAATCAGGCAAAGGACAGTACATGCAAAGCAGTGGACTATTTAAACCGCGCATCATCGATGTGCAGAGCTTGTCGCCGGTGCATGCGCGAGTGGTCATGGAGCCGTTCGAACGCGGTTACGGGCATACTCTGGGCAATGCGCTGCGTCGGATTCTGCTGTCGTCGATGCCCGGTTATGCGCCGACCGAAGTCAGCATCGAAGGTGTGCTTCACGAGTACTCGACGATCGACGGCGTCCAGGAGGATGTCGTTGACATCCTGCTCAACCTCAAGGGCGTGGTGTTCAAGCTGCACAACCGGGAAGAGGTCGTCCTGCATCTGCGCAAGGAAGGCAAGGGCATCGTCCGTGCAGCCGACATCGAAGTCTCGCACGACGTCGAAATCATCAACCCGGAGCACGTCATCGCGCATCTTTCGGCCGGTGGCAAGCTGGCCATGGAGATGAAGGTCGAACGTTCGCGCGGCTATGTCGCCGGCAACCTGCGCGAACTGGGCGACGGCAACAAGAATATCGGCAAGCTGGTGCTCGATGCCTCTTTCAGCCCGGTTCGCCGGGTCAGTTATGCGGTCGAAAGCGCGCGTGTCGAACAGCGGACCGACCTCGACAAGCTGATCATGGATATCGAGACCAATGGCGCCATCGAACCCGAGGAAGCGATCCGCACGGCGGCCCGGATTCTCATGGAGCAGCTGTCGGTCTTCGCCGACCTTGCCGGGACGGCGATGCCGATCGAGTATCAGAAAGCGGTTCAGGTCGATCCCCTGCTGTTGCGTCCGGTCGATGACCTCGAACTGACGGTTCGTTCGGCCAACTGCCTGAAGGCCGAGAATATCTACTACATCGGTGATCTGATCCAGCGCACCGAGAACGAATTGCTCAAGACGCCCAATCTCGGACGCAAGTCGCTGAATGAAATCAAGGAAGTGCTGGCCGCTCGTGGCCTGACACTGGGCATGAAGCTCGAGAACTGGCCTCCCGCCGGACTCGAGAAGTGAGCAGCAGGACAAGAACAGGAAGGAATTGATATGCGTCACCGTTTGGGTCTCCGCAAACTGAATCGTACCAGCGCCCATCGTCTGGCGATGTTGCGCAACATGACCGTTTCTCTGCTGCGTGAGGAAGTCGTCAAGACGACGCTGCCGAAGGCCAAGGAGCTTCGCCGCGTGATCGAGCCGATCATCACGCTCGGCAAGAAGCCCAGCCTCGCCAACCGTCGTCTGGCTTTCGACCGCTTGCGCGATCGGGACATGGTGGTCAAGGTGTTCAACGAACTCGGGCCCCGTTATGCCACCCGTGACGGCGGTTACCTGCGGATTCTGAAGTGTGGTTTCCGTGATGGCGACAACGCGCCGATGGCTTTCGTCGAATTGCTCGATCGGCCGGCAGCGGGCAGCGAAGCCGACGTCACCGGCTAGGCGCGCGTCGCCGGGTCAAGCGAAAAGCCAGGCGAGTCCTGGCTTTTTTCGCACTGACGATCAGCCGAGCGCGACCAGTGCCGCGACCGCGGACGCGTCGTTCGTCTCCTCGAGCTGCTGCAGGGCCCACATCTGCGCGTACGGACCGGCGGCTTCGAGCAACTGCAGGTGGGAGCCACGTTCGACGATCCGGCCGCCGTCCATCACCAGGATCTCGTTGGCATTCATGATCGTCGACAGGCGGTGAGCGATGACCAGCGTCGTGCGCCCGCGGGCCGCATTGTCGAGGCTCGCCTGGATCGCCTTTTCGGTTTTCGAGTCCAGTGCCGAAGTCGCTTCATCGAAGATCAGCACCGACGGGTTCTTGAGGAGCGCGCGGGCAATTGCGACGCGCTGTTTCTCGCCGCCGGAGAGCTTCAGGCCACGTTCGCCGACACGCGTTTCATAGCCATCGGGGAGTTGTTCGATGAATCCCGCCAATTGCGCTGCCACCGCGGCGGCGATCACCTCTGTGCGGCTGGCCTCGGGTTGGCCATACTGGATGTTGTAGTAGATGGTGTCGTTGAAGAGGACGGTATCCTGCGGCACGATGCCGATCGCCGCACGCAGGCTGGCCTGCGTCAGCTGGCGCAGGTCGCTGCCATTGATCAGGATGTGGCCGTCGTTCACCTCGTAGAAGCGGTAGAGCAGGCGGGCCAGGGTCGATTTGCCTGAACCGGACTCGCCGACGACGGCCACCGTCTGCCCGGCGGGAATGGCGAAATCGACCTGTTGCAGGATGCGCCGGTTCGGTTCATACGAAAAATCGACCTTCGTGAAACGCACCGCCACCGGCCCCGGGGCAAGGCTGCGGGCATCGGGGGCGTCGGCGATTTCCCGGTTGACCGCCAGCAGTTCGAACATCCGCTCGATGTCGGCGAGCGCCTGACGGATCTCGCGGTACACCACCCCGAGAAAGTTGAGCGGCATGTAGAGCTGGATCAGGAAAGCGTTGACCAGCACCAGATCGCCGATCGTCATACTGCCGTCGACCACCCCGCTCGCGGCCCGCCACATCATTGCCGTCACGCCAAGCGCGATGATCACCTGCTGCCCGAGGTTGAGCCAGGAGAGCGAAACCTGGCTGCGCGTGGCGGCGTCTTCCCACTGCTGCATCTGCTGGTCGTAGCGCTTCGCCTCGTACTCCTCGTTGTTGAAGTACTTGACCGTTTCGTAGTTCAGCAGGCTGTCGATGGCGCGGGTATTGGCCGCCGAGTCCATCTCGTTCAGCTGCCGGCGAATGGCGATCCGCCAGTTGCTGACCTTGATCGTGAACACGATGTAAGCGCCGAGCGAAGCGAGCGTGATGAGAACGAAGGAAATCTCGTAGCGGACGAAGAGAATGGCGAGAACGAGGGTGATCTCGACCAGGGTGGGCAGAATCGAATACAGGGTGTAACTGATCAGACTGGAGATCGAACGGCTGCCGCGCTCGATGTCGCGCGACACGCCGCCGGTCTGCCGTTCGAGATGGAAGCGCAGCGAGAGTTCGTGCAAATGGCGGAAGACCTCGAGCGCGATGCGGCGCACCGCGCGCTGGGTGACGCGAGCAAAGAGGATCTCGCGCAATTCGGTAAACAGCGAGGTCGAAAAGCGCAAGGCGCCATAAAGCAGGAGCAACAGGGCCGGCAGCGCAAGCGCCTGCTGCGTGCTGCTCAGGCTGTCGATCATCTGCTTGAAGACGAGTGGCACGGTGACGTTGGCCACCTTGGCTGCGAAGAGGCACGACAGGGCCAGGAAGACGCGCCATTTGTACTGCCACAGGTAGGGCAGCAACTTCTTCAGGGTAGCTGCGAAAGGCGTTTCGCCGGTCGGTGGTCGGTCAGCGGCAGGGTAGGATGAGGCGGATCGGCGCATCGGTCGGGTTTGTCGTCGGATAGTGGAACTGCGGAGTATGCCCTGTTCGCGAACCTCGCCTCAAGGCCGATGGAAAAAGATGCAAAAAGCGCTTGCATTCGCGGCTTTGACGCCATACCATTAAAACGAACGTTTGAACGAGGTAATGCTTTTCCGATCGCCACCGTTTAGTCGCCCCGTTATTCCTGATCCCGCGAAACCATGCCCGATACGAGAACCAGCAGTGATACCCGCGAACGCATCCTCGACGTTGCCGAACGACTGTTCATGGAAAACGGTTACGAAGCCACCTCGATGCGGGTGATCACCGGCGCGGCCGAGGTCAATCTGGCCGCGGTCAACTACCATTTCGGGTCGAAGGAAGCGCTGCTGTGCGAGGTTTTCCGGCGCCGTCTGACCTGGCTCAACGAGCAGCGCCTGCAGGCCCTCGACCGGCTCGAAGAACAGGCTGGCGGGGCGCCGCTCAAACCTTCGCAGATCGTCGAGGCCTTCTTCGGCACCCTGTTGCGCATGGGTGGCGATCCGGCGCTCGGTGGCATGACCTTCCTCCGCCTGCTCGGGCGGACCCTGACCGAGCCTGCCGAGTTCATCCGGACCTTTTTCGCCGGCGAGTATGCCGAGGTGATCGAGCGCTACAAGCGCGCGCTGTTTCGGGCGCTGCCCGATGTGCCCAAGGCGGAGATCGTCTGGCGGCTGCATTTCATGCTGGGCGCGATGTCCTACGCGATCGCCGGCACCGATGTGCTGCAGGTTGTCACCGGTTGCGAGGTCGGCGACCTCGCCGGCGAAGCGGAGCCGGATGTCGACGACACGGCGCTCGCGCAACGGCTCGCGCAGCGCCTGATGCCCTTTTTGCTTGGCGGGCTGCGAGCGCCATTGCCGCAGTTCGGTGAGGCCGTAATCCATCCAGAAGAGCCGTCACCCAAGGCGGCCCGAGAAGCAGGGGACGCGCCGCCGGTTGCCCGGCGCGAGGTCCACAACGCAAAGACCCAGGATCTGTCACAGGAGAAACTGCAATGATCACCGCCATCGTTTCGCTGCTCGCTGCGGTCACGCTGCTGAGCCTGGCCGTTCTGTTCGGCGTTCGCCCCCTGCGGCGGGCGTTGGTCAGCCGGCCGATCTTCCGCACCTACAAGCGGATTCTGCCCCAGATGTCGGACACCGAACGCGTTGCGCTCGAAGCCGGAACCGTCTGGTGGGACGGCGAACTGTTCCGCGGCAACCCCGACTGGAAGCAGCTGCTCGCCTATCCGGTGCCGAAACTGAGCGCTGAAGAGCAGTCCTTCATGGACCATGAAGTCGAGCAGGCATGTGCCCTGGTCGACGACTGGCAGGTGACCAGCGAACTCTTCGATCTGCCGCCGGAGGCCTGGCGGTACATCAAGGAGAAAGGTTTCCTCGGCATGATCATTCCGAAGAAGTATGGCGGCCTGGAGTTCTCGGCCTATGCTCACTCGCAGATCATCACCAAGTTGTCCACCCGCTCTTCGGCCCTGTCGGTGTCGGTGATGGTGCCCAATTCGCTGGGCCCGGCCGAGTTGCTCCTGCACTATGGCAGCGAAGCGCAGAAGAGCCATTACCTGCCGCGGCTCGCCAGGGGCATCGAGATCCCCGCTTTCGCGCTGACCAGTCCCTGGGCCGGTTCCGACGCCGGCTCGATCCCCGACGTCGGCATCGTCTGCAAGGGGAACTGGCAGGGCAGGGAAGTGGTCGGCATGCGGGTCACCTGGGACAAGCGTTACATCACTCTCGGACCGGTCTGTACCCTTCTGGGGCTGGCTTTCCACCTCTATGACCCGGAGGGCCTGCTCGGCGACCGGCAGCATGTCGGCATCACCTGCGCGCTGGTGCCGCGCGAAACCCCGGGCGTCGAGATCGGCCGCCGCCACTTTCCGCTCAACGCCATGTTCATGAACGGGCCGACCCGCGGCAAGGACGTCTTCATGCCCCTCGACTACGTGATCGGTGGTCCGGCGATGGTCGGCCAGGGCTGGCGCATGCTGATGGAGTGCCTCGCCGCCGGCCGCTCGATTTCGCTGCCGTCGTCGAATACCGGCATGGCGCAATTGACGGCGCGCAGCGTCGGTGCCTATGCCCGCGTCCGCAGCCAGTTCAGGATGGCCATCGGCCGTTTCGAGGGGGTCGAAGAGCCGCTGACCCGGATTGGCGCTTATACCTACATGATGGACGCCGTGCGCAAGATGACCGCCGGCGCCATCGATCTCGGCGAGAAGCCGTCGGTGGTCTCGGCGATCGCCAAGTACCACGTCACCGAACGCGCCCGCCAGGTGGTCAATGACGGCATGGACATCGTCGGTGGCAAGGGGATCTGCCTCGGACCCTCCAACTTCCTTGGTCGTGCCTATCAGCAGCTGCCGATCGGCATCACCGTTGAAGGCGCCAACATCCTGACGCGCAGCATGATCCTCTTCGGCCAGGGGGCCATCCGCTGCCATCCCTATGTCCTCAAGGAAATGAAAGCGGCTTTCAATGCGGACAGCGAACAGGGGCTGCGCGATTTCGACCAGGCCCTGTTCGGCCACCTTCTGTTCACCATCCGGCACGGCTTCGGGGCGCTCGGCAAGGGACTGACCGGTTCCCACTTCGTCGCCGTGCCGGACCAGGTGGCGCCGGAAACGCGCCGCTATTACCAGCAGCTGACCCGCTTCTCGTCGGCCTTCGCCTTTCTGGCCGACATCTCGATGCTCGTCCTTGGTGGCGAACTGAAGCGCCGCGAGAAACTTTCGGCACGCCTCGGCGACATCCTGTCGATGCTCTACCTCTGTTCGGCGACGCTCAAGCGCTACGAGTCGGAAGGGCGCCAGCAGGCTGACGCGCCGCTGATGCACTGGGCGATCTGGGACACCATGTACCAGGCGCAGATGGCTTTCGACGGCGTCATCGCCAATTTCCCGGTGCGCTGGATCGGTCGCCTGCTCTACCGTCTCGTCTTTCCGCTCGGCCACCCCTACGACGTGCCGTCGGACCGCATCGGTCACCAGGTGGCAAAACTCTTGATCGAACCCTCGGCCGCGCGCGACCGGCTGACTGCCGAAACCTATCTGCCGAAGGTCGACAGCGAAGCCGTCGGCGCCCTCGAACTGGCGATGGTCGCCACCATCGAAGCCGAACCGATCGAAGCCAGGATTCGTGCCGCGGAAAAGAGCGGTGCGCTGGTCGACAACCCTCAGGCCAATGTCCGTGATCTCGCGCATGCGGCCTTCGCCGCCGGCATCGTGACCCCGGCCGAGTACGCGGTGCTCAAGCGGCGCAACGAACTGCGCGACATCGTCATCCGCGTCGATGACTTCCCGCACGATCTGGGCCGCATGCGGCAAGCGTCGCCGCTCGACAAGGCAGCTTGAGTCCGCCCGATGCCGCGTCCCGCTGGCGTCGCGCGAATGCTTCATACCTTGCGCGCGGCGCCGGCCCCTTGAACCCGGGAGAAGCCGTGGGATTCCAGCCGGTCTACGTCGTCGATGGTGCGCGCACCCCGTTCCTCAAGGCGCGCAATGCTCCCGGCCCCTTCGCGGCGAGCGATCTCGCCGTGCAGGCGGGACGTGCGCTGCTGATCCGTCAGCCTTTCCCGGCGAGCGAACTCGACGAAGTGATTCTCGGTTGTGCCAGTCCTTCGGCCGACGAAGTGAATATCGCCCGGGTGGTCGCCCTGCGTCTCGGTTGTGGCCAGCGGACACCGGCGTGGACGGTGATGCGCAACTGCGCGAGCGGCATGCAGTCGATCGACTCGGCCATCGCCAACATCCAGAACGGCCGCTCGCAGCTGGTGCTGGCCGGCGGCGTCGACGCGCTGTCGCAGGCGCCGCTGCTCTACAACGAGGCGATGGTGCGCTGGTTTGGCGAGATGATGCAGGCAAAGACGATCCGCCAGAAGATCGCTCTCTTCGCCCGCCTGCGGCCGGCACAGCTCCTGTCGCCGGTGATCGGTATCCTCAAGGGGCTGACCGACCCGGTGATCGGCCTCCTGATGGGGCAGACCGCAGAAAACCTTGCCTGGCGCTTCGCCATCTCTCGCCAGGCAATGGACGAGTACAGTGTCGAGAGCCACCGGCGCGCGCTGGCTGCGCGCGCTGGCGGGCGGCTGGCCGAGATCGTTCCCCTGGTCGACAGCAAAGGCCAGGCTCATCGCGAAGACGACGGCGTGCGTGCCGATGCCAGCGTCGCGGCGCTGGGAAAACTCAAACCCTTCTTCGACCGCCGCTACGGCCGCGTGACCCCCGGCAACAGTTCGCAGATCAGCGACGGCGCGGCCTGGCTGATCCTCGCCTCGGCGGCGGCAGTGGCGAAATGGCAGCTCGAGCCGCTCGGTCGCATCTGCGACAGCCAGTGGGCCGGCGTCGACCCGGCCGAGATGGGACTGGGCCCGGTGCACGCGGTGACGCCGATCCTGCAGCGCCAGCAGTTGACGCTCGACGATATCGACCTCTGGGAAATCAACGAAGCCTTCGCGGCGCAGGTACTCGGCTGCCTCGCGGCCTGGGCGTCGGACGCCTACTGTCGGCAGGAACTCGGTTTGTCGGGGGCGCTCGGTGTGTTGCCCGCCGATCGCCTCAACGTGGACGGATCGGCGATCGCGATCGGTCACCCGGTCGGCGCTTCCGGCGCGCGCATCGTCCTCCACCTGCTGCAGGCGCTGCGCGCCGCCGGGGCGAGGCGCGGCATCGCCGCGATCTGCGTCGGCGGCGGGCAGGGCGGGGCGATGCTGCTGGAAACGATCAGCCAGAAACAGACGCCGCGGGAAAACCCATGACGATCCCTGAAAGCAGTTTGCAGCACTGGCAGCACTGGCGGCTCGAGGTCGACACCGAAGAACTGGTCTGGGTGACGCTCGACAAGGCTGGCGAGTCGACCAATTCGCTCTCCACTGCGGTGATGAACGAACTCGGGCGGCTGCTCGACCAGTTCGACCGCAGTCCGCCGAAGGGGGTGATCTTCCGTTCCGGGAAAGCCGCCGGTTTCATCGCCGGCGCCGACATCGAGGAATTCTCCGGGCTTGATACACCGGCAAAAGCCATCGAACTCGTGTCACGCGGCTGGCAGTTGTTCAATCGCCTCGCCAGCGTCCCCTATCCGACGCTGGCGCTGGTGCGTGGTCACTGCCTCGGTGGCGGGCTCGAACTCGCGCTCGCCTGTCGTTACCTGCTGGCGGTCGACGACCCGGCGACCCGGCTGGGCCTGCCGGAGGTCATGCTGGGCATCGTTCCCGGCTGGGGCGGCATGCTGCGACTGCCGCAGCGGATCGGCCCGCAGGCGGCGCTCGACCTGATGCTGACCGGCAAGACGATCGACGCGAAGAAAGCCCGGCGCCTCGGCCTGGCCGACGACTGCGTGCCGCCGCGGGTGATGGACTGCGCAGCGGCCCAACTGGTGCTTGCCGATCAGCCACGCCGACCGTTGCCGCTGCTGCAGCGCCTGCTCAATGGCCCCCTCAGGACGGTGGTCGCAAGAGGGGCGATCAAACAGGTCGCCCGGCGGGCGCGGCGCGAGCATTATCCGGCGCCCTACGCGATCATCGATCTCTGGGCCCGCCACCAGGGCAATGCGCTCGCCTCGCCAGAGACGATCGAGCGCATCGTCAGTTCCGCGACGGCACGCAATCTGCTGCGGGTCTTCTTCCTGCAGGAACGGCTGAAAGGTTTCGGCAAGGCCAGCGCTTTCGTCGCCAGACACGTGCACGTCGTCGGCGCCGGCGTCATGGGCGGCGACATCGCCGCCTGGTGCGCCCTGCGCGGGCTCACCGTCACCCTCCAGGATCAGGGAATCGAAGCGATCGCTGCCGCCCTGGGCCGTGCCCATGCCGCCTGGGGCAAACGGATCAGCGATCCGCGCGAGCTGCGCTCGGTCAGCGACCGCCTGATTCCCGATCCCGAAGGGCACGGTGCGGGCCGGGCTGACGTCGTGATCGAGGCGATTTTCGAGGACACCGAGGCCAAACAGGCACTGCTCCAGCAACTCGAAGCGCGCATCAGGCCCGATGCGGTACTGGCGACCAATACCTCGAGCCTGCGCATCGAGGACTTGCGGACCGGGCTGGCGAGGCCTGAAAGGCTGATCGGCATTCATTTCTTCAATCCGGTGGCCAGGATGCCGCTGGTTGAAGTGGTTGCCGCCGAAGGGGCAGATCCCGAAATGCTTCAGTGCGGCAGCGCTTTTGTCAGGCAGATCGATCGCCTGCCGCTGCCGGTCAGGAGCGCTCCCGGCTTTCTCGTGAACGCCGTCCTCGGTCCCTACATGCTTGAAGCGATGCGCGCGGTCGACGAAGGCCTCAGTGGGGAAACCGTAGACGAAGCGATGCTCGCCTTCGGCATGCCGATGGGGCCGATCGAACTCATCGACCTGGTCGGGCTCGACGTCGCGCTGGCCGCCGGCAGGCAACTTGCCGGCAGCGCAGAGGCGCCCCCGAAGTGCCTGCTCGAGCGCGTGCACGCGGGCCATCTCGGGAAGAAGAGCGGCCGCGGTTTCTATGCCTACCGTCAAGGCCGGCCGGTCAAGGGTCAGGCGGCAGCGATCCCGGGCGATCTGGCGGCACGCCTCGTCAGGCCGCTCTTCGATCGGACGCAGCAACTCGTCATTGACGGCATCGTCGCCGACGCCGATCTCGCCGATGCCGGGGTGATCTTCGGCACCGGTTTCGCCCCCTTCACCGGCGGACCGCTCAATTACCTCAGGAAGCTGCAGGGCTGATGGGGTCAGCCAGCGGTCGCAGCTCGATCCAGGTCCGGGTCGAGGTGTATGCCGAACGACATCCGGCAGATCCGATCATCGTCAAAGTGACCGAAGCGGTGCTCACCCATGTTGCAATTAACCAACAGGGCGACAAACGGGAACTGCCAAAGACCGAATAACTCAGGATAATTCTGGACAGGAGCCTTAGCATAGGCCAGCAAACTGCTTTTGATGAGTGGCGACAAAGCCACGTTCAGAGTCCACCAGGAGAGAGTTGAACATGGAGAGAACAATTTCGATGAAGGTCATTCCGGCGCTGTTGATTGCAGGCTTTGCCGGTAGCGCAGGCGCCTCCGGTTTTCAGCTGCTCGAACAGGGCAGTGGACTCGGCAATGCTTATGCCGGTTCCGCCGCCAAGGCGAGCGACGCGAGCACGATCTACTGGAATCCGGCAGGGATGACCCAGTTGCAGGCGCGTGAAGTCTCCGGCGGCCTGACGGCGGTGAGGCCGAGCTTCAAGTTCGACGACCAGGGTTCGCGGGTCGGCGGTTTCAATGCTGCCGGCGACGGTGGCGATGCCGGCAGCTGGGGATACATTCCCAACGCCTACCTCTCCTGGGCCGTGAACCGGGATCTTTACCTGGGCCTCGGCATTGGCGCGCCATTCGGCAACGCCACCAAGTACGACAAACCCTGGAAAGGGAGCGCGCAGTCGAACGAGTTCGACATCAAGACGATCAACATCAACCCGTCGATGGCCTATCGCGTGAACGACATGGTGTCGCTCGGCGCCGGCGTCAGCTGGCAGAAGATCGAGGCCGATTACTATCGGCAAGTGGGGATCCTCGGCAACCTGCCTCGGGTCGAATCGCACATGAGCATCGACGACGACGCCTGGGGATGGAACCTCGGCGCCCTGTTCACGGTCTCGCCGACGACCAAGGTGGGCGTCTCGTATCGCTCGACGATCCAGTACCACACCGACGGCAAGGTCAAGCTGAGCGGCGATGGGACGCCGGCAGGCAATGCCACCGCCGCCGGTCTGCGCAATGCGGGTGGTCAAAGCGACGTGAAAGCCGACCTCGAGGTTCCGGATACCTTCATCCTCAGCGTCACGCAGAAATTGAGCGACCGCTGGGAAATGCTCGGCGACGTGTCGTGGACCGGCTGGAGTTCGATCGATAACGTGAACATCATCCGCACGTCGGGTGCACTGTCAGGCCAGACCGCGCAGGTTCTCGCGGCGGATTTCCAGGACACCTACCGCGTCGCCCTGGGGGCCAACTACGCCTATTCGGACACGCTGAAGTTCATGTTCGGGATCGCCTATGATCAGACCCCGGTCAAGAAGGCCTCGACGCGCCTCACCTCCCTGCCCGACAGTGATCGCACCTGGTTTACCTTCGGCACACAATGGAAGCCGGCCAAGGAGCAGACGCTCGAACTTGGTGTCGCCTACCTCTACATTCCGGACACCAAGATCAATCAGAACGAAACCAGCGTGAACCCCCTCACCAATCGCGGCACGGTGACCGGGGAATACGATTCGAGCGTCTGGATACTCGGCGCGCAATACTCTCTGGCCTTCTAGTTCGTCGGCCGATTCATCCTCAGCCCCGGCCATCCGGGGCTTTTTTTCGTCCACGGCAAAAGCCGCTGCAGGGTGTCGCCAGAACGATTCGCAGTTGACTCCGGAGTCTGATGGCGTATAATTCAAACGTTCGTTTTAGCGGCCTGGTGCAGAGGCGCTGCGGGGCTTTCCCGGCGAGCATCAACGACCCAGACAAGGAGGACAGCTTGAGCAACTTCATCGTACGCAAGGCCGCCGTACTCGGGGCGGGCGTGATGGGCGCGCAGATTGCCGCGCACCTCGCGAATGCCGAAGTGCCGGTAGTGCTTTTCGATCTGCCGGCCAGGGAAGGCGATCCCAACGGCATCGTCAGCAAAGCCATCGACGCGCTCAGGAAGCTCGAGCCGTCGCCGCTCGCCACGAAAGACCGCGTCGCCTACATCGACGCCGCCAATTACGCGCAACACCTCGATCAGCTCAAGGATTGCGACCTGATCATCGAAGCCATCGCCGAGAAGATCGAGTGGAAGGATGATCTCTATCGCCGCATCGCGCCTTTCATCTCGCCAGGCGCGATCATCGCTTCGAACACCTCGGGTCTGTCGATCAACCGCCTGTCGGAGGGCTTGCCCGAGGCGCTGCGTTCGCGCTTCTGCGGCATCCACTTCTTCAATCCGCCGCGCTACATGCATCTGGTCGAACTGATCGCCACCGCAACGACCGCCCCGGCACTGCTCGACCAGCTCGAATCGTGGCTGGTCTCGCGGCTCGGCAAGGGCGTCGTGCGCGCGCTCGATACGCCCAACTTCGTCGCCAACCGCGTCGGCGTCTTTTCGATGCTCGCCGTGATGCATCACACGCAGCGTCTCGGCCTGGGTTTCGACCTCGTCGATTCGCTGACCGGTCCGCTCATCGGTCGTCCGAAGAGCGCCACCTATCGCACCGCCGATGTCGTCGGCCTCGACACCCTGGCACACGTCATCCAGACCATGCAGGACACCCTGCCCGACGATCCCTGGCATGCGTACTACGGCGTCCCGGCCTGGCTGCAGGCGCTGATCGCAAAGGGAGCGCTTGGCCAGAAGACCCGCTGCGGCATCTTCCGCAAGGACGGCCGGGCGATCAAGGTGCTTGACCTCGCCGCCCGCGACTACCGCGAGAGCGCCGGCGAGATCGACGCGACCGTCCTCGCGATCCTCAAGAACCGTGACCCGGCGGAGAAGTTTGCCCAGCTACGCGCGAGCGAGCAGCCGCAGGCGCAGTTCCTGTGGTCGATCTTCCGCGACATCTTCCATTACGCCGCTTTTCATCTCGCCGACATTGCCGACAACGCCCGCGACCTCGACTTTGCGATGCGCTGGGGTTTCGGCTGGGCGCAGGGGCCGTTCGAGAGCTGGCAGGCCGCCGGCTGGCGGGCGATTGCCGAAGCCGTCCAGGCCGACATCGACGCCGGTCTCGCGATGAGCCCGGTCCCGCTGCCGGCGTGGGTATTCGGCGAGGTCGCGGGCGCCGGTGTGCATACGGCGCACGGCTCGTACTCGGCGCGCGCCGACGCCTGGCGGCCGCGCTCGACGCTGCCGGTCTATCGTCGCCAGATCTTCCCCGAGCGGGTGCTCGGCGAAAAAGCCGTCAGCGGCGAAACCGTCTGGGAGAATGACGGCGTCCGCCTGTGGACGCTGCCGGCGATCGACGCGGGCATCGCCATCGTCAGTATCAAGACGCGCAATCACACCCTCGGACGTGACGTGATCGTCGGGCTGCAGGAAGCCATCGCGCGTGCCGAGGCCGATTATCAGGGGCTGGTGCTCTGGCATGAGGCGCCTTTTGCCTTCGGTGCCAACCTGAAGGAAGTCGCCGAAGCGATCAGCGCCGGCGCTTTCGACCTGCTCGAGCAGTCGGTTGCCGATTTCCAGAACACCTCGATGGCGCTCAAGTACGCCCAGGTGCCGGTGGTGGCGGCGGTGCAGGGGATGGCGCTGGGCGGCGGCTGCGAGTTCCTGATGCACGCCGCCCGGCGGGTGATCGCGCTGGAGAGCTACATCGGCCTCGTCGAAGCCGGTGTCGGCCTGATTCCGGCCGGCGGCGGCTGCAAGGAATTTGCCATTCGTGCCGCGCAGCACGCGGCCAGGACCGCCGGCAACGACCCCTTCGAGTTCCTGCAGCCGGTCTTCATGACCGTCGCCATGGCGACCGTGTCGAAGAGCGGCGCACAGGCGAAGGAGCTCGGTTTTGCCGTCGAGTCGGACAAGATCGTCTTCAACGCCAACGAACTGCTCTATGTCGCGCTGTGCGAAGCCCGCGCCCTCGCCGAGAGCGCTTACTCGCCGCGCCTTGCGCCGCGCCAGATCAAGGTGGCCGGGCGCACCGGCATCGCCAACTGCACCATGATGCTGGCCAACATGCAGGAAGGCGGCATGATTTCGGCGCACGACTACGTGGTCGCGCGAGCGGCGGCGACGGCGCTCTGCGGCGGTGACATCGAAACCGGTTCGCTGGTCGACGAGCGATGGTTGCTGAGCGTCGAGCGCAAGCTCTTCGTCGAACTGCTGCAGAACCCGAAAACCCGGCAGCGTATCCAGCACATGCTGGAAACCGGCAAGCCGCTGCGTAACTGACGCGAGCAAGGAGAAAAGATCATGAGCAAACAGATTCAGGACGCCTACATCGTCGCGGCGACGCGGTTGCCGGTCGGCCGGCGCAAAGGCATGCTCGGCCACGTCCGTCCCGACGACATGCTGGCCCACGCGATCGGCTCGGTGCTGGCGCAGGCGCCGGGGCTGGACCCGGCGCTGGTCGAGGACGTCATCGTCGGCTGTGCGATGCCGGAAGCCGAGCAGGGAATGAATGTCGCCCGCATCGGCCTGCTGCTCGCCGGCCTGCCGAACACTGTCCCCGGGGTGACGGTCAATCGCTTCTGCGCCTCCGGGCTGCAGACGGTGGCGATGGCTGCGGATCGCATTCGTCTCGGTGAAGCCGACGTGATGATCGCCGGCGGCACCGAAACGATGTCCTTGATGAACCAGATCATGGGCAACAAGATCGCCCTCAATCCGGCGATTTTCGAGCACGACGAGAACCACGCGATCGCTTTCGGCATGGGCATCACCGCCGAGAAGGTCGCCGCGCAGTGGCAGGTCTCGCGCGAAGACCAGGATGCCTTCGCCGTCGCTTCGCACCAGAAAGCCTGTGCGGCGATCGCCGCCGGTCACTTCCGGGCCGAGATCTCGCCCTACCTGGTCAAGGCGCGCTTGCCGGATCTGCAGAGCGGCGAAGTCATGCTCAGGGAGTTTCTCGCCGAGAACGACGAGGGACCGCGTCCGGACAGCAGCCGCGAGGGCCTGGCCCGGCTGCGGCCGGTATTTGCCGCCCGCGGTACGGTAACCGCCGGCAACAGCTCGCAGATGTCCGACGGTGCGGCAGCGGTGCTGGTGGTCTCGGAAAGAATTCTCCAGCAGTTCAAGCTCAAGCCGCTGGCGCGCTTTGCCGGCTACGCGGTCGCCGGTGTGCCACCCGAGATCATGGGCATCGGCCCGATCGAAGCGATTCCGCGCGTTCTCAGGCAGGCCGGCATCCGCCAGGACGAGGTGGACTGGTTCGAACTCAACGAGGCCTTTGCCGCGCAGGCGCTGGCCGTGATCCGCACCCTCGAGATCGATCCGGCGAAGGTGAATCCGCTCGGTGGCGCAATTGCCCTCGGCCACCCGCTGGGTGCGACCGGTGCCATCCGGACGGCGACGGTGGTGCATGGCCTGCAGCGTACCGGCCAGCGTTACGGCATGGTGACCATGTGTATCGGCACCGGCATGGGCGCCGCAGGCCTGTTCGAGGCGATCCTCTAAGCTCGCCCGGAGCGCGTGAGTCGCCCCGGCGACTCACGAAACGCGCGGGCGATCGCCTTTTCCACGATAATGTCCGCCGGACAAGGTCATGAAGGCGGTCAATGGATTTCGAGCTACTGGGCAGGCTGGGCTGGCGCGAAGGTCTGATCGCGATCATCATTCTGCTGCTGGTCTACATCGTCTTTCTCGTCGTCCGCATGCGCCGCCTGCAGCACGCGCTACCTGCCCGGATGGTGCCGCCGGTGCAGGCGGCGGTCGCCGCCTACCAGTCCATCCAGGAACCGGCGCCGCCCTCGCCGCCGGTCGCTGCGACGGCCCCCGAGGAAGTGCCACCGGTGGCAGCAGTGGCGCCGGCCAGGCCGGAATTCGCCTGGAACGAACCGCCGGCGGAAATTCCCGGGCAGGCGATGATCGACGCGCTGCAGCGCGAGTTCTACCAGCTGCGCTGCGAGGTCGACGAGTTGCGCGCCGAAGTGCTCGCCGCGCGCGAGGATTTTCGCCGCCAGTCCTCGCAATCGGCGGCCTCGACGCAGACCGGTTCGCCGCTCTACAACGACGCCATGCAGATGGCGATTCAGGGTCACGACGCGACGACCATCGCGCATCGCTGCGGCATTGCCCGCGCCGAGGCGGATCTGGTGGTCTCCCTGGCGCGTAACCGCCAGGAAGGCTTCTAGCCGCCCGCGCGCCGACCATGGCGATTAGAGAGCCCACTGCGCCGCCGGATGGTGCGACCCGGGTCGCGGCGATGCTCGCCATGAGCGTCTCGGCGGAGCGCCAGGCGAGCCTCAGGCGCCGCCTGCGCTGGCAACTCGCCGTTGCCGGGCTGTCGATCCTGCTCCTGCTGCTGGCCCTGCGGGTGCTCGATGGCCTCGATCAGTCCGAGCAGGAGATGGCCGACAGCCCCCGCTTTACCGAACCGGTGCCGGTCGCCAGGGCGCGTCCCGGCAAAGCCGCCGCAGCGCCGGTCGAGCCGGCCAGCGAATCGCCGGCGCTGGTCGCGCCGCCAGTGGTGGTGCCGGTAGTGGTGCCGGTGGTCGCCGCGCCGCAGGCGAGCGGCGCCGCCATCGAACCGCTGCCGACCGCCGAAGCGCCGTCAGCGACCGTCGTCGAAACGCGGCATTCCCTGCTGTCGAGCGCCCTGCCTGAGCGGCGGCGTGCCGAAGAACTGCAGGCGAAACTCAGCCAGCAAGGCATTCCGGCCCGTCTCGAGACGCGCCTGCAGGTCGGCCCGTTCGCCAGCCGTGCCGAAGCCGAAGCCGCGCGCCGCAAAGTCCAGGCGCTCGGCGTCGAGCTCGAGCTGCTGCCCGATAGCGACCGTCGACCGTAGGCGCTTCAGGGCTCGTCCCTGGCCAGTTGGCGGCGTAAGCGGCGGGCAAAGACGGTCATTTCCCTGGCCGCCTGCAGGTCGCCCCGGGTCTCGGCGACGACGATTCCCTGTTCGTAGGCCGCCAGCGCTGCGTGCGGCTGGCTGGCGTCGGCGAACGCCTTGCCGAGCAGCTTCCAGGCGGCAGAATAGCTCGCGTCGCGGGCGGTTGCCTCGCGCAGGTGGTCGATGGCGCGTGCGAAGTCGCCCGCCTTGTGATACGCGCTGCCCAGCGAATAACGCAGCAGGGCGCCGTCACGCGGGCCGTCGAGCAGTTTCTCGAGATTGGCGATGAGCGGGGTGGTCATGGGGCTTTCTCGGTTTAATATCTGCGTTTTCAACCGGCGACATTGTAGAGGACAGCACCATGGCAAGAACGATCATTTCAAGCGCGCAGGCGCCGGCGGCCATCGGCACCTACTCGCAGGCGGTCAGGGTCGGCGATACGGTCTATCTCTCGGGCCAGATCGGCCTCGACCCGGCCAGCATGCAGCTGGTCGACGGCATCGACGCACAGATCGTGCGCGTCTTCGACAACCTCAAGGCGGTCGCCGAGGCCGCCGGAGGATCGCTCGCCGATGTCGTCAAACTCAACGTCTTCCTTACTGACCTCGTGAATTTCGCCACCGTAAACCAGGTCATGGGCTGTTATTTCGCCGAACCCTTCCCGGCCCGGGCGGCGGTTGGCGTCGCCGCGCTGCCGCGCGGCGCGCTGGTCGAGGCTGACGCGGTGATGGTCCTCGGCAGCTGATGCCTGTTGACGAGACGATCGATGCGCCGCCGGCGATCACCAGCCGGCTGCGCAAGCTCGGTCTCGAACGGCCTGACGATCTGCTCCTGCATCTGCCGCTGCGCTACGAGGACGAGACCCGGCTGACGCCGATCGCGCAGGCCCCTGCCGGCGTGCCGGTGCAGGTCGAAGGGCAACTGCTCGATCTCTCGCTCAAGCCGGCACCGCATCGTCAGCTGGTACTGCGGGTGAGCGATGGCGGCGGCGACGACTGCATTCTCCATCTGCGCTTCCTGAGCTTCTACGGCAGCCAGCAGCGCGCGCTCGCCGCCGCCTGCGAGGCCGGTCAGCGGCTGCGCCTCTTCGGTGAAATCCGGCAGGGCTTTCTCGGCCTCGAGATGGTGCATCCGCGTTACCGCATCGTCGCCGCCGACGAGGCACTGCCGCAGGCGCTGACGCCGGTCTATCCGACCACCGCCGGCGTCGGCCAGGGTACCATGCGCCGCTTGATCACGCGCGCCGTCGGCAAAGCCGATCTCGCCGAGCTGCTCGACGCCGACTGGTGCGGCCGCCATTCGCTGCCGCCGTTTGCCAGCGCCATATCCCTCCTGCATGCGCCGCCGCCGGCCGTCTCTGCGGCAGCGCTCGAGAGTCGTTGCCATCCCGCCTGGCGGCGGATCAAGTTCGACGAGTTGCTGGCGCAGCAGATTTCGCTGCGCCGTGCCTACCTCGCCCGCCGTTGCCAGGGAGCGCCGGTGCTCGCCGCGTCGGCTGCGCTCGCCGATCGGCTGCGCTCGGTGCTGCCGTTTGCCCTGACCGCGGCGCAGCAGCGTGTCGCGAGCGAGATCGCCGCCGATCTCGCACAGCCCTACCCGATGCAACGCCTGCTGCAGGGTGACGTCGGCTGCGGCAAGACGATCGTCGCTGCGCTCGCCGCCTGTCAGGCGATCGAAGCCGGTTATCAGACGGCCTTCATGGCGCCGACCGAAATCCTTGCCGAGCAACATTTCCTGAAGCTCGCCGCCTGGTTCGCAGCGCTCGGCGTCGAAGTCCTGTGGCTCGCCGGCAGTCTCGGCAGGAAGCTGCGCCAGACGCGGCGGCAGCAGGCCGCGACGACGGCACAGCTGATCGTCGGGACGCACGCGCTGATCCAGGAGAAGGTCGATTTCCACCGGCTGGGGCTGGTCATCGTCGATGAGCAACATCGCTTCGGCGTCGTGCAGCGGCTCGACCTGCGGCGCAAGGGCGCCAACCCGCACCAGTTGATGATGTCGGCGACGCCGATTCCGCGCACGCTCGCAATGAGCTATTACGCCGACCTCGACGTTTCGGTGATCGATCAGATGCCGCCGGGCCGCTCGCCGGTCAGGACGCGGCTCTTTGCCGACGCGCGGCGGCCCGAAGTGGTGGCCGCGGTGCGCGCCGTCGTCGCCGGCGGCCGGCAGGTCTATTGGGTCTGTCCCCTGATCGAGGAGTCGGCCACACTCGAACTGCAGGCCGCCCTCGACACCCACGCCGCGCTCAGCGCCGAACTCGCCGGGCTGCGCATCGGCCTGCTGCACGGCCGCCTGCGCGGCGACCGGAAAGCGGCGGTGATGGCCGCTTTCGTGGCCGGCGAGATCGACCTGCTGGTCGCCACCACAGTCATCGAGGTGGGCGTCGACGTGCCGAATGCCAGCCTGATGGTCATCGAACATGCCGAGCGCTTCGGCCTGTCGCAACTTCACCAGTTGCGCGGCCGCGTCGGCCGCGGCCGGCACGATTCGCTGTGCGTGCTGCTCTACCAGTCACCCCTGTCGGTCACCGCCCGGGCACGACTGAAGATCATTTTCGAGCAGACTGACGGTTTCGAGATCGCCCGTCAGGATCTCCGTCTGCGCGGCCCCGGCGAATTCGTCGGCAGCCGTCAGTCAGGCACGCCGCTGCTGCGCTACGCCGACCTCGATAACGACACCGATCTCGTCGAACTCGCGCAGGCGCTGGCCGACGAACTGCTGCGGGACGATCCCGGACGTGCCGAACGTCACCTGCGCCGCTGGCTCGGCAACCGCGAGGAACTGCTGAAAGCCTGAACGCGCTGCTTCGGCAGGCCAGGCGGGCGAGCAGTGGACAGCGCCTGCGCGCGTGCAATCGGCCTCACAGGCGCAGCGCGGCGACCAGTGAAACGACGTCGGCGGCCGACTCGTGCATGATTTCGAGCAGCGTCTCCTTGCCGATCAGCATGTCGATCGACACCGCGGCGTCTTGGCGGGAAGCCCCTTCGAGGTCGCGCAGCGGGCTTTCGACCGGCGCCAGCTCGTCGGCCAGGAGCAGGGTGTCGCCGAGCGTCGTCGGCGGTAGCGCGAGAAAGCCTCGCCAGGTCACCTCGATCGCGTCGACCACCGTCTGCGGCACCGCAAGCAGCTTGAGCACGGCGCGACCGACCTCGGCTTCACCGGTTTCGGTCCAGGCCGAGAAGTCCTCGTCGAACAGCGCCGGGTATTCGGCCGAGCGCGAGATCAGGTAGAAAGCGCCGACTTCATGGACGATGGCGGCGAACATCGCCGTTTCCGGGTCGAGCCGGGTCACCTTGCGGGCGATGACGTGCGCCAGCGCAGCGACGTGCGCCGTATGCTCCCAGAGCCGGGCCGCGAGTTCGCGGTCGCGGGTCGACAGGGGGGCGGCGAGTTGCCGGGTGACGACCGACGCCGTGAGCGAACGCAGATAGCGAAAGCCCAGCCGCAGGACCGCCGTGCGCACGTCGGTGATCGACCGGCCCGAAGGGTTGAAGGCGGTCGCATTGGCGAGCGCGACGACCTTTGCCGCCAGCAGCGGTTCGGCCTTGATCAGGCGGGTGGCCTGCTCGCTGTGGCAATCCGGGTCGGCGAGTGCGCGCTGCAACTTGAGGGCCACCAGCGCATGGGTCGGGAAGGTGAACTCGCCGCGGTCGAGCTCGGCGGCGATCCTTTTGAGAATGTCGTAACGTTCCATGAGGGTTCAACCCCTTCGTCTGGTTAATGTGCAAGTCGCGCCAGCGACTTGCGAACCTCCCCTCGCCTGCTTGCGGGAGAGGGGCAGGGGGAAGGAAAGGACAAAGCGGTCATGGCCTGGAGGATCTCCGAAGGAGCTTCGAAAGCACGCCCCGTGGCTGCCGGGCAGATCACCGGTGGGCCTCGATCAGTGCCGCGGCGATCTGGCTGAGCGGCAGCACCCGATCGGCGGCGCCGAGCTTGATTGCCTCGTTCGGCATCCCGAAAACGACGCAGGAAGCCGCATCCTGAGCGATCGTCGCGCCGCCGGCGTCGTGCACTTCCTTGAGACCGCGGGCGCCGTCGTCACCCATGCCGGTCATGATCACCCCGATCGCGTTGCTGCCGGCAAAGCGGGCAACCGAGCGAAAGAGCACGTCGACCGACGGCCGGTGGCGGTTGACCAGCGGCCCGTCGACCACCTCGATCTGGTACTGCCCGGCGTGGCGCTTCAACAGCATGTGCTTGCCGCCGGGGGCGATCAGCGCGCGTCCGGGCAGGATGCGATCGTTGTTGCGGCCCTCGCGGACCTCGATCGCACAGAGCGTGTTCAGCCGTTCGGCGAACATCGCCGTGAACTGCTCGGGCATGTGCTGGACGATGACGATTCCGGCGACGGTCAGCGGCAGGCGCGTCAGCACCGTCTCCAGCGCCTGCGTGCCGCCGGTCGAGGTGCCCATGGCGATCACCTTGTCGACCGTCTTCAGCGTCGCCCCGGCGCCGGCGGGGAGGATCGCGTCGGCGCTGTTGCGCACCAGTCGCGCCATCATCGCCGGCGGCAGCGAGCCGGCAGCACCGCGCAGCGGCTGCCGCACGCGGGTCTTCGCGGCGGCGCGGATGGCCGCGACGATGTCGGGCACGGTGCTGTCGAGGAAATCCTTGAGGCCGAACTGCGGCCTCGCGATGATGCTCACCGCGCCGGCCGCGAGCGCCTGCAGCAGGGTGTCGTTGCCGGCTTCGGCGAGCGACGAGCAGATGATCACCGGGGTCGGCCGTTCGGCCATCAGCCGGCGCAGAAAGGCGAGACCATCGATCCGTGGCCCGGCGATGTCGAGCAGGATGACATCCGGCCAGGCCTTTTGCATCCGCTCGCCGACCAGCACCGGGTTGGCGGCGCTCGCCGTCACCTCGATTCCCGGCTGCCGGGTGAGCGCCTGGGCGACCGTCTGCCGGACGAGTGCCGAGTCGTCGATGACCAGCACCCGGATCGGCGCCTCGTTCACCGGTCTGCCCCGTCGCCCAGCTCGTCGCTGTGTTGCCGGGCGATTTCGTCGAAGGTCCCGGCGCAGACCAGAAAGCAGTCGACCAGCAGCGGATCGAAATGCTCGCCGCGCCCCTCGACGATGATCTCCACCGCCCGCGCGTGGGGGAAAGCGGGTTTGTAGACGCGCTTGCTGATCAGCGCGTCGTACACGTCGGCCACCGCCATCAGGCGTGCAGGCAGCGGGATCGCCTCACCGGCCAGGCCCAGCGGATAGCCCGTGCCGTTCCAGCGTTCGTGATGCGAATAGACGATTTCGCTCGCGATGCGCAGAAAGGGCGAGTGGGTATCGACGCGTTGCTCGGCCATGCGCAGCGCGTTGCGGCCGAGCGTCGTATGCTGTTTCATGGTTTCGAACTCGGCGGCGTCGAGGGGGCCCGGTTTGAGCAGGATCTGGTCGGGAATGCCGACCTTGCCGATATCGTGCAGGGGGGCGCATTTGCCGATCAGCGCCCATTCGTCGAGTGGCAGTCGCCGCCGTTGCGCCGGCTGCTGCAGGAGGGCGTCGACCAGCGTCTGGACGTAGCCGCGGGTGCGGCGAATATGGTTGCCGGTTTCGTTGTCGCGGGTTTCGGCGATGGCGCCGAGGGCGACGATGGTCAGTTCCTGGTTGCGCTGCAGATCGGCGGTTTTCGCCTCGAGATCGCGCGTCCGGTCGAGCACCAGCGACTCGAGGTGCAGGTTGCGGTCGGCGAGATGAAGCTGCGCCTCGCGCAGGCGAAGATGGGTGCGCACGCGCGCGAGCAGGATCGGCGGCGCTACCGGTTTGGGGACGTAGTCGACGGCGCCGAGTTCGAGGCCGCGCGTGATGTCGGCGATGTCGACGTGGCTGGAAAGAAAGATCACCGGCATGTCGGCGGTCCGGGGGTCGGCCTTGAGTGCCGCGCAGACCTGGTAGCCATTGACGTCAGGCAGTTCCAGATCGAGCAGCACCAGGTCGGGCGCGGGCAAGAGCTGCGCCAGCGCCATTCCCTTGCCGCCGCGGGTGGCGATACGGGTCCGGAAGTGCGGGCGCAGGCATTCGTTGATCACCTCGAGGGTGGCCAGGTCGTCGTCGATCAGGAGGATGGTTTTCATCTTGTCCGGGGGGCGCTGCTGCACGTTCGAGCGCTCTCGTTAGGCGGAAAAAAACGGCGCGCGGCGTCAAAATCGAAGCCGTGCACGCGCACCAGGGCCGCCTGCAGCAGCGGCGCCCACGCCGTCTGGTCAAACTCGTCGAGAATCTCCTCGATGGCACCCGCGCTGCCGCCGTCGGCGCTTTCGAGGAGCGCGATGACGGCCGCGATGGCGGCCGGCGGCGGGCCGGCGGGGGGTGCCATGAAGCTGTCGATCGCCGCCGGCGGCGCGCACTGGCCGGTCTCTGGGGGCGCCGGCAAAACTGCCACAGGGGTGGTGATCGCTGCCGCCAGTTGATGCTTGCGGCGCGGAATCCACTTTGCCAGCGTTTCGTAGAAAGCCTGGTTGTCGAACGGTTTGCCGATGAAGTCGTTCATCCCGGCGGCCGCGCTGACCTCCTTCTCGTGCGCCATCGTGTGGGCGGTCATGGCGATGATCGGCAGCCTCTCGAAACCCGCCCGGGCGCGCAACTCGCGGCTTGCGCTGAGGCCGTCCATGACCGGCATCTGGATGTCCATGAGGATCAGGTCGAAAGCCCGGGGTCCGACCTCGTGCAGCAGATCGAGCGCTTCGCGGCCGTTGCCGGCGACCGCCGGAGTGATGCCGACGGCGTTGAGCAGGGCATCGACGATCTCCCGGTTGAGCGGCTGGTCCTCGACCACCAGCACCTGCGCGTTCTGGTAGCCCACTGGCAGCGCCGGCCGGTCGGCCTCGCGGCTGGCCGGCGTGGCGTCGCCGGGTGCCAGCCAGAGCGTGACGCGAAAGGTGCTGCCGACTCCCGGGCAGCTGCTGACGCTGATGTCGCCGGCCATCAGCTCGGCCAGGTGTTTGCAGATCGCGAGTCCGAGGCCGCTGCCGCCGTACTTGCGCGTGACGCTGGCGTCGGCCTGGATGAACGGCCTGAAGAGCTGCGCGACGGTGGCTTCGTCGATGCCGACGCCGGTGTCGCTGACCTCGATCGCGAGGCACAGACGCGTCGCCTGACGTTCGGCGAGCGCGATATGGAGGTCGATGCGACCGGCCGGGGTGAACTTGATCGCGTTGCTCAAGAGGTTGAGGAGAATCTGTTCGATGCGCAGCGGATCGCCGATCAGCAGGTCGGGGACCTCCTCGTCGATCCGCTCGACCAGCTCCAGACCCTTCTCGATGGCCTTGTGCAGGATCACCGAGCGGCTGCGGGCCGCCATCCCGCGCAGGCTGAAAGGCGTGTTGGCGAACTCCAGACGGCCGGCGACGATCTTGCTCAGATCGAGCAGATCGTTGATCAGCCGGGCCAGTGACTTGGCGGCGTTGCTCACCTTGTCGAGGTAATCCTGCTGCCGCGGATCGGTACTCAGGCGGCGCGCGAGACCCGACAGACCGATCACCGCGTTCAGCGGCGTGCGCAGTTCGTGGCTGACGTTGGCCAGGAACTGGTTCTTGGCCTGGTCGGCGAGGCGGGCGGCTGCGAGCGCCCGGGTCAGCTCGGTGGTCCGCTGCTGCACCAGCTCTTCGAGCTGCAGTTGCTGGTCGCGCAGTTTCTGCGCACTGGCGGAGAGTTCTGCCGTGCGCTCGGCGACCTCGCTTTCGAGCACGTCGCGGGCCACTCGCAGGCGCTCCTCGCTGGCTGCCAGCCGTGCGACGGCGCGCCGTTCGCGGCGGTGGACGAGCAGCCCGAGGCTACCCAGCAGCAGCAACGGCAGGAGCAGGGCGGGCAGCAGCAGATTTGTCGCGAGGTACTCGCGCAGGCCGAAACCGGCTGCGCCGAAGGCGACGATCTTCCACTCGCCGGCACGCAGGAAGCGGGTGTGGGTGAGGAAATCCTGCCCGCCGAGCGAGACCCGGTTTTCCCCTTCGCGCTCGAGGACCGCCGCGATCAGGGTCGCCGCTTGGTTGCGCTCGCCGGCGAGCGGGCCGGCGACGAGGATCAGCCGTTGCTGCCCGTCGACCACGGCGAGGTGGTGCCTGCCGTCGCTGCCGTCATGCAACAGCTTTTCGAGCTGCGCGAAGCCGACGCTGACGCCGATCACCCCGTCGAAGTCGCCATTTGCGTCGCGCAGGGGAATGGCGATGCCGACCACCTGTTTGCCGGAAACCGGGCCGAGATGCGGATCCATGAGCATTGCCGAACGTCCACCCGCGAGTTTTTCGAAGAACGGCAAGTCGCGCACGTTTGGCGGCGGCAGCGGCAGGCGCAGCGAGGACGCAAAGAATACGCCATCGCGGTCGCTGGCAGCGAAATTCTCGGCGTCGGGAAAGCTGCCGAGCAGGCGCGAAAAGTACGCGTCACAGGCCTCGGCCTGGCGCATCGTGAGGCAGCTGCTGGCGGCGACTGCGGTGAGCACCGATTCCTGGCGGTTAAAGAACTCGTCGCTCAATGACAGCGACTGCGCCGCATAATCGGCGAGGGCAGTCCTGCGCGCGAGTCTTTCCCGCTCCAGGTCGCGGTGCACGATCATCGCGGCGTAAGCGAGAGCGACCGCCAGGAGGGCGAGCATCGCCGGCAGCAGCGTCGGTCGCCGGCGTTCTTGAGCGCCTGGCATGGCTCAGTCCGCGGGCCGCAGCAGGCGCTCGGCAGCGTCGAAGTCAAAGCGCTGCACCGCCGCCAGGGCTTGCTGCAGCAGCGCTGACCAGGGGCTGTTCCGGGGATCGCCCAGGCAGGCTTCGATGAGCGCCGCGCAGTCGCCATCGGCCGCCGCCAGCCGCTCGCGCAGCGCGCCGATCGTCGCCGGCAGCGCGCCCTCGGGGCGAGCGCCGGCAACACTGAAGGTTGCCGCCGGCGGCAGCATGGTCTGCAGCTCGTGCACCATGGCAACGATTGCCTGCGCCAGTTGCTGTCTCAGTTCCTGGCAGCCGGCATCGCTGCGGATGGCCTGTTCGAGTTGCGACGACAGCGCGTGCAGTTCGTCCATGCCGAGCAGTCCGACCCGACCCCTGAAGGCGTGCACCGCGCGTCCGGCCTCGGCGCGCTGGCCGTCGTCAAGCAGCCGGTCGAGGCTGGCGACGAAGCCCGCCGATTCCTTGCCGAATTCACTCAGCCAGTGCCGGTAGCGGCTGCTGTTGCCGGCAAAGCGCTGCAGTCCGGCGGCGCTATCAAGGCCGGGGATCACCGGCAAGGGCGGCGCCGGGGGAATCATGGGCAGCGCTGCCGACTGCTGCCGGTCGGCGGGCAGCCATTTGGCGAGCAGACGGTAGAAGGCCGGTGTGTCAAAGGGCTTGCCGATGTGATCGTTCATCCCGGCGGCGCTGCTGATCTCCTTTTCGTGCTCCATGGTGTGTGCGGTCATGGCGATGATCGGCAGGTCGGCGAATTCGCTGCGCGCGCGCAGGGCGCGGGTTGCCGTCAGCCCGTCCATGATCGGCATCTGAATGTCCATCAACACCAGGTCGAAAGCCTCGGGCCCGGCGCTGAAGAGCTGGTCGAGGGCGGCCTGGCCGTGTTCGACGAGGACCGGCGTGATGCCGACTTCGGCCAGCAGCGCCTCGACGATCTCGCGGTTGATCGGCTGGTCCTCGACCACCAGCACCCGGGCGTTGCGGTAAGCGAGCGGCAAGGCGACGTCGGCAGTGCTGGCGACCGACGGCAGGTCGTCCGGCTCACCGACGCGCAGACAGACGCGGGCGACAAAGGTGCTGCCCTGCCCGAGGCGGCTGCTGACGCTGATCTGGCCATCCATCATGGCGGCGAGACGGCGGCAGATGGCAAGCCCCAGCCCCTCTTTAACATCTTCCTGGCATATTCCGGTCTTTTCCCGGGCAGCGCGCGCCTAGGCGGTTGATTTTATTGTTGGTAGATTTTCCAAAACGTTTTGTGGTGCCATAATAGTTTGGCTGAGGCGGCCAAACCCCTTGTTTTTGTTGTACGCTCGTGTGGATGTTTATACGCCAAACGAGAACGAACAACAAAGCCACGGGTGAGGGCTACTTCACCTATCGACTGGTGCGCACGCAGCGTATCGGGGGCAAGGTCCGTCAGATCACGGTACTGAACCTGGGGCGGCACTTCCCGATCAAGCAGGAAGACTGGCCGCTGTTGAGTAGCCGCATCGAGCAGTTGCTCAATCCTCAGGGGCTGCTCCTGCCCTTGCCCTGCCCGGAGGCCATCGAGCGGGCGGCGCAGCGCTACTTTGCGCAACTGGTGGCGCAGGCGCCAACCCTGGCGTCTGCGGCGGGGCAGCCCAGTGAGGGGGACGCCGGGCCAGCCAGCAAACCGTGCCCGCCGCTAGACTTCCAGGAAGTCGATGTGGACTCGCTGCGGATGACCCAGCCCCGCTCGGTGGGGGTGGAGCAGGTCGGCCTGCATGCGCTGAGCGAACTGGGGCTCCTTGAAACGCTGAAGGATCTGGGCGTCAATGGCATCGTGCAAGCCTCGATCATCGGTAGCCTGATCGGCAGAATGGGCCAGCCGGGGTCGGAACGGGCAACCTGGAACTGGCTGCAACACCATAGCGCCTTGGGCGAATTGCTCGACTTCGACTTCCTGTCGATCTCTCACATGGGTTTGTACCGTGCCTCGGATGTTCTGATGAAGCATCGTGAAGCGATCGAAGCGCGGCTCTTTGGCTCTGTCCAGACGCTCTTTGATCTGCCAGAGACGGTCACGCTGTACGACCTGAGCAACACCTATTTCGAAGGCGAAGCCAGCGGCAATGCCAAGGCCCGGCGGGGGCGTTCGAAGGAGAGACGCAGTGACTGCCCGCTGGTGACGCTTGGTCTGGTGCTCGACGGCAGTGGCTTCGTCAGGCGCTCACAGACCTTTGCCGGCAACGTCTCGGAACCCGGCACGCTCTCTGCCATGCTGGCCGGGCTCGGCACTCCGGCGGGCGCGCTGGTGGTGATGGACGCCGGTATTGCCACCGAGGCCAATGTGAGCTGGCTGGCCGAACACGGCTATCGCTATCTGGTGGTTCGCCGCGGCGGCAAGCGCCAGTTCGACCAGAGCCGCGCGGTGACCATTGAGACTGCCAGCGAGGAGCCGCTCCATCTGCAGAAGGAACCCAGCCCGGACGGCAAGGAAATCTGCCTGTATTGCCACTCACCGAGTCGGCAACTCAAGGAAGAAGCGATGCTCGCGCAGGCCTGCCAGCGGTTTGAAGCGGGATTGCAGGAGCTGAGCGAGGGTCTGCAAAAGCCGCAGAGCGAGAAACGCCACGACAAACTGCTCGAACGTCTGGGCCGACTCAAACAGAAGAGCCGCGGCGCCAGCCAACACTATCAAGTCCAGTTCATCAGCGACGAGGGCAAGAAGGTGAGCGCGATCACCTGGCAGAAGGAGCTGGTCGCCGGCACGATGGCCACCCATCCCGGCGTCTATTGCCTGCGCACCAACGAACTGACCTGGGATGAAGAACGCCTCTGGCGCACCTATACGATGCTCACCGACCTGGAGAGCGTTTTTCGCAGCCTGAAGAGCGAGCTTGGCCTGCGGCCCGTCTATCACACCAACGAAGTGCGCGCCGACGGGCATCTCTTCATTACCGTGCTCGCCTATCAGTGCGTCCAGTTCCTGCGGGTCAAGCTCAAGGCGGCGGGAATAACCGACAGTTGGGCCACCCTGCGCGACATCCTCTCGGTACAGCGCCGGGTCACGGCGACCTTTACCCAGCGTGACGGGCGCTCCTTGCATGTGCGCAAAGCGACCGTCGCCGAGCCCGAGCTGATGGCGATCTACCAGGCGCTGGGGCTCAACTGCGCACCAGGAGGAACCAGAAAACTGATCATCTGAATCCAAATCACCGGCGTGTAGTGCCACTCGAGCTTTTTTTAGACCGCAAGCGGTTGATTAAGGAAGATGCTTTTTCAGGCTTGTTAAACTTCGGCCAGGCCGCTGCCGCCAAAGCGGCGCGACATCGACGCGTCGGCTTGCGAGAAAGGTTCGAAGAGCTGCTGCTGCTCTTCCTCGCTGATGCCGACGCCGGTGTCTTCGACCCGAAGATCGAGACAGGCGCGACTGGCGGCCAGCTGGTGCAGGCTGATGCGCACGTCGACGCGGCCCGCGGCGGTGAATTTGATCGCGTTGCTGAGCAGGTTGAGCAGGATCTGCTCGACCCGCAGCGGGTCGCCCACGAGCACATCGGGCACCGCCTCGTCGACCGTCTGCTGAAGTTCCAGCCCTTTCTCCCGCGCTTTGTGCGACATCACCGAACTGCTGCGCCGGATCAGCTGGCGCAGGCTGAAAGTGACCGTTTCGAAGGTCAGGCGACCGGCGGCGATCTTCGACAGGTCGAGCAGGTCGTTGATCAGATGGCCGAGGGTTTTGCCGGCATTGGCGATCTTGTCGAGATAGTCGAGCTGGCGCGCGTCGGTGCCGAGATGGCGGGCGAGTTCAGCGAGGCCGACGACGGCGTTGAGCGGTGTCCGCAGCTCATGGCTGACGTTGGCCAGGAAAGCGTCCTTGGCGCGGTCGGCGACGCCGGCCGCGGCGAGCGCTGCGGTCAGATCGGCGGTGCGCTGCGCGACGATCGACTCGAGCTGCGTCTGCTGCTCGGTCAACTGGCGCTCGATGCGCTTGCGCTCGGTGATGTCCTCGCCCGAAGAGAGAACGCCCTGAATCGCGCCGTCATCGCCCTGGAGGAGGATGTTGCGCCAGTCGATCACCCGCTCCTCGCCGGCGGCGTTGATGATCGTCTTTTCGTTACGCATCGGCAGGACCGCCTGCGCGCTCATCAGGCGGGCGAAGAAGGCTCGGGTGCTTGCCTGTTCGGCTGCCGGGATAAAGCCGCTGAACCAGTCGGAGCCAACCAGTTCACGCTCTCCCCAGCCGAGGACCTCGCATCCCTTGCGGTTGATCAGCGCGATCCGGCCGTCGGGGTCGAGCACCAGCAGCATGACGCCGGCCACATCGAGGTAGCGCTGCGCGGTGTGCTTTTCCGCCTGCAGTTCCCGCGTGCGCCCGGCGACCTCGTGCGCCAGGGTCGTCTGCCAGCTCTGGAAACGGTCGGCCATGGCGTCGAAAGTGGTGGCCAGGGCGGCGACTTCATGATCCCCGGCCGGCAACTGCGAGCCGACGCGAGCGCTCAGGTCGCCGCCGGCGAGCCGCTGCGCGACTTCGGCCAGCCGCCGGATCGGCTGCGTCACATGGCGCGCGGTGAGGATGACGACGAGCAGGCAGAAAGCGGTGAAGAGCAGGCCGACGAGGAACAGTTGCCAGGCGCGTTGCGAAATGTCGTGCAGGGCTTCGTCGCGGTCGCGGCGAAAGACCAGCTGCCATCCCTCGCTGCCACCGAGCTGCACGAAGCGGTAGGTGGCGAGCACCGCCTGTCCGTCGGCACCGCTCTCGACGAAGCTGCCCTCGATCCCCAGCGGGGAGGGCGGCGATCCCTGCGCGGCGTTGCCGGCAGGCGGCGAGAGGCTGAAGCTGGCCAGCAAGCGCTGCTGCTGGTCGAACAGCGCCACCGAACCGGAATTCCCCAGTGAACGCAGTTCGACGCGATCGAATTCGCCGAGCATCGATTTGACCGACACCCGGGCCAGCAGCACGCCGAGCAGCTGGCCGGTGGGAGTCCCGTCAGCGTTGCGCGCCAGCACCTGGCGGGCGATGAGCAGGCCGGCTTCCGGGCTCAGCGTGGTCTCGATGTATTCGACGATGCCGGCGGTCGTCAGGCGATCGAGCAGGGCGGCGTCAGCAACCGATGATGCCGGCGAAGCGGTGTCGCTGACCGAGAGCAGGGCGCCGCTGCTGACCGTCAGCAGCTTCAGATCGGCGTAGATATCCGGGTAAGCGGCGTCCAGCGAGCTGAGGTGGCGACGCAGGGCCAGGTTCGCCGCGGCCTGTCCGGCGGCGGTCGTCGCGGTCGCCAGCGCCTGCTCGATGGCGGGGTTTTCGGCCAGCAGGCGGAGATCGCCGCGGCGCTCGCGCAAGGCCCTCTCGATCTGCCGGACACGGCTGTCGGCGCTCAGTTCGAGGGCCCGCCTCGCCTCGGCGAGGTGGATCCCGGTGGCACCGGTGAGGCCGAAGAACGGCAGCCCGTAGAGCCAGATGGCGAGCATGGCGTTGATCGCCAGGATCAGCAGTGCCCCGAACAGACCGGCGACGCGCAGCACGATGCTGCTCCTGGCTGATCCTGAAGCGGGGGGATGCTCCTGGCCGGGGCGGTGCATGCGCTAATCCCGGTAGTCGAAGTGATACGACTGGTAGCGCGCCGGCGCCGCCATGATGCGCTGCAGGCCGTCGTATTCGAAAGCCCCCGCCACCCGTTCCCAGGGCGTCGAGGCGGGCAATTTGCCGAGCCTCTGGAGGAATTCGAACTCGTCATGCAAGGCCTGCTGATCCCGGCTCGAAACCGGGATCGCCGGCGCTGCAGGGACTTCGATGAGCTCGCGGCGGGCAATCGAGACCGCCTGCTCCAGCGTCAGGCGGCTGCTGCGGCCGCTGAAAGCGGCGCCGTCGGCCATCGCCCAATGGGCAGCGGTTTCGATGTTCCGGCGGCTGATGCGCAGCCATTCGAGCGCGCGCACGAGCGCTGCGAGCAACTGGTCCGCCGCTTCCGGACTGCGCTCGACAAACCGCCGGCTGAAGACGAAGTAGTCGAAGCTGAGGCTGCGGAAAACCACCCGCGCTTGCGGGTCGCTCGCGAGGGCAATGGCCGGGGCCGGTTGCCAGGCGGCGAAAGCGTCGATCTGCCGCTGCGCGAGGGCGGCCGGCATGTCGTCGATCGCCAGCTCGACCAGCGTCACGTCGCGCTCGGAGAGACCGACGCTGGCCAGTGCCTGCAGCAGGGTGTAATGCGCGCTCGAACCGGGAATGTACGCCAGGCGCTTGCCCTTGATGCTCGCCAGCCAGCCGTCCTGGTGCGCAACGATCGCCGTCGCGCTGAGCTTGGCAAGGCCGGCGATCGCCACCGGGGCCTGGGTCGCGAGGATGATCGTCGGCATGTCGCCGAGCAGGCCGGCGTCGAGGCGGCCATCGGCGAAGCGCCCGATCATGTCGCTGCCGCGCGGGAAGGCGAAAGTGGCGAGCGGCTCGCCCAGTTCGCTCAGCCGGCGCTTGAGGATTCGGTCGCGGCGCAGCAGGGCGCCGATCATCGCCGCCGGATAGCCGAGGGGCTGCAGGCCGACTTTGGCCGCCGCTGTCGCCGTCGCCGCGCCGGGCGGCGGCGACGGCTCGCCGACGGCGATCGTCCCGCTGCAGCCGAGGAGGATGAAGAGCAGCACGCGCGCCGCAATCTTCTCGCCGATTTTCAGACCGATTTTCACACCGTTTCCCGCGGCTCGACGAGTCATTGCCGGGCGACCTCGAAATCGGAGTCCTGATCGGCGGGCGACCTCGGCGCGGCGACCGGGTTGGGGGGCGGCGGCAGCCATCTGGCGAGCAGGGCAAAGAAGGCGGGCAGCGAAAAAGGCTTGCCGAGGTGATCGTTCATTCCCTGGTCGAGGCAGCTCTGCTTTTCGTGCACCATCGTGTGCGCGGTCATGGCGATGATCGGCAGCGTCGCAAAACCCGGCAGCGCGCGGATCGCCCGGGTCGCCGCGAGACCGTCGAGGAGCGGCATCTGGATGTCCATCAGCACCAGGTCGAAAGCCTGCGCGCCGGCCGCCGCGAGCAGGGTGAGCGCCTGGCGGCCGTTCTCCGCGAGCTGCGGCACGATGCCGACGATCGCCAGCAGCTCGCAGACGATCTCGCGGTTGAGCGCCTGGTCGTCGACCACCAGGACGCGCGCGTCGCGATAAGTCGTCGGCAGCTGTTCAGGGGCCGCGGCCGTATTGCCGGCGGGCCACGCCCGCGGGTTGGCGGCCCGGTCGTCGACGACGAGGATTTTCGGCCTGCCGCTCATTGCACTCTCGACATCACCTTGCGGAAGACACGCAGCCTGGACTGCTGTGCCGTCCAGTTGCGGGCACTGTGCGGGATCGACTCGCTGCTGCCGAGGACCAGGAAGCCACCGCGCTGCAGACTGCGCTCGAAGATGCCAAAGGTCCTTGCCTGCAGCGCCTCGCCGAAGTAGATGAGCACGTTGCGGCAGAGCAAAAGCTGCGTTTCGAGGAAAGCGTCGTCGGTGACGAGGTTGTGCTCGGCGAATTCGATCGATTGCAGGCTGTCGCTCTTCACGGTAATGCGCTCGCCGCCGGGCTGATCATCGTCGTTCTCGGTGACGAAATAGTCCTCGAAGCAGGCGCTGCCGCCGGCGGCGAGGTAGTTGGCGCGCCACTGCCCGAACTGCTCGATCGGCCAGCTGCCGCGCCGCGCCCTGGCCAGCAGCTCGCTGCTGATGTCGGTGGTGATCATCCGCGTCTTGTGTGCGAGACCGCATTCGTGCAGCAGGATGGCGAGCGAATAGCTCTCCTCGCCGCAGCCGCAGCCGACCTGCCAGATGTTGATGCGGGGGAAGCTCGCAAGCTCCGGGATCACCTTTTCGCGCAGGTATTTCCACACCGGCGGATCACGGAAGAAGTCGGAGACCGGCACCGACAGATGGTTGATCACCTCGCGCGCGGTCTCTTCGTCGTGTAGCAGGGTGGGCAGCAGGTCGACCAGACGGGGCACCGAGAAATCCTCGGCCAGCTGCTGCATGCGGCAGATCAGGGAGGCACGCCCGTAGCCGCTGAAGTCGTAACCGTAGCGCTCGCGCAGGACGAGCAGCAGCAGATCGACCTCGATGGCCTCGGTCTGTTGGATGGAGTTCTGTTTCAGGGTCATAGCCATTTTTCGAGCACCTCGAGTAGTCGGTCGATTGCGACCGGTTTAGCCAGATTTTCTGGGAGGAGGACAGCAAAGCCACGGCCGCGCAGCGCCGTGGACCATGCCGACTGGATCTTCTGCGCTGCGGGCAGGTCGCGCAGTTGGTTGCCCAGGGTCATGGTCATGGGTCGACGTTTCCCCTCTGTGCCGCCCGACGCGCGAGTGCCGCGCTCAGCCGGCGATCCTCGGTCTCGACATGGTCGAGCCACCAGCGCCGGATGAAGTCGGCAATCGCCGCGGCGCTCAGCAGGCCTTCGTTCATGTCGTCCACCTGGGCGCAGATCTCGTCGAACAAAGACACATGTTCCCGCTGATGGCGGGCGGCGAGTTCGTCATCGATCTCGCGCATCAATTGTTCCTGGCGCGCGAAATGGTCCCGGGTAAAGGCTTCGAGGCCGGCCAGCGCGGCCCTGATCTCGCCTTCGGCCGAGCGCCGGCCGGCTGCCTGCAGGCGATTGAGCAGGCCGACCATGGCGCGATGATCGTCGTCGATGCCGGCGTGACCGGTGGCCAGCGCAGGGGTCCATTCGAGGTCGTGCAGCGCGGGCGGGTTCACCGGGATTCCTGATAGATCGTCGGCTTGACGGTCTTCAGCCGGCTGCTGATGCCGTTCAGCGATTCCGAGTGGCCGACGACGAAGTAGCCGCCGGGCTTCAGGCTTGGCAGCATGTTATCGATCACCTTCCGTTTGGTGTCGCTATCGAAATAGATCATCACGTTGCGCAGGAAAATCACGTCGAACTGGCCGACGCCTTTGATCGGCTGGGTCAGGTTGACCTGCGCAAAGCTGACGCGTTGCTTGAGCGTGTCATCGATCAGGAGCTTGCCTTCGTGCGAACGGACGCCCTTCAGGCAGTATTTGCGCAGCCAGGCCGGGGGAATGCCGGAGATTCGCTCCTGCGGATAGATCCCGGCGCGGGCTCTGGCGAGGACGGTCAGGCTGATGTCCGAGCCGAAGACCTCCCAGGGCGCGTCGGCGCGATGCTCGGCGAGCACCATCGCCATCGAGTAGGCTTCCTCACCGCTTGAACTCGCGCCGCTCCAGATGCGGAAAGGTGCACCGCCACGCCGCTCGCCGAGCAGCAGGTCGCGCAGGAAATCGAAGTGCTGCGGCTCGCGGAAGAAGTAGGTCTCATTGGTCGTCAGCAGATCGACCATCTGCTGGACTTCCTGAGGATGAGCGCCGGAAGTGAGCAGCCGGTAGTACTGGCTGTAGGTGTCGAAGCGGTAATGCGTCAGGCGGCGGCCGAGCCGGCCGACGAGCAGCACGCGTTTGGCGTCCGACAGGCTGATCCCGGCGAGCTTGTGGATCAGCCGCTGGAAGAGCGCGAACTCCTGATCGGTGATGTGGGAAGCGGATTGATCCATGGCCGGTCTTCAGCAGCGGTTTCGCAAGCGGCCGCGCTTGCGTTCGGCAGCGGGCAGCGGGCGCCGGGTTGCGCCTGCGGCGCAGGGCGAGAGAAAGGGGGTTTTCATCAGTGCGGCTGACCTCGGCGATACGGGTTAGAAAAGTTCGATGTCGGCCTTCTTGGGCGCGACGATCAGGGTTCTCGCATAGGCGCTCTCGGCCTCGGCGATGCTCTGGTTGGTCTGGCCCCGCTTGCAGAAGGCCGCGCCGGTGAAAGGGTCGAAGATGACCTTGCGCGACCACGGCCCGAGGAGGTCGCAGGCGAGCAGGGTCACCGCCTCGCGCGTCAGCCACTCGCGCGCGAAATCGGCGTTGCGCTGACCGATGCTGATGCCGACCAGCGAGGAAACCACGTTGCCGCCGCCGAATGCTTTGGCCTGCAGGCGCCTTTTCTGCGCGCCGCGGGCGAGCATGCCGTTGAGCAGGGCTTCCATGCAGAAATTGCCGCAGAGCAGCATGTCGAGGTCCTTGTTGGCCGATTTCTCGAACCTCGGCAACATGAAATGGTTGAGGCCACCGATCCGCAGCTGCGGATCCCACAGGCAGACGGCGACGCAGGAGCCGAGCAGGGTGGCGATCGGCCGCTCGCTTTCGACTGCCCAGCCGCCGGGGTTCACGTTGCGGGCCAGCCGTTCGAGATCGCGCGGGTTGCTCATCGCCAGGGTACCGGACAATGTTCGGGAAACTGCTCGGCCGGCAGCGGGCGGCCGAAGAGGGGTCCCTGGTAATAGTCGCAGCCATGCTGTTCGAGCAGCGCGAACTGGGCTGCGCTGTCGACCCCGGTGGCGATCACCGAGAGCTTCAGCGAGCGGGCCATGGCGATGATCGCGGCGGCGATGTGGGCGTCGCTGGTGTCAGTGGCGATGTCGCGGATGAAGCTGCGGTCGATCTTCAGCGTGTCGATCGGCAAGCGGCACAGATCGGTCGGCGATGCCGAAGCGCTTCCGAAATCGTCGCTCGCCAGCCTGACACCGAGCTGCCGCAGCCGGCCCAGGGTCGCGGCGAGCTGGTCGTCATGCCCGGCCAGCGTCCGCGCGCTGATGTCAAGTTCGAGGAAATGCGCCTCGAGACCGGTTGCGGCGAGCGTCTGCCCGATCAGTTCGGGCAGGTCCTGGAGGAAGAACTGTTGCGGCGAAAGCTTGACCGCGACGGTGCGCAGCGCCCGCCCGGCATCGAGCCAGGTTTTCATCTGCCGACAGGCGCTGGCGAGCAGCCAGGCGGCCAGCGGCACCATCAGCCCGCGGTCTTCGGCAACGCCAAGGAAGCGTTCCGGATCCCGCCAGCGCAACAGCGCTTCCGCGCCGATCACCTCGCCGCTGCCGGCGACCAGTGGCTGGTAATCCAGGTGCAGATCGCCATCTTCGATCGCTGCGCGCAGATGCGAGGCCTGCAGCATGCGCTCGATCGCCTGCGCCGTCAGGGCTTTGCCGTCAAGGCGCGAGGCCCGCGGGGCGAAAGATTCCTCGCCCCGGTGCAGGGCAGTGATGTCGTCGATGATCAGCGCGAACTGGCCGATGGCCGGGCGGTAAGCGGTGACCCGGTAACGGCGGTCGAGGTCGCTGCTGAAATCGTCGAATGCCTGACAGTCGCCGGTCAGGGCAACGGCGCCGAAGCGCTCGATCCAGCGTGACTCGATCTGCGGCAGGACCTCCTGCGCGCAGCGGCCGACGATATCTTCCCGGCGCAGGCCGGTGATCGCCTCGAACGCGGGATTGAGGTCGATGAAGCGGTAGTCGCAGGGCTTGCCGTTCGCGTCGAGAATGATCTCGTGCAGCGAAAAACCCGAGCTCAGCGAATTGAACAGGCTGCGAAAGCGCTGTTCACTGGCCGCGAGCTTCTGTTCGCGCAGCGTGTCCGCAGGCAACTCCTCCGGCAGTGGGTCGAGCAGCGTGCACCGCTCGGCTGCAGCGCGACGGGACTGGATTTCGTCATTGGTCGGCGCGCTCACCTCCTGCATCGTCAGCACCAGGTAGCGCGTCTTGCCGCGCCGTGCGTGTTTGCCGTCGTTGCTGTCGACGAAGGGGGTCAGCGACCAGTTCCAGTGGCCGGCGTCGGGGATCGGGTTTGACCGGCTGAGAAAAGGTCGTGCGGTGTGCGTGTGCGCGAAGCCTGAGCTGCGCACCTGGCGAAAGATCGCCTCGATGGCCGCCTGCGGAAAGACTTCGAAATAGTGCCGTCCGGGAAAGAAGTCCGGTGTCCTGCCGGTCGCCCGGGCGTACTGCGGATTGACCCGCAGAAAGCGGAATTCGGCGTCGACGACGGCGGTCGCGAGCCCCGCCTGGTCGAGAATGGTCAGCCACGGTGAGCCCTGCTCGAGCCCCCCGAGCAGCTGGCGCTCGAGCCGATCGATGCCGATCGCGAGCGGAGTCATGGCCGACCTTTCGCGCGCTCGTCAGCGAGCTTGAAGAAACTCATCGATTCCTCCAGTTGTCCGGCTTCACCGGCCATCGGTTTGCGCTAGACCGCCGACGCCGGAGCCGGGCCCTGACCCTCACCGGCAACGCTGGTCAGCATGGCGATCTCGTCGACCGAGAGCACCCGGGAGATGTTGAGCAGGATGACGAACTTGCCCGCCACCTTGCCCATTCCCTGGATGAAGTCGGCGCGGATGCGGGCGCCGAAGGAGGGTGGCGGTTCGATCTCGCTGGCCGGGATTTCGAGCACCTCGGAGACCGCGTCGACCATGATCCCGATGTCGTGGCGGCAGTCGTCCTCGCTGACCTCGACGATGACGATGCAGCTGCGCTTGCCGACCTCGCTCTGGGCGTGGCCGAAGCGGGTCGAGAGGTCGATCACCGGCACGACGCTGCCGCGCAGGTTGATGACGCCGCGGATGAACGGCGGCATCATCGGGATCTCGGTGAGATTGCCGTACTCGATGATCTCCTTGACGTTGAGGATGCCGACGGCGAACATCTCGCCGCCGAGCAGGAAGGTGAGGTACTGCTGCGGCCCTTCGGCCGCCGCCTGCTGCGCCTGCAGCGCGGCGGCCGTCTGCCGTGCGAGCGCATTGGCGGCGCCGCCGGCAGAACGGGTGTGCGCGATCTGGGTCATGGTGGCCTGCCTCTCAGAAACGCTCGAAGTCCTGCGCCGCTGCCGCCGGCGCCGAGCGGGATGCGGTTCTGACACGCGGCGCCGCTGCGCTGGCGGCCGGCCGGCGGGCGGCGGCCACCTTCTTCGCCGTCAGCCGGCCGCTGTCGGCGAGCTCGAAGAAGGTCATCAGCTCCTGCAGCTGCGCCGCCTGGCTGCCCATTTCTTCCGCTGTCGCCGCGAGTTCCTCGGACGCCGACGCGTTCTGCTGCGTCGCCTGGTTGAGCTGGCCCATGGCGCCGTTGATCTGGCCGACGCCCGAACTCTGCTCGCGCGAGGCGGCGGTGATGTCCTGCACCAGTTCGGAGGTCTTCTTGATCGACGGCACCATCTCGGTCAGCAGGACGCCGGCGCGTTCGGCGAGCTTCACCGAATCCTTGGCGACGTTGCCGATCTCCTGCGCGGCGACCTGCGAGCGCTCGGCGAGCTTTCTCACTTCGGCGGCGACGACGGCGAAGCCCTTGCCGTGTTCGCCGGCGCGCGCCGCCTCGATCGCGGCGTTCAGGGCGAGCAGGTTGGTCTGGTAGGCGATGTCGTCGATGATGCCGATCTTTTCGGCGATCGACTTCATCGCTTCGACCGTCCGGCCGACCGCGTCACCGCCCTCGACCGCCTGGCGCGCGGCGCCCGAAGCCATGCCGTCGGTGACCTTGGCGTTCTCGGTGTTCTGCATGATCGAGGCGCTCATCTGCTCCATGCTCGAGGTCGTTTCCTCGACCGACGCCGCCTGCTCGCTGGAGGACTGCGAGAGCGACTGGGCAGTGGCCGAAATCTGTCCCGAGGCGTTCGAGAGGTTGTCGGCGGCGGTGCGGACTTCGCCGATCGTCTCGACGAGCTTGCCGACGGTCTGGTTGATGGCGTTCTTCAGCTCGTCGAAATCGCCGCGGTAGGTCGTGCTGATGGTCTGCGTGAGATCGCCGCCGGCCATCGCGCCCATGATCCGGCGCACTTCGTTGATCGGTTCGACGACGTTGTCGAGCGTCTCGTTCACACCGGCGACGATCTTGCGGAAATCGCCCTGGTGGCGGGCCGGGTCGGCGCGGGTTTCGAGCTTGCCGGCAACCGCCGCAGCCGAGAGCATCGTGGCGTCGGCGACCAGGGCATTGACCGCCTCGACGCAGGCGTTGAGGTTGTTCTTGATGATGTTGTAGTCGCCACGGTAGGCGTCGGTGATCTTCGGCGGGATGTCGCCGCGGGAAATCCGGTCGACGTAAGCAGCGGTGACGTTGAGCGGATTGACGATGTTGCTGATGGTGTCGTTCACGCCGCTCACCAGCTGGTTCCAGCCGCCGACGAAGAGGCTCGCGTTGGCGCGCTTGTCGAGCTCGCCATCGGCCGCCGCGCGGATGATGAGGTCGGTCTGCGCGAGCAGCTCGCTCATCATCTTCACCACCGCGTTGAGGTTGGTCTTGATGGTGTTGAAGTCGCCGTTGTAGGAGTCGCTGATCACCGGCGGGATGATTCCCCTGGCGATCTGGTCGACGTAGCTCGCGGTGACGTTGAGCGGACCGATGACCGCATCCAGCGTCTCATTGACCCCCTCGACGACCTTGCGGAAGTCTCCCTGATGCTTCGTCGCGTCGGCGCGCGTGGCAAGCCGGCCGTCCACCGCCGCTTTGCTCAACAGGTCGGCGTCGGCGATCATGCGCTGCACGGAGGCCTGGGTCGCCTGTACCCCTTTCGCCAGTTGACCGACTTCATCCTGGCTGTCGATGTCGATCTTGAAGTCGAAATCGCCGTCGGCCATCCGGGTCGTCGCGGCGACCAGCTTGCCGGTCGGGCCGGTGATCGAGCGGGTGATCAGATAGGCGAGCAGCAGGCCGATCAGCACGGCAGCGGCGGCGAGGCCGATGATCAGCGTGCGGCTCGATGCCGCCAGCGCTTCGGCCTCCTTGCCGGATTTTTCGGCCAGCTCGGTCTGGTAGGTGATGAAGTGATCCACTGTCTTCATGAAGGCGTTGAAGGCCGGCCGGTAGTCGCTGTTGAAGTGCTTCACTGCTTCGTCCCATTGCCGGCCCTTGGCCTGCTCTTCGAGCTTGAGCGAGGCGGCGACAAAAATCCTGCGCGCTTCCTTGGCGGCGTCGATGGCCGCCTTGCCCTGGTCGCCGTAGCTGAGCTTCTCGAGCGCATCGAAGGCCTTGCTGACGGTGGCGCGCGCTTCGACGATCTTGGCCATTTCAACGCTGGTCGTTTCGTCGCTCTTGCCGATCAGCATGTTGCGGTGAAAGCGGCCGACCCCCTGGACGTTGTCGATGACATCGTTGGCGAGCTTGACCTTGAGGTTCTTGTCATTGACGAGGTCGGAGATTTCGTGCTGCAGGTCACCGACGCGGGAAATGCCGATCAGCGCGACGGCAATCAGCAGGCAGAGGGTGAGGGCGAAGCCGATGCTGAGGCGGATACCGATCTTGAGGTTGGAAAGCATGGGGAAACTTTCTTGTTGTTCCGGCAGTAGGAGTGCGAAGAGTTTTTTTTGGCAGTCACGTGCTGTGGCGAGCTGGGCCGCACTAAGGCGGTCGCGGCCGCTGGCCGGGGGACTTGCGGCACTGCGCGGGGAAGCGAAGAGTGGGCATGGCGCACTTTCCGGATCAGCCGGTCATCGCCGGCGCCGCGTGCGTCAGCCGATCGCTCTCGGCCGCGCCGGCGCGGCTGACCAGCGCCGGAACGTCAAGGATCAGGGCGACGTCGCCGGTGCCGAGAATGGTCGAACCGCCGATGCCGCGGATGTTCTTGAAGAGCACGCCGAGCGGCTTGATCACCGTCTGGAATTCGCCGAGCAGGGCGTCGACCACCAGACCGGCTTTTTCGCCGGCGTACTGGACAATGACCACGTTCTGGCGGCTGGGGACGGCACCATGGATGCCGAAGAGTTCGCGCAGGCGGACGAAGGGCAGCACCTCGCCGCGCAGGTTGAGGTAGTTGCGGTTTTCCGGAACGTCGGCAAGTTCGATGCATTCGACCACCGAGTCGAGCGGCACGACGTACGACGCCTTGCCGACCCCGGTCAGGAAACCGTCGATGATCGCCAGGGTCAGCGGCAGGCGGATGGTGAAGGTCGATCCTTCGCCGTCGACGGTGGCGACTTCGACGCTGCCGCGCAGGCTCTGGATGTTGCGCCGGACGACGTCCATGCCGACGCCGCGGCCCGAGATGTTGGTCACCCGGTCGGCGGTCGAGAAACCGGCCTCGAAGATCAGGTTGATCACTTCATGCTCGGAAAGCGTCGCTGCCGCGTCGATCAGCCCCTTGTCGATCGCCTTCTGGCGGATCTTTTCGCGCGGCAGGCCACCGCCGTCGTCGATCACTTCGATGATGATGTTGCCCGAGTCGTGGTAGGCGTTGAGCTGCACGGTGCCGTTCTCGGGCTTGCCGCGCGCGGCGCGCAGGGCGGCGCTCTCGATCCCGTGGTCGATGGCGTTGCGCACGAGATGCATCAGCGGGTCGCCGAGCTTTTCGACGACCGATTTGTCGAGCTCGGTTTCGGCGCCGGTGATCACGAGCTCGATCGCCTTGCCCATCTCGCGCGAGCTGTCGCGAACCACCCGGTTGAAGCGGTTGAAGGTTTCGCCGATCTGCACCATGCGCAGCTGCAGCGCCGAGTCGCGGATGTCCTCGACCAGCCGCAGGAGTACCGAGGTCGATTCCATCAGGTCGGACTGACCGCTGCGGTGGGCCAGCAGGTTGGCGCCGGCGCCGGCGATGACCATCTCACCGACGAGGTCGATCAACTGGTCGAGCTTGTCGGCCTGGACGCGGATCATGCGCGCGTCGAGCGCTTTCTTGTCGCTGACCGCGGCCTGGCGGTTGACCGCCGCCTCGACCAGTTCCTGGTGCACCACCTTGTGTTCGACCAGGATGTCGCCGATCGGCGTCTGCTGCACGGGTGCGCCGTCGCGCTCACTCCGGGCGCTGCGGCTCTGCTCGGCGAGACCCGCAGCGAGCTCGGCCTGGGTCAGCGCGCCGGAGCGCACGAGGATCTCGCCCAGGCGCATCGGGTCTTCGGGCAGCTCGTTGATCAGCTTGATGTATTCACTGATCTTCGAGTGCGGTGGCAGGATGAAGAGCAGGCACTCGTCGCGGACGAATTCGAAGACCTGCTCGATCTGATTCTTGCTGGCGCGCGTCTGGAAGTCGATCTCGAAGCCGAGATAACAGCATTCGGGGTCCATCTCGGCAGCCGGCGGCATGGTATCGGCGAGCGTCACGAGGGCGATGATCTCGCCGAGCGAGGCGAGATAGTTGAGGAAGGAGAGCGGGTCCATGCCGTTTTTCAGGACGCCGGCACCGAAGCGCAGCGAGAGGTGCCAGGCGTCGGTATTGACGACGCCGCCGCCCGAAACCTCGAGTTCGTCGAGTTCGCTGCGGTGCTCGACCGGCAGCTCGCCGTCCGGACGATGAACACCCGTCTGGCCGCCGAGGAACTGCTCGGTCAGCCTTGCCAGCAGCGCGTCGCCGCGCGCCTGCAGCGCAGCGTCGGGCTGCGGCAGACCGGCGGCGAGGACGCCGAGCAGCGCGCCCAGGTGATCGCAGCATTCGAGCATCACCGTCGATAGTTCGCCGCTCACCGGGATCTCGCCGTTGCGCAGCTTGTCGAGGACGTTCTCGACCTTGTGCGTGAAGGCTTCGATGAAGTGACACTCGACAACCCCCGAACCGCCCTTGATGGTGTGCGCGGCGCGAAAGATGGCGCCCAGGTTGTCGGCGTCGTGAGGGTTCTGTTCGAGCCGCAGCAGACCGTCTTCCATGGCCGTCAGCTGGTCCCGGCTTTCGTTCACGAAGGTACTGGTCAGTTCATCCATCGGGGGTCCTAAGGAGGATGCAGGCGAAAGGTTTCAGGCTTGCGCCGAAATGAGCATCGGATCGCCGAAATGGCCGACCAGATGGCAGAAGTCGAAGATTCCCTGGACGCTCGGACTGTGGCCGACGATGCTCAGCGGCTTGCCCTGCTGCAGCGCTTCACGCTTGAGCAGCAGCAGGAGCTGCAGGCCGGCGGTGTCCATCTGGCTGACCGCCGAGAGGTCGAGTTCGAGCGCTTCGGCGGTTGCCAGCGCGGCCAGCAACTGCGCCTTCTGCGCCTGCGCCTGGTAGATCGTCATCTCCTCGAATATCGCGAGGCGGGTGGCTGTCGGAGCGTTCATGGCAGGACCTGCTGATCAGTGGGTCAGAAGAGTTCGACGTTGGACGACGGTTTGCGGACGGTCGCCGGTGCCGCCGTGCCGTTCCTGCCGGTGGCGGCCGGCCGCGGCTTGCCGCGCATCGCATCGAGCGCCTGCGTGTGAGCGTCGCGCTGCTGGTTCATGACGTAGTTCGAGAACACCTGGTCGATCTGGCTGGCGAGCGGCTCGACCGCGTCTTCCCGGCGGACATCGACGGCGCGCTCGAGGACGCCGGCGAGCGATTCGGCGTGGCTGTCGAGCCGCTCGAGGCCGCTGATCACGTGTTCGATCTGCTGCCGGGTGACGTCCTGGAACTGCACGCTGGCCAGCGTATCCATGAACATCGTGCCGAGCTTGCCGCTGCTCTCGCTGATCGTGTCGAGAATCAGCCGCTCGCGGGCGGTCAGGCTCTCATGGCTCGCGCCCAGGGCGGCGAGCTGTTGCGCGAAGCATTCGAGGCTGTCACGCTCCTCACTGATGTGCGAGTGCGCGACTTTGTCCTTGAACTGGCCTTCGATGATATTGGCGACGGCGATGATGCCGTCGTTGATCTTCCTGACCGCGGCCTCGGTCTCGTGCGACAGCTTGCGCACTTCGTCGGCGACGACGGCGAAACCGCGTCCGGCCTCGCCAGCGCGGGCCGCCTCGATGGCGGCGTTGAGGGCGAGCAGGTTGGTCTGGCCGGCGATATGCCGGATCAGGTCGACCAGCGCCTGCAGCGATCGCGCTTCCTTGACCGCCTGCGCACCGCGCGCTTCGTCCTCTGCCGCCTGCTCGCTGCGCTGACTGATGAAACTTTCGAGCCTGGCGATCAGCTGACGATTGCCGCCGATCGTCTGTTCCGAGTCACGGGCCATCGCTGCCGATTCGGCGGCGGCGCCGGCGACGAAGGTGTTGAGCTCGGTGACCACTTCGTCGATCGTCTGCAGGCGGGCGGTGACATCGTAAGCGGCCTGTTCGGTCTGTTCGACGACGCTGTGCAGCTGACCGGCGAGGACCTTGTTGAAGCGCGGGATGTCCCGCAGTTCGGGCATCGCCACCCGCTGGCAGAGCTTGTTCGACGGGCAGCGCTGGCGGACATCCTGGAGACCGGCGTCGATCCCCATGTGCATGTCCCGGTAGAGGAGGCGGGAGACGAGCTGCTGGATGGCGATGAAGACGAGCAGACCGGCGAGGGTCAGCAGGGTGTCTGCGCTGCGTTCGCTGATACCCAGCGTGCGGGTCAGCAGGGCGTCGAAGGCGTCGTGCGCCAGGAAGACGGTGATCATCAGCACCAGCGCTGCGGCGATGCCGGTGAGCAGGCTGCGCCGCAGATATTGCCGGTACGCGGGACTCGCGGGCTGGGCCATGGCATCGTCCTAGCGGATGACCAGCTTGATCGTGTTGAGCAGCTCGTCGGCAGTGGCCGGCTTGACGATCCAGCCCGAGGCACCGGCGGCTTTGGCTTCGAGCTTGCGGCTCTGCTGCGATTCGGTGGTCAGGAAGAGGATGGGCAGGAAACGGTAAGCGGCGAGCGTGCGCACTTTGCGGATCAGTTCGATGCCGTTCATGCCCGGCATGTTGAGGTCGGTGATCAGGAGATCGACCTTGACGCCGGCGTTGAATTTCTTCAGCGCTTCATCGGCGTTGGCGGCTTTTTCGACGGCGAAGCCGGCCTTGGCGAGGATGCTCGAGACGCTCAACAAAATGGTTGCCGAATCATCGACGAGGAAGATCGTTTTCGCCATGCTGAGGCTTCTCCTGTGCGGCACGCGCGGCGCCCGGATGGCGCGGCAACTGCCCGGATGAAAATCCGATACCCCGAAGCCTAACGAGGTCGAACAGGTGCCGCTATCCGGCAATACACGGGGCAGTCAGTGGAAGTACCGAGAAGGAGGGGGTGGCGCGGCCGGCGAAAGCGGCCGGGATTCTCCCCGAGGGCGGCGTCAACGGGTCGCGATGACCCTGCCGACCAGTTCGACGACGCTGCTCGCGCCGGCCTTGTCCATGATGTGTGCGCGATGACTCTCGACCGTCCGTTCGCTGATCCCGAGTTCGGCGCCAATCACCTTGTTGCGCTTGCCGGCGACGATCGCCACCAGGATCTCCTGCTCGCGCGGGGTCAGCGCCTGCCGCCAGCCGTCGTCAGCTGCGGCGGGGGTGGCGCTCGCCGCGCATCGTTGGTCGGCCAGGCGAACGGCCGCATTGACCCGCTCGATCAGTTGCTGGACGTTGAACGGCTTTTCGAGAAAGTCGAAAGCGCCCTGGCGCATGGCGCGCACCGCCGTCGGCACGTCGGCGTAGCCGGAGAGAAAGATCACCGGCACCTCCGGGTTGCGCTGCCGCAGCCAGTCATGGACCTCGGGTCCGGTGATGCGTGGCATGCGGATGTCGAGCAGGACGCAGCCGGTGCCGCCGGCCCGCCAGCGACGCATGAAATCTTCACCCGAGGAATACTCTTCGGCCACGAGACCGATGCTGGCCAGCACTTCGATCAGGAAGCGGCGGACCTGGAGGTCGTCATCGACGATGCAGACAATCTGATTGCTGGCTAAGGCCATGTCCTTCCTCAAAACGGGTCCGGCAGAAGCCGGTGACGCAGAAAGCTTATTTTAACGGTGATCAGTATAAATACGGAGAATGCAGGCAAAATCACGGCTGCGAGGATCCGGATGGCCGTTGCCGTCGCGCCGGCGACGCCGCCACCGATTCCCGCTCAGGAACCTGTCGATGAATCAACGCCCGAATTTCAGCCCGAATTTCAGCCCGAGTTTCCGCTCGACTCCCGCCTCCCCCAGCCGGCGATCGCCCGTGCCACCGAAGCGCCTTTCCTGATGGCCGCGGCGCAGGTTTATCGACCGCGTCGTTACCGCTTCGAGTGGCTGCTGCTGACCGCCGCCCTGCTGCTGCTCGGCGCTTCCACCGGCTGGTCGCTGCTGGAGCAGGGGCAGCGCATCGAGCGCGACCAGAACAATCACCTGCAGGTCGCGGCGCGCGGGCTCGGCGAACTCGTCGGACAGCGCCTGCTCGCCGCCGAGCGCGTCCTCATCACGATCGCCCGCGACCCGGTGTACTGGCGCGGCAGGCCGGATGAGCCGGCGCTGCACCTGGAGGCGCTGACCGGCATGCTCGACGGCATCTCTGCCCTGCTCATCCTCGATCGCGACGGACGGGTGCTGGCAGCCAGTCGGTTTGATCTGGTCGGCCGCGATTTCAGTCGGCGCGAGTTCTTTACCAGGTCGAGGCAGCAGGGCGACGCGAGACCCCTGGTGCTCGATTCGGCGGCCATCGGTGAGCCAGCCCTCGCCACCCTGGCGGTCGCCAGGGCGATCATCGACGAGCGCGGCGACTTCGCCGGGGCCGTCTGGGCGGTGCTCGACGCCGATCAGTTACGCCTCCTGATGGCGTCGGCGCGCTACGAACCGGACGTCTGGGTGTCGCTCGTCGACGCTGCCGGCAAGCCCCTCCTGTGGCTGCCGGAAATCCCGGCGAGCGAGGCGCTGGCCCAGGCCGCGTCGGGGTTCGCCCGCCAGGGCGACAGCGGCCAGCCGGACTCGCTGCACGACGCCATCGACATCGCCGGCGAAGCAATGACGATCGTGTTGCGCAGCGTGCCGGCCGTCGAACCGGGATTGCTGGTCGCCGTCGCCCGCCCCGGCGGCCACGGCGGGCACGAGTGGTCTCGGCTGGTGGCCTGGCACGGCGGCTTGTTTCTGGTGACGCTGCTGGTTACGGTGAGCGCGCTGTCTGCCGTGCAGCGCCGGCAGCGGCGCATCGACGCGGTGCGCGCGCGCTACAGTGCCGAGCAGCGGGCGATCACCGAACGCCTGCGGCTGGCGGCCGACGCGGCCGGTCTCGGCGTCTGGGAGTACGATCCGCTCAGTCGCCGGCTGCACTGGGACGCGGCTAACCACGCCCTGTATGGTGTCGACCCGGCGACGCCGGTGACGACCTATGAAGATTGGCGCAGCCGGGTGGTCGCCAACGACCTGCCGGCCGCCGAAGCCGCGCTGCAGGCGGCGCTCGGCGATCGCCAGGAGATCCGCATCGATTTTCGCATTCGCCGCGACGATGGGCAGACGCGGATGATCAGCGCCCTGGCGCAACCCTTTTACGCAGCCGACGGCTCGTGCGTGCGTGTGCTCGGCATCAACCAGGACGTGACCGAGCGCTGGCAGGCGGCGGCGGCGCTGCTCGCCAGCGAGGCGCGCCTGCAGGCAATCTTCGACGTCGTTCCGGTCGGGATCGTGGTCCTCGATCCACAGGGCAGCATCGTCGACTGTAATGCCACCGCCGAGCGCTTGCTGGGCATCGGTCGCGGTGAGCCGCTGTCGGCCGACGGAGAGGCTTTCTCGGCGCGCCTGAGGCGGCCGGACGGCAGCCTCATGCCGGGCGACGAGAACCCGGCCAGGCAAGCGCTGGCGACCGGTGTCGCCGTCTTCGATGTCGAGATGATGGTCGACACGCCGGCCGGGACCCAATGGCTGTCGGTCAGCGCGGTGCCGATCGCCGCCGCGAAGGCGCTCTCGCCCACCCCCAGCGAGCCGCGCTCGGGCGACGCCGGCGAGAAGGCGCACAGCGTCGTGCTGGCCTGCATCGACATCGGCGCCGCCCGCCGCGGCGAAGCCCAACTGCGCAAGCTGTCACGAGCGGTCGAGCAGTCGGCGGCCGCGGTGCTCATCACTGACCTCGACGGCGTCATCGAATACGTCAATCCCGCAGCTTGCGCGACCTATGGCTACAGCAGGGCGGAGCTGCTCGGCGCTCACCCGCGCCTGCTGAGCGCGGGTCAGACGGCGAGCGCGACCTATCAGGCGCTGTGGTCGACGATTCTTGCCGGCCGCGCCTGGCGCGGCGAACTCGCCAACCGCCGGCGCGACGGCAGCCTGATCCACGAGTCGATCCTGATTTCGCCGGTGCGCGATCGCAGCGGACGAATCTCCCATTTCGTGTCGATTCAGGAAGACATCTCGGTGCGTGTCGAGGCCGAGCGCCTGCAGGACGAACTGAAGACCCGTCTCGCCCGCGTCGCGCGGATGGAGGTGCTGGGGGTGATGGCCGGCGGCGTGGCGCACGATTTCAACAACATCCTGGTCGCCATCCTCGGTTTTTCCGGGCTGGGCAAGACCGTTCTGCGCGCCGCCGGCGGCCCGCCGCGCGTGGTGTCGTATTTCGAAGAGATCGAAACCGCCGGTGAGCGGGCCAAAGGCCTGGTGCAGCAACTGCTCGCCTTTTCACGCGCCGGGGTGCTGAAGTTGTCGATGGTGCCGGTGGCCGAGGTGGCGAACGAAGTGGTCCGGCTGCTCGCCTCGTCGTTCCCGCCATCGGTCAGCCTGTCGGCAAGCGTCAGCGATGCGCTGCCGGCGCTCGAGATCGATCCTGCGCACCTGCATCGCCTGCTGGTGAACCTCTGTCTGAACGCGCGCGACGCCATCGACGGGCCGGGAACGGTGAGCATTTCGGCCTGCCTCGTGCACTTCGACGCCACCGCGATCTGCGCCTCGTGTCATGCCGAGTTCGCCGGCGAGTTTCTCCGCATTGCGGTCAGCGATGATGGCTGCGGTATTCCGCAGGCGATTCGCGGACGCATCTTCGAGCCTTTCTTCACCACCCGCGAAGTGGGTTCGGGTTCAGGCATGGGGCTCGCCGTCGTCTATGGTCTGGTCCATCTCTACGGAGGGCACGTGCAGGTCGTGCCCCGGATGCGCGGCAGCGAACTGGTGATCCTGCTGCCGCGCAGCTGCTGGCACGTGGCTGCAGCCAGGCTGCCGGCTGCCGGCGCGCGCTGAATTGCCGGTCAACGCCTCATTCGGCGGCCGCCCCCGGCAGCCAGCGCCTGATCTCGGCGACCAGGGCGTCGACCCGGAAAGGTTTGGCGATGAAGCCGCTCATGCCGACCGCCCGGCACTGATCGCGGACGTCGGCGATGACGTTGCCGGTCAGGGCCAGCACCGGCACCCGGGCGTTGTTCGGCAACTGGCGAAGCGATCGCGTCGCTTCGATGCCGTCCATCAGCGGCATCCGCAGGTCCATCAGGATGAGGTCGTAAGGCCGTTCGCCGGCGAGCTCGACCGCTTCCTCGCCATTGGCCGCGCAATCGGCGGCGAAGCCGAGATTGTCGACAATCGCCCGCAGGACCTCGCGGTTGACCGCTTCGTCGTCGACCACGAGGATGCGGACCTCGCCGCACCGGCAATCGTGCTGCGCGCCGAGCGGCGCACAGCAGGCGAGGGCGGGGTGGGCGATCGCCTTTTTCAGCGCGGCGGTGAACCAGAACGTGCTGCCGACGCCCTCGACACTGTCCACCCCGCTGCTGCCACCCATCATCTGCGCGATCTGCCGGACGATGGCAAGTCCGAGACCGGTGCCGCCGTGTTCGCGGGTCAGCGAGTTGTCACCCTGTTCGAAGCTGTGGAAGAGACGCCCGATGGCGCCGGCAGCGATGCCGATGCCGGTATCTTCGACCTCGAAACGCAGGAGCAGGCGGTCGCCGCTTTCCTGGTAGCGCAGACGGAGGGTGACGCTGCCCTCTTCGGTGAAGCGGATGGCATTGCTGACATAGTTGAGCAAGGCCTGCCGGATGCGGGTCGCATCGCCGAGCAAGGGCACCGGCGGCGCTGCGCAGTCGGTCAGCAGGGCGAGCTGCTTGTGCCGCGCGCGCTCGGCGGTCATCGCGACGACGCTCTCGACGAGCGCCTCGACCGCGAACTCGCGCTCGTCGAGCATCAGCTTGCCGGCTTCGATCTTCGACAGGTCGAGCACGTCGTTGATGATCCCGAGCAGATGCTGCGCGGCGCCGTTCATCTTGTTCAGCCGCTCCGCCTGCCGCGCCGTGACGCCGTCCAGCTTCATCAGGTCGGCGAGGCCGAGGATGGCCGTCATCGGGGTGCGGATCTCGTGGCTCATGTTGGCGAGGAAAGTGCTTTTCGCCCGGTTGGCGGCTTCGGCGGCCTGGGCCGTGATCGCCAGTTGCCGGGTCCGTTCCTCGATCCGCGCCTCAAGCTGGTCGTTCATGTCGAGCAGGGCCTGTTCGGCGAGCTTCTCGCGGGTGATCTCGAGGTGGCTGCCGAACATGATCAGCGGTCGGCCGTCGGCGCTCCAGTTCATCACCTTGCCGCGATCGCGCACCCAGACCCAGTGGCCCTCCCGGTGGCGCATCCGGCACTCGCAGTCGTAGGCCGGCAGTTCTCCGGCCAGATGGCGCAGGACCAGTGCGGTGGATCTTTGCTCGTCGTCGGGATGGGCGAAGCGGCGCCAGGTCTCGATGCTGAGCGGCGCGATTTCGGCCAGGGAGTAGCCGATGATTTCGGCCCAGTGTTCGTTGAAGATCACTTCGCCGGTCTGCACGTTCCATTCCCAGGTGCCGACGTGGGTGCCTTCGAGGATGTTGGCAAGGCGCTCGCGTTCCGAGTGCAGGCTGGCCAGGTGCCGGCGCTCGGTGATCTCCTCGTGCGTCAGGACGGCGCCGCCGGCCGCGGATCGGAGCGGCAAGACGGTCAGCCGGAACCAGCGTTCGCCGGTCGTCGAATGGCAGGGATATTCGATCTCGAAGCTCGGGTGGTGGTGAACCAGGACCTCGGCGATTCCCGACCAGGCGGCCGTCGCCTGGCTCGCCGAGGGTCCGGCGACCAGGCCGCAGACGTGCCGGTAATCCTGGCCGATCGGGCTGGCGGCCAGGGCGTCACCGCCGTTTTCGCGCGCGAACTGCAGCCAGGCCTGATTGACCGCCATGATCTTCCCGTCGCGGTCAATGGCGGCAATCTGCGCGGCGAGCGAATCGAGAACGGCGGCCCGCAGGGTATCGCTCTCGGCGAACGGGGGAGCATGCGGGGGGCTCACCGCAGGCGTCGCGTTGGCGACTTCCTGAACGGCGGCGGTGTTTGGCGGCGGCTGTTCAATCATCAGGGACTCCCGGAACGACGGCCCTGGTGCAAACGACCCGCCGGCGAACCGCGGACTATAAGCCGAATGGCCGGCGTTGCCTATCGGCGAAGGAGCATGGGTGCGGTCCGCGGCGCGGCCGCTGTCCGGGCTGGCGCGCTGCCGGACGCGGCTGGCCGCCGGCGAACGCCGCACCCGATTGAGGCGGCGAGTCGGCAGCGCGCACCACGACAAGGCGCCCGATCGTCCGCGGCGCCTGAAAAGCCCGCACAAGATCCTGATTTATTGCATGGCACGTCTGTTGCTATGCACAATCAGCAGTTTTTTGCCGCTCGCCGTGGTCGAAGTGCATCGATGATCGCGGGCCGGCGGGCCGGTCGGGCAGCGTCAATCTCAGGAGCAGGTATGAATTTCTCGGTGTTCATCAGGGAGATCGGACGTGGCGCGAGCGGTGCGCGTGACCTGTCACGCGGCGAAGCGCAGCAACTCTACGGCGCGGTGCTCGATGGCGTCGTTCCCGATCTCGAACTCGGTGCGCTGGCCATCGCGCTGCGCATGAAGACCGAGACGGTCGACGAAATGCTCGGTTTCCTGGCTGCCGCCAGGGATCGCCTGGGGGTTCTGCGACGGCCCTGCGGCCATGTTCGCCCGGTGGTCATTCCGACCTACAATGGCGCCCGCCGCAACGCCAACCTGACGCCGCTGCTGGCGCTGCTGCTGCAGCGCTTCGGCGTTGCCGTGCTGCTGCATGGCTTGAGCGACGATTATGGGCGAGTCACCAGCGAGGCGGTGCTGAGCGAGTTCGGCCTGCCGCCGAGCCGCAGCCTGCAGGAGGCTCAACTGTTGATCGATGAGCATCGGATCGCCTACCTGCCTCTGTCTTTGCTCGCGCCGGGTCTGGATCGGCAGCTCGCCCTGCGCCGCCGCCTGGGATTGCGCAACAGTGCGCACAGCCTGGTCAAGCTGCTCGATCCTTTTCAGGGCGAGGCGCTGCTGCTGGCTGCGGCAACGCACCCCGATTACCTCGCGAGCATGCGGGCGATCCTCACCGCCATCGGTGCGCAGGCGCTGCTCCTGCGCGGCAGCGAAGGCGAACCCTTCGCCAATCCGAAGCGGCGGCCGACCATCGAGCACATCCACGACGGCCAGAGCGACATCCTCTTCGAAGCGGAACATGACAGCCTCAGGAACCTGCCGCAGCTACCCGAGAACTGCGACGCGAAAGCGACGGTCGCCTGGATGCGCCGCGTCCTCAACGGCGAAAGCTCCTTGCCGTTGCCGATCGCCAACCAGCTTGCCTGTTGCCTCTATGCCTGCGGCCGGGCGACCGATTTCAATCAGGCGAAAGCGCTGGTGGCGGTCGATGGCAACGGGCTTGGCAGATTCTGAGCGGTCGCCATTGCCTGCTGCACAAAGCGCTGAAATGCGCTACCTTCGCGCTGGGTGAGCAGCGGTCCCGGCGGCGCCGGTTTCGCCGGCCGCTGGCACGTCTGCCCAAGCCGAGAGAAAAAACATGAAGCGACAAAGAGCCACCATCATCGTCGAGGGCCGGCAGGGCATCCTGCTCGTCGAGAGCCGCGCCGGCCTGCTGCTGCTGCCGGGGGGCGGCATCCACCCGAAAGAGTCGCTGCTGCAGGCGGCGGCACGCGAACTGGCCGAAGAAACCGGCCTGATCGCCGAATCGCTGCTGTTCCTCTTCAGTCACGATTCGGTGACCAATTGCCACCACGTCTTCTGGGCCGCGGCGCCGGGAGAGCCGCTGGCTGCCGACGACGCGCAGGCCATCAGGTACTTCGATGCGGACGATGAGGCCTTGACCGGCGCCATGTCGCGCGCCAGCCGGCAGATCATCGAGCGTTTTCTCGCCCTCGGCGGCGCGCCGGTGCCCGGCGTCCCCGAGGTCCTGGTCGGCGCCTACATCTGAAGGGCGGGGCATTGAACAAGGAGAGCAGGATGCAGAAAAGGATTCTCGGCCTGGTATTGCTCGCCAGCCAGCTGCTCATCGCCGGTGCGACGACCGCCGTCAGGGCCGAGGCGGTGAACGAGACGCGCGGAGCGGCCGCCGACAGCGTGCCGGCCTTGCCGCAGACGGCCGAACAGGCGGCAGCGCAGCGCGCCCAGGCGGCGGCGATGCGCGAGCAGGCGGCGGCGATGCGCGAGCAGGCCGAGCAGCGTTACTCGATCGAGCAGACTCAGTGCTACCACAAGTTTCTGATGAACGACTGCCTCGTCGCCGCGAAGCAGCGGTACACGGCAGCGATCGTCGCCGCGCGCGCGCTCGATCTGCCGGCGATCGAGGTCGAGCGCGAACTGCGCCGGCAGGAAGCCGAGGCGAGCGACGCGCAACGGCTGGCCGAGCAGCCGCGGCGCGAGGCCGAACAGCAGGCGGCGGCCGAGCGCTACCGCGCCGAACAGGCGGCAAAGCTCGCCGAACGTGAGCGCAAACTCGCCGCCAAGGCCCGCCAGGCGGAAGAGGGTCGGCGCGCGGCAGCTGCGGAACAGGCGAAGCGGCAGGCGAAAGCGGAGAAACGCGCCCGCGAGGCGAGCGAACGCGCGGCGAAGAGAGCGCCCGGCGAGGCCGGGACGAGCGCCGACGGCGCGGTCAATTGACCGCTTCGCGGCCGGCAGGCGGTCGCCGAATCAGGCGATTCCCTGGCTTGCGAGGTACTCTTCGTAGTTGCCGAGGTAATTGACGACCTTGCCGTCGCTGCGGATTTCGAGGATGCGGGTGGCGAGCGAGGAGACGAATTCGCGGTCGTGCGAGACAAAGATCAGGGTTCCCTTGAACTTCTCCAGCGCGCTGTTCAGGGACTCGATCGATTCCATGTCGAGGTGATTGGTGGGTTCGTCGAGGATCAGGACGTTCGGCTTCATCAGCATCAGCTTGCCGAAAATCATCCGCCCCTGTTCGCCGCCCGAGATCACCTTGACCGCTTTCTGGGCCTCGTTGCCCGAGAACAGGAGGCGTCCGAGGGTGCCGCGGATCAGTGTCGACAGGTCATCCCCGTCGCTCGCGCTGTTGCGCGCGAAGCCGGCGATCCAGTCGGTCAGGCTGACATCGCTGCTGAAGTCCTGGGCGTGATCCTGCGCATAGTAGCCGGGATGTGCCTTCTCGGCCCATTTGATGCTGCCGCGCTGGGGCTGCAATTCACCCATCAGGAGTTTCAACAGGGTGGTCTTGCCGACGCCGTTTTCACCGATCACCGCCAGCCGGTCGCCGCCGTTGATCGAGAGGTCGAGCTTGCTGAAAATCTTCTCCTCGCAGCCGTGATAGGCGAAGGAGAGGTTCTGGATTTCGACCGCCTGGCGGTGCAGCTTTTCCTTTTCGTCGAACTCGAAACGGATCCACGGATACTGGCGTGACGACGGCTTCACATCTTCCGGCTTCAGCTTGTCGATCAGCTTCAGCCGGGAAGTCGCCTGCTTGGCCTTGGAGGCATTGGCCGAGAAGCGGCGGACGAAATTCTGCAGCTCGGCGATCCGCTCCCTGGCTTTGGCATTGGCGCTCTGCTGGCGCTCGCGCGCCTGCGTCGAGGCTTCCATGAAGTCGTCGTAGTTGCCCGGATAGACGGCGATCTTGCCGTAATCGAGGTCGGCCATGTGCGTACACACCTGGTTCAGGAAGTGCCGGTCGTGCGAAATGATCACCATCGTGCTGTTGCGCTCGTTGATCGTGCTTTCCAGCCAGCGGATGGTGGCAATGTCGAGGTTGTTGGTCGGTTCGTCGAGCAGGAGGATCTCGGGGTCGGCAAACAGCGCCTGAATCAGCAGCACGCGCAGCTTCCAGCCCGGCGCGACATCGCTCATCGGGCCGAAGTGCTGCGCCGCCGGGATGCCGACCCCGAGCAGCAGTTCGCCGGCCCGCGCCTCGGCGGTATAGCCGCCGTATTCGGCAAAGCGGGCCTCGAGGTCGGCGGCGTGCATGTAGTCGTCCTCGGTCGCCTCGAGGTTGGCGTAGATGGCGTCCTTTTCGAGCATGCAGGCCCACATCTGCTCGTGACCCATCATCACGACATCGATCACCCGCTGCTGTTCGAAGGCGAACTGGTCCTGGCGCAGGTAGGCCATGCGTTCGTGGGCGTCTTTGGCGACGTTGCCGGCGGTCGGTTCGAGTTCGCCGGCAAGGATCTTCATGAAGGTCGATTTGCCGGAGCCGTTGGCGCCGATCAGTCCGTAGCGATAGCCTTCGCCGAACTTGACCGACACGTTTTCGAAGAGGGGCCTGGCCCCGAACTGCATGGTGATGTTGTTGGCGACAAGCACGAAGAAACCTCGGTAAAATCATCAAGTTGCGAAAGGGCGCCATTGTACTCCAGGCGGCGGCGATGTGAGCGTTCCGGCAGCGCAAGGAGCGGCGGCTGCGGCGCCGGGCGCTTTTCGCTCAGCCGCCCGTTGGCCGTCAAAAAGGGGGCGCGGCGAGCAGGGAATCGAGTTCGGCCCAGAGCGGTTCGCACAGGCCGGCGCGGTAAGCGGCGCGCCGGAAAGCCGCCTGTTCCTGGCGGTAGACCTGCCACCGCGCCGGCTGCGGGTCGGCGACGCAGCATCTGACATTGGCCAGGCGGTCGGCGGCCTTGACCACCAGCGACAGCTCGCCGGGGCTGCCGGCGGTGACCTCTGCCAGGCGGGCGTAGGTCGCCGCCTTGCGTTCGGTACGGTTGGCGCCGGGCGCGTCGGTGAGCAGGCGAACGCACTCGGCGACCCGCGCGCCAAAGCGCTCGCGCACTTCGTCTTCGCTGACCGCGGTGTCCTCGACGACATCGTGCAGATAGCCGATGATCCGGGCTTCATCACCGTAAGGGGAGAGGAGCCCGACCACCGCCTCGAGATGGAAGGCGTATGGCCGGTTGCCATACATCTGGCTGCCGTGCGCAGCGAGGGCGAAAGAGCGGGCTTCATCGAGCATCGGCGGGCCTTGGGGTCGGCAGCCCGGACAGGGGCTGCGGGAGGAGGGCAGCGAGGCGGGCAGTGAGGCGGTCGCTGCCCGGATCAGCGTGTCTTCTGGATCAGCTCGATCCGGTAGCCATCGGGATCCTCGACGAAGGCGATCACCGTTTTGCCGTGCTGCATCGGCCCGGCCTCGCGAACGACCTTGCCGCCGCGCGTCCTGATCTCGTCGCAGGCGGCGTAGGCATCGGCGACGTCGATCGCCAGGTGGCCGAAGCCGTTGCCGATTTCGTAGGACGGCGTATCCCAGTTGTGCGTCAGTTCGAGCACCGCGCTCTCGGCTTCCGGCGCGAAGCCGACGAAAGCGAGGGTGAAACGGCCGCCGGGGTAATCCTGGCGACGCAAGAGCTGCATGCCGAGGACTTCGGTATAGAAAGCGAGCGAGCGATCCAGATCGCCGACGCGCAACATCGTGTGCAGAATTCTCATCAGAGCTCCATTCACCAGTGTGGGCAGGCGGCCGCGCGCCGTTTCAATTCGGCGCGCGCGGCCGGGTAGTCGGGACAGTGCCGCGCGACGATCGCCCAGAAGCGCGGGCTGTGGTTCATTTCGTGCAGGTGCGCGAGTTCGTGCACCACCACGTAGTCGATCAGCGGCAGCGGGAAGTGGATCAGCCGCCAGTTCAGGCGAACGCCGCCGCGCCGGCTGCAGCTGCCCCAGCGGGTGCGCGCCGACGACAGGGCGAGCGGCGGCGGCGCGAGGCCCAGCGCCGGCGCGTGTTCGGCGAGGCGGTCGACGAACAGGCGGCGGGCGTTTTCGCGCAGCGCCGTTTCGAGCATTCGCGCGGCTTCTGCCGGCGAACGCAGGCAGAGGGTCAGGGTCGGCGGTTCACCCGCGAACTGCCATCGCTGGCGATTGCTGCCAAGCGCGAGGTGGACGGTGAGCGGCCGGCCGAGCAGCGGCAGCTGCACGCCATCGACGATCTGCAGCAGCGCCGGTGGCGGGCGGCGGGCCCACTCGTCGAGCTTGCGGCCGACCCAGTCGCCATGCTGCAGGATCAGCGACTCGACCTCGTTCAGCGAAGCCCGCTGGGGGGCGCCGACCCGCAGCCCGCGATGGTCGATGGTCAGCCCGATGGTTCGCCGCCGCGCCCGCCGCAAGGCGTAGGTCACCGAGCGCGCCCCGATGGCGATCGTTTGCAAGGTTTCGCCGGCTGCTTCAGGCGCTGACGGCATCGGCTGCGGCTGGGTAGCGGTGCGGCGAGAGGCGTTGCATTTCGGTTTCGATCCAGGCCGCGGCGAGGGCGTTGATCTTCGCCGCCGACTTGCCGGCCGGGTCGATCGGCGGGCCGATGCTGACCGTGATCTCGCCGGCGACGAGGGCGAAACCGTTCTTGCGCCAGAACTCGCCGGCGTTGTGCGCCACCGGCACCACCCTGGCGCCGCTGCGTACCGCAAGGTGCGCAGCGCCGGGTTTGTAGCGCGCGGTCTCGCCGGGGGCGACGCGGGTTCCCTCGGGAAAGATCACCACCCAGTAACCGGCCGCCAGGCGCTCGCGCCCCTGGTCGAAGACCTGCTTCAGTGCGTCCTTGCCGGCGGCGCGATCGATCGAGATCATTTTCATCGCCGCCAGCCCCCAGCCGAAGAAAGGGACGCGCAGCAGCTCGCGCTTGAGGACGAAGACCAGCGGTGGAAAGATCTCCTGCAGGCCGACCGTCTCCCACGCCGACTGATGTTTGGCGAGCACCACCGAAGGCTCGGCCGGGATGTTCTCACGCCCGACGACGCGATAGCGGATGCCCAGCACGGCGCGGCAGAGGACCATGAAACCCTGGCGCCAGAGGGCGATGATGCGGTAGCGGGTGGACATCGGCAAGGCGATGGCGAGCGTCACGAGGATCCCGAAAGGCATCGTCAGCAGGCTGACCAGGAGCATGAAGAGCAGCGTGCGCAGGCTCGCCATCATGACAGGATGAGGTGCTCGACGGCCGCTGCGAGATCGGCAAAGACCCGCGTTCCTGGCGGCATCCCGCCGTCCGCGAGGGTCTGGGCGCCCTTGCCGGTCAGCACCAGGAGCGGCATCGCGCCGACCGCGGCCGCCGCCTGCAGGTCACGCAGCGAGTCGCCGATGGCCGGCGTTCCCGCGAGTTCGACGTTGAAGCAGCCGGCAATGCGCTCGAACATGCCGGTCTGCGGCTTGCGGCAATGGCAGCCGGCATCGCCCGCGTGCGGGCAGTAATAGATGGCGTCGATGCGCCCGCCGACGGCGAGCACCGCGCGGTGCATCTTGTCGTGGATGGCATTGAGCGTGTCCATGTCGAGGAGGCCGCGACCGATCCCCGACTGGTTGGTCGCCACCACCACCCGGTAACCCGATTGCGTCAGTTTGGCGATCGCTTCCAGGCTGCCCGGAATCGGTCGCCATTCGGCCGGCGACTTGATGAACTGCTTCGAGTCGTAGTTGATGACGCCGTCGCGGTCGAGAATGGCGAGCTTCATACGGCCAGCCGGGAAATGTCGGCGACCGCGTTGAGCTGGTCGAACAGCGTTTTCAGGAGTCCGAGGCGGTTGCCGCGCAGCAGCGGTTCATCGACGTTGACCATCACCTCGTCGAAGAAACGGTCGACCTCGCTGCGCACCGACGCGAGCACCTTGAGCGCGTCGGCATAGTCCTCGTTGGCGACGTGCGAGCGGACCAGCGGCGCCATCAGGACGACGCGCTCGAAGAGGGCTTTCTCGGCGTCTTCTTCGAGCAGCGCCAGGTCAGGTTCGGGCAGCACCTCGCTCGCTTTCCTGAGGAGGTTGCCGATCCGCTTGTTGGCCGCGGCCAGCGCCAGCGCTTCGGGCAGCGCCTGGAACTCGCGTACCGCGGCCAGCCGGGCGGGAACCCGGTCGATGCGCGTCGGCCGCTGTGCGAGGACTGCTTCGACCACGTCGGGCGCATGGCCGGCGTCCCGCAGGATGCCGCGCAGGCGGTCGAGGATGAAGGTGAGCAAGGGTTCATCGACCGCAGCGAGCGTGATTCCCTGACCGCCCAGCGCTTTCTGCGCATCGCCGATGAGCTCGCCCAGATCGAGCGGCAGGGGTGTTTCCATCAGGATTCGCAGCACCCCCAGAGCGGCGCGCCGCAGGCCGAAGGGATCCTTGTCGCCGGTCGGCAGCTGGCCGATGCCGAAGAAACCGACCAGCGCATCGAGCTTGTCGGCGAGCGCTGCGGCACAGGCGATGTTGCCGGCCGGCAGGGCGTCGCCGGCAAAGCGCGGCCGATAGTGCTGCTCGATGGCATCGGCCACCACCGGCAGGCCGCCTTCGTGGAGCAGGTAGTAACGGCCCATGATTCCCTGCAGTTCGGGAAACTCGCCGACCATGTCGGTGAGGAGGTCGATCTTGGCGAACAGCCCGGCGCGCTCGGCGAGGTTGGCGTCGGCGCCGAGTTTTTCGGCGATGCTGCGCGCGATCCGCCCGAGGCGCTGCGCGCGGTCGCCGAGCGAGCCGAGGCGGTGATGGTAGACGACCGCGCCGAGACGGACGACGCGCGTCGCGAAGCCGTTCTTGCGGTCCTGGTCGTAGAAGAAGCGGGCGTCCGACAGACGCGGGCGGACGACGCGTTCGTTGCCGCGGATGATCCCGGCCGGGTCGTCGACCTGCATGTTGGAGACGATCAGGAAGCGGTTCAGCAGCTTGCCGCTGCGGTCGAGCAGCGGGAAGTACTTCTGGTTCTGCTGCATGGTCAGGATCAGGCACTCCTGCGGCACGACGAGGTATTCGGCTTCGAACGCGCCGACGTAGACCACCGGCCACTCGACCAGCGCCGTCACCTCGTCGAGCAGGCCGTCGGCCGGGTTGAGGCGGGCATCGAGCTGGCTTGCCGCGGCGGCGAGCTGTTGCGCGATCGCCTGCCGTCGTTCGGCAAAGGAAGCGATCACCTTGCCTTCGGCGAGGCGGGCGGCATAGTCGTCGGCGTGGCCGATGACGATCTCGCCGGACGCCAGGAAGCGGTGGCCGATCGTCGTGCGACCGCTCGCGAGCCCGAGCACTTCGCCGGCAACGACCTGGCTGCCATGCAGCAGCATCAGGCTGTGTACCGGCCGCACGAACTGATGCTCGGAGTCTCCCCAGCGCATCAGTCTCGCGATCGGCAGTTTCTTCAGCGCCTGGGCGACGATCCCGGCGAGCTGCGCCGCGAGTTCCTCGCCCTTCTTCTCGCGCAGGGCGACGAAGTACTCACCCTTGCCGTCGGTCGTCTTCTGCAGCTCGGCAAAAGTCACTCCTGCCGCGCGCATGAAACCTTCGAGGGCGCGCGTCGGTTTGCCGGCCGCATCGAGGGCACCGGCGACCGCCGGTCCTTTCCTTTCCAGCAAGCGGTCGGGCTGGCGGGCGGCCACCCCGGTGATCGTCAGCGCCAGCCGGCGCGGCGTCGCGTAGGGCGTGCACACGCTGTCCGCGGCGACCCAGGCCTGCGCCGCGAGGGCTGTGAAAACGCTCTCGGCGAAGGCTTCGGAGAGGGCTTTGAGCGATTTCGGCGGCAGCTCTTCGCAGCGCAGCTCGATCAGGACGGTGTCGTTCATCTCATTGCCCCCCGGCGCTGGCCCGGCACATCGGGAAGCCGAGCGCCTGGCGGGAATCGTGGTAAGCCTGTGCCACCGCGCGCGCCAGGGCGCGCACGCGGCCGATGTAGGCCGCCCGTTCGGTGACCGAAATGGCGCCGCGGGCATCGAGCAGGTTGAAGGTGTGCGAGCACTTCATCACCATCTCGTAGCCCGGCAGGGCGAGGCCGATAGCGATCAGGCGCCGCGCCTCGGATTCGTGTTCGGCGAAATGGCGGAACAGCAGCTCGACGTTGGCGTGCTCGAAGTTGTACTTCGACTGCTCGACTTCGTTCTGGTGATAGACGTCGCCGTAGGTCACCCGGTAGCCCGGTCCCTGCGCCCAGACGAGGTCGAAGACGTTCTCCACCCCCTGCAGGTACATCGCCAGACGTTCGAGGCCGTAAGTGATTTCGCCGAGGACCGGTTTGCAGGGCAGCGAACCGACTTCCTGGAAATAGGTGAACTGGGTGACCTCCATGCCGTCGAGCCAGACCTCCCAGCCGAGTCCCCAGGCGCCGAGGGTCGGGCTTTCCCAGTCGTCCTCGACGAAGCGGATGTCGTGCTGGCCGGTGTCGATGCCGAGCGCGCGCAGCGACTCGAGATAAAGCTCCTGGATGTTGGCCGGCGACGGCTTGAGGACCACCTGGTACTGGTAATAGTGCTGCAGGCGGTTGGGGTTCTCGCCGTAGCGCCCGTCCTTGGGCCGCCGCGACGGTTGCACGTAAGCCGCATTCCACGGCTCGGGCCCGATGGCGCGCAGGAAGGTGGCGGTGTGGAAGGTGCCGGCACCGACTTCGATGTCGTAAGGTTGCAGCAAGGCGCAGCCCTGATGGTTCCAGAAACTCTGGAGACGCAGGATGACTTCCTGAAAGGTAGGCATGGCAGACATTCGGACCGAAGCAAAAGGCCCGATTTTACTTGGTTTCTCGCCCGACAAGAATCTGCTTCGGACCGTCCGGCAATTCCGGATTGGAACGGAGCACCCGGAAGACCCGGAAGATCCGGATGGGGGCAGGATCGACAGATTGCCCGATGAAGCGGCTCCTGCCGTGCTCGTGTCGTCGGCTGGATGGCCCGCGCTCTGCTCCCGCAAAAACTCGATTCATCGGGCGACTGGTAGTATGGCGGTGAAATGGCGGCGTAGGGCAGCGATAGGGCGGCGATAGGGCAGCGATGCGGTGCTCGACGGCCAGTGCAAAGGTGACGCCCGCCGCCCGCCGCCAGCCGCGGGCAAGAGGCGGACCTGCTCACCCGCACCCGAAGCCAGCCTGAACAGGAGACCAACGATGCAGACCCGTGAAGCCCGCAACCTGCTGCGCACCCTGTTCGAGGCGGCGATCACTGCCGCCCAGCCGGCGCACTGCGTCCCGCTGCACCTGCCGGAACCGCCTCGCGGCCGGCTGATCGTGATCGGCGCCGGCAAGGCGTCGGCGGCGATGGCCCGGGCGCTGGAGGAGAACTGGCCGGGTGATGTGTCGGGACTGGTGGTGACCCGCTATGGCTACGCAGTTCCCTGCCAGCGCATCGAAATCATCGAGGCCGCGCATCCGGTCCCGGACGCCGCCGGCGTCGCCGCAGCACAGCGCATCCTCGCCCTGGTGCAGGGACTCAGCACCGACGATACCGTGTTGTGCCTGATCTCGGGCGGCGGCTCGGCGCTCCTCGCGCTGCCGTTCGCAGGCCTGAGCCTGGCGGACAAGCAGGAGGTCAACCAGGCCCTGCTCAAGTCCGGTGCATCGATCTCGGAAATCAACTGCGTTCGCCGCCACCTCTCGGCGGTCAAGGGTGGGCGCCTGGCGGCGGCCTGCCATCCGGCACGGGTGCTGAACCTCATGATCTCCGACGTTCCCGGTGACCATCCGATCGACATCGCCTCCGGGCCGACGGTCGCTGACCCCACCACCTGCGCCGATGCCCTGGCGATCCTCCACCGCTACGGCATCGACGGACCGCGAGCCGTTCTCGAGATCCTCGAAAGCGGCCGCAGCGAGTCGATCAAGGCGGGCGACGCGCGTCTGGCGAGAGTCGAGACGCGCCTGATCGCGACCCCGCAGATGGCGCTCGAAGCGGCCGCTGCGGTGGCACGCCAGGCGGGCGTTGCAGCGTACCTCCTCGGTGACGCCATCGAAGGGGAAGCGCGCGAGGTCGGCAGGGTCATGGCCGGCATCGCCTTGCAGGTCGCCCGCCGCGGCCAACCCTTCACCCCGCCCTGCGTCCTGCTCTCCGGCGGTGAAACGACGGTGACGGTGCGCGGCAACGGACGCGGCGGGCGCAACGTCGAGTTTCTGCTCGCGCTTGGCGTCGCGCTGAACGGGTATCGCGGCATCCACGCCATCGCCTGCGACACCGACGGCGTGGACGGACTGGAAGAGATCGCGGGTGCCTGGCTCGCACCGGACAGCCTGGCCCGCGCCCGCGCTCAGGGGATGAAGCCGCTCGCCAGCCTGGACAACAACGACGGCCACGGCTTCTTTGACGCCCTGGGCGATTCGCTGATCACCGGGCCGACCCTGACCAACGTGAATGACTTCCGGGCGATTCTGGTGACCCGCGAATGTAAAGTGGACCCCGGAGTCAAGACATAAAAGCACTTGGGTGTGGCTCTTTGGCCACGAAGGAACGTAAGCAGATCAAAGGGTAATCGTCACGAAGGTCCTGGCGAAGGAGTCGCCGGGTGGTATGTAACGAGTTGCGAAGCGATGACGTAAGCCAACGGAGGCTCATGCCCTGCGCGTTGTCAGCGGACGGCGCCTGGCGAGGGTCATCAGCAGCAGGGCGAGGGCGATCAGCGGCCCGTTGCCCCAGCGGACATAGGGCGTCGAGCCGCTATGGCCCTGCACTTCGCCAACCAGCGCGCCGCGGCTGAAGGGGGGCAGCGCCGAGCGGACCCGGCCGTCCACGTCGACGATCGCGGTCATGCCGGTGTTGGTCGCGCGCAGCATCATGCGGCCGCTTTCGAGGGCCCGCATCTGGGCGATCTGCAGATGCTGCGACGGCGCCAGCGAGTCGCCGAACCAGGCGACGTTGGAGACATTGACGAGCAGCGTTGCCGCCGGCAGCGCGGCGATGATTTCTTCGCCAAAAGCGTCTTCGTAACAGATGTTCACGCCGACCCGCTGGCCGGCGAGCTGCAAGGGGGCCTGCGCCGGCGAGCCGGCGGTGAAGTCGGACATCGGAATGTCGGCCATCGCCATGAACCAGGCGAAACCGGGCGGGACGAACTCGCCGAAAGGCACCAGATGCACCTTGTCGTAGCGCTGCCGGCCCGATGCGCCGAGGCTGACCGCCGAGTTGAAGTATTGCCCGCCCGCGGCGATCGGGATGCCGAGCAGGAGGTCACCCTGCCGGCGCTGCGCGAGTTGCTGCAGCGCGGCGAGATAGGCGGCGGGGATTTGGTCGAGCAGCGCCGGCAGGGCGGTTTCCGGGAGAACCGTGAGCTGCGCCGGATGATCGAGCGCCAGCCGGTAATAGATCTGCAGCGAATCGGCGAAACGCTCGGGTCGCCATTTCATTTCCTGCGGCACGTTGCCCTGCAGCAGCGCAACCGACAGCGGCTCGCCGGTCGGCTGCGTCAGGCGCAGCCCTTGCAGGCGATCGCCGGCGACCAGGATGAGGCTGATCGCGAGCAGCGGCAGGGCCGGCAACCAGCGCTGCCGGCCACGCTTTTCCGCGGCCAGCCAACACCTGCCGACGGTGACCAGCAGGCTGCCGAGCAGGGCTGAAAAGAGCGACACCCCATAGACGCCCAGGAATGGCGCATAGCCGGCGAGCGGACTCGGCGGCGTCTGCGAGTAGCCCGCCGCGAGCCAGGGAAAGCCGGTGAAAACCCAGCCGCGCAGCCACTCGCCGAGCGCCCAGAGGGCGGCAAAGAGCAGCCCGCGCGCTAGCCAGTGGCGCGTCGCGAGACGCACGAAGAGGGCCCCGGCGAGCGCCGGGAAGAGGGACAGGACGGCGCAGAAAAGCACCGTCGCGAGGCCCGCGACCGCCGCCGGCATGCCGCCAAAGACGCTGAGGCTGACATAGACCCACGAGACACCGGCCAGGAACTGGCCGAAAGCGTGGCACGCGGCAATCAGCGCCGCGTGCCGCGCTCGCCGGCCGCCATCGGCTTCAGCGCAGAGCAGGGCGAAGAGTCCGCCGAGGCTCAGCCAGTTGAGCGGGAAGCAGCCGAGCGGCGCGAAGCCGGCGACCGCCGCTGCGCCGAGCAGGAGCGCCGCGAGGCAGCGCCGGCCGAGCGGCTTATCCGGCATCGCCGGCCAGCGGCATCGGGGTGACGAGCAGCGTGTAGATGCGGCGGCTGTCGGCGCGCAGGACGTGGAAGCTGAGCCGGTCGATGAGGATCGTCTCGTTGACCTGCGGCACGCGGCCGAGGTGGTTGAGGACGATGCCACTGACGGTATTACATTCCTCATCGCTGAAAGCGGTGCCAAAAGAAGCATTGAAGTCCGCGACAGAGGTATGCGCCTTGACCCGATACTGGCCGTTCGGGTCGGGCTGGATGTTCTCGTCGGTTTCGGCGAAATCGTATTCGTCCTCGATTTCGCCGACGATCTGTTCGAGCACGTCCTCGATGGTGATCAGGCCGGCAATGCCGGCGTATTCGTCGATGACGATCGCCATGTGATTGCGCGAGACGCGAAACTCGCGCAGCAGGACATTGAGACGCTTGAATTCGGGGATGAACACCGCCGGCCGCAGCCAGTCCTGCAGCCGGAAAGGCGCGTCCTGCGCGACCCGCAGCAGGTCCTTGGCGAGCAGGATGCCGATGACGTTGTCGGAGTGGCCGTTGATGACCGGAAAACGCGAGTGGGCGGTGATGTTGACCCGGGCGATGACGTCGCTCAGCGAATCGTCGAGGTGGACCACCTCCATCAGGGGGCGCGGCACCATGACGTCGCGGACGCTCATTTCCGATGCCGCGAGTGCGCCCTCGATGATGCCGAGCGCATCGGCGTCGAGCAGCTTGTGCTGGTGCGCCGCATGCAGCAGCTGGACGAGCTGTTCGCGGTCTTCCGGCTCGCGCATCAGGAACAGCGAGAGACGCTCGAAAAAACCGGGCTTGTGGCTGGGGTGCTGGTTGTCCATGTCGATCCTCATCATTCATCGCGATTCATCGCGATAGGGATCCGGGTAGCCGAGCGCGGCGAGCACCCGGCGCTCGCGCTTTTCCATCCGCCGCGCATCGTCTTCGCCGGTTTCATGGGTGTAGCCCTGCAGGTGGAGCATGCCATGGACGATCAGGTGGGCGTAATGTGCGGCGAGCGACTTGTCCTGCGAAGCGGCTTCTCTGGCGACGACCGGCACGCAGAGGATGAGGTCGCCGCAGAGCAAAGGGCGCTGCTGGTAAGCGAAGGAGAGGACGTTGGTCGCGTAGTCTTTCGCCCGGTAGTCGAGGTTGAGCCGGCGGCCTTCGTCGCGATCGACGAAGCGCACGGTGATCTGTCCGCCGCTGTGCGAGCGCACGGCGGCGCGCACCCAGCGGCGGACCTGCGCCTTGCCCGGCAGCTGCGGCCAGGCGCCGGCGCGCTGGACGCTGACCTTCAGCCGCCGCTCACCCTTCGCCATGCCGCGGGTTCGGCCGGGCGTCCGTGGCGCGGGCTTCGAGCGCCGCCGTATGCGCTTCGTAAGCCGAGACGATGCGCGCCACCAGCGGGTGACGGACGACATCTTCCTTGAGGAATTCGGTGAAGGCGATGCCGCGCACTTCCTGCAGGATCTGGCGGGCTTCGATCAGGCCGCTCTTCTGGCCGCGCTGCAGGTCGATCTGGGTGACATCGCCGGTGACCACCGCCTTGGCGCCGATGCCGATGCGCGTCAGGAACATCTTCATCTGCTCGGCGGTCGTGTTCTGCGCTTCGTCGAGGATGATGAAGGCGTGGTTGAGGGTGCGCCCGCGCATGTAGGCGAGCGGGGCGATCTCGATCGCGCCGCGCTCGAAGAGCTTGCCCACCCGCTCGAAGCCCATCAGGTCGTAGAGCGCGTCGTAGAGCGGTCGCAGATAGGGGTCGACCTTCTGCGTCAGGTCGCCGGGCAGGAAGCCCAGGCGCTCGCCGGCCTCGACCGCCGGCCGGGTGAGGACGATGCGCTGCACCAGCTCGCGCTCGTAGGCGTCAACCGCCGAAGCGACCGCGAGATAGGTCTTGCCGGTTCCGGCAGGGCCGGTGCCGAAGGTGATGTCGTGCTCCTGGATGTGCTTGAGGTATTCGATCTGGCGCGGCGTGCGGCCGTGCAGCTCGCTCTTGCGGGTCATCAGGGCCGGCGAGACGCCGCCGCTGGCGACATTGCGCGCCGGCCGGTTGAGCAGTTCGATCAGGCCGAGCTGGATTTCATCGATCGACAGCGTTTCGCTGGCCTGGGCATAGAACTGCTGCAGCGCTTCGGCGGCGCGCGCCCGCGGGGCGGCTTCGCCACGCAGCGTGAAACGCTCGCCGCGGCGGGCGATCGAGACATCGAGCGCGCTCTCGATCTGGCGCAGGTTCTCGTCCATGGCGCCGCACAGGTTGGCGAGCTGCTTGTTGTTCACCGGCGACAGCAGCAGTTCGGTGGCGCGGCTTTTCGGGGGGGAAGGGGGGGTGTTCATGGGCGGTTCAGTGGACCATTTCGCCGCGCAGCGAGTGCGGCATCGCCGAGGTGATGCGCACATCGAGGAAGCGATTCTGCAAGGCAGCGGGATCGACGCCGGGAGTAGCGGCAAAGTTCGCGGCAAAGTTCACGACGCGGTTGTTGTCGGTGCGCCCGGCGAGCTCGTTCGCGTCCTTCTTCGAGACGCCCTCGACCAGCACGCGCTGGACGCTGCCGACCATCGCCCGCGAGACCTCCTGCGCCAGTTCGTCGATGCGTTTCTGCAGGCGCAGCAGCCGTTCGAGCTTGACCGCCTGCGGCGTGTCGTCGGCAAGTTCGGCCGCCGGGGTGCCCGGGCGGCTGCTGTAGAGGAAAGAGAACGAGGCGTCGAAACCGATGTCGTCGATCAGTTTCATGGTCTTTTCGAAATCGTCGTCGGTCTCGCCCGGAAAACCGACGATGAAGTCGGAGGACAGCGACAGGTCGGGCCGCGCCGCGCGCAGCCGGCGCACCAGGCTCTTGTATTCGATCGCCGTGTAGCCGCGTTTCATCGCCGCGAGAACGCGGTCGGAACCCGACTGGACCGGCAGGTGCAGATGCGAGACCAGTTTCGGCACCGTCGCGTACACGTCGATCAGCCGCTGCGACACTTCGCGCGGATGCGAGGTGGTGTAGCGGATCCGTTCGATGCCGGGCATCTCGGCGATGTATTCGATCAGCAGCGCGAGGTCGGCGACCTCTTCGCCGGCGAGGGCCTGGCCGCTGCCGGCCATCGCGCCGCGATAGGCGTTCACGTTCTGACCGAGCAGGGTGATTTCCTGCACGCCTTGCGCGGCGAGTCCCGCGACTTCGGTGAGGACGTCGTCGAACGGGCGCGAGACCTCTTCGCCGCGGGTGTAGGGAACGATGCAGAACGAACAGAACTTGCTGCAGCCCTCCATGATCGAGACGAAAGCCGACACGCCGTCGACCCGGGCAGGCGGCAGATGGTCGAACTTCTCGATTTCGGGGAAGGAAATGTCGACCTGCGACCTGCCGAGGCGCCGGCGATCGGCGAACAGCTGCGGCAGGCGATGCAGGGTCTGCGGGCCGAAGACGACATCGACGAAAGGCGCCCGGGCGACGATCGCCGCCCCCTCCTGGCTCGCCACGCAGCCGCCGACGCCGATCAGCAGGTTCGGGTTGGAGAGCTTCAGCGGGCGGACCCGACCGAGGTCGTGGAAAACGCGCTCCTGCGCTTTTTCCCGCACCGAGCAGGTATTGAAGAGGATGATGTCGGCGTCGTCGGGGGTGTCGGTCCTGACGATTTCTTCGGCAGCTGCGAGTACGTCGGCCATCTTGTCCGAATCGTACTCGTTCATCTGGCACCCGAAGGTGCGGATGAACAGTTTTCTGGCCATCTGTTTCCTTACCATGAACGTCGTGTCAGCGACTCACGAAGCTTCCTCGCCCGCTTGCGGGGCGAGGAGCCGGGTGAGGGAAAACGGTCCTGGCCTGCATCATCTCGGCGGATCTTTGAAAGCCATGGCCGCTGGTTTAGCGGGGGCGGGACAGCGAGGCTTCGTCCGCCGTCAGCAGCCAGACGCGATAGACCGCGCCGGCAGCATCGGTGAGATAGACGACATCGACCGCATCCTGAATCTGCACCGGCAGCACGATGAGGTTCTGCCGGCTGCGGATCTGGGCGGCCGGCGCGAGCGGCCACTGCCGGCCGTCGATGGTCAGGAAACCGTCGCCCTCGGGCGGCTGCATGACCCCCTGCCGCGCTTCTTCGGGAAGCGAGCGGGGAAGGGCCTGCGCTTCGTTCACCATCTGCGGGTCGGGCGCCGGCGCCAGTGCCGCCTCGGCGATGGCGCTGAGGATCGTATACAGGAGCGTGGCCGGGATATCCATCGGCGCATTATACAAGGCTGCGCGTCGATCTCGGTCGATCTTGCGCCGACCGTCGCTTGTCGCCTGCTGCCCTTGCGCCCTTGCAGTACAATCATGCCTTTGCTGTCGTCAAACCCTTCGAGAAAGGAAGTCGCTGTGCTGGAATCCTACCGTGCCCATGTTGCCGAGCGTGCTGCGCTCGGCATTCCGCCGCTGCCGCTGACTGCCAGGCAGACCGAGGATCTCATCGGACTGCTGAAGAACCCGCCTGTGGGCGAAGAAGCGAACCTGCTGGAACTGATCACCCACCGTGTCCCGGCCGGCGTCGACGACGCCGCCCAGGTCAAGGCCGGGTTCCTGGCCCGGGTCGCCAAGGGCGAAGAAGCGTGCGCACTGGTCTCGAAGGAAAAAGCGACCGAACTGCTCGGCACCATGCTCGGCGGCTACAACGTCAAGCCCTTGATCGACCTCCTCGACGGGCCGACGGCAACGATCGCTGCCGAGGGGCTGAAGAAAACCCTGCTGGTCTTCGACTTCTTCCACGATGTCAAGGAGCTTGCCGACCAGGGCAACGCCCACGCCAGGGGCGTTCTGCAGAGCTGGGCCGACGCCGAGTGGTTCACCTCGCGGCCGCCGGTGCCCGCGGTGCAGAAACTGACCGTCTTCAAGGTCACCGGCGAAACCAACACCGATGACCTGTCGCCGGCGCCCGACGCCTGGTCGCGTCCCGACATTCCGCTGCATGCCCTGGCCATGCTCAAGAACGCGCGGCCGGGAATCGATCCCGACAAACCGGGCGAACGCGGCCCGATCCTGCAACTCCAGGCACTGGCCAGGAAAGGCCACCTGATCGCCTACGTCGGCGACGTCGTCGGCACCGGTTCGTCGCGCAAGTCGGCAACCAACTCGGTGCTCTGGTTTACCGGCGAAGACATTCCCTTCGTCCCCAACAAGCGCTTCGGCGGCGTCTGCCTGGGGTCGAAGATTGCCCCGATCTTCTTCAACACCATGGAAGATGCCGGCGCCCTGCCGGTCGAAATCGACTGCGGCCAGATGGACATGGGCGACGAGATCGAACTCAGGATCGATGCCGCAACGGCGCAAGTGACCGTGCTCAAGCGCGGCGAGGTGATCGCCGAATCGCAACTGAAGACGCCGGTCATCCTCGATGAGGTGCGCGCCGGTGGCCGCATCCCGCTGATCGTCGGCCGCGGCCTTACCGCGCGTGCGCGCGAGGCGCTCGGCCTGCCGGTATCGACGCTGTTCTGCCTGCCGCACAACCCGGCCGATCCGGGCAAGGGCTATACGCAGGCGCAGAAGATGGTCGGCCGCGCCTGTGGTCTGCCCGAAGGAAAAGGGGTCCTGCCGGGCACTTACTGTGAACCGCGGATGACCACCGTCGGCTCGCAGGACACCACCGGCCCGATGACCCGCGACGAACTGAAGGATCTCGCCTGCCTCGGTTTCTCGGCCGACATGGTGATGCAGTCGTTCTGCCATACCGCCGCTTATCCGAAACTCGTGGACGTCAGGATGCACCGCGAGCTGCCATCGTTCATCAGTACCCGTGGCGGCGTCGCGCTGCGGCCGGGTGACGGCATCATCCACTCCTGGCTCAACCGCCTGTTGCTGCCTGACACCGTCGGCACCGGCGGTGACTCGCACACGCGCTTCCCGATCGGCATCTCGTTTCCCGCCGGTTCCGGTCTCGTCGCTTTTGCCGCCGCGACTGGCGTCATGCCGCTCGACATGCCGGAATCGGTGCTGGTGCGCTTCAAGGGTTCACTCGCCGAAGCCGGCAAGCGCGGCGTGACGCTGCGTGACCTGGTCAACGCGATTCCCTATTACGCGATCAAGGCGGGCCTGCTGACGGTCGAGAAGAAAGGCAAGAAGAACATCTTCTCGGGTCGCATCCTCGAAATCGAAGGGCTGCCGGATCTCAAGATCGAGCAGGCTTTCGAACTCTCCGACGCGGCTGCCGAACGTTCGGCAGCTGCCTGCTCGGTGGCGCTGAACAAGGAACCGATCATCGAGTACATGCGCTCGAACATCACGCTGATGAAGTGGATGATCGCCAACGGCTACCAGGACGCGCGCACCCTCGGCCGCCGCATCAAGGCCATGGAAGCATGGATCGCCAGACCCGAACTGCTCAAGGCCGATAGCGACGCGGTCTACGCGGCAGTGATCGAGATCGACCTCGCCGACGTGCTCGAACCCCTGGTCGCCTGCCCGAACGACCCGGACGACGTCAAACTCCTGTCGACCGTTGCCGGCGACCAGATCGACGAAGTCTTCATCGGTTCGTGCATGACCAACATCGGTCACTTCCGTGCCGCGGCCAAGGTGCTCGAGGGCAAGACCGACATTCCCACCCGCCTGTGGATCGCTCCGCCGACCAAGATGGATGCGACCATCCTCAACGAGGAAGGTTACTACGCCATCCTCGGCAAGTCGGGCGCGCGCATGGAGATGCCCGGCTGCTCGCTGTGCATGGGCAACCAGGCGCAGATCAGGAAGGGCAGCACGGCGATGTCGACCTCGACCCGCAACTTCCCCAACCGCCTCGGCATCGACACCCGCGTCTACCTCGGCTCGGCCGAACTCGCCGCCGTCTGCGCACTGCTCGGCCGCATCCCGACGCCGGCCGAGTACCTCGACCAGGTGCAGGCCGTCAATGCCAGAGCGGTCGACATCTACCGCTACATGAACTTCGACCAGATCGCCGAGTTCAGCGACGTGGCAGATACGGTGACCGTGTAAGCGATAGTCCTGCAACCCACCGCAACAAACTCAAACGCCCCCGGAGGGAAGCTGCCGGGGGCGTTAGCTTGCAGATCGGGTCATCGCTGCGCTCTTGGCTGCGCCAGGGGTCGTGTAGAGATCCCGCGGTCCGCTCGGTGTGAGGTGTTTCGTCTGCCGGGCCGACGGACGCGCTGCGTGCTAGAATCCTCTCCCCATGGAACTCAAGATCAATGGCGAAACCCGCCCCTTTTCCTCGCCGCTGACGGTCGCCGAACTCGTCGCGGCACTTAACCACGCCGGCAAGCGCATCGCCGTCGAGCGCAACGGTGAGATCGTCCCGCGCGGCCGGCATGGCGAAACGCTGCTCGCCGATGGCGACCGGATCGAGATCGTCGTCGCCGTCGGCGGCGGCTGAGCCGGCCAGCTGATAAGCGAAAGACCATGCCCTCATCACTCCATTGCCTGACGATCGCCGGCAAGACCTACCGTTCCCGCCTGCTCGTCGGGACCGGCAAGTACCGGGATTTCGCCGAGACCCGGGCGGCGATCGACGCTGCCGGCGCCGAGATCGTCACCGTTGCCATTCGCCGCACCAATATCGGCCAGAATGCCGGCGAACCGAACCTGCTCGACGTGCTGCCGCCCGAGCAATTCACCATCCTGCCCAATACCGCCGGCTGCTACACGGCGGCCGACGCGGTGCGCACCCTGCGCCTGGCGCGTGAACTGCTCGACGGGAATCCGCTGTGCAAGCTGGAAGTGCTCGGCGACCCGACCAGCCTCTTCCCGAACATGCCGGAAACGCTGGCGGCGGCGGCAACGCTGGTCAGGGAGGGTTTCGCGGTGATGGTCTACTGCGCCGATGATCCGATCCAGGCGAAAATGCTCGAAGAGATCGGCTGCGTCGCGGTGATGCCGCTGGCGTCGCTGATCGGCTCCGGGATGGGGATCGTCAATCCCTGGAACCTGCGCCTGATCATCGACAACGCCCGGGTGCCGGTGCTGGTCGATGCCGGCGTCGGCACCGCGTCGGACGCGGCGATCGCCATGGAACTGGGCTGCGACGGCGTGCTGATGAATACCGCCATCGCGCACGCCCGCAATCCGCTGCTGATGGCGAGCGCGATGAAAAAAGCCGTCGAGGCCGGGCGCGAGGCTTTCGCCGCCGGGCGCATGCCGCGCAAGTTCTATTCGGCCGACCCGTCGTCACCGACCACCGGCCTGATCGGCGCCTAGGCGTGGCCGGGCAGGAGAGTGAGGAAACGGCGGTTCGCGCCGGGCACATCCGCAGCTTCGTTCGCCGCCAGGGCCGCGTCTCGAACGCCCAGCAGCGCTATCACGAAGCGATGATGACCCGCATCGGCGTTCCCTATGCCGCGGCGCGGATCGATCTCGACGCGCTCTTCGGGCGCGCTGCGCCGCGCATCGTCGAAATCGGTTTCGGCATGGGCGAGACGTCGGCCGCGATTGCCGCCGCGCACCCGGAAAACGATTATCTCGGAATCGAGGTGCATACGCCGGGTGTCGGCAGCCTGTGCAAGCTGGTCGCCGAGATGAACCTCGACAATCTGCGCATCATCCAGCACGACGCGGTGGACGTGCTCCGCGACATGCTCGCGCCGGCTTCCCTCGCCGGTGTGCACCTCTTCTTTCCCGATCCCTGGCCGAAAAAACGCCACCACAAGCGGCGCCTGCTGCAGCCGGCTTTTCTCTCGCTGCTCGCCAGTCGCCTGCAGCCGGGCGGAACGATCCACTGCGCGACCGACTGGCAAGAGTATGCGCAGCAGATGCTGGCGGTGCTGTCGGCCGAGCCGCTGCTCGAGAATACCGCGGCGGCCTACGCGCCCCGTCCGGACTATCGCCCGCAGACGAAGTTCGAGCAGCGCGGCCTGCGGCTCGGGCACGGCGTCTGGGATCTCGTCTTTCGCCGTCGGCCGGCGTCACTCGAGCCGGAAGATCACCGGCAGGATCAGCTCGCGTGAGTGCGCCCAGCTGACACGGCCCATCGCGTAAGCGGCCTTGACCGCGGCCTGGTCGAGGATGGCATGGCCACTGCCGGTCGCGATGTCGACCTCGGCGACGCTGCCATCGGCCGACAATCGGAGGATCAGGCGGACCTCGCCTTCGATGCCGCGGGCGACGGCAGCCGGCGGATAATACAGGTGCTGTGACAGTTTGCGCTGGGCGGCCGCGATCTCGCGCCTGGCCGCGATCCTGTTTTGCGCCGGCGCTGGCGTCGGCCGGGCGATGTGTGCGGCTGGCGGCGGTTTGACGGGGGGGGGTGCCGGCCGGGTGGTCAGGGTGTTCTTGAGCAGCGGTTCGGCGCTCGCGGGCGGGGGGGCGCGCTCCGGCAGGCGCAGCGAGGCCTCGATGCGCGGCGCGGCGACCGGCCGCGCGAGTTGCATGGCGTCGGGCAGCAGCAGGCCGAGGTGCAGGGCGAGCGAGAGGGTGAGGGCAGGAAGCAGGCGAGACGGCATGGGTCCGACATTGTGAACCAAAAGCGTGCCGCCGGACATGGCGACGCCGCCGGGCAGGCGGTGCGCGAGGCGAGGAAAGGAAGCGAAGAATGCGTTTGATCCACAGACTGGGCGGCGGACTCCTGCTGCTGGGGTGCTTGCTGACCGTTCCGGTGTCGGCGCAGTCGCCGGCCGCGGTCGCCGTTCCGGCAACGACACCGGCAGTGGCGCCGGATCCCTTCGCCTTCGGCTACGCGGTCGAGCGCGGTGACCTGCGCAAGGTCAAAAACTGGCTCGATCAGGGACTGAATCCGGAATATGAGGGCGCGCACGTCGGCACCGGCCTGATGATTGCCGCCTGGTATGGCAACATCGAGATGATGGCCCTGTTCGTCGAACGCGGCGCCGACCTCCAGCGGAGCAATCGTTATGGCGAACAGCCGCTGCAACTCGCGGCCTGGGGCGGACATCTCGAAGCCGTGAAGTGGCTGCTCGAACGAGGTGCGCCGCTCGACCGTCAGGGTCAGCAGTGGGGAGCGCTCCACTATGCGGTCTTCAATGGTCACGAGAAAGTGGTCAGCGACCTCCTGGCGCGGGGCGCCAACGTCAATGCGCGCTCGCCGAACGGGTCGACGCCGCTGATGATGGCTGCCCGTGAGGGTCATGAAGGGCTCGCGCGCGGTCTCCTCGAAGCCGGCGCCAACCCGAAGCTGCAGAGCGACTGGGGCGATACGGCGCTGGTCATGGCGATGCGTTACAACCACTTGCGGCTGGCGAAGATGATCTCGTCGCCGGAGGAGTTCGCGATTGCAGTCAAGGCGCCGCCGGAGAGTTTTGGCCCGGCGACCCGCTCGGCCGCGGCGCCGACCCCGGTCGAGACCATCCTGAGCGAAATCCGCGCCGCCGAGGCGGCCGGGCGACCGAGCGAACAGCTGCACCAGAAGCTGCGTACGGCGGTCAATGGCTTGCGCCAGCCGAGTTCGGTTCCGCTCGCACAACGGCCGATGCCACGCCCCTACGTACCGCGCTCCATGGTCATCACCGCCCGGCGGGCGCAACCGGGCGCCGAGCGCGCCCAACTGGTGGTCGATGGCGCTGCCGCCGGCAAGGTGGTTGCGGGGACGTCGCCTGCCGTCACCGCCAGGCCGCCGGGCGCGAACGCCGCCAGGCAGGAGCGCAGCCTCGCGGCCGCCCGCGCGGCGGATCTGATCCGCCAGATCCGGCTCGCCGAAGCGCAGGGGAAGCCGGCCGATCAGCTGCGGCAGGAACTCTATCAGGCGGTCGAGGCGCTGCAGCCGTAGCCCTTCGATCCCTCGCCGGTGCGCCGGGAGGCTAAGCGCTCTCGGCGAGGAAGCGCTGCAGCAAGGGATTGAGAAATCGCCGGCCGCGCTCGCTGGGCGCAATGCGTTGCCGCTGCCGCTGGAGCAGGCCTTCGTCTTCGGCCTGGCGCAGGGTGTTCTCGATGCTGATCAAGGGCAGCGAGGTGCGCTGTTCGAACAGTTGCGGGTCGAAGCCATCGATCAGACGCAGGGCGTTGAGCATGAACTCGAAAGGCAGGTCCGCTGCCTTGACCGCAAACTCCTCCTGCACCGGCGTGCCGGCGGCGACCTGGGCGAGATACTGCTCGGGTCGCTTCCAGCGCATCTGGCGCAGGATGCGGTCGTGCAGCGTCAGCTTGCCGTGGGCGCCGGCGCCGATCCCCAGGTAGTCGCCGAAAAGCCAGTAATTGAGGTTGTGCTGGCAGGTCCGGCCGGGCCGGGCGAAGGCCGAGGTTTCATAGTGCAGGTAGCCGGCTTTGGCGAGCCGGTCCTCGATTGCCTCCTGCATGTCGGCGCAGGTGTCGGCATCGGGCAGGATCGGCGCTTGCGCGGCGAAGGCGGTGTTCGCTTCGATGGTCAGCTGATAGCAGGAGAGGTGAGGCGGCGCGAAGCCGAGCGCGGTATCGAGGTCGACGATCGCCTCGGCGAGGGTCTGGCCGGGCAGGCCGTACATCAGGTCGAGGTTGAAGTTGTCGAAATGGCGGGCGGCAATCGCCACCGCCTGCAAGGCGTCATGGTGGTCGTGAATGCGGCCCAGCGCGGCGAGATGGCGGGGGTTGAAGCTCTGGATGCCGAGCGACAGCCGGTTCACGCCGGCGGCGCGAAAAGCGGCGAATTTTTCCGTTTCAACGGTTCCCGGATTGGCTTCCAGCGTGATCTCGGCGCTCGGCAGCAAGGGCAGGCGACTGCGGAATGCGGCCAGCAGCTGATCGACGCTTTCCCCGGAGAGCAGGCTGGGTGTGCCGCCGCCGAAAAAAATGCTGTCTACCCGGCGGCCCCAGACCAGCGGCAGCGCCGATTCGAGGTCGGCGATCAGCGCCGCCAGGTAGTCGGTCTCGGGAAAAGCCGTCGGCCCGTGCGTCGGGCGCTGACCGGCGGGGAGCGCGTGCGAATTGAAGTCGCAGTAGGGGCACTTCTGCACGCACCACGGCAGATGGACGTAAAGCGAGAGCGGCGGCGGGTTGCGAAAGACGACCTGCCCCTGCCTGGCCGACTGCTCTCGGGTGAGCAGCGGGATGACCGTCCGTTTGCCGCTGGCCGGCATCAGCGCCGGGCTTGCAGGCGCTCGACCAGGCGCGCGAGGGCCTGACCGCGGTGCGACCGGCGATTCTTTTCGGCCGCATCGAGTTCGGCCGCGCTGCGCTCGAGTTCGCGGATGTAGAACAGCGGATCGTAGCCAAAGCCGTCGTCGCCCCGTGCGGCCGCAAGTATCTCACCGCGCCACTCGCCCTCGGCGATGATCGGTTGCGGGTCGTCGGCATGGCGAACGAAGACGATCAGCGCCACGAAACGCGCCCCGCGGTCGCCGCGCGTGCCGAGTTCGGCGAGCAGCTTCTGGTTGTTGCGGGCGTCCGACCGGGGTTCGCCGGCGTAGCGTGCGGACTGCACGCCGGGCGCGCCGCCGAAGGCGTCCACACACAGGCCCGAGTCGTCGGCGAGCGCTGGCAGGCCGCTCAGGCGGGCCGCATGACGCGCTTTGGCGAGCGCGTTCTCGACGAAGGTGCAGTGCGGTTCTTCGGCTTCCGGGATGCCAAGCTCGCCTTGAGGTACGAGTTGCCAACCCAGCGGCGCGAGAATCGCGTCGAGTTCCTGGAGTTTCTTGGTGTTGTTCGAGGCGAGGACGAGTTTCATTGCGCGAGGGCCGCTTTCTGGTGGTTGAAAAGCTCGCCGATGCCGGCGCCTGCCAGGTCGAGCAAGGCATCCATCTGTCGGCGCGAGAAGGGCTCGCCTTCGGCGGTTCCCTGCACCTCGACCAGTCCACCCCTGCCGGTCATGACGACGTTCATGTCGGTGTCGCATTGGGCGTCTTCGGCATAGTCGAGGTCGAGCACGGGGATTGCCTGATAAATCCCCACCGAAACCGCCGCGACCTGATCGCGTAGCGGGTTGCTGGCGATCCTGCCTTGCTGCAGCAGCTGATCGCAGGCGTCGCTGAGCGCCAGCCAGGCGCCGGTGATCGCTGCACAGCGGGTGCCGCCATCGGCTTGCAGGACATCGCAATCGAGGGTGATCTGCCGCTCGCCGAGCAACCTGAGGTCGGTCACGGCGCGCAGGGAACGACCGATCAGCCGCTGGATCTCCTGTGTTCGCCCGCTCTGCTTGCCTTTGGCGGCCTCGCGTCCGCTGCGCGTGTGCGTCGAACGCGGCAGCATGCCATATTCGGCGGTGACCCACCCCTGTCCGCTGCCGCGCAGAAACGAAGGTACGGATTCTTCGACGCTGGCCGTGCAGAGGACTCGGGTGTCGCCGATTTCGATCAGCACCGAGCCTTCGGCATGACGGGTAAAGCGGCGCATGAGGCGTACCGTGCGTAACTGCGAGGGTTGGCGGAGGCTGGGGCGCATGCGGATTCCTATCTGGAGTACTTCTGGATGGTCGAGCGGATCTCTTCGATGGCGAGTTCGATCTCCTCTTCGGTGAGTTCGGTCTTGCGGCTCGAGTGACGGCCAAATTCCTGCAGTTTGGTGGTGACCGTGTCACGCGGCATCGTCCTGGTCGAGATCAGGCCGCTGCCACCGCTGCTCTGGTCAGCGTAAGTGTCTCCCCAGCGCACGGCGATCATCGACAGATTGTCGGCATGCGGACCGCCGCGGGCTTCGGCCTGATCGAGCAGCATCGGTACCGCCTGCACGAGATCGGCGGACTGCAGTGCAGCGGCCAGCATGTTGGGCGGCAGCCCGCTCCAGACGCCGTCGGTGCACAGTACCAGGAGGTCTCCCGCTTCGAGCGTCGACTTGCGCGAATACTCGATCTCCGGCGTCTGCTGGCCACCCAGGCAACCGTAGATCTTGTTGCGGTCGGGGTGGCCGCTCACCTGGTCTTCGCTGATCAAGCCCTGATCGACCAGCAGACGCACGCGCGAATGGTCGCGGGTCTTCGCCAGCGTCCTGCCATTGCGCAGCAGATAAAGCCGGGAGTCGCCCGAGTGTGCCCAGTAGGCGACGTTGTTCTGAACGACACAGGCGACGCAGGTGGTGCGCGGTGAGTCCATCAGACGGTGCTTGCCGGCAAAGTCGACGATCGCCCGGTGGGCATTCTGCATTCCCTTCTGAAGAAACAGGAAGGGGTCACGAAGCCGGGGTCTCGACTCGTTGGGGAAGGTTTCGGTCAGGGTCTGCACGGCGATCTGCGCGGCCACCTCACCGTAGTAGTGGCCGCCCATGCCGTCGGCGACGACCATCAGCAGGGCTTCGCGCGAATAGCAGTAGGCGAGCCGGTCTTCGTTGTTGGCCCGCTTGCCGACCCGGGATTCCTGGTAAATGGTGAACTTCATGCTTCCCGCGGTCTCTTCAGTTTGCCGACCATCTGCCGGAGCAGGGTCTCTTTCTCCAGGGGCATGGAGGGCGGCAGGGGTGATGGGGGAACGACGGCTTCGGTGAGCGCTTTCTGCAGGGCGAAGACGCTTTGCGGACGATAGCGATGATTGAGGCACAGGCACCAGTCGATGGTTTCGAGCAGCTGATCCGAGTACTGTCTTTCCCACCGGACCATGGCCGGCACCATGCGATCCCTCTCCATGCGCTCGTTGGCCGGTTGCGGCGTGCAACCCGAGATGCAGGCATACATCGAGGCGCCGACACTGTAGATGTCGCTCCACGGACCCAGCAGCTCGCGCTGGCTGTAGTGTTCGGGGGAGGCGAAACCGGGGGTGTACATCGGCTTGAGCATCGGCGTGTCGAGCAACAGCGTCTGGCGTGCGGCGCCGAAGTCGATCAGCACCGGAATGTGCCGGTTGCGCATGTAGATGTTCGAAGGCTTGAGGTCGAGATGCAGCAAGCGGTGTGAATGGACCTCGCGCAGACCGTTGAGCATCTTGGTGAACACGTTGCGAATGAAGTTCTCGGTCACCCCTGCCCGGTGGGTCTGGATCAGTTCCTGCAGGGTGACACCCTGCTCGTACTCCATGACCATGTATACCGTGTCGTTGGCACGGAAGAAATTCAGCACCCGAATCACGTTCGGGTGGGAAAGGCCGGCCAGCGCTCGCCCTTCTTCGAAAAAACACTTCATGCCATAACGGAAAGCGGGCAGGTGATCTTCCGAGATGATCGGCGCGGTCCGGCCTTCACTGCGCAGCGCCAGCGTATTCGGCAGGTACTCCTTGATTGCGACACGCATTCCCTGCGGGTCGGTGGCGACATAGACGATCGAAAACCCGCCCAGCGAAAGCTGGTGCTCAATCGTATAGTCGTCGAGCTGGAAACCGGCGGGGAGGGGCTGGTTCGCTTGTTGCGCCATCCGTGTCAAGGCTATCATTGAGAGTTTAAGGCATTGTCAGGTTTTTTGGGGGGGGCTGTAAAGCCGCCTGCTCGCATATCATAGTCTACAGGTCAGGACGTCAATGATTTACAGCATGACTGGCTATGCTGCCAGAACGAGCGCCGTCAAAGGTGGGGTATTGCACATTGAGCTTAAAAGCGTCAATTCTCGCTATCTCGATTGCATTTTCCGGGTCGCTGACGACCTGCGCGTCGCCGAAGCGGCGCTCCGTGAACTGTTCGCTGCGCGCATTGGTCGCGGCAAGGTCGAATGTCGCGTCAGTTTCGTTGCCAGCCTCGGCAGTGGGCAGACATTGAACCTGAGTGCCGACCTGCTCGAACGTCTCAAGGCTTTCGACGCCCAGGTCCGCCGCTTCCTGCCCCTTGCCTCGCCGTTGACCGTCAGTGAGGTCCTGCGCTGGCCGGGAATTCTCGGCGATGAAGCGCTCGATGTCGAGCAGGTGATTCCCGCCTGCCTCGCGTTGGCCGGCGAGGCGCTCGACGATTTCATCGCCTGCCGGGCGCGCGAGGGAGAAAAGCTCGCGGCGGTGATCCGGCAACGCGTCATCGACCTGCGCCGCCTCGCGCGCGAAGTCGAGCCGCGCATCCCGGCCGCGCAGGCGGCGTTCAACGAAAAGCTCAGGCAGCGCCTGTTCGATGCCTTGCAGATGGTCGATGACGAGCGAATCCGTCAGGAGGTCGCGGTGTTCGCGGCCCGGATCGATGTCGCCGAGGAGCTGGCGCGCCTTGCCGCGCATCTCGACGAGGTCGAGCGCGTGCTCGACAACGGTGGCGCCTGCGGCAAGCGGCTCGACTTCCTGATGCAGGAACTCAACCGCGAAGCCAATACGCTGGGTGCCAAATCGCTGGTTGCCGAGGTCTCGCAGGCGGCGATCGCTTTCAAGCTGATGATCGAACAGATGCGCGAACAGGTGCAGAACCTGGAGTAGGGCTTGGCGGCGGCCGTGCTGTCTCGACCAAGGAGGCGAAGCGTCATGACTTTGCGCCGGGGAAATTCCGCTACAAGCAGGCGGCACTGCGTGATAGCCTTGCGGCTCCTGTCCTGGAGGAGGAAAGACGATGATTGGAACTGATTTTCGCAAATGGCGGCTTGCCGCGTCGGTGGCCTGCACCACCCTGGCGATGGCCTGTGGCAGCGCCGCCGCCGCCGAGGTGCCGCTGGTCGATGGCGCGCTCTGGACGAAATCCAGCCTGGAGGTCAAGAAGGCTTATCTGGTAGGGCTGGCCAATATGGTTCAGGTCGAGGCTGCATATCACGCCGATAATCCCTCGCTCGGCGAGAGCGGTTTTTCGCCCCGGGTGGCGCGCGGCATGAAGGATCAGACGCTGAGCAGTGTGATGGAAACGCTCGATCAATGGTACGCGGCCCACCCCGAACAGATGCAGCGGACGGTGGTCGAGACGATCTGGTTCGAGATGGTGGTGCCGGCGCTGCCGAAGAAAGGAAAATGAAATGATGAAGAAGACGGGATTGCTTCTCGCCCTGGCGGCTGCCCTGGCGGCGACGGGGTGCACGAACATGTCGGCACGTGAACAGGGGACAGTCAGCGGGGCGGCGATCGGCGCTGCGGCGGGGGCCGGCATCGCGGCCATTGCGGGGGGCAGCGGCTGGACCGGGGCCGTGGTCGGCGGGGTGGTCGGCGGCACTGTCGGCAACATCAAAGGCAAGGACAAGGGCTACTGAGCCTTGCCCGGCGCCGGGTTACTTGGTGATCGCCGCGTTGCGCCCCGAGAATTGGTCACTGAGGCGGAGGGCGGCATCACTGAACTGGCCCTGAGGCCGCTCGCTACAATAGCGATTGACGTACTGCTCGACGGTTCCGCTCGAGATCGCGGAAACCTGCTGCGATGGGTTGGCGTAGTTGTGACCGGTGAGCACGCCGCGGATCCAGGCGACGTAAAGTGCCCGCTGTTCGGCATCGGTGCGTGATGCAGACCAGCTACGGCACGACATGTCGTCAAAGCCGACAAGCTTGAGCGGCACGGCAGCGCCGGCCGTCGTTGCCCATAGCGCAGCAACCAGTAAGGCGGTCGGCTGCATCAGTTTCCAGCGGGACATTCAGTTGCTCCTGGTGAGGGGAAGAAACGCAGTGCGCCATTCTCGTCTCTCGGACTCCACTAGTCCATTCCCGCCACGCATCATCTGCGGCAGGGGTCGGCGCCACGTGTACAATCGAGACCTTCCATTCTGACTGATTTTGCCCGCATGACTCCAGAAACCGCCGTCGATCGCTTTTTTGCCGGTCCCGGATCCCTGTGGTTTTCGCGTCCATGAGTGGCCGCCTCTATATCGTCAGCGCCCCTTCCGGCGCCGGCAAGACGACCCTGGTGCGGCTCTTGCTGGAGAACGATCCAGGAATCTGCGTGTCCATTTCTCACGCCACACGGTCGCCCCGGGTGGGCGAGCAGGACGGTCGGGAGTACCATTTCGTCGCGGTGCCGGATTTTCTCGAAAGGGTGCGCCAAGGCGAGTTTCTGGAATGGGCAGAGGTGCATGGCAACTACTACGGAACATCGAGGAGCGGCGTCGAGACCGCCGTGCTTGCCGAACGGGACGTGCTGCTGGAGATCGACTGGCAGGGGGCGCAGCAGGTGCGCAAGGTGTTTCCGGCCGCCATCGGCATCTTCGTCCTGCCGCCTTCTTTGGCGGCACTCGAGAGGCGACTCTGCCTGCGGGCGACCGACAGTGCCGACACCATTGCCCGTCGCCTTGCGGTGGCCCGCCAAGAGATGCGGCATGTGTCTGAATTCGACTATGTTATTATCAATGATGACTTGCAGGCTGCGCTGCATGACCTGTTGGCTGTGGTTCGGGCCGAACGTCTCCGCTACGCCGCGCAGTGCCAGCGTCATCCCACCCTGTTCGCAACAATGCTCTGACCTTCCCGGGAGATTCGCATGGCAAGAGTAACCGTAGACGACTGTCTGCATCGTATTGCAAACCGCTTTCAGATGACGCTGGCAGCGACCTATCGTGCGCGCCAGATCACCGCCGGCGCTTCGCCGCTGGTCGATGCCGGTCGCGACAAGCCGACGGTGATTGCGCTGCGTGAAATCGCCCTCGGCCGGGTCGGCCTGGAAGTCCTCAACCGCGGTCAGGCCTGACCGGCGACGAACGATTGCGCAGTACGTGATCAGCGATCCGCTTACTGACGCAAGCCTCTCGACCGAAGACATCCCGTTGGTCGAGCTGCCCCCCGAGTCTTCGGATCCCGAGGACGATCCGGCTTACCGGGTCTTCATCGACAGCCTGTTCTATCTGCCGCCGGAGGAAATTGCGCTGGTCCGCGAAGCGTATCTGTTCGGTGAACGGGCGCATCGCGGTCAGAAGCGCTTGTCCGGAGAACCCTACATCACGCACCCGCTGGCCGTCGCCGGCGCCATTGCCGAATGGCAGATGGACGTCGAAGGGGTGGTCGCAGCGCTGCTGCACGACGTCATGGAAGATACCTCGGTCGGCAAGACCGAGATCGCCGAGCGTTTCGGTCAACCGGTCGCGGATCTGGTCGACGGCCTCTCGAAGCTTGACAAGATCGAATTCCAGTCGCACGAAGAGGCGCAGGCCGAGAACTTCCGCAAGATGCTGATGGCCATGGCGCGCGACCTGCGCGTGGTGCTGATCAAGCTTGCCGACCGGCACCACAACCTGCAGACGATGGCCGCCGTGCGGGCCGACAAGCGCCGCCGCATCGCGCGCGAGACGCTGGAGATCTACGCGCCGATCGCCAATCGCCTGGGGCTCAACAAGCTTTTCCGCGAACTTCAGGATCTCTCCTTCCAGCTCATTTACCCTTTGCGCGCGCGCGTCCTCGGGCGTGCGCTCAAGGCTTCGCGCGGCAACCGGCGCGAACTGCTGTCACGGATCCTCGAGGGCATCACCGGCAGGCTGCGCGAAGCCGGGGTCGAGGCGCAGGTCTTCGGCCGGGAAAAGAGCCTGTATTCGATCTATCGCAAGATGTTCGACAAGCGGCTTTCGTTCTCGCAGGTGCTCGACGTCTATGGTTTTCGCGTTCTCGTGCGCGACGTCCCCACCGCCTATCTCGCCCTCGGGGCACTGCACGGGCTGTACAAACCGGTGCCGGGCAAGTTCAAGGACTACATCGCGATTCCCAAGCCGAATGGCTATCAGTCGCTGCATACGACGCTGATCGGTCCGCACGGCACGCCTTTCGAGTTGCAGATTCGCACTGAAGGGATGGAGAACGTGGCTCAGGAAGGCATCGCCTCACACTGGCTGTACAAGGACAGCGATCACTTCGGGGTCGATCTGCAGCAGAAGACGACCAAGTGGTTTCATTCCCTGCTCGACCTGCAGAGCACCAACAGCAATACGGCGGAGTTTTTCGAGCACGTCAAGGTCGATCTCTTTCCGCACGAGATCTACGTGTTCACCCCCAAAGGCAAGATCATCGCCCTGCCGCGCGGAGCGACGGCGGTCGACCTCGCGTATGCGGTGCACACGGACATCGGTAATCACTGTGTCGCGGCCCAGGTCAACTTCAAGCCGATGCCCCTGATCACCGAGCTCACCAATGGCGACCGGGTCGAGATCATGACTGCCGCCGACTCGCATCCGAGCGTGGACTGGCTGGCTTCGGTCAGGACCGGCCGGGCACGCAGCAAGATCCGCCATTTCCTCAAGACCGTGCAGAACGACGAGTCGACGGCGCTCGGCGAGAAAATGCTCAATCAGGAGTTGCGGGCGCTTGGCGTGGCGGCTTCCGAACTGCCGGTCTCGAGCTGGAAGAATGTCCTGCGCGATTCGGGCAACAAGCTGATCAAGGAAGTGTACACCGACATCGGGCTCGGTTTTCGCTTGGCCGGCAGCGTCGCTCGCCGCCTGCTGGCGCGCGAGGACGCGCCAGCAGTGACCGACCGGCCGCCGGCGTCGCTGGTCATCCGCGGCACCGAAGGCCTGGCCGTCCAGTTCGCGCCGTGCTGCCAGCCGATTCCGGGTGATCCGATCGTCGGCTCGATCTGGAAGGGCAAGGGCCTGGTCATCCATACTCATGACTGTCCCGCCATTCGCAAGGCGCGCACCGCCAAACCGACGAAGTGGATAGATGTCGAGTGGGAGCCGGAACCGGGCAAGCTGTTCAACGTTCGCCTGCTGATCATGGTACAGAACACGGTCGGGGCGCTGGGGCGAATTGCCACCGAGATCTCGAGTTCGGGTACCAACATCGAGCACGTGAACATGGACCAGAAGCGCACCGGGATCTACACGACGCTGCATTTCACGGTCCAGGTGGCCAGCCGCACGGCGCTCGCGCGCCTGATGCGCAGCGTTCGCCGCATTCCGGAGGTGGTCCGCATTTCCCGCGACCAGGGGCTGGCTACTTGAAGGTTCTGGTCATCGGCGCCGGCGTCGTCGGTGTCACCAGTGCCTGGTATCTGGAGCGGGCAGGGCATCAGGTGACCGTGCTCGACCGCCAGCCGGCCGCCGCTCTCGAAACCAGCTTTGCCAACGGCGGCCAGATTTCCGTTTCGCACGCCGAGCCCTGGGCCAATCCGCACACCCCCTGGCGCGCGCTGTCCTGGATGCGACGCGAGGACTCGCCGCTGCTCTTCCGTCTGCGCTGGGATAGGGCACTGCTCGACTGGAGCCTGCGCTTTCTGCGCGAGTGCACCCACCGGCGGGCGCGCGCCAACATGCGCCAGATCGTCACCCTCGCCCTCTACAGCCGTCGTCAGTTGCAGGCGCTGCGCGCCGAAACCGCGCTCGCCTACGATCATCTCGAACGCGGCATCCTGCATGTCTATACCGATCGCCGCGAGTTCGCGACCGCCATCGCCGCCGCCGCCCTGATGCGCGACTTCGGCTGCGAGCGGCGGACGGTCGACGTCGACGAGTGCATCGCGATCGAACCGGCGCTCGCCCGGGCGCGACCGTTGCTGGTCGGCGGCGACTATACGGCGGCCGACGAGTCGGGCGACGCGCATCGCTTCACGCAGCAGCTCGCGGCGCGCTGCGCCGCGCGCGGGGTGACTTTCCGCTACGACGTGACGGTCGACAAGCTGGTCGTCGCGGCCGGCCGGGTGGCTGGTGTGATGGCCGGCCGCGAGTTGCACCAGGCCGATGCCTATGTCGCCGCCCTCGGCAGTTACACGCCCCTGCTGCTGCGCCCGCTCGGTCTGCGTTTGCCGGTCTATCCGGCGAAGGGTTATTCGGCGACCGTGCCGCTCGGCGCCGGCAGCGTTGCGCCGACTGTCAGTCTGACCGACGATGGGCACAAGCTCGTCTTTTCGCGTCTCGGGCAACGCCTGCGGATCGCCGGCACGGCCGAATTCAACGGCTACAACACCGAACTCAACGGCGTCCGCTGCCGCGCCCTGATCGAGCGGGCGGGCGAACTCTTCCCGGCCCTGCAGCCGGCGGGGGAGATCGAATTCTGGTCCGGCCTGCGCCCGGCGACACCGTCGAACGTGCCCTTGATCGGTCGCACGGGGATTCCGAACCTCTATCTCAACACCGGCCACGGCACGCTCGGCTGGACGATGGCCTGCGGCTCCGGCGCTGCGCTCGCCGACATCGTCAGCGGTCGTTCGCCCGAGCCCGCCTTCAGCTTTCTTTGACCGAAAGACCCTATGCGGACAGTAACTTACGAACTGAACGCGCATGTCGCGACGCTCACCCTCAACCGACCCGAGGCGCTCAACGCACTCAATCTCGCGATGATCGACGACCTGCGCGAGTCCAGCGCGCGCGCCGCTTTCGATCCGCAGGTGCGGGCGGTCGTTCTGCGCGGTGCCGGCGATCACTTCATGGCCGGCGGCGATCTGAAATGGTTTCGCGACCAGCTCGCGCTGCCGCCAGCGGAGCGCCAGCAGCGCTTCGAAGCGCTGATCGCCGCTGTGCATGGGTCGGTTCTGACCCTCAAGGGAATGGGCAAGCCGGCCATTGCTGCAGTGCATGGGGCCGTCGCCGGTTTCGGGATGTCACTGATGATGGCCTGTGACCTCGTCGTCGCGGCCGACAACGCCTACTTCACGCTCGCCTACAGCAACATCGCCCTGTCGCCCGACGGTGGCGCCACCTGGTCGCTGCCGCGCCAGGTCGGCCTCAAGCAGGCGATGGAGATCGCGCTCCTCGGCGAGCGCTTCGACGCTGCGCGTGCGCGCGAGCTCGGCCTGATCAATCGGGTCGTGGCGCCGGCCGACCTCGGGCCCGCGAGCGAAGCGCTGGCGCAGCGGCTGGCGGCCGGACCGACGGCGGCGCTGGCGCGCACCAAGGCGCTGCTCAACCAGTCACTCGGCACTTCGCTCGAGGCGCAACTGCAGGCCGAACAGCGCGCTTTCGCCGCCTGCGGCGCCGAGCCCGATTTCAGCGAGGGGCTCGCCGCTTTCTTCGAGCGTCGGCCGGCGGCGTACGAACGAGGCTAATCGCTGGCCATGCTGGTGGACACCCATTGCCACCTCGCCGCGATCGGGTTCGCCCCTGATCGCGACGAGGTGCAGGCCGCAGCACGGGCGGCCGGCGTGGCGTCGATCGTCGTGCCGGCGGTCGATGTCGAAAGCTTTGCCGGGGTGCGCGCCTGCTGCCTGCGCCATCATTCGTGCGCTCCGGCTTACGGCATTCATCCGCTTTACGTGCAGGACGCCGGGGAGAGCGATCTTGACGTCTTGCGTGCCGTGCTGCAGGACTCGGCAACCGGGCCGCGGCCGGTGGCAGTTGGCGAGATCGGCCTCGATTTCTTCGTTGCCGGCGTCGATGTCGCGCGCCAGGAGCATTTCTTCGTCGAGCAGCTGAAGATCGCCCGTGACGCCGATTTGCCGGTGCTGCTGCACGTCCGGCGCGCGGTCGATCAGGTGCTCGGCAAGCTGCGGCGGATCAGGCTGCGGGGCGGCATCGCGCATGCCTTCAATGGCAGTCGCCAGCAGGCCGACGAGTTCATCCGGCTGGGCTTCCGGCTCGGCTTCGGCGGCGCCATGACCCACCTCGGGTCGACGCGCATTCGTCGCCTCGCGGCCTCGCTGCCGCTCTCCGCCATCGTCCTCGAAACCGACGCGCCGGACATGTCGCCGGCGTGGCTTGCCGGGGCGCGCAACACGCCCGCCGAATTGCCACGGATCAACGCCGTCCTGGCCGAGTTGCGCGGCATCGACCCGGGCGAAGTGGCGCGCGCGACGACGGCGAATGCGCTCGCGGTGTTGCCTCGGTTGCGTTTGACCGGTTGATCGGGTACGTTACGGCCTCAGAGCCTGACGGCTGTGACTGCCCGGCCTGCGCGCCGCTCGGCAAAGGGGGGAAGAGAATAAAGCGGGTCGCGGTTGAACTTGTTCGCTCATCGCCTGACAAAGGCGAGGCGTGTGCGCACCGAGCGGACACCAGGGGGGCATCTTGCCGAATGCAAACGATAAATTCGCCAATAATGAAAAATAGCTTCGATCAACCTGTCGCCACCTGCGTGGCGGTCAAAAAGGCCCTGCCGGATGTGCCTCAGTATCTGCAGGCGCACTACTGGTGGGCCTACGTCCATCCGCGTGCGGTGCATGTTTTCGAGCGCCAGTGGCTGGTGAACGTGATTCTCTGGGGCAACTACAAGCGACTGTGCAACGCCGTGCTGCATGATTACGGTCACAGCCTGCCGGGCCGTACGCTACAGATTGCCTGTGCCTACGGCGATCTGACGCCACGGCTTGTCACTTGCGTAGCGCCTGGGGGGGCGCTTGAGATCGTCGATATCCTGCCGATCCAGCTCGAAAATCTCGCCGGCAAACTGGGGCCGGATGCGCCGATCAAGCTCCATTGCATGGATTCGGCGGCACTCTCGTTTGCCGACGGCAGCTTTGACCGTGCCCTGCTGTTCTTTCTGCTGCACGAACAGCCACAGTCCGTCCGCGAGAAAACGCTGGCCGAGGCGCTGCGCGTCGTCCGTCCGGGCGGTACGCTGACCATCGTCGACTACGCGCCGCCGAGTCGCTTCAATCCCCTGCGCTATTTCTGGAAACCGGTTCTCGACCGGCTGGAGCCGTTTGCCCGCGACCTCTTCAGCGAGGAACTCGCCACCTGGTTGCCCAGGGATGGGAGCTTCGTTTCGGTCAGCAAGCAGCGCTTCTTTGGTGGCCTGTATCAGATGTTGACGCTCAAGATGACCGAGATACCGAAAGATCGGATAGCGGTCGAGTAGCTGACCACCTGGCCCCGTCCGAGTTTCTCCGGCGGGGCTTTTCAAATGTTGACCGTGGCCGGCACTGACTGGCGCGAGAAAGGATGACGCGTGGAAATATACAAGGCGGACGTGGTGATCGTCGGCGGTGGCGGGGCGGGTCTGCGGGCAGCGATCGCTGTCGCAGAGACCGATCCTGCTCTGAGGATCGCGCTGGTCTCGAAGGTTTACCCGATGCGTAGCCATACGGTTTCGGCCGAGGGCGGCTCGGCGGGGGTCAAGCTCGCGACCGACAGCCTCGAGTATCACTTCAACGATACGGTGGGGGGGGGCGACTGGCTGTGTGAGCAGGACGTGGTCGAGTACTTCGTCGCGCACTGCAACGAGGAGTTGACCCAGCTCGAACATTGGGGCTGTCCATGGAGCCGGACGCCCGATGGGCACGTGAACGTGCGCGCTTTCGGTGGCATGAAGATCGAGCGCACCTGGTTCGCCGCCGACAAGACCGGTTTCCACATGCTGCACACGCTCTTCCAGACCTCGATCAAGTACCCGTCGATCAAGCGCTTCGACGAGCACTTCTGCGTTGATCTGGTGGTCGAGGACGGCCGCGTGCAGGGTGTCGTCGCCATCGAGATCGGCAGCGGAGAGTTCACGCTGGTCGAGGCACGCTCGGTGATCATCGCCACCGGGGGTGCCGGCCGGGTGTTTCGCGAGAACACCAACGGCGGCGTCGTCACTGGCGACGGGATGGCGCTCGCCTACCGCCACGGGGTGCCGCTGCGGGACATGGAGTTCGTCCAGTATCATCCGACCTGCATGCCCGGTACCGGTCTGCTGTTCACCGAGGCGTGTCGCGGCGAGGGCGGTTTCCTGGTCAACAAGGACGGCTACCGCTACCTGCAGGATTACGGCCTCGGGCCGGCAGAGCCGACGCCGCGCAACAAGGCGATGGAACTCGGACCCCGCGACCGGCTCAGCCAGGCGTTCTGGTACGAGCAGCAGAAAGGTCGCACGATCGAAGGGCAGTATGGTTCGGTGGTGCACCTCGACCTGCGCCATCTCGGCGAACAGAAGCTGCGCGAGCGGCTGCCGCAGATCTACGAACTCGCCGAACAGTTTCTCGGCGTCGACCCGGCGCGGGCGCCGATCCCGGTCCGCCCCGCAGTGCATTACACGATGGGCGGCATCCTCGTCGATGGCCGCTGTGCGGCACCGCTGCCAGGCCTCTACGCGGCCGGTGAATGCTCCAGCGTCGGCATCCATGGCGCCAATCGGCTCGGTTCCAATTCGCTTTCCGAACTGCTCGTCTTCGGCAAGGTAGCCGGCGTCGAAGCCGCCCGTTTTGCCCGGGCGGCCGCTCCGGGCAATTCGGCGACCCTGCTCAAGCAGGCGCAGGCGGTCGAGCAACGGGTCCTCGCGCTGAAGACAAAAACCGGTGGCACTGAACGAATCGCCACCCTGCGCAAGGAAATGGCGCAGACCATGGAGGACGGCTGCGGCATCTATCGCCTCGCCGAGACCATGCAGCAGACCTGCGACAAACTCGACGAACTCAAGGCGCGCTTTCGCAAGGTCAATCTCGAGGACAAGTCGAGCGTCTGGAACACCGAGTGGCTGCTCGCCATCGAACTCGAGTACCAGCTCGACGTCGCCCAGACGATGGCCTATTCGGCGCTGCATCGGCGTGAATCTCGCGGCGCCCATCAGCGGCTCGACGGCTTCGAGCAGCGCGATGACGTCAACTTCCTCAAACATTCCCAGGCCCACTATGTCGCCGACGGCGCGCCGCGGATCGACTACGGGCCGGTCAGGATCACCAAATCGCAGCCGGGTACCCGCGCCTACGGCGCGGCAGGCGAAAAGGCGGAGCAGGAAAGGAAGGCCTCCCATGTCTGAGAAGACGATCGAAATCGAAGTCTTGCGCTACCACCCCGAGAAGGACAGCGAACCGCACCTGCAGGTCTTTCAGGTGCCTTTCACCGACGACATGTCGGTTCTCCAGGGCGTGCAGTACATCAAGGACTACCTCGACGGTTCGCTGAGCTTTCGCTGGTCGTGCCGGATGGCGATCTGCGGCAGCTGCGGGATGATGATCAACGGCATCCCCAACCTGTCGTGTCAGACCTTCCTGCGCGACTACTACCCGGCGCGGGTGCGCGTCGAGGCGCTGTCGCATTTCCCGATCGAGCGCGACCTGGTGATCAACATCGAAGGCTTCATCGAGAAGCTCGAGAGCATCCAGCCCTACATCATCCCCAAAGAGCCGCGCACGCTGGCCGAGGGCGAGTACCTGCAGACGCCGGAACAGCTGCACGCCTACGAGCAGTTCAGTTCGTGCATCAATTGCCTGCTCTGCTACGCCGCCTGTCCGCAGTTCGGTCTCAATTCCGACTTTGTCGGACCGGCAGCGACCGCTCTCCTGCACCGCTACAACGTCGATTCGCGCGACGGCGGCAAGGCCGAGCGCATGGAACTGGTCAACTCCGAAGAGGGGGTGTTCAATTGCACGGCGGTCGGTTACTGCTCGGAAGTGTGCCCCAAGGGGGTTGACCCGGCGAACGCGGTGAACCAGAACAAGACCAACAGTGCGGCCGACTATTTTCTGCGTTTCCTGACTCCGAAGGGAGGTGCCAAGTGAACAAGCGTCGCCCCTATGTACGTTCGATGGACGGTTGGTGGCGGAAAAATCCGTTCTTCGTCGAGTACATGATCCATGAAGGAACGGCCCTCTTCGTCGCCGCCTACGCCGGCATCCTGCTCACCGGGCTGGTTCGCCTGTCGCAGGGAGAAGCCGCCTGGAATGCCTGGCTCGCGTCACTGCAGCACCCCTGGTACATCGCTTTCCATGTCGTCGCGCTGATCGCGATCACCTATCACACCTACACCTGGTTCAAGATCATGCCGCGGACCATGCCGCCGGTAGTGGTCGGTGGCAGGCAGCTCTCGGCCTGGGAAATCACCGGCAGCGGCCTGGCGGTGGCCGCCGCGGCCAGTCTGGGCCTGTTCGCTCTGGTCTGGGGGATGGCACGATGAAACCGATACGGAAACGTTCCAACGCGCCGATCTTCTGGGCGCTGTTCGGTGCCGGCGGCATGCTCTCGGCGCTGCTCGGACCGATGCTGGTGTTCATCACCGGCCTCGCCATCCCGCTCGGGCTGCTGCTGCCGCCGGACACCATGAGCTACGCGAAGATGCTCGCCTTCAGCCAGCACTGGCTCGGCAAGGGCTTCATCCTGGCGATCATCGCGCTCTTCCTGTGGCACGCCGCGCACCGCATCTTCCACAGCCTGCACGACGTCGGCATTCATGCCGGTCTCGGGGCGAAGCTGATCTGCTACGGGTCGGCGATGCTGGGAACGGTGATTACCCTCTACGCCCTGCTCGGCATCGGCTTCTAACCCGGTCCGTCCTTCCGCGCCTGCGCGGGAGGACGAAACGAGCGCGGTCAGGTGCCCATTTCATCAGGCCATGCCGCTCAGCCGGGCCTTGCGTTCACGTTCGACACGGTTGATGTAGCGCTGCACCATGCTCATGCGAGCGCCGGGAAGGTCGAGGAACTGGCAGCCGACCCGCAGGTAGCGGGAACCGCCGCGGGTGGCGACCTCGAGCTTGTTGCGGATGTAGAGACTCGCCACCAGCTGCCCCTCGTCGGGAAGCGTCATCTTGCACTCGGTCAGGATATCGCCGCGTTGCAGGAGCTCGGCCATCTGCGGCGTCACCATCAGACAGATGCCGCCACCGCTGAGGTCGAGCAGGGACGCTTCGACGATCAGGGCGCTGCCATCGGCGCGCCTGATCCTGGCGACGAATTTGACCGGTTTCGTGAGCGGGGTCGACAGGCGATAATACTCGCGTCGCTGCAGGCGCAGCACCTGCCCGGGTAATTCCGCGCTGAAAGCCGGCAGACCGCCGCTCTGGGTTTCCGCAAGCTTGCCGAGGACGAACTGCACCTTGATCTGGTCGACCGTGGTCGTCATCAACACCTGCTCGGCGAGCAGGGCGAGCCGGTTGATCCTCTCCTCGCGACCACATTCGAAAACCACTTCGCCGGCTTCCACGTCGACCCTGAGCAGCGAGGTCAGCATGAAGAAGCGGCCGTTGTTGAAGTAGGCGCTGATCAGCGAGCGTTTCTGGATCAGCGAGCGAAGCACCGCCACCACCTCTGCTTTCGCATGCAGGAGGTACCTGGCGTAATCGTCGAGGTGCTCGATTTCGAAGCGGACCGCTCCCTCTCCTGGCTGTGCCTCGACGTCCGTTTCTTCCATTGCTTTTCCCGGAATCGGCTTGAGTGGGCAGTTTAAAGCAAAAGCGCCGGTCGGGTAAGGCGGCGCGAGCTTACTCTTGCGGTGTTTCGTCAGCGCTGGCGACGAAGAGCGGTGGCGGCGAGTTCATCTGCCCGTTCTCGAGTCGATAGAGCCAGGCCAGCAGTTCGGCGATGGCGAGATAGAGCTGGGGCGGGATGTGCTGATCGAGATCGACCTGCATCAGCAGCGACACCAGTTCCGGCGATTCATGGACATAGACGCCGTGTTCGTGCGCCCGGGCGATGATCTGCTCGGCCATCAGCCCGCGCCCCCTGGCGACCACCCGCGGCGCCTGGTCACCTTCGCTGTAGGCGAGAGCAACGGCGTTCCGGCGAGGGTCATTGGGGGCTAGGGACATGGTCTTCGCTTCTTTGCAGATTCGGCATGCCCGGCGGCTACCGGCGATACCGGACGCGGGGATTTGCCGTGCGCGGCGAACAAAATGGGCGGCTGACTCGTCTCAACGCGCCTCATCTTAGCCGGCCCATGCCGCCAGGGCAATCGTTTTGCCGAATCGACCATTCGGCCGAGGTCTCGCCCGGCGAATCTCGAGGTATCGGGCGATGATCCACCCCGGACACCCGTGAGGTGCGCCTCGGCTGAATGAAAAGAGGCGCGCAATCTCTCCACTGCGATGAACAATGTGATAAAAAGACTTGATTGCCAACCGCCTGGCTCTGATGACACAGAAACCAACCTTCCTGACCCGCCCGTACCTGCCTCCACTCGAAGATTTCCTTCCCTATCTCGCCGAGATCTGGGAGAGTAGGCGGCTCACCAACGGCGGACCATTTCACCAGCAGTTCGAGGAAGCACTCGGACAGTACCTGGGCGTGTCCCATGTGTGCCTTTTCGCCAACGGCACGCTCGCCCTGATGACTGCGTTGCAGGCGTTGCGGATCACGGGCGAAGTCATCACCACGCCGTACACCTTTGCCGCAACCACGCACGCGCTGCTCTGGAACGGAATCAAGCCGGTCTTTGTCGATATCCGGCCCGACACCTGCAACCTTGACGAGGAACTGGTCGAAGCCGCGATCACTCCTCGTACCACCGCGATCCTGCCCGTGCATTGCTACGGCAACCCCTGTGCGAGCGAGCGCCTGCAGCAGATCGCCGATACCTATGGGCTGAAGCTGATCTACGATGCAGCACACGCCTTCGGCGTCTCGGTCGAGGGGCATTCCCTGCTCGAGCAGGGCGATCTCGCGGTGCTCAGCTTCCACGCGACGAAGGTGTTCAACACCTTCGAAGGCGGCGCAATCATCTGCCACGACGCGAAGCTAAAGCAGCGCATCGACCACCTGAAGAATTTCGGCTTCGCCGATGAAGTCACCGTCGTCGCTCCAGGCATCAACGGCAAGATGAGCGAGTTCCAGGCGGCGCTCGGCTTACTGCAACTCAAGCACGTGGACCAGGCGATTGCCGCGCGTCTCGGGATCGATAGCCGTTACCGCCAGGCCTTGGCTGACGTTCCCGGCGTCCATTGTTTGCCGATCGCCGATGGGGTCAGGCCGAATGGTGGCTATTTTCCGGTGCGGATTGGTCCGGACTACCCGCTTTCCCGGGATCAACTCTACGATGAGTTTCGCAGGAACAATATTTTCGTTCGTCGTTATTTTTATCCCTTGATCAGCGATCTTCCGATGTACCGGGGACTGGCCTCGGCAGTGCCGGCCAACCTGCCTGTGGCGACGCAGATTGCCAGGCAGGTGCTCTGTCTGCCGATATACCCCGGCCTTGATGACGAGACAGTCGATCGGATCATCGAGATCGTTTTTTCTGCGCACCGAACCTGATATTAAGTGTTACCAGCGCAGGAACCAGGCAGGATCGTCGCCACGGCTCATGAAATTATCGCTATGTGTATGGAGGGGGAAAGCGAATGAGGCTAGCTGTCATGCAACCGTATTTTTTTCCCTATATCGGCTATTTTCAGCTCATTACCGCTGCCGATCTATTCATAGTCTATGACAACATCAAATACACAAAAAAGGGCTGGATCAACCGCAACCGTATCTTGCAGAGCGGCAAGGGGATGACCTTCTCGCTGCCGTTGAAAAGCGCTTCAGATTGTCTGGATATCTGCCAAAGAGAGCTTGCTGCAGATTTCAGGCGCGACAAGCTCTTGAATCAGTTCAAAGGTGCCTACGAGCACGCGCCCTATTTCGCACAGACATTCCCCGTGATCGAGCAGATCATCTGCCATAAGGAATCCAACCTGTTCCGCTTCCTCTACCACTCCCTCGTCAGTATCTGCAAGCACTTGGGTATCACAACGCAGATGCAGATATCGTCCAGCATCGAGATCGATCATGCTCTGAGGAATAAGGACAAGGTGCTTGCCTTGTGCGGCGCGCTCGCTGCGGAGACCTACGTCAACGCCATCGGCGGGACGGCATTATATTCCAGGGAGCCTTTCGCAGCGGCTGGCATCGACCTGAAATTTCTCAGCAGCAGATCATTCGCGTATAAGCAATTCGGGGCGTCATTCATTCCCTGCCTGTCGATCATCGACGTGCTGATGTTCAACGACCAGGAAAAAATTCAGACGCTCATCCTTCCCGATTTCGAGCTGGTCGATGGCCAGCCGCAAGGGAAAGCATGATCTCCCGGTCATTGGCCTGAACTGCTGCCTGATGGTGAATTATCGCGGACAATGAACACTTCGAATCCATTCAGAATTGTCGTCTGTGCATCCGGTGGTGGCGGAAATTTTCAGGCCTTGATAGACTCGCGAGAGAGCCTGGGAATCGAAATTAGCCAACTGTTGGTTGATAGACACTGCGGCGCGGTACAAAGGGCAGTAAGTTGCGGTGTGGCGTACACCATTTTGGAAAATGCCCGGAACCCCTCTCAGCTTGCCGATGACCTGGATCGACTGATTCCAGACTGTACCGACCTGATCGTACTGACAGGATTTATGCCGATAATTCCCGAGTCGATCTGTAAAAAATGGCCCCGCAAGATTATAAATACCCACCCATCGCTGCTGCCAAAATATGGAGGAAGGGGCATGTACGGGGTCAGGGTTCAGGAAGCTGTAATGAATGCCCAGGAAAGGGAAGCCGGTTGTACCGTTCATTATGTCAATAGCGATATTGATGGTGGCGAAATCATCATGCAGGAATCAATGGTCATCAATTATTCAGATACGCCATGGCAACTGGGGGGGCGCGTGTTTGAACTGGAAAACAGGCTGCTGATTGAGGCAGTGAGACATCTGCGGGCGATTGTCCGCTGACAATTAAAAAGGGTTGAGTGTGGCATTCAAGTGGGAAAAATTCGGGTTGGTTTTCGACCCAGCGCTTCATCCGGATCGACCTGCCTGGATGCTTGGTTTTGCCCAGGCACCGAATGTGATAGTGTTTGATCACCATGTCAGGGTTTTCTTTTGTTGTCGCCCGGCTCCGGATGCCTTTCAGAAGTATATCAGCTACTGTGCATTTGTCGATCTTGATCGCCAAAACCTTTTCGATGTGATAAATATGTCAAGCCATCCAGTTCTATCCCTGGGCAGGCTTGGTGATTTTGATGAATTTGGAACCTATCCGGTTTCAGTGCTGCGGGATGGAAAGCAAGTTCTGGCTGTTTATGGAGGGTGGACAAGGTGCGAATCCGTTCCCTTCAACATCTCCTTGGGATTGGCTCGAAGCAGTGACGATGGCGTGAATTTTGAAAAATATGGTCAGGGTCCGGTGTTGTCACACTCCCCTTGCGAGCCGTATGTCGTGACTTCGCCAAAACTTAGACGTTACGGTGACAGATGGTATCTCGCATATACGGCTGGTAGGCGATGGATTCTCGGTGATGAGGGGCGCCCGGAAATCATATATAAGCTGCGAATGGCGACTTCGGTTGATGGGATGAATTGGCTGAAGGTCAATCAGGACATTGTCGAGAGCAGACTGGGGGACAACGAAGCGCAGGCTTGTCCGGATATATTCCTGGCCAACGGTAAATATCATATGTTTTTCTGTTATCGACATGGCCTTGACTTCAGAGAAAACAGGAACCGAAGTTACCGGATCGGTTATGCCAGTTCGACTGACTTGTACACCTGGTCCAGAGATGACGATTTGGCAGGAATCGACGTCTCCGACGATGGTTGGGATTCTGAGATGATTGCTTATCCTACTGTTTTTGATCTGGACGGATCTACGTATATGTTATATGTAGGCAATGGTAACGGCAAGTCAGGTTTCGGTTTGGCCAGACTGCGGGGGGAGCTTTAGTCGTGAGGTGGGATAAGCTGGGCAGGATATTTTCCCCTGCTGAGTATCGGCTATCAGAGAACTGTTTTTTCTTTGCCAAATCGCCGCAGGCATTGGTCTACGATGAGTTTGTCAGAGTTTACTTCTCGTCTCAAAAAAAGACTGCCAACGGGAAATATGCAAGCTATCCACGGTACGTTGATTTCAATAAAAATTTTGACAAGGTTTTGCGCATTTCCGCAGGTCCGGTAGTTCAGTTGGGCGGGCTCGGTGATTTTGACGAACACGGCATCTTTCCCATCAACGTCCTCAGGCATCAGGAACGCATACTTGCGTACACCTGTGGCTGGAGCCGCCGTGTTTCTGTGTCGATTGACATGAGTATCGGATTGGCGATAAGTACGGATGGCGGTTCTGTCTTTAGCAAATATGGCAACGGTGGTCCGATCATGACCGCGACTCATGACGAACCATTTCTGGTGGGCGATCCGTTTGTCAAGCATCTCAATGGGCTGTTTCACATGTGGTACATCTTTGGCGTAGCCTGGGAACGTTCAGCCAGGGCTGTCGAGGCGGAGCGGTTTTATAAAATAGCGCACGCCACATCATCCGACGGAATACGCTGGATAAGGGATGGCAAGCACATTATCGAGGCTCGCCAGGCGAGCGAATGCCAGGCGCTGCCAACGGTTTTTTATGCCAGCGGGCGTTACCACATGTACTTCTGTTATAGAAATGCATTTGATTTCAGAACCAATCCGGATAATTCGTATCGTCTTGGGTACGCATATTCCGATGATTTGGTCAATTGGCAAAGGGACGATGCGGCAGCCGGCATTGATGTCACCCAGGGCGACTGGGACTCGGAAATGATGTGTTACCCGAATGCCTTCGAATGTGACGGCTCCATATTCCTGCTGTACAATGGGAATGAATTCGGCAGGCATGGGTTTGGTCTTGCCAGATTGGTTTGTCTGTGAATTTTCTTCATAGGGTAAGTTCGACTAAAGGAACTAATCTGAAATGGAAAGAGACTATAATCGAGAGTCCTTGGATAATCAAGGGCGTAGCTATTTCTACGGTTTCGATTATGATGTAATGCATCCCTGCATGGTAAAATCATTTTCCCCATTTTTCAAGAGGGGGAATCTGCTGGAGCTCGGTAGTTTCCAGGGTGAGTTAACGACACGGTTTTTACCCTATTTCAGGGCTATTACATGCGTCGAGGCCTCGGACATTGCGGTCAATGCAGCGAGGCAGAAACTAGGCGACAGGGTGACTTTTGTGAATTCGTGTTTCGAGACGGTGAACTTGCCTGAGCGTTACGACAATATTGTCATGACCCACGTTCTGGAGCATCTCGATCAGCCAGTGCGAGTGCTCAGGCGGGTAAAAGAGGAGTGGCTTGCAGAGGAGGGGAGGCTTTTTCTGGTGTGTCCTAATGGCAATGCTCCGTCGCGACAGATCGCAGTCAAGATGGGTTTGATTTCTCATAACACGGCTGTGACGCCGGCGGAAGCTGAACATGGACACCGGTGTACTTACACTCTCGACACGCTGGAAAGGGATGCGGTTGCCGCCGGGTTGAATGTCGTGCATAGATCAGGGATTTTTTTCAAGGCGCTGGCAAATTTCCAATGGGACCGCTTGTTGCAGACGGATATTATATCGCCCGAATACCTGGAAGGTTGTTACAAATTGGGGCAGCAATATCCGGAGCTTTGTAGCAGTATTTTTCTGTTGTGCGAAGGTCGTGACTGACAGGGCCCTGACGTGACGTTGGTGAAAGCGGCGGTGTTGATTTTTCCGGCGGGAATGCCGCGCTCGCTGGGTTATCTGGAGACATGCTTGAGGGAAAAACGGGCCGTTATCGGATCGTCATCTCTTGGATATGATCCGGCGCGGGAAAAGTATCCGCTATGGGTGCGCTTGCCATACGTCACCGATCCTGAATTTGGTGAGGCACTCAAGGATGCCGTCGAGAAGTTCGATGTTGGTGAGATATATACACCGAATCCTGTGGTCTGGAATCACTTGAGTCAAACCATGGAGAGCCTGATTCCAGGGGTTGTATTGGCGAACACCTCACCAGTTGACGAGATGTTGAGGGGATACCGCACCGCTCTGGAGCAGGCACGGCGTCTGCTGGACGATCCGCTTCCCTTGATGTCTGCAATCTTGCCGCGTTCGCCGCTGTCACAGATGGAGATTGCGGCATTGTGTCGATACGCGGCTCTGATTCCGGGAATGTGCGACGACGACAAGTTGCGAGCACTGTTCGAAATTGCCCGCTTTTCGGTGAGCGGGGACCTTGTCGAGATTGGTACTTGGTGGGGGAAGTCGGCCTTTATTCTGGCTCGCCTGGCACACGGTTTCAGCATTGGGAACCTGTTATGCGTGGACCCATGGGAAAACAGATATCTGATTCAAAATGAAAAGATGGTCGATTCCTGTTCGGCGCAGATCGATGCCGAGGAAGCTTTGACCGTCTTCCAAATTGGCCTGCTACCGTTCAATTGCACTCATATCAACTACTTGCGCATGACCTCGCTTGATGGGGCGACGCATTACCGTAATCGGCGTTCAATCAGATCCGACACTTTTGGATGTACGCAATATAGTGGTCAGGTGGCGATCCTTCACATCGACGGAAACCATGCATACGAAGCAGTAAAAGCCGATGTTGAGGCATGGGAAGAATTTGTGCTCGCCGGTGGGTGGATCATCCTTGATGATTATCTCTGGCCTTTTGGCGATGGGCCGCGGCGGGTAGGAAACGAATTTCTGGAAAATAAGCGTTCGCGAGTGGCAATGGCTTTTGTCATGGGGTCGGCCTTGTTCATGCAATTGACCTGATGAGGACGGGGCCCGCCGTTTATCCTGGATCAGTCAGGTTCCCGGTGCAAGCTTCAAACCCCCTTGTGGGCAATTTGTGGCACCACCGTTGCCATATGATGCGCAGTGCTCGTTCGAGACCGGCTGCGACGAGGGCCGGTTGGCCAATTGCTGAATGACGCAAACGCTCTCGCAGTTCATTCCGCAGTTGGGCCAAGGCGGACAGATCAGTCGCACATGCCAAGCCTTGGGAGACGAATTGCATGGTGTTGTGGGCGATGAATGCGTCGAGTTCGACATGGCCGAGGACTGCAGCACCAGGTCGGCCAGGTACGGTATGTCCGGCCAATGTCAGGGTTGGCACTCCCATCCAGAGGGCGTGCAGGGTCGTTGTTCCACCGGTGTAAGGGAAGGTGTCCATACAGATGTCCACCTGCGCATGCAGTTCCAGATAGCTCTTCATGTCGCAACGCGGCTGGAAGATCAGTCGGTCCCGCTCGACGCCATTGCGTGTGAAGTCGTCGATTACACGTTCGACCTCGGAATTTTGCGGCATCGCACCAAGCAGCATCCGGGATTCCGGCACGGATTTCAGTAGTGCTGACCATAGCGCGATGACCGAGGAACTGATCTTGGCCGGTCGATTGAAGCTGCCAAAGGTGAGGAAGCCCTGGTTGAGAGCGGGTAGGGTAGCCACTGGCGGCGCGTCTGCAAAGGGCAGGAAGGGCGCGTTGGCCGGCAGATGGACAATCTTCTCGGTGAACTGGTCATCAAACTGGCCGGCGGGCAGAAAGAAGCGATCTGCCAGGTAGTAGTCCATCGCCTGCAGGCCGGTCGTTCCCGGGTAGCCAATCCAGCTTGCCTGGATCGGCGCCGGTTTGCGGGCAAAGGTCAGCAGCCGGTGGTGGGCGGTATGGCCGCTCAGGTCGATCAGGATGTCGATCCCGTCGGCACGAATTTTTTTCGCCAGCTCGGCGTCGTTGAGGCCCGCCACCACATTCCAGTGAGCCACGTGTCCACGTAGCCGTTGCGTGACGTGATCTTCGATGGTGCTGTTAGCGTAGGCATGCAATGACAGTTGCGGGTAATTCGCGAGTTGCGCGAGCACCGGTTCGATGAAGTTGGCGACCGAGTGATTGTGGAGGTCGCCTGAAACAAATCCGATTTCCAGGCGCCGGTCAGGGTCGCGCTGATTGCTGTGTGGCATCCACTGCGCTCGCAGAGGACCCTCGAACCGTTCGCCAAATCGACAATGCTCCGCAAACAGTTCCTGGGCATCGATCCTTTCGTTGTGCGTCAGCGAGAAGAGCAGGTTGCTGTGTGCCAGCGGGTAGTCCGGGTTGATCGCCAGCGCTTCCCGATAAGCCTCTTCGGCATCGAAGTAGCGGCCCAGGTCGCTGAGGGTGACGCCGAGATTGAGCAGCGCATTGGGTAGTTCGGGCTGGATGGCGAGGGCGCGGCGGAAGCTCCCTTCGGCCTCGGAGAACCTTCCTTGCTCCCTGAGGTTATTAGCCAGGTTGTAATGCGCTTCGGCGAAATCCGGCTGGTACTGAAGGGCGCAGCGCAAGCTCTCCTCGCCTTCCTTCAATTGTCCCAGTTCCTTGAGCACTGATCCCATGGCGGCCAGTGCCTCGGGAAACTCGGGCCTGCACTGCAGGGCGCGTCGCCACGCGGCTACCGCTTCATCGAGACGGCATTGGCCATGCAAGGTGGCGCCCAGGTGAAAGTGAGCCTCGGCGAAATCCGGTCGGTATTGCAGGGCGCTGCGCAAGGCAGCTTCGGCCTCGTCCAGTCGCTCCTGTCCTCGCAGTGCTGCGCCGAGCGCATGGAGCGCCTCGGGGAAGTCCGGTCTGCATTCGAGGGCGCGGCGCCAGCAGGTTTCGGCTTCATCGGGACGGCCCTGGTCGCTGAGCGTGTTGCCGAGGTTGTAGTGCGCCTCGGCAAAGTTCGGTCTGCCGGTGAGTGCACGTCTGAAAGCGCTTTCTGCTTCTGCCGATCGGCCCAGTTGTCTGAGGGTGTCGCCAAGGTTGTTGTGGGCTTCGGCCATTTCGGGATGAAGTGCCAGGGCTTTCCGATAACTCGGTTCCGCGTCGGCCAGGCGGCCGTGGTTCAAGAGGAGATTGCCCAGATTGCAGTGGGCAAGAGCAAAGTCGGGCTTCAGCGCCAGGGCGCGTCGATAGCTCGCTTCAGCTTCCTGATATCGTCCCTGCGTGCAGAGGACGTTGCCGAGGTTGTAATGCGCCTCTGCGAAGGCCGGCTTGATACGAAGGGCTCGGCGTTGACACGCTTCAGACTCCGGGAGTTGATTCATCTCTGCCAAGACCAGGCCCAGGTTGCTCTGCACCTGCTCATCCCGGGGCAACAACGCGGCTGCCTGTCGCATGGCGGCCAGCGCTGCGCTTGCGTCCCCTTGCATCTTGAGCGCTGCTCCCAGGACTTTCCAGCCAAAACCATGCTGTGGAAATCGCTCGGTCAGCGTACGGGCGAGGATTTCTCCCTCCCGGTAACGCCCATTGTGCACCAGTGCCAGCAGGGTGCCCTGTTCCTGAGCAGAGGGTTTTCCCTGGCGAACGGGGATCTTGTCCGGTCGGGAGGGCCTCGGTCTGGCGGCTTCTGGCGCAGGATTGTCGGGTTTACCGTCGGCCAGGCGCAGCGCCAGCATCTCCACCGCTTCGCCCGCCAGGCCATGCTGCCGGCCCAGCGCCAGGACTTCCCGAGCGCTGTCCGCCTGGTCCGCCAGAAGCAGGGCTTCGATGTAGCTCAGCCAGTACTGGCTGGATTCAGGACGGGCTTCGAGGGCTGTGACGAAGTGCGGCAGCCCCGCGACAGGCTGTTGCCGCTGCACTTCCAACTGGCCAAGCTGGTGGTTCGCCTCGGGGTGACCCGGCTGCGCCTGGACGATCGCACGATAGAGCTGCTCGGCTTCACCGAAGTGGCCAGCGGCGTGGCAGGCGAGCGCCTTTGCCAGGGCCTGAGCCAGCGCCTCGTCGAGCGTCATCGCCGGGGGTGTCGCCGGGGCACCGCCGGTGGTCGCCAGGGGATCATCCCGTGCGCTGGGCATGCGCCTCTTTTTCCGTAGGGGCAGTAATCGCGAGGGAGGCGAGGTCAAGCCCGGCGTGCTCGAACTGGCTCTGCAGTTGGGTTACCTCGCTGCGCAACAACTCCCGCGTGCGGGTGTCGCTGGCGATCATGGTGAGCATGAGCTGTTTGCCCTGGATGTGCAATCGGGCATCGACTTCGCCGAGTTGGGGAAGCGTCAGACGGAGCCTGGTCTGCCACTTTTCGTTTTCGGCGCGATCCGCAGTCTGATGCCGTTTGCTCTCGTTCTCGATTTCCCACTCGATCTGCTGACCCGGCCAGACCTGTCCCTGCCAGGAAAAATTCTGCGTCGCGAAGGCTTCGAGTTGCTGCTGGACGAGCACCTGTGTCTGTGGCGAGACGACTTGGGCAAGCTGGGCAGCCGGGCTCGCGGAGGCGTTCATCTCGGCCGGTTTCGCGAGGACCTGCGCCGCGTCGACGGCGGTGCGTGTCAGGCTGGCGATGTCGCCTGCCGGAGAGGCTACCGCCTGGGCAGGCGTCTGCGGGGCGAGCTTGCCCTGCGGTTCCTGCAGCAGTTGCGCCTTGCTGTAGCGCCCCTCGACCCATTCCGCCTGATGCGATTCGTAGAACATGCCGCTCTCGCTGATCGCCTGCTTGAGTAGCGGCAGGAGATCCTGAGCGCCAGTCGGTGGATTGGCGGCGATTGGCTGATTTCCGTTGAGTGACAGCGGCCCGCCTCTCGCATCGCGTGCGCCGGCAAAGAGATTGCTGATCAACTGTCCGGTACGGCTCAGGCGGGTGGCAGCCGCTTCGGCGCCCTCCTTGCCGCTTTCGGAAGCGGCCCTGGAAACCACCGCCAGGGTCAGCTTGCCGTCGCTCTCCTGTACCTCGAGCTCGATTGCGTCGCCGGTTTTGGCAGCAAAGGGCAGGGCGAGAGTCATGCTGCGCTGGTTGATCAGTGCCCGGTACGAGCCGTTGGGCAGGAGCGACTGGATTTCCGCCAGCAATCGCTGGCCGGCGACGAAACCCGAGAGCTTGTCGCTGATCTCCCTGGCCGGCAGTGCGGGCCGTAGTGCAAGGTCGGCGGCAGGCTGCACACGGTTGGCGAGGTCGGCGCGAATCATCGGTTCAGGGGAGTGGTCCGGCAGCGCGCAGCACCACTCGCAACTCGTTCAGGCGAACGGCAACCAAGGGCTGCAGCGTCTGGTCGCAGTGCTGACAATTTTCGATCAAGGCGCGCGCGCGCGCCTGCAGCGCGGGGGCAAGAGCGCTTGTCAGGTCGACCGGCAGGCACTCGGCGAGCGCGCGACGTTCGGCTTCGTGGCTCGCGAGCGAGGCCCAGTCGCCACTCTGGGCGGCACGCAGCATCCCCTCGGAAAGCCTCAGCAGTTGCTCCAGGGGTGCCAGCGACGCACTCATGCCACGGCTTTATTCTGGCCGTGGGGTGAAATTTCCCGCCAGGCGCCATGGATCTCTTCGAGCAGACCCGAAACTTCTTCGAGCGCCTGCAGATCATTGTCGAGATTGGCCCGCAGCAGGCGCAGGACCAGGTAGTCGTAGAGCGCGTCGAGCCGTTCGGCGAGCTCGCCGCCTTTTTCCACATCCAGGCTGAGCTTGAGGCCGTTGGCGATGATGTCGATGGCTTTCGAAATGGCCTCGCCCCTGGCCGCGACCTGTTTCTGCTGCATGGCGCCGCGCGCCTTGCCGATCGCCGCCTGGGCTCCGGCAAAGAGAAGCAGGATCAGCCGGTAGGGGTCGGCGACCTCGACGGCCGCGTCAACGCCGACCTTCTGGTAGGCTGAAATCGCGTTGCGTGCGTTGCCGAACATGGAGAACTCCTAGTTGTTATAGGTGGGCAGGTTGGCGAGTTGTTGCGTCAGATAATCGCTGGTGGTACTCATCCCCGAGAGCAACACGTCGAGGGAGGTGAATTGCGCACGATAGCGGGCTTCGATCTGCGTCAGCCGGGCCGAGATGGCTTCGGACTGTTTGTCGAGGCTCTTGATCGATGCACTGAGTCCGTCGCTGCGGGCAGAAATCAGCCCGTTCGTGCCCACCAGCCCGTCGGCTGCGTCCTTGATGCCGCTGCCGTAGGCGGCGACCAGATTGGCGACGCCGGGCAGATCGCTGGCGATCACGGCGCTCAGTTTGGCTGAATCGACGGCCAGTTTGCCGTCTCTTTGCAGGCTGATGCCGATGTCCGACAGGCGTTGCAGGTTGGCGCCGTCGAGTTCGGTGGGGACTTTGCCGAGCAGGGTGCGAAAGGTATTCTGCGCGCTACGCAGGGTGCTGTCGCCGTTGAGCGCTCCGGCCACCTTGGTTGTTGCGTTGTAGCTGCCGAGGTTGGTCGCGGTGCTGCTGAAATCGTTGAACGCCTTGACCAGCGCATTGACGCCGGTCGTCAGGCTGGTATTGTCCTTGCTGACCGTCAGTGTCGTGCTGAGCGAGGTCGCCGGCGCTTCCGGGCCCTTGAGCAGGTTCAGCGTGATGCCGTCGATCGCCGTCGTCACGGTGTTGGTGGTCGCGGTCACGGCGATGCCATTGAGCTTGAAGCTGGAGCCCTGTGCGGTCTGCGACTGGATGAAGGGATCGGTCAACGGATCGGGGGTCGCGCTGGGGTCGTAGGCGAGACCGGTGACTCCGGAGAGCTTGATGAACTGGTTGCTGCCCGCCGTATCACCGTTGAGGACGAGTTGTTTGCCATCGACGCCATTGATCACCAGCGCCGAAATACCGGCGCTGGCCTGGTTGATTGCGTCGCGAATGGCTTCCGGGGTGGCGCCGTCGGCGATCGTGATGTCGGTCGTCTTGCTGGGCGTTGCCGAGCCGGCCTGCGTGTCGAGCCGGATGGTCAGCGTACCGCCGGTCGTCAGGGTGCCGCCGGTACCCGAGAAAGGGGTGGCCGTGGTGGACGTGGCGAGACCATGGGGTTTGGCGAGTTGCGTCACTTCGAGGCTATAGGTGCCGGCGACCGCGCTCGATGAGGAAGTGGCCGAAGCGATCGTCGGGTCGCTGACCGCGGTCTTGAAGACCGAGAATTTCTGCGTGGCGGTCGTCCCAATCGCTGGCACGAGGCTCCCTGCCGCAGTCTGCAGCGCCGAGATGACGCCTTTGAGCGAGCCAATTGCCGAAATTTTCGATTGAAAGCCCGCTTCCTTCTGGGCCAGCGCGGTCAGCGGCCGTTGTTCGAGCGTCATCAACTGAGTGACGATACTGTTTACATCGATTCCCGATGAGGAAAGTGACATGATTTACTCCTGCGACCCCGATCGGTAAAACGCGCGGGCGGGTCGCTTGCTTTCAGGCAGTCTGCTTGACAAACAGGCCCTTGATGCTGTCGAGCGCCTTGGCAACGGCAAGCATTTCTTCCGAGGGCATCTGACGAATCACTTCCTTGGTGGCGCGGTCGATGATCTTGACCACCATCTGCCCGGTATCGTCGTCCAGGCTGAATTCGAGGTTGCTGTTGATCGGTTCGACAAAATCGCGAACGATTTTGGTCGCGGCTTCGACCTTTTCCCGCTCGGGGGGTTCTGCCGGGGGTAGCAAGGGCGTGCGCGCAACCGCCTTGAGCGTCGTTTCGCCGGCTGCCTTGATCTCACGGGTTGCACTGTTCCCCGCCGCGTTGCTCTGGGGCGGCAGAGAAGCGACCGTGGCGACAGTGGGTTGAATGTTCATCTTGCCCTCCTTGAGGCAGGGAATCGGGAGCGTCATCGCGTTGCCGCGACTGCGCCCCCGATGTTACTGCGATTTAAACCTGTCCGCTTAGCCGCGCAGCAGCGAGAGGACATTCTGCGGCAAGGAGTTGGCCTGCGCGAGCATCGCCGTACCCGCCTGCTGCAGGATCTGGTTGCGCGAGAGGCTCGCGGTTTCCGCCGCGAAGTCGGCGTCCAGAATGCGGCTGCGAGAGGCCGAGAGGTTTTCCGATGTGGCGGCGAGGTTGCTGACGACGCTGCCGAACCGGTTCTGCACCGCACCGAGGTTCGCTCGACTCGAGTTGATGTTGGCCAGCGCCGAGTCGATGGTGGCGATGGCGTTCTGCGCGCCGCTGGAAGTGGTCAGATCGATGCTCGAAATACCGGCGCCGAAGGTCGCTGTGGCTGCCTTATGGCCTGCAGACAGGGCAGTCTTCGTGAGGTCTGCGCCGCCCAGGTTGATCCCGGCGCTGCTGCTCGAAGTCAGCTTGACGCCACCAAAGGTGCTGCTGGTCGTGGTTGCCGCGAAGCCGGTGTTGCCAAGGACCGCTGTTCCCTTGGTTTCGACGGTAATCGTGCGGCCATCCGCTGCCGCCATGCTGATCTTCTTGGTGGTGGTGTCGAAGCTTGCGGTGACGCCGGTCTGATTGGAGACCGCATTGATTGCTGCGGCGACGTTGTTCCCCTGCGACAGGAAGTCAGCCGAGGTGCCTGCAGCAATCGCACCGAGTCTGACGCCATTGATCTTGATGTAGTCGGTGGTGTCGCCGGCGACCGCGGCATTGGCTGTGAGGGCAGCACTGGCAACGGTGGTCGTCGTGGCCACTGCCGAGACGCCGGTCTGTCCCGAGACCGTATTGAAGGCGTTGGCCTTGGCGATGGCACTGTCCGAACCAACGGTGGTGATGGCTGAGGTCAGACCCGTATTGGCCAGCGTGCCGCCGCCGCTCTGTTCGATCTGGATGTTCTTGCCTTCGGCGGCAGTGAGGGTGAGCACCCCGGCGTTGTTCGCAGCGGTGACGCCGGTGGTGGCGGTCACGGTATTGATCGCCGCTGCCAGGGCGTCGCCCTGCAAGGTAACCGTGGTTCCGCCGGTGGTCGCGCCGATGGAAGTGCCGTTGATCTTGATGTCGCCGTCAGCGATGGCAGCACTGGTACCGGTGATGGTTGCACCGACGACCTCGACTCTCGAGGTGGACACGCCATCAGAGACCGAGGGGCCGACGCCATAGCCATTGACCGTGATGCCGCCCGTCGAAATGGCACCCTTGGTGACCGTTGACGAGAGCGAGGCCGAATAGGAAGAGGTCGTGCCGACGCCCAGGGAATCGGCCTTGGCGCTGGCGATCGAGCTGATGGTGATCTTTTCGCCGGTGTTGGCGCCGATCTGGAAGGCCTGCGAGTTGAAACTGCCGTCGAGAAGCTTGACGCCGTTGAAAGCGGTCTGGCTGGAGACGGTGTTGATCTGCTGGACGAGCTGGTCGACTTCCTGCTGGATGGCGGCGCGGTCGGTGCCGCTGTTGCTCGCGTTCGACGACTGCACGGCGAGTTCGCGCATCCGCTGCAGTGACTCGGTGACGCTCTGCAAGCCGCCTTCAGCCGTCTGCGCCATCGAGATGCCGTCGTTGGCGTTGCGTGACGCCTGGTTGAGACCGCTGATCTGCGAGGTCATGCGGGCCGAGATCGCGAGGCCGGCGGCGTCGTCCTTGGCGCTGTTGATGCGCAGGCCAGAAGAGAGGCGCTGCAGGGAAGTCGAGAGGGCATTCTGCGACGTGTTGAGGCTGCGTTGCGAGTTGAGCGAGGCAACGTTTGTACCGATGACTTGGGGCATTTTCTTTCTCCTGATCTGGTCGAATGATGTCGGGTTTTCGGTGATCCACCGCTTGCGGCTTCTCCCGGCCCGTCCTGTGTGGCGATTGTTTCGCTGACACTTTTGCTAACGACGGGCCGCCGGAAAACTTGAGAAATTTTCTTGTCGCCTGCCGCGCTGGTCATTGATCGGCGGTTGGCGGATGAAGTTGAGTGGAGAGCGTCGCTCCGTGCCGGTCAGGGCCGATAACGCCCTGGTCTCCGCCTGCCGCTCGATGCCTGAGGGGAGGGCGCGCCACGCCGCTTTGCTTCGCCAGGAACCGGCGCACCGTCAGGCGGTTCTCCTGCCGCCTCCTTTTTCCGCCATAATTTCCCGTATGCCGACCGATCTCCTCAATCCGTGCAATGACTACGTATTCAAGCGGCTATTTGCCGCTTCCCCGCTCCTGCTCGCCGATCTGATCAACGCCGTGCGCAGTGAAGCGCTGCGCATGAAGTGGTCGAAGTGCTCAATCCCCGCATCGAACCGGAAGAACTCGTGGGCAAATTCATCATCCTCGATCTCCTGGCGAAGGACAGCGAGGGACGGCGTTACAACATCGAGATGAACACTGGCAGGAGGAGAACAGAATGGCCGCCATCGACTACCCCCCCGTCCAACAGGCGCTCGACCGACCCAAGGATCTCAGCGCCGACGCCGACGCCGACGCCGACGCCGACGCCGACGCCGACGCCGACGCCGACGCCGACGCCCGGCGCCCGGCGCCTCGCCTTCGTCCGCGAACGCGCCCTGCGCGACGAAGTGAGTGAACGTCGGGCAGAGCGAGAGAAAGGCAAGGCGGAAGGCAAGATTGAAGGCGAAGGCTTCGCGCTGCAGCGCCTGCTCGTGAAGCGCTTCGGGGTGCTACCTGCCGAGCTGGCTTCCCGCATCGAGTGCGCGTCGCAAGCGGAAATCGAAGGGTGGCTGGATCGAGCGCTCGACGCCCGCCGCCTGGCGGAGGTCTTCGATCTGCCCGGGCACTGACGGGGAGAGGGGTGTCACCGCTCATCAAACGAGGTACGAGCGACGCCGGCGTGGCCGGTGATCAGCGCATCCCTGATCGCGCCTCCAGCAACTGCCTGTTTTCAGCGACCGCCTCAGCCGGTTATAATCGACGCGCGTCTGGTCGCGCCCGGGGGGCGCCAGGCGGTGTCCGACAGCGGCGCTGGCCCGGGCACGTATTGCCTCGCCGAATGTGAGAAGGCCGGCAAGTCGCCGGCTTTTTTGTCTGCTTGCCAGTGTACGCCGATGTTTCTGGAGTGATATGCGGATCCTGCTCTGTAACGATGACGGTTATTTCGCGCCGGGAATCGAGCATCTGGCGCGCGCGCTGGCTGACCTCGGGGAGATCACCGTGGTGGCGCCCGAGCGTGACCGCAGCGGGGCGAGCAATTCGCTGACCCTCGATCGCCCTTTGTCGCTCAAACGCGCGGCGAACGGTTTCTACTACGTCAATGGCACGCCCACGGACTGCGTCCATCTGGCGGTGACCGGCATGCTCGACGGGCTGCCGGACATGGTGGTGTCGGGAATCAATATTGGCGCCAACATGGGCGACGACACGATCTATTCGGGCACCGTCGCGGCGGCGACCGAAGGTTTCCTGCTCGGCGTTCCGGCGCTGGCCATTTCGCTGTGCAGCAAGAGTGGTGAGCACTTCGAGTCTGCGGCGCGGGTGGCGCGCGAGCTCGTGGGTCTGCTCCAGAGGCAGTCGCTGGAGGAGCCGGTATTGCTCAACGTCAATGTTCCCGACATCCCCTACGAGCAGCTGCGCGGCATCGTCGTCAGCCGCCTGGGCAAGCGGCACAAGGCCGAGCCGGTGGTGCGCACGCTGTCACCACGCAACGAGACCGTGTTCTGGGTCGGCGCGGCCGGGGCGGCGCAGGATGCCGGTGAAGGCACCGATTTCTACGCCGTGCAGAATCATCAGGTGTCGGTCACGCCGCTGCAGGTTGATCTCACACACAATGGCCAGCTGTCGCTGGTGCGCGATTGGCTGACCCGATGACCGGCACTGTCGGCGGTTTCGGAATGACCTCGCAGCGCACGCGTACGCGCATGATCGAACGGCTGCGCGAGCAGGGCATCGTCAATGAAGACGTGCTGGCCGCGATTGCCGCCGTGCCGCGGCATGTGTTCGTCGAGGAAGCGCTGGCCTCGCGGGCCTACGAGGATACGGCATTGCCGCTGGGCTTCTCGCAGACGATCTCGCAGCCCTACGTGGTCGCGCGCATGGTCGAAGTGCTGATCAGCGGGCGTGAACTCGGCCGGACGCTGGAGATCGGTACCGGCTGTGGTTACCAGGCCGCGGTGCTGGCGCAGTTGACCGACGAGGTCTATTCGGTCGAGCGCATCGGGCCGCTGCTCGCCAAGGCGCGGCTCAACCTGCGCGCGATCAAGGAATCGAGAGTGCGCCTGAAGCACGCCGACGGGCAACTCGGCCTGCCGGAAGCGGCGCCCTTTGCGTCGATCATCGTCGCCGCGGCGGCCACCCGGGTGCCGCGTGCCCTCTTGCAGCAACTGGCGGCCAGCGGCCGGCTGATCCTGCCGCTGGGAACGACGAGCCAGCAACTGGTGCTGGTCGAGCGACGAGCCGAGGGTTTTGTCGAAACGCGTCTCGATGGCGTGCGTTTCGTTCCGTTACTATCTGGAGTCGAATGAACGATCAACTCATCAAGGATCGGGTGGTTTTCGACCGCTGCGGTCTGCTCCTGGCCTGGTCGGTATGGCTCGTCATTGCCGGCTGCGCGAGCACGACACCGGCGCCGGTGGCCGTGGAGCGGCCGCCGAGCGTTACTGCACCGGTCGCCGCGCCGGGGATGTATCTCGTCAAGAAGGGGGATACGCTGCATTCGATCGCTCTCGATCACGGGCTCGACTATCGCGAGCTGATCGCCTGGAACACCATCGAGAACCCGAATCGCATTCTGGTCGGGCAGTCGCTGCGCATTCGCGCGCCGGGGTCACCGGCCGCCGGCGAGACGGCCGTGGTGCGGCCGGTGACTGGCGGCTCGCTGGGCGAATCGCGCGCCCTCGGCACGACTGCGGCGAGCAGCGCCGGGGGCGTCAAGCGCGAACCGAAAGCCGGCAAGGAGCCTTACTCCGGGCAGGCCCTGGCGCGAGCGCAGGCGCAGGCCGTCGATCCGGTCATCGTCGCGCCGGCCGTGGCCAGAGTCGAGCCGCGGCCGGAGGTCAAACCGGACCTCAAGCCGGAAGCGGGCGATGCGGCGCCCGGCGGCGAGGAGATCGCCTGGATCTGGCCGGCCAATGGCAAGCTGGTCGGTACCTTCAGCGATGGCGGCAACAAGGGGATCGACATCAGTGGCAAGGCCGGCGAGGCGGTGCTCGCTGCCGGCGGTGGCAAGGTCGTCTATAGCGGCACCGGCCTGCGGGGCTACGGCAAGCTGGTGATCGTCAAGCATAATAACGCCTACCTGACTGCCTACGCGCACAACCGCAACGTCCTCGTCAAGGAAGGAGAAAGCGTCGGCAAAGGGCAGAAGATTGCCGAGATGGGCAATACCGACGCTGATCAGGTCAAGCTGCACTTCGAGATCCGGCGTCAGGGCAAGCCGGTCGATCCACTGAAGTATCTGCCGCCACGGTAACGGCCATGTCGAGCGCCTTCGATCCTGATGCCGATCCCTTCGAAGAGGATCCCGAAGCGACCGCGCTGCCATCAGACGAGGATTCGCTCTCAGTTGAGGGTTCGCTCGCGGAAACTGCCGCAACGGAATCCGGCGCGTCAGCCGACGGCGATCTGCTCAACGACGTCACCCAGCACTATCTCAACGAGATCGGCGCCAAGCCGCTTTTTTCCGCCGCCGAGGAGGCGGGCTGGGCACGGCGGGCACGCGCGGGAGAGTTCCTGGCCCGGCAGAAGATGATCGAGCACAACCTGCGCCTGGTGGTCAACATTGCCAAGCATTACCTCAACCGCGGCTTGCCGCTGCTCGACATGATCGAAGAGGGCAACCTCGGTCTGATCCACGCGATCGGCAAGTTCGACCCCGAACGCGGCTTCCGTTTTTCGACTTACGCCACCTGGTGGATTCGGCAGAGCATCGAGCGCGCGATCATGAACCAGTCACGCACCATTCGCCTGCCGGTGCATGTGGTCAAGGAAATCAATCTGGTCCTGCGTGCCATTCGCCAACTCGAGTCGGTCAACGGGCCGGATGTCTGCGTCGAGGAGATCGCCCACCTGATCGACCGGCCCAGCGCCGACGTGCGGCGGGTGATGAGCCTCAACGAACGAATCTGTTCCCTCGACGCCCCGCTGCAGATAGATCCCGGCCGCTCGATCGGCGATGCCATTCCCGACGAGAGCCTGGTCGATCCCGACGACCTGCTGCAGTCGAGCCAGATCGAAGCCTTGCTGAACCGCTGGATGGGGCAGCTGGGCGACAAGCAGCAGCAGGTTCTGCAGCGTCGGTATGGCCTCGGCGGCACCGAGTCGTGCACGCTCGAGGAGATTGCCATCGACCTCAACCTGACCCGCGAGCGGGTTCGCCAGATCCAGATCGAAGCGCTCGATCGTCTCCGCCACATCATCAGACGCGGCGGCGGTACCGCCGACAACCTGCTCTAGAAGCCGTTTCGCCCTGCACGCAGCGCTTCCGCCAGCTGGAAGACCGCCATCGCATAGAAGCTCGATCGGTTGTAACGGGTGATGACGTAGAAGTTGTCGAAACCGAGCCAGTATTCGGTCGCCGCATCGGGCGTGACGAGATCGATCAAGGCCGCCGGCAGTTGTCCGTCGGCCGCGGCGATGACTCCCTGAACACTCATTTCGGCGACCGTCTGCGACGGTCTGATGCCGGCGGCGAGCAAGCCCTCGGCATCGCCGCGGACGCGGGCCGGCACGGCGACCGGTGAACCTCTCTGCCAGCCATGCTGCTGCAGGAAGCGGGCGACACTGCCGATGGCGTCGGAACTGCTCTGGCGCAGATCGATGCGGTCGTCGCCGTCGAAGTCCACGGCATAGCGCCGCTGGCTGCTCGGCATGAACTGCGGGATGCCCATGGCGCCGGCGTAGGAACCCTTGATGTCGAGTGGGCTGCTGCCATTCTCGCGGGCCAGGAGGAGAAACTGCTCGAGCTCGCCACGGAAAAAATCCGCCCGCGGGGGGTAACGGAAGGCGAGCGAGGCGAGTGCTTCGAGGACGCGGAAACTGCCCATGTTCTGCCCGTAGACGGTCTCGACGCCGATGATGGCGACGATGATTTCGGGCGGTACGCCGTAGATCGCTTCGGCGCGCAGCAGGCTGGCTGCGTGTTGCCGCCAGAACGACAGACCGCTGCCGATCCGCTGCTCATTGACGAAGCGCTCGCGATAGCGCTCCCAGGAGCGCTGCTTTTCCGGAAAGGCGGGCGGACGGATGGCCCGCAGGACACTCGTGTTGGGCCGGATGGCGGCGAACTGCCGCGTCAGCTGGGCGATGTCGAAGCCGTGCTGCTCGTGCATGCCGAGGATGAAGGCCTGCACTTGCGGGTCATCGTTGAATCCTGCTTCCGACGCCTGCTGGCTGTGGGCGGGCGAGGAGAGAAGACTGACGAACAGCGCCAGGAGGCCGGTAACGGAGGTTCTTTTCAAGCCTTGTTTCTCCTTTCGGGGGGTAGTCGCTGAAGGCATTGCTGCAGCCGCCGCAGTTTTTCGCCGTCGCCGTGGCCGTAACGCAGCTGCGCGTAACAATCCGCAGCGTCGTGGGTGAGGGCGGCGAGCTCGGGTTTTTCGCGCTCGACGCGCTGCGCGAAATCGAGCGGGCCTTCCCATGTCGCGCGCCGGACGCCGAGTTGCGAGAGCCGCGCGCAGTAGCGCTGCCAGGCGCGCTGTACCGGATCGGCGGCGCGCCGTCGCGGCAGCGTCCACAGCCCGATGAGGAGCAGCGACAGACCACACAGGACGGCCAGCGAGGCGGCCATGCTTCGCCAGTCGGGGTCGTGCAGACCGAGGCGCGCGAGCACTTCGCGCTGGCGCTGCGGATTGTAACCGAGGACCCACTGATTCCAGGTGTTGTTGGCCGCTTCCCAGCGGTTGCGCAGATCGCGCAGCCAGTCGGCGTCGAGCCGGATGATGCCGGGCAGCGGTTCCCCGGCCGGCAATGCGGCGACGATCCCCTGCGCGATGCGCGACGGTGCGACTGCCGCCGTCGGGTCGACGCGCCGCCAGCCCTCGCCGGCCAGCCAGATTTCGGCCCAGGCGTGGGCATCGGACTGGCGCACGACGAGGTAGCCATCGACGGGGTTGACCTCGCCGCCCTGATAACCGGCGACCACCCGCGCCGGGACGCCGGCGGCCCGCATCAGGAAGACGAAAGCCGACGCGTAGTGCTCGCAGAAGCCACTGCGCGTCTCGAAGAGGAATTCATCGACCGCGTTCGCGCCGAGCAGTGGCGGCAGCAGGGTGTAGTGGAAGTCCTCGTTGCGAAAGAGGGTGAGCGCCGCCTCGGCGATTTTCGCCGGCGGCCGGGACTGCCACTCGTCGGCCAGCGCGCGCGCGCGCGGATTGATCCGTGCCGGCAGCGTCAGGGCCTGCTGCAGGATGGCCGGTGCTTCGACGCGGTTGGCGCGGTAGTCGAGTGACGAGGCAAAGGCATAACGCGAACGGACGCGCACCGGTTCGCGGGCGCGGGCTTCGAGCGTGGGCGCGAGCGAACTGTCGGCCGGCAGACGGGTGGCCACGTCGAGCGCCAGCAGCCAGCGCTGGTTGTGGGCTTCGAGGAGGGTGGTGTAGACCTGGGCGCTGCCGCGGGCCTCGATCACCGGCGCCGGCAAGGCCCCGGCCGGGCGGCTGGGGCGCCAGGTGACCCCGTCATAGTCATCGAACACCGGGCCGCGCCAGTAGAGGTCTGCCTTGTCAGGAATCTCGCCGGTGAACTGGCTGCGAAAGGCGATCGCGCCGGAGAGCGTCAGGTCGCTGATCGACCCCGGCGACATCTGGTTCGACAGACCGCTCAAGCCGGCGTGGGCATCCTGCGGCAATCCCCAGAGCGGACCCGAGACGCGCGGGAAAAGGAGATAGAGCAGCAGCATGAAAGGCAGTGCCTGCAGCAGCAGGCGAGCGGCCTCGCGGGCGATCGCGGGGATTGGCCGGGAACCGCCATGCAGCCGGATCAGGGTCGCCGTCAGCAGCGTGCACGCGGCCAGTAGCCAGCCACCGGTGGGGATGCTCTGGGAGTAGAAATAATGGGTCAGCAGAAGAAAATAGCCGAGCATGATGACCACCATGGCGTCGCGCCGGCTGTTCATCTCGAGCGGCTTGAGCGCCATGAAGAGGACCAGCATGGCAACCCCCGCATCGCGGCCGAAGAGGCTGCGGAACTGCCAGCCGATCGCCGCGATGGCGCCGATCACCAAGAGGGCGAGTGACCAGCGCGGCGGCAGCGGGCGTCGCTGCTGCCATAGCCAGGCACGCCCGAGGAGGGCGGCGGCGACCAGCCCGCTGAGCCAGACCGGCAGGTGTTCGGCGTGCGGCCCGACGGTGGCCAGCGCGACGGCCAGCAGCCAGGGGACGGCACCCTGTTCGAGTGCGGGGGGCGGCCTAGCGCGCATCGGCGGTGCCGCTTTCCCCATGCAGCGCGAGCGCCTGCAGGCAGTCAGCCCGATGCGCTTCACCCTGAGCCGGGGCGAGCCGCCGCCCGGGAAGCTGCAGCCCGTAGCAGGCCTGCGCTTCGTCGGCGGCGATCACCCAGCCGGCGAGGATCGACAGACGTTCCTCATCATCGCGTCCGGCCGGGGTCAGCGCCCAATCGAGCCAGAGTTCGTCGATGGCGCCGCCCGCGAACTGCTTGACCAGCAAGGGCTGTTCATCGGCACGGCGGGCGACCGCTTTCCAGGCGATGTGCCGCGTCGGGTCGCCGAGTTCGCGCGGCCGCAAGCCGGCGAAGTCCTCCTGACCGCTGTCGCCCTGGCGGTGGTCGGCGAAACTGCCGCGGGTCAGGGTTGGCAGGGGCAAGTGCAGCGGCTTCGGATAGACGATGCAGGAGAGCGGCGGATAAGGGTAGCTCCAGGCACGAAAGAGGCCCAGCGGATAGCGCGTCGTCAGCGTCATGCGGCCGGGATCGAGGTAACCACGCCGCTGCGTCGCGAAGGGGACGGCAATCGTCGCGCGGCTTTCCCCGGGCAGGTCAAGGGTGACCGTCGGCTGATCCGCGAAAGCGAACTCGAGGGCGGGCCGCCACTGTCGGCGCGGGTTCTCGATCTGCAGGGGGAAGCGGGCGAGATCGCCGGCAAAAGTGGCTTCGCAGCGCCCCGGCGTCAGGCGCAGGCCGAACAGGTTGTTGAAGGTGTGCACCATCGCCACCAGGCCGAGGCCGGCGAGCAAAAAGATCAGCGCGTGGCCGAGGCTGAGGTTGTAGTTGATCGCGCCGATCAGCATCACCGCGAGAACGGCGGCGTAGAGCAGGCCGGCCGCGGTCGGCACGATGAAGATCCGGCGCTGGCCGAGGACGATCGGCAACTGTTCGTCCCGGGCGATCCGGAACAGGCGGCGCGCAAGGCTTGCGAGCAGGCGCATCAGGTCAGTGGCAGCGAACGGATCAGGGCGGTGATGTCGTCGGCGTCGGCGTGGTTGCCGTTCACCAGCCGCAGGCGGTGGCGAGCGACTGCCGGCAGGACGGCCTGCACGTCTTCCGGCAGGACCAGATTGCGGCCGCCGGTGAAGGCCCAGGCGCGGGCTGCCGCGAGCAGCGACAGGGCGGCGCGTGGACTCAGGCCATGGACGAAGCGTTGCTCCTTGCGCGTCGCTTCGATGAGCAGTTGTAGGTAGTCGAGCAGGGCCGGCGAGACGTATACCGCCGCCGTCTGCTGCTGCAGCACGGCAAACTCGCCGGCGCGCAGGCGCGAGACGAGCGCCGGCAGTTGCTCACGGCGGCCACCGCTTTCGAGCAGCAGGCGCTCGGCGGCAGGGTCGGGATAACCGAGATCGATGCGCAGCAGAAAGCGATCGAGCTGCGATTCGGGCAGCGGGAAGGTGCCGATCTGGCTTGACGGGTTCTGGGTGGCGATGACAAAAAACGGTTCCGGCAGTGGCCGCGTCTCGCCTTCGGTGGTCACCTGTCCCTCTTCCATGGCTTCGAGCAGGGCGCTTTGCGCCTTCGGCGTTGCGCGGTTGATCTCGTCGGCCAGCAGCACCTGCGAGAACACCGGGCCGGGCAGAAAGCGGAAACTGCCGCGCTCGCGGTCAAAGATCGAAACGCCCAGGATGTCCGCCGGCAGCATGTCGCTGGTGAACTGGACGCGAGAAAACTGGAAGCCGAGCAGGCGAGCCAGAGTGTGCGCCAGCGTCGTCTTGCCGACGCCGGGCAGATCTTCGATCAGCAGATGGCCCCCGGCGAGCAGGCAGCAGAGGGCAAGGCGGGTTTGCGTACTCTTGCCGAGGATCACCGTGTTGGCTGCGGCGAGGATGTCGGCAATCGGCGATTGGCGGGTAGATGGTGGCATGGCTTGTCGTGGTGGCGCAATTGGGACGATAATAAACCATCAGACAATAACTCGATTTATCGTAGATCGTCGCGTTCATGGCGGCGCTCATCTGCGGGAGAAAGGCTACAGTGACCAGCACTGCATTCATCACCCATCGCGACTGCCACCTGCACGATATGGGTTCGTACCACCCGGAAACCCCTGAGCGTCTGAATGCCATCAGCGATCATCTGATCGCGCAGGGGCTGGATTCGTATTTTGCCTATCACGAGGCACCGGCAGCGACCTTTCAGCAACTCCGGCGCGTGCACACGGCGGCGCACCTCGAACATCTGAAGCGCGCGTCTCCGGAACTCGGCATCGTCCATCTCGATCCGGACACCGCGATGAACCGGCACACCTGGCAGGCGGCACTGCGCGCGGCGGGCGCCGGCGTGCTGGCGGTCGACCTGGTGATGGCCGGGACGGTCGAGAACGCTTTCTGCGCCGTTCGCCCGCCGGGTCATCATGCCGAGCGCAGCGCGGCAATGGGCTTCTGTTTCTTCAACAATATCGCCGTCGCCGCGGCGCATGCCCTGGCGGTGCACCAGCTGTCGCGGGTGGCGATCGTCGACTTCGACGTGCACCACGGCAACGGCACCGAAGACTGTTTCCGCGCCAATCCGCGGGTGCTGATGGTCAGCACCTTCCAGCATCCGTTCTACCCCTACAGCGGCACCGAACGCCCGTCTGCCAACATGCTCAACGTGCCGCTCGGCAGGGGCGCCGACGGCGAGGAATTCCGCCATGTCGTGAGCGATCTCTGGATGCCGCGCCTGCGCGAGTTCAGGCCCGAGATGCTCTTCATTTCGGCCGGTTTCGACGCCCATTTCGAGGATGAAATGGGCGGGCTGCGACTGCTCGAGAAGGACTATGCCTGGGTCACCGAACAGATAAAGCTGATCGCCGATGAGTCCGCGCAGGGGCGGATCGTCTCCATGCTCGAAGGCGGTTACTCGTTGTCGGCGCTGGCGCGCAGCGTTGCCGTCCATCTCAGGGTGCTGGCCGAACTCTGATTGGCAATGCAGGTTGCATTCTCCCGGCGGCGACGTTTATATTCCCAGGACCCTGCTTTCGGTTAGAATCCACGGCTAACCCTGCCGCCTGATTTTTCGGACGCCCAGCCAACGGTCACGCTTTACCAGACTCCCGATCATCGAAGCCGCGACCATTTCCCTCACCCCCGACCCTTCTGCCGCCAGCGGGCGAGGGGAGATCTGCCAGTCGCTGGCGCGACCTTGACGACAAGACCATGATTACTGGATCGATTGTAGCAATCATCACGCCGATGCATGCCGACGGCAGCCTCGATCTGCCGGCCTTGCGCCGCCTGGTCGATTTCCACGTTCAGGAAGGCACCGACGCGATCGTCATCGTCGGGACCACCGGCGAGTCGCCGACGGTCAACTTTCAGGAGCACTGCGAACTGATTCGGGTGGCGCTCGATCAGGCCGCCGGTCGGCTGCCGGTGATTGCCGGCACCGGCGCCAATTCGACCGCGGAAGCGATCGAGCTGACCCGTTTCGCCAGCCAGGCAGGGGCCGCCGCGGCCCTTTCGGTGGTGCCCTACTACAACAAGCCGACACAGGAAGGGCTCTACCGCCACTTCCGGACGATTGCCGAAGCGGTCGACATCCCGCTCATCCTGTACAACGTTCCGGGCCGTACGGTGGCCGATCTCGGCAATGACACGGCCCTGCGTCTGGCCGAGCTTCCGAACATCGTCGGCATCAAGGACGCCACCGGCAACATGGATCGCGGCATCGAGCTGATCACCCGCGCGCCCGCCGGTTTTGCCGTCTATAGCGGTGACGATGCGAGTGCCTGTGCCCTGATCCTGATGGGTGCCAGCGGCGACATCTCGGTGGTCGCCAATGTCGCGCCGCGGCTGATGCACGAGATGTGCGCCGCAGCGCTGGTCGGCGATGCGGTCCGGGCGCGGGCGCTGAACGCCCGCCTGCTCGGCCTGCATCGCCAGTTGTTCTGCGAGGCCAACCCGATCCCCGTCAAGTGGGCGTGCCGGGAACTTGGCCTCATCGACGGTGGCTTGCGGTTGCCGCTGACGCCGCTGTCGGCCGATTGTCACGCACGGGTACGTGCAGCCATGTCTCAGGCTGGCGTTCTCGTCTAGAGTCGGGGTGGTCCCATGAGTTTTGTCGTTTCGCGCTTCCCGCCTGCCGTCCTGGCCCTGCTGCTTGCCGGCTGTACGGGTTCGTTGCTCGAACCCAAGAAAATCGAATACAAGTCGGCGTCCGGCAGCAGCGTGCCGACCCTTGAAGTACCACCCGACCTCACCTCGCCGACCCGTGATGACCGTTACGCGGTGCCGGATGCGGCGGGCAAGGGAACGGCCACCTTCTCGGCCTACGCGGCCGAGCGTTCGCCGCAGGCGAGAGCGCAACAGCAAAGCGAAGTCCTGCCAGCGGTGGACCACGCCCGCATCGAACGTTCGGGAACCCAGCGCTGGCTGGTCACCGCGGGTTCGCCCGACAAGATCTGGGGAACGGTCAAGGATTTCTGGCAGGAGACCGGTTTCATCATCAAGCTGGAACTGCCCGATGCCGGGGTGATGGAAACCGACTGGGCCGAGAACCGCGCCCGGATTCCGCAGGATTTCATCCGCAACTTTCTCGGCAGGGTCATTGACTCGGTCTATTCGACCGCCGAGCGGGACAAGTTCCGCACCCGTCTCGAACCCGGCAGCACGCCCGGAACCACTGACATCTTCATCAGCCATCGCGGCATGTACGAGATTTTCGTCTCCGAAGGGAAGGACCAGACGAAGTGGCAACCCCGCCCGCCGGATCCCGAACTGGAAGCCGAGATGCTGCGCCGCCTGATGATTCGCCTGGGCAGCGAGGAGAAACGGGCCACCGCCGCCGTTCAGGCCGCTCAGGAAAAACCGCTAGAACGGGCGAAGCTGACTCGTGACGCCGACGGTGCCGGCACCCTCGAGGTCGATGAATCGTTCGACCGCGCCTGGCGGCGAGTCGGTCTGGCGCTCGACCGGGTGGGTTTCACGGTCGAGGACCGGGACCGTTCGAGAGGCCTGTATTTCGTTCGCTACGTCGATCCCGAAACCGACGGCGAGAAGAAGGAAGACGGTTTCCTCGCCCGGCTGAACCCCTTCAAGGGCAGCGCTGCCGGTAAGCCGCAGATCCAGTACCGCGTCTTCGTGCGTGAGGTGGGCAACCGGTCGACGGTTCAGGTGCTCTCTTTCGAGGGCGGCGTCGATCAGTCCGAAACAGCGAAGAAGATCCTCAATCTGCTCCATGACCAGTTGAAGTGACCGCCTCGGGCGTTCGCAGCGTCCACAGTCGTTTGGCCACACGCCACTTTCTCGAGGTGGATGAGCGGGCCTGTTACGACGGCATCTGGGCATGTGCCAGCCTTCTGCATGTGCCAGCCGCAGACCTTCCAGACGCTTTGTACCGATTGTGGGCGGCACTCAAATCGGGTGGCGCGTTCTACCTCAGCTTCAAGCTTGGTGAGGGTGAGCGCATGCACGAAGGGCGTCACTTTACCGACACTACGGAGCCTCAACTGCGCCGATGGCTCGGCATTTTGCCCGACCTCGATAGGGTCGAATGCTGGACAACTTCTGACTGAACGCCGACTGCAAGTCATTTTCTCGGTTGATCTCTTCAATGAAGGCGTCGACCTCCCTGGCATCGACACGGTAATGATGCTACGGCCCACAGAATCCAGGATTCTTTTCCTGCAGCAACTGGGTCGTGGTCTGCGAAAGCCCGATGACAAACAAAAGTTGGTCGTGCTCGATTTCATCGGCAACCACCACAGCTTTCTCCACAAACCTCAGGCCTTGCTGGGCGTCGGGGCGAGCTATCGTCAACTCGCCGACTTCGCCCGCCAAATCGAAGCACAGCGTCTGGATTTTCCTGCGGGTTGCTTCATAAACTACGACCTCGAATTTATCCAGTATTTGAAGTCGCTTGATACCGAGGGGCGTTCTCCGCCATGGTGCAGGAACTCATTGACTACCGCCTCGCCGCCTATGAGGTACGACGCACGACGGCAGCAGTCCCGGATAATGTCATCCCCCTCAAGCCAGCCACCTCTCCACGCACCGAGTTGCCGTTCTTCCCCAACCTCAAGATCGCCTGTGGCCATTTCAAGACGGGCAGCGTCGACGCCGAAGAACACCATGGCCTGGGTTCCAGCTACGGTCATCTCGGCCCTTCCCGACACTTCATCGCCCGCGCCTCGGGAGATTCGATGGATGGGGGCAAGAAGCCGATTCGCGATGGCGATTACCTGCTTCTCGAACTGGTCAGTCCCCACAACGCCGGCTCGATCACCGGCAGTGTCATGGCCATCGAACGTCAGGATGAGTCAGGCGACAACCACTACCTTCTGCGCGTCGTCACCAAGGCTGACGATGGCCGCTATCACCTGAAAGCCAACAACCCGGCATACGACGAGATGGAGGCCACCGATGACATGCGCACTCTGGCCCGGCTAAAAGCGATCATCGATCCTCTTGATTGGAGTTGCTGAGCTCATGATGCGCACCGCCATGAAGGCATCGACCGTGCTCTGGAACTCGATCAGGATGTACAGATACACCCACTGCCCTTCCGCCCGGACCTGCCACACCACGTCGTCCGCCCGATGGCGCAGGTCTTCGGTGGCGTAGCTGCACGACACCTTTTCCAGCGTCTTCATCAGCTTGAATTCGCAGCCAACGTTAGCAAGGGCGAGCAAGAATTTGATGCAAGCTTGCCGGAGGGGCTGGGGCTCTGTCGAAAAATTTTACAAACGGCCAATCCAAACGCTCGGTGACTCCTTGCCTGCCTCAAATAAATCCATGAAAACAATAATGTAATTCGCAGAAACATCAGGTGGCGTGCTTCATGCTTTTTTCTATTAAATAGGAAGCTTATTGTCTTGCCCAGGAGGAATTTGGCTGTCCATGGGCGTTGGCCACCGTTCAAGGGAGAAGAACGATGACGCTGTTTAGACTCGTAGCAGCCATTCTGATGGCTATGCTCCTGGCGGGGGCGAGCATGGCCGCCGTTATCACTTTTGACGACCTCGACGCCACGACGGGCGATGTCAGCCTCGATGGGATCAGCCCTTATCAGGGTCTTGTGTGGACGAATTTCTCAGCCTACGCTGCTTTTCCCCTTTTTCCAGGCTTCAATAACGGGATCGTCTCTCTTGACAATGCGTCCTATAGCGGCGGGGAATTGCTCGGGGGCGCACTGACGCCCGTGGTCGGCAGGATTCATTCGACCAGCCTGTTCGATTTCACCAGCGCCGATCTTGGCGCGGGTTATTACGACGGCCTGAGCCTGACCGTGCAGGGATTGCGGCATGGCAGCCTGGTGTTCGCAAAAAACCTCACCGTCAATACGACCGGAGCGCAACGCGTTGGCTTTCACTTCAACGGTATCGACGAACTGGAATTTTTCGCCGCCAGGACTGCGCAAACGACCGACCCGTTTCTCTGCGGCAATGCCAACTGCACCCAGTTCACCCTCGACAATCTGACGCTGACTCCGACCAGCACCTCACCACCGCACCAGACCCCGGAACCAGCAACCGCCACCCTCGTGGGGTTGGGATTGGCTGCGGCGGGCGTGCTTCGTCGGCGCACGGTGTATCTGCAGAGAGCCCGCAGCCGAAATTTTCCGGGGTATGCGAACTGGCGCTTTATCTTTGCCCTGATGCTGTGCGGCATTCTTGCTCCGCTCGGCGCTGGCTGGGCAGCGGATCCACTCCCCGCCTCACCCACGTTAAAGATCGTTCCTGGTTTTGAAGAACCGCTGCTGCCGACTGGCGCGACAAGCCGGCAGGAAGATGAGGAACTCGATGCAGCGCTGGCGGCGTTTCGCAACCCCGTCGTCACGCCGAACGATTTTCGCGACAGCGCCGCGCCGTTTGAGGCGTTCCTGACCGCGTATCCGTCTTCGCCGTGGCGCATGGCGGTGCTGACCAATCTCGGCATCGGCTACTATCGCGCCGGGTATTTCAGCCGCGCCATGGCGGCCTGGCAACAAGCCTGGCAAGCGGGGCGCCATGCCACCATGCCACTCGCCAAGGCTCTGACTGACCGGGCCGTCGGCGAACTGGCGAGGATGCATGCTCGGCTTGGTCACGCCGACGATCTTGACAAGCTGTTTGCCGACCTCGGCTCCCGCCCGATCAGCGGCCCGGCGACGGAGATGATGACGGGTGCCCGCGAAGGCTTGTGGATGTTCCGTAATGACCCCGGCCGTTCCTATCTCTGCGGTCCGATGGCCCTCAAGAGTCTTCTCGTTTTTCGCAAGGCCGAAGCGGACAAAATTGCGGCCATGGACGAGCAACGCTCTGGCCTCCACGGTTTTGATCTGGAACAGGTTTCCCAACTCGCAAAGGCCCAGGGCCTGCGCCACACGCTCGTCTACCGTACGTCAGGCCAGCCTGTCCCGGTGCCGTCGATCGTCAATTGGAAGCTGCACCACTACGCCGCCATTGTGGACGAGCAGGCTGGCCGCTATCACGTCCAGGACCCCACCTTCGCGAGCGGCGATGCCTGGCTGACCCAGGCTGCGATCAACGAAGAGGCCAGCGGCTATTTCCTTGTGCCAACGGACGATCATGCAAACGCGCCCTGGCGCATGGCCACGATCGAGGAGGCGAGGCAGGTTTACGGCATGGGGTTCACCACTCAGAGCCAGCCGGGTTCGACCACACCGGGTGATGACAGCTTGAACGGCAATCCGGGTTGTGGCATGTGCACGATCGATGCCAAGACCATGCTGGTCAGCCTGAATCTCAACGATACGCCGATCGGCTATCAGCCGCCAAAGGGCCCAGCGGTCCGGATCCAGCTGACCTATAACCAGCGCGAGGCCAGTCAGCCGGCGGTCTTCAGCTTTTTCAATGTCGGCCCGAAATGGACCCTGAACGTATTGTCCTGGGTGCAGGACAATCCAGGATCGCCCGGTAGTTCCGTCCTTCGCTATGTGGCGGGCGGCGGTTCGATCAACTACTCGTCCGGGTACAGCTATCACCCGACCACCGGGGCCTTCTCACCTGAACGCAAAGGTCAAGCGGTGCTGGTGCGCATTCCTGCAACTGGCGCGGTGACGTCGTACGAATTGCGTTTGCCAGATGGCGGCAAGCAGGTTTTCGCGCACGCGGACGGCGCAACCCATACCCCCCGGCGCATTTTTCTGAGTCAGATCGTCGATTCGGCAGGCAATGCGCTGAGCTTCTCCTACGACGGCCAGCTTCGCCTCGCTTCGATTTCCGACGCGACCGGTCGCATGACGACCTTCAGCTACGCATTGGCCGGCCGTCCCCTGCTCGTGACCTCGATTACCGATCCTTTCGGTCGTCACGCAGACCTGAGCTACGATGCCAATGGCCGCCTCGCATCGATCACGGATGTGCTCGGTCTCACGTCAGCCTTTGCGTACGATGCTGCGGGACTGGTCAACGCCATGACCACGCCCTACGGCACCAGCCACTTCGTCTATGGCAACGGCGCAAACAACACCAGATACCTGGAGACCACCGACCCGCTCGGGTTCACTGACCGCCTCGAGTTCCGGCATGTGGCTCCTGGCATTCCCTCCAGTGATCCTGTAGCGCCGTCTGGGCTCGGCATCGGTAACGTTTATCTCAACTACCGCAACACCTTCTACTGGGACAAGAACATCTATCCGGTGACGCGCACGGATTACAGCAAGGCCACAATCACCCATTGGCTGCACAACCCCGCCAGCCAGACGTCACCGATCGTTGAGAGTACCAAACAACCTCTGGAGCGACGCGTCTGGTATACCTATCCAGGTCAAAGCGGCACCCATGTTGAAGGTACGGCCGCCACGCCGAAGGCCATTGCGCGGGTTCTCGACGACGGTTCCACTCAGGCGAGCAAATTCACCTACAACGCCATGGGGCGCCCGCTGACCCTGACCGACCCGAAAGGCCGGATCACTACCTTGACCTACGCGGCGAACCATATCGACCTGCTGACAGTGCGGCAGGGGTCTGTGACGATTGCGACGTTCGGCAACTACAACAGCCAGCACCAGCCGCAAAGTTTTACCGATGCTGCCGGACAGACCTGGCATTACACCTATGCCGCTTCCGGGCAGGTGACGAGCATGACCAATCCGCTGAGCCAGTCCACCAGTCATGCCTATGACGCCGCCGGGCGACTGATTTCGATCACCAACGCCAATGGCCGCACGGCGCTCACCCTGAGCTATGACGACTTCGACCGGGTGGCGACGCGGACAGATTCCGAAGGGCACACGGTCAGTTATGCCTACGACGCCATGGATCGGCTGACGTCGGCTACCTACCTGGATGGGACCTCCGAGCAATTCGCCTGGGACCGGCTGGACCTGGCCGCCGTGACCGACCGTCAGGGCCGCAGCACGGCATATAGCTACGACGCCAACCGCCGCCTGATCGCGTTTACCGATCCCCTCGGCCAGCAAACGATGTTCGGCTATTACCCGAACGGCAAACTCATGACCCTGACCGACGCCAAGGGCAACACCACGAGCTGGAGTCGCGATTTGCAAAGCCGGGTGACGGCCAAGCATTACGCCGACGGCACGACCGACGCGACCACCTACGAGGCTACCACCAGCCGGGTGAAGGCGCTGACCGACGCGCTCAGCCAGGTGAAGCGTTTCACCTACGGCCTGGATGACCGGCTGACCGGCCTCACCTACACCAACGCAGTGCACCCGACGCCTGCGGTGAGCTTCGCCTACGACAGTGTATTCCCTCGCCAGACGGCGATGACGGATGGTTCCGGCACGACGCAGTATCAGTACCGGTCGGTTGGCGTCCTGGGCGCGCTGCAGCTTGCCAGTGCGGACGGACCTTACAACAACGACACCATCAGCTACCAGTATGATGCTCTCGGGCGCATCGTGAATCGCAGCGTGGGAACGAGTACGGAGCACTTCGCTCACGACGCCATCGGGCGGCTGATCGGCACCACGAACGATCTCGGGCCGCTCAGCTACGGCTATCTCGGCGAGACCGGGCAGCTCGTCAGCCGGGCACTTGGCGCCATCGTCGGCACGACCTGGAGCTACGACACCAACACCAATGACCGGCGGCTGATAGCCATCGTGAACAGCGGTGCGACGCGGGGCTACCAGTACACCACGACGCCGAAGATGCAGATCACCGCCATCGCCGAAACGGCGGGGCCGTCCACTGCCTTTGCACCGCAGATCTGGCGTTACGGCTATGACGCCGCCGACCGTCTGCTTGATGCACAGGCCGCCAGCGGCGCGCGCTATGCCTACACCTACGACGCAGCGGACAACATCACGTCGTTTCATGCCCCGACCGGCAGCGCCTTCGCGTCCTACAACCCGGTCAACCAGCTCACCGTCTTCAACGGTCAACTCACCGCCTACGACGCTGCCGGCAACCTGACCGACGACGCTCAGCGCACCTACCACTGGGATGCCGAAGGGCGGCTCGTGGGTATCGATTACAAGGCACAGCCGGGACGGAAAACCACCTTCCGCTACGACGGACTCGGGCGGCGCACGGCCATCATCGAGACCAGCGCCAGCGGCACGGTCGAAACGCGCTATCTGTGGTGCGGATTGCGCCTCTGCCAGGCGCGCAGCGCAAGCGATGCGGTCGCACGTCGGTACTTCTTCGAGGGCGAGGTGTGGCCCGCCGCCGGTTCGCGCCTTTATTACGCCCAGGATCATCTCGGTTCGGTGCGCGACGTTCTGGTGGCGCAAAACGGTGCGCGGGTCGCATCCTACGACTATGATCCTTACGGCAACCCGACCCAGAGCGCAGGGCGAATTTCGGTTGACTTCCGTTATGCCGGGATGTTTTATCATCAGCCGAGCGGGCTGTATCTCACGCAGTACCGGGCTTATGATCCAAGGACGGGAAGGTGGTTGTCGCGAGATCCGATTGGGGAAGAGGGCGGGATTAACCTTTATGGGTATGTGGGAGGAAGTCCACTTTCGCGGTCTGACCCAAGCGGCTTGATAACTATCACTGCGGGTGGATCGTTACGCATTCCTGGATGGCTGAAGCACGTGATCCCGAGCTTCATCGGATCAGGAGGAAGTGCTGGGGTCGCTATTCAGATCACAAAGAATGGAAGTTTTTGTCCAGATGTTGGGGCTTATTGGAATGGACAGGGCGGGGGGCAGGATATCGGTATAGGGAAAGGTTCATTTGATTTAGGAGTTGAAGGCGGGGGAATTTCAGACATTGCCGGAAGGGGATTCAATTACTCGGGGCATTGGGGTCTATGGGGAGGCACGGCTAACTTTGATTGGGCCGGTGACTTTGCCGGTGTTCAAATCAATTGGGGTCCAGGATATTACGGAGGAGGATCAGGATCAATCGGCGATAGCTGGAGTCTCCGTGGCGGACTATCGTCCTCGTCCAAGTGAGCATATCAGTGATACTGACTTCGCAAATTTCGAGGCTGTTTTTTGGCGACGAGGATTCGGTCCTGAGTTTGCCTTCGTCAATGCTTGAGATCGAGAAAAATTTTGTGCCTGTGGAATCAGCGCACCAAGGATATTACATCAAGGTTGGAGATGGGAAGGTTGTCGTCACCCGTCGGAATACATGGCGAGTAATGATTGGATTGCCGTCCATATATCGGTTTGTCGGGCGATTGTCTGAACTGAGTCAGGCGGGTGATGCTGTTTCGATTCCAGGCACTGTCACGATGAAGCCCCATCAGAAAATTTTCCTGTCGATATGGTTTGGTCTACTGATCATTTTTCTGGTGATAAGTTTTGGGCAGGCGGCCTGGTTGGCAGGCCGGATTATTATTTTTTCGAGTCCGGTGCCTGCCGATGATCTTGTGACGATTGGCTTCATGATCGGAAGCGGGACTTTGGTTTTTGTGATTGGCGTAGCAGTCTTGATGGCCGTTAGGGTGATATTTAGAGGCGAACGTCGGAGACTGATTGATTTCTGCAAAAAGCAGGTCAAATGATGCCGGCATCAGCCATGTAGACCGGCATTGCTTCGCCTGTTGCATGACTGCGCTAGGCACCCTCTGTGTGGATCAATGCCAGGACGCGGGATTCTGCGGTGTAGACGAGCGGAACACCTTTCGGATTCCAGCGCCCCCCGAACAAGCGTGCCCCTTCACCCGAGTAGGCCGTGCTTACATGGCGCGCAGTCGTGATGCGCCAGACCGTCAGCATCAGGCAAAGACGCCATGCTCGATACGGCCAAGCGTATCGAGTACGGCATCTGCGCCAAGATCGGTATCTAGCAGGGCAAGCGGAGTGACGCCGCCCAGGGCCATATTTTGCGCCCGGAGCCAGGACAGGCCTGCGGCCGCATCCTCGAAAACTTCCTCGGTACGCTCGACGATCCGCGCCAGGCGCACGAACTTCGCGGACTCTTCGGGTGAGAGCACGCCTTCGAGCTTGCGCCGGGCCAGTGTCCGTTCGGGAATGGCGAGAGCCCGAGCAAGGTCAGTCTGGGCGATATGGGTCGAACGGATGAGCGCGTCTACGGAAGCCGCTGGCAGCCCCTGGCGCACCAGCGGAATCCAGTCCACAAGCATCCTTGGCGCGGCATGGAGCACGTCTTCTCCGCCGAGCAGTGCGAGAGCGGAGACGTGGGCAATGTTGCCACTGGCTCATCGACGGCGGCGAGGTAGAAATTGAGCTTGCCGACGTACTCGGGCCGGAAGGCGGTATTCTTGAACTCGATCACCACGTGGCAGTGCAGGCGTGTGTGGTAGAAGAGCAAGTCCATGAAGAACTCGTCGCCGTCCACCTCAAGACGGTACTGACTTCCCACAAACGCAAAACCGACGCCGAGCTCGATCAGGAAGTCTCGCAGGCGCAGCACGAGTGCCTTTTCGACGGTGTGCTCGTTTGACGTGTCCGTGATCCCGAGGAAGTCGAAGGTGTAGGGGTCCTTGAGGATGTCGCGTGCCAGGTCGGACTGTGGCGACGGCAGCGCACACGATCGAAGTTGGTTTGCGCCGCACCCGCACGCCGCTGAGCGGCCGTCTCGTCGACCCGGCACGCCTCCCAAGGTCGGCCAGCCGACAGGGAACGAAGCGCGAAGAACGGCTTTGCCATACATTGCGCCGAGGCCACAGCCGGCGGCGCTTCGCAAAGTCAGCATTCGATTTGCGCGGCTGGGATTCCTTGCCAATCACGCTGTTGTTTGCGGTACTATGCGACGGCATTCCTTTAGCATCTTCTCTGCAGTTGCCATCCTGCAGGGAGCGCTCACATCCCGTGTAGAACCCATTTTGCAAAGGCTGGGGGGGATTCAGGCAAGCGGGAGCTGCCTGCTTTATCTTATCCGGGAGCGCAAGAACAATAAGTGAAAGATATCAATGCTTCCTTACGCCCCTGGCGCGCGTGTCGTTGTTCGAGATGAAGAGTGGCTTGTACGCCGCGTCGATCCATCCAGCGATGGCGGATACCTGCTCGGTTGCGATGGCGTTTCCGACCTGGTGCGCGGCCGTGCTGCCCAGTTCCTGACGCAGCTTGAGGAGAAAATCCTCGTTCTCGACCCTGCCGCGACCGAGCTTGTGGCGGACACCAGTTCGCATTTCAACAGCACTTTCCTGTATCTCGAAGCGCAGCTTCGCCGCAGCACACCCAACGATGACCAGATCCATCTGGGCCATCGCGCGGTCATGAATCTCGTGCCCTATCAGCTCGATCCCGCGCTGCAGGCCCTCCGGCAGCCGCGCCAGCGGATCCTGATTGCCGATGCCGTCGGTCTGGGAAAGACGCTCGAGGCCGGCATTCTCACTTCCGAGCTGATTCAGCGCGGGCGCGGGCAGCGTATCCTGGTGATTACGCTCAAGAGCATGCTGACCCAGTTCCAGAAGGAATTCTGGAGCCGTTTTTCGATCCCTCTGGTGCGTCTGGATTCGGTCGGCCTGCAGCGGGTGCGCAACAGCATCCCCAGCAATCACAACCCGTTCAACTACTACGACCGCACCATCATCTCGATCGATACGCTCAAGAACAATCTTGAGTACCGGAATTATCTGGAAAACGCCTGGTGGGACATCATCATCATCGATGAGTGCCACAACGTCGCGGCACGCGGCAACGAGGACGGCTTGTCGCGTCGTGCCCGACTGGCGCGCCTGCTCTCCGGTCGATCAGACACCATGATGCTGTTGTCCGCCACGCCGCACGATGGTTCGGCGCGCAGCTTCGCTTCGCTGATGAGCCTGCTCGACCCTACCGCCATCAGCGACCCGGACGACTACACGCCGGAGGACTTTCGCAACAAGGGGCTGGTCGTCCGCCGCTTCAAGAAGGATATTCGCGATCAGGTCAGTGCCGATTTCCAGGAACGTATCACCGAGCAGTTGAAACAGGCTGCCAGTCCGCAGGAAGAAGCGGCCTACCGGGCGCTGCTGGCGATCCCGTTTACCCAGAAGGGCGAGCACCGCGCCGGGAAGCAGCAGGAGTTGCAGCGGGTCGGCATGCAGAAAGCCATGTTCTCCAGCCCGTTCGCCGCGCTGGATTCTACCGGGCGGCGAATCGCTCTGCTGCAGGACAAGCCGAGCATCAGCGGCGATGAACAGGCCGAGGTCGCCGCTCTGGCGGAGTTTTCTGCCGCCCTGCGCCAGATCGATGCCGCGAGCTTCAGCAAGTTTCAGCGCCTGGTGCAGCGTCTCAAGGACACATCATTCAACTGGCAAGCAGCCGACCCGTCAGACCGTCTGGTCATCTTCTCCGAGCGGATCGAAACGCTGCGCTGGTTGCGGGAAAACCTGCCCGGGGCGGCTGGCCTGAAGCCTATCCACTTCGAGATCCTGCACGGCGGCATGACCGACACCGAGCAGCAGGAACTGGTCGATCGCTTCGGTCGCCGGGACGACCCCGTGCGGGTCCTGCTGTGCTCCGATGTCGCCTCGGAAGGACTCAACCTGCATTACTTCTGCCATCGACTGGTGCACTTCGATCTGCCGTGGTCGCTGATGGTGTTCCAGCAGCGCAATGGCCGGGTCGATCGGTACGGCCAGGCCAGGCAACCCCGCATCGTCTACCTGTTCACCGAAACCAGCGTCGACCGCATCAAGGGCGACCTGCGCATTCTCGAAATCCTGCAAACCAAGGATGAGCAGGCGAACAGGAATCTCGGCGACCCGGCCTCATTCCTGCACGTGTTCGATCCGGAGAAGGAAGCCGCCAAGGTGGCAGAGATCATGGCCGCCGGCACCAGTCCGCAGCAATTTGAAGCGGCGATCGATGCGGCGCAGGCGTCATCCGAAAAGGCAGGCGCCGATGCGGACGCCGATGCCGATGGCGACTGGCTGCTCAAACTCTTTGCCCAGGCCGAACCAACAGGCGAGGCGGCGGCCCAGCCCAGACCGAGCACCGATTTCATCCGCGCGGGCATTTCCCTGTTCGGCGATGGCGAACTCAGCAGCGACTACGCCTTTGCCAGGAGCGCTCTGCAGCAACTCTGCATTCCGACACCGATTGCCTCCTTCAGCCACGACGATGCCAGCCAGACGATCACGCTGAACGCCCCGCGTGACCTGCAGGAACGCCTGCGCGTCACCCTGCCGCTGGAAGTCCGCGACGAGCACCATCGCTATGCCCTGTGTGCCCACAAGAACCGCATGGCCGAGGCCATCGAGCAGGCCCGGCAGGCGAAAGCGGATGAGGAGAGCTGGCCAGCGCTGCACTACCTCTGGCAACAGCATCCGATCATGGACTGGCTGTCGGACCGGGTGCTCACCGCCTTCGGCCGTCATCGCGCACCGGTCATCCAGAGTCCGCAACTGATCGATGGCGAACAGGCCTTCCTGCTCATGGGCTTGATCCCCAACCGCAAGGGCCAGCCCTTGCTGATCGAGTGGCAGGTCGCGGTATGTAACGCTGGCGACTGGACCTTGCAGGCTTTCCCCGACTTCGTCGCCCGCACCCGGCTCAAGGCCGGTACTCTGGCCAACCGCAATCAGGGCCTCGACACTGCCGCCCTGCAGGCCAACCTGCCCGGTGCGGTCGCCGCGATGAAGCAGCACATGCTGGCCTTGCAGCGCCGCTTTGCCGCAGACATGACCGCCCGCCTGTCGGGAACCCTTGCCGATCTGCAACGCCTGCAAACCAGGCAGATCGAGCAGCTTGAATTGCGCCTGGCCGCCAACCAGCAGGCTGAACAGTTCAAGAAGACCAGACGTGAGCAGCGCACGCAGCACATCCGCAAAGTCTTCGATGAATACCGGCAGTGGGTGCAGGACACCATGACCACCGAGCCACAGCCATTCATCCAGGTTCTGGCCGCCGCCGTGCGCTGAAATCGGAAAAGGAACGAAAGAACCTGCCATGTCCGTCGCCCAGACCGTCCAGAGCTTTGCCGGCATCGCCAACGAGAACGAGTTCTACGGCCACCACTATCTGGCCGAGGTTTTCAAGGGCGACATCCGTGCCCTGATCGAGAGCTGGCAGGCCGCCGAAGAAGCTGCCGCGCAGTCGCTTGCGGCTGGCGAAGCCGCTGCGGAAACCCGTGCCGAAAGCCGGGCACCGCACAAACGCCTCGCTGGTCTCGGCGGCAAGTGGTTTGCCGCGCTCGCCACGCACGCCCGCCTGCGCGAAGCCGCCGAGCGCCTGCACGCCCACCAGCAACTGCATGCTCCCTTGCTCGAGGCCCTCGGTTACCCGCTCAGGCCCCGACAGATCGAGTTGCAGGCCGGCATGCCGGTGCCCGTCTGGGCCGCTTTTGGTGAAGCGCATCAGGCGCCGCAGTTGCTGATCGTTCCGGCCTACCAGCCCGGTCGCGAAGACGAAGACCCGCTCGATCATCGCCTGACCGCCGCGCACTATGGCGGGCAGGAAATCCCGCCGGCGTTCAGCAGACTCTCCTGGCTGGAAATCCTTGGCGAAGCGCTGTTCGGTAGCGACCAGCCGCCGCGCTACGTCATTCTGGTCGGCTTCAGGGAATGGCTGCTGCTCGACCGCTACAAGTGGCCGAACAATCGTCTGCTGCGCTTCGACTGGACCGAAATACTCGACCGCAAGGAAAACTACACTCTGCAGGCGGCTGCCGCGCTGCTGCACCACGACAGCCTCGCGCCGAATCAGGGCGCCAGCCTGCTCGACGGCCTCGATGAAAACGCCCACAAGCACGCCTTCGGCGTCAGCGAAGACCTCAAATACGCGCTGCGCGAAGCGATCGAGGCGCTGGGCAATGAAGCGGTGCGACAACTGCGCGAGAAGGCGCAAGCCGGCAAGCAGGGCTTCTACACCGGCAAGGACGCCGTCGATGCCGGCGACCTGAGCCTGGAATGCCTGCGCCTGGTGTATCGCCTGCTCTTCCTGTTCTACATCGAGGCGCGTCCCGAGCTCGGCTATGTGCCGATCCAGAAGAGCGAAATCTACGCCAGGGGCTACAGCCTCGAATCCTTGCGCGATCTGGAACTGACGCCGCTCAATACCGCCGCTTCCCGCGACGGCCTCTTTTTCGATGCCACCCTGCGCCGCCTGTTCTCGCTGATCGGCCAGGGCTGCGGCGCAGTCGCGCAGCAGAGCGTCCTTGCCGGCAGCGTCAAGGAAGCCTTCGCGCTGGCGCCGCTCGACAGCAGGCTGTTTGATCCCGAGGCGACGCCGCTGCTCAACCAGGTGCGTTTCCCCAACCATGTCTGGCAGCGCGTCATCCGCCTGATGTCGCTGTCGAGCGGCAAGGGAAAGGGACATAAAAGCGGCCGGGTCAGTTATCAACTGCTGTCGATCAACCAGCTCGGCGCCGTCTATGAAGCGCTGCTCTCGTATCGCGGATTCTTTGCCCCGGAAGACCTCTACGAAGTCCAGCCGGAGCCCAGAAAGGCGGCAGCCCGCAGCGGTGGCGATGACGACGACGAAGAGGGCGAACACGAGGGTGAACAGCAGGGCGGCGGCAGCACCGACCTGATGGACAGCGCCTGGTTCGTCCCGGCCAGCCGCATCGACCAGTACAGGCCCGGCGAACGCGTCCATGACCTCGACGAGCACGGTCACAGGAAGCTGCGCGTCTATCCCCGCGATACCTTCATCTACCGCCTGGCCGGGCGCGACCGGCAGAAGAGCGCAAGCTACTACACGCCGCAGGTGCTCACCCGCTGCCTGGTCAAATACGCGCTCAAGGAACTGCTCAAGGACAAGACCGCCGACGACATCCTCACCCTCACCGTCGTCGAGCCGGCGATGGGCAGCGCGGCGTTCCTCAACGAAGCGGTCAATCAGTTGGCGGAGGCGTATCTCGAGCGCAAGCAGATCGAGCTCAAGCGCCGCATCCCGCACGAGCAGTACACCGTCGAGCTGCAAAAAACGCGCATGTACCTCGCCGACCGCAACGTCTACGGCGTCGACCTGAACCCCATCGCCACCGAGCTGGCCGAAGTCAGCCTCTGGCTCAACGCCATCTACGGCGAGCCGGCCGAGCCGGGCCAGCCGCCCAGGGCCGCCCGCGTCCCCTGGTTTGGCTACCAGCTCTTTTCCGGCAACAGCCTGATCGGCGCCCGGCGCGAGGTCTTTGCCGCCAGCCTGCTGAAGAAGGGCAGCAAACCCGCCTGGTACGACACCCCCCCGCGCCGATGCGCTTTTCTCCCCTCTCCCGCCAGCGGGAGAGGGGCTGGGGGAGAGGGCGAAGTTCGCCGCCCCGACGAGGTCTATCACTTCCTGCTGCCCGACCCCGGCATGGCCAGCTACACCGACAAGGTGGCGCGGCAGCTCTACCCGGCGGACTTCGCACGCCTCAAGACCTGGCGAACGGCGATGAACAAGCCGCTCGAAGCGCACGAAATCCGGCGCCTGCTGCAGCTTTCCGAAGCCATCGACCAGTTGTGGTCAGAGCATGTCCAGCTCGTCGGCGAAGATCGCGCCCGCACCGAAGACCCCCTGGCGCTCTGGCCTCACGATTCGCCCCCTCTCGCTCAGGGAGAGGGCAAGCGCACCCTCACCTCACGCGCGCAAAAGGAAGCCATTCGCAGCAAAGGCCTGCTCAATCGCGACGACGACCACGCGACGCCGTACCGCCGCCTCAAGCTGGTGATGGATTACTGGTGCGCGCTGTGGTTCTGGCCAATTACCCGGAGCGCCGACCTGCCGAGCCGCGAGCAGTGGTGGCTGGAAATCGGCGCCATCCTCGAAGGCAACATCGTCGATCTGTCGCCGCAGATCGCGATGGACTTCAGCGCCGCGCCGCTGGCGCAGCCATTCCTGCCGGAAGTTCAGGCAACGCTGTTTGGCGCGGTACAGCCAATGCTGGCCGCCGCGCCGGCGCAGCCCCAACTGCATGACAAGTTTGGGCAACTGCGCATCAGCAGGCTGCGAACCCACTTTTTGCGAGTGACGACGGTCGAGGCCGTTGCCCGGCAAAGGCGTTTCATGCATTGGGAGCTGACCTTTGCCGATGTGTTTGCCAGGCGTGGCGGCTTCGATCTGGTCGTCGGCAATCCGCCTTGGCTCAAGGTCGAATGGAACGAAGCGGGGATTCTCGGCGAGCGTAATCCCCTGGTCGCCATTCGCAAGCTGAATGCGACCGAACTGGCGCAGCAGCGCAGTGCAGCCTTCGAGCAGTTTCCTGGCTTGCAGGAGGAGTGGACCGCCGAACTCGAAGAGGCCGAAGCCACGCAGAACTATCTCAACGCCCAGCAGAACTACCCGCTGCTCAAGGGCGTGCAGACCAATCTCTACAAATGCTTCATGCCGGTCGGCTGGATGCTGGCCGGGAACCGCGGCGTGGTCGGCTATCTGCACCCGGAAGGACCGTATGACGATCCGCGGGGTGGGGCCCTGCGCGAGGCGGTGTATGCGCGGTTGCGGGCCCATTTTCAGTTTGTGAACGAATTGGCGTTGTTTGCGGAAGTGCATCATCTGACAAAATATAGCGTCAACGTCTACGGCTCGCCCCAGACACGTCCCGGCTTTGACCAGCTCGCTAACCTGTTTTCCCCGGCTACGGTGGATGCTTGCTATGCCGATGATGGTGCCGGCGTCGTCGGTGGCTACAAGAACGAACTGGGCAAATGGAACACTGCGGGCCACGCCGCCCGCATCGTTCGCGTTGGCGATGACCAATTGACGGTTTTTGCCAAGCTCTACGACGAACCCGGCACACCGCCGCGTCGGGCGCGATTGCCGGCACTGCACGCCGGCCACCTTTCCAGCGTACTCGCCAAACTCGCCGCCTATCCGCGCCGCTTGGCGGATCTGGGCGACGACTACTTTTCCACCGTGATGTTTGATGAAACCTATTCGCAGCGCGATGGCACACTGCTTCGCAACGCCGACCGCAGCGCGCCCTTTGCCGCCACGCAGGAAGACTGGGTTCTCTCCGGCCCGCATTTCTTCCTCGCCAACCCCTTCAACAAAACCCCGCGCGCCATTTGCGGTGCCAACGGCCACTACGACCCGCTCGACCTGGAAACCCTGCCCGACGACTACCTGCCGCGCAGCAACTACCGCCCGATGCAGGACCGCGCCGAATACGCCCGTCGCACGCCCCGCGTAAGCTGGAGCGAAGCCGAAACGCTCACCCTGCCGTGGGATCAACTCACTGCCGAAGAACAAGCCGAACACGCCAGCCAGAAAGGCCAGCCGGTTGCCGTGCAACGCTGGCGGCAGAAGCGGGTGACGGAGTATTTCCGGTTGGCATTCCGAGCCATGCTGCCAAGCGCGAATGAGCGCACTTTGTTTCCCGTGATCTGCCCGCCAGGCGTTAGCCATAGTAACGGCGTACAAAGCAATGTTTTCACCAGAAGCATTGACTTGGTGAATGCGGCTTGTGTCGTTGTAACGGTGTTAGCAGATTACTATATCAAGTCGTCTGGCCGCTCCAATTTGCACGGAACGTGGACCACACTGCCTCGCATGGACTTGTCGGCTGCCGCTCGTACTCGATTACTCGCCCTCAACTGCCTCACTACCCACTACTCCCCGCTCTGGGCCGAAGTCTTCACCCCCGACTTCACCACCCAGCGCTGGAGCCAACCCGACAACCCGCGCCTGCCGCAGGATTTCTTCGCCAGGCTCACACCCGAATGGCAACGCCACTGCGCCCTGCGCAGCGACTACGCCCGCCGCATGGCGCTGGTCGAAATCGACGTACTGGTCGCCCAGGCCCTCGGCCTGACCCTCGACGAACTGCTGCTGATCTACCGCGTCCAGTTTCCGGTCATGCAGCAGTACGAGCGCGACACCTGGTACGACCTGGCCGGCCGCATCGTGTTCACCAACAGCAAGGGTCTGGTCGGCGTCGGCCTGCCGCGCAAGGGCAGTCGCGGCACCGCCGACGTCACCTTCACCACCCCCGACGGCCGCAGCAAGACCGGCAAGTATGGCTGGGACGATCTCCACGCCATGCAGGAAGCCGGCACCTTGCCCGCCGGCAGCACCGTCACCACCACCGTCATCGACGACACCCAACCCGGCGGCCCGCAAACCCGCGCCCGCACCTACACAGCTCCCTTCGCGCTTGCCAGCCGCGAAGCCGATTACAGGATTGCGTGGGTATTTTTCGAGCAGCAGTCGAGGCGATGAATACCCTGAAATGCTTCCAGAACGGCGATCTGGCCATTCCGGCATCGACCGCGTGGTATCTGTCGGACCTTGGCGAGTTCCGGGGCAAGCAGGAGCTCTACACGCGGCAGTCCCCGCAACGGCTGAACGTGCTGCGTGAGCACGCGATGATTGAAAGTGCGGTATCCAGCAACCGCATCGAAGGCGTGGCGCTTGAGGCTTCGCGCATCAAGGCGGTGCTGGCGGCGCCGAGCCCGCTGTTCCGTGACCGCGATGAGGAGGAGATTCGCGGCTATCGCGATGCGCTGGCCTGGATTCATCAGGAGGCGGGGTCTATCCCGGATTCCGAGGACGTCATCAAGCGCCTGCATGCCATGACACGCGGCCAGATATGGGATGCCGGACTCTACAAGGAAAAGGACGTCGATATCATCGAGCGTTATGCGGATGGCGGCGAACGGGTGCGTTTTCGTCCCATGTCGGCTGCAGATACGCCTGCTGCGATGGCGCAACTGGTGGCGGTCTGGCAGCACTGCCGCGAAGAACGCTGGGTGCCGCCCTTGATTGCGCTGGCGGCGTTCAACCTGGATTTTCTCTGCATCCATCCTTTCCGTGACGGAAATGGTCGCGTGTCGCGCTTGATCTGGCTGCTGCAAAGCTACCAACTTGGTTTCGAAGTGGGGCATTACATCAGTCTCGAGCGGGTGATCGAGCAGAACAAGGCGCGCTATTACGAAACGCTGGAAATGAGTTCTCAAGGCTGGCACGGAGGTAGGCACGACCCCTGGCCGTACATCAATTACGTGCTCTTCATCCTGAAAACGGCTTACCGGGAGTTTGCCGAGCGCGTCGGCGAAGTCAAAGCGCCTCGCGGCGCCAAACGCGAGCTGGTTCTCGCCGCCATTGACCGCCTTCTCGCGCGGCCCGGTGGTACGTCGCCGGCAGGGGAGTTTACGATCAGCGAACTGGGTCGGGTTTGCCCGGGCGTTAGCCGCGACATGGTGCGAACGGTCTTGCGCGACGAACAGAAGCAAGGTCGAGTCGAGTGTCTCGGGCGAGGACCTGCCGCCGCGTGGAGGAAGAAAGGGTAATACCCTTTCATAGGGGTAATAATGGGGGTAATCAGATTCAGAGCGCATGTGGTTTCCGATGTCATCGGTGAGTTCTCCTATCACTACAACCGGTGCAGAAACGCCTATAAATCAGAACGACTGGATGAGCTGATCGGCCATCTTGAAGTCACGCTTGCCGCCAGTCGGAGATAGTCACCGCGATGTTGCCCTCCCTGCTCGCCCGCGAGATTCAGAATGGTCTGAAGCACTTCCTGACAACCGGATTCGAGCCATCGGACCCCCTGTTCGCCGGTGTCATGCAGCGATTTACCGACGATGAGGGCCGCTGGCTGAAAGGCCCCTATGTCCAGATCGGCCTGCCGTTCCGGACCGGCACCCGGGGCAGGACGTTTTTCGGGAGTTTCGAGACGGAGTTCCCCGGCCACGTCCATCAGGAAGCGGCATGGCAACGACTGGCGAGTCAGCTTGGTGCAGCCGGGACGCTGGTCGCCACCGGCACCGGCAGCGGCAAGACCGAGTGTTTCCTGTACCCGCTGCTTGATCACTGCGCGCGCGCCAGCGGTGATGGTGGGGGTATCAAGGTGCTGGTGATCTACCCGATGAACGCGCTGGCGACCGACCAGGCGCGGCGTTTTGCGCAGGTGATTGCCCGCACACCGGGTTTCAGGGGGCTGCGGGTGGGGCTGTTTGTCGGCGGGCGCTCGGGCAGGGATGGGCAGGGCCTGATAGCGATGACCGCGAGCAGCGTGATCACCGACCGGGAGACCTTGCGCAAGGATCCGCCCGACATCCTGCTGACCAACTACAAGATGCTCGACTACCTGCTGATTCGCCCCAAGGATCGGCTGCTCTGGGCGAAGAACTCGGCCGAGACGCTGCGCTACGTGGTGGTCGATGAGCTGCACACCTTCGACGGTGCCCAGGGGACCGACCTGGCCTTGCTGCTGCGCCGCCTGCGTGCGCGCCTGCAAACCCCCGCCGGGCATCTGATCTGTGCCGGGACTTCGGCGACCCTGGGCGGCAACTCAGATACCGCGCCCTTGCGGGAGTACGCCCGGCAGATTTTCGGGGTGGATTTCCCGCCCGAGTCGGTGGTGACGGAAAATCGCCTGGACGAGATCGAATTCCTGGGAAACAGCGTCATCGAGCATGTGCTCTATCCTCGTCCCGACTTTGCTGCGGTGCTCGATGCCGATCGTTATCCATCGCAAGCAGCGGCGGTCGACGCCTGGTTCCGCCTGTTCTTCCCCGGCGTGGCGCCGCCGCTTGACGTGCAGGACCTCGCCTGGCGCAGCGCACTCGGGGCAGCGCTCAAGAAACACCTGCTGTTCATCAACCTGCTGAAGCTGATCAGGGGCCGGATCGTCTCGCTGGCGGAGTTGCAGGAGCAGATGCAGGGCCCCCTGCCCGAGGCGGCACGACCGCACATCGCCAGGGTGCTCGATGCCCTGCTGGTGCTCGTCGCCTGGGCCCGCGATCCCGCCGGCCAGCCGCTGGTCACCCTGCGCGTGCAGTTGTGGATGCGCGAGTTGCGGCGCATGGTCACGCAGCTTCGCAGTGACCCGGGCAGCATCGAGTTGCGCGCCGAGAGCGACGTCAGGCGCGAGCCCGGCAAGCTCTATCTGCCACTGCTGCAATGCGCGGATTGCCATACCACCGGCTGGCTGAGCCGTCTGCCGAGTGGCCAGTCACGGCTGTCGACCGATCTTGACGAGATTTACAACACCTGGTTCTCCGGTCAGCCAGAGGCCTTGCGCCTGTATTCCTCGGTGGGCCTGAGCCGGCCGCTGTGCGACGGCATGATGCAGCGGGTCTGTACGCAGTGCGGTCATCTGCAGGGTGGCCCCGGCGAATGCGCCGCCTGCGGCCACGGCGACCTGGTCGAGGTCTTCCGGGTGACGGCGAGCCGGACGACGACGACGAAAGCGGGCGTTTCGCATAGCTGGCACGATCCGGCGTGTCCGGCCTGTGGCAGCAAGTTCCGGCAACTCCTGCTCGGTGCGCGCAACGCGACGCTGGGTGCGGTGACGATCGAGCAGACCTGGGCCAGCCCGTTCAATGACGACAAGAAGCTCATAGCGTTTTCTGATTCGGTGCAGGATGCGGCGCATCGGGCCGGTTTCTTCACGGCGCGCACTTACCTCAATACGGTGCGAACGGGCCTGGCACAGGTCATCGACCAGATTGCGACGCCGCAGTGTTCCTGGAATACCTTTCTCGACAAGTCGGCCAGCCTGTGGCACGAGAAAGACTCGCCACTGAAGATGCCCGTCGATCGATTCGTTTCCGAGTTCATCGGTCCGAACATGATGTGGCAGCGCGATTGGGCGGTATCGATGCAGGCGCATGACCACCTGCCAAAAGACAGCCACCTGCCGGAGCGGGTCAGGAAGCGTCTGCGCTGGCAGGCCTTTGCCGAATTCACCTACCTCAGTCGGCGTGGACGCAATCTGGACGCGATTGGCAAGGCCACGCTGGCGCCCCGCCTGGAAGATATCGAGCGGGCAGCCGATGCGCTGTTGCCGGTCCTGCACGAAGCCTTCGGCATTCGCCATGCCGTTCGGCGGACCGTCGTGCACTGGCTGTGGGGCTTTGTCTGCCACTTGCGGCAGCGTGGCGCGGTGGCCATGCCGGAGTTGATGGCCTATGCGCGCGACGGCAATGTGTTCGCCTTCACGCGCACGCAGGGACGTGGCGAGTGGCTGCCTGGCATGGGGGAGCGCACGCCGCGCCCGGTTTTCCTGTCGCTGGGGCGCGAGCGCGGATTTGACCATTTGGTGAATCCGCAGGCGCCGACCTTCTTTCAGACCTGGCTGTTGGCAACGCTGGGTGCGGAGGGACTACTGCCCGGCAAGGCGGAGGAGGCCATCTACACGCGGGCGATCGAGGCCCTGGTTCAGGAAGGCGTCGTGTTGCGCATCGAGGCGCAACCGGTTGATGTGATCGCCCTGAATCCGGCGGCACTGGTGATCGAAACCCGGCTGCAGCGACTGGTTTCCGCGCAGGGAAAGCGTGCGCTCACCGTTCCCGCCGACGCTGCGGAGGCCATGCTGGGAATGCCCTGTCTGGATGCCTCTCAGGAAACTTATGCCGAGCGCGTCGACGCTGGCGGCTGGCTGGCCAGTCGCTTCAGTCGCGGTGACCTGCGGCGGGTTTTTTCTGCGGAACATACCGGCCTGCTGCAAAGGGATCAACGCGAGGCTCTGGAACTTCGTTTCAAGAACAAGGATCCGCGTCCCTGGTACGAAAACCTTTTGTCGGCAACGCCCACGCTCGAAATGGGCGTTGACATCGGCGATCTGTCCTCCGTCCTGCTCTGTTCCGTACCGCCGAACCAGGCCAGCTACCTGCAGCGCATTGGACGGGCCGGGCGACGCGATGGCAATGCCTTTACCGCCACCCTGGCCGATGGCGCGAGCCCGCACGACCTGTACTTCTTCGCCGACACCGACGAGATGCTGCAGGGCGAGGTGGTGCCGCCGGGCATCTTCCTGAAAGCTGCCGAAGTGCTGCGCAGGCAGATGTTCGCTTTCTGCCTTGATGACTGGGTCGGATCCGGCATTCCCGACACGGCGCTGCCAGACAAGACCCAGGATGCGCTCAATGCGCGCGACAGCCTCGACCAGACACGTTTTCCCTACACCTTCCTGGAGTACATCCTCTCGCACGAAGAGCGCCTGCTGAGCGGTTTCATGGCGCTATTGGGGGAAGACCTCGATGATCGGGTCGCCGGTCGTCTGCGCGGCTTCCTGCAGGGCAACGACGAAGACGATGCGCTCCGCCTTCGCCTGAGCAAGCTTCTCGAGGAGCTGGCCAGGGAACGCAGGACGCACCGTGATCGCGGGGTGGCGATCAGGAAGCAGATCAAGGGACTCAAGGCACGTCCGCAGGATGAGGCCACCAGGGATGAGATCGACCATCTCGAACGCGAGCGGCAGAAAGCACTGGAACTGGTCAAGGAGATCAATCAGCGCGACCTGCTGAACACCCTGACCGATGCGGGGATGATCCCGAATTACGCCTTCCCGGAAGCCGGGGTCGAGTTGAAGTCGCTACTTTGGCGGAAGAAGGGCAGCGACGATCCGGAAGGCTCGACGACGTACATCTCGTTGCCTGCCGAGCGCTATGAACGACCGGCACAATCGGCACTCTCCGAATTTGCTCCGGAGAATGTGTTCTATGCCAACCAGCGCCGCGTCGAGATCGACCAGATCAACGTCAGTCTTTCGTCGCTCGAACGCTGGCGCCTGTGCCCGACCTGCCAGCATATGGAGAATCTGGAGATCCGTGCGGACAGCCACGCCTCGTGTCCGCGCTGCGGTGACCCGATGTGGGCGAATGTTTCGCAGCAACGCCAGTTGCTTCGTTTCAGGCAGGCGATCGCCAACAGCAACGATACGGAAGTGCGGATCGACGATAGCGCTGAAGATCGCGAGCCGAAATTCTATGTGCGCCAGATGCTGGCTGATTTCGAGACCCAGGACATCAGGGAAGCGTATCGGCTGGCTGCGCCGGATATGCCTTTTGGTTTCGAGTTCATCGAGCGGGTGGTCTTCAGGGACGTGAATTTTGGCGAACCCACTAAACCCGGTGAGTCCTACGCCGTCGCGGGGCAACAGAAGGCGCGCCCGGGGTTCAAGCTCTGCAAGCATTGTGGGCAGATCCAGAGGGCACCGCGCAATGCCCGCGAACGCGAGCTGCTTCAGTTCCACGCCTTTGACTGCGAGAAACGGGGTAGCGATGACCCGGAAAACATCATCGACTGCCTCTACCTGTACCGCGAATTCGCGTCGGAGGCCTTGCGGATTCTCGTGCCCTACACCCGTTCGGGGGTCGATGAAGCATCGGTTCAATCCTTCATGGCTGCGATACGGATTGGTCTCAGGAAGCGATTTGGCGGCAAGGTCGACCACCTGCGGATGGTGACGCAGGAGGAGAAGGGTCAGGACGGCGCCGCGAATCGACAGTACGTGCTGCTTTACGACTCGGTGCCGGGCGGAACCGGCTACCTGCATGAATTGCTCGCCAATGAAGCGCAAGCGCTGGTCGAGTTGCTGCGTCTGGCGCTGGCTCACCTGTCAGCCTGTTCCTGCAACGCGGATGCCGAGAAGGATGGCTGCTACCGGTGCGTGTATCAGTACCGCCTGGGGCGTGCGATGGCGCTGGTTTCACGCGATCGGGCGCGATTGCTGCTCGAGCAGTTGGTCGAAAACCTCGGACAGCTGGAGCGCGTTGCCTCGGTTGCCGACATTTACATCAATCCCAATTTCGACTCGGAGCTTGAGGCGCGCTTCATCGAGAGCCTGCGCCGCCTGAGCGGGGTGGGCGGATTGCCGTTGGTGAAGCTGGTGCAGGATATCGTTCAAGGCAAATCCGGCTATTTGCTCGAGGTCGGCGAGCAGCGCTATTGGGTCGAGCCGCAGGTCGATCTGGCTGCCAACGAAGGGATCAAGGTGGCGTGTCGGCCAGACTTCGTGCTCTGGCCGACGCAGAGCAAATCACCAAGGCGTCCGATCGCCGTTTTCTGTGACGGCTGGGCCCACCATCAGGCCTCGACCCGGGAGGATGCCCACAAGCGCAGCGCCCTGGTGGCGAGCGGCCGATTCTGGGTCTGGTCGTTGACCTGGGAGGATGTCCAGGCCGCGATGGACGGGACGCTGGATACGAACCTCGCGGACGGCCTGGAAGCGATGTGCTGCAACGAAGCCCTGCCGCCGCCGCTTCGCTCGCTGCTCGACGACGACCTATGGACGCGGCACGCTGTGGCGGTCCTGCTGCAGTGGTTGGGCAAGCCACCGGGAGAGGGAGTGGATCAACAGGCCGGCAGATTGGCCCGGCATGCGGGCGCCACCGCCTTCCGCATGATCCCCCACCCGAAAAGCCCTCTTCTGGAAGAGGCGCGAAACCAGTTGCTGAGCTTCTGGAACGGGTTGCATGACCTGCCTTGTGAGCATCCCGCCCGGAGCGTGCCCTGTGGCAATGTGAATGATCCTTCTCTGAGACTGCGCTACTGGTGGCCAGGTGAGCTGGCGAATTTGTCGGTTGCGATTCCGATCAGTCCGGGCTTCGTCATCTTTAACGATGCGCATCTCCACGATGAACCGGAGCGACACCTGGTCTGGCGGCGCTGGTTATGGCTGTTCAATATCTTCCAGACGCTGCCGGGTTTTCTGCTCGCCACACAAGAGGGCTTGGACGCCTGTGACCATTCCGTGTTCGGCTTTGCCAAGGGTGCCAAGTGTGCTCCTCCCGCATCAAGCGCGCACGGGGCAGTGCACGCGGCCGCCTGGGCGGCGGTCATCGAGCAGGCGATGAGTTCGCTGGCCGAGGGATTGCAGGTCTTGATGGATGCCGGTTTGTCACCCCCTGATGAGGTGGGTTACGAACTGGAACAAGCCGGCGATGTGGTCGCCGAAGCCGAACTGGCATGGGTGGCGCAGAAGCTGGTGCTCTTGATGCCGGCCCAGGGGGAGAGTGCAGCCGTCTGGCAGATCAACGGCTGGCAGACATGGATGGCCGATGGCCAGTGGCCTCAGCAGTTGGCTGCTGCGCTCGGTCATCATGACGCGCAAGCAAACACACAGCAGGAGATCCAGGCATGACTTTCAAACCAAAAGTGGCGTTGGCGCAGGATTTCCTGGCGAATCTGGCTACCCTGACCGCCACGGTGCAGGGGAAGGTGCTGCGGTGGGCCTTACGTTTTCAGAGTGATCCCACCGCCACTGGCATCAATTACGAGCCGATCCAGGGCGCCCGTGATGGGAATCTCAAGTCTGTCCGTATCGACCAGGACTGGCGTGGCATTGTCTTCAAACCCCCCGCCGGGGACATCTATGTGCTGATGTACGTGGATCACCATGACGATGCCTACCGGTGGGCCGAGGGACGACGTGTCGCCGTGAACCCGACGACCGGTGCGCTACAGGTTTTTGCCGTCGAAAGCCTCGTCGAGCCCGCCCTGGAGCAGGCGCGTCTGGCGGCGAACAGGCCGGCTGTTGAGCCGCAAACGCATCCGATGGAGCCGCCGCAGCAGGCGATGTTTGCTGCGCTTTCAGATGCCGACCTACTGAGCATTGGCACCCCTCAGGAGCTCCTGGAGCAGGTCAGATCGATCCACACCGAGTTCGAGCTGGATGCCGTGCAAGGCCTGCTGCCGGTTGAGGCCTACGAGGGTCTGTTTCTGATTGCCGCTGGCGATAGCGTGTCCGATGTGCTGATTTCACGGGAAACCCGTGTCGATCGCCCAATCGATACGGAAGACTACGCCACGGCCATCGAGACGGCAGAATCGCAATCGCGCTTCGTGGTGGTCGCGGATGAAGAGACGATGGCCACCATGCTGAACTCGCCGCTCTCGCAGTGGCGGGTTTTCCTGCATCCGACCCAACGCAAGCTGGCGCAAGGGGATCGTGGCGGTCCGATGCGGGTACTGGGCGGCGCAGGGACCGGCAAGACCGTTCTGGCGATGCATCGGGCGAAATGGCTTGCCGAGAATCGGGCCACGACCGAGAAGAAGGTTTTCTTCACCACATTCACGCGCAATCTGGCCGCCGACATTGAGGAAAATCTGAAAACCTTCTGCAGTCCGGCCGCCATGCAGAAGATCGAGGTGAAGAATCTCGATGCCTGGGTGCATGGCTTTCTTCGCCGCTACAAGTACGATCATCAAATCATCTACAACCGCAAGAAAGGGGAAGCGGCGGAAGCCTGGCAACGTGCGCTGACGCTGCAGGAAACCACCCTGGCCTTGCCGCCGGAGTTTTATGAGGATGAGCTTGAGCGCGTCGTTCTGGCGCAGGGGATCAACTCGCGTGATGACTATCGCCAGGCCAGGCGGACCGGACGGGGTGTGGTGCTGACGCGAGGCAAGCGCGATGCCATCTGGCCGGTCTTTGAGGAGTACCGGGCGCAGCTGGCCAGTCGCAAGCTGAAGGAAGTCGATGACGCCTATCGCGACGCAGCGGCCCTGCTACGGGACAAACCACCAGCGTACTCTGCGGTCATCGTTGATGAAACGCAGGATTTCGGGCCGCAGGCGCTGCGGCTGCTGCGTGCGATGGTGCCGGCAGCGCCCAACGATCTACTGTTTGTCGGCGATGGTCATCAGCGCATCTACCCCCGGAATCGCGCTTCAATGAGTTCCTCAGGCATCAATATCCGGGGACGGTCGCGCAAGCTGTATCTCAACTATCGCACCACGGAGGAAATCCGTCGCCTGGCGGTGGCCACGCTGGAGGGTTGCGAGGTGGATGATCTCGATGAAGGTGCCGACGAGGTCAAGCGCTACAAGTCGCTCTCACACGGCCCGATTCCCAGAACACTTTGTTTCCAGCATCTGGAGGACGCCCTCTCGAGCTTGTTGCCGCTCGTTCAGGCAGGCGTGGCCGAAGCACGTTCCGTTTGCGTGATTGTGCCCACGAGGCAGGATGCCATGGCGGTCCAGGGGGCCTTGAAGGCTGGAAATCTATCGACCACGATCCTTGGTCCGGACGAGCGTGACAACCCCGATTCCAGTTCAGTGCGCATCTCGACGATGCATCGCGCCAAAGGTCTTGAATTCGATGAGGTGCTCCTGCTGATCCCTCAGGAGTGTCGCGGCCTGAAAGCGAGCGGGGATGACCTTCTGCGTCTTCAGTACGTGGCCATGACGCGAGCCAGGAAAGTGGTGACGATTGCCCGATATTAGCCGCAAACCAGACCGCTACCCGGCAGCTTGGGTCAGACCAGTTGATGACCACCTGTTCCAGGCGGCACGCTGACTGAAGGCCAGCAGGGAGATCGCCCGATGCATCGGGCTCCTGCAGTTGTCGCGTTGGGCGACCGAATGGCGCGTGCCGCGCTTATTTTCGTCCGCCGAGCAGGCTGAGCAGGCCTTCGGCGAGGCGCTGGACGGTCTCGGGGTCGGGGACGGGCAGCTTGAGGTAGCGTTGGCCGGTGGCGGTATCGGTCTGTACCCAGGGTGACGCCCGTTCGCCGCTTGACGCGGCGCTGAGTTCGCCGAGGAGTTGTACGCCGGCGGCGAGCAGCGGTGCCCAGGGGTCGGCGGCGGTCGTTGCGCTGGCGGCAACGGGCGCTGTGGATACGGGGCTCGGTGGGGTGGCGCCGGTGGCGGGGGCTTCGGCGCCCGGAGGTTCGGTCAGCGCTGCGGGTTCGGTCTCGCCGGTGGTCTGGATCTTGCCCGTGGGCTCGCTCTCGCCGGCCGGCAGGGGTGGCCGGTATTCGGCTTCGCTCTCCGCGCCGGCTGCCTCGGTGGCGTCCAGTGGCAGGGTGTCGTGGCTCGGCTCGTCGACCGGCGCTGCGTTGTCGACGGCGCCGGCGACCTGCTCGACGGTTTCCATGAATTTGGACAGCCGCGTGCCATGCAGGACGACTTCGCTCTGGCCGCCGTCGAGGATGCCGGCGAACAGCGACTGCTTGAACGCGAGCACCGAGAGCATGCCTTCCTCGATCGTGCCGCGGGCGACGAAGTTGATCACCTGGACACCGCGTGTCTGGCCGATGCGGTGCACGCGACCGATGCGCTGTTCGAGCACCGCCGGATTCCACGGGAGATCCATGTTGACCACGACCGCCGCTGCGTGTTGCAGGTTTAGCCCGACACCGCCGGCGTCGGTACTCAGGAAGAGCCGGCAGGCCGGATCCTGGTTGAAACGTTCGATCAGCGCGCCGCGCTTTTCGCTCGGCACGCCGCCGTGGAACAGGACGTGCTCCCAGCCCCGCTGGCGCAGGCGGCGGCTGATCAGCTCGTGCGTGCGCAGCCACTGGCTGAAGACCACCACCTTGGCCTGCGGATCGGTGAAGATGTCGTCGAGCAGGGTGAGCAGTTCGTCGGCCTTGAAGCCGTCGTCCGTCTCGTGGTCGATCAGAAAGCTGCTGTTGCACACCATGCGCATGTTCTGCAGCGAGCAGTGCATGCGCAGCTGGTCCTTTTCCGAGAGGAAACCGGTGTGGCGCCAGCGCTGGACGATGCGCGCGACGATCTGGCGGTTTTCTTCGTGGTGTATGGCCTGCAGCGGGCTCATCGGCATGAAGAGGGTGTTGTCGACGCGCTCGGGGAGCTGCTCGAGCACTTCGGCCTTGCGTCGGCGGAGCATGATCGGCGACAGCGTCTGGCCGATGCGGTCGAGTTCGCGGTAGCCGATGACGCGGCCGCGCTCGTCGCGCTCCTGGTGTTCGTCGAGCAGGCGCCAGGTCGGTCCGAGCCGGTGCTGATCGACGAACTGGACGATCGAGATCAGCTCTTCGAGCCGGTTCTCGAGCGGCGTCCCGGTCAGCACCAGGGCGTAAGGGCTGACGATGCGCTTGACCGCGCGCGCGGCGATCGTGTTCCAGTTCTTGATCCGCTGCGCTTCGTCGACGATCACCAGATCCGGCGCCCAGGCCGCGATCAGGTCGAGGTCGCGGCTGACGGTTTCGTAGTTGGTGATCTTGCAGAAGTCGTCCTGCGCGTAGCGCGCCTCGCGAACGCTGCGCAGGCCGCCGATGACCCGCGCGCAGCGCTCGCTGAAACGGATGATCTCGCGCTCCCACTGGTGCTTGAGCGAGGTCGGGCAGACGATCAGGACCCGTTCGGCGGCAAAGTGGCGGGCGAAAATTTCCATCGCCGCGATCGCCTGCACCGTCTTGCCTAGCCCCATCTCGTCGCCGATCAGGGCGCGACCGGCGCGTGCGGCGAACAGCGCGCCTTCGCGCTGGTAGGGATAGAGCTCCACCTTGAGCAGGCTTTTCAGTTCGGGGCTGTCGGCGCCCTGCGGGTAGGCGGCGGCGAGCGTTTCGCGGCGGATTTCGCCGTCGCGGACTTCGGCGACGTAGGACAGCGCGTCTTCGCCGCAGCGCAGGTCGTGACCGGCGTCGCGCACGCGATCGATGAACGACGCGAGTCCGGCGAAGTGCTGCGACGGCAGATGCCAGCCGGCGGCGGGGTCGAACAGGCGGCGAGCGTCCGCCTGCAATTCGGCCGGAAAGTCGCTGCCCAGGCGCAGGCGGACGCGCCGCTGGCCGGCGTAGTCGAGATAGAGCTCGCTGAACGAACCCTGGAAGCCGCGCGCGAGGGCCCGTTTGCGGGCCGGTCGGGCACTGATCTGCGCCAGCGTGAACTCGATGTGTTTGCAGGTGCCGAGGTCGTTGGTCGCGAAGTCAGGGCACGAGCAGTGGTTGTCGCCCGCCTGCGCGCCGCGGATGGCGACCCGGTAACGGCGACGGCTCTCCGGGTTGAAGACCGAGAACTCGGAAAAGACCGGGTCGTGGCCGAGATTTTCGAGGCCGAACGCCTGCTCGCTACCGTATTGACGGCGTAGCGCGCGTTGCCAGTCGTCGGTCGGCAGGTCGACCGGTTTGCGCTGGCGCGACAGGCGCGGCTCGGCCGCTTTGGCGGAGGTTCTTGCGGCGGGTCTGGTCATGGTCTCTCGCTCGTTTGGGGGATGTGGGTGACGAATTCAGCGCTTGAGGCGGGCGAAGGCGCTGGCCATGGCGCCGCTCGCTGGCGGCGGCTGCTCGCGCTGCCGGGTTTTCGCCGAGGCCGGCGCAGCGGAGATTTTGGGCGCCCCCGGCAGGTCGTCGGTGAGCCGCATGCTGAGGGCGATCCGCTGGCGTACCAGGTCGACTTCGATCACCTTGACCCGAACCACGTCGCCGGTCTTGACGACGCTGCGCGGATCCTTGACGAAACGCTCGGCGATCGCGGAAATATGCACCAGGCCGTCCTGGTGCACGCCGAGGTCGACAAAAGCGCCGAAGTTGGCGACGTTGGTGACCACGCCTTCGAGGATCATTCCCGCTTGCAGGTCCTTGATGGTCTCGACGCCTTCCCGGAAAGCCGCGGTCCTGAATTCCGGACGCGGGTCGCGGCCCGGTTTTTCGAGTTCGCGGAGGATGTCGCGCACGGTCGGCAGGCCGAACCGGTCGTCGATGTAACGCTCGGGGGCGAGCGCCTTGAGCGTTCGCGCGTCGCCAAGCAGCTGCCGAATGTCCTGCTTGATGTCGGCGAGGATACGTTCGACGAGGGGGTAGGCTTCCGGGTGCACCGCCGAGCGGTCGAGCGGATTGTCGCCCTCGTTGATGCGCAGGAAGCCGGCGGCAAGCTCGAAGGTCTTCTCGCCGAGGCGCGGCACCTCGCGCAGCGCCCGCCGGTTGCGGAAAGCGCCGTGCCGGTCGCGGTGCGCGACGATGTTTGCGGCGAGCGTCGGGCTGAGCCCCGAGACCCGTGTCAGCAGCGGCACCGAGGCGGTATTGAGGTCGACGCCGACGGCGTTCACGCAGTCCTCGACCACCGCGTCGAGCGCCCGCGCGAGCTGCGTCTGGCTGACGTCGTGCTGGTACTGGCCAACACCGATCGACCGGGGATCGATCTTGACCAGTTCGGCGAGCGGATCCTGCAGGCGGCGGGCGATCGAGATGGCGCCGCGCAGGCTCACGTCGACTTCCGGAAATTCGCGCGAGGCGTATTCGGAGGCCGAATAGACCGAGGCGCCGGCTTCGGAGACGACGGCCCGGGCGAGGTGCAGGTCGGGCTGCTGGCGGATGAGCTCGGCGACCAGGCGGTCGGTCTCGCGCGAAGCGGTGCCGTTGCCGATGCTGATCAGGTCGACGGCATGTTTGCGCGCCAGCAGGGCGAGCTGGTGCAGGGCGCCGTCCCAGTCGCGGCGCGGTTCGTGCGGGTAGATCGTGGCGCTGTCGAGGAACTTGCCGGTGGCGTCGACGACGGCGACCTTGACGCCGGTGCGCAGACCGGGATCGAGGCCCATGGTCGTGTGGCGCCCGGCCGGGGCAGTCAGCAGGAGGTCATGCAGGTTGTTGCCGAAGACGCGGATCGCTTCGCTTTCGGCGCCCTCGCGCAGCGCGGTCATCAGTTCCAGTTCGAGGTGCAGCGAGGCCTTGACGCGCCAGGTCCAGCGCACCGTTTCGGCGAGCCAGGCGTCGGCCGGGCGGCCGCGGTCGACGACGCCGAATCGGCGCGCGATCCGGGCTTCGCAGGGGTGGGTCGGGTGCGCCGCGGCATCGTCGTCGCTGTCCAGCACCAGCGACAGCTGCAGCTGCCCTTCGTTGCGCCCGCGAAAGAGCGCCAGGGCGCGATGTGAAGGAATCTTCCCGAGCGCTTCCGAGTAGCTGAAGTAGTCCTGGAACTTGGCGGCTTCCCTTTCCTTGCCGACGACCACGGTCGAGCGGACGAGGCCGTGTTCGGCAACGTAGGAACGCAGCTCGCCGATCAGTTCGGCGTCTTGCGAGAAGCGCTCCATCAGGATCTGGCGGGCGCCGTCGAGGACGCTTTTGAGGTCGGCAAAACCGGCTTCGCTGTTCACATAGCGCGCGGCTTCGGCCGGCGGCGACAGCGTCGGGTCACCGAGCAGGGCTTCGGCGAGCGGCGCGAGGCCGGCCTCGCGGGCGATCTGCGCCTTGCTGCGGCGCTTCGGCTTGTAGGGCAGGTAGAGATCTTCGAGGCGCTGCTTGCTGTCGGCGGCGTCGATCGCGGCCGCGAGCTCGGGCGTCAGTTTGCCCTGGTCGGTGATCGAGGCGACGATGACGCCGCGTCGCGCCTCCAGGTCACGCCGGTAGGCGAGGCGCTCGTCGAGCAGGCGTAACTGGATGTCGTCGAGGCCGCCGGTCACTTCCTTGCGGTAGCGGGCGATGAAGGGCACGGTCGCTCCTTCGTCGAGCAGGGCGGCAGTGGCCAGCACCTGCGGTGTCCGGCAGCCGATTTCTTCGGCGATCCGGGCAGCGATTCGGGCAGCGCTTGTCCCCGCCGTCGGGAGGCCAGCGGCGGTTTCATGGGGTGTCGGCATGGGCGTTGGCAGTCCCTTGCGGGCGCTGCAAAAGGCCCAACTATGCAGAATCGGGCGATAAAATTCAAGGCGGTCGATTCCCGATCACTGCGCCGCGATGACAAAATCACCACACGGGGGCAAATCAGGTTAAATTGCCGCTCTTGACAACTGCATCGGCTTCTGGATCAGGAGAACCCCATGAAAATCGATCTTGAACGCTTTGGTCTGACCGACGTACCGGTCGATCCGGAGACCATTTTCACTTTTGCCGAAGGGGTTGCCGGTTTCCCCGACTGCACGCGCTACAAGATCTTTCATGAGGAAGGCGTCAAGCCGGCCGTTTTCTGGTTGCAGTCCCTCGACGACACGTCGGTGATGTTTCCGATCGTCGCGCCACAGGCGCTCGATCTCGAGTACGAGATCGAACTCTCCGACGCCGACTGCGAACTGCTCGGGCTCGCACGCGCCGAGGACGCGGCGGTGGTGGTCATCGTCTATCGCGATCCCGCCGAGGGCGGCCGCATCGCTGCCAACACGCGCTCGCCGATCATCCTCAACCTGAGTAACCGCCGGGCGATGCAGAAGGTGTTGCACGACGTCCATCCGACCCTGCTCTATCGCGCCCGGTGATCGGTCGCTGCGCGATCGGCGCTCGAGGAGCTGCGCATCCCCGGCGACGCTCCTGGCCCGCTTTCGCCTGCCATCAGGCCAGCACTTCCTTGTGCCGGCGCCATGAACTTTCTCAAGCCGTGGCGATTTTTGCCGTTGAGGGGATGACGATCGACCACCGGTTGCAAATAAGGGGAGGCTTGGGATGAAGGGACTGGCGTGGCGAATTCGTGCAGCAACGCTCTTGCAGGTGATCGCCGCGGCTCTCGCCGGCTATCTCGGCAGCGTCGTCTTTGCCGGCGACATGGCCGGCTGGCTCGGCGCTCTGGGCGTACTGGTGCTCCTCGCCGGCGGCATTTCCTACGGCGTCGAGCGGCATCTGTGCGGCCGCCTGGCGGTGCTGCGGGAGGTGATCGCCCGGACCTACGCCGACGGCGATCTGGTCCGCCGGGCACCGGTCGACGGCCGGGACGAGATCGCTGCCGTGGCGGCGGCTTTCAATCAGCTGATGGAGAGTTTCGCCACCATCGTCGGCAAGTCGCTGTTCAACTCGATCGAGGTCGGCAAGGCGTCGCGACAGTTGATCATCGACGCCCGTCGCGTCGCCTCGGGGTCGACTGCGCAGCGCGACGCCGCGCTCGCGACGGCGAGCGAAATGGCAGCGCTGACCGAGAACATGAATCAGGTGCATCAGAAAGCGAGCGAAACCGCCGGCATTTCGGAGGCGTCGAGCACGCTGTCGACCGAAGGCATGGCGATCGTGCGCAACGCGTCGGCCGAAATGGAGCAGATCGCCGCTTCGGTGACCCGTTCGGCGACGGTGGTCTGCGCGCTCGGGGAACGTTCGAAAGCGATCAGCGGCATCGTCCAGACGATTCGCGAGATTGCCGATCAGACCAACCTGCTGGCCCTCAACGCGGCCATCGAAGCGGCGCGCGCCGGTGAACAGGGGCGCGGTTTTGCTGTCGTCGCCGATGAAGTGCGCAAACTCGCCGAGCGGACCGCGCAGGCGACCAGCGAGATCAGTCAGATGATTGCGGCGATCCAGGGCGAGATGCAGAGCGCGATCGTCAGCATCGAAGCCGGTACCGGGCAGGCGCACACCGGCGCCGAACTGTCCCGGCAGGCCGACCGGTCGCTTGAGCGGATCAACGCCGGAGCGCGCGAAACGATGGAGAAAGTCGATGCCATCGCCGTTGCCGTCGCCGAGCAGAGCCGCAGCGGCGAGAGCATCGGCGAACACGTCCGGCGGATCAGGGAAATGGCCGAAACCAACGACGCGCTGACGGCCGACACGCTGATTGCGGTCGATCACGTCGAATGCCTGGCCGAGAACCTCCAGGAAATGGCCACGGTCTTCAAGCTGGGCCCGGCCGGCGAGCAGGCCGTTGCGACACATGCGCGAATGCCGGCGATCGTCCGCCAGGCAGCGCAGGCGGCCGGCGAGATCTTCGATCGGGCGGTAGACGCCGGCAACATCAGCGTCGAGGATCTGTTCGACGAGCGCTACCAGCCGATCGCCGGCACGCGGCCGCAGAAGTTCAAGTCGCGCTTCGACGATTTCACCGATCAGGCCATGGTGCCGCTGCAGGAGGAACTGCTGAGCCAGCACGGCTGGCTGGTTTACAGCATCTGTACCGACCGCAACGGCTACGTCCCGACCCATAACCGGATCTTCTCGCAGCCGCTGACCGGTGACGAGAAGGTCGATTTTCTGCACAACCGCAGCAAGCGCATCTTCGACGACCCGGTGGGCAGGCGCTGTGGTCGCCACGAGCAGCTTTTCCTGCTGCAGACCTACCGTCGGGATACCGGTGAACTGATGCACGACATTTCGGCGCCGATCTACGTCAAGGGTCGACACTGGGGTGGTTTCCGGATTGGTTACCGGACAACGGTCTGAGCCGAGCGCTGTGTGGTAGACGATCGTCACGCGGCAGCGCTTATTGGATTAAGATGTCGGGGATCCGCCAGCGGAGGGTCCTGGCACAAGAAAGAGAGTCATGTCGGATCTATTGAAGAATATCGATGCCCGTACCAAACTGGCCGGGACCAACAAGCTGGAAATCCTGCTCTTCTCGCTCGGCACCGATTCGCGGACCGGCCGGCGTGAAACCTTCGGCATCAACGTCTTCAAGGTGCGCGAGGTGATGCGAACACCAGCGGTCACCTCGGCACCCGAAATGCCGGTTTCGGTCGAAGGAATGGTCAGCCTGCGCGGCGCCCTGGTGCCGGTCGTCGACCTTGCCCGTTACGCCGGTGTGGCGACCGAAACGCCCCGTTCGATCATGATCGTCACCGAATATGCCGGCCACACGCAGGGCTTTCTGGTCGAAGGGGTGGATACCATTCTGCGCCTCGACTGGAGCCAGATGCGGGTGCCGCCGGCGATGCTGACGGCCGAAATGGGAGGCCTCGTGACAGCGGTCACCGAACTGCCCGACGGCCGACTGGTGATGATGATGGACGTCGAAAAGATTCTCTCGGAGACGACCAACTACGACGACGATATCGTCTACCGCAACATCAAGCCACTCGATAACCCCGAGCTGACGGTCTTCTTCGCCGACGACTCGACGGTCGCCCGCAAGCAGATTCAGCGTACCCTGGAAGCGATGGGGGTGAAGTACGTGGCCGCGATCAACGGTCTCGACGCCTGGCTCGAACTGGAAAAGATGGCCGCTTATGCGCAGGCTTCCGGGCAGCAGACGAGTGACCTGATCAGCCTCGTGCTGACCGATATCGAAATGCCCGAGATGGATGGCTACATCCTGACCAAGAAGATCAAGTCCGATCCGCGCTTCATCGGCATCCCGGTGATCATGCATTCGTCGCTGTCCGGCATGTCCAACCAGCAACTCGGCCGCTCGGTCGGCGTCGACGAGTATGTCCCCAAGTTTGAACCCCAGCGCCTGTCGGAGACGCTGACGCGAAGGCTGCGGCAGGGTGTTCTGCCGGCCTTGCCGTCGAACTGATCTTTCAGGAGCAACGCTATGGATCTCGCAGAAAGGAAGAACCTCCTCGAGGGCGTCGATGCACGTACCCGGCTTGCCGGTTCCAACAAGATGGAGATCCTGCTCTTCTCGCTCGGGACGCGCGAGACTTTCGGGATCAACGTCTTCAAGGTGCGTGAAGTCGGGCGCACCCCCCATATCACCAGAACGCCGAACATGCCGCGGGGCGTCGAGGGGCTGGTCTCGCTGCGCGGCAACGTCATCCCGGTGCTGTCGCTGATTTCCTTTCTCGAGCACAAGGACCAGCACGGCGAGTACGGCAAGACGATGATGGTCGCCGAGTACTCGAAGCGCACGCTGGGCTTCCTGGTACATGAAGTCGATCGCATCATTCGGGTCGACTGGGAGCGGGTGAAGGCGCCGGAGAGCGTTCTCGCCAGCAACCAGGGGCTGATCACGGCGGTCACCGAACTCGATGACGGCAAGCTGGTGTCCATCCTCGACGTCGAACAGATTCTCGCCAATGCCTTTGGCGAGGCGGTCATCGTCGATATCCCGCCGGCGGCGGTCGATGGCGATGTCTGCCTGTTTTTTGCCGACGATTCTCTGGTCGCCCGGCGCAAGATTACCGAAGTGCTGGACAAGCTCTGCGTCAAGCACAAGCACGCCACCAATGGCGCCGAGGCCTGGAGTCGCCTGCAGGCGATCGCCGCGCATGCGATCCAGATCGGGCGCGACGTGCGCGACGAGATTCGCCTGATCCTGGTCGACGCCGAAATGCCCGAGATGGACGGCTATGTCCTCACCAAGAACATCAAGAGCGACCTTCGCTTCGCCGGCATTCCGGTGGTGATGCACTCGTCACTGTCGTCGCAGGCCAATCACGCCATGGGCAAGGCGGTGGGAGTGGATGCCTACGTTGCCAAGTTTGACGCCGAGGTGCTTGCCGACACCCTGCGACCCTTGCTTGAGCATTGACCGAATCAACAGGAGTAAAGAATGGCTGATCCAAGGATGAAAATTCTGGTGGTGGACGATTTTTCGACGATGCGGCGCATCGTCAGGAATCTCCTCAAGGAACTGGGATTCGCCAACGTCGATGAGGCGGAAGACGGGGCGATCGCCCTGCAGAAGCTGAACAATGGCAGCTTCGAGTTCGTCGTCACCGACTGGAACATGCCGAACATGGATGGCCTGCAGCTGCTCAAGGCGATTCGCAACGCGCCGGCCCTCAAACACCTGCCGGTGATGATGATCACCGCCGAAGCCAAAAAGGAAAACATCATCGCCGCGGCTCAGGCCGGGGCCAGCGGCTACATCGTCAAGCCCTTCACGGCGGCGACGCTGGCCGAGAAGCTGCAGAAGATTTTCGACAAGATGGGTGGATGAGATGAGCGATGCCGACCCCTTCGGGGACTCCAGGGAACTCGAAGCACTGTTCGACAGCATTGCTGCGGGTGTCGCCGTGCCGGCCCGGCCAGCGTCGCCCGCCGCACCTCGGGCGTCGTTGCTGCAGCAGTTGCGCGAGGGTGACGGCAGCGACGATAGCGACGATCTGCAGCGCCTGTTCGATTCGGTGGTCGCCGAGCGCGACGCGAGTCAGGGACCCGCGACGGGCGGCGAGCCGTGGCAGGGCCAGGACAAGATCTTTCATCGTGTCGGCCAGATGGCGAGGCAACTGCACGACACGCTCGGAGAACTCGGCTACCACGAACTCCTCGAGAGCACCGTCGCCGCAATTCCCGACGCCAAGGACCGGCTCGCCTACGTCGCGACACTGACCGAACAGGCCGCCTGTCGGGTCCTCAATGCGACCGATATTGCCAACCCCTTGCAGAGCGAACTCGAGGCGGCTTCGTCGAGGCTCGCGGGGCAGTGGGATGCGCTGTTTGCCAATCAACTCGGTGTCGATGCGTTCAGGTCGTTGGCCGAAGAGACGCGCTCATTCCTCAAACAGGGCCTGCCGGCGAAGACCGAGGCGACCCGGGCGCAGCTGCTCGAGATCATGATGGCGCAGGATTTTCAGGATCTGACCGGTCAGGTGATCAAGAAGATCATCCATATGGCGCAGGAACTCGAGGCGCAGTTGATGGGGGTGCTGATCGACGCGATGCCCGGCGAGCGAAAAACCGACTCGGTGATGAGTCTGCTCAACGGACCGGTGATCAATGCCGAAGGACGCAGCGACGTCGTTGCCACGCAGCAGCAGGTCGACGACCTGCTCGACAGTCTGGGATTCTAGGAGCTTCAGCATGAGCGATTTTGCCGGGATGGAAGACCTGCTGCAGGATTTCCTGCAGGAAGCCGGTGAACTCCTGTCCGATGTCGATAACAAGCTCGTCGATCTCGAGCGGAGTCCCGATGATCATCGTTTGTTGAACGATATCTTCCGCGGCTTTCACACCATCAAGGGCGGTGCGGGTTTTCTCAATGCCGGTGAACTGGTCAGCCTCTGTCACCTGACCGAGAACCTCTTCGACCGCCTGAGAACCGCTGCGCTGACGCTGACGCCGGCCCTGATGGATACGATCATGGCAGCGACGCAGAGCGTGCGCAACATGTTCGGCGAGATTGCCCAGGGCCGGCAACCCGATCCGGCGCCGCAGCCGGTGATGGCCAACCTGCGCGCCGCGCTTGCCGTCGAGGTGGAGCGCCCACCGGCTACGCCGCCAGCGCTCAGCGGCGGGCGCCAGACGGCGAAGCCAGCCGCCACGGCGCAGGCGGCCGCCGCGACCGCTGCGCATGGCCCGGACTGGCAGGCCCTGCATGCGGCGGTGACCGGCCAGGCGCCGGTTGCGCTGAGCGTGGCCGCGCCGGTCGGGCGGCCGGTGACGACTGATCCGGCGAGTGAAGAGGATCTTTCCCACCTGCAGCCGCACTTCCCGCCGGAAGGGCGCCGGACGACCGACAAACCGGGGGCGTCAGTCAACGCCGCGCCCGGCGGTCGCCGTGCCGAAGAAAAGATTGCCGCCCGCGAGACGACCATTCGGGTCGATACGGCGCGTCTCGACCAGGTGCTCAATCTGTCGGGCGAGATCGGCTTGACCAAGAACCGGCTGACCAGCCTGCGAGCCGACATTCTCGCCGGCAGGACCGACTCGGAAACCCTGCAGGCGCTCGATCAGGCGGTCAGCCAGCTCGATCTGCTGGTCTCCGACCTGCAGAATTCGGTGATGAAGACGCGCATGCAGCCGATTGGCCGGCTGTTCCAGAAATATCCGCGGATTGCCCGCGATCTCGCCCGGCAACTCGGCAAGGATGTCGAACTCGCGCTGATTGGCGAAGAAACCGAAGTCGACAAGACGATGATCGAGGATCTGGCCGATCCGCTGATCCACCTGATCCGCAACGCGGTCGACCACGGCGTCGAGTCGGTCGAGGAGCGGCGGGCGGCCGGCAAGGAGGCGAAGAGCGTCATCCGTCTGGAGGCGCGCCAGGAGGGCGATCACATCGTCCTGATCGTCGCCGACGACGGGCACGGCATGAGTGCGGAACGGATTCGGGCGAAAGCCGTCGAAAAGAACATCATCAGTGAGGAAGAAGCCAACACGCTCGATGACCGGCAGAGCCTGAACCTGATCTTCCTGCCCGGGTTCTCGACCATGGCACAGGCCTCGGCGGTGTCCGGCCGGGGCGTCGGAATGGACGTCGTGAAGACCAATATCCAGAAGCTCAATGGCTCGATCGAAATTCGCTCCGAGCCGGGCAAGGGGTCGGTGTTCATCATTTCGTTGCCGCTGACGCTCGCGATTCTGCCGGTGCTGCTGGTCCTCCTCGGTGAACAGCCTTTTGCACTGCCGCTGTCGATGGTGCGGGAGATTCTGCCGATCGACCATTCCCGAATGCAGGAAGTGGGTGGCAAGGAGACACTGGTCGTGCGCGGCGAGATTCTGCCGGTGATCTCGCTCTCGCGTCTGCTCGGCTGGCCGCAGCTCCGGCAACCCGAGTACGGCGTTCTGATGCAGACCGCCGAGCGCAGCTTCATTCTTGCGGTGGACAACTTTGCCGGCCGTGACGATGCGGTGATCAAGGCCCTCGACGATTTCCGTCCACGCGGGGTCGCCGGCGTGACGACACTCTCGAACGGCCAGATCGTCCTCATTCTGGACATGAAGGAGCTGTTGGTCGATCTCAACACGCACGCTGACCGGGATCTGCGCAGCGCGACGCCGGCCCGGGTGCTGGAATTTTTCGCCTAGGAGCGACCGGCGCGAAAGCTTGTCCCGAAACGGGCCGGGTGACCCGCCGTTTGTTTTTTGCAGCACCGCAACATCTGTTGCTGGCGCGCAACCTTTCGAGAATCCGTCTAAATAAAGGCTCATAGATATCTATTATTAATGCCTGTTTTTTTATAATACCGTCGAGTCAACAGGACACTCGAAATGGCTGAGGAAAGCGACCTCGAACGAACCGAACCGGCGTCAGCAAGACGTCTGGAACAGGCGCGCGAGGAAGGTCAGGTGCCGCGTTCGCGGGAGATCGGCGCATTCCTGATTCTGATCGTTGCCGCGACGACATTCTGGGTGATGGGCTCATGGATGGTGCAGCGGGTGGCAGAGATGTTCCGCCGTGCGCTGGTGGTCGACCCGGATCTCGTGCAGGAACCGACGCTGATGCTGGTTCGCCTGGCCGATCTGTCGCTTGACGCCCTGCTCACCTGTGTCCCCCTGTTTGCCGCGCTCGTTCTGGCAGCGCTGCTGTCGCCGTTCTTTCTCGGCAGCTGGAATTTTTCCGCCAAGGCGCTGCAGCCCGATGTCAGCCGTCTCGATCCGCTCAAGGGTCTGGCGCGCCTGATCTCGTGGAACGGGCTGGTCGAGCTGGTCAAGGCAGTGGCCAAGGTTTCGCTGCTTGGCGGCGTCGCCATCTGGGTCCTGTGGAGCGAGCGCGGCGACCTGCTGGCGATGTTTTCGCAGTCGATTGCGGTCGGCCTCGCGAGCGCCGGCCATCTGCTCAACTTCAGTTTCTTCGCCATCGTTTCGGCGATGTTGCTGATCGTTGCCGTCGATGTGCCTTTCCAGCTCTGGCAGCACCACGACAAGCTCAAGATGAGCCGCCAGGAAGTCAAGCAGGAAGGCAAGGAACTCGAGGGCGACCCCGAGATCAAGGGCCGCATTCGCCAGTTGCAGCGGGAAGCGGCGCGCAAGCGGATGATGGCCGCGGTGCCGGCGGCCGACGTCATCGTCACCAACCCCACCCATTATGCGGTGGCGCTGGCCTACAAGAGCGGCATGGGGGCGCCGAAGGTGCTCGCCAAGGGGCAGGGCGAGATTGCCCTCAGGATTCGCGACCTCGCGGACACCCACCGGGTGCCGATCGTCGAAGCGCCGCCGCTCGCGCGGGCGCTCTATCGCCATGTCGATCTCGATCAGGAAATCCCGGCGATCCTTTACGCAGCGGTCGCCGAACTGCTGGCCTACATCTATCAGTTGAGCAACTGGCGCCAGAGTGGCGGCGTCTGCCCACAGCCGCCAGGCGACATCCCGGTGCCTGACGAACTCGCCGTGGGGGCCGCCAATGGCTAGCGCGACCGCCACCCTGCAGGCGCTCTTCGTTCGCTTCGGTCAGCGCCAGCTGGCCGGACCGCTGCTGATCCTGATGATTCTGGCGATGATGGTCCTGCCGCTGCCCGCTTTCGTCCTCGACCTTTTCTTCACCTTCAACATCGCCATCTCGGTGATCGTCATGCTGGTCGCCATGAGCGTGATGAAGCCGCTCGATTTCTCCGTCTTCCCGACCGTCCTGCTGGTGACGACGCTGCTGCGGCTGTCGCTCAATGTCGCGTCGACGCGCGTCGTCCTGCTCGAAGGACATACCGGCCCCGGCGCCGCCGGGCAGGTCATCGAAGCTTTCGGACATTTCCTGGTCGGCGGCAACTATGCCGTCGGCCTGGTGGTGTTTACGATCCTGGTCATCATCAACTTCGTCGTCATCACCAAGGGTGCCGGACGGGTCGCCGAAGTGGCCGCGCGCTTCACCCTCGACGCCATGCCGGGCAAGCAGATGGCGATCGATGCCGACCTCAACGCCGGCCTGATCGGCGAAGAAGACGCGCGCCGGCGGCGCGCGACGATCGCCCAGGAAGCGGACTTCTTCGGTTCGATGGACGGCGCCTCGAAATTCGTCCGCGGCGACGCCGTGGCCGGCATCCTGATCATGCTGATCAACGTCGTCGGCGGCCTGTTCATCGGCGTCCTTCAGCACAACCTGGATATCGGCACGGCCGCCCGTACTTACACCCTGTTGACGATTGGCGACGGTCTGGTGGCGCAAATCCCGGCGCTGATCATTTCGATTGCCGCCGGCATGGTCGTGACGCGGGTCGGCGACGACGAAGATGTTTCGCAGCAGTTCACCTCGCAACTGTTCAACAATCCGAAGCTGCTCTATCTCACGGCCGCGATCATCGGTCTGCTCGGTCTGATTCCGGGGATGCCGAACTTTGTCTTCCTGCTCCTCGCCGGCGCCATCGCGGCGCTCGCCTGGAAGATCGATCAGCGTCGTCAGCCGACGGCGGCGCCGATTGCGGTCGCCGCTGCACCGACGGCGGCGCCGGAAGCCCAGGAGGCGAGCTGGGCCGACGTGACGCCGCTCGATGTCCTCGGGCTGGAAGTCGGCTATCGGCTGATTCCCCTGGTCGACAAGTCGCAGGATGGCGAGCTGTTGCGCAGGATCCGCGGCATACGCAAGAAGTTTGCCCAGGAAGTGGGTTTTCTGGTGTCGCCGGTCCATATCCGCGACAACCTGGAACTCAAGCCCAACGCCTACAAGATCCTGCTCAAAGGGGTCGAGATCGGCGAGGGAGAGGCTTTTCCGGGCAACCTGCTGGCGATCAATCCGGGCCGCGTCGCTGGGCAGATCGCCGGCACGCCGACCAGGGATCCGGCTTTCGGGCTGCCGGCGGTGTGGATCGACGCGGCCCTGCGCGAGCAGGCGCAGGCCTATGGCTACACGGTGGTCGATGCGAGCACGGTGACCGCGACCCACCTCAACCATCTGATCCTCTCGCACACCGCCGAACTCCTCGGGCGGCAGGAGACGCAGGCGCTGCTCGATCATCTCGCGAAGGACATGCCCAAGCTGGTCGAGGATGTGGTGCCCAAGCTGCTGTCGCTCGGCGTGGTCCAGAAGGTGTTGCGCAATCTGCTCGAAGAGGGTGTGCACCTGCGCGACATGCGTACCATCATCGAGACCCTGGCCGACAGCGCACCGCGCTCGCAGGATCCGGAGGCGCTGACGGCGCAGGTGCGGACTGCGCTCGGCCGCGCGATCGTCCAGGAACTTTACCCGGGGGGTGCCGAAATGCAGGTCATGTCGCTCGACCCACAACTCGAACGTCTGCTGCTGCAGGCCGTGGCCGGCGGCGGCGAGGGCGCCGGCATCGAGCCCGGTCTGGCCGAGACGCTGGTCCGCGAAACGGTGGCTGCGGCACAACGCCAGGAAGAGGTCGGTCTGCCAATGGTCCTGCTGGTTCCCGGCAGTCTGCGAACGCTGTTGTCGCGCTTCCTCCGCCGCAGCATTTCCCAACTGAAGGTTCTCGCGCACGCCGAAGTGCCTGAGAACAGGATCATCAAAGTGACCTCGATCATTGGACAGAGAGCATGAACGTCAGGAAATTCATCGCTGCGACAGCGCGCGACGCCCTGCGCAAGGTCAAGGAGACGCTCGGGCCGGACGCCATCATCCTCTCCAATCGCGGCATTCCCGGCGGCGTCGAGATCATGGCGGTGGCCGCGCGGGACATGGAGATGATCGTGCCGACCGCCGAGCGCGAAGCGACCCTGCCGAGGCGCAAGGAATCCGTGCCGGCGGCGTCAACCGACCCGGCGCGCCTGCGCGTCGCCGCGCCGGAGCCGCCGACCCCGGCCCGGGAACCGTCCACGGCGCGCGCCGCGCTGCCGCTGCCACCGTTCGCCGAACGTTCGGTGTTGCCGCTCGAAGTACCTCGCTCGCTCGCCAGCGAAGCGCCGCCGCCGGCAGCGGCGGCGCCGGCGGTGGTGGCCACCGTCGTCGAGGCGGAGGTGGTTCCCTCGGCCGTGCTGCAGGAGATTCGCTCGCTGCGTCGCATTGTCGAACAACAACTCGCCGGCTTTGCCTGGGGCGAGGTCGCGCGCGCCGAACCGGTCAAGACGGAGACGCTTCGCCACCTGCTCGACGCCGGATTCTCGCCGCAGTTTGCCCGAGATCTGCTGCTCGAAGTACCGCCCGAGGTCGACACCACACAGGCGCTGGCCTGCGTCAAGGGGGGCGCCGAACGCCGTCTGCTGACCATCAACAGCGAGACCGACATCATCGACCAGGGCGGAATCTATGCCCTGGTCGGGCCGACCGGCGTCGGCAAGACGACCACCACGGCCAAGCTTGCGGCCCGCTGCGTCCTCCGCCACGGCGCCAGGAAGCTGGCTCTGGTGACGACCGACGGCTACCGGATCGGCGCCCACGAACAATTGCGCATCTACGGTCGCATCCTCGGCGTCCCGGTTCACCTCGCTCGCGATACCAAGGATCTGCGCGCGACGCTGCGCGACCTCAAGCACACCCACATGGTGCTGATCGACACCATGGGAATGAGCCAGCGCGACCGGATGGTCGGCGAACAGGTCGCCATGTTCGGCGACAGCGAGGTCAGGTCGCTGCTGTTGCTGGCGGCGACCAGTCGCGGCGACACACTCGATGACGTCGTCCGCGCCTACGGCGCGCTCGACCTTGCCGGCTGCATTCTGACCAAGATTGACGAAGCCGCGAGCCTCGCCTCGGCGATCGATGTGATTCTCCGCCAGAGCCTGCGTCTGTACTACGTGTCGAATGGCCAGCGGGTGCCGGAAGACCTGCATCTGCCGAATCGGCCGTACCTTCTCCATCGTGCCTTCAAGGATTTGCCGGACAGTTCACCGCATCGAATGGCCGGCCTGGAGCACGGTCTGATGATGGCCAGCGCCACCGTCGGCGGGACATCTGCCGGAGGTCAGGGTGGCTGATTTTCGCGGCGACCAGGCGGCGGGTCTGCGTCGCCTGCTGCAGCGTCCGCCGCTGCGGGTGGTGACCTTCGTCGCCGGCAGCCTGGGCGTCGGCAAGAGCGTCACGGTCGCCAATCTGGCCGCTTCGCTGGCCGCTCGCGGGTGTCAGGTCCTGGTGGTGGACGAGAACACCGACGATGGCGTCGCCGCTTTCTACGGCGCAGTGGAGGCGGGCGATCTGCAGCAGGTTGTCGAGCGGCGACGGGCGCTCGCCGAGGTGCTGCTGAGCGTCGCTGCCGGGGTCCGGATTCTGCCGGTCGGTGGCCTGATCAGGAAACTCGCCCGTTTGAGCGCTGCCGAGCAGGAGGTCCTGCTGCAGTGCCTGCGCGAGATCGTTCCCCCGGTCGACGTCGTCCTCGTCGATACCTCGCTCGGCCATCCGCTCGCTTTCTCGCCGCTCGGCCTCGCCGCGCCGGAGACGGTGATCGTCGTTGCCCCGAACGTCGCGGCCATCACCGCGGCTTACGCGCTGATCAAGCGGGTGAGCCTGGGCTACGCGCGCCGGCACTTCCGCATTCTCGTCAGCATGACGCGCCGGGTCAGCGAGGCACGGGCGATTTACGACAACATGGCGCGCGTCACCGCCAGTCATCGGCTGGCGCGTCTCGACTATGCCGGCTGTGTGCCAGTGGACGAGCGCCTGCGACAGGCGTCCAGGCTCGGGCAACCGGTCGCCGGCCTGTTTCCCGACTCGCCGGCGGCCAGCGCCTATCAGACGCTCGGCAACGAGCTGCTGAAGTGGCCAGCCGGCGAAGGCGCGGCCGGCGGACTCGAGCCCTTCGTGCAACAACTGCTGCAGCTGAGCCAGCATATCGAACCGACCGCGATCTACGCCTGAACTGCATGTATAACGCCGCCGGTCAACTCAACAAGGATCAGCTTGTCCAGCGCTTCGCGCCGCTGGTCAAACGCATCGCCTGCCATCTGCTGGCTCGTCTGCCGGCGAGCGTGCAGCTCGACGATCTGGTGCAGAACGGCATGCTCGGCCTGCTCGATGCCATGGGGCGCTTCGAAGCCGGTCTCGGTTCCCGCTTCGAAACCTATGCCGCGCAGCGGGTACGCGGCGCCATGCTCGACGGCCTGCGCGAGAACGACTGGTTGCCACGCAGCCTGCGGCGCAACCATCGCCGGATCGAGGCGGCGATCGCCGAACTCGAACAGGAGAAGGGTCGTGCGCCGACCGAAAAGGAACTGGCCGATTCACTGAACATGTCGCTCGCCGATTATCAGACGATGCTGCAGGAGGCGCGCGGACATCAACTCGTCTATCTCGAGGACCTGGTGGCCGAGCGTGGCGACGATTTTCTCGAACGTCATCTGGTGGACGAGGCCGCCGATCCGTCGATCCTCTTCGAGGAGGCGAATCTTCGCCAGCGACTGGTGCAGGCGATCGAACTCCTGCCGGAGCGCGAGCGGCTGATGATGTCGCTCTACTACGAGCAGGATCTCAACCTGCGCGAGATCGGCGAGGTCATGGGGGTCACCGAGTCGCGCGTCTGTCAACTGCACAGTCAGGCGGTGATGAGGCTGCGTGCGCGCCTCTTCGAGACTGCCGTACCGCCGACGAAAAGCGACCGCCATGGATAGGCTGAGCATCATCGGCCTGCTGATCGGGCTGCTGGCGATCGGCGGCGGCCAGATCCTCGAAGGCGGACACCTCGGTTCGCTGTCACAGCCGACGGCGCTGTTGATCGTCGTCGGCGGCACCCTCGGTGCGGTCATGTTGCAGAGTCCCTACGCCACTTTCGTGCGCGGCGCCCGGATGGCGACCTGGATATGGTATCCGCCGCTGGTCGACCACCTGCAGTTGATCCAGCAGGTATCGACCTGGAGCCAGGTCTCGCGGCGCGAGGGCCTGCTGGCACTGGACGCCGTCGTCGGCGAGATGAAAGACGAGTTTACCCGCAAGGGACTGCAGCTTCTGGTCGATGGCGCCGAGCCGGACAGGCTGCGGGAGGTGATGGAAGTCGAGATCTCGACCTTCGAGCAGGAGATGAAGCTTGCCGCAAGGGTATGGGAGGCCGCCGGCGGTTACTCGCCGACGATCGGCATTCTCGGCGCCGTCATGGGGCTGATCCATGTCATGGAGAACCTCTCCGACCCCTCGAAGCTGGGCGCCGGCATCGCGGTCGCGTTCGTCGCCACGATCTATGGTGTCGGGCTCGCCAACCTGGTTTATCTGCCGATCGCGAACAAACTGAAGACGCACATCAATCGTCTCGTCGCGCAGCGCGAAATGCTGGTCGACGGGCTGGTGGGGATCGCCAACGGTGACAATCCCCGCATCATCGAGAGCCGGCTGCGAGGCTACATCTTCTAGCCATGGCCAGGCGAAGACGCGGCGAGGAAGAGCACGACAACCACGAGCGCTGGCTGGTGTCGTATGCTGATTTCATTACCCTGCTGTTTGCGTTCTTCGTCGTCATGTACGCGCTCTCGTCGGTTAACGAGGGAAAGTACCGCATCCTGAGCAACTCGATGGTCAGCGCCTTTCGTAGCCAGCCGGTCAGCAGCACGGGCCAGACGCCGATGCTGCTGCCGGCGCCGGCACCGGCGATCAATAGCCCGCTGAACCGAATGCAGGAGACGGTAAAGCAGCAACGCCGCGAGAAGATGCGCAATGTCGCCCAGGACATCCTGCAGGTGATGGCGCCGCTGGTTGAACAGGGCAAGGTCCGCGTTCTCGAAACCAGCCGCGGGGTGAGCATCGAGATCAACGACAGCATCCTCTTTTCGCCCGGCCAGGCGCTGCTTCAGCCAGCAGTCGTGAAAGCCATGCAGTCGGTGGCCGAGGTCCTCGTTGCGGCCGATTTCCCGATCATCATCGAGGGGCATACCGACAACTCCCCGATCAGTACTGTTCAGTTTCCCTCGAACTGGGAGCTTTCCGCGGTGCGCGCGACGACCGTCCTGCGTCTGTTTGCCGCCGCCGGGGTGGCCGCCGAACGTCTGACCGCGATCGGCTACGCCGATACCCGGCCGGTCGAACCGAACCTGCTGGCCGATGGGCGGGCGCGCAATCGTCGGGTGACGATTCTGATCGACTCGGAAATCCCGGAAAAAAGCACCGAACTGAATCTTCAGGGGCAGGCGGGCGAGGCTGCACCGGCCACCACTTCCCCGGCGGACTAGGCGCGGTCGCTGATCCGCTGGCCGCTGGCTGGCGCGTTCTGGCCATCCGGACCATACAGGCCGAGGGCGCCGCTGCTGCCGAGGAGCGCTTCGAGCGCCAGGGTGTTGTGCTGCAGACGCAACTGGATCAGTTCGCCATTGACGCGATTGAGTTCGCGCGCCTGGCTCGCCAAAGGCAGCAGCCGCGACCAGACGGCGTGGGCAGCGCTTTCGCCGGGGTGGAGGGAAAACCAGCGGGCGATGCCGGCGCGGTCGGCAGTCAGTCCGTGGGCGGCGAGCGCCCGGTTGCGCAGGTCGGCGAGCCCGGTCAATTGGGCGGCGAGCCCGTTCTTCTCGCGCAGGAGGTCGGGCAGTTCGTCGACCGCACCGTCGCTCAGCAGCTTCTGCTCGGCCTCCAGCAGGTGCACGAAGCGCTCCACGGCGACCACCTCGGCGTCGATCAAGTGCCTGAAATCGGCCGTCGTCGCGCTCATCGCCGGGCTCTAGCCCTGCTTCTGGGAGCGGACGAGTTCGCTGGCGGAGTCGATCAGCCGATCGGCAATGGCCGACGCATTGATCGTGAAACGACCTTCAGCGATCGCCTGCCTGATCTGGGAAACCTTGTTTGCATCGAACGCCGGTGCGTCGCCGCTGGTCTGCAGCTGTGCGGCAAGCGGACTGAGGTGCACCTGCGCCGCGTCACCGGTCTTTGGCTGGGCGACACCGGCGCGAGGGCGCGTCTCGCTGACAGGGCTGGCGCTGCTGGTGGTGCGGTCGATCTTCACGGTGGTGCCCTTTGAACGGTTGTACTCAACCCATCTATCGGCGAGCAACACCGGAACTTTAACACTTTTTGTTCGCGCAAAAGTCCGGGAACCGCTTCAATACGACACTTCGACGACCCCGCCACGCCGGGCGACGCCGCTCACCACCTGACCGGATGCGGTCCGGACGCGAACCAGCTGGCCTTCGCCGGCGTTGTTCAGCGCTTTCCCCTCGTTGCTGATGGTGAAGCCGGCGCCGCTGGTCAGCAGTCTGACGCTTTGTCCCTGCTGCACCGCCCAGGGTGCGCTCAGCAGTTCGCTGCGCAGCGGCAGGCCGGCTGCCATGCCGCTCCTGACCTGCATGCCGATGGCCTGATCCGGGTCGGTCAGGATGCTCGTCGGCAGCACGCCGAGGTCGCCCTCACGCACCAGCAGATCGGCGCTGCCGACGATCTGTCCGGCCACCAGCGGTCGGGCGGTGACCAGGTAGCTGCCAAAGATGCGGATCTCGACCGACACGTACGCCGTCCAGGCGGCGGGGCCGAGACAGCGTACGCCGAGCGTGGTCTTTCCCCGCAGCCGGCTTGCCGGCGGCAGGAAGGGCTCGAAGGCACTGCAGGGGGCGAAGCGGGCGTGCCGGTCGAGGCTGCCGATGCGGAAACTGACCTTGCCCGGCAGACCACGGGTCTGCTGCTGCAGGTACTGGTCGAGCGCGCTGGCGAGCGGGGTTTCACTGGTTTCGCTGTACGCGCCGCAGCAGGCGACGGCCAGCAGGAGCAGCGAGATCCGGGCTGCGTGCGGCAAGGAATTCGACATGCCGCCATTCTGCCTCAATCAGCGGCGCCGGAACGGCTGATCAGCGATCGGCGATGCCCGCCGGGCGGCAATATTTGCCGGCAAGCCGGCAAGTCGCCGTCGGCGGGCGTTACCGATCATGGCCGGGGGCTTGCGGGCGGCTTGTTCGAGTTTTGGCACGCCTATTGCTTTATATCCAATCATCAAGCCCTCGGAGAAGCCATCATGGTCAGCAAGCTCGACCGCACCCTCAACGTGCAACAGCAGGCGCTGACCTTGCGCGCGCATCGCCAGCAGGTGCTGGCCGGAAACATCGCCAACGCCGACACGCCGAACTACCAGGCGCGGGACTTCGATTTCGCGGCCGCGCTGCAGGGCGCCCTCGCCGGTCGCAGCGAGGGCAGTGAGGGTGGCCTGCGCCTCGCGACCACCTCCCACCGCCATCTGCCGGGGGAACTCGAGACGAGCCCGGTGCGCCTGAGCTATCGTCAGCCGACGCAGCCGAGCGCCGACGGCAATACGGTCGACATGGATGTCGAACGTGCCCAGCTCGCCGAGAACGCGTTCTACTACGAGGCCGGCCTGACCTTCATCAGCGGCCGCATCAAGACCATGATGACGGCACTGCAGGGGCAATAACGATGAGTCTGTTCAATACCTTTCGCGTCGCCGGCAGCGCCATGACGGCGCAGGCCATCCGCCTCAACGCGGTCGCCAGCAACCTCGCCAATGCGGACAGCGTGATCAGTTCCGACGGCAAGCCTTACCGCGCGAAGCAGGTGGTGTTCGCGGCGACGCCGATGGGCAGTGCGGCGGCCCAGGGGGTGCAGGTCAAAGCGGTGGTCGAAGACAGCAGCCCCGGCCGAAGGGTTTATGAGCCGCGCAATCCGGCGGCGGACGAGAATGGCTATGTCGACATGCCCAATGTGAGCGTCGTCGAGGAGATGACCAACATGATCTCGGCGTCGCGTTCGTACCAGACCAACGCCGAAGTCATGAATACGGCCAAACAGCTGTTGCTCAGGACGCTGACCATCGGTCAGTAGGAAACCTTCCGCACGCTTATTCGAGGAGTCACCGATGGCCGCCGTACAGTCAGTCAATTCATCCAGCGACCTCTTTGCCGCGCTCAACGCCCAGGCCCGGAACGGTGCCGCGACTGCGACCAGCGACGAGGTGCAGAATCGCTTTCTCAAGCTCCTGATCACGCAGTTGAAGAATCAGGATCCGCTCAACCCGCTCGACAACGCAGCAGTCACTACCCAGATCTCGCAGATCAGCACTGTGAGTGGTATCGAGAAGCTCAACACGACGCTGGAGACCCTGCTTGCCACTTACAACGATGGCCAGGCGATGCAGGCGGCCGGCCTGATCGGCAAGAGTGTCCTCGTCGCCGGTTCCGGATTGACGCTGGTCGACGGCGAAGCGCTCGGCGGCGCGCGGCTCGCCGGCCCGGCCGACAAGGTGACGCTGTCGATTCTCGACGCCGCCGGCAAGGTGGTGCAAAGCCAGAATTTGGGCGCCCGCGAGGCCGGCAGCTTCAGCTTCGCCTGGGACGGCAAGACCGATGCCGGTAGCGACGCGCCGGCCGGCAACTACCGCTTCACGGTCGATGCCGTGCGCGGCAATGAAAAGGTCGCTGCAGAAACGATGCAGCTTGGCATGGTTTCTGCTCTGATCAGGGACAAGGGTGCTTTCCAGCTCGAAATCGCCGGGCTGGGCAGAGTGGCTTTCGACAAGGTCGAACAGATTTTCTAGGGCAGGGAGCAACGATGAGTTTTCAACAGGGATTGAGCGGTCTGAATGCGGCCTCGGCAGGGCTGAGCGTGATCGGCAACAATGTCGCCAACGCGAGTACCGTCGGTTTCAAGCGGGCCGATGCGAATTTTTCCGACATCTACGCCGCGTCGCTCGGCATCGGCGCCGGTTCGCAGGTCGGCATCGGGGTCGGCGTCGCCGCGGTGCAGCAACAGTTCACCCAGGGCAACCTGACGACCACCAACGACCCGCTGGATCTCGCGCTCAATGGCAACGGCTTCTTTCGCATGAGCCACGGCGGCGAGATCACCTATACCCGCAATGGCCAGTTCCACCTCGACCGGGACGGTTACGTCATCAACGACCAGCGGCTTCGCCTGACCGGCTATCCGGTCGCCAGCAATGGGGAGATTTCGCCCTCCAACCCGATCGAACTGCAGTTGTCGGCTGGCCAGATTCCGCCGCGGGCGACCAGCGATCCGCTGTCGGGCAACCTCGTCGCGGCGATCAATCTCGACTCCCGGGCGGCACTGCCGGCGACGATCCCTTTCGCTGCCGACAATCCTTTGAGCTACAACTTTTCCACCGCCTTGAACGTCTTCGACACCCTGGGCGTGGTGCACAATCTGAGCACCTACTATGTTCGTACCGACCCGACTGCCGATGGCGAGTGGGACGTGTATGCGACCCTGGACGAAGGGGGCGGTCTGCCGGTCGGCACCCTGGCCTTCGACAACGACGGCAGGTTGACCTCGGCAGCCCTGCTGGCGCTGCCGACATGGCCGTTGACCAGCGGCGCCGCGACACCCTGGTCGCCGGGGAGTATCGATTTTACCGGCAGCACGCAGTACGGCAACGAATCGACCGTGGACCGCCTGACGCAGGGCGGCTATGCCGCCGGCAGTCTGGTCGGGATCGGCGTCAGCAGCGACGGTGTCTTCGAGGGGCGCTACAGCAATGGCCAGGCGCGCAACCTGGGACAGGTGGTGCTGGCCAACTTCGCCGACCCGAACGGTCTGCTCAATCTCGGCAACAACCAGTGGAGCCTGACCTCGGCGTCGGGCGCTGAACTGGTCGGGGCGCCGGGGTCGGGAACGCGCGCCCTGATCCAGTCGGCCGCGGTGGAAGATTCGAACGTCGATCTGACCAAGGAACTGGTAGACATGATCACTGCCCAGCGCAACTATCAGGCCAACGCGCAGACCATCAAGACCCAGGATCAGATCCTGCAGACGCTGGTGAACCTGCGCTAGACGTGGCCGCAAGAGAAAGCCAGGAAAGCCGATGGACCGTCTGATCTACACCGCCATGAGTGGCGCCAAGCAGGCCTTTCTGCAGCAGGCTGGCGTCGCGCAGAATCTCGCCAATGTCTCGACCACGGGTTATCGCGCCATGGAGCACCGCTTCCGCGCCGTACCGGTACTCGGCGCCGGGCAGGCGAGCCGCGCCTTCACGGTCGACGCGTCGGTCAGCAACGTCTTCGACGCCGGTCCCCTGCTGACCACCGGCCGGCCGCTCGATGTCGCCGTGCAGGGGCAGGGCTGGATTGCCGTCCAGGCGGCCAACGGCGAAGAGGCCTACACCCGTGCGGGTAACCTCACGACCGATGCCAACGGCCTGCTACAGACCAGTGCCGGCCTCAATGTGCTGGGCGAGGGCGGGCCGATCTCGCTGCCGCCGGACAACAATGTCGCGATTGCCGCCGACGGGACGGTTTCGAGCATTCCCCGCTTCGGTGCCGGAGCGATCAACAACGTGAACGTGGTCGGTCGCATCAAGCTCGTCAATCCACCGGAAAATGATCTCGTGCGCGGCGACGACGGCCTGTTCCGCACCCGCGACGGCGCTGCTGCTCCGGCCGACGAGAACGTCCGGCTGGTTTCGGCAGCGCTCGAGGGGAGCAACGTGAATTCGGTGGACGCGATGGTCAGGATGATCAGCCTCGCACGCCAGTTCGAGATGCAGATCAAGATGCTGCAGACGGCCGATGCCAATGCCAACGCGGCCAGCCAACTTCTCACCATGAACCGCTAGGAAAACGATGATTCGCTCGCTATGGACGGCCAGTACCGGTCTCAATGCCCAGCAGGTGCAGATCGACATCATCGCCAACAACCTGGCGAACGTCAGCACCAATGGTTTCAAGCAGGCGCGCGGCATATTCGCCGATCTCCTGTATCAGACCCTGCGGCAACCGGGGGCGCAGTCGTCCCAGACCACCCAGATCCCCGATGGGCTGCAGATCGGCCTCGGGACGACGCCGGTGTCGACCGGTCGCATCTTTACCCAGGGGGCGCTGCAACTGACCGGCAACAGCCTCGACATGGCGATCGACGGCGCCGGTTTCTTCCAGGTCCTGCTGCCCGATGGGACGACCGCCTACACCCGTGACGGCTCTTTCCAGAAAGACAACCAGGGGCAGATCGTCACCCCCAACGGCTACCCTCTGCAGCCCGCGATCACCATCCCGCAGGACGCCCTGACGGTGACCATCGGCAGCGATGGCGTGGTCAGCATCACACAGCCCGGGGCGGCGGCGGCCGTACAGATCGGTACCATCCAGGTGGCCACATTCATCAACAACGGCGGCTTGCAGAGCGTCGGCGAGAACCTCTACCTGGAGACCGCATCAAGCGGCGCACCGACGCCGAACACGCCGGGCAGCAACGGTTCCGGCCTCGTGCTGCAGAACTATGTCGAGGCTTCGAACGTCAATGTGGCGCAGGAACTGGTGATGATGATCCAGACCCAGCGCGCCTACGAGCTCAACTCCAAGGTGGTGTCGACCTCGGACCAGATGCTCGCGCGTCTGACACAGCTGTAAGGGGAGTCTGATGAGTCATCGTTTCCTCGGCCGGCCGCTGCTGCTCGCCACGCTCTTCCTGGCCGGTGGCTGCACGACGGTGCCGCCGACCAACATCCATCAGCCGATGAGTGCGCGACCGCAGTACCGCCCGGAGACGCTCGCCGCCAGTCTCGCGTCGACCGGCAGCATCTATCAGGCGGGCGCTGCGCGCACGCTGTTCGAAGACCGCCGCGCACGTTACGTCGGCGACACGATCACGGTGACGATCACCGAAAACACCTCGGCCGCCACCAAGTCGAACAACAGTGTCAACAAGAGCGGCAGCATCAGCGCTTCGCTCGGACCCAACCTGCAGCTGCCGGGCAAGCTGCTCACCGAATTCAAGGGCGAGAGCAGCAACTCGGCCAGCGGCAACGGGGCTGCGGCCGCCAACAACGTGTTCACCGGCACCATCACGGTGACCGTGATCGAGGTGCTGCCGAATGGGAACCTGCTGGTTTCGGGCGAAAAGCAGGTGGCGATCGGTCACGGACAGGAATACATCCGTCTCTCGGGGATCGTCAATCCGTATTTCGTCAACGCGTCGAACACCATCGCGTCGTCGCAGGTGGCCGACGCACGGATCGAATACAAGGAGAGCGGGGCGATCAGCGAAGCGCAGGTGGTCGGCTGGCTGGCCCGCTTCTTTCTGACCGTCCTGCCATTCTGAGGAGAAGCGGCAATGACCCGGATCATGGACAGGCGAATCGGCCGCCGGCTCTGGCGCATGGCCATCCTTGCCTGCCTGATGCTGCTGAGCGGCCCGGCGGTGGCCGAGCGGATCAAGGATCTGGCGTCGGTACAGGGGGTGCGCAACAATCAGCTGGTCGGTTACGGCCTGGTCGTCGGTCTTGACGGCAGCGGTGACCAGACCACCCAGACGCCGTTTACCACACAGAGCATCATCAACATGCTGGCGCAGCTCGGGACGACCTTGCCGACCACCCAGTCGCTGCAGCTCAAGAACGTCGCCGCGGTGATGGTCACCGCCAATCTGCCGCCCTTCGCGAGGGTCGGCCAACAGATCGACATCACCGTGTCGTCGATGGGCAACGCCAAGAGCCTGCGCGGCGGGACGCTGGTGATGACGCCGCTGAAAGGCGCCGACGGTCAGATCTACGCCCAGGCCCAGGGCAATCTGCTGGTCGCCGGCGCTGGCGCGGCGTCGGCCGGCAGCAAGGTGGTGGTCAACCACCTCCTGGCCGGTCGGGTGGTCGGCGGTGCGACGGTCGAGCGCGAGGTGCCGACGGCCCTCGGGCAGGGACCGTTCATTCATTACGAACTGGCGACCAGCGACTTCGGTACCAGTCAGCGGATGGTCGAGGCGATCAACCGCGAAATCGGCCCGGGGACGGCGCAGTCGGTCGACGGCCGGGTCATCCGCGTCGCCGCCCCGGAAGAAGCGAATAGCCGGGTGGCCTTCCTGGGGCGACTCGAGAGCCTCGAGGTGCGTCCGACCAAGGGCGTCGCCAAGGTCATCATCAATCCGCGCAGCGGTTCGGTGGTGATGAATCAGATGGTCACCGTCGACGCCTGCGCGGTGGCGCATGGCAACCTGTCGGTAATCATCAGCAGCGAGCAGCGGGTCAACCAGCCGAATCCGCTCTCGGCCGGCCAGACAGTGACCACGACGCAGAGCGAGATCGAGGTCAAACAGGGCGGTGGCGCACTGATTCAGCTGAAAGCGGGGGTGAATCTCTCCGAGGTGGTCAAGGCGATCAATGCCCTCGGTGCCGGACCGCAGGATCTGCTCTCGATCCTGCAGTCGATGAAAGCCGCCGGCGCGCTGCGCGCCGAGCTGGAAATCATCTGAGTGACGCAACCTGTCTGGTGAGGAATGATTCATGAACGCGATTGATCTAGCCACCCGTCGTCTGGTCCTCGACCCCGCCGTTGCCGGCGATCTGCGAAGCCGGCTGCAGCAGAACCCGCAGGCCGGTATCCGGCAGGCGGCGCAACAGTTCGAGGGCATGCTGCTGCATCTGATGTTGAAGAGCATGCGCGACGCGACGGCCGGTGGCGCCCTGGACAGTGAACAGAGTCGTTTTTTCACCGCCATCGGCGATCAGCAGATGGCACAGGATCTCGCGGCGCAAACGCCCTTGGGGTTTGCCGGCCTGATCGAGAAGCAACTCGCGCGATCCACCCCTTCGGCCCCCACTGCACCGTCACCGCTCGAGGCCCTGCAACAGTCGCTGCTGGCGTCGAGCGCCCGGCGACCCGTCCCCGAGCGCAGCGCACCGATCGCCAGCCGCCGGGTCGCCGATGCCGCAGCGAGTCCTGCCGCCCCCGTGGCAGCAGCGACTGCGCGACCGGCGGCAGCGGCCTCGTCGCAGCCGCAGGCATTTGTCGATCGCGTCTGGCCCCATGCAGTCGAGGCAGCGGCGGCCACCGGCGTGCCGGCACATTTCCTGGTCGCCCAGTCGGCGCTCGAGAGTGGCTGGGGAAAGCGCGAGATCAAGGGCAGCGATGGCTCGCCGTCTTTCAATCTGCTGGGCATCAAGGCCGGCCGTCGCTGGACGGGAGCGACGGTCGAGGTGCAGACCACTGAGTTTGTCAATGGCGTCGCGCAGTCGGTGCGCGCGAAGTTCCGCGCCTATTCTTCCTACGCCGAGGCCTTTCGCGACTACGCGAGCGTCTTGAGCAGCAACCCCCGCTACGCCGGAGTGATCGGCCAGCAGGACGGGGTACAGTTCGCACGCTCGCTGCAGCAGGCAGGTTACGCCACCGACCCGATGTACGCCGACAAGCTGGCCCGGGTGATCGGCGGCAGAACGCTGCGCCAGGCCCTGGCGGCGGCCTGAGCGTTTTCCTGCAGCCGGTCCGCGCCTAAAGAGATTGCCGATGCGGCCGTTACAGTAGCTGGTGCAGTCAGAAAGGAAGTCAGCCCATGTCCACAGGAATCATCGGTGCAGGTTTGAGTGGCTTGGCGGCTGCCCAGTACGGCCTGCAGACCACCGCGCACAACATCGCCAACGTCGACACGCCGGGGTTCTCGCGCCAGCGAGCGATCGTCGTCAGCAATCCCGCGCTGCAGACCGGCTCCGGCTACGTCGGGCAGGGCGCGCGGGTGCTGACGATCGAACGGCTGTACAGCAGCTTTCTGACCGACCAGGTGCAGCGTTCGCAGAGCCGCAGCAGCGAACTCGAGACCTACCACGCGCAGATCAGCCAGATCGACAATATGCTCGCCGACACCACGACCGGCCTGTCACCGAGCCTGCAACAGTTCTTCAACGGCGTTCAGCAGGTTGCTGCCAATCCGGCGCAGTTGCCCGCTCGTGAGGCGATGATGTCGAGCGCACAGGGGCTGGCGGACCGCTATCAGTCGCTCGGCAATCAGCTCACCGAGATCGCTGATGGCATCAATGTCGATCTCCGGGCAACCGTCACCAGCATCAATTCCTTCGCGGAAGCGATCGCTTCTCTGAACCAGCAGATCGGCGTCGCCCAGGCCGCGAACGGGCAGCCGGCCAACGATCTGCTCGACACCCGCGACCAGCTGGTGCTCGAGCTGAACCAGCTGGTCCAGGCGCGGACGACGCCCAGCGGCGATGGCGGGGTGAACGTCTTTATCGGCAACGGCCAGCAACTGGTCGTCGGATCGCTCGCGGGTGCCCTCACGACGACGCCATCGGCGAGCGATCCGTCGCGCCTGGCGGTTGGCCTGAAGACGCCCGGCGGCAGCATCCAGGAAATGCCCGAGTCGCTGCTCAAGGGCGGCAGTCTGGGCGGCCTGCTGGCGTTTCGGGCCGAGTCGCTGGATCGCGTGACCAACGACCTGGGGCGCAACGCGGCTTCGCTCGCCCTGGCCTTCAACGCCCAGAGTTCGCTCGGTCAGGATCTGCTCGGCCAGTCACAGCTTTCCGCCCCGCCGAGCAGTTTCACGCCGGATCTGTTTGTCGTGCCGCCGCCGACGGTGATCGCCAACGCCAACAATCCCGCCGGCAGTCCGTCGGTCAGCGCAGCTTTCGTGAAGCCGCCGCCGTTCAACGGCAACTTCCATACCGATCTCGGCAGCAGCGATTATCGGCTCAGCGCCGACGCGAGCGGTCTCACGCTGACGCGCCTGGCGGACAACAGGCAGTGGGACGGGGCGGACATCGGCGCCATCAACAGCGAACTCGCGAGCGACCCGCAGGGCTTCATGCTCGCCTCTTCCGGGGGGGAACCGCTGGCGGGTTCGAGCTACCTTGTCAGACCGACCCGCGACGCCGCCCGCAACCTCTCGGTCAATCCGGCGCTGGCCGCCAACCCGAGCCTGATTGCTGCCGCGGGGCCGATCCGGACCACGTCGGGGCAGGCCAATACCGGTTCGGCGACGATCTCGGCCGGCAGCGTCGGGCCGGGTTATGCGGACTCGCTTGCTGCGCTGCCGGTCACGCTGGCATTTCAGGGCGGCAATCTGCAGGGTTTCCCCGCTGGCACGCAGGTGTCGATCGGCGGCAGCGCGCCGGTGTTGATCGCCGACCCGACACAGGGCGTTGCCTATCCGAGTGGAGCGAACATTACCCTGGTTGGCTCGGCGCCTCCCACCGGCATCAGTTTCGCGATCAATGGTCAGCCCGGCAATGGCGATACCTTTACCCTGGTCCGCAATGACGGCGCCACGGCCGACGGGCGCAACGCGCTGGCGCTGGCTCAACTGCAGACGCAGGCGACGATGAGCGGGCAAACCGCTTCCTTCCAGCAGGCGTACGCGCAGCTGGTCAGCGAGGTCGGTAACCAGACCCGCCAGATCGAGGTGTCGGGGATCGCGCAACAGAGCCTGCTGGCACAGGCGCAGGCGAGTCGGGAAGCGCTCTCGGGTGTCAATCTCGACGAGGAAGCGGCCAACCTGATCCGCTATCAACAGGCTTATCAGGCATCGGCCAAAGCCATGGAGATCGGCGCCAGCCTGTTCAACACCATCCTGCAGATCGCCGGTTGAGGAGAGTCGCATGCGTGTCAGTACCAGTCAGCTTTACCGTTCGGGTGTCCTCGGCATGGAGCGCAACCAGAGCCAGCTGGTCAAGCTGCAGAACCAGATTTCAAGCGGGCGCCGGATACTGACGCCGGCCGACGATCCGGTGGCCTCCGCCCGCGCGCTTGGCATCACCCAGGCGCGCGACGTCGCGGCGCAGTACGGGCGCAATCAGGCCGATGCCAGCGACCGGCTGAGCCTCGTCGATAGCCAGCTCAATTCCCTCACCGACCTCCTGCAGAACGTTCGCAGCCGCGTCATTCAGGCCGGCAACACGATCCTCGCCGACAGCGATCGCCAGGCGATCGCAGCCGAAGTGGAAGCGCGTTTTGACGAGATGCTGGGAATTGCCAACAGTCGAAGTGCCGAAGGCGATTATCTCTTTTCCGGTTATCAGGGGGGCACCCAGCCTTTCGTGCGCGGCCCTGCGCAGTCGGCGGCGTCCACCTCGTCGGTGACTTACGCCGGCGATGACGGCCAGCGCCTGCTGCAGGTCAGTTCTTCGCGGCAGATGGCGATCAATTTTGCCGGCAGCGACCTGTTCATGAATATCCGTGACGCCAACAGCAGCTCAAGTACCCACAAGAGCGCGTTTCAGACCATGCAGGAGGTGATCGATCTGTTGCGCCGGCCGCTCGCTTCGAGTACCGACCGAACGGCATACTCGGGCGAGTTGCAGGGCCACCTGAGCAACCTTGACCAGACGCTGACCAACTTCAGCCGTGTTCAGTCGACGGTCGGGGGGCGCCTGCAGGAACTGGACGCGCTCGCCAACAGCGCCTCGGCGATCGACATCCAGTATCAGCAGACCCTGTCGGATCTGCAGGAACTCGACTACGCACAGGCGCTCTCCGATTTCACCCGCCAGAAAGTGAGCCTCGAAGCGGCGCAGAAGTCCTTCGTCGCGATCAGCGGCCTCAGTTTGTTCAGCTATCTCTGAACAAACCGGACGATGCCTCTGCTCGCAGCCTTCTGCCTGGTGCTGTTGCTGGGCGCCTGCGGCAGCGTCGCCTGGCAGACGCCGTCACCCCCGGAACAGCGTTCGCCGGATGCGGCGTATACCCAGTCGCCGGATCCGACGCTGACCCTGCCGCCGGTCAAGGCCGCGGCGCTGGTCGGCGCAGTGGGCTACGCCGCGAGCCTGTATCGCGGCCCGGCCGAGTATCTTAACTTCGCTGCCGCCGCCGCAGTCGTTGCTTACGTCGTCTACGATCCACTGGCGCCCAACTGGACCGTCGAGGAAAGGCTTCTCGACCCCGACACCTACCATCTGTCGATGCGCGCCAAGAGCTTTCGCACCGGCGGTGACGGCGAGTCGGGATTGATCCTTCACCGACGGGCGATGCAATTGCAGCGCGCGCGCGGCTTTTCCTCCTACCGCATCCTCGAGTACTCGGAGGGCGTCGAATCGAGCACGCCGTTCACTCACCGCTACGCGGCAGGGGTGATCCAGCTGGTGCGCGCCGAGCCGGTCCGCACACCCTAACCCGCCCGGCCCGCAAACGACCCCAGCATCGACTCGAGCCCGTATTCGAAGAGCTGTTGCAGCGGCGGGCCCATGTACGACAGCCCGAAGATCAGGCCGGCGAAACCGAGGGCAATGGTCAGCGGAAAGCCGATCGCCATCAGGTTGAGCTGCGGCGCTGCCCGGCTGAGAACGGCGAGCGCGAGGTTGGTGATCAGCAGCGCGACCACCACCGGCAGCGCGAGCAGCAGCCCCGACGAGAAGATGATCGCAGCCGAGCGTGCCAGCGTCCACCAGCTGTTCGCGGCCAGCCCGGCGCCGCTGACCGGAATGACCGTGAAGCTGTGCGTCAGGGTGGCAATGATCATCAGGTGGCCGTTGATCGCCATGAAAACCAGCAGCGCGAGCAGGCCGAGGAACTCCGAGACGACCCCGGTCTGGCCAGCCGTCTGCGGATCGTACGAACTGGCAAAGCCGAGCCCCATCTGCAGACTGATCAGGCTGCCTGCCATATCGACCGCGCTGAAGACCAGGCGCATGGCAAAGCCCATCGCGAAACCGATCAGCATCTGCTGTGCGAGGAGCAGCAGGCCGGTTGCCGAAGCCGGGTCGATGGCCGGCATCGGCGGCAGCGCCGGCGTGATGCCGATGGTGATCACGAGGCCAAAGGCGAGGCGCACGCGGGTGGTCATCGCCGGGTTGTTGAATGGCGGCGCGCTGCCGAGGAGGGCCAGGATGCGCGCCAGGGGGAAGAAGAAGGCCACCACCCAGGCGTTGATCTCGGCCGCCGTCAGGCTGATCATCCGGTCTTCAGCCGATCAGCTGCGGAATGCTCTCGAAGAGCCTCTGGATGTATTCGACCATCATCTGGAGCATCCAGGGGCCGGCCAGGACAAGGGTCAGGAACATGCCGACCAGCTTGGGGATGAAGGACAGGGTCTGCTCGTTGATCTGCGTCGCCGCCTGGAAGATGCTGACGATCAGGCCGATCACGAGGGCTGCCAGGAGCGGCGGGGCGGACAGCAGCAGGGTCAGTTCGATGGCCTGGCGACCGATTTCCATCACCATTTCGGGGCTCATGTGACAAAGCTCGCGACCAGTGAGCCGAGCAGCAGGTGCCAGCCATCGACGAGCACGAAGAGCATCAGCTTGAAAGGCAGCGCCACCATCACCGGCGACATCATCATCATGCCCATCGACATCAGCACGCTGGCGACGACCATGTCCACGATCAGGAACGGGATGAAGATGATGAAGCCGATCTGAAAAGCGGTCTTCAACTCGCTGGTGACGAAAGCCGGGATCAGCAGTCGCATCGGGATGTCGTCGGTCGATTGAAAGGTCGGCGCCCTGGCCATGCGTGCGAACAGCGCGATGTCGGATTCACGGGTCTGTTTGAGCATGAAGCTGCGCAGGGGAACGGCGCCGCGCTCGATCGCCTCAAGAAAGGTGATGCGGTCTTCCGACAGGGGCAGATAGGCTTCGCTGTAGACCCTGTCGAGCACCGGCGACATGATGAAGAAGGTCAGGAAGAGCGCGAGCCCGAGCAGCACCTGGTTCGGCGGCGAGGTCTGCGTGCCGAGCGCGTGGCGCAGCAGCGAGAGGACGATGATGATCCGCGTGAAGCTGGTCATCATCAGCAGGGCGGCCGGGATGAAGGTCAGCGCGGTCAGCGTGAGCAGGGTCTGGATCGACAGGGTGTAGGTCTGACTGCCGCCAGCGCCCGGCGTGCTGGTCACCGCTGGCAGCCCGCCAGTCTGCGCCCACGCCGCCAGCGGCAGGATGAGTCCGAGCAGCAGCCCGGCGGCGATATTAGTGGTCTTCATTCTTGCGCTCGGCGACCTGCTTGAGCCATTGAGCAAAGTGTCGTTCACCGCCGCCACCGGGTTTCAGTTCACCCTTGGGGAGGGTGTGCAGGGTGCGGATCTGGCCCGGCACGAGGCCGACCACGATCCAGCTGTCACCGACTTCGAGCAGCACGATGCGCTCTCGGTTGCCGAGCATCAGGCCGCCGACGACCCGCAGGGGGCCGTGGCTGCCGAAACCTCGACCGCCGTTGACCTTGCGCAGCAGGAAGGCAGCCAGGAACAGGAGGCCGATGACCACGGCGAGGCCGAGCAGGGTCTGCAGCATCGTCGTGGCGGACAGGCCGGCAAGGTCGCTGGCCGCCTGCGCCAGGGCGGGGCCGGCAAACGACGCGCAGAGCAGCGCGCAACTGGTACGCGCGGCTCTGCAAAGAGGAGTCTTGCGGTATCGAATCACGAGCGTTGGCCAGGCTGGGATGCGTCCGATATCTTAAAGCAAGCGACGAGAAGATCAAAACGGCGGCCACGACCCACCGCCGCAGGATGCGGGCTGGCACTCACTGACCGATCTTTCGCGCCCTTTCGGACGGGGTCACGATGTCGGTCAGGCGAATGCCGAACTTGTCATTGACCACCACCACCTCACCCTGGGCGATCAGCGTGCCATTGACGAAAACACTCAGCGGTTCTCCGGCCATCGCGTCGAGTTCGACGACCGAGCCGTGTGCGAGTTGCAGGAGGTTCTTGATGGTAATTTTGGTTCGCCCAAGTTCGACCGCGATCTGGACCGGGATGTCCAGGATCATGTCGAGTTCGTTCATGAGCGATGTCTTGCCGCCGGTCTCATTGAAGCTCGGGAAGATGTCGGCGGGCTGCGCGCGGGCGCCCGGTTCGACTTCGGCCATGGCCTGCTCGGCCATCGCCGCTGCCCAGTCATCGTCGAGGCCGACGTCACCGGTGGCGGAATGGCCGAAATCGTCTTTATCGTTAGCCATTGATTTCTCCCCCGGCGGCCTGCTCATTCTCGTTGGCCATGAAGCGGTTGACCTTGAGCGCGTACTGCCCGCCCTGTTGTCCGTAATCGCATTCCATCACGGGCACGTCATCGACCAGTGCGATCACCTTGTCCGGGATGTCCAGCGGAATGATGTCACCGACCTTCATCTTCATGATCTGGCGCAGGCTGACCGTCGTCGTCGCCAGCCTGACGGTGATTTCGACATCGGCGTTCTTCAGCTGTCTGCGCAGCATGATGATCCAGCGGCGGTCGGTCGACAGTCGGTCGCTCTGCATCGCGCTGTACAGCAGGTCGCGAATCGGTTCGATCATCGAGTAGGGGAAGCAGATGTGCATGTCCGCGTTCGAGCCGCCGAATTCGAGTGAGAAGGTGGTTGACACGACGATTTCGGACGGGGTCGCGATGTTCGCGAATTGCGAGTTCATCTCCGATCGCATGTAGGTGAACGTGAGGTCATAGACCGGTTTCCAGGAACGGGTGTACTCGCTGAACACGACCCCCAGCAAGCCCTGGATGATGCGCTGTTCAGTGGCCGTGAAATCGCGGCCTTCGACCCGGGTATGGAAGCGGCCATCGCCGCCGAACATGTTGTCCACGACCAGGAAAACGAGACTCGGATCGAAGACGAACAGCGCCGTACCGCGCAAGGGCCTGGCGGCGACCAGATTGAGGTTGGTCGGGACCACCAGGTTGCGAGTGAACTCGCTGTACTTCTGGACCCGTATGGTGCCGACGGAGATCTCGGCGCTGCGGTGCATGTAGTTGAACAGGCCGATCCGCAGATAACGGGCAAAACGTTCATTGACCAGTTCAAGCGTCGGCATCCGCCCGCGGACGATGCGCTCCTGCGTTCCCAGGTTGTAGGGACGAGGGCCGGCACCGAGGTCGTCGACCGCTTCGGGGGTGTCGGCTTCGCCGCTGACGCCTTTGAGCAGGGCGTCGACTTCATCCTGTGAAAGAAAGTCCGCGCTCATTCAGCTCATTGAATGATGAAGGAAGTGAAGAGCACTTCCTGGATGGGTTGATCACGCGACTTGCCCCTGCCGGCGGGATCGATGATGTCGTTCATCTGTGTCCGGATCTCCTGCGCGAGCGCTTCCTTGCCTTCCTTGCTCATCAGTTCCGAAGCCTTCTTGCTCGACAGCAGCACGGTGAGATCATTGCGCAGCTTGGGCGTGTAGACCTTGATCTGCTCGCCGACCTGTTGATCGCTGACCTCGACCGAGATGACGACCTGCAGAAACTGGTCACCGCCCTCCGGTACCAGATTGACCGTGAACGCGTCGAGCCCGACATAGATCGGTGGCGCATCGCGGTTCACCTTCTTTCTGGCCGGCTTCGCCTTCTCGACCGGAACCTCGTCGTCGCCCTCATCGTGCGCCGACGACCCGGCGAAAAGAAAGTAGGCGCCCAGCCCGGCAAGGCCGAGCAGCAGCACCAGCAGCGAGACGATGATCAGCAGTTTCTTGCTGTTCTTTGCCGGTGCCGGCTCAGTACCGTTAGTTGCGGGCTTTGCGTCCTTCGCCATTCAGCGTTTCTTTCTCGGTTGTTTGCGTGTTCACAGCGTTGGTCTCGGTGCGCGCTGGCCGCTAGGCGAAGACATCGACCATGCCGTGACCGCGATTCAGGGCCAGGCTCTGCGTCGGCGGGCCGCCGAGCAGATCAGGGCCAAGTATAGTCCCATCGGTCAATCGGCGGGGTTGCGGCGACGCTTCCTGCCGACTGTCGGACTGCGGCTGCGGCGATTCACTGCCGACGCTCGTCTGACCGAGTTCGATCCCTGCGCCGGCAAACATTTCCCGCAGACGCGGCGTCGCCGCTTCGATGATGGCTCGCACCTCGGCATTTGCCGAAACGAAATGCGCGCTGGCCTGATCCTTGTCGAGCTTCAGGGTAATCTCGATCGACCCGAGTTGCGGCGGATGCAGGGTGAGCTGTGCGACCTCCTTGTCGTGGCTCGCGAACCACAACAGCTTCTGGCCAAAGTCGCTCGCCCAGGACGGGTCACGCAGCGGCGTCGGCAGGTCGGGCCGGGCGGCACTGGCCTGGCCGGCACTCCCCGGCTGGCTGGGCAGCGGATTGAACTCGCTCGTCGGCGAAACCGTTTCGGGCGGTTTTGCGACCCCACGTTCGAAGAGGCTGTTGGCGAAATCGGCAACGGCAATTCTTGCCGGTGGGTCAGCGGCCGTCCCTGCCGCTGACCCCGGCAGAAATCGCTCAGCGTCGCTCGCTGCCCGGCGCAGGGGCGGTGCGTCCCCGGGCTTGCCGGCAGCGGCCCCGGGGACGGTCTCGATACGGCTTCCCCGCGCGCTCTCGATTTCCTGGCGCAAGGCGGCCGGGGTGGGCAGGGCGACCGGCGGCAGGCCCGCCGCGAGCGCTGCATCGCCAGCCACGAGACTGCTCTCGCCCGGCAGCGCCGGGTCGCTCACCGGCCCGGCGGGCAGCGGCGGCGCGACGACGCCGAGCAGCAGGCTTGCGAAGTCCGCCGCGGGTCCCGGCTCGTCGGTCGTCTCACCGGCGCGGGCCACGCTCTGCGAGACGGTGGCACGGGCGGCGGGCTGAACCAGCGTTGACACGATGGCGATGGTCATGATCGATGCTCCTGGCAAGCGGCAGCTGCGTTAAGGGCAACCCCCAGGCAAAACATAAGCAAGCAACATGCCATGCACTATCAGGAGGATTGTCCGTCGTCCCGGAGGCGGGCGGCAAACTCGTCCTGCATTTTCTGCTCCTGCCGCAGTTCCTCGCGGGCTTCGCCCGCCCGGTGACGCCGGGAGAGCGCGTCGAAAGCCTTCAGTCGCGTCCGCTGCTGCTGCCATTCCGCCTGACCGGCGGCGGTATGGGCAGCCTGCCGCGCGACGGCCTCGAGCTGCTGGCGGACGGCCTCGTCGAGCCGGCCGAGGAAGGACTGATAGTTGCGCCATTCGGGTTGTCCCAGTCCGTGCTGCGCCGCTTGCCGGAAACGCGCCGCATATTCATCGCGATACTCCTGCAGCAGGGTGAGCTTGCGCTTCACGTCCATTTCGACCGCCAGCAGGGTGGCGAGCCGCTGCGTCGCTTCGTCGCTGCGCGCCTGCATCAGTTCGAGGACAGTCTGCAGCGAGAAAGGTCTGGGCATGATGAACTGGCCTCGGTCAGTGCCGGCGGCAATCGGTGCGCGTCGGCCGCTTCATCAGCTGCCGGTGCCGAACAGGGCCTGCAGCTGAGCGATGCTGCCGGCAAAATCGGCGTGCTGGTTCAGGTTCTGCTGCAACAGGGCCTCGAAGCGCGGATAGATGGCGATCGCCTGGTCGAGTTGTGGATCGGAACCGGCGGCGTAGGCGCCGACGCTGATCAGGTCTCGCGAGCGTTGATAGCGCGAGAAAAGGCTCTTGAAGCGGCGGATATTTTCCAGATGAGACGGCTTGACGAGGTTCACCATGGCGCGCGAAATCGACTGCTCGATGTCGATTGCCGGATAGTGGCTGGCGTCGGCGAGTGTCCGCGAGAGCACGATGTGGCCGTCGAGGATCGCCCGGGCGGCATCGGCGATCGGATCCTGCTGGTCGTCGCCTTCAGCGAGAACGGTGTAGAAACCGGTGATCGAGCCGCTGCCGTCGCGCCCATTGCCGGCACGCTCGACGAGCTGCGGTAGCCGCGCGAAGACCGATGGCGGATAGCCGCGCGTCACCGGCGGCTCCCCGATGGCCAGCGCAATCTCGCGCTGCGCCATCGCGTAACGGGTCAGCGAGTCCATGATCAGCAAAACATGTCGGCCGCGATCGCGAAAGTATTCGGCGATACAGGTCGCGTAGGCTGCCCCCTGCAGACGCATCAAGGGGCTGACGTCGGCCGGGGCGGCAACGACGACTGCCCGGCGCAGGCCCTGTTGACCGAGAATCTGTTCGATGAATTCCTTGACCTCGCGGCCCCGTTCACCGATCAGGCCGACGACGATGACCTCAGCTTCCGTATAGCGCGCCATCATTCCGAGGAGGACGCTCTTGCCGACCCCGGAACCGGCGAAAAGCCCCATTCGCTGGCCACGGCCGACACACAGCAGGGCGTTGATGGCGCGCACGCCGACATCAAGCGGCTGCTCGATCGCGGCCCTCGACATCGGGTTGACCGGGCGGCTGTGGAGCGGGCGAAGCGATCCGGCATTGACCACGCCGAGCCCGTCGAGGGCCCGGCCAGCGCCATCGAGGACGCGGCCGAGCAGCCCTTCGCCGACCGGCACCAGTTTGGCGCGATCGACCGAACGCCGCCGCGCCGGCGGTGCCTGGCCAATACGCGGCGGCTGGTGGGGGACTTCGAGTGCGACCACCCGTGCCCCCGGCGAGAGGCCATAGACATCCTCGGTCGGCATCAGGAAAAGCCGCTCGCCATTGAAACCAACCACTTCGGCCTCGATCGGCGAACCGCCCTGGGGCATGATCCGGCAAGAACTGCCGAGCGGCAGTTTGAGTCCCGAAGCCTCCATGACGAGGCCGTTGATGCGTGTCAGGTGGCCGCTCGGCAGCAGCGAGCTGATCTGGCTGGTGGCTTGCCGGCAACCTTCCAGGAAGTCGCGCCAGGCCGACAAATGCGTGTTTGCGCCCTCGTCAGCGGTCATCATGCGACCTCATGCCCGGGCTCTTGAGCCATTCATCGCCAACGCCGAGGGCTGCGATCACGCGCCGCCAACGGGTCTCGATGGTCGCGTCGACTTCGCTCGCGCCGAGTTCGACCCGACAGCCACCGGCGCTCAGCGTGCTCTCCTCGATGATCCGCCAGTTGCTGTGCGCGAGTTGCTCACCGAGTTGGCTGCGCACCAGCAGCGCATCATCCGGATGCACGAAGAGCAGGGGTTGTCCGTGATGCGGGTGAAGGGTGGTGACCGCTTCCCGGACCACCGGCAGGATCAGCTCGGGTTGCAGGCGCAGACTCTGGCGCAGGACCTGCTGGGCGATTTCGACCGCCAGCGCCAGCAACTGATCGGCGACCTCCTGATCGATCGCGACCAGGGCCTGCGTCAGCTGGTCCATCAGCCTCGCGAGGGCCGTTGCCGAGGCCTGCGCGGCAGTGATGCCTTCGTCGTAGCCGGCGCCATAGCCCGCCGCGTAGCCGGCGGCGTGCGCCTCGCTGTGCATGCGCTCGATGTCCGCGGCCGTCGGCAGCACGACGGTTTCCTGCGGCTCGTCTGCTTCGACTTCGGCCACCGCTGCCGGCGCGGCTTCGAGCACCGGCGGCGTGAGCGCAGCGCTCGTCTTCGCCGCGCGTTGTTCTTCATCGAAAGCCGCGACCTCCCAGCGCTGGTAAGCGGTGAGCTTTTCCTTGGGCAGCCAGTTGCTCATTGGCTCAGGGTCTTCAGACCATTTCCTCGCCACCCGCGCCGCCGAGCACGATCTGGCCTTCGTCGGCGAGCCGGCGGACGATCTTCAGGATCTCCTTCTGCTCGGATTCGACTTCCGAGAGGCGGACCGGCCCGCGCGAATCGAGATCTTCGCGCAGCATTTCGGACGCGCGCTGCGACATGTTCTTGAAAATCTTCTCGCGCAGGGGCTCGGTGGCACCTTTCATGGCGAGGATCAGCGACTCGGACTGGATCTCGCGCAGCAGTAGCTGGATGGCGCGGTCTTCGAGATCGAGCAGGTTCTCGAAGACGAACATCTCGTCGAGGATCTTCTGCGCGAGATCGGGGTCGTACTCGCGGATCGAGTCGAGAACGGCGGTCTCGTTGGTGCTCCCCATGAAGTTGAGCATCTCGGCAACCGTCCGCACGCCACCCATTGCCGACTTTTTCATGTTGGCCGACCCCGAGAGCAGGCGCAGCATGACGTCGTTGAGTTCCTTCAGGGCCTCCGGCTGGATGCCTTCCAGGGTCGCCACGCGTAGGACGACGTCGTTACGCAAGCGCTCCGAAAACTGGTTGAGGACCTCGCTCGCATGATCATGCGCGAGGTGGACGAGGATGGTGGCGATGATCTGGGGGTGTTCGTTCTTGATCAGGTCGGCGACCGTCGGTGGATCCATCCACTTCAGGCCTTCGATGCCGTTGGTGTCGCCGGGCTGCAGGATGCGCGAGATGAGGTTGGACGCCTTGTCGTCGCCGAGCGCCTTGGTCAGCACCGAACGGACGTACGCGTCGGTATCGACGTGCACCGCCGCCGATTCTTCGGCCGAGCGGTGAAACTCGCTCAGCACCTCTTCGATGCGGATGCGTGGCACCGATTTGAGCGCCGCCATGGCGTGCCCGAGCTTCTGCACCTCTTTCGGCCCCAGGTGCTTGAGAACTTCAGCGGCATAGTCCTCGCCGAGGGCAATGAGCAGGATGGCACTGCGTTCAATACCGTCGTCAACTGGCATTGGCGCCCGTCCATTCCTTGATGATGTTGGCCACGACCTTGGGATCCTGCTGCGCGAGCGCGCGCGCGGCGGCCAGCTTCTGCTCCAGCAGTTCGCTGGCGGTCGGCACATGCGCTTCACCGGCCGCCTCGGCTGCTTCTTCGCTGAGCAGATCGATCTTGCTGCCGAGCGCGGGCTCGCTACCGGCGGGCGGCTCGAGCATGGTCTTGAGCAAGGGCCGTACGACGGCGAGCAGGAGGTAGGCGACGACTGCCGCGATCGCGCCGTACTTGATCAGTTCCTTGCCCAGGGTGACCATTTCCGGGTCACGCCAGAGCGGTATCCCGGCATCCTTTTCGACGACGGTGAACGGGGCGTTGGCGACCGAGATGGTGTCTCCGCGATCGGCGCTGAAACCCATGGCTTCCTTGACGAGGTCGCTGATCTGCTTGAGTTCGGCATCGGGCATCGGCTTGCTGGCCAGCTTGCCGTCGCGGGCGACTTCCTGGCGCTGATTGACCACCACCGCGGCCGACAGGCGCTTGACCGTTCCGACAGCCTGGCGGACGTGGCGGATGGTCTTGTCGACCTCGTAGTTGATGGTCGAATTCTTGCTCGTGCTGATCGGCTGGCCGACGCTGGCGATCGCCGCCTGGACGCCGGCAGCATTGATCTGGCCGGGCAGCGCTGGCGGCGGCGCGGCGCCAGCGACCGGCGGCTGGGTCAGCGGCGCCGTCGCCGGCACCGGTGGCTGGTTGGTGAGGGCGCCGGGAACCCCCTGCGCGCTCGGGTTGGTACTCGCCGTTTCGCTCGTCTGCTGGCTGCGGACGCTGATCTCCGGCGGCGTCGTGTTCGGCCGATGGGTCTCCGCGGTATGCTCGCTCTGCGAGAAGTCGATGTCGGCAGCAATCTGGACGCGGGAATTGCCGGTGCCGACGATCGGCATCAGGATGTCTTCGATGCGCTTGATGATGCTCGCCTCGACTTCCTGGATGTACTTGACCTGCGTCGGGTCGAGGCCGGCTTCGAGCAGCTTGCTCTTCATCTGCGACAGCAGGCTGCCGTTCTGATCGAGCAGCGTGACGCTGCCGGCGGCGAGCTGCGGCACGCTCGCGGCGACGAGATTCTGGATGCCGGCGATCTGCGCCGCGTCGAGCGAGCGGCCGGGGTAGAGATTGAGCAGCACCGAAGCCGACGGCTTCATCTCCTCGCGCATGAAGACACTCGGTTTCGGAATCGCGAGGTGCACCCGCGCCGCCTGCACCGCCGCCACCGACTGGATGGTGCGCGACAGCTCGCCCTCGAGGCCGCGCTGATAGTTGAGCTGTTCGGCAAACTGGCTGATGCCGAACTTCTGGCTCTCCATCAGTTCGAAGCCGACCGCACCGCCTCTCGGCAATCCCTGCGAGGCGAGCCGCAGACGCACGTCATGTACACGGGCGGCCGGCACCAGGATGGCGCTGCCCGATTCGTTGAACTTGAACGGAACATTCATCTGTTCGAGAGCGGCAATGATCGCGCCACCGTCGCGCTCGCTGATATTCGAGAAGAGGATCCTGAACTCGCTCTGTCTGGAGAGGAAGGCAGCCGTCACCAGCAGCGCGATGACGGCCGCGGTCGATACCATCAGCACCACTTTCTGCCGGTTGCTCAGGCGCGCCAGTGCCTGGCGAGCGCGATCCAGTGGATTGTCGGTGCCCAGGGTCGCGGGGGTCTCGATTTCGGCTGTTGCCATTCCTCTGACACGGTGAAGGGCCTGCTGTCAAGCAGGCAAAAGGCTGTTGATTTTCTGCGCTGTCCAGTCCCGGCGGCAACGGTGGCCATCGTCGACCGGCAAGTGCTGCGGCCTGGCCAGGGGTCTTCGCGCGGCGGCGAAGAAGTGACCCGTCTGGCGACAGCCGGTCGCTGGTCGTTCCGGCATGCAAGCGAGGGAATCAGGATAATTTATCTGTTATTGTAACTGGTAAATGTACCGGACTTTCCATTCAATGAGCGAAGTCGCACCTACGTCGGTCCATGCGCACAAGACAGCGGAACTGCAACGCGCGTTCGACGCCTTCAACCAGGTCTCGCAGGTCCTGACCGAGGCGTACCAGGGGCTGCAGGCCCGGGTCGAATCACTGACCGCCGAACTCGCGGTCGCCAATGGCGAACTGCGCCGCCAGTACGAGGAGAAGGAAGCGCTCTCCGAACGTCTTGCCCTGCTGCTCAACGCCTTGCCGGCCGGGGTGGTGGTGCTCGACAGCGCGGCCACGGTTGGCGAGGCCAACCCGGCCGCGCGCCAGATGTTCGGCCAGGGGATCGTCGGTGAGGGCTGGCCGGCCTTGGCGCAGGCCAGGCTGGTGGCGACCGAGACGCCGGGCGAGTGGCAGTTCGCTGCGCGTCGGCTGGCGATCATCGAGAGTCCGCTCGATTCGACCGGTGGGCGTATCCTGCTGATTCACGACGTGACCGCGGCGCACGGCCTGAAGTCCGAACTCGAACGGAATCGGCGTCTGGTGGCGATGGGCGAGATGGCGGCTTCCCTTGCCCACCAGCTGCGCACGCCGCTGGCCACTGCCCTGCTTTACAGCGCCAATCTCGGTCAGCCGGAACTGCCTGCCGAGGCCCGGGTGCGCTTTGCCGGCAAGACGACGGCGCAGCTCAAACGCCTCGAACGACTGATCCAGGAAGTGCTGCTCTTTGCCCGTGGCGAGAGCATCGGGCGCGACACGATTCCTGCCGGGCAGCTGCTCGACGACGCCGCGCAGACCGTTCAACCACTGTTTCTCGAGCAGGGAGTGACTTTCCGGGTGACCGGCAAGCCTCCCGAGGTACGTCTGATCGGCAGCCGGAAAGCCCTCGTCGGCGCCCTCGTCAATCTGCTCGAGAACGCCTTGCAGGCCTGCGCTGCGGGTGGGCAGGTGACCCTTCGTGCCGAAGTCAGCGGCCGGGAGTTGCAGGTCGGCGTCCGCGATACCGGCGAGGGAATCTCGGCCGCGGTCGAGGCGCGTATATTCGAGCCTTTCTTTACCACCAGAGGGCAGGGTACCGGCCTCGGTCTGGCGATCGCGCTCGGGGTCGCGCGCGCTCACGGCGGCCGCATCGATGTGCTTTCGGTGCCCGGCGAAGGATCGGAGTTCGTGCTCCGCCTGCCCATCGGGGCCGCGTTGCCGTGCGTTGACTGAGGAGAGATCGATGACGAAGGGATTGCCGGTGCTGGTCGTCGAAGACGACGCCGCGCTGCGCGAAGCCGTTTGCGATACCCTGGCCCTTGCCGGGCAGAAGGCGATTTCGGCCGGCGGCGCCGAGGAGGCGCTGCAACTGCTCGCCCGGCATGCGGTGTCGCTGGTGGTCAGTGACGTGCGCATGTTGCCGGTGGACGGCATTGCCCTGCTGAAGGAAATCCGTCGCCGCCTGCCGCATCTGCCGGTGGTCCTGATGACCGCTTTCGCCGATGTCGACCGGGCGGTCGAAGCGATGCGGGCGGGTGCCTGCGACTTTCTGCTCAAGCCCTTCGAGCCGCAGGCGCTGCTCGACCATGTCATTCGCTATCGCCTGCCCGTGTCGCTTGACGACGGCGGCGTGATCGCCATCGATGCGGCGAGTAGCCAGCTTCTGGCGCTTGCCCGACGAGTGGCGCAGACTGCGGCCACGGTTCTCCTGAGCGGCGAGAGCGGGGTCGGCAAGGAGGTCGTGGCGCGCTACATCCACCAGCACTCGTCGCGCTGCCGGGGTCCCTTCGTGGCCATCAACTGTGCCGCGATTCCCGACAGTCTGCTCGAAGCGACGCTTTTCGGTTACGAGAAAGGCGCTTTCAGCGGTGCCCAGAATGCCCAGGCCGGCAAGTTCGAACAGGCCCAGAAAGGGACTCTGCTGCTCGACGAGATCACCGAAATGCCGCTTGCGCTGCAGGCCAAGCTGTTGCGCGTCCTTCAGGAACGCGAAGTCGAGCGGGTAGGCGGCAAGCAGCCGCTGGCCCTCGATATTCGCGTCGTCGCCACCTCCAACCGGGACATCGCGGCGGCGGTGGCGAAGGGTCTTTTTCGCGAAGATCTGTTCTATCGACTCAATGTCTTTCCGCTGCTGATTCCCGCCCTGCGCCAGCGAATCGACGACATCCTCCCGCTGGCGCGCCATTTCCTGGCCGCCCACGGTGGCAGCGCCGGTCGTCCGGGCTTACGCCTCGCCGCGGCTGCCGAACGGGCACTGCAGCGGCACGCCTGGCCGGGCAACGTGCGCGAACTCGAAAATGTCATCCAGCGTGCGGTCATCCTCGCTGCCGGCGACGTGGTCGAGGTCGAAGCACTGCAGCTTGTGGTGCAGCGCCCGCCCGATCGACCGCTCGCGCCACTGGTGGAGCCGGAAAGCCGGGCAGAGCCGTCCGCAGGCCGGCCGCCCGATGACCTGCGGGCGGTCGAGCGCGAACACATCCTGGACACCCTGGCCGCCGCCGGCGGCTCAAGAAAGATCGCCGGCCAGCGCCTCGGGATGCCCGAGAGAACGTTGCGTTACAAGCTGCGACAATATCGCCTGGAAGGGTTTCTCGAAAGCTGACTTTGTTGGCATACAATGTGCTTGGACTGTATGGACAGGGTTTGGAGAAGCGTATGGAAAGCACCGGTATTGATCAGATGTTGAGCATGCTGCGAGCGACTTCGGTGGCCGCCGGCGGGCGTGCCGCAGAGGCGCCGGGCGTCCCCGCGGGGAGCACAGACTTCGCCCAGGTTCTGCAGACTTCGATTGCACGGGTCAGTCAGGTGCAGGAGCAGGCGGGCGCCAGGGCGGCAAATTTTGCCGCCGGCAACTCGACCGACAACCTGCATGAGGTGATGATCGAGTTGCAGAAGGCCAGTATCTCGTTTCAGGAAATGGTTCAGGTGCGCAATCGGCTCGTCTCGGCCTACAACGACGTGATGAACATGCAGGTCTGAAGCAGGAGAATTGCCCGCAGGGCTTGAATTCCCGGCCCGGCGCACCCATAATCGCTGACATGGTCGTAATTCCGGCAACCCGGAAGCGTTCTGGACGCGGGTTCGATTCCCGCCACCTCCACCACTGGGGGGGTGCACTGGTTTCGACAGGGTGACAGATGGTGAGCAGGCGACTCGAGAGGCGACGGACGTAATCCGCGCAAAACCACAAACGCCAACGATGAGCGTTTCGCACTGGCCGCTTAGGCCTGCTGAGGACGTAGCCGTCCAATAAACAGAATGGCTATCGGCGGGGGCTTCGGCCCCCGCCGTCATTTTCCGGTCATCGGGTCGGCCGACCTCGCGCGACGGGTGGGGTCTTGCTCAGTTTTCCGGAACTCTCTGAGGCAGAGGGTGGGGTTCCTGCGCGGGATCGAATCCGGTCAATTGCGATTCGAGGGCATTGAACGCTGCAGCCGGGGCCTCGTTCAGGCGAGACAGGCGGCGCATCAGACGCTGCTGGGCAAAAGTCTGTGACGATGCCGGTTTGCCCAGCAGATATTCCGAGCCGCGTTTGGTGAGCACCACCATCGAGCTGGCGTTCAGGCTGTAACCGGTGATCGGAGAGGTCCGAATGTGCGATGAAGAAGGAAATCGCGGATTGCTGCCGTACACGCGCCCTTCGATACACACCAGAGCTTCACCGTCACGGGTGACCAGATCAAGCATTTTCCAGTCATTCAAGATATTCATAGCACTGTCCCCGACTGTGCACGAAGTGCCCAAGCCAATTCAACGTCACGGATGACACAAAAATCCACCCAACGAAAACGCGCGCCGTGAAGCGAGGTTTTGTCGACCCTGGTCGCGACGGGCAACACCGTCGTCGTGATGTTACAACAGCCGACCTAAGAGAAACATCCTGTCGATTGCTCCCGGAATCCCCGGGTCGGCTGGCGAGGAAAGAAGCTTGCGACGACAGAAAGCCGCCCGGGCATCAAAGCAAAAACCTTGCCACTCGTATCGATCATGCTTTGCCTTTCATTAAAGCAGTGCATTGGGTCGGAAGCAATGTTGTTCAGGAAAATCTCTCTGTAAAATTTTCCGACATCTGGTGGCGTCGCCGATGCCTTGATCCTCAAGCCTTCAGCTGCCAGTCGCGTTCATCCTCGCCCAGCGGTTCGATTCGCTGCAGCTGTTGCCCGAGCACCGCGAGAGTCGCTTCGGATGCGTCGCGCCCTTGCGCCAGTCGGTGCAGGAGACGGGATCGCAGCTGCGCCGGCGTCGCCTGCGGTGCGAGAATGAAAAAAGGAGCATCGGCGCTCGCGGCGAGCGCGCGAAAAACGTCGCGCCGCGAGCGCTCAAGGAAGGCTGCGTCGACAATAACCGACCAGCCTGCAGCGAGCAACTCCTGCGCGAGGTCGTGCAGCCGACGATAGGTGAGATCGCCTGCCTCGCGAGCGTAGATCCCCCCATCCACGGGCGAATCGCTGCCGGCGCTGGCGGTCAGACCGAACAAGCGTTTGCGCTCGACATCCGAGCGCAGGCGGAGGGTGGTCGCTGCCCGATCGCGCAGCAGCAGTTGCCGCGCGGCCCGGCTCTTGCCGCAGCCGGCGACCCCATGGGTAATGATCAGGCGGGGCGGCGGCGGCGTCACGAGACGCTCGGCGAGGACCAGGTAGCCCTGCGCCCGATCCGGGTCAGTGCCTGCCTGCCTGGCCCGGATCGCCGTCACCTTGGCGCGCACGAGGGCCCGATAGACGGCGTAGAAGCGAAGCACCTGCAGCGCGTCGTAGTCACCGCTCTCGGCCAGCCATTCGTTGAGCAGCCAGCACGCGAAGCCGGGCTGATGCTGGTCGAGGAGGTCGATGTGGAGAAAGGCCACTTCGCTCGCGACGTCGATCCAGCGCAGGTCTTCGCTGAACTCGATACCGTCGAAGAGCGTCACCCGTTCGTCGATCAGCACCAGGTTGCCCAGATGCAGGTCACCGTGGCAGTCGCGGATTCTTCCTGCCCGCTTGCGGGCAGCGAAACGGTCTGCCAGCTGGTCAAAGGTGTCGCGCGTCCACGCCGCCAGCCGTGCCAGCCGGCGCTGCGCCAGGGCGTCGGGCAGGAGCGTCGAAAGTTCGTCGAAGTTTTCGATTGCCGGCGCCAGAACCGCTTCGGGTCGGCCGAAACGGCTTGCGTCCTCGGCAATCGTCGCCTTCTCCTGAAAGCCGGCGAGGGTGGCCGCGAGATCCGACAGATGCTGGCGTCGCAACTCGCCGCGGGCGCACAGATGGTCGAGCCGGCCGGCCTCGGCGAAGCGCTGCATCTTGACCGCGAACTCGATGGCGCTGCCGCTGCCGCCGATCTGCGGGTCTTCGGGCGAGCCGCCGATGGCCACGACGGCGAGGTAGAGTTGCGGCGCAAAGCGGCGGTTGAGGCGCAGTTCGGCCTCGCAACAACGCCGCCGCTGGTCGAGCGTGCCGTAATCGAGGAAGGGCAGGGTTACCGGCTTCTTGATCTTGTAGGCGAAGTCGCCGGCGAGCAGCAGCCAGGAGGTATGGGTCTCGATGAGCTCGACCTGCGCCGCCGGGTCGGGATAACGGGCCGGATCGAGCAGGGTCTGGATCAGCAGAGGCAGGTTCATGGTCAACTCCTGGTGCTGTGCCGTAGCCAGGCTTTGCGCAATTCTTCGCACGACCCCATCAGGGCCGCGCAGCCAATGGCGAAGAGCCAGCTGGCGTGGCTGATCGGCGTCGTCCCGAACAGCCAGTTGCCGGCCGGCGTGTACAGAATGAAGAGGATCACCGCGAGTTCGGCCAGGATGCCGAGCCACAGGTAGGGATTGCCGCCGAAACCGTCGCTCAGCGCGGAACGGCGCGGGTGGCGGCAGAGATAGAGGTTGACCATCTGCATGACGACGATCGTCGCCAGGCAAGCGGAAGTCGCCTGCAGATAGACCGGGTCGGTGCGATCGAGAAGCTCGCCGTACTGCCAGCCGGCGGCGTCGAGGACGAAGAAGAACGCCCCCATGGCGGCCGCCGCTTCGAGCAGACCGAGGAAAAGGTAGGCGCGCGCAAGCAGGCCCCATGACAGCAGGCGCTCGCTGCGCGCACGCGGCGGCCTTGTCATCACCGTCGGATCAGGTTTTTCGGCCCCCAGCGCCAGCGCCGGCAGCATGTCGGTCCCGAGATCGACGGCGAGAATCTGGATGATGGTCAGCGGCAGCGGAATCCTGAAGAGGACGAAAGCCAGATACGGGATCAGCTCGGGGATGTTCGAGCTGAGGATGTAGGTGAGAAACTTGCGGAGGTTTTCGAATACCGCCCGCCCTTCCTCGATCGCCGCGACCAGGCTCGCGAAATTGTCATCGAGCAGGATCAGATCGGCGGCCTCCTTCGCCACGGCGGTGCCGCTGATGCCCATGGCGATGCCGATGTCGGCGGTTTTCAGGGCCGGCGCGTCGTTGACCCCGTCACCAGTGACGGCGACGATCTCGCCTTTCTGCTTCAGCGCCTCGACGATGCGCATCTTCTGTTCGGCAGCCACCCGTGCGAAGAGGATCTCGGGGGCATCGAGGGCCAGCTGCAGCTGCGTCGGCGACATCAAACGCAATTGCTCGCCGCTGATCAGCAACGGCTGCGGGCCATGCACGAGGCCGATCTGGCGGCCGATCGCGAGCGCGGTGCGCGGGTGGTCGCCGGTCACCATGATGATCCGGATGCCGGCGCTGGTGCAGCGGGCAATGGCTTGCGGCACCTCGGCGCGGGGTGGATCAGCCAGGCCGATGAGGCCGGCGAGGGTCATCTCCTGTTCGTCTGCGGGCCGTTCTTGCGGGCCCAGCAACCGGTGCGCGAAGGCGAGAACGCGCAGCCCGGCACCGGTCATCTGGTCCTGGGCGGCGAGCAGGCGGGTGAGGGCGGCCGGGTCGAGCACGGCGATGCCGGCATCAAGGTGAATCCAGCGACAACCGGCAAACACGGTCTCGGGGGCGCCCTTGCAGTAGAGCATGCGACCCTGAGGCGTTTCGCAGAGGACCGACATGCGTTTGCGGTCGCTGTCGAAAGCGATCTCGTCGACCCGCACGAAGCCTGCGAGATCGCCGGCGATCTCGCGGCCGATCCCGGCCAGCGCCATTTCCATCGGGTCGCCGCGCAGCGTCTGTTCGCCATCCTCGTCGACCTGCTTCAGGTTGTGGCAGAGGGCGGCATTGACGAAGAGGTCGCGGTGCTCGTGCACGACGTGGGCGCGGGTCGCGAGATCGGCGCGCGGCATCAAGATACCGCCGACCCACAGTTGCGTGACCGACATCTGATTCTGCGTCAGCGTGCCGGTCTTGTCGCTGCAGATCACCGTTGTCGAGCCGAGTGCCTCGACCGCCGGCAGGTGGCGTACAAGCGCGTTGCGCCTGGCCATCCGCTGCGTTGCCATGGCCAGCGACAGGGTGACCGTCGGCAGCAGTCCTTCCGGGACGTTGGCGACGATGATGCCGATCGCGAACAGGAGATTCTCCCAGGTCGGCAGTCCCATCGCCTGGCCGATCAGGAACAGCGTCACCCCCATACCTGTCGCCAGGCAGGCGACGAGGCGCGACAGGCGAGCGATCTCGCGCTGCAGCGGCGAACTGCTCTCGCCGGCGGTCTGCGTCAGGTGGGCAATGCGGCCGAACTCGGTGCGCATGCCGGTGGCGTAGACTACCGCGCGGCCATGGCCGGAGACGACGGCGGTGCCGGCGAGGAGGATGTTCCTCGCCTGCAAGGGCGACTCCTCGGCACTGGGCTCGACGTCGCGTGCCCTGGCGATCGATTCGCCGGTCACCGTCGCGAGGTTCACGCGCATGCCGCAGGCTTCGATCATCCGGCAGTCGGCGGGGATGCAGTCGCCCTCTTCGAGTACGAGGATGTCTCCCGGCACAATTTCGCTGGCCAGGATTTCCAGCAGTTCGCTGTCGCGCAGCGCCTTGACCTTCGGCGGCAGCAGCTCGCGCAGGGCGGCCACCGCCCGCTCTGCCCGGTATTCCTGCCAGAACGAGAAGATGCCGTTGACCAGGATCACAGCGACGATGGCCATGCCGAGTCGCGCCATCCCCTGGCCCGGATCGAACGTTTCAGCGACGAACGACAGCGCGGCAGCGAACCAGAGAACGATGGCAAAAAAATGGGTGAACTCGCGCGCGAAGCGCAGCAGCAGGGGTTCTCGCGCCACCTCCTCGAGATGGTTCGGCCCGTACTCGGCGAGCCGCCGCCCGGCTTCGCCGGGGCTGAGGCCGCTGGCAGAGCTGTTCAGACTGGCCAGCGCCTGTTCGCGGCTGAGGGCATGGATACGCATCTGGGATGCCGCCTGGAGTGCGGCTTCAGCCGCCAAGCTCGGCCAGCAGCCGGGTGATCATGCGCTCGGCCTGGCCCAGGTAGCCCCCGCCAAAAAGGTTGAGATGGTTGAGCACGTGGTAAAGGTTGTAAACCGTCTTGCGCTGCTCGAATCCGTCATCGAGCGGCCAGGCCTCGCGGTAAGCGGCGTAGAAACTGTCGGGAAAGCCGCCGAAGAGCTCGCACATCGCGAGGTCGGCCTCACGGTCGCCGAAATGGACCGCCGGATCGAAAAGTGTCAGCATCCCGGCTTCGTCGATCGCCGCGTTGCCCGACCAGAGATCGCCATGCAGCAGGCTGGGCTGCGGCTGATGGTCGACGAACAGCGCCGGGAGTTTTCCCGCCAGGCGCTCGCCGCTGGTGATCAGGCGGGCCGGTTGTCCGTTCGCCTTCGCCAGCTGAAGCTGCGGCAGCAGCCGCTGACGGGCGAAGAACAGCGGCCAGGTGCGTTGCGCCGTATTGTGCTGCGGCGTGCTGCCGATGAAGTTGTCGCGCGGCCAGCCAAACTCCGCCCCCTGCATGCGGTGTAGTGTGGCCAGCGCGTGCCCGGCGGCGACGCCATGGGCGCGGTCGCGCAGCGGCTGTAGCGTGAGGTATTCGAGCACCAGAAAGGCCTCGCCGCCGGCGACGCCGTGCCCGAAGACGCGCGGCACGCGCAGCGTCGGGCACGCCGCAAGGGCGCGCAGGCCGTCGGCCTCGGCGGCGAACAGGTCGGCCCGACTGCCTTCGTTGAGTTTCACGAAGTAAGGCCGGCTGCCGTGCCGGACGAGGAGCGCACGCGAGATCGACCCGCCGGCGATCGCTTTGGCCGCATCGGGATCGACCGGAGAGGTCGTTTCCTTGCCCATCACTTCGCTCAGGGCAAGGCAAAGCTCGGCGTTCAGGGCAGGCAGGTCAGGTTTCATGGCGCTCCTTTCCGGTCCGGGCGAGGTTTCATGGGGCGGTCGCCTGCCGGTCGCCGCAGGTCCGCGCCTTCAAGAGGAATCCCCAGTGATTGGCGAAGCCAGCCGCTGGTCTGGTGAGGGCGGGCCTGCGCGCAATCGCTGTTCGCCACGCGTGCCGACGGCCACCCCAGGGGGGCGCAGGAAGGAAAAGAACCTGCGGTCTTCTTCCAGCAGATGCTTCGCGACGATGTCATGGGCGAGAAACTGGAACACGTCACCGACGCCCTGCCGGCCGGCGCGGTAGTCGTCGATCAGGGCGATGGCCTGACTGACGAGTTGGCGATGGAGGGCGCCGTGCGCTTTGGCGCCAGGGAAACCGGCGGCAACGATGAGCGCTTCTTCGTCGTGAAAATGTTGCCGTACGTCGGCCAGCAAGTGGTCGATGATGGCGTCCACGGCAGTTCTTTTCTGCCCGGAAAGGATCGCCGAGAGGAGGTCGTTGGTGTTGGCGAAGAGCTGCCGATGACCGTGGTCGACGCGCTCGTCGCCGCATTCGTAAGCCGAGTGCCACACCAGCTGGACGAAATTGGCGACCACGTAGCCGTCTTCGTTGACCGCCCTGTCTGTTTCCGGTGCGAGCCGGATCTGGTTCCGGCCGCCGTTCTTGGCCCGGTAAAGCGCTTCGTCGGCGCGCTCGAACCACTCTTCCCAGCGTTCTCCCGGCCGGCATTCGGCGATCCCGATGCTGACGCTGAGCTGGAGGGCTGCCGGGAAAATGTGCGCAGCGATCTCGGTGCGCAGCCGCTCGCCCAGCACCGCGGCGGCCGACCGCCGGGTGTTGGGGCAGAGCACGACGAATTCCTCGCCGCCCCAGCGCGTCAGCGAGTCGGCGCTGCGCAGCCATTTCTGGAGCAGGAGACTCATCGCCCGCAGAACCTGATCGCCGACCTGATGGCCTTTCTGGTCGTTGATCACCTTGAAGTAATCGATATCGATGATGAGCAGGCTCACCGGGTGTTGATAGCGGTCGAGGCGATCGATCTCGAAGCGTACGCACTCTTCGAGATGTCGCCGGTTCCAGGCGCCGGTGAGCTTGTCGGTGCTGGCGGCCTGCTCGAGCACGGCGAGCTCGCGCCGCAGTTCCTGATTGGCCGATTGCAGATCGTCGAGCGTCTGCTGCAGGGCGACTTCGTCGACCGGCGTCGAGCGTTCGTGCAGGAGCGATGCAATCCCCTGCAGATGCTGGTCGGGTCCGACGACGGAAAACTTGAGCCAGCGATAAGGGTGGCTTCGGCCTTCGATGACGAGTTCGATTTCAGCGCCTGCGGCCGGCGAACCGGCAAAGATCTCCTGGTCGCAGCGTGCCAGCCGGTCGCTCAGCGCGGGTGGCAGGAAAGCGCTCTCCGGCTTGCCGGCGAGCGTTTCACCCGCGCGGCCGAGGAGTCGCTCCATCGCCGCGTTGGCCAGCCGGTAGTGGCCATCGAGTCCTTTGACGCCAAAGCCGATATCGGCGCCGGTTGGCATCAACAGCGACAGAAAGCCGGCCATGCGGATCAGGCCATCCCCGGCCAGCGTTTGCGGCAGGTCGTCTTCGGTCACCACTACAGCTGCCTCGGCTGGCCTGGGCCTTGCGCTGGCGAGATCATCGGCACGATTCCGCTTCTCCTGCTGACAGATCGCTCACTATACGTTCTTCGCGACCACTCACCAAGGGGGTCGGGTGGCGCTGCCGGCGGCTTCATCGGCGCGCCTGCACCAATCGCGAGATGGACAGTGCGCAGGCAAGGCTTGAAAGATGACCGTGCATGTAATAGGGTCACGACTTTTGCCTTGCAGGGAGATCAGCCAGATGGTCGCAGAGAGCAGTGTCACCGCCTACGAACCGATCGAGACCGCCAGTCGCGACGAGATCTCCGCGCTGCAGATCGAACGTCTGCGCTGGTCCCTGCGACACGCCTACGAACATGTCGCGCATTACCGGCACAAGTTCGATGCGCACGGGGTGCATCCCGACGATCTGCAGACCCTCGACGACCTGAAGAAATTTCCCTTCACGACCAAGGACGACCTGCGCCAGGGCTATCCCTTCGCGATGTTCGCCGTCCCGCGCGAGCAGGTGGTTCGGGTGCACGCGTCCTCGGGCACCACCGGCAAGCCGACCGTCGTCGGCTACACCCAGAACGACATCGACATGTGGGCGAAGCTGATGGCGCGGTCGCTCCACGCCGGCGGTGGCCGACGCGGCGACATGGTCCACATCGGCTATGGTTATGGCCTGTTTACCGGGGGTCTCGGCGCCCACTACGGCGCCGAGCGGCTGGGCTGCACGGTGATCCCGATGTCCGGCGGCCAGACCGAGAAGCAGGTTCAGCTGATCGCCGATTTCCATCCGGACATCATCATGGTCACTCCCTCGTACATGCTCAATCTGGCGGACGAATTCAAGCGCCAGGGCCTCGACCCGAGGGCCAGCCGGCTGCGCCTCGGCCTCTTCGGCGCCGAGCCCTGGACGCAGCAGATGCGCAGCGAGATCGAGGGCACTTTCGGCATCGACGCGATCGACCTTTACGGCCTGTCGGAAGTGATCGGCCCCGGGGTCGCCAGCGAGTGCATCGAAAGCAAGGACGGGCCGGTGATCTGGGAAGACCACTTCTATCCCGAGGTGATCGACCCGGCGACCGGCGACGTGCTGCCCGACGGCCGCCACGGCGAACTCGTCTTTACGTCGCTGTCCAAGGAAGCGCTGCCGATGATCCGTTACCGGACCCGCGATCTCACCTGCCTGCTGCCACCGACGTCGCGCTCGATGCGGCGCATCGCCAAGATCACCGGCCGTTCGGACGACATGCTGATCATTCGCGGCGTCAACGTCTTCCCGTCGCAGATCGAGGAACTGATCCTCCGGCAGCCCAAGCTCTCACCGCATTATCTGATTGAAGTCTGGCGCGATGGCCACCTCGACTCGGTCGCCGTCGATGTCGAGTTGAAGCGTGAATACCGTTATCTGTCGATGGTCGACAAGGAATACGTGGCGCATGCCCTGCAGCGCCACATCAAGTCGTTTGTCGGCATTTCGACCGAGGTGCGCATGGTCGACATCGGCGGCATCGAGCGCTCGCTCGGCAAGGCCCGGCGCGTGATCGACAAGCGCCCACGCGAGTGAGCGCCGATCAATCAGAGCCTGAGCGCGCTGATTGATCAGAACCTGCTTGTCAGGCGGGCGGCTGGGGGCCTATGCTGAGCGATCTGATGGCCTGGGCCGCAACCTGAGGCGGCTGGCTCGTGCCAGGGGCGTTCATCAATCCTTTTTCGTGTCCGAGGGTGCTCCATGGAACCCACATTTTCCCGCTTCGGTGCGCTATTTACGGCACTCGTTTTCGCCGTCTCACCGGCGCTCGCGCAGACTTCGCCTGCGACCCCGGCGTCCGGCGCTGCCGCTGGCGGGCCGCTCGCCAAGACCTTCTCGCAGCAGGATCTCGATCGCCTGCTGGCGCCGATCGCCCTCTACCCGGATCCGCTTCTGGCGCAGGTGCTGATGGCGTCCACCTATCCGCTCGAAGTCGTCGAGGCAGCGCGCTGGGTGAAGGCCAATCCCCGGGTCAGCGGTACGGCGCTGGAGACTGCGATGAGCAAGCAGTCCTGGGATCCGGCGGTCAGGTCCTTGACCGCAGTGCCGCAGGTCCTGCAGCAGATGAGCGACAACCTCGACTGGATGCAGAAGCTGGGCGACGCTTTCCTGGCCCAGCAACAGGAGGTGATGGACAGCGTACAGGGCCTGCGGGCGCGCGCCGACGCTGCCGGCAACCTGAAGACGACTGAACAGCAGATCGTCAGAACCGAGCTGCAGGGCAGCCAGAAGATCTATGTCGTCGAATCGCCGAAGCCGGAGGTGGTGTACGTCCCGACCTACAACCCGGCCGTGGTGTACGGCAACTGGTGGTACCCGGCGCCGCCGTATTACGTCTACCCGCCGGCCTATGTCTATCCGCCTGGCCTCGTCTTTGCCACCGGCGTGATCGTCGGCGCAGCCATCTGGGGTGCCTGCAACTGGGGATGGGGCCGCGGTAGCGTTGATGTCAACGTCAATCGCTACAACTCGTTCAATCGCACCAATATCAGCAACAAAAACTGGCATCACAACGTCGATCACCGCCGGGGAGTCGCTTACCGGGATCAGAATGTCGCCCGTCAGTACAACCGCGGCGGTAACGCGCAGGCGGCCCAGGCACGCGAGCAGTTTCGTGGCCGCGCCGACGCCGGCCGCTCGGAACTCAAGGAAATGGACCGCAATCAACTCGACAGTCGCGTCAGGGATGCCGATGACCGCTCACGGGAAGCCCTCGGCAGCCGCGGCGAGGGCGATCGCACGGGGGGGCAGGGCCGGGATCGCGGCGAGGTCGGCAAGCACATGCAGAACGCCGATCGTGGGAGGGCTGACGGCGCTGGCAGGCGGCCCGAAGCCGGCAATCGTTTCGATGGCGGCGCGCAGCAGCGGGGTGCCGGCAGGGGTGAACGGGCGGGCGGCGGCGGCTTCTCCGGCGTCGGCAGCGGTGCTTCGACGCGTCAGGCAAGCCAGCGCGGCAGCGCCAGTCGGGCCGACATGGGCCGCGGCGGCGCGAGCTTTGGCGGTGGCAGTCGGGGAGGCGGCGGCGCCGGCCTGGGCGGTGGTGGTGGCCGTGGCGGTGGTCGTGGTCGCTAGACAGCAGCGTTCCCCATTTTCAGTGGAGAAGAAGACGATGAAGTTCCAGCGCATGATGAAGACGCTCGCGATCGCCGGTTTGATCGCTGCGGCGCCGGCGATGGCCGCCGCGCAGCCCGCGCCGGCGACGCGTGGTGCCCTGCAGCAGCAAGCCTATGCCACTCCCGAAGAGGCTGCCGGCGCGCTCGCTGCGGCCATTCGTGGGCTGGACGAGAAAGCGCTGCTGGCGGTGCTCGGACCGACCGCAGGTGACTGGCTGGCGAGCGGCGACGCGGTGGCAGACCGCAAGGACTGGGAAAAATTTCTCGCCGCCTATGATCGCCAGCACCGCATCAGTCCGCTGAGCGACGGTCGGGCGATCGTCATCGTCGGCGAGGACGACTGGCCTTTCCCGGCGCCGCTGCGGCGAGAGGGCCAACGCTGGGTTTTCGATGCGGCTGCCGGGCGAGAGGAAATCGTCAACCGACGCGTCGGCCGCAACGAACTCGACACCATCCAGACCCTGCTGGCGGTCGTCGATGCTCAGCGCGAGTACGCGGCAGGGGATCTCGACGGCAATGGTTCGAACGATTACGCGCGCCGCTTCATTTCCAGCGAGGGGGCACGCGATGGCCTCTTCTGGCCGGTGGCAGACGATGCACCGCCGAGCCCGCTGGGGCCGCTGATCGGCGCCGCGACGCGCGAAGGCTATCGCAGCAGGGCAGCAGGCGGGCCGCCGATCGCTTATCACGGCTATCGTTACCGGATGCTCTCCGCACAGGGTGCGGCTGCTCCCGGCGGTGCCTACGATTATCGGGTCAATGGCCGGCTGATCGGCGGTTTTGCCGTTCTCGCCTATCCGGCCAAATATGGCGTCTCGGGAGTGATGACCTTCATCGTCAACCACGACGGGACGGTCTACCAGAAAAACCTGGGACGAAACACCGAAACGGCGGCCAGCCGGATGACCCGCTTCAACCCCGACGTCGGCTGGACGAAAGTCGACTAGGCGTGTCGCCCCGGAACTGAGCGGCGTCTCTGTCGGCGGTCGCGGTCTTCTTGAAGCGAACCGGCATGGACAGCGGCCGGTCAAATCGGCCATAATCGGGCGGTTCGTCCTCGGTAGCTACCATGAAGTTCTTCTTCGACCTTCTCCCGATCATCCTTTTCTTCATTGCCTACAAGGTCTTCGACATTGAAGTCGCGACCGCGGTGGCGATCGCCGCCACTTTCGCGCAGATCGGCTGGCTATGGTTCAGAGGCCGCAAGATCGACACCATGCTCTGGGTCAGCCTGGTGATCATCACCGTTTTCGGCGGCCTGACCCTGTATCTGCATGACGAGAACTTCATCAAGTGGAAACCGACGGTGCTCTACTGGGCGTTCGCCACGGCCCTGCTCGGCGCTACCCTGTTCCTGAAGAAGAACCTGATGCGGGTCCTCCTCGCCGGACAGATGGAACTGCCCGAGGTCGCCTGGACGAAGCTCAACTGGTCATGGATCGCTTTCTTTGTCTTCATGGGTTGCGCCAACCTGTTCGTCGCGCTCAACTTCTCGACTGACGACTGGGTCAATTTCAAGCTCTTCGGCGGCATCGGGCTGATGCTGGTCTTTGTCCTCGCGCAGGGGCTGCTGCTGTCGAAGTACCTCGAGGAGAACAAATGATGTTTTATGCCATCATCGGCGAAGATCGGCCGGACTCGCTGGTCGACCGGCTGGCTTCCCGACCGGCACACGTCGAGCGTCTGCAGGCGCTGCAGAATGAAGGTCGTCTGCTGCTGGCCGGTCCCTTTCCTGCCATCGATTCTCCCGATCCGGGGCCGGCCGGTTTTTCGGGCAGCCTGATTGTCGCCGAGTTTGTTTCACTGACCGCCGCGCGCGCCTGGGCCAGCGCCGATCCCTACGTCGCCGCCGGCGTTTACGCCAGCGTCAGCGTCAAGCCGTTCAAGAAAGTGTTGCCGTGAGCGAGGCGAACGCTGCTGCGGCAGACGTCGCCACGCTGATTGCGGAGCGCCTCGCGGTCCTCACACCGAGCCGCCTGGAAATCCTCGACCAATCGGCGCTGCACGCCGGCCACGCCGGCGCCGCGGGTGGTGGCGGACACTATCAGCTGCTGATCGTCGCCGCCGTTTTTTCCGGTCAGCCGCGGCTGGTACGTCACCGCCTGGTGCACGGCGCGCTCGGCGATCTGATGCGCAACCGCATTCACGCGCTGAGCATCCAGGCGCTGGCACCGGCGGAGACTTCATCGCCGCTTGCGGCTGCTTCCTGACCCAGGCGGACGTCTGTCTACCGTCTTCGCCGATGATGAAGCCCATCACCGTTTCCCGCCGTGCCCCCTTTTCGATCGGCGCCGGAGAGACGCTTCGCCGCTTTCCCCTTGACCCAAACCCATCCCAACAGAAGGAAAATCAGACATGTTCAAACTCTCCAAACTGGCCACCGCACTGCTGCTCGGCACGCTGATCTCGCTCCCGGTGGCTGCCCAGAAAGCCGCCAGCGGGGCCGTTGCCACCGTAAACGGGGTCCCCATTTCCCAGACCGTTGCCAACGCTTTTGTCGCCGAGCAGGAAGCCCAGGGCGCTCCGGACAGCCCGGAACTGAAGAACGCGGTGCGCGAAGAGCTGATCCGTCGTGAACTGCTGCTCCAGGAAGCCAAGAAGATGGGGCTCGACAAGAAACCCAACGTCGCTGCACAGGCCGACCTGGCCCGGCAGGCAATCTTCATCCGGGCTTTCGTCCAGGATTACGTCAAGAAGCATCCGATCAGCGACGAGCAGGTCAAGGCGGCCTACGACCGGATGAAAAGCCAGATGGGCAGCACCGAGTACAAGGTACGCCACATCCTGGTCGAAAAGGAAGACGACGCCCGGACGATCATCTCCAGCCTGAAGAAGGGAGCCAAGTTCGATGAACTGGCCAAGCAATCCAAGGATCCCGGTTCGCGGGACAAGGGCGGTGACCTCGGCTGGAGCAGCACGGCGAGCTACGTCAAGCCCTTTGGCGATGCCGTCACGGGCCTCGGCAAGGGCAAGTACACCGAAACGCCGGTCAGGACCGACTTCGGTTATCACGTGATTCTGCTCGAGGACAGCCGCCCGCTGACGCCGCCGCCTTTCGACCAGGTCAAGCAGCAGATTGCCCAGCGCCTGCAACAGGAACAGATTCAGAAGTTCGTCACCGACCTGCGTGCCAAGGCGAAGATCCAGTAAGCTTCCCCGCCGGCGGTCGCGACCGCCTATGCCGCCTATGCCGCGCCTATCCGACCCAGCGGCGCGCGTTGCGGAACAGCCGCAGCCAGGGGGAATCGTGCCAGCCGCGCGTCGGCCAGTCGGCCGGGTGCCAGGACATCTGGACGCTGCGGAAGACCCGCTCGGGATGCGGCATCATGATCGAGAAACGGCCGTCAGCCGTCGTGAAGCCGGTAACGCCGGCCGGCGAACCGTTCGGGTTGCAGGGGTAGAGTTCGGTCGGCTGGCCGCTGTGGTCGAGGTAGCGCATCGCCACCAGGGCGCTGGCCTGTTGTTCGGGCGAGGCGAAAACGGCGCGTCCCTCGCCGTGCGAAACGACCACCGGTAGCCGACTGCCAGTCATCCCGGCGAACAGGATCGACGGCGAAGGGGGCAGTTCGACGAGCGAAAAACGGGCTTCGAACTGCTCGACGCGGTTGCGCTCGAAACGCGGCCAGGCCTCGGCGCCGGGGATCATGTCCTTGAGCACGCTCATCATCTGGCAGCCGTTGCAGACGCCGAGGGCAAAGGTGTCGGGGCGCGCGAAGAAGGCCGAGAAACCTTCGCTCGCGCGTTCATTGAAGAGGATGGTATTGGCCCAGCCCTGGCCGGCGCCGAGCACGTCGCCGTAGGAAAAACCGCCGCAGGCGACGACCCCCTTGAAATCGGCGAGGTCGACGCGGCCGGCGAGAATGTCGCTCATGTGCACGTCGATGGCGGCAAAACCGGCGCGCTCGAAAGCCGCCGCCATTTCGACCTGTCCGTTGACCCCCTGTTCGCGCAGGATCGCCATGCGTGGCCGGGCACCGCAGTTGATGAACGGCGCCGCGACATCGTCGGCCGGATCGAAGCTCAGGCTGACCGACAGGCCCGGGTCGCCGGCATCGAGGATGCGGTCGTATTCCTGTTCGGCACATTCCGGGTGGTCGCGCAGTCGCTGCAGCTGGAAGCTGGTTTCCGACCAGGCGCGTTGCAGATCGATGCGCTTTTCACTGAACGCCGCGCGGGCGTTGCGGATGATGCGGATCTGGTCCCAGGGGTTGGGCGCCCCGATGAACTGCGCGCAGGCGCCGAGTCCGGCGGCGCGCAGGACGGTCATCACCCGGCTGCGGTCGCTGCGGCGAATCTGCACGACGGCGCCGAGTTCCTCGCAGAACAGCGCGCGCATGAGCATTTCGAACGAACGGCCGCGCATCAGGTCGGGGCGTTTCTCGTTGCCGTCGACGTCATTGGCGAGCGGGTCGTAGCAGAGACCGTCGGTGTCGATCGACACGCCGCAGTGGGCGGCAAAAGCCATTTCGCAGACGCTTGCGAACAGCCCGCCGTCGGCGCGGTCGTGATAAGCGAGCAGCAGATCGTCGGCAGCGAGCTGGCGGATGGCGCCGAAGAAGGCCACCAGGCGCGCCGGATCGTCGACATCGGGGACGTCGTTGCCGGTTGCCGCATACACCTGGGCCAGCGCCGAGCCACCGAGGCGATTGCGGCCGCCACCGAGGTCGATCAGCAGGAGGTCGCTTTCGCCGGCATCGAGCACCAGTTGCGGCGTCAGTGTCCGCCGCGCATCCTGGACGCGCGCGAAACCGGTGACGATCAGTGACAGCGGCGAAACCACCGCTTTCTGGTCACCGGCGCCGTCCTGCCAAAGGGTGCGCATCGACAGCGAATCCTTGCCGACCGGGATGGCGACGCCAATCGTCTGGCAGAAGTCGGATACCGCGCGCACGGTGTCGAAAAGACACGCATCCTCGCCGGGGGAACCGGCGGCAGCCATCCAGTTGGCCGACAGCTTGACCTCGCCGAGGGTCGCGATGTCGGCCGCGACGAGGTTGGTCAGCGCTTCGCCGACGGCGATGCGGCCGGACGCCGGCGCGTCGAGCACCGCCAGCGGCGCGCGTTCGCCGACCGCGAAGGCCTCTCCGAGGTAGCCATGAAACGCCATCAGGGTCACCGCGACGTCGGCGCAGGGTACCTGCCAGGGGCCGACCATCTGGTCGCGCGCGGTCAGGCCACCGACGGTGCGGTCGCCGATGCTGATCAGGAAAGTTTTGTCGGCCACCGCCGGCAGCCGCAGGACGCGGTAAGCGGCTTCCTTGAGGTCGACCGAAGTCGCGTCGAAGGGTAGCGGTCGCGGCGGCAGACGGGTCGCCGTGCGGGTCATGCGCGGTGGGCGGCCGAGCAGCGCGTCGAGGTCGAGATCGACCGGCTGGTTGGCGAAATGACGGTCGCTGACCCGCAGCCGGCGCTCGGCGGTGGTGACGCCGACGACGGCGAACGGGCAGCGTTCGCGCGCGCAGATGGCCGCGAATTCGTCCAGGCGGTCGGGCGCAATCGCCAGCACGTAGCGTTCCTGCGCTTCGTTGCACCAGATCTCGGCCGGCGACATGCCGGTTTCCTCGCTCGGCACCGCGCGCAGTTCGAAGTGCGCGCCGCTGCCGGCACCGTGCGCGAGTTCGGGCAGGGCATTCGAGATGCCGCCGGCACCGACGTCATGCACCGAGAGGATCGGATTGCCGTCGCCGCGGGCGGCGCCGTCGCCCGCGGGGGCGCCCATCTGCCAGCAACGGTCGATGACTTCCTGGGCGCGGCGCTGGATCTCGGGGTTGCCGCGCTGCACCGAAGCGAAGTCGAGATCCGCACTGTTGCTGCCGGTGGCCATCGAGCTTGCGGCGCCGCCGCCGAGGCCGATCAGCATTCCCGGGCCGCCGATCTGCACGAGCAGCGTTCCCGGCGCCAGCGTCCCGGCCTTGAAGGACTGGCTGGCGGCGATGTTGCCGACGCCGCCGGCGAGCATGATCGGTTTGTGATAGCCACGCACGAGCCGGTCGGCGCCGTCGCCGGTGAACTGCTCGTAGGTGCGGAAATAACCTGCGAGATTCGGGCGGCCGAACTCGTTGTTGAAGGCAGCCGCGCCGATCGGTCCTTCGAGCATGATCGACAGCGGCGAAGCGATGCGCGCCGGGCGGCCGTAGGGGGTGGTGGGGCGCTCCCAGGGCTGTCGGGCGGCCGGAATGTCGAGGTTGGAGACCGAAAAACCGCACAGTCCGGCTTTCGGCTTCGAGCCGCGACCGGTCGCGCCTTCATCACGGATCTCGCCGCCGGCGCCGGTGGCCGCTCCCGGGAAAGGCGAGATGGCGGTCGGATGGTTGTGCGTTTCGACCTTGGCCAGGATGTGCGTCGGTTCGTCCCGGTAGGCATACTGGCCATCGGCGCCGGGGTAAAAGCGCGGCACTTCGGCGCCCTCGATGATCGAGGAATTGTCGGCATAGGCGACGACGGTCCCGGCCGGGTGCGCGGCGTGCGTTTCGCGGATCATGCCGAACAGCGTTTCGTTGCGCCTCTCGCCGTCGAGGACCCAGGAGGCGTTGAAGATTTTGTGACGACAGTGTTCGGAATTGGCCTGCGCGAACATCGTCAGCTCGACATCGGTCGGATTTCGCCGGGCGGCGAGAAAGATCTCGACCAGGTAATCGAGTTCGTCGTCCGACAGCGCGAGGCCGAGCCGCGCGTTGGCTTCAACGAGAGCGTCCCGGCCGCCGGCCAGGAGGTCGATCAGGGTGAGCGGCTGCGGCGCGACGTGGCGAAAGAGGTCGCTGGTCTGCGCGAAGTCGTCGAGGACGGTTTCCAGCATGCGATCATGGAGCAGGGCGGCGACGCCTTCCCGGGTTGCCGGCAGGAGCTTGCGGCGGCCGCCGTCGATGCGGTAGGCGATGCCGCGCTCGATCCGCTCGATCGCCTGCAGGCCGCTGTTGTGGGCGATGTCGGTCGCTTTCGACGACCACGGCGAGATGGTCCCGATGCGTGGCGTGACGAGGAACAGATCGCCGCTGACATGGCCGTCGACCGGTCGTTCTTCGAGCAGGGTTGCGAGCATTCGCCGCTCGCCTTCGGCGAGCGGCGAATAGAGGGCGACGAAGTGCCAGTACTCGGCGGTACTGAGGCGCACCCCCGGCAGACCATTCGCCAGGCGTTGCTGCAGGCCCTGCAGGCGGAAAGACGAAAAGGCGGGGGCACCGCGGAGGAAGAGGATGTCGGCCATGGCGGGCTGCAGGGGCGGTGAAGAAAGAACGCAGGATTATAGCCGAGCCGGCCGGGACGACCGGCCAAATACTGCTTCGCCGCTTCGCCGGCCGCAAGGCTGACCGCCAGCCCCCGACTGGGCTAGAATCGGCACGGGAGGTCCCCTGAAGAGGGCGGCGAGGTCGCCGCGACCGCCGGCATCGACTGCCAGACGGGGCTTGCCGGGCGGCAGATTTTCGACTCATTCAGCGAAGGAAGCGACCATGCAGACCGACCATCGATCAGAACCGCTTTATCGCGCGGCCGAACTGCGCCGCATCGAGACGCTGGCCGCCGAGCAGCCTTTGATGCAACGCGCCGGTCTGGCCGCCGCCGACCTCGCGTGTTCGCTGAGCCGGCGTGACGCGTCGCTGCTGATCCTTGCCGGTCCGGGCAACAATGGCGGCGATGCCTTCGTCGCCGCTCGCCTGCTGCGCCAGCGGCGCTTTGCGGTCAGTGTCGTTTTCCTCGGCGACGCCGGTCGTCTGCCGAGGGACGCTGCCGCCGCTTATCGGCGTTTCATCGACGAGGGCGGCAGCGTCGTCGATCGTGTCCCGTCGGGACCGCGCTGGGCGCTGATCGTCGACGGTCTCTTCGGCATCGGTCTGCAGCGTCCGCTCAGCGGCCCCTATGGCGAACTCGTGCTGGCCACCAATGCGCTCGCCGCCCGCGACCGTTGTCCGCTGCTCGCCCTCGACTGTCCGAGTGGCCTCGACGCTGACACCGGCAATCTTCGCGGCGAGAGCATCCGCGCCAGTCACACGATCACCTTCATCGCCGGCAAGCCCGGCCTGTACACCGGCGATGGTCCGGATTACTGCGGCGCGATCTCGGTGGCCGCGCTCGACCTCGATGCCGAGATGCTGCTCGCACCGGCTGCGCGGACCATCGGTCGCGACCTCTTCGTTGCCTGTCTGCGTCCGCGCAACCGCAACAGCCACAAGGGCACGCACGGCAGCGCCGGCATTCTCGGTGGCGCGAGCAGCATGGTCGGCGCCGTCTTCCTGGCTGGACGCGCCGCGTTGCGGCTCGGGAGCGGCCGCGTCTACCTCGGCCTGCTCGACCGCCAGGCGCCGACGATCGACCTCCTGCAACCGGAACTGATGCTGCGTCAACCCGATGCACTGCTCGCCGCCGGTCTCGGTGCGCTCGCCTGTGGGCCGGGAATGGGCGGCAGCGACGAAGCCCGCGTGCTGCTCGAGCGCTCGTGCGCGCTCGACATCCCCTTGCTGCTCGATGCCGACGCGCTCAACTCGATGGCCGGCGACCCCCGCCTGCAGCAGGCCGTCGCCGAACGCGGCAGCCGTCGGGCAGCGACCCTGCTGACGCCGCATCCGACCGAGGCGGCCCGTCTGCTCGGCATCGATACCGCGCAGGTCCAGGCCGATCGCGCTGCCGCGGCGCAGCAGCTGGCAGCGCGTTACCAGGCCGTGGTGCTCCTCAAGGGTTGCGGCAGCGTCGTCGCGACGCCCGACGGGCGCTGCTTCGTCAATACCACCGGCAATCCTGGCCTGGCGACCGCCGGCACCGGCGACGTCCTCAGCGGCTTCGTCATCGCGCTGCTGGCACAGGGGTGGCCGGCGCTCGAAGCATTGCTCGCGGCGGTTCACCTGCACGGCATGGCCGCCGACGAACTCGTCGCCGCCGGCTGTGGTCCGGTCGGACTGGCCGCCGGCGAACTGATCGACAGCGCGCGCGCCTGCCTCAACCGCTGGCTGGCGCGTGCCTTCTAGCCAGCCGCCGGCCTCGCTGCGTCTGCGCGGGGTGCTGCTGTGCCTCGGTGCGCTGTTCCTTTTCTCGGCGCTCGACGCGACGGCGAAGCACCTGAGCGCTTTCCTCGCCGTACCGCTGCTGGTCTGGGCGCGCTATCTCGTGCATCTCCTGATCATGGTGGCGACGGTCCTGCCGCGCCAGGGTCGCCACCTGGTCGCCACCGGTCGACCGTGGCTGATGGCCCTGCGCGGCGTCACCCTGGCCGGCGTCACCCTGCTCGGGCAATTCGCGCTGTACGCCCTGCCGCTCGCCGAGACGACGGCGCTGATCTTCGTCGCACCCTTGCTGGTCGCGCTCTTGGCCGGTCCCTTGCTCGGCGAGCAGGTGGGTCGGCGGACCTGGTTCGCGACCGTCGCCGGTTTTGCCGGCGTGCTCCTGATCGCGCGCCCTGGGGGTTCGCTGGCCGCTGTCGGCGTCGCCTGTGCGCTGGCGGCGGCGCTGTGCTACGCCGCCTACCAGATCCTGACGCGCAAGCTGGTTGCCAGCGAGCCGCCGCTGCGGCTGCTGTTTCACACCGCGCTCTTCGGCACCCTGGTCATGTCGCCGGCCGTGCCGATCTTCTGGGACGGTCGCCTGCCGACCGTCGGCCAGGGCCTGCTGGTCGTCTCGCTGGGGATCTATGGCGGCCTCGGGCACTTTCTGCTCATCCGCGCTTTCGCCGAAACGCCGGCATCGCTGCTCTCGCCGCTGCTCTACGTTCAACTCGTCTGGGCGGCCCTGCTCGGCTGGCTGATCTTCGACCAACTGCCCGATCTGCCGGCGATCTTCGGCATGCTGATCATCGGCGCGTCGGGACTGAGCCTCGCGCTGCGTCGGCAGCGCTGACCCTCCACCGCCATTGTCAAGGCCGGCGGATCTTTAGGGATCGTCGCATCGTCGCTGACCGCGCCGTAATTTCGTGGCCCGGCTGCACGCCATCTTGAGCAGGCGCCGGCCGCCGCCGTGCGCACGGGCGACCGGATCGAACAAAGCGCTTCAGGATCGCTTAAGTCGCCGGGGGCACGATGATTGCCATGAACCGATCTTCCTTCCCATCGGCGCCACGCAGCGATAGCGCCGCCCGCAACGAGCGTTTCACTGTCCCGGCAAGCGTCGAGCAATTGCTGCTGGCGGCCAGCGTTTTCTGGGCGCTGACGGCCAACCGGGCATTCTTCGCTGCGGCAATCGAGGCGCGCAGTGGGTCCGCGGTCCAGACCTGGGGTTTTTCGGTCACCCTGGGGGTTCTGCTGGTGGCGGTCCATTTCTTCCTGCTGGCGCTGCTGCTTAACCGCTGGACGGTCAAGCCGGCGCTGGCCCTGCTCATCGTGAGCACGGTCCTCGCTTCGCACTTCATGCAGACCTACGGTATTTATCTTGATCCGTCGATGCTGCGCAATGTCCTGCACACCGACTTCGGCGAGGTTCGCGAGCTGTTTTCCGGGCCACTGCTGCGACAATTGCTGCTCTACGCGGTCTTGCCCTTGCTCCTGCTGTGGCGGGTGGAAATCGTCCGGCGGCCGCCGCTGTGGGCCCTCGGCTTTCGCCTGGGGCTGCTGCTCGCCGCCGCCGCCGTGGCCGCAGCGATGCTGATGGTCGTTTTCAAACCCTTTTCGTCGCTGATGCGCAATCACAAGGAAATGCGCTACCTGATCACGCCCGCCAACTACCTGTGGTCGCTGGCCAGCGTGATGGTGACCGATGCGCGTGGGGCTGCGCTGCCGCGTCAGGCGATCGGTCTCGACGCCGCCCCTGGTCCGGGCTGGACGACCCGCAGCAAGCCGCTGGTCGTCGTGCTGGTAGTGGGCGAAACGGCGCGGGCGGCCAACTGGGGGCTCAGCGGGTATGCGCGGCAGACGACGCCACAACTCGCCAGCCTGCCGGTGATCAATTTCGCCAGGACCACGAGTTGCGGCACCAGTACCGAGGTGTCGCTGCCGTGCATGTTCGCACCGGTCGGCCGGCACGATTACGACGAGGCGCGGATTCGCGGCAGCGAATCCCTGCTGCATGTCCTGGCGCGCGCCGGCGTGGGCGTACACTGGCGTGACAACCAGTCGGGCTGCAAGGGGGTCTGCGACGGCCTGGCTCAGGACTTGGTGGCCTCACTGAACGTTCAGGGGCTGTGCGCCGACGGGCGCTGCTTCGACGCCGGACTACTGCATGGCCTCGATGAACGGCTGGCCAGCGCCAGCGGCACCCAGGTGCTGGTGCTCCACCAGATGGGCAACCATGGCCCATCCTACTATCGCCGCTATCCGCCCGAGTTCGCGCGCTTCCTGCCGGCCTGTGCAGACGACGATCTCGATCACTGTTCCCGCGAGCAGATCGAGAACGCCTTCGACAACGCGCTGCTCTACACCGACCATGTGCTCGCCACCCTGATTGCCAGGCTGCAGGCGCAGGCCGACCAGGTCGACTCGGCACTGATCTATGTCTCTGACCACGGCGAATCATTGGGCGAGAACAACGTCTTCCTGCACGGCATGCCGTATGCGATCGCACCGGCGGAACAGAAAACCGTACCGATGCTGATGTGGTTCTCGGACGGGCTGCGCGCCAACCGGGGGATCGATGAGGACTGCCTGCAGCGCCGCGCCGCGAGGCCCGCGAGCCACGATCACCTGTTTCACACGCTGCTCGGCCTGCTCGATGTAAGCACGGCCTTGTACGAGCCCGAGTGGGATCTGCTGAACGGCTGCCATGGGGGAGGGGCGGTGGCGCGCAGATGAGCCCGAGCGGCCGCTTCGATTGGCCTGTGACCCTGGTTGCGCTGGCTGGACTCCTGCTCTGGGACGCCAGCGGTGGCGATCTGGCGCTGGCACACTGGTATGGCACTGGTACCGGCTTCGCATGGCGGGACGCCTGGCTCACCCACAGCCTGTTGCATGATGGCGGTCGTCTCCTGGCCTGGGGGGTGCTGGGTCTGCTCGTGGTGGACGCCTTGCACCCGTTGCTGTCGGGGCCGACGCGAGGCGAGCGCTGGCACTGGATCGGGGTGATGCTGGCCAGTGGCCTGCTGGTTCCTTCGCTCAAGCTGGTCAGCAGGACGAGTTGCCCGTGGGATCTGGCCGAGTTTGGCGGCGTCGCGCGCTACGTGTCGCACTGGCAAATCGGCGTGCCGGATGGCGGGTCAGGGCATTGCTTTCCGTCGGGCCATGCCGTCGCCGCATTTGTCTTCTTCGGCATCTACTTCCTGTGGCGGGAGCATCGGCCGCTGTTGGCCCGCGCTAGCCTCGCCGCCGTGCTCCTGGTGGGGAGCCTGTTCGGCTGGGCACAGTTGGCGCGCGGAGCGCACTACCTCAGCCATACGCTATGGTCGGCCTGGCTGTGCTGGGCATTGTGCGGGCTGCGAGCGTGGGCACGCGTGCCAGTCTGCCACATACCGGCGGCGGCGACGATCCCTGCGCAGGGTGACCGGTGAAACGTCTTCTGTTACTGTGGCCTTCTTTTCTGACCGTGGGAGAATGACGATGGACGAAGCGCAGCTGCTGGGCGAATTTCGCGCAAAGTTTCGGGTGGACGAGTTGCTGGTCGCGAAAACGCCTGCCTGGTCGTGGTCGGTCAGGCCTGCCCAGGCGACCCTCGGCTGCGGCATTCTCTCGCTGAACCGTTACGCCGCCCGCTTTTCGCAGGTGACGGCGGCGGAAATGGCCGAACTCGCCGAACTGGTGACGAGCCTCGAAGCCGCGCTCGCGGCGCTGTCCGGCTACGACGCGATCAACTACCTGATGCTGATGATGGTCGATCATCAGGTCCATTTCCACGTCATTCCGCGTTACGACGGCAGCCGGCGCTTTGCCGGGGTGGACTGGCTCGATCCCGGCTGGCCCGCCCTGCCGGCGCTGGCTGTCCAGCAACACGGCGAGCAGCCGGAAGTGCTGACCCTGATCCGCGATGAATTGCGCGCAGCCTGTGCTGCCGGAGCGGAACCCGGCCGTCGGTAAGACGCCTGTATTCTCCGTCTATTCTCCGTTTCGCCAGTCGCGCAAGGTTTCCCGGCGCGGCAGCGGCGGCTCCTTGTCCGAACCGCGGTCCCTGAGCAGCGGAATGGCCGCGGCGAGAACGAAAACCATACAGATGCCAAAAACGATCCAGCCTGCGTTCATCACCTCTCTCCGTCGAGCTTGCATTGGTCAACTCGCTGCCTGACGTGCTGCCGGTGAAAGTAGCCACGTCGGCGACCAACCCTGCGGTCTGCGCGCTGCCGGGCAATGATAGCGTCAGGACGCCGGTCGTGCTCCGCCAGCGGCAAAGTATTCGATCGAGCCGATGACGTCGCGGCCTGTCAGCGGCTATCCTGCTCCGTCGAACAGGTTTGGCGGGACTCCGCAATGAGACCGGTGGGTGGCGTCCTGGCGCTGCTCGCTGCGGCGCTGGGCATTTTCCTGGCGCTCAATCATCCGCTCTGGCCGGTGGGGTTGACGGTGGCTTTTGTCATCTGGAGCGTCGCGGTCTACTGGCGCCCGCTCCTCTGGCTGTTCGTCCTGCCCGCCTGCCTGCCATTCGCCGGTTTTTCCGCATGGACCGGCTGGATCGGCGTCGAGGAGTTCGATCTCGTCGTGCTCGGTGCAGTGGCGGGCAGCCATGCGCGCATGGCGTTCGGCAGAAACCGGCGTCCGCCGGCTCATGCGGGCGCCGGGATCGCTGTCCGGCGATCGCCCGGGCGGGAGGAAATCGGCCTGTTGCTGCTGATGGGGTGGTCCCTGATCGCTCTCGCGCGCGGCCTGCTGGATGCCGGCGGGCTGCCGCTGGGCTGGTTTCAGGGTTATGAAGAGCCGCTCAACAGCCTGCGGGTGGGCAAGAGCCTGCTCTTCGTCATGCTGCTCCTGCCCTCCTTGCGCGGCCTCGTCGAGCGTTGGCCGCGGCTCGCCGGCCGCTGCCTCGCGGCGGGCCTGGCGAGCGGGCTGGCCGGCGTGTCGCTGGCGATCGTCGGCGAACGGATCGGCTACCCCGGCCTGCTCGATTTCTCGACGCCCTATCGGAGCACGGCCTGGTTCTGGGAAATGCACGTCGGCGGAGCGGCGGTCGATGCCTTTCTTGCCCTCACCGTTCCCTTTGCCGTCCACGCCGTGGTGCAGGCGCGCAGCCGATGGCGGTGGCTGCTGGCGGCATTGCTCGCAATGGTCGCCGGCTATGCCTGTCTGACCACTTTTTCGCGCGGTCTGTACCTCGGTTTGGGCGTTTCGTTGATCGTGCTTGGCGCGCTGCTGGCGTCGCGCCGGGCCACTGCCGCCGCGTTGACCTCGACCGGGCCCGGCTGGCGGTGGTGGGGCAACCGGCTGCTGCTGCTGGGGATCGCCATCGAGGTCGTCGCCGTCGTCGGTTTCGGTGACTTCATGGGCAGCCGGTTGTCGGTCGGCGAGCGCGATCTCGGCGGCCGCATGGCGCACTGGCGCGAGGGCCTGAGTCTGCTGCGCAGCCCGGCGGAGGGGCTGTTCGGCAGGGGGCTTGGGCGCTTTCCGGCCGACTATTCGCAGACCGTTCCGGGGCGCCAGATGCCCGGCCGCCTGCGGCTCATCGATGCCGCCGATGGGCGCCATTTGCGCCTCTTCGCCGGCCATCAGGCGGGGCGATCGCGCAGCGCTTTCGAACTCCTGCAGCGCCTGCCGGGGCCGGTCGCAGGCACGTATACCGTGACCCTCGACGCACGGGCACCACAGCCGACGAAATTCGCCGTCGGCCTGTGTCACCAGCATCTGCTCTATGCGGCTGCGTGCGTGCAGGCGACGCATGCGGTAGCGAATGCCGACTGGCGGTCGGTCTCGCTGTCGCTGGATGCCGGCGATGGACTACGCAGCGGCTGGCCGGTACCCGTCTTTTTCCAGTTGCATTTGCTCGGGTCCGTCGACTTCATCGATATCGACAATTTGCGCGTGGTCGACGCCCTTGGCCGACAAATGCTGGCCAACGGTGGTTTTGCCGACGGCCTGTCGCAATGGTTTTTTGCCGGTCGCCATTATTTCGTGCCCTGGCACGTCGACAGCCTCTTCCTCGAGACGCTGATCGATCAGGGGGCGATCGGACTGTCGCTGCTCATCGCGCTGCTGGTCATGGCCATGGCCCGTCTGTTGCGCGGGCCGGCTGCCGAGCACGCGCTCTCGCCGTATCTTCTGGCGGCCTTGCTGGCTTGCGCAGTGGTCGGCGTGTTCTCCAGTCTGCTCGACATGCCGAGGGCTGCCTTCCTCTTTCACTTGCTGCTATGCTATTCCCTACTGGTCGCTCGACGAGTACCCGAAGTCCTGTTGAAGGCATCGCCAGCCTCCGCCAAAATACCCCGAGAAATTCCGCACAGTGTATAATGCCGGCATAAAGAAAAACGAGCGTCCATAAAATATCTAATGCAATTAGATGGTTATGTTTGTTACCCAAAGCAGACACAGTTATCGGCAAAGGCGATACGTTCCCCTCGCCGGGTGTCCTTGGCTGCTTGTGCATTAGTTCACGGTCTCCACCTGTCTGCGGTGATAACCTTTGTTTGGTGACGTTTGCCGAGCTTGTCCTGATTTTCGGGCAGCTCCGGGCTACGTATATCAACGAGAAGTTTTCAGGTCTGTGCTTGCAAGGGGTCTATCGTGATCAAGGTGTTCAATCATTGGTTTCATCGGAAGACTATTGCCCAGATTACCGTTGACCTGATGTTCCCGGTAGTTTGTGTGATCCTGGCCGCCATGTGGATCGGCGGCGGGGCGCATCTCGAAATCGGGAAGGTCGCTTTCTATGCGGTTATCTTCACGTTGATCATGATCGTCTTCAACGTCTGGCTGGGCATCTATCAACGGGTTCATAGCCGCACCCCCGAGCAAACACGGGCGCGCGCAGTCCTGTCTCTTTATCTGGCCATTCCGCTCGCGTATGCGGTGTTCGCCCTGCTGTCAGTGGCCGAAGTCGATCGCAGCTTCATGCTTCTTTCGGGTCTCGCTGCACTTTTTGCCACCCTGTTGCGTCGCGTCCATTCGGCGCATGGCCACTCGGGCTCGCTGCTGAGTCACCGGGTACTGGTTTTCGGTGTCGGCGAGGAGGCGGAGAACGTCGGTCGCGTCCTGCGCAAGTCGGATCCTGGAATCGAGATCGTTGGCTTTTATCCCTGCTCCACGGATACCGAGATCGTCGTTCCGGCGCAGGTCATCCTGTCGCAGGAGATGTCGCTCTCCGATACCGCGCACTCCCTCAATGTCGATGAGATCATTGTTGCCGTTCGCGAGCGTCGCGGCGGTGCGCTGCCGCTTCGCGAACTGCTCGACTGCAAGTTGTCGGGAGTCAAGGTGCTCGACCTCGCGAGCTACTTCGAACGTGCCCTGGGGCAACTCCGTCTCGATTCGCTACGGGTCGGCTGGCTGATTTTTGGTGACGGCTTTCGCCAGAGTTGGCGGCGCAGCAGTGTCAAGCGCCTCTTCGACATCGTCGTCGCACTCGTCCTGTTGCTGCTGGCGGCACCGGTCATGCTGCTGACGGCGCTACTGATCGTGCTCGAAGACGGTTGTTCGATCTTCTATCGGCAGGAACGGGTCGGCCTCGATGGCCGCCTGTTCAAGGTGATCAAGTTTCGCAGCATGCGCAACGACGCCGAAGGGGACGGCAAGCCGCGCTGGGCAACCCTTGACGACGATCGTGTGACGCGCGTCGGGCGAATCCTGCGCAAGCTGCGCATCGACGAATTGCCGCAGTTGTACAACGTCTTTGCGGGCGATATGAGCCTGGTCGGGCCCCGACCCGAGCGCCCGTATTTCGTCGACCAGCTGACCCGCGACATCCCTTTCTATGCCGTCCGCCACAGCGTCAAGCCAGGCCTGACCGGCTGGGCGCAGGTCTCCTACCACTATGGCTCGACGGTCGACGATTCGGTCCAGAAGCTGCAGTACGATCTCTATTACGTCAAGAACCACTCCCTCTTCCTGGATATGGTGATTCTTTTCCAGACCGTCGGCGTCGTCCTGACCGGCAAGGGTGCCCGGTGAGGAGGTTGCGGCAGCTCGGACTGAACGGGGGACAGGGGAGGCGGTCGTGATGGACAGTCAGATGGGGATGGTCACGGCCTGGAGTTACGGACTGGCGGGGGTGCTCGCGGCCCTGCTGACGCTCTACCTTGCGTCGGGCTGGCGGACCGGTGGGCGCAGTCGCGCGATGTTTCTTGCCATCAGCCTGTGCTCGCTGTGGGGAATGCTTGGCCTCGCCTTTGCCCTCAGCGGCCAGATCGTCTTTCTCTCCGGCAACCTCTTGGCCGACGTGCTGCGCTTCGGCGGCTGGTATTTCTTCCTCCTCGTCCTGATGAGACCGGATGCCGGCGAAGCGGAGCACCGGCTGGCAGGTTTCGGCTGGCCGGGCGTCGTCGCGCTGCTGCTGTGCCTGGTCAGCCTCGCCACCTACACCGCGCTCGTCTTCGGCATCGAACTGGTGCTGTCGCAACGCCTGGGCCTGTTTGCCTCGCTCGCGATGAGCGTCTTCGGTCTGATGCTCGTCGAGCGCCTGTTCCGTACGGTGTCGCCCGACTTCCGCTGGAGCATCAAGCCGCTGTGCCTGGGGCTCGGGGGCCTTTTCCTGTTCGACCTTTACCTCTTTTCGGACGCCTTGCTGTTCAACCGGGTTGATCCGGACGCTTTCAGCATTCGCGGTTTTGCGCATGCCCTGGGTCTGCCGCTGGTTGCCTTGTCGGCCATTCGCAGTCATGACTGGAAGCGCCGGCTGGTCATGTCGCAGCGCGCGGTCATGCAGTCGGCAACCCTGCTGATGGTCGGTCTCTATCTCCTGTTCATGGCCGCTGCCGGTTACTACGTTCGCTTCTTCGGGGGCGAATGGGGGCGCGCGCTGCAGATGGCGCTGCTTTTTGCGGCCCTGCTGTTCCTTGCCGCGCTGACCATTTCGGGTTCGATGCGGGCCAGGTTGAGGGTACAGGTCGGCAAGCACTTCTTCAGTTACCGCTACGATTATCGTGAGGAGTGGTTACGCTTCACGCAGACCCTTTCGGCACAGGGCGGCTTCACCGACATGGGACGGCATGTCGTGCGTGGTCTCGCCGACATGGTCGAGAGTCCGAGCGGCGCGCTGTGGCTGAAGGAGCCCTCGGGTCGCTTCTTCGCGCAGGCGGCCTGCTGGAACATGCCCGCTTCGCCGGCGACCGAAGATGCCGACAGCGCCTTATGCCATTTTCTGCTGGAGAGCGGTTGGGTGATCAACCTCGAAGAATATCGCTCGCTGCCACGTCGTTACGACGGCCTGCTCCTGCCGTCCTGGCTGGTCGAGGTCCCGAACGCGTGGCTGGTGGTCCCGCTGACGACGGGTAATGAACTGATCGCCTTTGTTGTTCTCTCCACCGCGCGGGCCAGAATCGACGTCAATTGGGAGGTCAACGATCTGCTCAAGACCGCCGCGCGGCAGGCTGGTGCCTTCCTGGGCCAGATGCAGGCCAGCGAAGCCCTGCTCGAGGTGCGCAAGTTCGATTCGTTCAACCGGATGTCGGCTTTTGTCGTCCATGACCTCAAGAACATCATTGCCCAACTGTCGCTGATGCTCAAGAATGCCGAGCGCCATCGTGACAACCCCGAGTTCCAGAAAGACATGCTGATGACTGTCGAGCATTCGGTCGAACGGATGCGTCAGCTGATGCTGCAACTGCGCGAAGGCGCGACCCCGCTCGATAGTCCACGCGGCATTGACCTCACGGATGTGGTACGGCGGATTCAGACCGCCAAGTCCGGCCAGGGGAGAGACATCGAATTGAATATCGAAGAAAGGCTGGTTGCCCGCGGACATGAAGACCGGATCGAGCGCGTGATCGGCCATCTGGTGCAGAATGCGATTGAGGCGACGGAACAAGGCGGCCGCGTGTGGGTCAGACTGGCCCGCGAAGGGGCCAATGTGCTGGTCGAGGTAGGAGATAGCGGGCACGGGATGAGCCCGGAGTTTGTTCGCGAGCGCCTGTTCAAGCCTTTTCAGACGACCAAGCCGACCGGCATGGGCATCGGCGCCTACGAGAGCTTCCAGTATGTTCATGAGCTGGGGGGCAAGCTGTCGGTCGATAGCGCGCTCGATGTCGGAACGCAGGTCGAACTGTTGCTGCCACTGTTCGACCCGGGGTCCGGGATGAAGTCCACTGACTTATTGAAGGGTACTGCGTGAGTTCCGAAAAGTTGCCACCGCTGCTCATCGTCGAGGACGATCGGGCGCTGCAGAAGCAGATTCGCTGGGCTTTTGACCAGTACGAAGCCCTGACTGCCGACGATCGTGAAAGCGCCCTGCAACTGGTGCGTCGCCACCAGCCGCCGGTGGTGACCATGGATCTGGGTTTGCCGCCCGACGCCGATTCGGTCTCCGAGGGTTTCAAACTGCTCGAAGAGATCCTGACGCTGGCACCCGATACCAAGATCATCGTTCTCACCGGCCAGAACGACCGCGCCAACGCGCTGCGCGCCATCGCTCTCGGCGCTTATGATTTCTTTGCCAAGCCCTTCGAGATCGACATGCTTGGCCTCACCATCCAGCGCGCCTACCGGCTTCATGAATTGCAAAAGGAGAACGAACGGCTGCAGTCGATGCAGCAGCCGGATGTGCTGTCCGGCCTGATTACGCGCGACCCGGAGCTGCTGCGGGTGTGCCGTACGATCGAGCGGGTGGCCGTGACCGACGCGACGGTGTTGCTGCTCGGTGAAAGCGGCACCGGCAAGGAACTGCTGGCGCGCGGCGTGCATCAGGCGTCGCCGCGGCGCCGTGAGCGATTCGTGGCCATCAACTGTGCGGCAATCCCGGACAATCTGCTCGAAAGCGAGCTCTTCGGATACGAGAAGGGCGCTTTCACCGGCGCCGCAAAGACGACGCCGGGCAAGATCGAAACCGCTCACAACGGCACCCTGATGCTCGACGAGATCGGCGACCTGCCGCATGCCCTGCAGGCCAAGCTGCTCCGTTTTCTGCAGGAGCGGGTGATTGAACGGATCGGTGGGCGGCAGGAGATCACGGTCAATGTGCGCATCGTCTGCGCCACCCACCAGAACCTGAAGAATCTCATCAGCAGCGGACATTTCCGCGAGGATCTGTTCTACCGCCTGGCTGAAATCGTCATCGACATCCCGCCGCTGCGGGCCCGCCTCGGCGATGCGTCTCTGCTCGCGCATGCCTTCGTCCGGCGTTTTGCCGCCGAGAACAATCGCGGCAGCATGACGCTTCGCGAGGATGCCCTGCGGGTGGTGGAAGCCCACGCCTGGCCGGGCAACGTGCGCGAACTGGAAAACTGCATCAAGCGGGCGGTGATCATGGCCGATGGCAACCAGATCACGGCCGAGGATATCGGGTCGCTCGGGGGCGTACCGTGTGATCCGGCAGCGCTCGACCTGCGGCATGCCCGGGATGATGCAGAAAGGCGAGTGATCATCACTGCCCTGGCGCGCGCCGACGGCAACGTCGTCAGGGCCGCAGAACTGCTCGGGGTCAGCCGCCCGACCCTGTACGATATGATGCACCGCTTCGGACTGAAGTAAAGTTGCAGCAAAATTGAAGGAATGTCTTTCCTCGAAACCTCTTCGAAACCTCTTCGAAACCCTTTCCTCGATTCGCAAGGGATCCAATGACTACTCGCACCCCAATGCACGTACTGCGCAAGGCGACCGTTTCGGCATTACTGGCAGCCCTTCTTCTCGTCGGTTGCGGCGCCGAGAACTCGACCACGATTCTGAACTCGGCGAAGGAATCACTGCTGAAGAATGATCACAAGACGGCGGTCATCCAGCTGAAGAACGCCCTGCAGCAGGAGCCGCAACTTGCCGAGGCGCGTTTTCTGCTCGCCCGGGCCTTGTTCGAAGGGGGAGACCCGACCGGCGCCGAAGTCGAGATCCGAAAGGCACAGGATCTGAAGTATTCCGACGACGAGGTGATTCCGCTTTTGGCACGTATCCAGCTGATGCTGGGCCAGCCCGGGAAAGTGACCAATGACCTTGCCCAAGCGACGCTCACGACCGCAGAGGCAAAGGCCAGCCTGCAGGCCTCGATTGGCCAGGCCTACCTGATGCAGGGCAAACCGGAGCAGGCGCAGGCCGCATATGCGGCGTCGCTGGCGGCGCAGCCGGGTTATGCGCCGGCACTGATTGGCGAGGCACGGCTGAAAGCGAGCCAGGGCGACCTGGCGGGGGCCGTGGCCCTGCTCGACCGGGGTCTCGAAACCTCGCCCAGACTGCAAGATGCCTGGCAGCTCAAGGGCGATCTCCTGGCCATGCAGGGAGACGCTGCGGGGGCCATGGTGTGCTATCGCAAGGTCCTGGAAATCAGACCGGACCATCTCGCGGCGCATTCGGCAATCATCCGGCAGCTGGTGGCCGAGGGCAAGCTGGACGAGGCTGACAAACAACTCGCGGTGATGAAGGAAATCGCTGCCCAGCATCCGCAGATGCATTACCTGACGGCGATGCTGGCGTATCAACGCAAGAATTTCCTGGCCGCGCGGGATGCCATTCTCCTGATGCTGAAGTCGATGCCGAACAACCCCCTGGGCCTGCAACTCGCGGGTCTCATCGAATACGAACTGCGAGCCTATCCGCAGGCCGAGGCCTACCTGCTGAAAGCTCTGCCGGGGACGCCGCCACTGGGTCTCGCCCGTCGCGCCCTGATTGCCAGTTATCTGCGCAATGCCCAGCCGGGCAAGGCACTCGACATCCTGGAGCCGGTGCTCGACAAGATCGACAAGGATCCCAACATGCTGGCGCTGGCCGGCCAGGTGTTCATGCAGAACGGCCAGGTCGACCAGGCAGGAATCTATTTTGCCAAGGCCAGCGCGCTCGATCCGAAGGATCCGGGCAAGCGTACTTCACTGGCCATGGCCAACCTCGCCAAAGGGGACAGCGAGGTCGCCTTCCGCGACCTCGAACTGGTGGCCGCGTCTGACCCCGGCAACCGGGCGGATCTGGCCCTGATCGCAGCTCATCTGCAGAAGCGCCAGTTCGATCAGGCATTGAAGGCCATCGGGGGGCTTGAGAAGAAGCAACCGGACAATCCCCTGACGCATAATCTGCGCGGAACCGCACTGCTCGGCAAGCGCGACTTCCCCGCCGCGCGGCAGAGTTTCGAGCGGGCGCTGGCGCTCAACCCGGCTTATTTTCCCGCCGCCGCCAACCTCGCCAATCTGGATCTCGCGGACAAGAAGCCCGATGAAGCCAGGAAGCGTTTCGAGGCGGTGCTGGCCAAGGACCCGAAGAACGGGCAGGCCTTGCTGGCGATCGCCGAACTGCGGGCAAAAGCCGGCGGGACGACCGAGGAGGTGGCGGCGCTGATCAACCGCGCGGTCATCGCAACGCCGACCGAACCGGCGCCGCGCCTGCGCCTGATCAGCCTCTATCTGAGCAGGAACGAAACCAAGAGCGCGGTCTCGGCGGCCCAGGAGGCGCTCGCGGTGCTGCCGGAAAACCCCCAGATCCTCGATGTCGCAGGGCGTGTTCAGCAGGCTGCCGGCGACTACAACCAGGCCCTGGCGACCTATGGCAAGCTGGCCGCGCTCCAGCCCGATTCCCCGCTTCCCTATTTGCGCATGGCCGAAGTCGACGTGGCGGCGAAAAACAAGGAAGCGGCGCTCGAGCAACTGCAAAAGGCGCTCAAGGTCAAGCCGGATTCGATCGAAGCCCAACGCGGGATCATCATGCTCCAACTCGATGCCGGGCGCAGCAAGGAAGCGCTGGAGATGGCGCGCGAGGTACAGAAACAACGTCCCAAGGAGGCTTATGGTTACATTTTCGAGGGTGACGCCCATGCTGTGAAGAAGGCCTGGGGGGAAGCCGCCGCCGCGTACCGTGGCGGACTCAAACAGGCCGGCGGCAGCGAACTGGCCATCAAGCTGCATTCGGCGCTGATCGCCGGCGGCAATGGCGGCGAGGCCGACAAGTTTGCCGATACCTGGATCAAGGATCATGCCAGTGACGCCCGCTTCCGTCTCTATCTGGCCGAAAATGCGTCCGCCGGAAAGAACTATGCCGAGGCCGCGAAACAGTACCGCATCCTGCTCGCAGCACAACCGGAGAGCGCCGCCCTGCTCAACAATCTGGCCTGGGTGAGCCGTGAACTCAAGGATCCGAAGGCGATCGAGTATGCCGAGAAGGCGTACAAACTGGCGCCTGATCAAGCGGCCGTGATCGATACGCTGGCGGTCATCGTCGCCGACAAGGGCGATAGCGCCCGCGCCCTGGAATTGTTCAGGAAGGCCCTGGCAGTGGCACCGCAGGCGTCGCCGATTCGCCTCAACTACGCCCGGACGCTGATCCAGGCCGGGAAGAAGGATGAGGCAAGGAGCGAACTCGATCAGCTGGCCAAGCTCGGCGACAAGTTCCCGGCCCAGGCTGAGGTGGCCCGCCTGCAGAAGGATCTCTAGGCTGCCGTGGCGGCTCGTAACCAACAACATTCAGAAAGTGAAAGTGTGATGAGCATTGTTGCAGTGGTGGGTCTGGGCTACGTGGGACTGCCGCTTGCCGTCGAGTTCGGCAAGCGACAGCGAACCATCGGCTATGATCTCTCGACCAGCAAGGTGGCGCACTATCGGCAGCATGTCGATCCGACCGGCGAGGTCAGTACGGCCGACCTCGAGGCAGCGATTCATCTCGAGGTCGGTTCCGACGCGACTGCCCTGGCCGAGGCCGATTTTGTCATCGTCGCCGTCCCGACGCCTGTAGACCAGGCTCACCAGCCGGATTTCGGACCCTTGATCGGTTCATCGGAAGCTGTCGGTCGGCACCTCAAGCAGGGTGCGACGGTCGTATTCGAGTCGACGGTGTACCCCGGCGCGACCGAGGAAGTGTGTATTCCGATCATCGAGAAGTATTCCGGAATGACCTGGAAGAAAGACTTCTTCGTTGGCTATTCCCCCGAGCGCATCAATCCTGGCGACAAGGAGCGCACGCTGACGAAAATCGTCAAGGTGGTTTCCGGCGACACCCCGGAAACCCTGCAGCGCGTCAGCGAGGTGTACGCGAGCATCATCACCGCCGGCGTCTATCGGGCCTCGAGCATCAAGGTGGCAGAAGCCGCCAAGGTCATCGAGAACACCCAGCGCGACCTCAATATCGCCCTGATGAACGAACTGGCGATCATTTTCGATCGGATCGGGATCGACACCGTCGAGGTCCTCGAAGCCGCCGGCAGCAAGTGGAATTTCCTGCCCTTCCGTCCCGGCCTGGTTGGCGGCCACTGTATCGGGGTCGATCCCTACTACCTGACGCACAAGGCGGAGATGCTCGGTTACCACCCCGAGGTGATCAATGCCGGTCGCCGGATCAACGACGGCATGGGCAAGTTCATCGCCGAGCAGACGGTCAAGCAGTTGATCCGCAATGGCTGGCAGGTCAGGGGTGCGCCCATCATCGTTCTCGGACTGACCTTCAAGGAGGACTGTCCGGACCTGCGCAACTCGCGCGTCATCGATGTCATTCGCGAACTCGAGTCCTACGGCGCGCAGGTGCTGGTGCATGAACCGGTGGCCGACGGCGCCGAGGCGCGGCGAGAATACGGCGTCGAACTGACACCCTGGGAGGAGTTGCCGAAGGCAGCGGCGATCGTCGCGGCGGTTGCTCATCGCAATTTCAGGCAACGCCCGCTGACCGATTATGTCGGCAAGCTGCAGCCCGGAGGCGTCGTCACCGACGTCAAAAGCATGTTCAGCGAGGCCGCACTGGTGGCGCATGGGGTGACCGTGTGGCGCCTCTGATTTCATCCTCATCGCCAGCCCTGACGGCGCTGGCCAGGCGGCTGCAGGCGCAGCCGGCGCGCTGGCTGGTCACCGGCAGTGCCGGCTTCATCGGTTCGCACCTCGTCGAGACCCTGCTGGGACTCGGCCAGACCGTCGTCGGGCTGGACAACTTCGCGACCGGTCATCAGCGGAATCTGGACGAAGTCCGGGCGCTGGTGGCGCCCGAACAGTGGCTTCGCCATCGCTTCATCGAAGCCGACATCTGCGATCCCGCGGCGTGTCGCGAGGCTTGCCGCGAGGTCGATTTCGTCCTCCATCAGGCCGCGCTGGGTTCGGTTCCGCGTTCGCTGGCCAATCCGCTCCTGACCCATGCGGCCAATGTCGATGGCTTCCTCAACCTGCTGCTGGCCGCCCGCGACGCTGGCGTCAGGCGCTTCGTCTATGCCGCGTCGAGTTCGACCTACGGTGACCATCCGGCGCTGCCCAAGGTCGAGGACCGTATCGGTCGGCCGCTCTCGCCCTATGCCGTCACCAAGCTGGTCAACGAGTTGTACGCGGAAGTCTTTGCCCGCTGTTATGCCTTTCCATCCATCGGGTTGCGCTATTTCAACATCTTCGGCGCGCGCCAGGATCCCGAGGGGGCTTACGCTGCGGTGATCCCCCGCTGGACGCGAGCGCTGTTGCTGGGCGAGCCGGTGCTGATCAACGGTGACGGCGAAACCAGCCGTGATTTCTGTTTCGTGGACAACGCCGTGCAGGCCAACCTGCTGGCGGCGACGACCGATGACCCGGCGGCGGTGAACCAGGTCTACAACGTCGCGGTCGATGACCGCACCTCACTCAATCGCTTGTTCGAGATTCTGCGCGACGAGCTGCTCGAATTGCGGCCCGAAGTGCGTGCGGCGCGACCGATCTACGGCGATTTCCGGGCCGGCGACGTTCGCCACTCGCAGGCCGACATCGGCAAGGCCGCCCGCCTGCTCGGCTATGTCCCCAGCCATCGCCTGACCGATGGCGTCCGGGCGGCGATGCCGTGGTATGTGTCGCGCTTCAAACTGCCCGAAGGAGCCGGCTGATGAAACCTTTCCGCTTACGCTGCCTCACCGTGCTGCGTCAGGGTGTCCTCGGCAGCCTGCTGAGCTTTGCCGCGCTGTCCTCGGCAGCGCTTGCTGCCGGGGATCAGCCAACGGAAGCGGAAGCCGAGCGGCTGCTCGCGCTGCGTCGGGAAGCGCTGGCTCTCGAGCATGGCGAAGGGGTGCCGAAAGACGCCGCGCGGGCGGCCAGGCTCTATTGCGACGGTGCCCGTGCCGGCGATGCCGAGGCGCAGTTCAACCTTGGCTGGATGTACGCCAACGGCCGCGGGATCGAGCGCGACGATGCACGTGCCGCATACTTTTTCAACCTGGCGGCGAAGCAGGGCCATCTGCAGTCGCGCAACATGCTGCGTCTGCTGGGCGAACCGACCGCTGAGGTCCCCGAGTGCATGCGCACGCTGCTGCTGCCTGTCGACGAGGGACAGGATGCCCTGCTGCCGAACAATGAAGCGCAGAAAAAGGTGCACGGCCTGGTTCACCAGCTGGCCCCGCAATACGGGGTCAGCCCGCGTCTGGCGCTGGCGGTGATCCGGGCAGAATCCAATTTCAATCCGGCGGCGCTGTCGAACAAGAATGCGCAGGGGCTGATGCAGTTGATCCCCGATACGTCGGCGCGTTTCAATGTCAAGCAGCCTTTCGATCCGGAGCAGAATCTGCGTGGCGGTCTCGCTTATCTGCGCTGGCTGCTGGCTTATTTCGAAGGCGACGTGAGCCTGGTGGCGGCCGCCTACAACGCCGGTGAAGGGGCGGTGAACCGCCACCGCGGGGTGCCGCCGTATGCCGAGACGCGCGGTTACGTCAAACGGATCATCAGCCTTTTCAAGCGCGACGATCATCCCTACGACGCCCGGGTGACGACGCCGTCGCCCGAACTGCCACGCATTCGCCTGACCCGGGGATCCTAGCAATGGCCGCCGGGATCGCTGCGCGCTGCCGGTCTGCCCTGGTCATCGGCTTGCTCTGCGCCAGCGGTGTCGTTGCGGCCGATTTGCCCGAGGTGATCGAACGGGTCAAGCCGTCAGTGGTCGTCGTCGGCACTTACCAGTTGACCCGCAGTCCGAAGTTCGTCATGCGCGGGACGGGTTTCGTCGTCGCCGATGGCCTGCAGGTGGCGACCAACGGGCACGTGATTGCGCAGGCGCCCGATGAGGCGGCGGGCGAGCGGCTGGTTATCGTGACCGGTGCGCAGGCGACCGCCGTCGCGCGACCACGCCCGGCGCGGGTCATGGCGGTCGACAGGGAGCATGATCTCGCCCTGCTGGCAATCGACGGGCCGCCGCTGCCGGCTCTCGTCCTGCATGATGACGCGCTGGCCCGCGAAGGACAGTCGGTGGCCTTCACCGGTTTTCCGATCGGTGCCGCGCTGGGTCTGTCGCCAGTCACCCATCGCGGCATCATCTCGGCGATCACCCCGATCGTCCTGCCCGGTGCCAACTCCCGCCAGCTCAATGCGCGGGTGGTGCAGCAGATCCGCAGCGGCAGCTTCGATATTTACCAGCTCGATGCAACCGCCTATCCCGGCAACAGCGGCGGCCCCCTGTACGAACAGGAGCGGGGCGAGGTCATCGGCATCATCAACATGGTTTTCATCAAGGAAAGCAAGGAATCAGTCCTCAGCAAGCCCTCGGGAATCAGCTTTGCGATCCCCGTTCGCTTTCTCCGCGAACTGATGGTCGAACGTACGAAGCCGTAGGTGACCCGCGCCGCGGTGCTTGTCCCCGGCAATGGGTTCAGCTTTCGCCGCCGGTCGATCGCCGCCCCCATTATGGATTATTGTCGCTGCCGGCGATCGTCGATCGGCCGTGCGTTCGCGCTTCTGTTAGCATGCGCTCTGGCTCTGACGAACGGTCAATGACTGCCTTGCTTGCCGACCTATTTTCTGCCGCTGGGCCGCTCGCTGCTGGCGTTCCCGGTTATCGCCCGCGTCCCCAGCAACTCGAACTCGCCGAGCGTATCGCCGTGGCGATCGCCGACCATCGGGTGCTGGTCGCCGAGGCGGGGACCGGTACCGGCAAGACTTATGCCTATCTGGTGCCGGCGCTGCTTTCATCGGGCAAGGTGATCGTGTCGACCGGCACCCGAAATCTGCAGGACCAGCTGTTCACGCGCGACATTCCGACCATTCGCCAGGCGCTCAAGTTGCCGGTCCGGGTGGCGTTGCTCAAGGGGCGAGCCAACTACCTGTGCCATTATCATCTCGAACGTTCGCTCGCTGACGGCCGTTTTCTGTCCCGCAGCGACGCCGCGTACGCCCGACGCATCGCCCGTTTTGCCCGAAAAACCCGCAGCGGTGACAAGGCCGAGTGTGCCGATGTGCCGGAGAACGCGACAGTCTGGGCGATGGTCACGTCGACCCGGGACAACTGCCTGGGCCAGGAGTGTCCACACCACAAGGAGTGCTTCGTCCTTGCCGCGCGCCGAGAAGCACTGGCGGCCGACCTGGTGGTGGTCAACCACCACCTCTTCTTCGCCGACGTCATGCTGCGTGACGAAGGCACGGCCGAGTTGCTGCCGGCCTGCAACACGGTGATTTTCGACGAAGCGCATCAGCTGCCGGAAGTCGCGAGCCTTTTCTTCGGCGACAGCATTTCGACTTCACAGGTGCTCGAGCTCGTCCGTGACGCGCAGTTCGAAGGTCTCGCCTCGGCGCGCGACTGCCTTGATCTGCCCCTTCTCTCCGGCACGCTCGAAAAGGCAGTGCGCGACCTGCGCCTGACGCTGCCGGTCGATGCCGCCCGTTACGCCGTGCGGCAACTCGAAGCGCGCCCGGATTTCACGGCGGGACTGGGGGCGATGATCAACGCCATCGAGGCCTTGGCCACCCTGCTCGAGACCCAGGCGCAGCGCGCCGAAGGCCTCGAGAACTGCTGGCGGCGCGCAACCGCCCTGGGTGCGCGTCTGCTCTCGTGGCAGAGCGGAGGCAATGCCGGTTTCATCCGCTGGGGCGAGACCTTCAGCCACTCGCTGCAGTTGAATGCGACGCCGTTAGTGATTGCCGAGACCATGCAGAAGCAGATGAGCGGCCATCCGCGGGCGTGGATCTTCACTTCGGCGACGCTCGCCGTGCAGGACGATTTTGCCCACTACTGCGGCGAGATGGGGCTCGCCGACGCCTGTTCGGCGCGCTGGGAGAGCCCCTTCGATTACCCTCGGCAGGCCTTGCTCTACGTGCCGCGCAATCTGCCCGACCCGAACCAGCCGGCTTATGCCGAGGCGGTCGTGCATGCCGCATTGCCGGTCATCAAGGCGAGTGGCGGGCGCGCCTTTTTCCTGTGCACCTCGCTGCGCGCCATGCGCCGGACGCACGAACTGCTCGGCGAGTGGCTGGCCCGCGACGGACTCGAGCTGCCTCTGCTGTTGCAGGGGGAGAGCAGCAAGAACGAATTGCTCGAACGTTTTCGTCGTCTGGGCAACGCCATCCTGATCGGCAGCCAGAGTTTCTGGGAAGGCGTCGATGTGCGCGGCGAAGCGCTCTCGCTGGTGATCATCGACAAGCTGCCGTTTGCCCCGCCGGACGACCCGGTACTCTCGGCGCGTCTCGAAAAACTTCGCAGCGAGGGCCGCAATGCTTTCATGGAGTACCAGTTGCCGCGCGCCGTGATCAACGTCAAGCAGGGCGCCGGTCGCCTGATCCGTGACGAAGCCGACCGCGGCGTATTGATGATCTGCGACCCCCGGCTGATCAGCAAACCCTACGGCAAGCGCATCTGGCGCAGTCTGCCGCCGATGAAGCGAACGCGCGAACTGGCCGATGCGCTCGCCTTTTTTACTCCCCAGCCGGCCCCCTAGCGCACATGCCGGAACCTTCTCCCTCGTCCGTGCTGGACCTGCTGCCGGCCGACTGCCGCGCTGCCGCCGAACTGCTCAATCGCGACTGCGCCTGCATCACGGTGGACCCCGTGTCCTTGAAACGCGCCCTCGAGGCCGACGAGGGAACGCTGTCGCACGCCGAACTGCTGGCCACGCGCCCGCATCTCTTTTCCGAAAGCATGGTTTTCGTCAGCGAGGCACACCTGTCGCGCATGGCACAAACGATTGCGCTGATCGAACGGGTGATCGCGCTTCCGGCCTATCGGGAAAGGGTGCTCGCCTACGCCCCGGCGCTGGCCCGCCATTCGCCGGCAGCGGCAGGGGTCTTTCTCGGCTACGACTTTCACCTCGGCCCGGAGGGCCCGCAGCTGATCGAGATCAATTCGAATGCCGGCGGGGCGCTGCTCAACGCGCACCTCCTGCAAGCCCAGCGGGCGTGTTGCGAGACGGTGGCGAGGATGCTGCCGGTGCCGCCGCCGCTGGCGGCGACCTTTCTCGCGATGTTTTGCGACGAATGGCGGCTGGCCCGTGGCGAGTCGTTGCCGCTGACCCGCATCGTCATTGTCGATACGCGGCCGGCCGAGCAATACCTCGCGTCGGAGTTCGAGCTCTTCCGTGTCCTTTTCGAAACCAACGGCATTGCCGCGCGGATCGCCGACCCGGCCGAGCTGTCCTTCGACGGCGAACGGCTGACCTGTCAGGGGCAAGGGGTCGACCTCATCTACAACCGCCTGACCGATTTTGCGCTCGCCGAACCGCAGCATGCGGCGCTGCGCGCGGCCTATCTCGCCGACGCCGTCGTCCTCACGCCGCATCCCCGGACGCACGCGCTGTTTGCCGACAAGCGCAACCTCGCGGCTCTGGGCGATGACCGCTGGCTCCACGAGATCGGTTTGCGCGAGGACGAACGCCAACTCCTGTCAGCGACCATTCCGCGTACCGTCGAAGTGCTCGCCGAAGATGCCGAAGCCTTCTGGGGCAGTCGTCGACAATGGTTTTTCAAGCCGGTCGCGGGCTTTGGCAGCAAGGCGGCCTATCGCGGCGACAAGCTGACCCGGCGCGTGTTCGAGGAACTCGTGCGCGGCGGCTACGTCGCGCAGGCAGTCGTTTCGCCGTCCGCGCGGCGGCTGCTGGTCGATGGCGTCGAACAGGATTTCAAGCTTGATCTGCGCAACTACGTCTACCGGGGTCAGGTGCAGCTCGTCTCGGCGCGCCTGTACCGGGGGCAGACGACCAACTTTCGCACGCCCGGCGGCGGTTTTGCATCCGTCGTTCCGGTTTCCTGTCACGCTGCCGCTGTCGGCTGCCGATAAATCTGTTCGCTATTGCCGGCTACTGCGGCGCGGGCAAGACGACGCTCATCGGGTGCATCCTGCACTGACTCACCGGCCTCGGTCTGAAGCGCGAATTCACTCCGCCGGGAACGCGCCGGAGTGACGCCCCCAGGCGGGCGCCAATGATCTCGTCAGCGGTACGGGCCCGATCGGCTGCTCAGAGTTGAATTCATCCCGCTCGTCCCAATCTGTGATGCATCGTCACCTTTTTCCGAGGATTTCAGCATGCGTCTCGACAAACTGACCACCAAGTTCCAGCAGGCGCTGGCCGATGCCCAGAGCCTGGCGATCGGACACGACCAGCAGATGATCGAACCGCCGCACCTGTTGCTCGCCTTGCTGCAGCAGGAGGACGGGTCAAGCTCGTCGCTGCTTGCCCGCGCCGGGGTCAATGTGCAAGCGCTCAAGACGGCTCTGACGCAGGCGATCGGTCGTCTGCCGCAGGTCCAGGGGCACGGCGGCGAGGTCCAGGTCGGTCGCGACCTCACCAATCTGCTCAACCTCACCGACCGCGAAGCGCAGAAGCGCGGTGACCAGTTCATCGCTTCGGAGATGTTTCTCCTCGCCCTGTGCGACGACAAGGGCGAGTGCGGCCGCCTCGCACGCCAGCACGGACTGGTGCGGCAGTCGCTGGAGCAGGCGATCGCTTCGGTGCGTGGCGGGCAGGGGGTCGACAGCCAGGAAGCCGAGGGCCAGCGCCAGTCCCTCGCCAAGTACTGCATCGACCTCACCGAGCGTGCGCGCCAAGGCAAGCTCGACCCGGTGATCGGTCGCGACGACGAGATTCGCCGGGCGATCCAGATCCTGCAGCGGCGGACCAAGAACAACCCGGTGCTGATCGGCGAGCCCGGTGTCGGCAAGACGGCGATCGTCGAAGGTCTGGCACAGCGCATCGTCAATGGTGAAGTCCCGGAAACGCTCAAGAGCAAGAAGGTGCTGAGCCTCGACATGGCGGCGCTGCTCGCCGGCGCCAAGTACCGGGGCGAATTCGAGGAGCGCCTGAAGGCGGTGCTGAAGGAGATTGCGCAGGAAGAAGGACAGATCATCGTCTTCATCGACGAGCTGCATACGATGGTTGGCGCCGGCAAGGCCGAAGGCGCGATCGACGCCGGCAACATGCTCAAGCCCGCGCTGGCGCGCGGCGATCTCCACTGCGTCGGCGCGACGACGCTCGACGAGTACCGCAAGTACATCGAAAAGGACGCCGCGCTCGAACGGCGTTTCCAGAAGGTGCTGATCGACGAGCCGACGGTCGAATCGACGATCGCCATCCTGCGGGGCCTGCGCGAGCGCTACGAACTGCACCACGGGGTCAACATCACCGATCCGGCGATCGTCGCTGCCGCCGAGCTGTCGCAGCGCTACATCACCGACCGCTTTCTGCCGGACAAGGCGATCGATCTGATCGACGAAGCCGCGGCGAGGATCAAGATGGAGATCGACTCGAAACCGGAGGTGATGGACAAGCTCGACCGCCGCGTCATCCAGCTCAAGATCGAGCGCGAGGCAGTGCGCAAGGAGCGCGACGAAGCGTCGAAGAAGCGCATGCAGCTGATCGAGGAAGAACTCGTCAAGCTCGAACGCGAGTACAACGACCTCGACGAGGTGTGGAAGGCGGAGAAGGCACAGGTCCAGGGCAGTGCGCATATCAAGGAAGAGATCGACAAACTGAAGCTCGAACTCGCTCACCTGCAGCGCGACAACAAATGGGAGAAAGTGGCCGAGATCCAGTACGGCAAGCTGCCGCAGCTGGAAGCGCAATTGAGCGCGGCCGAGAAATCGGGCGGCGGCGGCCAGCACAACCGGCTGCTGCGGACCGAAGTCGGCACCGAGGAGATCGCCGAGGTGGTGTCGCGCGCGACCGGCATTCCGGTGTCGAAGATGATGCAGGGCGAACGCGAGAAGCTGCTGCAGATGGAAGACAGCCTGCACCGCCGGGTGGTTGGCCAGGACGAAGCGGTACGCCTGGTGGCCAATGCCATCCGGCGTTCACGCGCCGGTCTTGCCGACCCCGACAGGCCGTATGGCTCGTTCCTCTTTCTCGGCCCGACCGGCGTCGGCAAGACCGAACTGTGCAAGGCCCTGGCCGGTTTCCTCTTCGATTCAGAAGAGCACCTGATCCGCGTCGACATGAGCGAATTCATGGAGAAGCACTCGGTGTCGCGCCTGATCGGCGCGCCGCCGGGCTATGTCGGCTACGAAGAAGGCGGTTACCTGACCGAGGCCGTGCGCCGCAAGCCCTACGCGGTGATCCTGCTCGACGAGGTCGAAAAGGCGCATCAGGACGTCTTCAACGTGCTGCTGCAGGTGCTCGACGACGGCCGCATGACCGATGGGCATGGGCGGACGGTAGACTTCAAGAATACCGTCATCGTCATGACCTCGAACCTCGGCAGCCAGATGATCCAGCAGATGGCCGGCGACGATTACCAGATGATCAAGCTCGCAGTGATGGCTGAGGTCAAGACCTACTTCCGGCCCGAGTTCATCAACCGGATTGACGAGGTCGTGGTCTTCCACGCGCTCGACGAGCAGCACATCCGGTCGATCGCACGGATTCAGCTCGCTTATCTCGAAAAACGGCTGGCGCAGCTCGATCTGAAGCTCGACGTCGCCGACAGCGCCCTGTCGGAGATTGCCACGGCCGGTTTCGATGCGGTGTACGGCGCGCGGCCGCTGAAGCGGGCGATCCAGTCACAGCTCGAAGATCCGCTCGCCCGGGCCATTCTCGAAGGGCGTTTTGCCGCCGGCGCCACGATCCGCGTGGCTTGCGAGGGCGGCATCATGCGTTTCGATGCCGAGCCCGGTGGACAGCCGTCAGCGGGCGTATAATCGGCCGCACAGGGCTGCCGGCAAGCAGCCGGGGCGTGTTTCATTTTTGGGAGTAGCGAAATGGCGTTGTACGAATCCGATCACACCAAGTTCATGCGCGAGACGATGGCTGCGCATCCCGAATGGGCCGAGGATCAGCGTCGAGGCCGCGCCATCTGGTGGGACCGGAAGGTCGACCTCAACGAGCTGAAGGACTGGCAGGAAGCCAACGAACCCCATCGCCCCTATCCGTACGATGTCAATTGTTCAGGGGCTTGATGACGCGTTTGACCGCTGGATCGTCCGGGTGCGGATGAATCGTGAACCCCAGTTTGGTCATCAGGTTGAACATCTTGGTATTCATTGACAGCACGTCGCCGACCACGGTTCGATAGCCCTTGGACCGCGCGCAGTCGATCAGCGCGCTCATCAGCTTGCGGCCGACGCCGTGCTTCTGCCAGTCATCGGCGATCGCCAGCGCAAACTCGACCGATTCGCCATCCGGATTGGTGACATAGCGGGCGACGCCAATCTGCACTTCCTTGCCGTCAGCGTCCGGCAGCGTCGCCACCAGCGCCATCTCGCGGTCGTAGTCGATCTGCGTGAAGCGCACCAGCATGGTCTGCGTCAGTTCGCGGATGGTGTCCATGAAGCGGTAGTACTTGCTTTCGTCGGACATGCTGATGACGAACTGCTGCTCGCGCTCGGCGTCTTCGGGGCGAATCGGGCGAATCGTCACCGTCCGGCCGTCCGGCAGTTCCCACTCCTGGATCAGATGCACCGGGTAGGGATGAATGGCCATGTGCGCATAGCGGTCGCCCGACGGCGAGGCATAATCGATCACGATGCGTGCATCGGCGGCGATGGCGCCGTTTTCGTCGACGATCAGCGGGTTGAGGTCGAGTTCCTGCAGCCAGGGCAACTCGCAGATCATCTGCGAGACGTGCAGCAGCACGTCTTCGATCGCTTCGAGGTTGACCGGCGGCATGTTGCGGAATTCGCCGAGCAGTTTGGAGGCTCGCGTCGACTGGATGAGGTCGCGTGCCAGGAAACGGTTCAATGGTGGCAAGGCCACCGCCCGGTCGCTGAACACCTCGACTTCGGTGCCGCCGGCGCCGAAAGTGATGATCGGGCCAAAGATCGGATCCCGTGAGACACCGATCATCAGTTCGCGACCGTTCGGACGCGCGAGGTAGGGTTCGATCGACAGGCCGTTGATGCGTGCCGTCGGGTGGCGCTTCTTGACCGTCTCGATGATGTCGTGATAAGCGTTGCGGACTGCCGGTGCGTTGGTGATGTTGAGCCTGACGCCGCCCACGTCGCTCTTGTGGAGAATGTCGGGCGAGTCGATCTTCATGGCGATCGGGAAGCCGATCTGTTCGGCCAGCAGCAGCGCTTCGGTCGGCGTGTGCGCGACCATGGTTTGCGCCACCGGAATGCGGAAGGCGCGCAGGATGGCCTTCGATTCCATTTCGGAGAGGAGCTTGCGCCGTTCGTGCAACACCGCCTCGATCAGCATCTTGGCGCCTTCGGTTTCCGGGTGCGAATGCTTCGACAGGGGCGCCGGCGTCTGGAGCAGGAGTTTCTGGTTCCAGTAGTAGGTGGAGATGTGGTAATAGAGTTCGACTGCGGTTTCCGGCATGCGGAACGAGGGGATGCCGGCACTTTCGAGCAGCGCCCGTGCGTGATAGACCTGCTCCTCGCCCATCCAGCAGGTGAGGATCGGTTTGGCGGTCAGCAGGTCAACTTCGATCACCGCCTTGGCGACTTCCATCGGTTGCGTCATCGCCTGCGGCGAAAGCATCACCAGCACGCCGTCGACTTCCGGATCCTCGGCGACCGTGAGAACGGCATCGTAATAGCGCCTGGGGGTGGCGTCGCCTTCGATGTCGACCGGGTTGCGCTGCGACCAGGTCGATGGCATCGTGCCGTTGAGCGTCTGAATCGTCTTCGCCGACAGTTCGGCGAGCGGAATCTCGAGATCGCCGGCACGGTCTGCCGCCATGGCGCCCGGCCCGCCGCCGTTGGTGATGATCGCCAGGCGTTTTCCCTGCGGCCTGAACTTCGACGCCAGCGCCTTGGCGGCGTAGAACAATTGCCCGATGTTCTTGACCCGGACGACGCCGGCACGGCGCACGGCGGCATCGAAAACGACATCGGAGCCGGCGGCCATTCCGGAGTGCGTCTCGACCGCCGCCAGTCCACCGGCGTGGCGACCGGCCTTGAGCAGGACGATCGGCTTGATCCGCGCCGCGGAACGCAACGCGCTCATGAAGCGGCGGGCGTCGCGAATCCCTTCGACGTAGAGCAGGATGTAATGGGTGTGGTTGTCGTAGATCAGGTAATCGAGGATTTCGCCGAAATCGACGTCTGCCATCCCGCCCAGCGAGATGACGCTGGAAAAACCGATGTGGTTGCTGGTGGCCCAGTCGAGAACCGCAGAGCAGATTGCTCCGGATTGGGAGACCAGCGCCAGATGGCCGACGTTGGCGTGGATGCGGGCAAACGTCGCGTTCAGGCCGAGATTCGGGCGGATGATGCCCAGACAATTGGGACCGAGCAGGCGAACCCCGTAGCTGCGGGCGATTTCCATCATCTTGCGCTCGAGCGCGGCACCCGAGTGGCCGGCTTCGGCAAAGCCGGAGGTGATCACGATGGCGTTCTTGACGCCGCTGCGACCGCATTGTTCGATGATCTTCGGCACCGTCTGGGGTCTCGTGACGACCACCGCCAGTTCGACCCGGGCGCTGATCTCTTCGATCGACTTGTAGGCCTGCACGCCCTGGATGGTCTCGTGTCTGGTGTTGACCGGGTACAGACGTCCCTTGTAGCCAGAATCGAGAATGTTCTTGAAGAGGACGTTGCCGACCGAATTTTCTCGATCGGAAGCGCCGATGACGGCAACCGACTTGGGTTCAAACAGGCTCGTGAGGTAGTGATGTTCTAGCATGGGGAGATTGACCTCCGGTTCGGGAGGCGCCGGACAGGTTGATGTTGCGGTGCATCAATGTTATCACGGGCGGGCCTGGAAGTCTGCAGCGGGAAGCTTGGATGACGGGTGTTGGATGACATTTCACACACTGTGGACACGGGTTTGTCCTCGCGATCGCTGCGAACGGTCGCAAGATTGCAGCCGGTGTGTGATCATCGGTGGCAAATCCGACGGGCCAGGGCGGCAACGCCGGTGGGTGTCAGATCGTCAGTGACGAGCGGGGTCGGCGCTCCGAAGCCGGCATAGTTCTGCTGCTGGGAGCGGTTGTAGAGTGGGTCATAGTGAAGCCTGAGGAGTTCGCCGACCAACTCGCGCCAACGGCCGGCGCGGGCATGCTCGCGCCAGCGCAGCATGGTTTCGCTGCTCTGCAGGGTACGCAAGGGTTGCAGGCGAGCGTCGAGCCACTCGGGTGCGGTGAGAAAATAGTCGTAATCGCGCAGGAGAAAATCGACGCGCGCCTCGAAACTCGCTGCGACATGCACGCACTCGCCGGCACGCATGGTCTCGATCAGGGCCGTTGGCAATTGCAGGGCGCCGATTTTGCGGCTTTCGGCCTCGATATGCACCAGGCGCTCGGGGTCCAGTCCCTGCAGCGCGCTCAGCAGACGCGATTCGAACATCTTCTGCGACGGTTGCGGGCAATTCGGCAGAACGCCCAGCACCGATCCTTTGTGGCAGGCGAGTTGCTCAAGGTCGAGCACCTGTTCGCCGAGCTCGCCGATCGCTTGCAGGAGACGGCTCTTGCCGCTGCCGGTTGCGCCGCAGATGACCTTGAGCTTCAGGTGGCGGGGAAGTTCCGCGAGACGATCGATGACCAGGCGGCGATAGGTCTTGTAGCCGCCATCGAGCTGTTGCGCGTCCCAGCCGACGCGGCGAAGGACGTAGGTCATCGAGCCGCTGCGCTGGCCGCCGCGCCAGCAGACGATCAGCGGTCGCCAGGTCTTCGGCCGCTCGCCAAAGCGGTCGCGCAGATGCTCGGCGATGTTTTCGGCCACATGCGCCGCGCCAACTTTTCTTGCGGCAAACGGCGAAACCTGCTTGTAGAGGGTACCGACTTCGATCCGCTGCTGATCGTCGAGAACCGGACAGTTGATCGAGCCGGGGATATGGTCCTCGGCAAACTCGGCGGGCGAGCGCACGTCGACGATCTCTTCAAAAGACGAAAAATCGCTGAGCTGTTCGATGGTCACGAGATCATGTTTCATGGACGGGCTGCTGCTTGCGGACGGCTGGCTATTCTAGCAGCGGCGCCAGTCCACGCCAGACATTGTCGAGCAGCAACGCCTGCGCTTCGGCGGTGGGATGCAGATTGTCGGCCTGAAACATTCTCGGCTGCGTAGCGACGCCGTCGAGCAGAAAGTCTACCAGCGCCGTCTGCCGCGCCTTCGCGACGTCGCCGAAAACCTGGTGAAACTGCAGCGCGTAGGCCCCGTAGTTGGGCGGAATGCGCTGCCCGACCAGCAGGACGCGCGCCTTTTTCTGTTGTGCGCTGGCGACGATGGCGGTCAGGTTGTCGCGCATCTGTGCCACCGGCAGCCCGCGCAGACCGTCGTTGGCGCCGAGGGCGACGATCACCACTCGCGGCGAGTGCCTGGCCAGCGCGGCGTCGATCCGCGTGCGGCCGCCGCTGGTGGTTTCCCCCGAGATGCTGGCGTTCACGACGCTATAATCCAGGCTCTTTTCCTGCAGGCGTTTGGCCAACAAGGCGGGCCAGGCCGCGTCCTGGCGAATGCCGTAGCCGGCCGAAAGCGAATCGCCGAAGACGAGGATGGTTTGTGCGGCCTGCGCGCTGGCGGCAAGCCAGAAGAGTCCGGCGAGCAGGAAGTGACAGATTTTCGGGAAACGGGACATGGTTGAGAACGTATCGAGGGTGGTTGAAGTCAGTGAACTCGCCAAGCGGGTGGATAACGGCGGCGAACCGTTGACCATCCTGGAGCGGATTTCGTTCGCCGTCGCCGCCGGCGAAACGGTGGCGATCGTCGGCGCTTCGGGCTCCGGCAAGTCCACCCTGCTCGGCCTGCTGGCCGGCCTCGACCTGCCGAGCAGCGGCCGCGTGGCGCTGGCCGGTGAAGACCTCGGCCGCCTCGACGAGGACGCGCGCGCGATTCTGCGCGGCCGCCTGCTGGGTTTCGTCTTCCAGACCTTCCAGCTGCTGCCGTCGTTCAACGCCCTCGAAAACGTCATGCTGCCGCTCGAACTCGCCGGTACCGCCAATGCCCGCAGCGAGGCCGAATCCTGGCTGCAGCGGGTGGGTCTGGGGCGCCGCATGCGCCATTATCCGAAACATCTCTCGGGCGGCGAGCAGCAGCGGGTCGCCCTGGCCCGCGCCTTTGCGCCGGGACCGCGGCTGCTGCTCGCCGATGAGCCGACCGGCAACCTCGACGCCGCCACCGGTCATCAGGTAATCGAGTTGATGTTCGAGATCAACGCCGAACGCGGCACTACGCTGATCCTCGTCACTCATGACGAAGAGATTGCCGCGCGCTGTTGCCGACGGCTGCGCATGCACGCCGGTCATCTCGAAGAGGTGCGCTGACGAGGATCTCCCGCGCCGCGGCGACGCCGCTCTTCACCGCCGCTTCGAGAGTTGCCGGATACTCGGCGCAGACATGGTCGCCGGCCAGCCAGCAACCGGCCAGGCCGCTGTGCACGCTGGCCCGTGGCAGCGCGGGACGGCAGGAGAAGGTCGCGCGACGTTCGCGGATGACCTGCTGCCAGAGCAGCGGCGGCAGGTGGGTATGCAGCGCCGCAGCGAGTTCACGCTGCAGGGTTGCGGCGAGCGCCCCGTTGTCGAGTTTTTCCCAGGCGCCATGCCCGCTGAGCACGAAACTCAGCACGCCCGGCGTACCACAGAGCGCCCCGCGATCGAAGACCCACTGCCCGACCTGTCCGGGCAGACTCTGGCCGAGTCCGAGCATCGGGAAGGGCAGGCCAACCTGCGGCGGATACCCACAGTAGACCGTCGCGATCGGCTCGAAGCGGTAGGCCGCCAGCAGCGCGGTGACGGCAGCCGTTTCCGGATGCGGCGCGAGCAGGGCGGCGGCGTGCTGGGGAGCAACGGCGATGACCACGGCGTCAAAGCGCTCGCCATCAATGGCCGGGCCGTTGGTGATCGTTTCGACGCGCGTCGACCGGCGAATTTCGCCGCCCCGGGCGCCAATGAAGCGGGCCGCGGCTGCCGGGAAAACCTGGTCGAGGTCGGCTGCCGGCAGCAGCAGATCGGTGGCGCCGCGGCCACTGCCGAGCGTGTCGCGCAACGTGTTCACGAAGATCTGCGCCGAGGCCTGCTCGGGCCGCGTGTTGAGCGCCGCCAGACAGAGCGCTTCCCAGAGGTGAGCGCGCAGGCTGCCGTGCTGGCCATGACGGTCGAGCCACGCCGCCACCGTGCAGTCGTCGCCGATCCGGTAGCCGGTTCGCTGCAGCGCACGCAGGCAGCGGGCGGCAGCGATCTTTTCGGCCAGCGCCGCGCCGCGGGCGGCGAAGAGACCGGCCGCCAGGTGCCAGGGCGACGGCAGTGGCGGCAGCCGTAGCTGAAAGGGGGTCGGCTGGCTGCCCGGGAAGTGGAGTTCGAGCGGCAGGCGCCTGAGCAGGCGTGCCGGATCGGCGCCCACCTGCTGCATCAGACGCAAGGTCTCGCGGTAGGCGCCGAGCAGGATGTGCTGCCCGTTATCGAGCCGCTGGCCCTGGACCTCGACACTGCGGGCGCGTCCGCCGAGCTGTTTCGCGGCCTCGAAGAGGGTCACCCGGACCCCCGCCTGCGCCAGTTCGACGGCCGCCGACAGTCCTGCCCAGCCGCCGCCGACGATTGCCGCTCTCATCCCCGCACCCAGGTCCGCCAGGCGATCCACAGCTTGCGGATCGGCGTCAGCGAAGTGCGCTGGGTGAGGACCTGGCAGCCGTCGCGCTTGATCTCGTCGAGCAGCGTGCGATAGATCGCCGCCATCACGAGGCCCGGGCGCTGCGCCTTGCGGTCGACCGCCGGCAGGGCATCGAAGGCCTGCGCGTAATAGCGCTCGGCACGTTCGATCTGGAAGTCCATCAGGTGGCGGAAGTTGTCCGAATGACGGGCGTTGAGGATGTCTGCGGCAGTCACGTCGAAACGCTGCAGTTCGTCGATCGGCAGGTAGATGCGGCCGATGCGCGCGTCCTCGCCGACATCGCGGATGATGTTGGTGAGCTGGAAAGCGAGACCGAGGTCGTGCGCGTACTTCTGCGTCCGGCGGTCCTGGTAGCCGAAGATCGCCGCGGCGAGCAGGCCGACGACGCTGGCGACCCGATAGCAATAGAGCGAGAGCGCCTTGAAGTCGAGGTAGCGCGATTGTTGCAGATCCATCTCCATACCGTCGATGATCTCCTGCAACTGCTCCTGCGGCAGGTTGAATTCCGCGCTCGCCGCCTGCAGCGCCTGCGTCACCGGATGCTGCGGCTGGCCGCCGTCGATGCTTGCCAGCTCCTTTCGCCACCAGGCGAGCTTGGTCGCGGCGACCTGCAGGTCGTGGCATTCATCGACCACGTCGTCGACTTCCCGGCAGAAGGCGTAGAGTGCCGTAATGGCGCGTCGCCGGTTCGGCGGCAAAAAGAGGAAGCTGTAGTAGAAGCTCGACCCGCTACGGGCTGCTTTCTCCTGGCAATATTCGTCGGGGGTCATTCGCGATCTCGGCTTTGGCATGGGATGTCCATTTTCCCATGAGTTACATCATGAGCGCGCGTCCACCGATCCGCAGCCAGTCGCTGGCGCCAAGCTGCGGGCGCTGGCGGAAGACATCGCCGCGAACCTTGCGAATCCGCTCCAGGATGCGCAGGCCTCCCTGCACCGTCAGCCGGATCTCCCAGCCCATGCGGCCCGGCAGCTGCTGCACCAGCGGCGCACCTCGACGCATCAGGCGGTGCGTCCGGTCGAGCTCGAATTCGAGCAGGGCCGCCCATTCGGCAGTCCAGCAACCGGCCGCGATCTGACTTTCGTCCACCGCGAACTGCCTGAGGTCGGCCTGCGGCAGATAGACCCGGCCTTTTTGCCAGTCGATCGCGATATCCTGCCAGAAATTGATCAGTTGCAGCGCTGAACAGATGCAGTCCGATCGCTGCAGGTTCTCGGCACTGGTTCGTCCGACGAGATGCAGCAGCAGGCGTCCCACCGGGTTGGCCGACCGCCGGCAGTAGTCGAGCAACTGCGGGTAGTCCGCGTAGCGCTTCCTGACCACGTCCTGGGCAAAAGCATCGAGCAGGTCGCGGAAGAGCACCAGCGGCAGTCGCCACTCGGCGATGATCAGCGCGAGTTCCCGGAAAGCTTCGCCGGCCGCCGGCTCGCCGCGCTCGATGCGGTCGAGTTCGTCTCCGTACTCGGCCAGACCCTGCAGACGGACTGCGTCCCCGACATCGCCTTCATCGGCGATGTCGTCGGCTCCCCGGGCGAAGCGATAGATCGCCTCGATCGGCCGGCGCAGGCGCCGCGGCAGCAGCAGCGAGGCAACCGGGAAGTTTTCGTAGTGTTCGACGGGCATTTTGGGGGATCTCGCTGGCTCGGGCAGGAGCCGGGTGCGCCTTGGGGGCTGACAGTATAGAGGGTCGCGGTTAGAATAGTGACCGCTTGCCGGAATCGACCAGACGCCGCTGCAAGCGAGTGACAAAATGCGCAGTGTCAGCGTTGGCAGGGCCCAGGTGGCGAAATTGGTAGACGCAGCAGGTTTAGGTCCTGCCGCCGCAAGGTGTGGGGGTTCGATTCCCTTCCTGGGCACATATGAGCAATCCAAGGTAATCCATAGAAGTCCAAACAACCCGCCTAAGTGCGGGTTTTTTATTGGCTTTTCGTCCAATACGGGGTAAATTCGTCCGTCTGCATCCTGATGCCGGCAGGGGTAACTTTCGGGGTAACTGCCCTTCCTGCTGGGGTAACTGTCGGGGTAAGGGCAAATTCGCCACCTCGCCACGCCACGCTCCCGCCCCCGTCCGGAGGCTCCGGGTTTGGCGGGCAGCGTCCCGGCTACCGGTTCTGGGGATCGCCCGATGAATCGTGTCCCTCCGGCAAAACTGCAAAACACCCTGAACAAGGCCGCCGGAAGCCTCCCGCGATCAAATATTTGCACTTTCAGCTGACGTTCCACGCTCAAATCGGGTATGGTGCGGCACATGCACACGCCCCCGAGGGACCGACACCGGCAGATTTCCGAAGACGCTCTCGTCTTCATCTGCCCGTCGATCGCCGATCATCCGGCGTCGAGTCGCAAGACCGGGTCGAAGCCGGGGTGTGAAGGAGGGAACCTGGGCTATTCTCGGGTCAAGGATTGTCGCCCGCGGCGATCAGCACTCGCATGAAGAAGCCGCCCGAACAGGTGGATGTCACGCCAGCGCAGATCGACGAACTGCTGGCCCTCGCGAAACCGGTGTTTCCGGCCCCACAGTACGCCCGGCTCAGCCAGATCCTCTCGACCTTTGTCTTCGTCATGCAGGCCCTGCAGAACACAAAGCTCTCGCTGGCGCGTTTTCGACAGATGGTGTTCGGCGCCCCGACCGAGAGCAAACGCAACCTGCTGAAGCCGCTCCCCCAGACGGACGAAATACCCGCCGCTGCGGATGCGGCCTCGCCCGGAGAGACCGCGCCAGCCGAAGCGACCCCCCTGCCGCCCCCGAAGCCAGGCCACGGCCGCAACAGCGCCGCGAAGTATGTCGATTCGCAGGTCATCGAAGTGAAGCTTCCGGGTCTGAAGGCCGGCGATCCCTGCCCGAACTGCGACCAGGCCAAGGTCTATGCCTCGCCTCCCCGCATCGTCGTCAAAGTGGTCGGCCAGCCCCCGATTGACGCCACGATCTACCGCCTGGAAACCCTGCGCTGCCGGATGTGCGAGACCACCTACGTGGCGCCGCTGCCCGAAAGCGTCTGCGCGTCGAAATATGACCCCAGCTGTGCGAGCCTGCTCGCCCAGTTGCGCTACGGCAGCGGGATGCCGTTCCATCGCATCGAAGGGCTGCAGGCGAGCCTCAACGTGCCGCTGCCGGATTCGACGCAGTGGGACATCCTCTCCCAGGCGGTACCGGCGCCGCGTGCCGTCTTCGACGAGCTGATTCGCGAGGCCGGACAGGCCGATCTGCTGCACTGCGACGACACGCCGATGAAGATCCTGTCGCTGATCGCCGAGAGGAAGCAGATCGAAGCCGCCAGCCTGGAAGCGAAGCGCAAGGCGATCAATACTTCCAGCATCGTCGCCGTGCTCGATGAGGGCAAGCACGTAGCGCTGTATTTCACCGGTCACCCCCACGCCGGGCAGAACCTCTCGGCGGTCCTCGCGAAGCGGGAGCCGGGGCTGGCGATACCGATGCAGATGAGCGATGCGCTCGCGAGCAACTTCGTCGGCGAGTTCGCGACGATCATCGGCAAATGCATCGCTCATGGCCGCCGCCGTTTTGTCGATCTGGTGCCGCATTTCCCCGAGCACTGCCGCTATGTGATCGAGACCCTGGCCCAGGTCTATGCCCACGAGGCGCATTGCCAGGCGAAAGCGATGTCGCCCGACGAGCGCCTGCTCTACCACCAGGAACACAGCGGCCCGCCGATGCAGGCCATGCGTGACTGGATCGGGGATCAGTTCGCGAAGTCGCTCGTCGAGCCGCACAGCAGTCTGGGCAAGGCCCTGACCTACCTGAGCAAGCACTGGGACGGCATGACGCTCTTTCTACGCCAGGCCGGCGCCCCCCTGGACAACAACCTCGCCGAAAGGGCACTCAAGCGGGCGATCATGCATCGCAAGAATTCGATGTTCTACAAGACCCCGAAGGGGGCCGAGGTGGGGGACGTCTACATGAGCCTGATCCATACGTGCGAGCTCTGTCGGGTCAATCCGTTCGCCTATCTGCAGGCCTTGCACAAAAACGTCAGCCAGGTGCTGGCCCAGGCGGCGCAGTGGCTGCCCTGGAATTACCACAAGCAACTTGCCGCCACCTGAGCCGCCGGCCCAGACCCTACGCCGCGAGGCGGCGCCAGGCCGGCGCCGCGCGGGTCCGCGCGGGGTCGCCGGCCATCAGCAGCACCTGCAGCTCGCAAGCCTGAAGCGGCTGGAGCGGTGCCGTGCCGTCGGGCCAGAAGGCAAACCGTCCGCTTGACAGACGCTTCTGGCAAAGCCAGAAACCCTGGCCGTCGTAGACGAGGATCTTGATCGCTGTCCGTGCGCGGTTGCGAAAGATGAACAGCCCGCCGCTGAACGGATCGGCCGCCAGGCGCTGCCGGCAGATGCCGGCCAGCCCATCGATGCCGGCCCGAAAATCGATCGGTTCGACCGCGACCAGGAGACGCATGTGCGGCGTGATCTGGATCATGCGGCGCACCAGAAGGCGCTGCACAGGCCGGCGAGACCGGCCAGGCCCGGGCCATTGAGTTCCACCCGCATCTTTGCGCCGCGCGGGTTCTCGAGTTCTATCGTGCACTCGCAGAGGCGCTGAGCGACGGGCTCCCGGGCAGGCGACACCGTCAACTCGACGAACCGGGTTTCATTTCCCGTGGTACCCAGCGCCCCCCCGGCCTGCTCCTGCTGGCGCCGCTTCAAATTCTTGTAGTCAAGATGCAGTGCCCGCGAGACCCGGTACACACCGTGCTTCCCTGCGAGCCCAATCGCCGCCGACCACAACGCCTGAGGGATGCGATCGCCACACCCGCGGCCTTCTCGCCAGAGCCTGAATCGCTCCTCTACCTGTTCAAGGCTCTCGCCGTCCCCTGCTGCCGCCACCTTCGCCAGGTCGTCCATCTGCTGCTGCTCCTCATCGGGTTGAATTCGCAGCCAACCTTACCAAGGACGTTCAGCGATTTCATGCCATCTTGCCGGAAGGACACGGTCATGGAACCGGGCTCTACGGCCTGGCGATGGCCTGTAGGAGCCCGATTCATCGGGCGATATCCCGACCCGTCCCGCCGCTTCTTGAATCTGGCTGCACATCGTGTCACATTACCTGTCATCCACCACCAACCGCCATCCTCCTCACCGTCCACCTATCCACCGACACCTCTCCTCACCTCACCACCCACCACCCACCACCCACCTCCAAAAAAATGGCTCCCTCCTTCACGATTACCCACCATGGTGCGGTCGATGGCGTGACCGGTTCCTGCCACCAGCTTGGGCTTGCCGATGGCCAGTCGATGCTGGTCGACTGCGGCCTTTTCCAGGGGGCTGAAACTTCCGGGGAAGGTGCTGGTGCTGACCGGCTGAGCGTCACCTTTCCGGTCGACCGGGTGCGGGCGCTGGTGGTCACTCACGTCCACATCGACCACGTCGGGCGCATTCCCTACCTCCTGGCGGCGGGATACCGCGGGCCGATCGTCTGCAGCCAGGCCTCTGCCGCGCTGCTGCCGCTGGTCCTCGAAGACGCCCTCAAGGTCGGATTCACCCGCGACCAGACGCTGATCGAGCGCTTCCTGGCGCAAATCCGCAGCCAGCTCGTCGCCTTGCCCTACAAAGAGTGGCACACGGTCATCACCGGCGACACCGGACTGCGCGTCAAGCTCTCCCCGGCCGGCCACATCCTCGGCTCGGCCTACGTCGAATGCGAACTGACGCAGGGCCGCGACCGGCAACGCATCGTCTTCTCCGGCGACCTCGGCGCGCCCTACACGCCCCTGCTGCCGGCGCCCGCATCGCCCTATGGCGCCGACGTCGTCGTCCTCGAGAGCACCTACGGCGACTGCCGCCACGAAAGCCGCAAGGATCGCCGGCAGCGGCTGCAGGCGCTCTGCGAACACGCTTTCGGCAACAAGGGCAGCCTGCTCATCCCGGCCTTCAGCATCGGCCGCACCCAGGAACTGCTCTACGAACTCGAAGAGATCATCCACCGCAATCGCGAACGTCCTGCCGCCCCAGGCATCACCTGGGACGACCTCGACATCATCGTCGATTCCCCGCTGGCCGCCGATTTCACCGCCGGTTACGCCCAGCTGCGCGACCACTGGGACGCAGAAGCCCGGCACAAGCTGGCCAGCGGCCGCCATCCGCTCGCCTTCGATCAGCTCACCACGATCGACGACCACGCGACCCACCTGCGCACCGTCGATTACCTCGCGCGCACCGCCCGGCCGGCGATCGTCATCGCCGCCAGCGGCATGTGCAGCGGCGGGCGCATCGTGAACTACCTCAAGGCGATGCTCGGCGACCCGCGGCACGACGTCCTCTTCATCGGCTACCAGGCGAGCGGCACGCCGGGCCGGGAGATCCAGAAATACGGCCCGAAAGGCGGCTACGTCGTCCTCGACGGTCAGCGATACCCGATCCGCGCCGGCATCCACAGCCTCGGCGGCTATTCGGCCCACGCCGACCAGAACGACCTGCTCAACTTCATCGGCCGCATGCGTCGTCTGCCGCGCCAGATCCGCCTGGTGCATGGCGACGCCGACGCCAAGCAGACCCTCGCGGCAGCGCTCAGGCAACAACATCCGGGGATAGAAGTCCTCGTTCCCTGAGGCACGCCACACATCGTGGCTGCACGCCTCCTGGGCGCCTGAACAGCGGAAGCGAGGGAAGGGGAGGGAGGCGGAGGGTAGGCGAACCGAGCAACGCACGACCTTCCAGGCATTTTGTCCTGTGCGCTCCCCCGGGCGCGTGCAAAGATCCGTTCGACCGTCCATTGCGCGGTGCGGTATAGTTGCCGCCCGTGGGCAGGGGAGCGGCCATGAGAACCCGACAGCAGCTTGCCGGGCCTTTTGTGGCCAACCTCGATCACTGAAAACACCACCCGGCTGAATGGTCATACATTCGGGCAGGGCGGTAGCGTGCCTGAATGCGTCCGACCGATCGCAAAGCACAGCGCAGAAAATCGCTGCACGGGCAGAAGATCGCTGCACTGGCCCGTCGCGTTGGATCGCCCGATGAATCGGGCCGACATGGCCGTGGCTGCTGCTGGCGGAGCGGAGATCACCAGCACGAGCAGAAGATTCATGAACCTGGAAACCTCCGTTGATGACCCGAGAGCCCTTCGACATACCCCCTGCTCGGGTTGCTGAGGGCGAACGGAAGCTCACCCATTAGGTAAAACGAAAAAATCCCGTTCGTGCTGGGCTTGTCCAAGCATGAGCCTGATTGGATGAAACGAAAAAATCCCGTTCGTGCTGAGCCTGTCGAAGCATGAACGCGATATTCCCCCGCTAACGAAGGTTTTCAGGGTGAAAAACCAGACCCCGCCCAGCGACGACTACGACACTCCCTGGAAGGACGCGCTGACGCGTTACTTCCCCGAGTTCATGGCCTTCTATTTTCCGCTCGCCGCCGCCGCAATCGACTGGCGGCAAGCGCACATCTTCCTCGATCAGGAGCTGGCGCAGGTCGTCCAGGATGCCGAGCTCGGCAAGCGCCTGCTGGACCGCCTCGTTCAGGTCGGCACGCACGAAGGTGGCGAGCAATGGGTCTACATCCATGTCGAAGTGCAGGGCCAGCGCGATGCCGATTTCGCCGAACGCCTGTTCACCTACAACTACCGCCTCTACGACCGCTACCGCCGGCCGGTCGCCAGCCTCGCCGTGCTGGCCGACGACAGCGAAAGCTGGAAACCGGGCACCTTCGGCTACCAACTCTTCGGCTGCGAGGTCGGCATCCGTTTTCCGGCCGTCAAGATCCTCGACTACGGCAGCCAGACCGAAGCCCTGCTCGAAGACCCCAACCCCTTCGCCCTGGTCACCGCAGCTCACCTTTTCACCCGCAGGACAAAAGGTGATCCGGAACAACGCTATGCGGCAAAATGGCGGCTCGCGAAGCTGCTCTACGAACGTGACTGGGACAAACAGCGCATCATCGACCTCTTCAGCGTCATCGACTGGCTGATGCAATTGCCCAACGAACTGGAGCAGCGACTCCTGCACGACGTCTACACACTGGAAAGGAACGTCGCCATGCCCTACGTCACCTCTGCCGAACGTTTCGGCATCGAAAAAGGATTGCAGCAAGGCCGTCAGGAAGGTCGTCAGGAAGGCCGCAAGGAAGGCCGCCAGGAAGGCCGCCAGGAAGGCCGCCACGAAGGTCGTCAGGAAGGCCGTCAGCAAGAGGCCGTTGTTTTCCTACAGCGCCTACTCACCCATCGTTTTGGCCCCTTGCCGGATGCAGTTTGCGCTCGCCTCACCAGCGCCAGCATCGAACAACTGGAAGCTCTGGCGCTCAACGTCCTTGATGCCGAATCCCTGGACGACTTTTTTGACCGATGCTGAGCACAATCGCACCATGAATCAGGCCACAGAACCTCCCCCCATCCGTTGAGCGATGGCAATGCGAACCCCCTTATGTAGGAGCCCGATTCATCGGGCGACCTGAACTGGCAAAGACCTTCGCCATGCCCTACGTCACCTCAGCCGAACGTTTCGGCATCGAAAAAGGATTCCAGGAAGGCCGTCAGCAAGGCCGTCAGCAAGAGGCCGTTGTTTTCCTACAGCGCCAACTCACCCATCGTTTTGGCCCCTTGCCGGATGCAGCTTGCGCTCGCCTCTCCAGCGCCAGCATCGAGCAAATGGAAACCTGGATGCTCAACGTCCTCGATGCTGAATCCCTGGACGACTTTTTTGACCGATGCTGAACGAAATCGCCCGATGAATCGGGCTCTACAGAACCTCGTCCTATCCGTAGAGCGCTGGAAATTCCCACTCCATTCGTCGGGCGATGCCAATGCGCACCGCCATCCATCGGGCAATGGCACATCCATACCCCATTCGTTGGGCAATGTTGATTGCCCACCTCAGACCATTTGGTAGGAGCCCGATTCATCGGGCGATCTGAACCTCAAAGACAGAACAAACAATCACCATTCAAACAATCACCATTGATGGATCCAACCAAGAGAACTGCCTTCCGCACCCTCTGCCGCTGTCTCACCGGCGCCCTCGGGCAGCCGCTGACGGCAGCCGATCTGCCAGCCAGCCCCGCCGAGTGGGAGAAGGTGTTGCGTCTGTCGAGCGCACACCTTGTAACGCCTCAGTTACGCTGGGCACTGTGGGAGCAGGGACTGTTTTCAGCGCTGCCAATCGACGTGACGGAGTACCTCGAAGCCGTCTATACACTCAATCTGGAAAAGAACAATCGCTGTGAAGATCAGCTGGCTCATTTGATTGAGGCGCTGAACTGTATCGGAGTTCAGCCTGTTCTGCTCAAGGGAGCCGCGGTGCTGGTCAGCAGACTGTACCCGAGTTCAGGTGAAAGGATGATCACTGATCTCGATATCCTGATCCCAGCGCATAACCTCCCCGAAATTCTGATAAGACTGGCTAGCGTAGGCTATCAGGTACTGGATCGGAAAGGGTGCTTGGCTAAAATCGAGCATCCAGAAGCTTTTTCCCACTATCACTACCCCCCGATATATCACCCCGATTGGCCGGTAACGGTTGAGCTGCATGTTCAACCTGTTGCTCCGCGCCATGGCCGATTACTGACAACTGAGGAATATTTCCGAGACGCAACACCATTGAAATGGCGAGGAGGAGACTGCCTGTTGCCAGCGCTAGGTCATTTTATTATTCATAACATTATCCACACCTTTCTGGTAGACACCCAGGACCAGATGAGAAACATGTCGCTACGGCAAGCGTTCGAGTTTGTCTTGGCGAGCCGTACTTACGAGAATCGGATCGACTGGACTATCATCAAAGAACGGTTCGACACGATTGGCTATGGGCGTCCTTTACGACAGTATCTGGCCTTGGCAAATACGTGCTTTAACGACAGCTTGCCACTGTCCGGTGGAATCGTGGTCGATGCGAATGACCAACGCAGAATCAAACCCTATTTGCTTCGGCACAATCTGGAGAGCCGGGCTGCGCTTTGGACTATCGGTTTGTTCTGTCTGGTAATGGTTCGTCTGCGCAGGCTTTACAGTGACCCCAGAAGAATCAAGAGGCTGCTCGACGCCGATTTCTACGGTAATCTGCGTGACAGTGGCAGGCGTTTATGATCGTGATTTTCAAATGGAGCACCTTGTCGGGATTTTTCCGACCAGCTCCGGGCGCGGCAGGTGGGCGAGCGGTCAGCTTGCGTGAAATACGTTCCAATAGAAAATCTGGCACGGTCCAAGTCCGGTCAATGGAGCGCATAGCTCTATGCGACTGTGCTCTAAGCAGAGCGTGTTTGTTGTACCTGTCTCATACGCTTGCCTAGATGCCAGGATGAAGAATTTTCGATTTCGCACTGGCCTCTCGCGTCTACGCCGGCATGGTGCATCGTTGGCCATGAGTGGTGCCAGCCAGGCGATCAGCAGTTTGACCAACTTCTGCATCACTCTGTACCTGATCCGGGTTATGGAGAAGGAACAGTTTGGACTCTATGGGCTGGGTTTTGGGATAGTGCTGATGCTAGCCAGTACCATGACGGCGTCTATTTCTGTGCAGTTTGTGGTCAACCTGCCGGATCAGCCGCACGGTCAACGGGCCTGCTACGCCATGCATCACGCAGCGGCCATTGCACTTGTTGGTGCTGTTCTGACGGGGGTCGCGGTGATGGTGTCGCTGGTACTGAGCAGCTGGCCTGTGCCTGGCGGCACGATAGCGAAACAGCTTGCCTTGCCGGTGGCCAGTGCGGCAGCCATTTATGGTTTACGCGATCTGCTGATGCGAGTGGCCTTTTCGGAACGGGACGAAATGCTGGTACTGCGCAGCAACGTCGCGGTCGGCCTAGTGGTACTGTGCGCTCTTTTTTCCGCTGTCCAAGTAGGCATCGAACTGAACGCCGGAATCGCTCTGTACATTTACAGTGCAGGACAGCTAGCCGGCGGTCTCGTTGGGCTTTCCAGACGGGGCCTACCCTGGCGTGAGTTTCGCTTGCGCCAGATGCAGCAGGCGTTTTCAGATTCCTGGCAGGGTGGTCGTTGGTCTGTACTGACCAGCCTTATCTACAACCTGCGTACTCAAGTCCATAACTTTGTCGTGCCGCCGCTGTTGGGCGTCGCGGCGTTGGCAGACATCAATGCTGCGCGGGTCCTGGTGACTCCGGCGGTGATGGCTATTCCGCCATTCACTCAAGTGCTGATGCCTAGGCTCGCAGAGCAACGCAGCCGCGGCGTCTCGACGCTCGTGCGGACAGCGAAAATGGCTATCGTTGGACTCAGCATAGTGGCGTTTCTCTATTCAACCATGCTGATGCTCTCTCTTTCTTGGCTCCTGCCGCTCGTGCTGGGTGAGCCTTATCGCCATGTCGGCGGACTGGTGCTGGCCTGGTGTGTTGTGACGGTGTTTCTAGCGCTGCGTAATGGCTTGTCGATCACTTTGCAGGTGCTCCGCGCCTTCCGCGGCCTGATGTTTGCCAACCTAGTCGCTGCGATGCTGGCAGTGGTAGCCGCCATTTTGCTCGTGGAGCCTCTGGGTGCGCGGGGGGTAGTGGGCGCATTGGGGTTAGCCGAACTGTTGCTTTGTCTGGTTCTGGTAATGATGATTCGAATAAGAATGCGTGCAGAAATCGCTGGGAAGAGCGCTGCAGGGCAATGACAGTGAGCAATTGCAGATGAATAACTTGGTAGTTCTTGTCGCCGGTATCGTGGCAGTCGCCCTCGCCACTCGGATGGAGCCTATCCGCGGTTGGTGGCGTGCCATGCTCGGCGAGCGTTACCTCTTGGCGTTCGTTGTCCCTCTCTTCGTTCTCTTGGGCTGGCCTCTCGAGACTTTTGACCCGTTCAGGGAAGGGGATCAGCTGGGTTGGCAGCGGATTGGGCGAATGCTCCTCTTCGGCCTTGCTGCTGCACATTTTCTTCTCAAAGGTCTTGCCAGAGGGCGCACCACCGTCCCTCCGTTGACTTCGTTCTCCGTCTTCAGCTCCTATGCCGTGCTTTGTGCAGTTTCCACCTTCTGGTCGGCAGAACCCCTGCAAACGCTATGGAAGGCGATCGAGTTGATGGTCGTGTTGATGGTCGCAACTGAACTCTATCAGGACAGAAGAAGCCCGGCTGATCGCGCTGCCGGGATCGCTGCCTCCCTGCTGCTTCTCAGTTTCGCCCTGTGCCTGATGTCGCTGGTTGGTGCGATGTTGGCACCTGAACGCGCGTGGAGGGACTGGGGCTTGGAGGGACTGGGTGTTCGCTCGATGGGGGGCGTCGTCCCCATGGTCAATCCCAACATGCTTGGCCAGTTGGGAGGGATAGTGGCGATGGTGGGTATTTTCCGATTACTGCTTGGTTCGGGAAGGCGATCGGTGGGTGATTTTCTGGTCCCCGCCGTTGGCATGGCGACATTATTCCTTGCCTATTCCCGGACATCGATCCTTGCCTGCGTGCTCATTTATTTTTTGGCTACGATACGACTCCGGCGAACCCGATGGCTGCTGTTCCTGACTCTCCCTGGCGCAGTCGCAGTAACGCTCTTTGCGGAGCAACTCACCACTTACCTGGCACGCGGACAGAGTGCCGAGCAACTTCACTCGCTGACGGGCAGGATGCAGATGTGGGAATCGGCATTGAATGTCTTCTGGGAGCGGCCGCTGCTAGGCCATGGCTTCTTTGTCGGACACAAGAGTGTGGAATGGGGAAGCTCAGGAAAACTGCTCGCCACGGTCGACAGCACGTATATTGAAACCCTGGTCAACGTGGGCATTGTCGGCTTTGTACTGGTGCTTTCGTTCGCAGTTCTGGCCGGCCTCCAATCCTGGCGAGGGCTTCGCGCTTGCCGCCTAGCGCCAGCAAATTTCAACGAAGTCGGAATGATTTTCTTCGTGCTGGTTGTTTTCGCTCTAATCCGCTCGCTGACGGCGTCGTCCTTCCAGGTGCTGCATTACAACCTGATTTTCGTGCTCTTCTCGCTTGTCGGTCTTTCCCTGTTGGCGCGCGGTCTCTCTCGCGAACGAACCGTCAATCCACTCGATCAGGTTTATTGAACACCATGCAGCGTCCATCTATCCTCATGCATGCCAGCGGATTCAGTACTGGTGACAACGACGCGGTCAATCTAGGAGATTCGGCTCAGCAACTCCGCGCACTGCGTCTGCTACGGCAGTTGTTTCCGAAACATCGAATTGTGGCCATCGCCAACTCGCTGAAAGATCGTCAGCCTGAAGAGTGCGATGAGCTTGCCGCGGAACTAGCCCGTTACCTTGTCGGGCGATCCGGCAACCGGAGCGGCAGACTCCTGATGGGCGTGAGAGCAGTAATGTTGCTCTTCACAGCTTCGGCCCGACGATGGCTCGGGGTCGAATGGGTTGGCAATGATGGCCGTGCAGTATTGGACAGAGTCAGAGAGTGCGATTTCGTTTTCTATTCGGGCGCAGGGGCTTTGAATGACAAATATCTGCGCGGGGTGGCTGCGCTGTGGCTGCTTACCGCCCTGCTGGCACGAGTTCAGGGCAAGCCTGTCGTCCTGCTGGGCCAACAGGTAGGACCGCTTTCGTCGCCATTGGGAAGAACGTTCTTCCGCTGGTCTATGGCAGACGTGCTCTTCCTGGGCTGCAGGGATAGAGAGTCAGTGACACTGAGCGAGGAGATCGGGTTGGATCCGCAGTCAGTCCAGTTCACGGGAGATGAAGGTGCGTACCTGCCACCGGCACCTTGGTCGAAGGGCCTGGCCTTGCTGCAGGGACTAGGTGTTCGGCCCGGCTACGTGGCTGTTCACTTCCGGCTTGACAGCAACTGCCCCTTCCAAGACTCGACCCATTGGCTGGCCGATGTCATCAATCGGATCATTGCCGACGCCTCTGCCGATGTCCTGCTCGTACCAATGGCCTATCGCGGCGCCAATGATGATCGCGTTGCTTTGCAGCGACTTTCACCATTGCTGAACACGTCGTGCGCCCTACTGGAATGTGAAGATCCTGCTCTGGCAAAGGCTTGCTTGGCGCATGCCTCGCTGGCCGTGGGTGTGGCGAACCACTTCATCGTCTTTGCGGCCTCGGTCGGCGTGCCGTCCGTGGGCATTCATGCGACGGAATACATGCGCCAGAAATTGCAAGGAGCAGGCGAGTGCTTCCCGCATGTCCTGTCGGTGGGATGCAAAAGTCTGGACTCGGCAGCGCTGGCCAAGGCAGCGATCTCAATGACTCGCGCTGCAGGCGAATGCGCGTTTCCCACTGGGTACGCAATGGAACTTCCGAGAGGGTACTGGGCTTGGCTTGATTGTTTGGCTGAGCACGGAATTACAGCCGAACGTCTTGGCTCGGGAGAGGCATAGTGAGCAATGAGGGAAAACTGACGCGCCGGCTGAAGATCTGTTTTGTGCAGCCTGTGCAGTCCCCGTACTGGACCGCTCGTCTTCGCTCGTTGGCGCGGCACGAAGATCTCGATCTGACCCTGCTGCTCGAACGCGATACCATTGTGCACCGACCTGGCTGGGCACCCGAGCCGATCGACGGCGTTTCCATCGAGGTCGTGGGCAGCAGTGTCGTCACTTCAGTGCGCAGCAGCGACGATCTGGGTTATCAAATCCAAGGCGTCCGCTCCATTCCATGGCGAATGCCGCTCGCTCTTTGGCGCCTTCGACCAGATGTGGTCGTCATGTGTAATGCGACGCAGACGCTTCTCGCGCTGCCGACCAAGTGGTTTTTTGGGGCGCGCCTAGCCATTACCGTAGAAGATACACCTCACGCCATGAGCAACTGCGATTCGTTCAATCGATGGGCAAAAGGCTGGATCTATCGCCGAGCCGATTGCTGCTTTGCTTTTAGTGAAGATGCACGTGAATATCTTGCCAAACTCGGAATTTCACAGGGGGTAAGGCGTAGCTCCTGGAGCCTTGACATGAAAAGTTTCGGCTCCAGGCCTGTTGTTGAACCATCCAGTTCAGGGTTGGTTGGCGCCTCGCCCGCAAAGACCGCCTTGTTCATCGGCCAGTTGATCCCACGCAAAGGTATTCTGCAGTTGCTCGAAGCCTGGCTCGGGTTACCCAAGGAAACCCGACAGCGCTGCAGGCTACTGCTGGTCGGTGACGGACCTTTGCGAGAACAGGTTGAAGCGTTTATCTGTGAACGCCATCTGGATAGTGTCGAATTCATCGGCCAGATACCCTATACCCGGGTCAAGGAACTGCTGAGTGCTGCAGATCTGTTTGTGCTACCTACTTTGGAAGACCTCTTCAGCCTGACCGTTGTCGAGGCGATGGCCAGTGGGTGTGCGGTAGTCACGACACCATTCAATGGCGCAAGGGAACTGGTCGACGAAGGCAGGAATGGGTGGGTCGTTGATCCGTCTGTGCCAGGAGCGCTGACTGCGACTCTGCAGCACGGACTGTCCTCAGAGACGGATCTGATGACCATGGGTTTGGCCGCGCGGTTGCGTGTCGAGCAAATGGATAACGTCAAGGTGATGGATGATTTTGCACAATCCCTGCGTCACCTCGTCGGGGGTATGGCCTGATGACAGTGCTGCAGCCAATCATGGCTTCGCCCGAATCCGTCTTCCTCAAGATTTTTTTCACAGAGCTTGGTGCCAAAAGGCTCCGCTACGCGGTCATGCGCAACTACGATTCGTTGCCCGAAAGCGCCGGCGGCAGTGATCTCGATATCCTGGTGGCGCAGGAGGATGTCGCCGCCGCAGTGAAAGTGCTGCTTGCCGCCATTGCCGGTGTGAATGGGAAGGTCATTGGTGCGGTTCAAACATGGACCTTCTTCGAAGTTTATGTCATGGGGTTCTCAAATGGACAATGGTGGGGTCTGTGCGTCGAGCTATATAGTTCGGTTTCCTTCAAGAGTGCAGTGCCGTTGGTTGACCTGGGTGCTTTGTATAAGCGCTTCGAACTGCGCAACAATGTTTCGGTTATCCCGTGCGAGATTGGCAACACCATTGGTTACATCAAGGAAATTCTTGCCCATGGTGCATTGAGGAAAGACAAGCCGCAGTACCAAAAGAGCGCCAACCTCCTGATGAGTCAGCGTACGCCCTTGTTTCACGAGATATTCCATCCATTGGGCTCACGTGCTGCCAGCTACCTGGCCGATGTGCTGAACGGTACCTCTCCTTCAGAGATCGCGGCGAGAGCCAGGAAATTTCGTTTCTTCGTGATCACGGAGGCACTTGCCCGAACGCCTTTTCGATTCTTATTTTTGCGAGTAGGACATGAGTTTTTCAGGCTGAGACGGTTTTTTCGCCCCCCGGGTGCTGTGGTTGCGATCTTGGGTGTGGACGGTGCTGGAAAATCGACGGTAATTCAAGCTATCCTTCCCAGCCTGAAGGCAGCCACGCACAATGCCGTGTTCGTTCTGCACCTGCGACCAGGCCTGCTGCCACCGCTTGCTCGGCTCAAGGGGCGGAAGGAAACCCCCGCCGGAATAATCGTTGAGCCGCATGGTTCGAAACCGTCCGGCTTCCTTGGATCTTTAGGCCGATTGGTTTATCTCAGCCTGGACTACCTCCTTGGCTATTGGCTGATCATCCGCCCGAGGATTGCCAAACGCCCGGCAATAGTGATCTTTGATCGCTACGCATACGATATGGGCCTGGACCCGAGCCGGTTTCGTATTGGCGTACCGGGCTGGGTAGCAGGTTGGTTTGCCGCTCTGGTCCCGCAGCCTGATCTGATCATCTGTCTACACGGCAGCCCGGAAATTATCGCTGCACGCAAGCGAGAGCTGCCGCTGGAGGAAACGCGACGCCAAGTGGAAGCGCTGCGTGCCTTCGTCGCTCGGAGGTCGCGGGCGGTACTGATCGCCACGGATACCAGCGTCGAAGAGACGCGGGATCAGGTATTGCAAGCGTTAGGCGATGTCCTGCGCGCCAGGTCGGGTCTCCAGTCCTGAATGTCTTATAGCAGGCTGGATTATTATTTTGGTTGGCGATGGCTGCTGCCTTTAGTGGTGGGGCAAAGCGTTGGCTTGTATGGTTTCTCCCAGGAGGAAGAATCTTTCTGGGATGATGTGATCATGGCTGCAGGGTTGATAGGGCATGTCGACAAGGCCGAAGTTTTATTGGTCAATGCCGATGGAGTTGAGCAACGTGGAGTCCCGGTCATTGCTGATATTGATACTGCGCAGGTCGTCTGCGTCGTTGCCAGCCGCCAACTTGCGCGGCAGTGGCGGGGCGTTCTTGCTGCAAAATTTTTGCAGCTGAAGGAGTACAGCTTACTGCCGGCTGCGAATCCCCGTATAGTCGTGCCGCTCGATTCATCACGCCACGCAGCAGCCGGCTTGGGCTTGCATCGACCAGGCCGATGGACAGCTCGACTGGGATTGCTGGCAGCACGCGCACTGGTGAAGGTTGGGTGCTTTGGCTTGTTGCGCAATCGCGTGCTGCTGATTGCCACTCGTGCCCCAGACTCCCTGCCCCACGGTGCGCTGCAGGCGGGCTTATATAAACTCTACGATGCCCCAGGGATGGACTTTGCCCTGTACTTGGGTACAGCGGACGACAATCGGAAAACCGTTGTGCTGCCAGTTGGGCGATCAGTGCCACAGATCATTCTCAAGATTGCAGCAACTGCCAGCGCGCGCGCATCCTTGACGAATGAGGCAGCGGCCTTGACGGATCTGGCGCAGTCGCCCTTAGCCCCTTGTGTTCCCCAGTTGTCAGGCTTGGTTGCGTCGGGGAGTACTCTCAATCTTTACCAGGAATTCCGCCAAAGACGGTGCATCGGCAAGCGGCGGATGAGTGCCGCAGTAGTTCATTTTCTCGCGCAACTCTCCCAAGTAGACCGCGAGCAAGCTCCACTGTCAGAACTCCTTGCGAAGCTGCCATTCTCGCCTTTGGTTGACCTGTCGGAGGTGTATGCCGTTGCTTACTGTGCAGTCCGCCGGCACCTGGAAGACCTTGCCGCTACGGGTGCAAAGCTGTGGGTACATCGTGCGCACGGTGATTTTGCGCCATGGAACTGCGCTTGGTCGGACGATGGAATTTTTGTTTTCGACTGGGAAGAGAGCCGGCGGCAGGGTTTGGCGCTTGGCGATGCGTTCTCTTATGTGATTTCTCCGGCACACCTCATTCAGCGTAAGACGAATGCTCATGCAACTTTGAGCAATAGCTTGTCCTTCGCGGAGTGTGTGGCTGACGCAGGCGGCTTGGCTGGGCCGGATGCACGTGTCTATCTGGCATTGTGGTTACTTCACCGGGATCGTCACGACCGACTGTACGGTGACATGTTGGTCTTGCTGGAGCGGAACTGGCAGTGAAGGAGCGACTTAAGGTTTTGATTTCTGCCTACGCGTGCAGTCCCTATAGAGGCTCCGAACCGGGCGTCGGGTGGGGATTCGTTACCGCGCTGGCCAAGCGCCATGATTTGTGGGTGCTCGTCGAAGAGGAGAAGTTCCGTGGGGACATTGAGCGCTACCTTGCCGAGAATCCCCAGTTTGCGCAATCAGTACATTTTCATTACTTGAGGAAACGGCGTAACCGTCGGTTACGCAGGATCTGGCCGCCTTCCTATTACTGGTATTACCGGCGCTGGCATCGAGACGCCTTTGCACTCGCTCAAACGCTGCATCGAGAGGTGGGATTCGATCTTGTCCATCAACTGACCATGGTGGGCTTTCGAGAACCGGGTTATCTGTGGAAACTGGGCCTTCCTTTCGTATGGGGACCAATTGGAGGCATGGGCTTGTTCCCCTGGCGGTTCCTGTCAGTAGTCGGAGGCTATGGGGCACTCTACTACCTCGGGTACAATTTTTACAACGCTTGGCAAACACGCTTCTCGTCCCGGCCAAGACTGGCCGCCCGAGTGGCAGGGGCGGGTCTGATCGCCGCGACGCCGGAGAACCAATTTGGAGCAGGAAAATACTGGGGCTGTCCGGCTACATTGATCAGTGAGGTGGGTTTGCCACCAGCAACCGGGTTGATTCCGACGACCCGTCACCCGGGAGAGCCTCTGCGGATGATCTGGATCGGCTTGCACACTCCAAGGAAGGCATTGAATCTCGCGTTGCTTGCTTTGGCGAGTTTGCCCGAAAGCCTGCGCTGGGAACTGCACGTGCTTGGGGAGGGGGAGTGTACGTCAGACTGGCGCAACCTGGCAGGGGAGTTGGGGCTGGCAGATCGCTGCCGCTTTCATGGTTGGTTAGCGCGTGACGAAGTCATGCCGATGATGGCCAACAGTCATCTAATGCTGATCACGAGCCTGCGCGACCTCACCTCGACGGTGACGGTGGAGGCGCTGGCGCAGGGTTTGCCGATCGTTTGCCTCGACCATTGCGGTTTTGCCGGCGTCGTGGATGAGAGTTGCGGTATGAAGGTGCCGGTTACAACACCGGAGCGGGTGGCTAAAGGGCTGACGGCGGCGATCGCGAGGCTTGCCGAGGATGAGGCGTGGCGGTATGCACTGGCAAAGGGAGCTGTTCAGCGAGCTCTAGATTTTTCCTGGGAGAATAAGGCGTTACTGGTGGATGGCATCTACCGCCGGAAGTTGTTGGAGAGAGGGCTGGAACCCGGGTGAGGATACTACTCGTCCACAATTTCTATGGATCAGCTGCCCCCTCCGGCGAGAACCAAGTGTTCGACGCGGAAAAAGCCCTATTGCAGGCGCGTGGCCACGATGTGGCCGAGTTCACCCGCCATAGCGATACGATTCGGAAACAGGGAGCGTGGGGCGTGGCACGGGGGGCTCTGGCGACTACCTGGAATCCGTGGATGACATCGGCAATCAGTTGTCTGGTGACCGACTTTCGGCCCGATGTGGTGCATGTGCACAACACGTTTCCGCTAATTTCGCCGGGAATCTTCCACGCTATCGGCAAACGCGCTGCGCGTGTGCTTACTTTGCACAACTATCGACTGTACTGCCCTGCGGGGATTCCGATGCGAGAGGGAAAGGTATGTACTGACTGCCTGGATTCCCGTTCTTCGTTACCTTCCCTTCGATATGGCTGTTACCGAAGAAGCCGACTTGCGACCTTGCCTTTGGCAGTCAGCGTTTGCCTGCACCGGGCACTTGGAACGTGGGCCAAGGAAGTGGACGCCTTTATCGCGCTCTCGGACTTTCAACGTCAGCGTATGGTTGAAGCGGGTTTGCCCCTGTCCAAGGTGCATGTGAAGTCAAATTTCTATCCCGGTTCGCCGGTAGTGCTGCCTTGGCATCGACGCGAGCCTTATGTCGTTTTTGTCGGCAGATTGACGGCGGAAAAGGGGGTGGCCAGCCTGTTGCGAGCCTGGGCGGCCTGGGGGAGCGGTGTGCCTGAACTTCGCCTAGTTGGCGACGGAGAAATGCGCGCGCAACTGGAAAAAATGGCAGCCGGATTGCCGGTGCGATTTGCTGGTCAGGTCAACAGCGCCGATGCCCAGGCGCAGATCGCTGGGGCACGTCTGTTAATCTTGCCTTCTGAGTGCCTCGAGGGCTTTCCGATGGTGGTCCGAGAGGCTTTTGCCTTTGCTACGCCTGCGGCAGTTTCCGACATCGGTCCCTTGCCCAGCATCGTGCAGCATGGCACCAGTGGCGTGCTGTTTCGACCCGGAGATCCGGAATCCCTCTTGCGCGAGGTACGCGCAGCCTGGAATGCACCCAGCCTTCTGGAACGATTGGGTGAGGGCGCGCGTGCAGAGTTCGAGGCCAAATACACCGAGGATGTCAACTACGCTGCGCTGATGAGCATTTATCGACAGGCTGTCGTGGCGGCACACGCTTTGGGTGAAGTAGAGATTCGATGAAGCAAGACATTCTTGGTTACGGTGTGCAAGTACTTCCTGTCGTTCCGTGTGTTGAGCAGATATTTACCACTCTCCGTGGACAATTGTGCGATACACGACCTCGCTTCTCTTGGTTGGCGTGTCTGAATCCCCACTCGTATGCTGTTGCGCTGGATGATCGTCTCTTTGCCGAGGCACTTAGGGACGCAGATTGGCTGCTTCCAGATGGGGCAGGTGTTGTACTAGCGTCTAGGCTGTTGGGAGGGAGAGTAACTGAGCGAGTTACCGGTTCCGATGTGTTTTTCGGCTTGAACATGCATATGAACGCAGCCAGAGGGATGCGCGTCTTTTTTCTTGGCGCGACGCCAGAGACCCTGGCTTTGATCGGCGCGCGTATGGCGAAGGACTATCCCCATATCACGGTCGTTGGTACGTATTCGCCTCCATTCAAAGCAGCCTTTTCCAGCGCGGAAAATGAGGAAATGCTGAAAGCAATCAACGATGCGGCTCCCGAAGTGTTATGGGTAGGGATGACGGCGCCCAAACAGGAGAAGTGGATCCTGGAGAATAGGGCGCGTCTGAATGTGAGGTTTGCGGCCGCGATTGGTGCAGTGTTTGATTTTTATGCAGGTAATGTGAAACGCTCCAACCCGGTTTTTCAGCGATTTGGCCTAGAGTGGTTGCCTCGTCTGCTTCAGCAACCGGGGCGGTTGTGGCGAAGAACCTTTGTCTCGGCGCCGATCTTCCTGTGGCACGTTTTTCAGCAAAGGCTGGGGAGTGGTCGTCGTCGGATCTGATAATTGGATGCGGGTAACCGTTCACCCTCTCCGCTTTTACCCCGCCCCCAAGGAATAACCAATATAGTATCGAAGCGTCTGCTGGACGACGTCAAAGAGTTACATGATCGGCTGAACCAAAACCCGGACAACAGCTCGCGACCGCCAGCCAGCCAAGCCGCTTGGGAGAGAACCCGCGACGCGGAGGTGGGCCCGGATTCGCCAAGCGAGACCGACACAGCAGAAGCTGTGAAAGGGGAAACGGAAACCGAAGAGTCAAGGGATGAGGCGGCCGAACTGACAGTGAAGCCGTCCTCAGCGCCGAAGGGCTCAGGCAAGAAATCGAGCAAGAAGCCCGGCAGTCAGGGTTTTGGGCGTACCCAGAAACTGACGGTCACCGCCACTTGCGAGCACCGACCGCAGACCTGTGCGGCTTGTGCTTTAGCGCTGGCGGCGGACGCCCAGTCACAGGCTTACACGGGCGGGGACGAAATTGACATTGCGCCGCAGGTCGAGGGCACCCTCGGGCTGCTGTTCAGTGTCACGCGTCACCTTCTGCTGGAAGTCGTCTGCTCGTGCGGCCATGTCAGCCGTGCGCAGCCTTGGCGAGCGCCGCCGGACGGCCAGTGGGAGAACGTCGAATTGGGCGAGTGGCGCCTGGTGGGTCCCCAGTTGGCCGGAATCCTCGTCTTCCTCGGGCTGCGTATGCGTCTGTCGCGGCCGCGCATTCGGGAGGGGCTGATGGAATTGTTCGGCCTGATGCTCAGTACTGGCGTGAGCGACGAGAGCATCCGGGAAGCGGGGCGGGCCAGTTTCCCGCTGGAAGACGTTTTGGTGGCCCACATCGTACAGGCGCCACAACTGAATGTGGATGAAACGCCGTGGAAGGAATCTGGCCTGCTGCTGTGGCTGTGGGCTTTGGTCACCACCCACACGGTGCTGTTCCTGATCGGCCCGCGGCGTGCGGAAATGCTGGAGAACGCCCTGCAAGACGGCTTTCACGGCATTCTCATCAGCGATGGCTACCGGGTCTACCGCGCCTGGAAAAACCGCCTGCGCTGCTGGCCGCATCTGATGCGCAAGCTGCGGGGCTTGGCCGAATCGAGTGATGGACGGGTGTCCGGTGTCGGTCAAGAGTTGGAAGGCCTCATGAAAACGCTGATGGATGCCATCTACGCGGCGCGGATTGATCCGCCACCGGAAGGGCTTCCGTTACTCTACGCCGCCGCCATCGAACGGCTGCGACACCTGTGCGAAACCCATCGGATGGATGACCACCAACTGCTGCGCAACGTCGTGCGCGAATTCCTCTACGACTGGGAGGTGATCCTGCGCCCGGTCGCCGAGCCCCATTTGCCACTCTCCAATAACGCTGCCGAACAGGCGCTGCGTCACTGGGTGATTGCCCGCCTCATCAGCCACGGTACCCGCTCCGAAGCGGGGTCTCGCGCCTTCGCGCTCCTGGCCAGCGTCATCGAAACCTGCCGCTGTCGTGGAGCCTCCTCCTGGCGCTACCTCGGCACCGTCATCGCCGCCGCTCGCAAGGGGCTGCCCCTCCCTCCGCTCCCAGCCATCCCGGCAGCAGCATAGGGGGAGTGAACGATTACCGAGGACGAGGCAGTCAATAATGGGCTCAAAAACTCCAACTCTGAACTGTCCGCTTGACGGGTAAGCTTACGAAGTTATCAGTGCTTCGTGATATCGAGATAAATAGATGCGCAGAGTCCTGGTCGCGTTCTTAATATGCTATCTACGATTCCTCTTAGACTGGACGGTATTTTGTCCAATCCAAGGTAATTCGTTCCAAACAACTTAAAGTCGGATTGTCTTAGGTATTGCGCAAGAGACTTAAGATCCTCGGTTGTATACTCTCTAACGTGCCCATAATACTTATCTGACTCGTAATACTCTTTATAACTTGGATAATTGGTATGTCCGAAAAGGAGCCTTAAACGCTTGAGCGCATTGGCAGCATTAGGAACCTCGATAATTAACCGGCCATCAGGTTTAACTACTTTGATTGCGGATTCAAGTAATGCTTTTGGAGAATTATGAAAGTGCTCAATACAGTGATGACTAACGATGATATCAGCACTGTTGTGTGGGTAGGATTCAGTCAAATCAAGCTGGTCAAGGTTTTTTTCAATAAATCTTACGCCACATTTTTGCAGTATTTTGAAAAGGCTTTGGTTTTGCGCTGACGTGTGAAATCTATCGTCCCAGTACACTGATAATAAATCGTAGACGATAACATTCATGCCGAGCATTGCTAAAACGCCGTTTACGGGCGAAAGGCCGCCTCCAAGATCAATTATCGTGGCATTTTTCTGGAACACGTATGCGATCCTAAACAGTAGGCCATCCATCTGGGTGGCATTACTGTAATATGGCCCCCCGACTGCATCGCTGCATTCGCGAAGTAAGATAGATAGAGAATCTGTAAATTCTTTGCGGTCCATATGTGGTCTCCATGGCATGGTATCGCAGAACGGTTCTGGCGTACCTAATGAGGACTAGCGGTTATGTTCAATTCAAAAGTTGATAGTAACCATCCCCCGGCAAAGCCGGGGGCTTTCATTATTTGAGCCGCTCAAAGCGGCCAAACAGGGTCGCTAACGCGACCCTGGATCTTTCGCACCACCTAAAGGTGGCCAATTAGCGCCACAGGCACACTTGAACCATTCGCTTGTCCTCCTGCTCCTGGTCTCGGATGTACTCCCGGATCAACGTCTTGCCTCGACCAACGGTCGAGACGCAGTACCCCTTTGCCCAAGTGCACTGGCCGAAGAAGTTTCTCTTGTGCTCAACGTGCACCCCGGCCAAGTGAATCGCGCTCTTGCCCAGCTACTTGGCCAGTCGAGTGATCTTCAACGTACCAGCAGAGTCATCCAATACGCACTGGCCGACTACTCTACGCAGGAACTCATCGGTTGCCTTTCTGCAACCACCATAAGCATGGTAGTCGTCTAGAATGATGCTGCCGCCAATGATGAGGTGTGGGAAAAGTCGTTCCAAGCATGTAGCGACGGGTTCATACCAGTCGACGTCAACATGGGCGAATGCCACTGGTTGAGTAATGATCATAGTATCTTGGACCAATCCTTTGATGAGTGATACGTTCTCATTGTCTTGGTCTATGCCAAAGGACCGGAAGTTATCCTGAACTACCTCATACAAGTTTTTTACGTAACCATAATACTGATCACCTGCGATGCCTTTTGACTTTCCTTCTCGTATCGTACGATAACGATCATGGACATCTTGAGTATCTTTATTTGTTGGCGGTGGAATCATATCAAACACGTCATAGATGAAAAATGGGCGCAACGGACGCTTAAGAGACGCCATTAGAATTGCAGATCCACCCAGCGCACATCCCGCTTCTACAAAGAGTCCTTCCAGATTATTCTCTTCGATAGAGCGACATGTAGCGGTGATGCTGGCGAGTTTAACATCTGATAAATATGTCAGTTTTCGTGAGTGGATGAGAGACATTAACTCACGATCGCTGGAAGTCAACTTCGCGAGCAAAGCCTTTCGCTTTCCTGCATTTAAAACAGATCCCAGCTTATTTTTTACACGTTCAAGCATATTTTTCCCTTTCGCATCCGATCACGAATTTGTCTCATTCTGAGATAAAAATATCAATAAACCATTAGTTTGATTCAAATCGATCATTGGCTTTAGAAAAAATGGGGACACGTCGCGAGGCGTGTCCCCATTTTTTTAAGATAACAAACTTGTAAGTGGCTTCGGATAAGTTCTCCGATGATCACATGGCGGAATTCCTCCTCGGATGTCTGCTGGAATGTCGGAAGACTTTTTCAGGAGCACTTATCAGGTCACGAAATAAAGAAATCAGAATCGATGATCGTGGGTTTGCCGGTCAAGGTAGCAATCTGCACGGCTGCTGCGCCATCGAGACCATCGCCATCGTAGTAAAGCCTACCGTTGCTAGTGTTGTAGATCAGGTAGTCGTTCGCATCCGCTGCCGTAGTCAGTCCCGCTCCCATCAACAACATCGACGGATCTAGGGGACCTGGCGAACCAAACGCGGAGAATACTGCGCTGTCCAGAACGAGCTTGTCTAAGCCAGAGAGAAAATCGGCAATCGTATCCACATTACCAGCCCCGGGGCTGCTGTCAAACATAAAGTAATCCGCATCTGCACCGCCCGTGAGTGTGTCGTTGCCCAAGCCACCTGACAAGGTGTCCGAGCCGGCAGCTCCGCTTAGCGCGTTGTTGGCGGCGTTGCCAGTCATGACGTTGTTCAGCGTATTGCCATAGCCGTTGATCGCTGCTAATCCAGTGAAGGTGAGATTTTCCTGATAGGCTCCCAATGTCCGGCCCACAGAACTCAAGATGGTATCGATTCCCTCGCCATAGAACTCGGTTACGGTGTCGCTGCTGCTGTTCACAATGTATGTATCATCACCAGCGCCCCCCTTCATTGTGTCCGTTCCGGTTATGCCGTCGAGGATGTTGTTTCCCGAATTACCTGTGAGCGTGTTGTTGAGATCGTTACCGTAGGCATCAATATTGTCAGAACCCAGGAGAGTTAGCTTTTCGACATTTGGCGTCAGGGTATAGGTAATCGTCGACCTGACAAAATCTCCGTTACCCTCGTCCATGACTTCAATTATGAGGTCGCCCGCGTCGTCGACGTAATAGAAGTCGTTACCTCCGCCCCCAGACATGGTGTCGGCCCCTGCCTTGCCATCCAGCGAGTTGCCAGCGCTGTTGCCAATCATGACATTGTTCAGGGTGTTGCCATAGCCATTGATTGTTGCTGCGCCCGTAAGTGTAAGGTTCTCCTGATAGGCGCCCAAGGTTAGACCCACCGAACTTAGGATGGTATCTGTTCCTTCGCCCTCGAATTCGGTTACGGTGTCGCTGCTGCTGTTCACAATGTATGTATCATCACCAGCGCCCCCCTTCATTGTGTCCGTTCCGGTTATGCCGTCGAGGATGTTGTTCCCCGAATTACCTGTGAGTGTGTTGTTGAGATCGTTACCGTAGGCATCGATATCGTCAGCACCCAGGAGGGTAAGTTTTTCGACATTAGCTGTCAGCATATAGGTTATGGATGAGAGAACCATATCGCCTAAACCTTCGTTGAGGTTTTCCACTACAACGTCGCCCACGTCATCGACGTAATAGAAGTCGTTACTTCCGCCTCCTGACATTGTGTCGGCGCCTTCCTTGCCATCCAGTGTATTGCCGGCGCTGTTACCGGTAAGTACATTATTCAGGCTGTTACCGTAACCGCTAATTGAACTTGAACCAAGAAGGGTGAGATTCTCCTGGTTGGCCCCAAGAGTGCGGGTCACGGACGATCGAATGGTATCGATTCCCTCACCGGGTAGCTCGACCACCTTGTCACCAGCAGCGTCCAGTACGTAGATGTCATCCCCGAGACCCCCGATCAGGCTATCATTTCCTGCCTCACCATCCAGCAAGTCATTGCCTGCACCACCGTTGATCGTGTCGTTGCTCGCCAATCCATAGAACTCTTCGTCGGCTGCCGTACCCACCAAGGTGTCCGGGTTGGGTGTTCCCATGTAGATGTTGCTGGTCACCGTGCTGGTTGCGGTGCTGGTCACTGCTTCGGCCGTACCATGCCCGTCGCTATAACTCGCGGTGACCGTAATGGTCTTGCCTTGTTGGGACCCGGTCAGGGTATAGCTGCTGCCCGTGGCGCCGCCGATGTTGGTGCCATCAGCTTTCCACTGATAGGTGATGGCGCCCAGCCCGTCCTCATCGGCCAGGGTATTGCTGACCGCCAGCGTGGCGCCCACAACAGCGGGACCACTGATGACTACGCTGCCGGTCGGCAAGTCATTGACGTTAGTCACGATGCCGGTCGCTGCGCTGGTATGAAGCTCAGCGGTACCCTTGCCGTCGGTGTAGCTCGCGACGACGCTGATTGCTTTGCCCACCTGCCCGTCAGTCAATACCAGGGTGCTGCCGGTGGCGCCGCTGATGGTGTTGCCATCGGCCTTCCACTGGTAGCTGATGGTCCCCATTCCCTCGGGATCAAGGACGTTGGCGGTGAGTGTCTGGTTCTCGACCGCCGTGCCGCTGATCGTCACGCTGCCGGGGTCGTTGACGTTGGTCACCGAGATCGTGAAGGTCTGTTCGGGAAGAGTGCTGGTGCCGTCGGAGACCACGAATTTGAAGCTTTCGCTTACCGATTCGTTGCCGTCGTGGCTGTACTTGATGGCGCCGCCGTTGATGTTGGCCTGGGTGAAGGTGCTGCCAACGAGCATGGCGTCACCATTTTTTGTCAGCGTGCCATGGGTCGGCAGGGCGGTCAGCGTGTAGACGATCAGTGAAACACCCGTATCCTGGTCGGTGGTGTTGAGTGCGCTGTTGCCGATGATGGTGTCGATCGAGTTCTCGCCGACCGTCAGACCGGCATTGAGCACGGTGACGGGAGCCTCGGCCGTGTCGTTGGTGACCGTCACAGTCACCGCCTGGGTGTCCGTGAGTGATCCCGCATCGGTTACCTTGATGAGCACATCGTACACATTATTGCCACCTGCGTCGGTCGGGTTCTCCCAGTCGGGTGCGGTGACAAAGGACAGCGCACCGGTGTTGGCGTCGATGGTGAACAAGTTTTCATCGGCTCCGCCCTCCAGGCTGAAGAGCAGGTTGTCACCCACATCGGGGTCGTCCGCAGCCATGCTGCCGGCCAAGATGAGGTTCTCTTGCACGGTAAGCACCAGCGAGGCGGGGGTGATGCTCGGTGCCTCGTTGACGTTAGTCACGGCGATGTTGAAGGTTTTGCTGCTCGTCGAACCGTCCGAACTGGTGGCGAGCACGACGATGTCGTGATTGGTGGCGCTCTCGTAATCGAGGGCGCTGAGAACCGTCACCACGCCGCTGGTGTCATCAATCGCAAACTTGCCGCCTGCGTCATTACTCAGGGTGTAAGTGACGGTTGCGTCACTGTCCGCATCGCTCGCAAGAGCCGTGATACCTACCGTGGCGCCTGGGCTGGCGTTTTCCGCCACGGTGTTAACAGCGGCGTTGTTGTCGGTCGGACCCAGCACCGGATTATCGTTGACGTTGGTTACGGCGATGTTGAAGGTTTGGCTGCTCTCCGAACCGTCCGAACTGGTGGCGAGCACGGTGATGTTGTGGCTGGCCGCGTTTTCGTAGTCAAGGGCGCCGGCAACGCTTACCACGCCGCTGGTGGCGTCAATTGCAAACTTGCCGCCAGCGCTGTTGCTCAGGCTGTAGGTGATCGTGGTGCCAAAGTCAGCGTCACTGGCCGACGCGATAATGCCCACGAGTACGCCAACGTTTGCGTTTTCGGCTACCGTATCGGCATCAACAGTATTGCTGTCCGTGGGTCCGACGACCGGGTTGTCGTTTACCGCCGTGACATTGATGTCGAAGGTTTGCTCACCCAGGCTGTTCGTACCATCAGAAACCGTGAACTTGAAGCTGTCGTTCGCTACCTCCGATCCGTCATTGCTGTACTTGATCACCCCAGCATCGATGTTGGCCTGAGTGAAGGTCTGGCCAATTGACAAGACCACGCCGCTCTTGGTCAGCGTACCGGAAGACGGCAGCTCCGTAAGGGTATAGACGATCTGCGCAGTACCCTGTTCAAGGTCGGTTGTGGTGAGATTCGAGGAAGCGATAGTGGTGTCGGCCGAACCTTCCAGCACGGTGATGCCGTTATTGGCCGTGATAACCGGCGCTTCGTTGACGTCGGTCACCGTGATGGTGAAGGTCTGGCTGCTGGTCGACGTATCCGAACTGGTGGCGAGGACGGTGATGTTGTGGCTGTCAGCACTCTCAAAATCGAGTGCGCCGTTAACCGACACCTCGCCGGTGTTGGCGTCGATGGCGAACAGGCCACCGGCGTCATCGGTAAGGCTGTAGGTGACGGTATTGTCGGTGGCGTCGGCATCACTGGCGAAGGCCGTGATGCCGACCACGGTGCCGGTGGAGGCGTTCTCGGCGACCGCTTCGCTTGCTGCATTGGTATCGGTGATGACGCTGACGTCGAACTCGTCCTGATCGTTGATGGCGATGCTGTAGCTTTGCACGCTGGTCGAGCCGTCCGCCGAGGTGGCGGTGACTTCGATGTTGACGCTGGCGCCCAGGCTCTCGCGATTGATCGTTGCGAGCGTGGTGACCACGCCGGTGCCGCTGTCGATGGCGAACAGATTGTCCGGATTGCTGCTCAGGCTGTAGCTCACCGTGTTGTTGGTGGCATCGGCATCGGAAGCGAAGGCCGTGATGCCGACCACGGTGCCGGTGGAGGCGTTCTCGGCGACCGCTTCGCTTGCTGCATTGGTATCGGTGATGACGCTGACGTCGAACTCGTCCTGATCGTTGATGGCGATGCTGTAGCTTTGCACGCTGGTCGAGCCGTCCGCCGAGGTGGCGGTGACTTCGATGTTGACGCTGGCGCCCAGGCTCTCGCGATTGATCGTTGCGAGCGTGGTGACCACGCCGGTGCCGCTGTCGATGGCGAACAGATTGTCCGGATTGCTGCTCAGGCTGTAGCTCACCGTGTTGTTGGTGGCATCGGCATCGGAAGCGAAGGCCGTGATGCCGACCACGGTGCCGGTGGAGGCGTTCTCGGCGACCGCTTCGCTTGCTGCATTGGTATCGGTGATGACGCTGACGTCGAACTCGTCCTGATCGTTGATGGCGATGCTGTAGCTTTGCACGCTGGTCGAGCCGTCCGCCGAGGTGGCGGTGACTTCGATGTTGACGCTGGCGCCCAGGCTCTCGCGATTGATCGTTGCGAGCGTGGTGACCACGCCGGTGCCGCTGTCGATGGCGAACAGATTGTCCGGATTGCTGCTCAGGCTGTAGCTCACCGTGTTGTTGGTGGCATCGGCATCGGAAGCAAAGGCCGTGATGCCGACCACGGTGCCGGTGGAGGCGTTCTCGGCGACCGCTTCGCTCGCTGCATTGGTATCGGTGATGGCGCTGACGTCGAACTCGTCCTGATCGTTGATGGCGATGCTGTAGCTTTGTACGCTGGTCGAGCCGTCCGCCGAGGTGGCGGTGACTTCGATGTTGACGCTGGCGCCCAGGCTCTCGCGATTGATCGTTGCGAGCGTGGTGACCACGCCGGTGCCGCTGTCGATGGCGAACAGATTGTCCGGATTGCTGCTCAGGCTGTAGCTCACCGTGTTGTTGGTGGCATCGGCATCGGAAGCAAAGGCCGTGATGCCGACCACGGTGCCGGTGGAGGCGTTCTCGGCGACCGCTTCGCTCGCTGCATTGGTATCGGTGATGGCGCTGACGTCGAACTCGTCCTGATCGTTGATGGCGATGCTGTAGCTTTGTACGCTGGTCGAGCCGTCCGCCGAGGTGGCGGTGACTTCGATGTTGACGCTGGCGCCCAGGCTCTCGCGATTGATCGTTGCGAGCGTGGTGACCACGCCGGTGCCGCTGTCGATGGCGAACAGATTGTCCGGATTGCTGCTCAGGCTGTAGCTCACCGTGTTGTTGGTGGCATCGGCATCGGAAGCAAAGGCCGTGATGCCGACCACGGTGCCGGTGGAGGCGTTCTCGGCGACCGCTTCGCTCGCTGCATTGGTATCGGTGATGGCGCTGACGTCGAACTCGTCCTGATCGTTGATGGCGATGCTGTAGCTTTGCACGCTGGTCGAGCCGTCCGCCGAGGTGGCGGTGACTTCGATGTTGACGCTGGCGCCCAGGCTCTCGCGATTGATCGTTGCGAGCGTGGTGACCACGCCGGTGCCGCTGTCGATGGCGAACAGATTGTCCGGATTGCTGCTCAGGCTGTAGCTCACCGTGTTGTTGGTGGCATCGGCATCGGAAGCAAAGGCCGTGATGCCGACCACGGTGCCGGTGGAGGCGTTCTCGGCGACCGCTTCGCTCGCTGCATTGGTATCGGTGATGACGCTGACGTCGAACTCGTCCTGATCGTTGATGGCGATGCTGTAGCTTTGCACGCTGGTCGAGCCGTCCGCCGAGGTGGCGGTGACTTCGATGTTGACGCTGGCGCCCAGGCTCTCGCGATTGATCGTTGCGAGCGTGGTGACCACGCCGGTGCCGCTGTCGATGGCGAACAGATTGTCCGGATTGCTGCTCAGGCTGTAGCTCACCGTGTTGTTGGTGGCATCGGCATCGGAAGCAAAGGCCGTGATGCCGACCACGGTGCCGGTGGAGGCGTTCTCGGCGACCGCTTCGCTCGCTGCATTGGTATCGGTGATGACGCTGACGTCGAACTCGTCCTGATCGTTTACCGATATTGCAACCGCTTGTACTGTGCTGTTATTCGCCGTGTCTGTGGCCGTCACCGTGATGTCATAGACATTGTTGGTGTCAACGTCGGCGGGATTTTCGGCATCAGGCGAAGTATTGAAGAAGACCTCGCCGGAATTGCTGTCAATATTGAACAGCCCGGCATCAGTACCTCCCAATGTCCAAGTAACAGCCCCGTCCGCAGTCGCCGTATAAACGGGTGTTGCTACGACGGTATTCTCCAGATAGCTTGTAGAGGCTGCACTGGTTACATCCGGGCTAGCAGTGTCCAAAGTCAGGGAATCGCCGGTGCCTGTTGCCGTCAGGCCACCGGAGTCGGTGGCAGTGATGGTGATAGTGATGGTGCCGTCATTCAGGGTCGTCAGATCGGCAAAGTATGAAAGGCCGTTAGCACCTGCGGCCACGCTGACCGTCACCTCATTGGAGTCTTCGTCGGTGAAGGTCACCACTGCAGTCGCGTCGCCATCCAGGCCGGCTACCGTGAAGGCAACGGTGGCCTTCTCGTTATCGTTCACCAGTTCATCGCCAACCGTCACCGCCAGGTTCCCGTCATAGTCGGCTGTCCCGTCAATGATGATGTCTCCCGGGTTGGATGCGGCTACCGCGGTTGCATTGTCGCCATAGCCACCGGCGCCCACCAGCCGGAAGACGTTGGTACCGTCCGTGACGACCTCGATACCGTTGAGATGATCCGTGCCCTCTGTATCCGTGGTGACCTGTATGTGGCCGCTGTCGTAGGAAAAATCGGCGGCATTCAAATCCTCGGTATAGGTGGCCGTGTCGGTGCCGAGGCCTCCGGACAGGGTGTCGTTGCCGCCATGACCGGTGAGGATGTTGTTGCCGGCGTTGCCGATCAGGCTCTGGGCGAATTCGTTGCCAGTGAGGGACTGATCCGACATGAAGACGGCGTTCTGGATGTTGTCGAACAGGAAGCCCTGGTTCTGTCCTCCCGGACCGTCGTTGGCGCCGCCTCCTGCGCTGGCGCGGAAGAGCAGGCGGCTGGTCTGGTTTGCCTCAGCGTTCGCTGCATGGGTACCTCCCAAGGCATCCCGGTAGTTCTCGAAGGTGGTGGTCACCCCGATGTGCTGGCCATCGAGATAAACGTCGACCACATCGTTGTTCGCGCCGGCGACATAGCGAACCACCATGGAAAAGGTATGCGCAATACTGGCGTCAACACCGGAGATGAGCGTCCGGTTACCGGTATAGGCAGTGAAGTTGTCGGTATCCGGGCCGGTATCCCAGTGGCCGTCCAGCATGGCATCGGCGACGGCAATGCGGATGCCGCCGGCCAGATTTTCGATGACGAGGAAGTTGTTGCGATCCGTACCCGCCTGGGTGCCAAGATCCACTTCCAGGCGTGACATGTCAGCCAGTTGCACGGCGCGGAAGTCGAAGGAGATGGCCTGGGAATCGGCTGCAGCAGTGGTGCCCGGTTCGCCGGCGGCGATGGGGAGTGAGGGCGAGTAGGGTCCGCCGAAGTCGCCATTGCTCGGATCGCTGGACATGCGGAACACCATGTTGTTCGCATCGTTGGGGTCGACTATCACCTCCTGATCCTTGCTTCCCGCCACCTTCCAGCCGTTCTCACCATCCGTGATGGGGCCAGCGGTGAAGTTCTCGAAGTCCTCGGTATCGGTCGCCAGGTCTGCAAGGATGAGGTTTTCGACCTCGACACCGGCTGCCAGAGTGAAGCTGACGGTGGTGTTGACGGTGTCGGTGCCTTCACCTGTCGCCTCGACGACGCTGTCGCCGGCGTTGTCGACGGCAAAGGTGTCGTCGCCTGCACCGCCGGACATGTTGTCAGCGCCCGCGCCGCCATTGATGTCGTCGTTGCCCGCGAGGCCGATCAGCGTGTCCGCGCCATTGCTGCCATGCAGCACGTCATTGAAGTCGGTGCCGGTGACATTGAACGAGACCGGGCTGGCGTCGGGGGAGAAATAGACGCCGGTCGCATAGGGATCGGTCAGGTCGATATTGCTGACGGTGTTCGCACCGACGGTGATGCCGGTGGTGATGAAGTCGCCGGAGACGTCGATGGCTTCATCGACATAGGAAATGGTGTTGTCGCTGATCGTGCCCCCATTGTTCGGCGTACCGAAATCGAGCACGAAGACGCCGACGACCTTGGCGGCGGTCGATTCTAAATTGGCGCCGGTAATGGTGTTGTTGGTGATGTCGAGGTCGGTATTGCCATAAGCCAGCACCGCGCCGGAATACACGACCTGAGCGCCCGCATAACCGATGCCGGTAATGGTGTTGCCGCTGACCGTACCGGTGGAATTCAGAACCTGGATACCGTTCTGGGCGTTGATGGTCTGGGCACCGCCGCCGGTGACCGTGACACCGCTGACATTGAGGTTGGCGTTGTTGAAGACGGTAGCGTTCTTCTGGAAGTCGCTGATCGAGCCACCCGTCATCGTGAACGCGAGCTGGGTGTCGTTGTCGACCTGGATCCCGACGCCACGCTGGTTGCCGCTGACGATGGGATGACCGCCGAAGGTGTTGCCGCCCGGATAGGCGTCGCGGATGCCGGTGATGTCCACGTCGAGCACGCTGCCGGAGGCATTGCGGTAGACGACGCCGATGTAGTTGGCCTGGCCAGCCCCGGTGCTTTCATCGATGGTATTGGCGCGCCCGTCGCCATCGACGGTGATGCCATCGAGGGTGACATCGAGGGCGTTCTTCACCGTGACGACGCCATGCAATTCGCGATCGCTCGACGAACGGACGGTCTCGATCACATCCGCAGGCGCCTTGATGATGACGGTGGCGCCATCGGCTTCCTGAAGGGTCAGTCCGTTCTTGCCGTCAATGACGACTTGTTCGGTGTAGGTGCCGTTGGCAATGAGGATGGTGTCGTTGGCAGATGCTGCATCCACCGCCGCCTGGATGGTGGTGTAGCCGCCATTGCCGACGAGCAGGAAGGTGCGGCCATTGCCGTCGGTGACCTTCTCGACGCTAGTGACGGTATCGACTCCGTCGGCCGACGTGATGGTCCAGCCGGCCTGGTCGCCCGCGCTGTTCGGGTCGGCGTCGACCACATTGGCAGCAAGGTTGGCAGCATTCAGGGTTCCGGAGTAAGCGGCCGTGTCGGTGCCGAGGCCGCCGTCGATGGTGTCGTTGCCGCCATGACCGGTGAGGATGTTGTTGCCGGCGTTGCCGATCAGGCTCTGGGCGAATTCGTTGCCAGTGAGGGACTGATCCGACATGAAGACGGCGTTCTGGATGTTGTCGAACAGGAAGCCCTGGTTCTGTCCTCCCGGACCGTCGTTGGCGCCGCCTCCTGCGCTGGCGCGGAAGAGCAGGCGGCTGGTCTGGTTTGCCTCAGCGTTCGCTGCATGGGTACCTCCCAAGGCATCCCGGTAGTTCTCGAAGGTGGTGGTCACCCCGATGTGCTGGCCATCGAGATAAACGTCGACCACATCGTTGTTCGCGCCGGCGACATAGCGAACCACCATGGAAAAGGTATGCGCAATACTGGCGTCAACACCGGAGATGAGCGTCCGGTTACCGGTATAGGCAGTGAAGTTGTCGGTATCCGGGCCGGTATCCCAGTGGCCGTCCAGCATGGCATCGGCGACGGCAATGCGGATGCCGCCGGCCAGATTTTCGATGACGAGGAAGTTGTTGCGATCCGTACCCGCCTGGGTGCCAAGATCCACTTCCAGGCGTGACATGTCAGCCAGTTGCACGGCGCGGAAGTCGAAGGAGATGGCCTGGGAATCGGCTGCAGCAGTGGTGCCCGGTTCGCCGGCGGCGATGGGGAGTGAGGGCGAGTAGGGTCCGCCGAAGTCGCCATTGCTCGGATCGCTGGACATGCGGAACACCATGTTGTTCGCATCGTTGGGGTCGACTATCACCTCCTGATCCTTGCTTCCCGCCACCTTCCAGCCGTTCTCACCATCCGTGATGGGGCCAGCGGTGAAGTTCTCGAAGTCCTCGGTATCGGTCGCCAGGTCTGCAAGGATGAGGTTTTCGACCTCGACACCGGCTGCCAGAGTGAAGCTGACGGTGGTGTTGACGGTGTCGGTGCCTTCACCTGTCGCCTCGACGACGCTGTCGCCGGCGTTGTCGACGGCAAAGGTGTCGTCGCCTGCACCGCCGGACATGTTGTCAGCGCCCGCGCCGCCATTGATGTCGTCGTTGCCCGCGAGGCCGATCAGCGTGTCCGCGCCATTGCTGCCATGCAGCACGTCATTGAAGTCGGTGCCGGTGACATTGAACGAGACCGGGCTGGCGTCGGGGGAGAAATAGACGCCGGTCGCATAGGGATCGGTCAGGTCGATATTGCTGACGGTGTTCGCACCGACGGTGATGCCGGTGGTGATGAAGTCGCCGGAGACGTCGATGGCTTCATCGACATAGGAAATGGTGTTGTCGCTGATCGTGCCCCCATTGTTCGGCGTACCGAAATCGAGCACGAAGACGCCGACGACCTTGGCGGCGGTCGATTCTAAATTGGCGCCGGTAATGGTGTTGTTGGTGATGTCGAGGTCGGTATTGCCATAAGCCAGCACCGCGCCGGAATACACGACCTGAGCGCCCGCATAACCGATGCCGGTAATGGTGTTGCCGCTGACCGTACCGGTGGAATTCAGAACCTGGATACCGTTCTGGGCGTTGATGGTCTGGGCACCGCCGCCGGTGACCGTGACACCGCTGACATTGAGGTTGGCGTTGTTGAAGACGGTAGCGTTCTTCTGGAAGTCGCTGATCGAGCCACCCGTCATCGTGAACGCGAGCTGGGTGTCGTTGTCGACCTGGATCCCGACGCCACGCTGGTTGCCGCTGACGATGGGATGACCGCCGAAGGTGTTGCCGCCCGGATAGGCGTCGCGGATGCCGGTGATGTCCACGTCGAGCACGCTGCCGGAGGCATTGCGGTAGACGACGCCGATGTAGTTGGCCTGGCCAGCCCCGGTGCTTTCATCGATGGTATTGGCGCGCCCGTCGCCATCGACGGTGATGCCATCGAGGGTGACATTGAGGGCGTTTTTCACCGTGACGACGCCATTCAATTCACGATCGCTCGACGAACGGACGGTCTCGACCACATCCGCAGGCGCCTTGATGGTGACGATGGCGCCATCGGCTTCCTGAAGGGTCAGGCCGTTCTTGCCGTCGATGACGACTTGTTCGGTGTAGGTGCCGCTGCCGACATGGATGGTGTCGTTGGCAGATGCCGCGTTCACCGCCGCCTGGATGGTGGTGTAGACGACGTTGCCGGTGACGTACCCGCTGTTGCCGGCGGCGTCGGTGATGTTGAAGATGGAGGTGATGGTGCCGGTTAACGTAGACGTAGAGAGGTCCGCCGTATAGGTACCGTTCCCAGACACGGCTACAGGAGCGGTGCTGGAGGTCCCATCGCTAAAGGTAACCTGGCCGGTGGCGTTACCATCAAGGCCGCTGACAACGAAGGACACCGTCGCGTTGGCAACATTCGGGCCATTGCTGCCGCCGACGACCAGGGTGGCGAGGGGGGCGGAGTCGACCACCGTATCAATGGAGACGGCAAGGCCGGCGGAGGCAATGCTCTCGTTGCCGGCCAAGTCAACCTGTTTGGCGGTGAGGGTGTGCTGGCCATCGCCCAGGTTGGTGCTGGTGATGCTCCAGTTACCGGAGGCATCAGCCACGTCTGTGCCGAGCACGGTGGTGCCGTCGGTGTCATAGAGGGTGACGGTGGCGCTTTCTTCCGCGCCACTGCCAGTCACCGTCGGGGTGGCGTCGTTGGTCAGGTCGTCGTTATTGGAAACGCCAGTGTCGGAAGCCACCTCCAGATCTGGGGCAGCGGGGGGGTTGGCCGTGGTGTCCTTGGTACTGCTATCGCTGGTGCCGGTCGCCGTGTTGCCGGCAACGTCGGTAATGGCGATGGTCGCCGTCACGGCGCCTTCATCCAGGCCGCTCAGGTCAGCGGTGGCGGTGCCGTCCGCGAGGACGGGGACGGTGACGTCATGCGCAGGGTTGCCGTCGCTGAAGGTCACCACGGCGGTGGCGTCCACATCCAGGTTAGCCACCGTGAAGGAGACTGCACTCTTCTCGGTGTTGCTGATGTAGCCGTCGACATCGTTGATGGTGACCCTCGCGACGAGGGCCGAGTCAGCCGTAGTGTCCTTGGTACTGCTATCTCCGTTGCCGGTCGCCGTGTTGCCGGCAACGTCGGTAATGGCGATGGTCGCCGTCACCGTACCTTCAACCAGGTCGCTCAGGTCAGCGGTGGCGGTGCCGTCCGCGAGGACGTTGGCGGTGACGTCATGCGCGGCGTTGCCGTCGCTGAATGTGACCACAGCGGTGGCGTCAACATCGAGGTTGGTCACCGTGAAGGAGACTGCACTCTTCTCGGCATAGCTGATGTAGCCGTCGACATCGTTGATGGTCACCGTCGCAACAGGGGCGGCGTCGGCGATCTGATCCAGCGTATAGCTTTGGCTCGCCACAGTGCCGTCATTCCCGGCAGCGTCGGCGACTTTCATCATGATGGAACTACTGCCGGACAAAGTGACGCCAGTCCAGATCACCGAAGTACCGCTGACCTGATTAGTGATGTCGGTCCAGCTTGCCCCGCCATTCACCGAGCCATAGAGAATTTCACCCGCGGTCAGCGCGGGGCTCAGGGTGGCGGTGACCGTTTGGCTTGCAACATTGGTGATGAAGTCGGTATTGAGTGAACCGCTGTCGTTGCCGATGTCGATGGCGCTGATCGTCGTCGTCGGCGCCGTCTTGTCGATGGTGACCACCAGGCTGCTGGAGGCGACGGTGCTGGTATTGCCGGCGAGGTCGGTCTGCCTGACGGTCAGGGTGTGGCTGCCTTCGCTCAGTGGGGAACTGGTGATGGTCCAGTTGCCGGATGCGTCCGCCTGGTTGGTGCCGAGGAGGGTGGTGCCGTCGGTGTCGTAGAGCTTGACCGTGGCGAAGGCTTCAACGCCGCTGCCGGACAGCGTCGGCGTGTCGTCGCTGGTTATGTCGTCGCTGTCTGAGATGCCACTGTCGGACCCGGCAGCGAGGTCTGGCGCACCGCCCGAGGCGGCCGGCGCGGTGGTGTCGATCACGAACTGGGTCATCACCGAGGAACCTATCATTCCCGTCAGAGTGGAGTTCCATTCCTGCGCGTAGATCGTGTAGGTGCCTTCCGGAAGGACCGGTGCGATAAAGGAGAACACGCCCCCAGGGCCGACCAGCACGGGCGAGTAGGTGGTGGCGCCAATCGTGAACACCACGTAGTTCAGCGGCGTGGCGCCCGTCCCCGAGATCACGACGGCGGTGAGCTTCGTGATGCCGTCATCGTTGCTGCTGCCGGTATCGAAATCATGCGAAAGATTAATGGTCAGGGTCATGATGCGGTCTCCGTAACTCAGCTTGGCCGTGCGCCCGACTTCGGTCGGGTGCACTCGCTGCTGGGCAGATTGTTCAAAAGGGTTCGTACCGGCGCTACAGTCGGCGGGATTTGTCTGGCGAGATATTCGGGGTGAGGGGCAGGGGTCACGGAAAAGCAGTTAAATCGGGTTCTTGTTCATTCTTATGGGGGAGCATGGTGCTGGCGGCAAGCAGGCGGACGGTGGTCGAGACGCCTGCGGGTAGCGAGCCAATGCGGTATCAAAAGCCAAAAACCGCACGACGGACACCATTTAACCCGGCTCTTCCTCTATCAGTCCTGAAGGTGGAGCCTATACTTGCCGCGTCGTCCTTGTCCATCCTACGGGAGTAGGATTCTCATCATGGCGAGGACAAAAAACGAAGAAGAAAAGCCGGGGATGGAGGAAACGAGATGGAGCGAGCGCTCGCGAGGGAAGATGTCCTGTTGCCGATGATCGAACTGGCATACGCCGCGGACGATGACGTCGAGATGATGCATGGGGTGTTCGAGCTGTTGCGGAAGGTGTTTCCATTTCGCAGCGGCGTTTTCATGCCGGTGAACCCGGCGACCATGGAACTGCAATCCGGCTTGTGTTTCGACTGCGGCATGGCCGAAATGGCGATTTATCTCGAGCACTACGCGCCGCTCGACCCTTTCGTGCTGCGGCAGCCGGGGCCGGCCGTGGTCAATCAGAATCGCCTGCTCTCCGAAGTCGTCACGGCCGGTGAACTCGGGCGCAGCGAGTTCAGTGATTTCCTGCGCCAGGTGCCCTATCGCCACGCCATGGGGATGCTCACCGGCGTCGCGCAACAGGCGGTGGCCGCGGTCAGCGTGCATCGCCAGGCGCACGAGCGCGATTTCAGTCGCGAGGAGAAGGCGGTGCTCGACTGCATCGGCCCGCATCTCGCGCGAGCGGTCGTTCTGCGGCGTTTGGCGAGCGACGCGGAGCAGCGGGCGCAGACCGGCATCGCGGTGTTTGCCGGCAGCGGCGAATCGCTCTACCTCAATGCGCCTGCCCGTGCTTTCCTCCAGGGGAGTCCGCCGTCCGTGGTGCTTGCAGCGCTCCCCGCGCAAGGCAGCGGCGCCATCAGGCTCGGTGCGCAGACCTTTCGCGTCAGCCGCCTGCCGTGGTCGGCCGCGAGTCTGCTGCGGCCCTTCGCCGGGGAGGACGCAGCAGAGGCGATCGACGGTACGCCATCAGTCCGCCTCCCGATGGCCTCCTGGCCGGAGAGGACGCCACGGACTCCCGGTGCGACGATTGTCGTCCTGCGCCCCTTTCACCCGCGGACCGATGTTCTGCGTCGGCTGGTGCAGTACGGTCTCTCGCCACGGCAGTCGGAAATCGCCGCCTGGGCCTTGCGCGGACTGACCAACACCGAGATCGCGCAGCAGATCTGCATCGGCGAGCAGACCGTGCGGGATCACTTCCAGGAGATCTACTGCCGCATCGGCGTGCGTACCCGAACCGAGTTGCTGGCCACGGTGCTGGGGACGACCGGCAGCGCCGCGCCCCATCGTCGGGGACGCGGCGAGGCAGGCAGGTTGCTCACGACGAACCCGGCAGAAGGGTCGTGAAGGCGGGGAGGAGAGCGTGTGGGAATGCGATTCATCGGGCGATCGTCGCTGGCCACGGTGCTTCGCTATTTGGGTGCCGCGGCTTCGGCAAAGATTTCCATCTGTACGTGAAAGCGTGAGGCCAGGGCGCGAACCTGACGTAGATTGAGCCGCCGCTTTCCGGTCAGCAGGTCGGAAATCACCGACTGCGTGCCGACTTCAGGCAGGTCGGATTGCTTGAGTCCGTGTTCTTCCATGAGATAAGCAAGCATTCCCGTTGAGGAAAGGGTATCCGGCCACGGGTGCACGCGACCTTCGTATTCTCGAATGCGATCGGCGACCAGGTCTACAAGCGCAAAGACGGGGTGATGCTCTTCGGCGCCAAAGCGGTCGAAGCATTCATCCACGAAGGCCAGAAGCGCTTCATAGTGCGCCTCATCTCGAATGGGCCCGGATAGTCCAAGCGCTGCATCAACCGTTGCCCAGGGCGCTAGAATGTCGGTCACGCTCATTTCCAGTCTCCTTTGTCGTACTCTCGATGCGACAGAACGGTCTTCACATACAGTCGCTGCGCACCGAAATGAATTCCGGCGATCAGCCGGTACTTGTTGCCTGCGATGTTGAACACGAAACGCTCCCCCACCTTATCCACCCCTCTGAAGGTATCGCGCAACGCGGAGAAGTGCTCGTATCGTCCCGTCTCGATCAGTCGCCGAAACGCCTGTAGCGGCGCGTCTGCCTCCGGGTGTCGTGCGGAGAAGTCGCGCAGCGCTTTGTTCGATATGAGCTTCATGCGCCAATTTTATAGCAGCTTGCGATATTTCTCAACCTTGGATGGGTTGCAGGGTGCGCTTGCTGCGTACGCTGGCTCAGGGAACTGGCGGAAGTGCTGAAGAGGAATGTCTCAGCCACGCGTTTCTCGCTTCACGGATAATCTGGAGCGCAGTGCTTCTACGACCAACGACAACTAAGGCGGGTTATTTCAGGCGATCGATGTAAGCCGCAAAGTGCTCGACGACCGTTGCTACGATACGGGCCACCTCCGCATCAGTCATGCCTTCGACTAGCTTGTGCTTGCGCTTGGATAGCACACCTCTGCCTTGCACGATGACATCGATGAGGGTGTAGAGGGCGGATTGACGCATATCGAGCCAGGTTTCGAGGTCACGCACCGTCGCATCGTGAGCGCGCAAGTAGGCAATTTCAGACTGCAAGTCTTCGTCTATGCAGGTTTGGCAGCACTCATAGATAAACTCGCAGATGTCTGTAAAGTCGTGGTAAGCGTAAAGCCATCTAGGTTGCGGTGAACGCACAGAAATGGTGGAACTGTCCGCATCAAGCGCGTAATCCAGCATCTCGGTACGCGGGCGGGAATAGCGCTTGAGGAGTGCTGCGTAGCGGTCCAGTTGTTTGAGCATCCGGGCCGACAGGGGCAGGACCACCCCGGCCGGTGTGAACCCGGACTGCCGCAGAATATGATGCAAGAGGAAGCGATGAAGCCGGCCGTTGCCATCCCAGAAAGGATGCACAAACACCAATCCGAAGGACGCGCATGCGGCGGCCAACACAGGGTCAAGCTCGCCACTTGTCGCGCCATGTGCCACACGGGCCACCGCATCCATCATTGGCTGGACGAACTCTGGCGGTGGCGGAACAAAGTCGGCGACGTTCCTGAGCCGCCCGGATCGCGAAAGCCAATTCTGGCCATCGCGAAATCGGTACTCCGCTGCGCGCGCGCTCATGGTTTGAGCCTGCCACTCGCCGAGTTGCTCCTCCGTGAGGGGCCCCACCTCGCCGGCCTGCTCCAGCAAATGCCTGAATTGCGCAGCCCGATTGTTGCCTGGATTCTCGTTCTCGATACTGTAGGTCGAACGCGTCTCAGCGAGATAGAGGTAATCCACGGCGCGAGCGAGCATCTCTGGCTCGATGGCCTGAAAGGCTTCACTTATCTTCCGGGCAATCCCCGAAGAGAGTGCCTCCTGCAGTGTCTCAGTGCGCCGGATGAGCGGGCTAAACCACTGATTGCCCAAGAGGTTATTCAGGATGCCGAACCTGGTATCGGCAACCGATGGTCCGGTGAGGTAGTCAGATGGGTCCAGGATCAGCACACGGGGGCTTCCGGCCGGCAATCTATATTCGAACTCATGGCCGGTCATCCACGTGGCCAAGTGACCGGCTAATCGTGCGTACCTGGAACCTGGCTTGTCGAGCAGCCAGGCCTGGATAGCCTCAATCACCGCAGAAACATCAAAGAGTGCCCCGAGGATCGCCAGATCGAGGTGCTCGCGCTTCAAGGCAAAGGTGAGTTGCCCTACCAGGGTTTCGTTATCACGCGTGCGGGATAACGGGAGCTCAATGCGTTCATCTCCCGCCGCATCGATGGTCCGGGACTCGATGGCGCGCTCCGTACCGGCATACACACAGCGCGGCGAGGCCACGCGCAGCTGGAACCGACGAATCAGAGCTTCGTATCCTAGATAGACAATGGCCATCTACTCCACGCCTTGAATTGAACCACGCCCTCTACTTTATTAAAAAAACATCTACTTTTGCCGGTATTTATTAAAGAACGTATACATTGAACGCGCGCTTCGCGTGAGGGGAGCGGCCGGATCGCCGGCGTCCGGGCCATACGGGCATCGCGCCCTCTACACCCTCTACACTTTCTTCGATAACAGCAAGGTGATCGACCTGGATGCGCTCGTGGCGGCTAGTAGTGCGTTCCGTTAAAAGAATTGCCGTTCGCGGTGAGCCCTTCGACCTGGCTCAGGACAGGCTTGTCGAACCGCATTTCTTTGGGTTGACCGGTCTTCGACAGGCTCAGGCCGAACGGTCGGGTGGTAACCGTTTTGATGAAACGCGCTACTGTGCCTTGCGGGGATCGACAAACGGATGAAGACGAAGGCGACGCCGGAGAAGATCGCAGCCGGCGATCGCCAGCCGCGGACGAGCAGAATCACCCGCGTGAAGAGCGCGGCCAGGATGACGCCTTGGGCGAGCGACATCCTGCCGTCAGTCGATCAGACCGAGTTCGCGCAAGCGCGCGATCACCTGGTCGGCCGCTTCCTCGGGGGTGCATGAGACGGTGTTCACGCGCAGTTCGGGCGCTTCCGGGATCTCGTAAGGGGAATCCAGGCCGGTGAAGTTGCGCAGTTCGCCGCGGCGTGCCTTCTGGTACAGCCCCTTGACGTCGCGCGCTTCGGCGACCGCGAGCGGCGTATCGACATGGACCTCGACGAACTCGCCGGCGGCGACCAGGCCGCGCGCCAGCGCCCGTTCGGCACCGAACGGTGAAATGAATGCGGTGATGACGATCAGCCCGGCGTCGACCATCAGGCGCGCCACTTCGGCGACCCGACGAATGTTCTCGACCCGGTCGGCGTCGGTGAAGCCGAGATCCCGGTTGAGTCCGTGGCGGACGTTGTCGCCGTCGAGCAGGTAGCTGTGGCGGCCCATCGCATACAGCTTCTTCTCGACCAGGTTGGCGATCGTCGATTTGCCGGATCCCGAGAGACCGGTCATCCAGATCAGCGCGGGCCGTTGGCCCTTGAGCAGGGCGCGGGCGTTCTTGTCGAGATCGACCGGCTGCAGGTGGATGTTGTGGGCGCGGCGCAGGGCGAAGTGCAGCATGCCGGCAGCGACGGGGTTGTCGCTCGCTCGATCGATCAGGCTGAAGCCGCCGGTTTCCCGGTTGACCGTGTACGGGTCGAAAGCGATCGGCTGGTCGAGGACGAGGTTGCAGATGCCGATCTCGTCATGCTCGAGCTTCCTGGCCGCGAGGTGCTCCAGGGTGTTCACGTTCACCTTGTACTTGAGCTCGGTGATCGTTGCGCCGACGGTGCGCGGGCCGAGTTTCAGCAGGTAGGGACGGCCCGGCAGCAGGGGGGCGTCGCTCATCCAGACGAGGGTGATTTCGAACTGGTCGGCGACCTCGGCCGGGCTGCTCGCGCTGCTGATCAGGTCGCCGCGTGCGAGGTCGATCTCGTCGGCGAGCGTCAGGGTCACCGCCTGACCGGCAACGGCCAGCGGCAGATCGCCGTCGGCGGTGACGATGCGGGTGACGCTGCTCTCGCGCCCCGAGGGTTGCACGCGGATGCGGTCGCCCGGTTGGATCGAGCCGCTGGCGATGGTGCCGGTAAAGCCGCGGAAGTCGGGGTCGGGGCGATTGACTCCCTGCACCGGCAGGCGGAAAGCGCCGGACTGCTGCTGCTCCTGGTCGACTTCGAGCGTTTCCAGGGAGCCCATCAGCGTCGGTCCGTGGTACCACGGCGTGCGCTCGCTGGGGCTGACCATGTTGTCTCCCTTGAGCGCCGACAAGGGGATCGGCGTGATCTCCTCGAGGCCGATCAGTTTGCCGAACTCGCGGTACTGGTCGACGACCTGGTCAAAAACCTTCTCCGAGTAATCCACGAGATCCATCTTGTTGATCGCCAGAACGACCTTGCGGATGCCGATCAGGCTGACGAGATAACTGTGGCGGCGCGTCTGGGTGAGGACACCCTGACGGGCGTCGATCAGGATCACCGCGACGTCGGCGGTGGATGCGCCGGTGACCAGGTGGCGTGTATAGTGCTCGTGCCCCGGCGGGTCGGCAACGATGAACCTGCGCCGGTCGGTGCTGAAGAAGCGGTAGGCGACGTCGGTCGTGATGCCTTGCTCGCGCTCGGCGACAAGGCCGTCGACCAGCAGCGCGAAATCGATCTCGTCGCCCCGGGTTCCCCACTTCCTGCGGTCGGCCTCGATAGCGGCGATCTGCTCTTCGCAGGGTCTCCTGGATTCGTGGAGCAGGCGTCCGATCAGCGTGCTCTTGCCGTCGGCGACGCTGCCGCAGGTGATGAAGCGCAGCAGGCTCTTGTGCGGGTACTGCTGGAGGCAGGCTTCGATGTCGGTGCCGATGAGGTCGGAAGTATGGGCCATGTCAGAGATCCTGCCGGGTCGGCGCGCTGCTGCATGGGCTCGCTGCGCGGGGTGATGGGGCGCTGATTGCGCCAGGGCTTTCGTGCATCGGAAGGATCCTGCATCCTGTGGCAGGCGCTGGCGCATGAGCTGCAGACCGAGGCCACCCTCAGCGCCGTGCGCTCCGACCATTGCATACTATTGTCATTGTACGGCATGACTTGTCGACGCGGCAACGCTGTGGCCCTGCGGGTCACCAGGAGCCCCCTGCCGCCAGAATCTGGCCGGGAATTTTTATTGATTTAATGTTTTATTCTTTATTGTCGTGGTAGACTCCGGCGAAATTTCCGGATCATCTGTCGTGCGGCTGGGCGGCTCGAGGTGGTCGCTGCGCCGGTCTGCCTTTGCTGAGGATCGCGATGGCTCAGCCAGGCTGCGCGCCAGCGACAAAAAGTCGTCCGTTCGAAATCTTCGACCATCACCGATGAGCACCCGAGGACATGACTGAAGCCCGCTTTCATGTGACCGCCCATCACCGCCTGCCCGGCTCCGGCAGCGCCCTGCGCGGCGCCGGCGCACTCCGGGCACTCCGGGTGCGCTTGCCGTCGCTGACTCGCGGCCGGGGCAAGCCATGAGCGCCTGGCGAAAGCCATTCCAGGGTCGCTCGGCAGGGGCTGCCAGCGGTGTCCTGCGCGGCATGGCGACGCTGGCCATGGGCGCGGGGCTCGCGCGATTGATCAGTGTGGCTGCCATTCCGCTCCTGACCCGTCTCTATCGTCCCGAAGACTACGGCGTCCTGTCGGTGTTCACCTCGATTGTGCTGATGCTGGTGCCACTGCTGACGCTGCGCTATGCGGTGGCGATCCCGCTGCCGCGGCATGACGGGCTGGCGATCAACCTGATGGCGCTCTCCGCGCTGCTGATGATCGGCATGAGCGGGGTCGCGGGCCTCGTGCTCTGGGCCTTTGCGCCGGCGCTGCTGACCTTCGTGTCGATGGCGGCGCTCGCTCCCTATTGGTGGGTGATCGTGCTCGGCCTCGTCGGCAGCGGCAGCTATGAGTTGCTCTCGATGTGGGCGACCCGGCGCCGGGCGTATCATCTCATCGCCCGGACGCAACTGTTCCAGTCGGTCGTCGGGGCGCTGGTGAAAATCGCTCTCGGCCTGCTCGCCTTCGGGCCGCTGGGTCTGCTGCTCGGTCAGGTGGTGGCGCAGAGCGGCGGCAGCGGGTCACTGGTGGCGCGCTTCCAGGCCGATTTTCGCCGTACCGTCGCCCTGCTCAGCCGGCGTCGGATGGGATTTCTGGCGCGCTATTACCGCGGCTTCCCGGTCTATCGACTGCCATCGCAGTTCCTGATGGTGTTTTCGATGCAGGCTCCGCTGCTGTTTACCGCCGCGCTCTTTGGCGCCGAAACGACCGGGCAGCTGGGCCTCGCGCTGATGGCCCTGGCCTTGCCGGTCAACATTCTCGGGCAGGCGATCGGCAAGGCCTATTTTGCCGAAGTGGCCCAGCTCTCCAGGAGGGCACCGCGCCAGATCCTCGAGATCACGAGCTTCGTTCAGAAACGCCTTTTCGCGCTGGGTATCCCGCCCGCGCTGGTCATCCTCTTCTGGGGACCCGATCTGTTCCGCCTGCTGTTCGGAGAGGTCTGGCTTACCGCCGGCACCTTTGCCTCGATCCTGGCGATTTCGATCGTGGTCCAGTTCACTTCGGCGCCGCTGGTTCAGGTGCTCAATGTCTTCGACGGGCAAAGGCTGTTTCTGGCCATCAACGTCGCGCGCACGATCATGCTCGTCGCACTGTTCTCGATTTTCCGCAGCGCGGCTTTTTCTGCGGTTCACTTCGTCATGGCCTATAGCGCGCTGATGACGCTCTTTTACCTCGCGATTACCTGGCTGGTGATCCGTTTTCTCGTCGTGCAGAGTGCGCGCCAGGGCGCAGCGGTGGCGGCACAGGTGGCTGTCAAGGGATGACGAAGCTCCTGAAAAGAATCGCCACGCTGCCTTTCTCGGGGGTCACCCCGCGACTCGCGCTGCATCTCGATCTGCTGCGCTATTGCAAACGCCAGGGTTGGCCCCGGCTGGCGCTGCTGGTGACCAACCGGATGCAGAGAAAGTTCGGCGTTTTCATTTCACCCCGGGCCGGCCTGAGCGAGACGGTCCGCTTTCCGCATCCTGCCGGGATCGTGATTGGCGATGGGGTTGCCATCGGCGAGGGTGTGGTCATCTATCAGAACGTGACCATCGGCGGCGCCCGGGTCGGTGATCTTGAACGAAACCATTATCCGCAGATCGGCGATGGCAGCGTGGTCTTCGCCGGCGCGGTCATCATCGGCAAGGTCAGGATTGGCCGCAACTGCGTGATCGGTGCGAATTCGGTCGTCCTGACCGACCTTCCCGACGACTCGACCGCAGTCGGGGCGCCGGCAAGAATTCTTCGCTGCGGCCCGGCCGCTGACCTGGCTCGAAAGGGATGGAGATGAACGACTTCAATCGTCTGGGCGTTGCCCGTTCCCGCTTGTCTGGCAGCGTTTCCCTCAGCGGCGCCAAGAACTCCGCACTGCGCCTGCTGGCCGCGAGCCTGCTCACCGCGGAGGCCGTGACGCTGAGCAATTACCCGTCAGGGCTTCTCGACGCGCAGGTGCACGTGGATATGCTGCTGGCGCTCGGCAAGACGGTGGACCTCAAATCGGCTGACGAAGTCCGCATCAGCGAGAAGGGGCCGATGCAGCATCACCTGAACTGGCAGGGTCGTTCGATCCGCAACACGCTGTTGATCCTCGGTGCGCTGACCGGACGCTTTGGCGAGGGCAGCGTGCCGCTTCCCGGAGGATGCAAGCTCGGCGAACGCAAATACGACCTGCATGTGATGCTGCTGGAGGCGCTCGGCGCGCGGCTCTGGGAGGAGGGCGGTGAACTCTGCGCGGCGGCCCCCGGCGGGCTGGTCGGGGCAGACATCCACCTGCCCCTGCGCTCGACCGGGGCGACCGAGAACGCCATCCTGGCCGCCAGCCTGGCGCGCGGGGTGACGCGTATCTGGAACCCCCATGTCCGCCCGGAAATCCTTGATCTGATTGCCTTGCTGCGGCGCATGGGGGCGCAGATCCGGGTCTTTGGTCAGGAACACATCGAGATCACCGGTGTCGAGGGGCTGCACGGCGCCGAGCACCGGGTGATTGCCGACAACATGGAGGCGATCACCTGGCTGGCGGCAGCGGTGATCACCGGTGGCGACATCGAGATCCGGGATTTTCCCTTTGCCGACCTCGAGGTCGTCCTGACGCATCTGCGGGCAGCGGGTGCCCGGGTTTACCAGGGTGAGGATTCGGTGATCGTGCGCCGGGGCGCCTGCTACCCGATCGAGATCAGCACCGGGCCGCATCCGGGGATCAACTCCGATATCCAGCCGATCCTCGCGGCCTGGGCGGCGAGCGCGCGCGGCGAGTCGCGCATCATCGACCTGCGCTTTCCCGGCCGCTACGGCTATGCCACGGAAATGGCGCGCATGGGGCTCAGGTACGAGGTGGCGGGCGACATGCTGAAGATCCAGGGTCAGGGCGGCGGTCTGCACGGGGCTGAAGTGCGCGCCCTCGATCTGCGCGCCGGCGCCGCCCTGGCGCTCTGCGGCCTGGTGGCCGATGGCGAAACGCTGATCACCGATGCCTGGCAGATTGCGCGGGGTTACGTGAACTTCGCCGAAAAACTGAGGAGCCTCGGCGCCCATGTCTACCTTGACTGAGCGGCCCGTCAGCCGGCCGGGAGTGGCCGCGTCAGCGATCCGCGACCTCGAACGGATGTGTCCCGGCGCGGTGGCGCTCGACGTTCCCCTGGCGCGCATCAGCCGCTGGCGCATCGGCGGGCGGGCAGCGGTGATCGTGCGCCCGCGAAACATCGACCAGCTGGCGCGCCTGCGCGGCTGGCTGCATGCGCAGGCGCTGCGGCATGTGGTGATCGGTGCCACCAGCAACCTGCTCTTCGCCGATGAAGGCCTGCGGGTGATCTGCCTGCAGATCGGTGCCGCGTTCGCGCCGCTCCACATTGCCGGGTCGCAGATCACCGCCGGTCCCGGAGTCTGGGTTCCCGGTCTGGCCCGCCGGGCGATGCAGGTCGGCCGGACCGGTCTGGAGCATGTCTGCGGCATCCCCGGTACACTCGGCGGCCTGGTCTGCATGAATGGCGGCAGCCAGCGCAAGGGGATCGGCGAGGTCATCGTCTCGGTCACCAGCGTCGATGCCCAGGGCCGCATCCGCCATCGCCTGGCGAACGAATGCGGCTTTGCCTACCGCTGCTCGATCTTTCAGGGCGGTGGTGAGGCGATTGCGGAGATCGTTCTGCGGCTACCGAGCGTCGCGGATCGTTCGGTCATCCGGCGCGACATGCTGGCGATTCTGCGCAGCCGGCGGCGCAAGTTTCCGCAGAAGCTCCCCAACTGCGGCTCGGTCTTTGTCAGCAACCCGGCGATGTATGAGCGGTACGGAACGCCGGGGGCGGTGATCGAGCGGCTGCGTTTCAAGGGCCGGCGGGTTGGCGGCGCGCTGGTTTCGCCGCAGCACGCGAACTTCATCGTCAATGCCGGCGGAGCGACGGCCGCCGACGTGCTCTCCCTGATTGACGAAATAAAGGCCGCAGTCTTCGCCGAGACCGGTTATGCGATGGCTGTCGAAGCGCGCTTCGTGACCGTCAATGGCGACCTCGTGGCCGCCGATTCTGCAGCCCGCAGGCGGGTTTCGTGCTGACCGCAGGCCGTCCGATGGACCCGGCGATGGATCCTGTTTCCCACCCCGCGCCCCTGTCGCGCGCCGCCTGCAAGGTGGCGGTGGTTTGCGCCTGCTACAACCGGGCCGCTTACCTGGCCGAGACGATCGACAGCCTGTTGCAACAGGACTTCGACAGTTTCGAGGTGATCGTGGTCAATGATGGCAGCAGCGATCCGCGCGTGCGCGAGATCCTCGACGGCTACGGCGACGATCGCCTGCGCGTGATCCATCAGGACAATGCCGGTTTCGTGCAGGCCATTCGTCGCGCCATTGCCGCTTCGCAAGCGCCGTTCATCGCCATCCAGGGCGCCGGCGACGTCTCTCATCCGCAGCGGCTGGCCCGGCAGTACGCTTTTCTTGCCGCCAACCCGGAGGTGGCGATTGCCGGCTGCCGCTACCACAACGTCACCAAGCGCGCCGGCAGCGACGACGTGAAGCGTCTGGGCAAGTGCCGCAATCCGGAGCCGACCGCCGCCGAGATCCGCCGCGGCAACCCTTTCGCCCATGGCGAGGTGATGATACGGCGCGCCTGCTACGACGCGGTGGGCGGTTACCGCCCCTTCTTCGTCAATTCGCAGGACAAGGATCTCTGGCTGCGTCTCTCGATGCGCTACCGCCTGTGCATCATCGAAGAGGTGCTCTACGAGCGCCGGATTTTTGCCGCCGACGGGATTGCGGCCAGCCTGAAGAAGACGCTCGGCCAGATTGCCTTTTCGCGCGTCGCCGACCGTTGTCACGATGAACGTCTGCGCGGCCTTGAAGACAGCGTCGATCGCTACGGTGTCCTGGCGCTCAGCCAGCTTCCCCGCGGCGCGATGACCACCTTTCGCGTTGCCCGAGCGGTGCGCCAGGTGGTCGGATTCGATGCCGTCGCCTTCGATGAACTGAAGGACGTGCGCTATCTGTACGGTCGCTGGAACTACGTCGTGGCCGCTGCCGTGTATCTCGGCCTGACGGCGCTCCGGTGGCGGCGCCGGCCGAAAAATGAAGCCGTGAAATAACCCAAGCGAGGTTTCGGTGATGCAGACCGGTACATATCTCTCGATCGTCTTTGCCCTCCTGGTCCTCTCCTTGCGGTTTGCAGGACGGCACAGCAGCTGGGTTCTCGCGGCTTATCCGGTTTTTCTGATTGCCTATTTCCATATCAGCACGTCGGTCTTCGATTTTGGCCGAAACGTCCCGTTCGACTTCTTCAGGTTCCAGGACATCGAGCAATACTTTCTGCTGCTGACCTATATCGGGCTCTTTCCGTTGACGGCGATTGCCGGAAAGCTCCTCGCGGCGGCCCTCGTCGCACCCCCGAAAGGTCTCGTCCGCCCGAGTCATCAGCCGCTTGCGGAGCGGCCCGGCAGGACGCGGCGGCGCCGGCTGCTGCTTGACCTCGGTCTGTTCGTCCTCGCGATCGCGCCCGCCTTGCTCATCGTGACGGGTGCGGAGTACAGCGATCTGATTGATCGGAAAACACTCAAGATCGATTTCGAAGATTCAAGGGTCCTGGTCTATGCCGACTCCATCTTCTGGATATCGATCATGGCCGCGCCCTTCATCAGCCTGTCGGGATTGAGATTTGCCGGCTTGTTTCTGGTCGTTCTGGCCTATGCGGCGGCCGGTGAACGCCAGGCAGCGGTCGCTCTCGTGCTGTATGTCATCGTGGACCGATTCGTCCTCAAAAGGCGGAACAATCTGCTGCAGGTCTCGCTCCTGTTGTTCGCTGCCTGGCTGCTGACCGTTCTCATGGCGATCCGTTCGGACTGGACCGGCGGGATTTCGATCGTCACTTCTCATCTGCTCATGCCCACCTTCGACAATCTGGGATGGCTTCCCTTTGCCCTCAACTACATGACGAATTATGGCGTCGTGGTGAACCAGATCGGTTTGTTCGGGCCCGACGTGGCAGGGTGGGCATTTTTCTATGCCATCAATCCGCTGCCCTCGTTCATGCTTTCCGCCGCCGACGAATTCATCTGGTACAGCCGCCTGCAGGCGAACGTCCCCTTTCCGGGCTTCGCCTTTGCCCTCAATTACCTGGGGCCGTGGGTCTATTTCGGTTCGGTCTTCGCGACATTTTTCCTCTTTGATCTGGGTCGCAACCTGTGGGTCAGGCGGCGCCAGTACTGGGAATCGGTCGCCTATTCGGCATGGGCGATCATCCCGTTCCTGTTTTCGATCCAGTACAACCTGCGGGCCTGTTCCCGGCTGTTCATCCTGCTGTTCGTGGTTTATCTGATCGTCGTTGCTGTTTCGAAAAGGGGAGTCGTTGGGCGTGCCGCTGTCGCCGGCATTTCATAGTTCGGGATTGGCTCAGGATTCTTTTCGCAGGGAGGCTGTGGGGGCGGAGAGGAAGCGGGCGAAGTGAGGGGGTAAAGGACGCTCTGGCAGTCGTTCTCGCAACTTTCACGGGGTTCGAAGATGAAAATTCTTCTTGTCACCAAAAGTTTCAGCGCCGGTGGTTCGGCCAGTGGGGCCGGCAATCTCGCGCGCGCGCTGGAGTCGGTCGGCATCGAGGTGGTCCGGCTCGACGCTTACGCGGCGCAGAAGCGGTGCTGGCACGGGGGGGCACGCCTGGCTGAACGCGTCTTCGAGCACGTTTTCTTCGATGCGGAAACCCACTGCCTGCGACTGGCGCCGCCGGTTTTTCGGCTGCCGGAGCTGGTCGCCGCGCACCGGCCCGACCTCGTCCAGCTTTGCGATGTCTCGGGAAATGTCATCCGCTTCGCCGATCTGCGCCACCTGCCCTGCCCGGTGGTGCACCGGATGAGCGATTTCTGGCCCTATCACGGCCCCCATCACTACGCCATGTCACCGGGCAAGGGGCCACTCAGCGCGCAGTGGCTGCTGAAGACGAGCGTGTTTTCCGGTGCCGAGTTGCCCGACGTACGGGTCGCCCCTTCGGCGTGGCTCGGCGATCTGCTGGCGCGTCATGCGCCCGACCCGGGTCGCATCCGGATCATTCGCAACGCGGTGGCGATCCCGAAAAACGTCTCCCGAGCGGCGGTGAATCCGGGCGTTCTGCGCTTCGGTTTCATTGCCACCCATGTCCTCGATCCGCGCAAGGGTCTGCGCACCGCCCTGCCTCGCCTCGAGGCGCTGGCGAGGCAGGGCGTACGCGTCTGCCTGCATCTCTACGGCAGGATCACGAACGAGCAACTGCCTCGACTTTCCCGCGTCGAGGTGGTCGGTCACGGGCCTTTCGATCGGGCGCAACTGGCGCGTGTCTTCGACAGCTTCGATATCCTGCTCTGTCCGTCGCGGCTCGACAATTCGCCCAATACCCTGTGCGAGGCGCTGGCGCATGGTCGCCCGGTGATCGCACAAGGCGGCTGCGGCATGGACAGCTATCTCGACGGCAGCACCGGTGCTCTGGTCGACTTCTGGTCAAACCGGCCCGCTGCCGGGCAAGGCTTCGTCGACAGCGCGCTCAGAATCGCTGCCGATTACCGGAATTATTCATCCAGCGCGGCCACCTATGCCGCGCGTCACCTGTCTCTGCCAACCATTGGTTGGGCCTATCTCGATCTTTATCGAGAACTGGTTGCTCGGTACTGACGGCCATGGCGACTCGAGACACACCGATCATGCCAGCCCGGCCGTTTCCTTCGCTGGAGTGCCCATCCGCTGCCCTATCCATCGCCTTGAACTCGCAGCCAACATCATCGGCGTCCAGCGATTCTCTGCAATCCTGCCGGAGGGACATTCCATGTTGCGGATTTCGATCATTACTGCGGTATTGAATCGGGTGGGGACGATCGCGCTGGCCCTGGCCAGTGTACGCGCCCAGCGCTGGCGGGAAGTGGAACATATCGTCATCGACGGGGCGTCGACCGACGGGACCTTGCCGATTCTCGAGGCACAGCGGGCGCATTTCTCGGTGCTCATCAGCGAGCCCGACAGCGGCACTTACGATGCCCTGAACAAGGGACTGAGGCACGCCACCGGCGACGTCGTCGGCCTCATGCACTCGGACGATTGCTATGCCGATGAATGGGTCCTGCCGCGCGTCGCGGCCGCTTTCGATGACCCGGCAATCGATGGCGTCTATGGCGATCTCGACTATGTTGCCCGCGATGACCCCGCTCGCATCATCCGCCACTGGCGGGCTGGCGATTACACGCCGACCCGCCTGGCCTGGGGCTGGATGCCGCCGCATCCGACGCTCTATCTCAGACGCTCGGTGATCGAGAAACTGGGCGCTTTCGATACCCGTTACCGGATCGCCGCCGATTACGACGCGGTCCTGCGCTACCTCGCGAAAGGCAGGATCCGCCTCGCGTATATCCCGGCAGTGCTGGTCAGAATGCGGGTCGGCGGCGAAAGCAATGCTTCGGTCGCGCGCATCCTGCGCAAGAGCATCGAGGACTATGCCGCCCTGCGTCGCCACGCCGTCGGCGGCGTGGGCGCGCTGCTCTGGAAGAACCTGAGCAAGGTGGGGCAGTTCTTTTAGTTCCCGCGCGCCGCTCGACCGGTGCACCAGACCCGGCGGCAGCGCGTGAAGCGGCGCCGGCAGGCGGTCCGCGTGGCCTGGGTGGTTGGCGTACAATGTTTCATCTGCATGATCTGGCGCCAGTCTTTCACGAAAGTCCTTTGCCCGATGCCCGGCACTCCGTCACCTGTCCGCTTGCTGGAATCGCTTTCCCACCTGGTGCGTGCTGCCGGGGCCGTGGTCATGTCGGTCTATGCGACCGCCTTCAGCGTCCGCGGCAAGGGCGACCATTCGCCGGTGACCGAGGCCGACGAGAAGGCCGAGGCGCTGATCCTCGCCGGACTGGCGGCGCTGACGCCCGACCTTCCCGTGGTCGCCGAAGAGGCGGTCGCCGCCGGCAGGGTGCCCAGCGTCGGCGAGCGTTTCTGGCTGGTCGATCCGCTCGACGGCACCCGGGAGTTCATCCGCCGCAATGGCGAGTTCACCGTGAACATCGCGCTCATCGAGCATGGCGAGCCGTGCCTGGGCGTCGTGCTGGCGCCGGCGCTGGGCGTCGGCGGCCGTCTCTTCGCCGGTGGCCGCGCGCTGGGCGCGACGGTTGAGGACGACTTCGGGCGCCGTGCCATCCGCTGCCGTGCCGTGCCGGCGACCGGCCTGACGGTGGTTGCCAGCCGCTCGCACGGTGACGCCGCTGCGCTCGACGCTTTTCTCGCCGGCCGCCAGGTGGCGTCGACCACCAGCGCCGGTTCGTCGCTGAAGTTGTGCCTGGTGGCTGCGGGCGAAGCCGATCTCTATCCCCGCCTGGGCCGCACGATGGAATGGGACATCGCGGCCGGACATGCGGTGCTCTCTGGCGCGGGGGGCAGCGTCTGTCGCGTCGACGACGGTTCGCCCTTGCGCTACGGCAAGGCGGGCTTCGAAAACCCGCATTTTTTTGCCACTGGTCTGGCCGACTGATCTTCGTCGGTGCACCGGTCGCTCAATGCCGCCCGGCAGGCCGGGCATCTACACTCGGGAGAAGTCCGTGAAAATTCTCGTTACCGGCGCTGCCGGTTTCATCGGCATGCCGACTGCGCTCTGCCTTCTTCATCGGGGTGACTGCGTGATCGGCATCGACAACCTCAATGATTATTACGATGTCCGCCTCAAGCGCGACCGGCTCCATTGCCTGTCAGGGCAGGGGGATTTCCACTTCATCGAGATGGATATCGCCGATCGGTCGGCGATGGCCGCGCTCTTCGCCAACAGCGCTTTTGATCGGGTGATCCATCTCGCGGCGCAGGCCGGCGTGCGTTACTCGCTGACCCACCCCGCCGCCTACGTGGACAGCAATCTGGTCGGTTTCGCGAACGTCCTCGAAGGCTGCCGCCAGCACGGCGTCGAGCATCTCGTCTATGCCTCGAGTTCGAGCGTCTATGGCGGCAACAGCCGCATGCCCTTCGCCGAGAGCGACAATGTCGATCATCCCGTTAGCCTCTACGCCGCAACCAAGAAGGCGAACGAGCTGATGGCGCATACCTACAGTCATCTCTACCGTCTGCCGACCACCGGGCTGCGCTTCTTCACCGTTTACGGGCCCTGGGGGCGGCCGGACATGGCGCCTTTCCTGTTCACCCGGGCGATCCTCGAAGGGCGGCCGATCGATGTCTTCAACCACGGCCAGATGCAGCGCGACTTCACCTACGTCGATGACATCGTCGAAGCGGTGCTGCCGGTCAATGACCGGCTGCCGTCGCCTGACCCGGCCTACCGCGCAGCGAATCCCGACCCGGCGACGAGCGACGCGCCGTACCGCGTTTTCAACATCGGCAACCATCAGCCGGTGTCCCTGCTGGACTTCATCGGCTGCCTCGAGCAGCGGCTCGGGCGGCTGGCCGACAAGCGCCTGCTGCCGATGCAGCCGGGTGACGTGCCGGCGACCTGGGCCGATACCTCGGCGCTGCGGGACTGGATCGACTTTGCGCCAGCGACGCCCTTGTCGGCAGGCATCGCCCGCTTTGTCGACTGGTATCGCAGTTATTACCAGCTCTGAAAGAAAGGGCAAAGGAAAAGAACTGCTGCGCGGTGGCGCGGCGATTCGCACCTCCGATCCGGGCGAGTCGAGAGGGAGTGACGGACTGAAGGGGGCGCAGTTTGCTGTCGACGGCACTTGCTCGACAGCGAGGCTTTGTATCAGTTAATTTTTTGATCTCAACAGTAGAATTTATGAAAACTTCGCTGTAGTCTCCAAGTTCTTCTGTACATGCCACATTTTTGTGGTGAACGCGATCTGTGGTCGCGTTTTTTGAGGATCTTGCCCGATGAAAGCCCCTGCTCGAGTTGCGCCGACGACGCTCGCCGGTGATGTGGAAATCGTTCCCCAAGTCACCTACAACGACCCGCTGCTGTCCGGGTACTGGCACCTCTGGAGCGCAACCGGCAGCAGCAAGGGGGTGAATGTCGCCAATGTCTGGGACGATTACCGCGGTGCCGGCGTGAAGGTAGCCGTGATCGACGACGGCATCGACTATCTGCACCCCGACCTCGCGCCCAACTACGACGCCTCGCTCGACTACGATACCCGCAACCGGGATTTCGACGCCTATGCGAGTGACCCGACGGACAAGCATGGCACGGCCGTGGCCGGCGTCATTGCGGCGGCGCTCGACAACGGGATCGGCGGTGCCGGGGTCGCGCCGGAGGCCACCCTCGTCGGCTACCGCATCGGTTATGGAAGCAACGGTTCGCTGAGCCAGATTCTGAGTGCTTTCCAGCGGCTGAGCGCAGTCGATGTGGCCAACAACAGCTGGGGTTTCGAGGGTTATTTCAGCGACAACTTTCTCAATTCGACCTACGCCCCGCTCGGCGACGCGCTGCAGAATGCGCTCGACGTCGGCCGCGGCGGGCTGGGGACGGTCGTTGTCTTCTCCGCCGGCAATAGCCGGGCACAGGGTCAGGACGTCAACTATCACGGCTTCCAGAACCATCGTGGCGTCGTCGCCGTCGCCGCCACGGATAGTGCGGGCAACGTTTCCAGCTACTCGACGCCGGGCGCGGCGCTGCTGGTCGCGGCCCCTGGCAATGGCATCAAGACCACTGATCGTCCGGGTTCCCTGGGCTACTCGAGCGGCGATTATGCGACCCTGAGCGGGACCTCGTTTTCGTCGCCGATCGTCAGTGGCGTCGCGGCGCTGATGCTCGACGCCAATCCGGGGCTCGGCTGGCGGGATGTTCAGGAAATCCTCGCGGCGACGGCCGTCCGAACCGGCAGTCCGGCGAGCTGGGCGGACAACGGCGCCGACAACTGGAATGGTGGGGCAATGCACGTCAGCCACGATTACGGTTTCGGTCTGGTCAACGCCCATGCCGCAGTGCGGGTCGCGGAGAGCTGGCAAAATCAGTCGACTTCGGCCAATGAATGGGCGGTCACCGGCGTGCACTCGGAGAAGGTACTGATTCCCGACCTCGGCAGCGCCGTCAGTACGATCGTGCTGCAGCCGGGCCTGCGCATCGACCGGGTCGAAGTGGACATCGCCCTGCAGCACGCGAACATCGGCCAGCTGAGGATCACCCTCGGTGCCCCGGACGGCACCCAGAGTCTCCTGGTGCATAACCCGGCAACGTCCCAGTCGAGCATCTACTTCACCTTTTCGACGACCCGCGACTGGGGTGAACTTTCCGGCGGCAACTGGACACTGACCGTGACCGATACCCAGGCCGGCGGATCCGGCTCCTTGAACACCTGGGCGCTGCGCGCCTACGGCGACCCGGCCGGCGATGATACCTACGTCTATACCAACGAGTTTGGCACCCTTGCTGCCGCCGACGCGACGCGCAGGACGCTCGCCGACCTCGGCGGCGTCGACACGATCAATGCGGCGGCGGTCACCACCGACACCCTGCTCGATCTGCGTCCCGGATATACCGGCATGCTTGCCGGGCAGAACCTGACCCTCGCCGCCGCGACCACGATCGAGAACGCCGACACCGGCGACGGCAATGACGTGCTGATCGGCAACGCCGCGGCGAACCTGCTGCGCGGCTGGCGGGGCAATGACCTGCTCGATGGCGGCGCCGGCAACGACACCCTCGAGGGTGGCCCGGGGAATGATGTCTACATCGTCGATGCGCTCGGCGACGTGATCGTCGAGCACGCGGGCGGCGGCACGGACACGGTGCGGACGGCCCGCGCGTCGTACCAGCTCGGCGCCGAGCTGGAGAATCTCACCTACACTGGTACGGGCAATTTCGTCGCCACCGGCAATGCGCTGGCCAACCTGTTGACCGGCGGCGGAGGCAGCGACGTTTTCGACGGCGGCGCCGGTGCCGACACGCTGATTGGCGGTTTCGGCAGCGACCGCTATTACGTCGGGGTCGGCGACACGGTCCTCGAACTCGCAGGGCAGGGCACCGACAGCGTCTTCAGCGGGGTCAGCTGGACCCTGGGCGCCTCTCTCGAGCGGCTCTATCTGACCGGCAACGCGGCCATCAACGGCACCGGCAACGAGCTCAACAATACCCTCGGCGGTCACACCAGCGCTGCCGCCAATGTCCTCACCGGGGGGCTCGGCAACGATCTCTATTATGTCGGTGCCGGCGACACGGCGGTCGAACTTGCCGGCCAGGGCAGCGACAGCATCTACAGCAGCCTCGACTGGAGCCTCGGCGCCCATCTCGAACGTCTCTATCTGACCGGCAGCGCGGCCGTCAACGGCACCGGCAACGAACTCGCCAACACCCTCTCCGGTTACGCCAACAGCGCCGCCAATGTTCTCACCGGCGGGCTCGGCAACGACCTTTATGTGGTGGGGATCGGCGACACGATCGTCGAACTGGCCGGTGAGGGAACCGACACCGTCTACTGCTACGGCGACTACACGCTCTCGGCCAACGTCGAAAACCTGACCCTGAATGCCGCGACGGCAGCCATCCTTACCGGCAACGAACTCGCCAACACACTGCGCGGCAACGCCGGCGTCGACACGCTGATCGGCGGTTTCGGCAACGATATTCTTTTCGGTGGGGGAGGATGGGACACGTTTTTCTTTGGCAGCGGCTTTGGTCAGGACAGGATCCGCGACTTCATCTCCGGTGAAGACGTGATTGAACTCAGCATGGCGCTCGGGGTGACGGATTTTTCCGACCTCGATACCAACGGCGATGGCATCCTGAACGATGGCGACACCAACGTCGATATCACCGGCGCGGACACCTTGCTTGCTTTTGGCGGCGAGCAGATCAGGGTCGTCGGGCTGTCGAACCTCGACAGCAGCGATTTCCTTTTTGTCTGATCAAAGACGGGAAGCACAGTAGAATCGCCGGTTGGCACGCCTGTCGGCGCAGCTGCGCCGACCCGCACTCGCGCGTTGTTCTCCACTGGGGGTCAGAGGGTTGCTACGGGGGCTGGTGCCGGGTGCCTGATCCGGCTGCGGGACGGGCACTGCAGGCGGCGACAGGCGCCGCCCGGAAGGGACGGTGATGAAACCGTTGGGGAGTCTGTCGGGGCGACAAGCAGTCTGACACCGGGGCCCGGATCATGATCAACATTTCGTTTCATTCACTGTCCTGCCTGGCTTTTGTCACGCTGCTGAGCGCTTGTGCCGGCTTTATTCCACAACCGGGTCCAGGCATTGACCCCGAGGGAAGCTACCAGCAACTGACCACGCCTTTCGTGGCCTTGGGCGATACTCAGGAGCATCTGTCTACGGGTTACCCGATGCACGACAACGACAGCGCCGTCGACGCCTATGTTGAAGTGGCGCAACGCCCGCCTGAGCAAACCCTGTTCGGCCGTCGGGTCATGGAGTGGGCGTTGGCCAGCCATCCCGACGAGCCATTCATTCACCTGGGGGATGTCATGGACCTGTCGTGCCGGATCGAAGCCGATCGCATGGCGCGAATTTTCAGGGCGGCCCCCCATCCCGGAGCCATCCTTCCCGGCAATCATGACGGCCTGATGTTCGGTATCTATGCCTACAGCCTGCTTGCCATCGAGTCGGATGCCGATGCCCGCAAATGGAATCGTGCCTGTCGGCGTGGTGCGGCCCCCGATGACCTCAAGCACAAGACCGACAACGAAGCCTTTAGCAAACGTGATTTCATCTCGCTGTACATCACCGAGCACACCAGGCGCGTGCCCGCCAAGCCGGGCTTGAGCCCGCCGCCACAGAACGGCGTCCATGTCGCGAGCTGGCGCAGCCCCGATCCGGACGCCTTCCTGTCCGGCATTGAGGCCAAACTGCTGGACGGCATTGCCTATGCCGACTCCTATCTGGCGCAGCGCATCAAGCTGCCCCGCGCCGCGGGCGCCAGGCGCGATGTGATCGTCATAGGACTCGACACCAATCAGGCCGGGCCACTGGTCAGCGCCTGGGACGCCATCATGGGCCGCAGTCCCGGCAGCAGGGGCCACATTCACCCGGATCAGATTGCCGCGGTGACGAAATGGGTCTCCGAATCCATTGAACGAAAAGATATCGTCATCTTCGCAGGCCATCACAACTGGAACTCGCTGGGGCTGTATACACGGGTCATGCTGCGCGCCCTGATGCGCATGCTGGAGCATCCCCTGGTGTATCTTTCGGCACACACGCACACGGGTTTCTGGGCCGAACATCGGGTTCTGGCCACCCAGCCGTTACTCGAACTGAATGTCAGCTCCATGTCGGACTGGCCGATCGCCTACCGCCGCATCAGCTTTGCCTATGACGAGCGTGAAAATCGCCTGCTCGTGCGGGGCGACCTCATGCCGCAGAGCAAGCAGCCATTGACCTCCGATGCCGATCTGCTGGCGGCCTGGGATGCACAGACCTGTCGTGCTGTCGGTGTTCCCTTCGAGCGTATGAGGGCAGAAGACCTGGCACTGGTGAAGCAGCAACGGGAATCGCGGGGCAACCTCCTGGAATGGATGCTCTCGGCGCTCGCCCCGCTCTGTGAAACATGCGAGCAGCCGATCTATCAACATGCACAGACCTATCTGGAAGAACTGCTTCTGGCCATTCTGCAGCTGGACGATGACCTGGGACGGGACGCGCATCGACTGCACGAACTGCCACTGCCGGCATGGTGCGCAAGCCAGGATTTCGTGAATTGCGCCAGAACCCTGATCGCCGAGCGGGCCAGCAATTTCACGGGACATACGGAACTCTTCCGGCGCAAGGCGACCCTGGTGGCGCTTCTCAACGATCATCTCGACGATCTGAGCAACCAGGAAGTCAAGGCCTACATGACCTGTCGTGCTGTCCAGTCGTCCCGCATTGACTTCGATCTGACCGATGACGCGCATAACGATCATCGCGGTGAAGCGAAACGCATCTCGCAGCAATTCTTTCGTATCGAAGCCAGTGTCGGGATGGATTGAGTGCGCCGCCAACGACAGAGTACACGCGGTCCAGACCCGGTTGCATCGTGCCATGGGCAGGACCCTGGCACGATGCAAGGCAGAAAACAGACGCCCGTGCGGCAATATGCCACATTCCGCAGCACGGCATCGTTCCCTAGAATGCCGCAGATCAAGAAATCAAGGACAAGAACAGGAAGGAGTCAGGACTTTTGCAGCAGACCAGTAACAGCACCGAAAGCGGGGGTACGCCAGCGGTCAAGGCGAAACGTTGCCTGCTGAGTCTTGCACGTGGGCAACGACTCTACGCCGCCGGGAGCCCCGGCACCGCCTGGCGCGTGCTCAGTGGTTCGCTGCGTCTCGACCGACACGAGCCAAACGGCGAACACAGTTTTGCCAGCCTGGCGATCAGTGGCGACATTATTGGTGCCGAGACGCTACTTTTTGGCCACTATACCTTCACCGCGACTGCCCTTTCCCCAGCCACCATTGCCCCCTGGCCGGAAGCCCATGATGCCGCGCTGGCCGGCGATTCGCTCCTGGCAACGCTGGCCAAGGCCGAGCGACGCGCCGCCGAGGTCATCGCCCTGCGCTGCGGCCAGGCGGCCGAGCGCGTCCGCCGTCTGGTGATGATGCTCGCCCACGCCCCCGAGAAAAACCCGGAGAAGCCGACCGCCGTGGAATTCCGGGTGGTCTTGCCATCCCGGCAGGACATGGCCGACATCACCGCGCTGAAGCTGGAAACCGTCTCGCGCATGGTGAGCCAGCTTCGGCAGGCCGGCATCCTCGATCCATTGCGCCTGGGCGGTCGCCATCGCCCGTCGGTGCGCAGCTTTGTCTTGCGGGAAGCGGCCAGCGAGTCGCAATGACCGGGATTATTCATGCCTGGAACAAGGAATCTGCTGGCGCGACTCGTGGCCTTACGCAGCATCGAAGTATTGACGCAGGCCGTGGTGCTGTTTCTGGCGGTCGGATGGCTGCGGATTCCGCTCGAGGTCATGGCGATGAGTGCGCTCATTGCGCTGCTCGCGGCAATCAACCTCGGCACCCGATGGCGCCTCGAGCGCGGTGGCCCGGTGAGCGAAAACGAGGTCTTCGCCCATCTGGCGATTGATGCCGTCGTTCTCGCGCTGCTGCTCTATCTTGCCGGGGGTTCGGCCAACCCTTTCGTCTCTTTGTTCCTGCTGCCACCCACGCTGGCTGCGGCCATGCTGCCGGCCAGACACGCCTGGGGGATGGCCGGCATCACGCTGATGGCCTACACCCTGCTGATCTTCTGGAATTTGCCGCTGCCACCGCCACAAGGCGATCTGGCGCAGTTTTATGCGCTGCTCGCGCGCGCCACCGGCGACACGAGCGAACACGCTGCCCACAGCGCCGGCTTTGCCCTGCACGTCTTCGGCATGTGGCTCAACTTCGTGATCAGCGTTGTCGTCGTCGCCTTTTTCCTGACGCGCATGTCGCTGGCCCTCAAGGATCGGGATCGCGAACTCGCCACGGCGCGCGAGGGCGCGCTACGCGACGAGCAGATCCTCTCTCTCGGGACGCTCGCCGCCGGCGCCGCGCACCAGCTCGGGACACCGCTCGGCACCATGGCCATCCTCGTCCGGGAACTGCAACTGAACCACGGCGATAATGCCGAGTTGCAGGAAGACCTGCGCTTGTTGCGCGAACAGATCGATCGCTGCAAACAGACCATTTCCCAGATTCTCGCCTCGACCGGGTTGAGCCGCGACGAGAGCCTGCTATCGATGGGGCTCGACGCATATCTGCACCGTTTGCTCGATGAGTGGCAGATCATCCGTCCGCACGCCAGGCTTGACACAAGTCTGGAGGGCGAGCAACCGGCGCCACGCATCGCCGCCGACCGAACCCTGGAGCAGGCGATCCTGAACCTGCTCGATAACGCCGCCGACGCCAACGGCACGAGCCACGAAGCGCTGCAGTTTTCTGCCCACTGGGACGCCGTGAGTTGTCGTATCGAAATCCTCGACCGGGGCCCCGGGCTGCATCGCGAAGGGGCATTACGCCTCGGCGAGGCTTTTTTCAGCACCAAAACCGAGGCCGGCGATCGGTCAGGCGGTCTCGGCATCGGGCTGTTTCTCAGCAACGCGACCATCGAACGCTTCGGCGGCAAGGTTGAACTGCGCAATCGCGATGACCCGCAAGGGGGCGCCTGTACCCGCGTGACTCTGCCGCTGATCCGACTGAAAGCCTGATACAGATGCCTGAGCACAGCCAGCAATTACCGAAATTACCGGATGACGAACGCTCGACGCTGCTGCTGGTCGATGACGACGACGCTTTCCGACGCGTTCTCGCGCGCGCTCTGGAGCGTCGCGGTTATGCCGTGACCGTCGCCGTCAGCGTCGACATGGCGCTTGCCAAAGCCCAGGCCCAGCCGCCCGAGTATGCCGTCGTCGATCTCAAGATGCCGGGAGAAACGGGTCTGACATTGATTGACAAACTGATCGAACTCGACCCGAATACGCGCATCGTGATTCTCACCGGTTACGCCAGCATCGCCACCGCGATCGAAGCGATCAAGCTCGGTGCGATCCACTACCTTGCCAAGCCCTGCGACGCCGATGAGGTGGTCGCGGCGCTCAACAAGAGCAGCGAGGGCGACGCGGCGATGCCGGTGTCCAGTTCGCCGCTGTCGGTCGACCGATTGGAATGGGAACATATTCAGCGCGTGCTGGCCGAGCATCAGGGCAATATCTCGGCGACTGCAAGGGCCTTGAAAATGCACCGCCGGACGCTGCAGCGCAAGCTCGGCAAACGTCCGGCCAGGGAGTCGCAATGACTGGCGCTGGCGGCTCTTGCGGTCGTCCGCGGCGGGCGCTGCGCAAGCGTCGTGCGGCAGCGCCGCTCAGATGGCCTGCATCCGACGCAGGCGGTCGATCGCCGCTTGGTCCCAGCCGAGTTCGCCGAGGATGGCGTCGGTATGCTCGCCGAGGGCAGGCACCGGGTCCATCCTCGGCGTGAAGCTGTTGACCCTGCCGGGCGGCAACAGGGCGGGGATCGGGCCGACGGGGGTCGCGACCTCGGTCCACCGCCGACGGGCCGCGAGCTGGGGGTGTTGCCAGACATCGTGCATGTCATTCACCCGGGCGTTGGCAATCTGCGCGGCGTCGAGCTTCGTGATCAGCTGCGCCGAGGTCATTTGGGCGAAGCGCGCGACGAGCAGCGGCTGCAGCTCGTCGCGTGCCGCCGTGCGCAGGGCGTTCGACGCGTAGCGCGGGTCGCTCGCGAGTTGCGGCTGTTCGAGCACCGCCTCGCAGAAGACGGCCCACTCGCGTTCGTTCTGCACGCCGAGCATCACGGTCTTGCCGTCGCCGGCCGGAAACGGCCCGTAGGGATAGATGGTGGCGTGGGCGGCGCCGGCCCGCGGCGGCGGGGAGTCGCCGGCGAACGCGTAGTACAGCGGATAGCTCATCCACTCGACCATGCTTTCGAGCATCGACACCTCGATATGGCCGCCGCGCCCGCTGCTGGCGCGCTGCAGGAGCGCTGCCAGGATGTGGCTGTAGGCGTACATGCCGGCCGCGATGTCGGCGATCGAGCAGCCGGCCTTGGCCGGTTCGTCGGCGCTGCCGGTCACTGAAAGAAAGCCGGACTCGCTCTGGATCAGGAGGTCGTAAGCCTTCTGGTCGCGATACGGTCCGTCGCTGCCGTAGCCCGAGATATCGCAGACGATCAGCCGCGGATGCCGGTCGCGCAAGGCCTCGTACGACAGCCCGAGGCGCGCAGCGGCGCCAGGCGCGAGGTTCTGCACCAGGACGTCGGCCCGGGCGAGCAGTCCGCTGAGGATAAGTGGCGCTTCGGCGTGCTTGAGGTCGAGCGTCAGGCTTTCCTTGGAGCGGTTGGTCCACACGAAGTGGGACGCGAGGCCGCGCACGCGCTCGTCGTAGGCACGGGCGAAGTCGCCGCTCTGCGGGCGCTCGACCTTGATCACGCGGGCACCGAGGTCGGCCAGCTGGCGGCTGCAGAAAGGGGCGGCGATGGCGTGCTCGAGGGCGACGACGGTGATCCCGGCGAGGGGGCGCAAAGCCGAATCCATGAACGCGATTCCTTCAGAACGATCGCGGCAGCCCGAGCAGATGCTCGGCGACGTAGGCGAGAATGAGGTTGGTCGAAATCGGTGCCACCTGGTACAGGCGGGTCTCGCGGAACTTGCGCTCGATGTCGTATTCGCTGGCAAAACCGAAACCACCGTGCGTCTGCAGACAGACGTTGGCCGCTTCCCACGAGGCCTTGGCGGCCAGGTATTTGGCCATGTTGGCCTCGGCGCCGCAGGGTTGCCGCGCGTCGAAGCGTGCGCAGGCCGCAAAGCGCATCAGGTTTGCCGCCTCGACCTCGATCAGGGCTTCGGCGATCGGGAACTGGACGCCCTGGTTGATGCCGATCGGCCGCTCGAAGACGATCCGCTCGCTGGCGTAACGGCGGGCACGCTCGACGAACCAGTAGCCGTCGCCGACGCACTCGGCGGCGATCAGCGCCCGTTCGGCATTGAGGCCGTCGAGCAGGTAGCGGAAGCCCTGGCCCTCTTCGCCGATCCGGTTCTCTTCCGGAATCTCGAGGTTGTCGAAGAACAGTTCGTTGGTCTCGTGGTTGACCATGTTGGCGATCGGCCGCATCGACAGGCCGTGGCCCAGGGCCTGCCGCAGATCGACGATGAAGATCGACATGCCTTCGGATTTCTTCGTCACCTCGGCGAGCGGCGTCGTGCGCGCGAGCAGGATCATCAGATCCGAGTGCTGAACGCGCGAGATCCAGACCTTCTGACCATTGACGAGATAACGGGCATCCTTGCGGACGGCGCTGGTTCGGATGCGGGTGGTGTCGCTGCCGGTAGTCGGTTCGGTCACCGCCATCGACTGCAGGCGAAGCTCGCCGGCGGCGATCGGCGGCAGGTATTTTTCCTTCTGCGCCGGGCTGCCGTGGCGCAGGAGGGTGCCCATGTTGTACATCTGGCCGTGCACAGCGCCGGCGTTGGCGCCGCTGCGGTTGATCTCTTCCATGATCACGCTGGCCGCGGTCAGGCCGAGGCCCGAGCCGCCGTACTGCTCGGGAATCATCGCCGCCAGCCAGCCGGCGCCGATCAAGGTGTCGACGAAGGCTTCGGGATAAGCGCGCTGCTCGTCGATGCGGCGGAAATACGCGTCGGGGAACTGGCCGCAGAGCGCGCGCATGGCGTCGCGGATTTCCTGGTGTTCATCGGGCGTGTCGAGCACGGTTCTCTCCTGGGCGCGGTCTGCCTACCCGGATTCGTGGGCCAGCATTCGACGCGAATCACTGACCCTGCACTATACACAAGGCACAAGGCGAACGAGAACGGCCGCGCAGAGTCGAAGAGGTGAAGAGGTGAAGAGGTGAAGAGGTGAAGAGGTGAAGAGGTGAAGAGGTGAAGAGGTGAAGAGGGACATGGCCGGCTTGCCGTCGGCCTTCATCCGGTCGACGCGGGGCAGGCCCGTCCGGGAGAGGATCCGCTCACTTGCGCATTGCGCTATCCCCGAACGAGCCCCTGCCTGTACCATTGCCGTTTTGCGCTGTCGACTGCATTCAGGAGGCTTTATGCTCAAGCGCATCAGTGTCCAGCAGCTCACCCTGGGGATGCACCTCAAGGACTTCTGTGGCTCCTGGATGGAGCACCCGTTCTGGCGTTCGGCGTTCGTCATTACCGATCCGGATGACCTCGCGGCGATCAGGGCGAGCAGCATCACCGAGGTCTGGATCGATAGCGCCAAGGGACTGGATCTCGCCCCCGATCAGCCGGTTGTCGCCATCAGTGATTGCGACGCCCAGGTCGACGCCCAGTTGGCCAGTATCGCGAGCAGCAAACGCGAGACCCGACACGTGCCGAGCGCGGTCGAGTTCACCCGCGCAGTGAAGATCGTCAGCCGATCCCGTGAAGCGGTCACCGCGATGTTCGAAGAAGCCCGCATGGGGCGGGCCATCGACGCCACCGGCACGCAACGACTGGTCGAAGAAATCTCGGACTCGGTGAGCCGTAACCCCGGTGCCCTGATCAGCATCGCGCGCCTGAAGACGGCCGACAACTACACCTACATGCATTCGGTGGCCGTCTGCGCGCTGATGCTCGCCCTCGCGAAGCAGCTCGGTCTCGACGAGCAGCAGATCCGGTCGGCCGGCGTCGCCGGACTTCTGCACGACCTGGGCAAGGCGCGGATCCCGACCGCGGTGCTCAACAAGCCCGGCAAGTTGACCGATGCCGAGTTCAGACTCATTAAGTCGCATCCTGAAGAAGGCCACCGAATGCTGCTGCAGGGCAGCGGCGTCGACGCGATCGCGCTCGATGTCGTTCTCCATCACCATGAGAAGACCGATGGTTCGGGCTACCCGAAGGGCCTGCAGGGCCCGGACATCAGCCTTTTTGCCAAGATGGGTGCGGTCTGCGACGTCTATGACGCAATCACCTCGGACCGTCCCTACAAGGCCGGCTGGTGCCCGGCCGAATCGCTGCGCCGGATGACCGAATGGACGACAGGCCACTTTGAACCGCGGGTATTTCACGCCTTCGTCAAAAGCATTGGCATCTACCCGCTCGGCACGCTGCTGCGGATCAATGACGGCCGCCTCGGCGTGGTCATCGAGCAGGGGGGTAAATCGCTTCTCCAGCCCCAGCTCAAGCTGTTCTATTCGACGCGCGCGAAGGCGCACATTCTTCCCCAGATCATCGACCTCGGGCGTGCCAATTGTCCCTACCGGATCGTTGGCGTCGAAGATCCGGCGAAATGGCAGTTCACCAACCTCAGCGCACTCTGGTCCGGGCTATCCAACCCTGCGTGAGTCGCCGGCGCGATTTTCACGCCAACGCTGCCCGCACTGCCGGCTTGCGCTCGCGCATGAAGGCGAGATAGAGCAGGGGCACGGCGAACAGCGTCAGCGCGGTTGAAAAGAACAGTCCCCAGACGATCGTCGAGGCGACCGGCCCCCACAGCAGGCTGGTGCCGCCGAGGCCGAAGGCAAGCGAGAAGAGGCCGCCGATGGTCGTCATGGTGGTGATCAGGATCGGCACGACGCGCCGCCGGGCAGCCTGGATCAGGGCATGCAGTGTGCCCATGCCGCGCTGTCGGCGCTGGTTGGCGGCGTCGATGAGGACGATTGCCGAGTTTACCGCGATGCCGGTCAGCGCAATGACGCCGTACAGCGTGTACAGCGACAGCGGATTGTCTGACAGCGCGAGCCCGAAGGCGACGCCGGTGAAGGCCAGCGGCACGGAGACGAGGATCATCAGCGGTTGCCAGTAGCTGGCGAATTGCGCCGCGAGGATCAGGTAGATGAGGCCGCCACCGAGCAGGAAGAGCGTCTGCATCGCCGCCAGGCTTTCTTCAATGTCCTCGAGTTCGCCCGAGAAATCGAGGCTGATGCCGGGATGCCGGTGGCGGATCTTCTCCCATTCGCCGGCGATGATCGCGTTGGCGGCGGCGGTATCGGTCAGGGTCTTGTCGAGACTGGCTTCGATGGTGATGGTTCGCCGCAGGTTGTAATGGCGGATGAAGCCGCGTCCGGGCTGCACCTCCTGCTCGACGAGCGCACCGAGACGGGTGATCTGGCCGTCGGGCAGGGCGATCGCTTCGTCGAGCAGGGTTGCCGGTTCGAGGCGAACGGTACGCTCGGAGCGCACGCGGACTTCGATCTTGTCACCCTGGTCACGGGTGAAGGCGACGACCTCGCCATCGACCGCGATGCGCACCTGGCGCGCCAGCTGCGCCGCGTTGATGCCGGCCTTGCGCAAGGCGTCGCGGTCGAGGCGCAGGTTGAGTTGCGGTCGGCCCGGAATATTGTCGTCCTGAACGTCACGGGCACCGGGGATGGCGGTGGTGATCGCCTTGAGCGCGTCGGCGGCGGCCTGGATGCTGGTGAAGTCGTCGCCGCGCACCTTGACGCTGATCGCCTTGCCGGCCGGCGGGCCGCCCGAGATGACGGTAAAGCTCTTGCGGCCCGGACCCGGCATCGCTTCGATGCCGGCGCGCATGCCTTCGACGATGGCGCCGATTTCACGCCCGCCATTGACCTGCGGATTGAGCGAGACGATGACCTGACCATAGGGATCGCCATAGAGCGGTTCGGTATCGGTGAACTGGACGCCGGCGTTGGCATACGCCGAGCGTGCCTCGCCCTGCGGACCCATGCCCTGCAGCTCCTGGCGAACCCGCTGCTCGACCGCCTGGGTCTCGGCCAGCGTTTCCTCGAGCGTCGCGCTGGCCGGCATGTTCACGTTGACGTAGAGTATGCGCATCGGATCGAAAGCGAAGAACTGGACGCGAACGACGCCGGTCGCGAGCAGCGTGACGGCAATGGCGACGAGCAGCGCACAGAACAGCGCGAAGCGCTTCGGTCGTCGCAGGACATAGGCCAGCGCCTGTCCGTAGCGCAGGCGGAGACGGCGATTGAAGCGGTTGCGCCAGGCCTGCGCAGGCGCTTGAGGGTCGAGCTGCAGCCGGCTCGACAGGACATGCACGGGCATCATCCAGAAGGCTTCGACGAGCGAGATCAGCAAGGCGAGCGTGACGACGAAGGGGATGACGAACATGAACTTGCCGACGATTCCCGGCAGCAGCATCAAGGGCAGGAAAGCGGCCATCGTCGTCGCGACCGATGCGAGGACCGGCGTCCACACCTCGGCGATCGCGTCGAGGCAGGCCTGCAGCGCCTGCTGCCCGCGTTCGACGCGGAAATAGATCGCCTCGACGATCACCACCGCGTCGTCGACCAGCATGCCGAGTGCGATCACCGCGCCGAGCAGGACCGAGACATTGACCGTGTAACCGCAAGCGGCGAGCACGGCGAAAGTGCCGAAGAGGGAAAAGGGAATGCCGAGCGCGACCAGGACGCCGACCTTGCCGCCAAGGAACAGCCAGCAGATCGCCAGGACCATCAGCATGCCGTAGAGGGCGTTGGTCTGCATGACGCCGATCGCGTTGCGGGTGGCGATCGTCTGGTCATCGGCCAGCGTCAGTTGCAGGCCGCTGGCGACGAGGGTGGCGTTCTCCTGCGCGATGAAACCGCGCAGGCGGTCGACGAGTTGCAGCGTGTTGGCGCCGGCCTTCTTGTTGATCGCCAGCGAGATGGCTTCGCGGCCGTCGCTGGCGGCGTACTGGATGGCCGGCGCGCGCGCCCGCTCGATGCGCGCGACTTCCTCGAGGCGCGCCGAGACGCCGGGGCGCGACGAGGACATGAGCGGCAGCGTGGCCAGCGCCTGCGGCTCGGTGACGACTCCCTTGACGCCCACCGACCAGGCGCCGCTGCCGGTCTTCAGCGTGCCGCCGGAGACGTCGCGGTACCACGCCTGCACGGCATCGGCCAGGTCGCTGCTGGTCAGCCCGCGCGCCGCCAGCGCCTGCGGGTTGACGCTGATCAGCAGCTCGGGGTCGCGCAGGCCGGAGGCAATGACGCTGTCGACGCCGCTCATCCGTTCGAGATCGGTTTTCAGGCGGCGGGCGTTGAGTCGCAGCGTCTCGTCGTCGGCCTGCCCGATGAGCAGCAGCGAGGCGGTCGGAAAGCCGTTCGAGGTGGTGATCTCAAGCACCAGGGGATCCTCGGCTTCGGGGGGCAACTCGGATTTGGCCTTGTTCTGGATCTCGCGGCGCAGGTCGTTCATCCGTTTGTCGAAGGTGCGCTCGGAGACCTCGCGGAAGCGCACGAGGATGGTCGAGATGTTCTCGCGCGAGGTCGAGATGACGAAACGGATGTCGGCAACGCCCTTGATGCCGTCCTCGATCGGGTTGGTCACCAGCCGCTCGACCTCTTCGGCGCTGGCACCGGGAAGGACGGTATTGATGTTTACCCAGTTGAAGTTGATCTCCGGATCCTGCTCGCGCGGCATCGTCAGATAGCTCACCAGCCCGAGCAGCAGCACCACGGCAAAGGCGATGTTGGCCAGCGGGTGGTTCGAGAGCAGCGCGCGCATGAATTTCATGGCCGCTCGCTCACGGGATGACCGCGCCGTCCTGCAACGTCGCCTGACCGCGAACGACGACGCGGGTCTCGGCCGGCAGCCTGACCGCCACCGCGCGGCCTTCCTGGGCGTCGGGCAGGGCGATGAAGGAAGCATGGCTGCCCTGCTGGACAAAGACGCCGATCGCGCTGCCGCGCCGGACCAGCACCTCGGCGGGCAGGTGCGGCTGCGGGTCGCGCCAGAGCAGGCGGCCATCGCTGCCGGCCGGCACCGGGATGGCGCTGCCGGTGGCGAAAGCCAGGCGAACTTCCTGCGTGCGCGCCGGCGCCGATACGGTGCTGCCGACGCGCAGCAGGCGCAGGGGGTGGCGCTGACCCTGGCTGGCGAAAACGATCTCGCGCGATCGTTGCAGGCCGGCGACATCGGCCGGGGCGATCTGTGCGCTGACTTCGACGGCGCCGGTTTCAACCAGGATGTAGAGGACATCGCCGGCGGAGACCGCTTCGCCGGTCTGCGCCAGGCGTTGTTTGACGCTGCCGGTAAAAGGCGCGTGCAGGCGGGTCTTGGCGAGCTGGCGGGCAGCGATCGAGTGCTGTGCGCGGTTCGCGGCGACTTCACTGCGCATCAGCGCGACCTCGGTTTCGCGCTGAATCAGTGCTTCTTTCGAGAAGAAGCCTTTCCCGACCAGCACCCGCGCACGTTCGAGTTGCTGCCCGGCCTGCCGCAGGCGGGCGACCGACGCGTCGAGCGTTGCCTGGGCGCGCTGCTCGGCGAGACGAAAGTCCATGGGGTCGATCTCCAGCAAGCGTTCGCCTTTCTTCACCGTACTGCCGGCTTCGGCGCTCCAGTGCAGGATCACCCCGCCGACCTCGGCCGAGATCTTCGACTCGTTGCGTGCCATGACACTCGCTGCCGCTTCACGCTGTGGATGCGTGACTACCGCGCTGAACGGCTGGGTGGCGATCACCGGCGCAGTCGCGGTGCCCGCTGCGCCGCCGGTCTGCGCGGGCAGCGATCGGCTGGCCGCAGCGACGGCCAGCGCGACCAGGGTCACTGCGGCGAGTCGCTGCAGGCTGGGGAAACGCCGTGCCTGACGGGCTGGCGCTGAAGATGCGATCGGTTTCATCAGGGGTCGCCGGGCAGGCAGGGGAAAGGGGGGCGGACGCCGACAGTTGCCGCGCCAGGACGCGAGTATCGCGAGCATCGGCGCCGGCGTCAAACACCCTGCCGCGCACCCGGCTCGTCTGCTGGGGTGATCAGCGGCAGGCCATGCCGGCGGCGCGCCTTGGCGCACTGGGCATCGCCCGCCTGAACCTCACGACAGGGCGACGGGCGCTGGTCGTAGATCGCGCAGTCAACCCGCTGGCCGACCTCGCCGCGCAGCCCCAGGCAACGCGGCTCAGCGGAATTGGTGCCGGCCATGCACGCGTACCAGGGGGGAAGCTCTTCGACCAGCGCTGCGGGCAAACCGCGCGCGTCGGCCTCCGCCCAGTAGAACGAAACGCGAAAGTAAGCGCAGCAGGCGCCGCAGGTGCAGCAGTCAAAGCTTGGCATGAAGATGGACGTTTCCTGGAGCAGGCAAATCAGGGCGAATCCGCTGGACGTGCCGACGGCCGAGCCGGCTGTTCATGGCGCGGCTTCATGGCGCAGGTTCGAGGCGAGCAATGATGCCGCGCGGACTGTCGGTGAGCAGGTAGATGAAACCGTCCGGCCCGTTGCGTACATCACGAATTCGCCCGATGCTGCCTTTGAGCAACTGTTCCTGATCGACGACGCGCTCGCCGTCGAATTTCAGGCGGACCAGCATCTGGTCGCGCAGGGCGCCGACGAAGAGGTCGCCGCGCCACGACGGGAATCGGTCACCGGTGTAGAACGCCATTCCCGACGGCGCAATCGACGGTGTCCAGTGATGTATTGGCTGAGCCATTCCGGGCTTGGCAGTCCCTTCGCCGATGCGCGTTCCGGTGACGTAGTTCCGGCCAAAGGTGATCACCGGCCAGCCGTAGTTGACGCCGGCACGGATGATGTTGATCTCGTCGCCGCCCTGCGGCCCGTGCTCGTGCGCCCACAGTTCGCCGGTCCGGGGATGCAGCGCGGCGCCCTGGACGTTGCGGTTGCCGATCGTGAACTTTTCCGGCAGCGCGCCGGGCTGTTCCACGAAGGGATTGTCGGCCGGGATGCGGCCGTCGTCGTGCAGGCGGATGACCGATCCGGCGTGGTCATCGAGACGCTGCGCCCGCTTTTGATCGCCACGGTCGCCGAGGGTGATGAAGAGAAAGCCCTGCCGATCGAACACCAGACGCGAACCGAAGTGGTGGCCGGCGCTCGATTTGGGGCGCATGCGGAAGATCACCTGCACGTCAATGAGGGTTTTTCCCTGCAGCCGGCCACGCAGAACCTCGGTGCCGTAGCCGTCTTTCCCCTGGGCGACGTACGAGAGATAGATCCAGCCGTTGTCCCGGAACGCGGGATGCAGCGCGACATCGAGCAGTCCGCCCTGGCCGACGGCGGCAATCTGCGGCAGTCCACGCACGGGTTCGGGGTCGAGTCGCCCATTCGCGTCGACCAGCCGCAGGCGGCCCGGCCGTTCGCTGACCAGCAGCCGGCGATCAGGCAGAAAGGCGAGGCCCCAGGGATGTTCGAGGCCTTCGGTGACGGTCGTCACGCGCAAGCCATGCAGCCGGCTTTCGAACTGCTGGGAAAAAGCGGCCAGGGGCCAGAACGCGCAAAACAGCAGCCATCCGGGCAGAAACCGCCAGCGTTGGCCAGACCGGATCCGCTGCCGGAAAGGACGCCGCAAACGATCTTCGAGCATGCTCTCCTCCTCGATCAACGCGGCCGGGCGAACTGCCCGCGCGGGGAACTTCGGCGGCTGCCCACCGGGCTCCGTGAGCATCGGTCACAGCCGCTCGAGTCGGCTAAAATACGCCCGCGAAAAGTCAGTCACCGCCGACGGCTTCGGCTGCCCGGCCTTGATCTGCCTGTGATCGTAGCAGACCAGCTCATATTCCTCACCACCGACCTCCGACAGGCAAGCCCATGCACAACCATCCTTCCGATCTTCTGCCCTTGAACCAGCAAGACGCCGGCCTGATTCTCACCCCTTGCCCGGGAAGCAAGGGGGTGGCCGCGCCGGAGGCTCTCGCCCAGTTGCAGGCCGCCGGCGCCGAGGCGGTAATCACCCTGATGCCGGCCGCCGAGATGGCGAGCAACGCCGTGAGCGACCTTGCCGAACTCTGCGCGCAGCGAGGTCTGCAATGGTTCCACCTGCCGATCGACGACGATCATGCGCCGGCGGCGGCGTTTGCTGCGGCCTGGCGCTCACAGGGTCCGGCGGTGCACCGGCTGCTCGATGCCGGCCGGAAAGTTGCGATCCACTGCAAGGGCGGTTCCGGTCGTACCGGCCTGATGGCAGCGCAGATCCTGGTCGAACGGGGCTGGTCAAAAGACGCTGCGGCGCGTGCAGTCAAGGCGCTGCGGCCGAACGCCCTGGGTCTTGCCGTACATCAGGACTACCTCTCTGCGCTTCCGGTTGCGACGCCGGCGGTGGCCAGCCAGGGACAGACCTGAAGGGAGCGGAAGTGTTGCTGCCCGCGCTGCCGATGAGCCGGCTGGCGCGGGATCCTCGTCACGCCTGTGCTGAAAAACCGGCGCCCGGCCGCCGGTTGCCGAGGGGTTCGAAGTCGCCGGATTGCAGGGCCGAAATGAAGCCGCGGTCGTCTTCGCTGATGTGACGCTCGAACCAGTACTCGCAATAGCGCAGGAAAGAGTGGGCGTCGCGGCCGTGGTTGCGGACTTCGCTCAGCGCCCGGTGCAGCAGGTGGAGGGTATCTTCGTGGATCCTGGCGTGGTCGGTGAAATCCAGTTCCGCCTCATCGGCGATCCGCTCTTCGGTCGCGAAATGGAAGGCGAAGTATTGGAGCAGCGCGTCGAACTCTTCGAGCGGCACGTGGTGGCTTTCGAAGCAGGCCGTCTTGAGCGAATCGATCCGGTTGAATATTTCTTCATGTTGCGCGTCGATTTCCGGTAAATCGAAAAAAAGCGCTTCCGGCAAAAAGCCGGTGAAATTGATCTCCATCGTCTGTCTCCTCTGGAAATGGTGGCCGGTCATGGTGCCGGTTTTGTTATTCCGGAAGTATAAGAGCCGGGTCTGAAAAAAGCCAGTAAAATCATGAGGCAGCCTGCCGGATATGGCCGGTGCCCGGCGTTGCCCAGGGGCGGGCAGCGGTTCTCAGGGGCCGGCAGCATTTTCCGGTCAGCGCGCGAACAGCCAGAGGTAGCTCAGCGTGGCGACGATCGCGAGGAATGGCAGCGACCAGGCGTGGAAGCTCAGCCAGGCACGCCGGTCGCCGAGCAGGCGCAGCGCGATGAGGTTGGCCAGTGAGCCGATCACGAAGCCGAAGCCGCCGACGTTCACTGCCCAGGCAATCACCCGCCAGTCGGCGCTGTGTTCGGCGAGCAGGATGGCTCCGGGGACGTTGCTGATCACCTGCGAGATCGCCACCCCCGCGAGAAAAAGTCGCTGCGCGTCGTCGAGACCGATGGCGACGAGGGTCGCCTGTACCGGCGCCCACTCGGCGAGCAGGCGCAGGTCGATGAACATCAGGATGAAGACGAGGATCAGCGCCCAGTCGACCCGCTTTACCACTTCGCGGTAGGCGATGGCGAAGACGGTCACGACCAGCAGGAATCCCGGCCACGCCAGGCGCAGATCGAGCAGCAGCAGAAAAACCGGGTAGAGCAGCAGGCTGATCCACAGCAGCCGGCGGGTGAGCGCAGGCGGCGCCAGGTCTTCGTGCGTGTCGATGCGCCGAGCGGGAAAGGCGAGCAGCGTCAGGGCGAGCAGCGTCGCCAGCAGGATCACGGCCAGGGGCAGCATGTCGGCGACGAAAGCCGGCAGTGATGTTCCGGAACGTTGCCACAGGAAGAGGTTCTGCGGGTTGCCCATCGGCGTCAGCACCGAGCCGGCATTGACCGCCAGGGCTTCGAAGATCACCAGCCGGGCCGTCGGCAGGGTGGCCATTCCGTGCAGGCCGAGAGTCAGCGGGACGACGATGAAAAGAGCAATATCGTTGGTCAGGACGGTCGCCATCGCCGCCGAAAGGCCGACCAGGAGCAGGGCCAGATGGTGCTCGTTGCGCATGCGGGTGATCACCTGATAGGCCGCAAGCTGGAGAAAACCACTCTCCTCAAGGCCGGTGGTCAGCAGCAGCAGGCCAGCGAGCGCGGCAATGGTCGGCCAGTCCACCCGCTGCGGGTAGCTGGCGATTGCTTCCGGATCGAGCAGACTCAGGCAGGCGCAGAGCAGGACCAGAACCAGCAGCAGGATGTCGCGCTGCAGACGGGCAGCGATTTCGGCAGGGATCAGCAGCAGACGTCTCATCGTGGTCTCTCGGGGCTCGACGCGGATCGTACGTCATCTACGCCTTCGACGTCAGCCCTGTCCTCTGCCGTCGGCGAGCGCATGCAGACGCTTCTTGCCCGGGCATTCCCATTCCTCCATTCCCGGATCGGCGTCAATACCGTGCGCGACTCAGGTCTTGATCATACGAAAGGGAGGGCCATGGCACGTATCGAGAAGGATTTTCTGGGCGAGAAGGAACTGCCGGCGGACGCGTATTACGGCGTGCAGACGCTGCGCGGCATGGAAAATTTCCACATCACCGGCATCCCGATGTCGGCCGAACCGTTTTTCGTCAAGGCTTTCGGCTATGTCAATCAAGGCTTTCGGCTATGTCAAGAAAGCGGCCGCACTCGCCAATCGCGACCTCGGCGTGCTCGATGCGACGATCGCCGATGCGATCGTCAGGGCCTGCGACCGGCTGATCGCGGGCGAACTGTGCGACCAGTTCGTGACCGATTTCATCCAGGGCGGTGCCGGTACTTCGACCAACATGAATGCCAACGAGGTGATCGCGAACCTGGCGCTCGAAAGCCTTGGCCATCGCAAGGGCGAGTACCAGTACGTCAACCCGAATGACCATGTCAATTACGGGCAATCGACCAACGACATCTATCCGACCGCTTTCCGGCTGGCGCTGATCCTCCGTCTGGCGAGTTACATGGACGCCCTGCGGCGGCTGCAGGAGGCTTTCTACGTCAAGGGCAAGGCGTTCGAGAAAGTGCTCAAAATGGGCCGCACGCACCTGCAGGATGCGGTTCCGATGTCTCTCGGGCAGGAGTTTCACGGCTGGGGGACGACGATTGGCGAGGAAGTGAGCCGCATCGCCGAAGTCCGCCAGCTGCTGCACGAGATCAATCTCGGCGCGACCGCCATCGGCACCTCGGTGACCGCGGCCTCGGGTTATCCCGAACTGGTGACCCGCTATCTGTCCGAACTGACCGGGACCCGCTTCATCCTTGCCGGTGACCTGGTCGAGGCGACCTCGGACACCGGTGCTTATGTGCAGCTGTCCGGTGTGCTCAAGCGCACCTCGGCCAAGCTGACCAAGATCTGCAACGACCTCCGGCTGCTGGCCTCCGGTCCGCGCTGTGGCTTCAACGAGATCAACCTGCCACAGATGCAGCCCGGCTCGTCGATCATGCCGGGCAAGGTCAATCCGGTGATTCCGGAGGTCGTGAACCAGACCAGCTTCCTGGTGATCGGACTCGACCTGACCGTGACCCTGGCCGCGTCGGCCGGGCAACTGCAGCTCAACGTGATGGAGCCGGTGATCACCTTCGCGCTGTTTACCTCCATTTTCACGATGGAGAACGCGGTCAACAGCCTGCGCGTGAACTGCGTGAACGGGATCAGCGCCAATGCCGACCATGCGCGCGAGATGGTGCTCAATTCGCTCGGTATCATCACCGTTCTCAAACCGACGCTGGGCTACAGGCAGTGCGCCGAGATCGCGCGCGAGGGCTACGAATCGGGCAAGTCCCTGCACCAGATCGTCGTCACCGAGCGCCGGCTGATGACCCAGGAGCAGTGGGAAGAGGTCTTTTCGTTCGAGAACCTGATCCGCCCGAAGTCCGAGTAGCCGGGGGTTCCTGTGCGCTAGCCATTCCCGTCCGGCGGTTTGCGGCGGTCCGGGTTTGCCGGGGCGGTGGGCTGCGGGTGAGAGCATATCGGTCGTCACCAGCGGAGAACAATGATCATGACCCTCGCAATTTTTCTGCAATTTCTGGTGGTTCTTGCGGCGATCTGAATGGGCGCCCGCTATAGCGGAGTCGGACTTGGCCTGTGGGGCGCCGTCGGCCTGCTGGTCCTGGTCGTCGGTTTTGGCGTCACGCCGACCTCGCCGCCGATCGATGTGATGCTGATCATTCTGGCGGTGATCATGGCCGCTTCGGTGATGGACGCGGCCGGTGGCATCGACTTTCTCGTTCGCCTGGCTGAACGGATCATTCGCGCCAACCCGAAGTACGTGACCCTTGTTGCGCCGCTGACCACCTGGAGTTTCAGTTTCGTCGCCGGCACCGGGCACATCGTCTATCCGCTGTTGCCGGTGATCTACGAGACCGCGCACCAGAGCGGCATCCGCCCCGAGCGGCCGATGGCGGTCGCCACCATTGCGTCGCAGCAGGCGATCACCGCAAGTCCGGTGGCGGCAGCGACGGCGGCAATGATCGGGCTGTTTGCCGAGAAGGGGATGGTGCAGTGGGGATTGCCCGAGATCCTGATGATCTGTGTTCCGGCCACCCTGACCGGGGTGCTGGTTGCGGCGATCGTTTCAATGTTTCTCGGCAAGGATCTGAAGGACGATCCCGAGTACCAGGCGCGCCTGACGGCCGGCGAAATCCCGCCGCCGAAGACGGCTGCCAATCGGCCGGCGCTGAAACCGGCAGCGAAGCTCTCGGCCTACCTTTTCCTGGCCGGTGTTGCGCTGGTGGTGCTGTTCGGCTTTTTCCCCGAGTTGCGTCGGCTGCCGGGGGCGAAGGCGCCGCTCGGCATGCCGATCGTGATCGAGATCGTCATGATGGCGGTCGCGGCGATCATGCTGATGGCGACCCGGGTGAATGTCGATGAGGTGCCGAAGACGGCGACCCTGCGCGCCGGGGTGGTCGCGGTGATCGGAATTTTTGGTCTTGCCTGGCTTGGCGACAGCTTCATCGCCGCGCACAAGGAGGTCATCGTGCCGGCGATCGGCGATTGGGCCGAAGCCGCCCCGTGGACCTTCGCCTTCGGCCTGTTCCTCGCTTCGGTGCTCCTCTACAGCCAGGCCGCGACGACGCGAGCGCTGATGCCGCTCGGTATTGCGCTGGGTATCCCGCCGCAGTTCCTGATCGCGATGTTCCCGTCGGTCAACGGGTACTTCTTCATCCCGACTTATGGTTCCCTGATTGCGGCGATCAACTTCGATCTCTCGGGAACGACGAAGATCGGCAAGTACGTTCTGAATCACTCGTTCATGATCCCCGGTCTCGTGGCGACCGTGGTAGCGGTCGGCACCGGCCTGCTGCTGGCCCGGATCATCTTCTGACCGGTTATTCCCGAGGGCGTTGCCCGCGCCGGTGATCCCCTTTTCTCCGCGCGGACACCGAAAATCTGCAAATGCGCAGAAAAGATTCAGTCAATTGCCGTCGAGCGATTGAAGTGCCTGACATATCGGCGCTATCATCCCGTGTGCCGCCGGTTGACGGGCCGGCGTTAATTTCGTGCAGCAGAACACATCATTGGAGAGCGACAAATGGACAAGAAGACGCCGCCGCCGGTAGCAGGCGACGACCACACGGCAGCGGAAACGGGAATGGACGACAAAGCAGCGGTCGCCAAACCGGCAGGACGGACAACCAGGGCTCGCGCGCCGTCGGCGGCGGCACGCGCAGCGCAACCCCGCAAGGCGTCGGCCGGCGACATTGCGCCGGCGCGTACGCCCGACGCGATGGCCGCTTTCGACATCGCCGAGGCCACCGCTTCGGCCATCGAGCAGAAGAAAGTCGCCCTGCGGGACATCATCGCTCATGCCACCGTCGGGGATACGACGTCACTCGCCAAAACGCTCGAGGCGATCATGACCGGCTCGTCGCCCGACGACGCGCTGGCTTTGCGCAAGGCTCTGCTGGGCAAGGAAGAGCCGCCGGCGGCCAAGGTCGAAACCAGTCCCGACGACGAACTCGCGACCAGCTGGCGTGACACCAATTCGTATCCTTACCGCAACCTGATGTCGCGCAAGGCGTACGAGAAGCAGAAGTATCGTCTGCAGGTCGAACTGCTCAAGATGCAGAACTGGATCAAGGAAACCGGGCAACGGGTGGTCGTGATCTTCGAAGGGCGTGATGCGGCGGGCAAGGGGGGCGCCATCAAACGCTTCACCGAGAACCTCAATCCGCGTGGCGGGCGCGTCGTGGCGCTCGAGAAGCCCAATGAGCAGGAACGGGGCCAGTGGTATTTCCAGCGCTATGTGCGCCATCTGCCGACCGCCGGCGAGATTATTTTCTGCGACCGGTCGTGGTACAACCGGGCCGGCGTCGAACGGGTGATGGGCTTCTGTACCGATGAGGAGTACACCGAATTCATGCGCCAGACGCCCGAAGTCGAACGGACACTGGTGCGTAGCGGCATTCATCTGATCAAGTTCTGGTTTTCGGTCAGCCGCAAGGAGCAGCGTCGCCGCTTCAAGGAACGTCAGGTGCACCCGCTCAAGCAGTGGAAGCTGTCGCCGATCGACCTCGCCTCGCTCGACAAGTGGGAAGACTACACCCGTGCCAAGGAGGCGATGTTCTTCCACACCGACACCGCCGAAACGCCGTGGACGGTGATCAAGTCCGACTGCAAGAAGCGTGCGCGGCTGAACGCCATGCGCTACGTCCTGCACAAGATGAATTACGCCGGCAAGGATGTCGATGCCATCGGACCGATCGATCCGCTGCTCGTCGGTCGTCCGCATGTCGTCTACGAGCCCAGCGGCTCGGCGATTCCGGCTGAAGGGCATAAGCATACCGCCATCCTGTAGGCTGAACCGCGTTCACAGACAAGCGGAAAGGGTGCCGCAGGTGCCCTTTCCCGCGTTTTTTGTGCCAACGGTTCCTGCTCTCCTGATGTCACCCGTGCCGAGCGGTGCGCGCCCTGGCCAGACTGCGGATTGACCAGCTGGTCACTCGCCACGTCGGTCCGATCGATCTTTCGATCGCTGCCGCCGAGTGCGCCTGCATCCGGGGCGCATCGGGCAGCGGCAAGACCCTCCTCCTGCGTGCCATCGCCGATCTCGACCCGCATCACGGCGAGGTGTACCTCGATCAAGCGAGCTGCAGCAGTCTGCACGCTCCCGTCTGGCGTCGCTCGGTGGCGCTGGTGATGGCCGAAAGCCAGTGGTGGTCTGAGCGGGTCGGCGACCACTTCGCGCACGGGGTCAAGGACGACTGGCTGGAACAGCTCGCTTTGCCGGCTGCCGCCATGACCTGGGAAGTGGCGCGTTGTTCGACCGGCGAGCGGCAGCGGCTGGGGTTGCTGCGCACGCTGATGCAGGCGCCGGCGGTTCTCCTGCTCGACGAACCGACTGGCAATCTCGATCAGGAAAGTGCGCTGCGGGTCGAGGCCCTGCTTGCCGATTATCGCCGGCAGCGGCCGGCGGCGCTGCTCTGGGTGAGTCATGACGCCGGCCAGATCGAGCGCGTTGCGCAACGCCGCTACCTCCTCGATGAAGGCCGGCTCAGCGAAGAAGCGCCGCGATGAACGTGGTGCACCTCTCGCCGGTCGATCTGGCCATCGCCTCGCTCCTGATCATCGCGCTCGCCGGCTTGTCGTGGCGCATGCAGATCGGTGCCGAACGACAGCTGCTGCTGTCCGCGCTGCGCAGCACCGTTCAGTTGTTCCTGATCGGTTTCGTGCTCAAGGTGCTCTTCGACAACGGCCATCCGCTCTGGGTCGCGCTGCTGGCGACGGGCATGCTGCTGGTCGCCGGGCGCGAGGTGATGGTCCGCCAGAAGCGACGCCTGGTGGGCTGGTGGGGATTCGGCGTCGGCACCCTGTCGATGTTTCTCTCATCGTTCGTGGTCACCGTGCTGGCGCTGGTCGTCGTGGTCGGCAACGACCCCTGGTACGCGCCGCAATATGCCATCCCTCTGCTCGGGATGATCCTCGGCAATACGATGAACGGCATTTCGCTGGGACTCGACCGGCTCACCCAGGATGCCCTGCAAAGACGCCAGATCATCGAGACCCGGCTCGCCCTGGGTGATGACTGGCAGCGGGCGATCTTCGACAGCCGCCGCGAAGCCATCCGGGTCGGCATGATCCCGATCATCAACGCCATGTCGGCGGCCGGCATCGTCAGCCTGCCGGGGATGATGACCGGCCAGATCCTGGCCGGAACGCCGCCGGTGGAAGCCGTGAAATATCAGATCCTGGTGATGTTCCTGATCGCCGGCGGCACCGGTTTCGGCACTCTGGTCGCGGTCAGCTTTGCCGCCCGGCGCCTCTTCGACGAACGTCATCGGCTGCGACTCGAGCGTCTGACGGTGCGCGACGATTGATCAGCAGGTTTTTTCGATTTTCTCGCGAGCTTCGTCGACCCCACTCGCCGCCGGGTCGACGAAGCGATCAACCAGCCGACTGAGCTCGTCGCCGAGGTCGGCGCGCAGACAATCGACGGTCTGCGGCCGCAGGGTGTTGCCAAGCCAGGTGATCTGCCGCTTGGCCAGCTGGCGGCTGGCGTAGATGCCGCGGTCGCGCAGCTCGCTGCGCGGCGCGAGTCCGGCCTGAACCTCCCATACCTGTCGGTAGCCGACGCAGCGCATCGCCGGCAGCTCGGCCTGCAGGCGGTATTTTTCGCGCAGCCACTCGACTTCGGTTTCGAGCCCGGCGGCGAGCATCTGCTCGAAGCGGTCGGCGATGCGCTGGTGGAGGACGCTGCGGTCGGACGGCAGCAGGCCGATCGACAGGAAGCGGTATTGCGGCGCCGGTTTCTCGCCGCTTGCGATCAGCGCCGAGAGTGGCCGCCCGGTGAGACGAAACACTTCCAGCGCGCGCTGGATGCGCTGTGCGTCGGTGCGCTGCAGGCGCGCGGCGGTCGCCGGGTCGAGCGCCGCCAGTTCGGTGTGCAGCGCCGGCCAGCCGCAGGCCGCCGCTTCACGGTCGATCGCCTGACGGGTCAGCGGGTCGGCGGGGGGCAGATCGACCAGTCCTTCGACCAGGGCCTTGAAATAGAGCATGGTGCCACCGACCAGCAGCGGTACCCGGCCGCGCCTCGTGATCCCGGCCATCGCTGCCAGCGCGTCGGCGCGGAAACGGGCCGCCGAGTAGGCTTCTTCGGGAGTGATCAGGTCGAGCAACCGGTGCGGAAAGTCGGCGAGCGTCGCTGCATCGGGTTTGGCCGTCCCGATATCCATGTCGCGGAACACCTGCGCCGAGTCGACGCTGATCAGCTCGACCGGAAAGCGGCGGGCGAGCTCGATCGCGACGGCCGTCTTGCCGCTCGCCGTGGGTCCCATGAGCAGGATCGCCGGCGGCAGTCCGGCCCCTGGCGCCGGCGGTTGCGCTGCGCCCTTGCTCATCGGCCGCGCAGGAAATGACGGTCGAGGTCGGCCATCCTGAACTGGGTCCAGGTCGGACGGCCATGGTTGCAGTGGCCCGAACGTTCGGTTTCTTCCATCTGCCTGAGGAGGGCGTTCATTTCCGTCACCGACAGCAGGCGCCTCGCGCGCACCGCACCCTGGCAGGCCATGCTGGCGAGGAACTCGTTGCGGCGCGCGGTCAGCAGCTGCGTCACCCCGTGCTCGCGCAGCTCGCTCAGCAGGGCACGTGCCAGCGCCGCCGGGTCGGCAGCCAGCAGGAGTGCGGGAACGCTTTTCACCGCCAGCTGGCGGGGTCCGACGGGCGCGAGATCGAAACCGATCTTCTGCAGTGCTTCGGCGTGTTCTTCGGCAGTCGCGACCTCGACCGGTTCGGCAAAAAACAGGGCCGGAATCAGGAGGGCCTGTGTTGTCAGCTGCTGTTCGTCGAGCGCCTGCTTGAGCTTTTCGTAGAGAATCCGCTCGTGCGCCGCATGCATGTCGACCACCACCAGCCCCTGCGCGTTCTGCGCCAGGATGTAGACCCCGTGCAACTGCGCCAGGGCGTAGCCGAGCGGTGGTGGCTGACCTGCGTCGGGGGAATGCAGGCTCGACGCTGACGCCGATGGCGTCGCCGGGGTTTGCGCTGCCTGAACGAAGGTCAGGTAGGCGTTGCTCGCGGCTTCGCTGACGTGCAGCGAGCCCTGCCCGGAGAAGGGGCGGGTGAAGTCCGGGCTGGCGTCGCCCGGTGCACCGACCGGCGACCGCTCGGGCTCTTGCCCCGGGCCGGGCCTGGCCAGCAGGGGGTCGGCGGCCAGGGGCTGGGTCGCCAGCGGACCGGCGAGCAGGCGCTGGACGGCATGAAAGACGAATTGATGCACGGCGTGCGCATCGCGGAAGCGGACTTCGGTCTTCTGCGGATGGACATTGACATCGACGGTGGAAGGATCGATCTCCAGGAACAGGCAGTAGGCCGGATAGCGGCTACCGTGCAGCTGGTCCTGGTAAGCTTCGCGCAGCGCGTGGCTGAGCAACTTGTCGCGCACGAAGCGGCCATTGACGTAGCAGTACTGGCCGTCGCTGCGCGCGCGCGAGTAGGCCGGCAGCGCGCAGTAGCCGGCCACCCGCAGCGGGCCGGCATGGGCGTCGAGAGGGCGTGACTGGGCGATGAACTCTTCGCCCAGGATGGCGCCCGCGCGCGCGCGCGCATCGCCTCGGGAAAGGTGCAGGCTGACCCGGCCATTGTGCGAGAGGGTGAACGCGATTGCGGGATAAGCCAGGGCGATCCGTTTCAACGCTTCGCTGCAATGGGCGAATTCGGTCTGTTCGGTCTTCAGGAACTTTCGCCGCGCCGGCGTGTTGTAATAAAGATCGCGCACTTCGACGACGCTGCCGGTGGTCAGCGCGGCCGGTTCGGGAGTGGCGCCGGTTTCGGCGCCGAGCCGCCAGGCGTGCGACTGGACGCCTTTTTCTCCGGCGGCTCGGCTGGTCAGCGTGACGCGCGCGACCGCCGCCACCGATGCCAGCGCTTCACCCCGAAAACCGAGCGTAGCGACCCGTTCGAGGTCGTCGAGCGAACTGATCTTCGAGGTGGCATGGCGGAGGAGGGCGAGGGCGAGTTCGTCGCGCGCGATGCCGCGACCATCATCGCTGACGCGGATCAGCTTGACACCGCCTTCTTCGAGCTGGATCTGGATCGCCGAACTACCGGCGTCGAGCGCATTTTCGAGCAGTTCCTTGAGCACCGAAGCCGGTCGATCGACGACTTCGCCGGCCGCGATCTGGCTGATCAGGAGATCAGGAAGCAAATGGATCGCAGGGGTTTGGGGCATTGGCTGATTATAGCGGCCCGGCTTCCGGTAAAATCGCTGCTCACCGCCAGCCACCCTCTTTTTCCGCTCATGGAATACCTCGGCACCTTTATCGACATCATTCTGCACCTCGACAAGCACCTGGCGATCCTGGTGCAGCAGTATGGGCAGTGGATCTACGCCATCCTCTTCGTCATCATCTTCAGCGAAACCGGCTTCGTCGTGACCCCTTTTCTGCCCGGCGATTCGTTGCTCTTCGTGGCCGGGGCACTGGCCGCGCTGGGGGGAATGGAGATCGGCATTCTGCTCGCGGTGCTGATCGCCGCCGCCGTGCTGGGCAACATGCTCAACTACCAGATCGGCCGTTACCTGGGACCGAAGGTCTTTCACTGGGAGCAGTCGCGTTTTTTCAACAAGGTCGCGCTGCAGAAGACGCACGCTTTCTACGAAAAGCACGGCGGCAAGACCCTGGTCATTTCGCGTTTTCTGCCGCTTTTCCGCACTTTCGCTCCGTTCGTCGCGGGGATCGGTGCGATGGCCTATGCGCGCTTTTCTTTCTTCAACCTGCTCGGCGCGGTCACCTGGGTAGGATCGCTGACGCTGGCCGGTTACTGGTTCGGTAACCTGCCCTGGATTCAGCAGAATCTGACCCTGGTGATCGTCGCCATCATCGCCATTTCGCTGCTGCCGGTTTTCTTCGGCTGGCTGCAGCATCGCAAGGCCGCCGCATGATTGCGGTCGTCATCCTGATCTCCGGACGGGGCAGCAATCTCGCTTCCCTGCTCGCGGCGACCGCCGACGGTGCCTTGCCGGCGCGCATCGTCGGCGTTCTCGCCAACCGTGCCGACGCCGCGGGGCTGCAGACCGCTGCCCGGCACGGCATTCCGACCGGCGTCCTGGATCACCGGCTGTTTGCCGATCGCGACCAGTTCGACGCGGCGCTGATCGAGATGATCGACCATTTCGCCCCGGATCTGGTTCTCCTCGCCGGCTTCATGCGAATTCTCGGCAACGCCTTCGTTCGTCGCTACCGGGGCAGACTGATCAACATTCACCCCTCGCTGCTGCCGGCGTTTCCGGGGCTGCACACGCACCGCCGCGCGCTTGCCGAAGGCGTCCGCATCCATGGCTGCACGGTACACTTCGTGACACCCGACCTCGATCACGGGCCGGTGATCGTCCAGGCGGCGGTGCCGGTACTCGATGGCGACAACGAGACGACGCTCGCCGCGCGCGTCCTCGCGCAGGAACACAGGATCTATCCGCTGGCCCTGCGCTGGTTTGCCGAAGGCCGCCTGCACCTCTCCGGGGGCCGCGTTCTGCTCGATTCGCCGCAGCTCGCCGACGAGGTGCTGATTGCTCCGCAACTCGTGGCGGGCGAGGCCGGCGATCGATGCCGGTCGCGCTGATCGTCGCCCTCGTCACTTCGCTCGGCGCGCACGCGCTGGCGCTCTTTGTTCCGGAGATCGATCTCGCGACCGTCAGCGATCCGCCACCGGTGCTGCTGGCCGAAGTGAAACCGCCGCCGCTTCCGCCATCACCGGTGACATCACCGGCGCCGGCAGCGAAGCCGGTAGCGAAGCCGGCAGCGAAAGGGGTGGTCAAGGACCGTCTGCCGCAACACCGCGTCAAGGCGCCGGTGCTGGCTCTGGCCGAGGCGGCTCGGCCGACCGAGCCGACCGAGCTTCCCCTGTCCGCTGCGGAGGCCGTGACGCCGCCGGAACCGATGCCGGAACCGGCCGGCGAAACGCTGCCGGTGACGGCGCCCGCGGCGGCAACCCTGCCGGCACGCGGCGTCATTCGCTACCGTGTCGACCGTGGCGATCAGGGGTTCGCGATCGGCTTTTCGGTGCATCAATGGGAGGTCAGCGATGGCGCTTACCGGATCACCGCGGTGACCGAAACCAGCGGCCTGATCGCGTTCTTCAAGCCGCTGCGGATCGAAGTCGAGAGCCGGGGTCGTCTGACCGCGGCGGGGCTGGTTCCCGAACATTTCGAGACGAGAAGGGAAGGGCGAGCGACCAGCGAGAAGGTCGAATTCGACTGGGAGACGATGGAAGTGCGCATCGGTGACCGCCCGGCGCAGACCTTGAGCGTCGGTGCGCAGGACCTGTTGTCGTATCCTTACCAGCTCGGACTGGTCGCCGATCTTGCCGCGGTCGGCAGTCTGCCGATTGCTACCGGCAAAAAGTATGCGAACTTTCGCCTCGAAGTGCTTGCCGATGAGGACCTCGAGATCCCGGCCGGAAACTTCCGCAGCCTTCACCTGCGCGTTCCCGGCGTCGCCACCACTGAACTCTGGCTGGCCTACGATCGCGCGCTGCTGCCGGTCAAGATCCAGCACCTTGACCGCAAGGGCAACCTTTATGTCCAGGTCGCGACGACCATAGAATTCAGCCAGGAACCCTGACCGTGCGCTTTACGCCAGCCCTCTTCCATCACGCCGAAACCCTGCTCTCCGAACTGTTGCGCTCGGCTTTTCCGGCCGACCTGGTCGTTTCCCACTATTTCCGTCAGCATCGCGAACTGGGTCATGGCGACCGCGGCTTCGTTGCCGAGACGGTGTTTGCGGTCCTGCGGCGCAAACGTTCCCTGTCGGCCCGCTGTGCCGACGAGCTGACTTCGCGACGTCTGCTGCTGGCCACGCTCGCCTGCCTGCAGGGAATGAACCGGCGCGAGCTGGCGTGTGTGCTGAACGAGTCGGAGAGCAAATGGCTGGCGCAGGCCAAGGCGGTGAACGCGGCGGACTTGCCGCCGGCGGTGCGTCTCGATCTGCCGGACTGGCTGTACGACGAATTCATGACCCGTTTCAGCGCCGACGAGGTGACCGCTCTCGCGCAGGGGCTCAACCAGCCGGCGCCGCTGGATCTGCGGGTCAATCCGCTGAAGGCGACGCGACCGGCGGTGCTTGCGCGCCTGCTTGCCGACGGTCTGGTGGCCGCGCCCTGCGCCTACTCGCCGCTCGGCATCCGGCTGGCCGGCAAGCCGGCGCTGTCGAAACACCCGCTGTTCATCGATGGCAGCATCGAAGTCCAGGACGAGGGCAGCCAGTTGCTGGGCTTCCTGCTGCAGCCCGGACGCGGAGAAATGGTCGCCGATTTCTGCGCCGGCGCCGGTGGCAAGACCTTGTTGCTCGGTGCCTTGATGCGCTCGCAAGGCCGGCTCTATGCGTTCGACGTCGCCGAGCGGCGACTCGCGAAACTGAAACCGCGCCTGGCGCGCTCAGGGCTGTCGAACGTGCATCCGGTGTGGATCGACTCCGAGCGCGACCTCCGCGTCAGGCGTCTCGCCGGCAAGTTCGATCGGGTGCTGGTCGACGCGCCCTGTTCGGGGCTCGGCACCTTGCGCCGCAATCCGGATATGAAATGGCGGCAGACGCCGGCTGGCATTGCCGAGCTGTGCAGCAAACAGGCCGCGATTCTCGCCGCTGCCGCGAGCCTCGTGAAACCGGGCGGCCGGCTCGTGTACGCGACCTGCAGCCTGCTCGATGCCGAGAACGAGCGCGTCGTACAGGCTTTCCTCGCGCAACGGACGGACTTCGTGACCTGCTCGGCGCAGGAGATTCTGGCCCGCCAGGAGATCGCGATCGACCTTGGCGAGCGGCTGCAACTCTTTCCGCACCGCCACGGTACCGATTCCTTCTATGCTGCAGTAATGGAGAGAAAATGACCGAAGAAGTGATGTTTGCCTTGCTGCTGGAACTTTGGCGGGATCTCCGGGATCCCGGCTTCCTCTGGCAGGTGGCGGCGCTCGGGCTGAGTCTGCTGCTCGCCTGGAGCCTGTCGCGCTATGGTCAGCGTCAGGATTTTGCACGACCCGACGCGGATTACGGAGCGCTGCGCGCTTTCGGGGCAGGTAGCCTGAAGCGTGTCGCTTTCCCGCTGCTCGCGCTGCTGCTCGTCCTGGTGGTTCGCCAGTCGTTCAGGCACTGGCACATCGGACCGGTCAGCCTGCTCGATCTGGCGGTGCCCCTGTTGCTCTCGATGGCGCTGGTGCGGACGGCGATCTACATCCTGCGCCACGCCTTTGCGCCGGGAAGCTGGCTCGCGACTTCCGAGCGTTTGATCGCCACCAGTATCTGGCTATGCCTCGCGCTCTACATCACCGGTCTGTCGACCCCGCTGATCGAGATGCTCGAACAGGTGAGCTTCTCGATGGGCAAACAGAAACTCGATTTGTGGACCCTGATCAACGGCATCGTGACCGTCGCGATCACCGTGCTGGTCGCCCTGTGGCTCTCGGGCATCATGGAGGCGCGTCTGCTCGCGAGGCAGACGCTGGACTCCAACATCCGCGTCGTGCTCGGCCGTCTGGTCAAGGCGGTGCTGTCGGTAGTGGCGCTCCTGTTCAGCCTGTCGATGGTCGGGATCGACATCACGGCGCTGTCGGTGTTCAGCGGCGCGCTTGCGGTCGGCCTTGGCCTCGGTCTGCAGAAGATCGCCAGCAACTACGTCAGTGGCTTCATCATCCTGCTCGACCGTTCGATCCGCATCGGCAATCTGGTCGGGCTCGATGCGACAACCTCCGGCATCGTCACCCAGATTACTGCCCGTTACACCGTCCTGCGCACCCTCACCGGCACCGAAGTGATCATCCCCAACGAGTATCTGGTATCGAACATCGTGCGCAACGAGTCACTTACCGACTCGCGGGTTCGTCTGCTGGTATCGGTTCAGGTCGCTTACGGCAGCGATCTCGAAATGGCCATGCGCCTGATGTGCGAGGCGGCGAAGGCGCAGCCACGAGTGCTGGTCGAACCGGCGCCGCAAGCGCTGTTGACGGCTTTTGCCGACAGCGGCATCAATCTCGATCTCGGTTTCTGGATTGCCGACCCCCAGGAAGGCAGCGGTGGTGTCCGGTCGGCGATCAATATGGCGATCTGGCGAGCCTTTGGCGAGCACGGGATCGAGATTCCATTTCCGCAACGCGAGGTTCGCATGCTGGGTGCGACGCCGTCAGCGGCCTGAGCGCTTCACTTGGGTCCGGTGGGTCTGCGGGCGGCCGCCGGAAACGAAAAGCCCATCGTCGGGATGGGCTTCGGGGAAGGGGGACGCTGGCAGCCCGGCGGATGGGCCGCTCCTCATCGGCGCTTGCGGCCGTTGATCCGCCACCAGTAGCGCACGCCGTACCAGGTCAACGCGCCGGCGGTGGCGATCAGGGACGCCTTGAGAAGTTCCATCTCGCCGGCGCTGAGAATATCCCAGGCGACCACCCCGACGAAAATGCCGATGCCTTCGGTCAGCGGAAGGGGTTGAGGAGATTCGGCCACCGCGCTCATCAGCCGGCGTGGGCGCGATGCATTGTCTCGCCACAGGCGCTGGTGGAATCCTCGTCCGAAGCATCCTGCTGAAAGCCTGCACCGAGATCGCCGGCGAAGAAGTGTTGGCGAGCGATGGCGAGAAACTGCTCACAGTTGAAGTGGAATTCGCTCATGGGGGGTCTCCTTGGTCGTTGTGTTGTAGACAGACGCTGATGGTAGGGATATTCATCGGACGCGTCTGCCGCAATTGCGTCAGCTTTCGGTGACGTTCTGTGACAACGGCCAGCTGAGGGTGAGGCGCGCACCGCCCAGCGGCGAATCGCCGGCACTGGCGGTGCCGCGATGCTGGGCCAGCACCAGGCGAGCGATCGCGAGCCCCAGCCCGTAACCGCCGGTCGAACGATCGCGCGAACGGTCGAGGCGGGTAAAGGCAGAGAAGATCCGTTCTCGCTCGGCCACCGGGATGCCGATTCCGTCATCGTCTACATGCACCTGGATCTGGTCGGCGACCACCTGCGCACTGATCCGGATGCGCGCTCGCGCGTACTTGATGGCGTTGCGCAGCAGGTTGGTGATGGCGTAGGGCATGCTTCGGCGATCGAGCTCGACGCGCAGCGCCGGCGGCAATGCCGAACTGTCGACCTCGAGGTCGATCTCGCCCGCCAGCAGGCGGCTGAGTTCGACCTGTCCTTCGAGCCAGGGGGCGATCTCGACCGCGCTCAGGTGCGGTTCAGGCTGTTCGCGCTCGAAGCGGGCGTAGGTCAGGCTGGAGTCGATCAGACCGTCGAGTTCATCGAGGTCGGCTTCCATCATTCGCCACAGGCGCTCGCGCTCACCGGGGTCGCCGGTCTCGACCAGCATCTCGAGCGCGAAGCGCAGCCGCGCGATCGGCGTCCGCAGCTCGTGCGAGATGGCGCTCGACAGCTCTTTCTGCGTCGCGATCAGGCGCTGGATACGTTCGGCCATGCCGTTCAGGGTTTCGGCGAGGGGTCCGAAGGCGCTGCTGCGCATCATCGGCGCGCGCGCTTCGAACAGCCCTTCGCCGAGCGAACGCGTGGTCTGTCGCATGGCTTCGAGATCCCGCCAGACCGGGCGTACCCACAACCAGACGACGATCGCGAGGCAGACGCCGATCAGGCTCCAGGTCAGCAGGCTGATGCGCAGATCGAGCGGCATGCCGCGGTGGTACTCCGGGTTGCGCTCGGGAGAGATCGGGCCGACGACGAGGATTTGCGGCGTCTGTTTGAGGCGGTGGTAGATGATGTCGCCCTGCACGTCGATCGCCAGCTCGCCAGCATCGAGCTTTTCCGCTTCCTTGGCGGGCAGATGGAGCGTCCAGCGGTCAATGATGGCGAGCTTGTAGGCGAACTTGCGATCCAGCGCGGCGATCGTTCTTGGCCATTCGGAACGTGGCCGGCGGAACAGTTCTTCTTCGATCAGGAGGACGGTGCCGCGCATGAAGCGGCTGGTGTAGTCGTCGGTGATGCCCTTGACCGCTGTCGAGATGACGAAGTCGGCAAAGATCGCGATCACCACAAACGAGCCCATGACCAGCAGGTAGAAGTTGAAGAACAGCCGCGACAGACTGTAACGCGCACGCCACGGTGCCGGCTTGTTGTTGCCGAGGCTGGCGAGCAGCCGGTTGCTATTGCCAGTCATGCTTGCTGAACAGGTAACCCTTGCCGCGCACGGTCTTGATCCGCGTCGGATTTTCCGGGTCGTCGCCGAGTTTGCGGCGCAGCCTCGAAATGCGGGCGTCGATCGAGCGGTCGAGACCGTCGAAGCCGATGCCGCGCAATTCCTGCAGCAGGTCGTCGCGCGACAGGATGCTGCCGGCGTGGCGCGCGAGCAGCCAGAGCAGGTCGAATTCGGCCGTGGTGAGGTCGATCGGCTGGCTGCCGAGTTGTGTGCTGCGCGTGGACTGGCTGATCCGGAAACTGCCGAATGCGAGTTCGTCCGGCTCGCCGGGTTCACTACTGTCGCGGGCAGTGCCGCCGGGGGGCACCGGCGAACGACGCAGCAGGGCCTTGATGCGGGCCAGCAGGAGGCGCGGCTGCACCGGTTTGGCGATATAGTCGTCGGCGCCCAGTTCCAGACCCAGGATCTGGTCGAAATCTTCGTCCCGGGCGGTGAGCATCAGGATCACCCCGCCGTACTGCGAGCGGATGGAGCGACAGACCTCGAAGCCGTCCTTGCCCGGCAGCATGACGTCGAGAATCACCAGGTCGGGCCGCTCGGCGAGAATGCGTGCTTCGGCGGTGTCTCCGCGAGGCTCGATGAGGACTTCAAAATCGTTCTTGCGGAGGTACTCGGCGGTCAGTTCAGCGAGGCGCTCGTCGTCCTCGACCAGAAGAATTCGTGTTTTCATGGTTGAATGATAGCGGGTTGTCGGTGTCGGATGGACGTTCGCCGCCAATAACTGTGGTTTGCCGGCCACGGTCGGCTGTAATGTGCTTGGGCACAGGCGGTGCATTGCCTTAGAATCGCGTGCTCCCTCACTCAAGGATGGTTCATGTACGCTGGATTGGTCGCCTGGCCCTGGTGGTCCTATGTCTTGTTAACGCTGGGACTGACGCATGTCACGATCGCTGCGGTCACCATCTTTCTGCACCGGCATCAGGCGCACCGGGCGCTCGAGCTGCATCCGCTGGTGGCGCACTTCTTTCGTTTCTGGCTGTGGCTGACGACCGGTATGGTTACCCGGGAATGGGCGTCGATCCATCGCAAGCATCACGCCAAGTGCGAAACCCCGGATGACCCGCACAGTCCGCAGGTCTACGGCATCCATCGGGTGCTGTGGACCGGCGTCTTCCTGTATGTCAGGGAAGCGAGAAACCGTGACACCATCGAACGTTACGGCCGCGGCACTCCGGTGGACTGGATCGAGAACCATCTCTACTCGCCCTGGCACAAACTCGGCGTGGTGATCATGCTGGCCATCGACGTGGCAATCTTCGGCGTCGTTCCCGGCCTGCTGATCTGGGTGGCGCAGGTGGCCTGGATTCCCTTCTGGGCAGCCGGGGTGGTCAATGGTCTAGGCCATTTCTGGGGCTACCGCAACTTCAGCCCGCGCGACGCGAGTACCAACATCAGCCCCTGGGGCATCCTGATCGGCGGCGAAGAACTGCACAACAATCATCACACATTCCCGACTTCGGCCAGGTTATCGATCCGCTGGTACGAGTTCGACATTGGCTGGCTCTACATCCGGCTGCTTGCGGCGCTGGGTCTCGCGCAGGTGAAGAAGGTCGCGCCGCGACCGCGGCTCGGCAGTCTGCGTCCGGTGGTCGATTTCGACACCCTGCAGGCGGTGATCGTCAACCGCTACGACGTGCTGTCCCAGTACGCGCGCTCGTTGAAGCAGGTTTATCGAGAGGAACTCGGCAGACTGCAGAACGGTAACCGCTTCAAGGGACTGAAGCCGTGGCTGGTGGCGGATGCCGACACGGTCAGCCAGGAGCAGCGCGGGCGGCTCGAACTGCTGCTCGGCGAGAGCCGTGCGCTGCAGACGGCCTATGCCATGCGCCAGGATCTGGTGGCCGTATGGGAGCGCTCGAACGTTTCCCGCGAGCACCTGGTCCAGGCCCTGCAGGACTGGTGCGAGCGGGCCGAGAACTCCGGCGTCCGGCAGCTGCAGGATCTGTCGCTGCGCCTGCGCAGCTATGTGCTCGCCTGAGTGGGCCGGTTGATGCGCTGGCGTGCCTGTTTCGGGCTGCTCGCGCTGGCGGCGACCGGGTTGACGCTGGCCGGCTGGTGGATCGGCGAATGGATGAAGCTGCAGCCGTGTCCGCTGTGCATCTTTCAGCGTCTGCTCTATCTCCTGATCGCCGGAGTCGCCCTTGCCGGTCTGCTGCTGCCCCGCTGGCGAGTCCTGTGGGGCGGCTTGCTCGGCCTCGCCGCAGCCGGCGGGGTGGCGACTGCGGCCTACCAGAGCTGGCTGCAGTATCTGCCCGACGCGAGCATGGCCTGCGGCTTCGGCGAACCCAATCTCATCGAACGTATTGTCGACTGGTTCGGTGTGCGCTGGCCAGCGATGTTCATGGCCAGCGGTTTCTGTTCGAGCAAGGACTGGGTGTTCCTCGGCCTTTCGATGGCCAACTGGTCAGTCCTGTGCTTTCTCGCCTTTCTGGTCGCCGCGCTCTGGCTGTCGTTGCCCGTCAAGGGCGCGCCGACGACGCGCGACATTCTTCTTGCCCGCTTGCGGGGCAAAGGTCGGGCCTGAGGGAAGCGGTCATGACGGTCATCGCCGGGCGGCGGCAACCCGCCTGACCCGATCGCGCCGGCGAGCGCGGGTCGCTGCAGGCATGGCTCGTCATGGCGCTGTTGGCCGAACTGCGATGCCGCCCCGCGTCAGTTGTGGCCCGTGCTGCCGAAACCGCCGGCGCCACGCGGACTCAGCGCGAATTCCTCGACGACGTTGAAGCGCATCTGCAGGACCGGCACCACCACCAGCTGCGCCAGCCGGTCGAGCGGTTGCAGGGTGAAGGGTTGATGGCCGCGGTTCCAGGTCGACACCATGATTTCGCCCTGATAATCGGAGTCGATCAACCCGACCAGGTTGCCAAGGACGATGCCATGCTTGTGCCCGAGTCCCGAGCGGGGCAGGATGATCGCGGCGAGGCCCGGATCGGCGAGGTGGATGGCGACGCCGGTCGGGATCAGTCGCGTTTCCCCCGGTCGGATTTCCAGCGCAGCGTCGATGCAGGCGCGCAGGTCGAGGCCTGCCGAACCGGCAGTGGCATAGTGCGGGGGCTGGTCGCGTAGCCGCGGGTCGAGCAGACGCACGTCCACCTGCAGGTTTACGGGGTGGGTCATCGGCGCTGCTCGAGCAGCGCGGCGATGTGCGCCACGAGCTGGCGGCCAAGCGTGAGCTTGGGCGCTGGCGCGAGCGGGTGCGGGCCGTCGTCGTCGAACAGGATCAGTGTGTTGTCGTCACCGCCGAAGCCGTCATTGATCAGGTTGCCGACGATCAGCGGGATTTTCTTGCTGCGCCGCTTGCTCTCGGCGTATTCGTGCAGGTTCTCGCTTTCGGCGGCGAAGCCGACGCACAGCGGTGGCGCGGGGAGGGCGGCGACCTCGGCGAGGATGTCGGGGTTCTGTACCAGCTCGATTGCCGGCGGCGTCGCCTGGGCGCCCTTCTTGATCTTCTGCGCGAGGGACCTGACCGGGCGGTAATCGGCGACCGCGGCGACGGCGATAAAGACGTCGTGGTCGGCGACTTCGCGGTGCACCGCCGCATGCATTTCGAGCGCGCTGCCCACCTCGATGCGCCTGACGCCGGCAGGGTGCGCCAGACTGACCGGGCCGCAGACCAGCGTCACCCGGGCGCCCGCTTCGCTTGCGGCACGCGCGATCGCAAAGCCCATCTTGCCGGTTGACAGGTTGGTGATGCCGCGCACCGGGTCGATCGCTTCGAAGGTCGGACCCGCCGTCAGCAGCACTTTCCGGCCGGCGAGCAGCTTCGGCTGAAAATGAGCGACCAGTTCGAGAAGGATCTCTTCGGCTTCGAGCATCCGCCCCAGCCCGCTCTCGCCGCAGGCCTGTTCGCCACAGGCGGGGCCGAGGATGGCGACGCCATCGTTGCGCAGCAGCGCGAGATTGCGACCGGTCGCCGGGTTTTCCCACATCTGGCGGTTCATTGCCGGCGCCACCAGCAGCCGACAGTCGCGGGCGAGGAGCAGCGTGGTCAACAGGTCGTCTGCCAGGCCATGCGCGAGTTTGGCCAGGAAATCGGCCGAAGCCGGCGCGACGAGGACGGCGTCGGCGCTCCGCGAAAGGTCGATGTGCGCCATGTTGTTGGCCACCCGCGGATCCCACTGGTCGACGAACACCGGTTTGCCGGAGAGTGCCTGAAAGGTGACCGGGGTCACGAAACGGGTCGCCGCGGTGGTCATCACCACCTGTACTTCGGCGCCCTGCCTGACCATCAGACGCAGCAGTTCGGCCGCCTTGTAGGCAGCGATGCCGCCGGTGACGCCAAGTACGATGCGTTTTCCTGCAAGTTCCATGCGTCGGGCTCTTAACGGGGTGGGAGGGTGTGGAAAAGGGAGGAAAGGGGAGGGAATCGGGTGGCGGCACATTCTACTTGAGATTTCCCGCCAGCGATTGACACTTGACCGCCCCAGCGCTCGAGAGGCGCGTTGCCTGGCATTCCGCTCGTCGAGGCTGAACTTGCTGCACGCCCGGTGTATGCTGAAGTTGACTGATCAGCCTCGCTATACGGATTGACGCAAGCTCTCGAGGGAGGACAAGGAGATGGCAATCACGGATTGGCCAGAGCACGAACGCCCGCGCGAGCGGCTGCTCGCCCATGGCGCGGCCGTTTTGTCGGATGCCGAATTGCTGGCAATTTTTCTGCGCGTCGGCAGCAAGGGCCTCAGCGCGGTCGATCTGGGCCGCGAACTGATTGGCCGCTTCGGTGGCCTGAACCGCCTGTTCGCGGCCAACCAGGACGATTTCTCGGCGGTGCCGGGCATGGGGCCGGCGAAGTATGCGCAGCTGCAGGCGGTCCTCGAGATGGCGAGGCGGGCGCTGGGCGAAGAGATGCGCCAGGGCGTCGCTTTTTCGTCGCCGGGAGCGGTGCGCGACTACCTGCGCCTGCACCTCGCCGGCCTGCAGCACGAGGTTTTCTTTGCCCTCTGGCTCGATGCGCAGAATCGCCTGATTGCCGCTGAAGAGATCTTTCGTGGCACCCTGACGCAGACCAGCGTCTATCCGCGCGAGATGGTCAAGCTGGCGCTGCGACACAATGCGGCGGCGGTGGTGCTGGCGCATAATCATCCGTCCGGGGTGGCCGAACCCTCGCGTGCCGACGAACTGCTGACCAGCGAACTCAGACAGGCGCTGGCGTTGGTGGAGGTCCGGGTGATCGATCATTTCATCGTTGCCGGGCAGTCGCTGCCCCTGTCTTTCGCCGAACGGGGTCTCCTCTAATGCCTTTCGAGCAAAACTGCTTGAAAGCGATTGCCTGCATGGGCTAGAATCGCGGGCTTTCTTCCCAAAACAATTGGAGCAACAGTCATGGCGCGTGTTTGCCAGGTTACGGGCAAGGGCCCGATGGCAGGGAACAATGTTTCCCATGCCAACAATAGAACGAAGCGCCGCTTCCTTCCGAATCTGCAGTATCGCCGTTTCTGGATCGAGAGCGAGAACCGCTGGCTGCGGCTGCGCGTATCGAACGCCGGTTTGCGAACCATCGACAAAAATGGCATCGACGTCGTGCTCGCCGATTTGCGCGCGCGCGGCGAGATCTGACCAGGAGAAGTGCCATGCGTGACAAGATCAAGCTCGAATCGACGGCCGGAACCGGCCACTTCTACACCACCACCAAGAACAAAAAGACCATGCCGAGCAAGATGGAGATCAAGAAGTACGATCCCAAAGCTCGCAAGCACGTGATCTACAAGGAAATCAAACTCCGCTAGACGTCCCGGCGCGCCGCGACGGCCGCGACGGCCGGGACGTCGCGGCGAATCACCCGCCTCGGGTCCATGCAGGCCAGGCCTGCTTCCTCGTTCGCGCGATGCGCCTCGGGCAGCCCTCGAACCGGCGCTCTCATTTGCCTGCGCTCGTCTGTCAGGCGGCGGCAGCGCGACTGCCCGCTGGCCGCTCCTTGAATCGGCCACTCACGTTCATTGTGCCGCTCCGACCAGGCGACGCGCGCGCACCCCTTTGGCGAGCACTTCCAGCACCGTCAGCGTATCCTCCCAACCCAGGCAGGCATCGGTGATGCTCTTGCCATACTCCAGAGGCTGTCCGGGGACGAGGTCCTGACGACCTTCGACCAGGTGCGACTCGATCATGACGCCGATGATCCGCTCTTCGCCGGCAGCCAGCTGGCCGGCGGTGTCGCCGAGAACCTCGATCTGTTGCCGGCAGCGCTTGTTGCTGTTGGCGTGCGAAGCATCGATCATCAGGCGGGCGGCGAGACCCGCTGCGGCAATCTCCCGACACGCGGCGTCGACGTGCGCCGCGTCGTAGTTCGGCTCCTTGCCGCCGCGCAGGATCACGTGGCAGTCCTCGTTACCACCGGTGGAGACGATCGCCGAGTGGCCAGCCTTGGTCACTGACAGAAAGTGATGCGGCGACTGGGCGGCGCGGATGGCATCGATGGCGATGCGGATGTTGCCGTCGGTGCCGTTCTTGAAACCGACCGGACACGACAGGCCGGAAGCGAGTTCGCGGTGCACCTGCGATTCCGTCGTGCGGGCGCCGATCGCCCCCCAGGCGATCAGGTCCGCGGTGTATTGTGGCGTGATCGTGTCGAGGAACTCGGTGGCGCAGGGAAGACCCATGTCGTTGATCTCGAGCAGCAGACCACGGGCCAGGCGCAGCCCTTCGTTGATCCGGAAGCTGTTGTCGAGACGGGGGTCGTTGATCAGCCCTTTCCAGCCGACCGTGGTCCGTGGCTTCTCGAAATACACGCGCATGACGATCAGCAGATCATTGTCAAACCGGGGGGCTTCCTTCTGCAGTCGCGTCGCATAGGCGATGGCGGAATCGACCTCGTGGATCGAACAGGGGCCGACCACCACCAGCAGACGGTTGTCGGCGCCGTGCAGGATGCGGTGGATGCTCTGGCGTGCGTTGTAGGTGGTCAGGGCAGCGCGGACACCGACCGGAAACTCGCGGAAAACATGCGCGGGCGGAACGAGTTCCTTGATTTCCCGAATCCGTACGTCGTCGGTGTTGGGCTTGCTCTGCAAGGTCATCGGGCCTTCTCCTGAGGATCGACCGGGTTTTGGTCAAGGGGTGGATTCTAATGGAAAGGGCGGCCGCATGGTGCGCTGCACTATCGAACGGGTGACCGATCGGGCAGGCAATTGACAAAGCCGTGGCCGGTCATTAGTGTACTGGAAAAGTGGTCTGACCACTTTCCGCGCAAGGATGGCCAAGGAGCTCGCAATGGACGAAACAGGCACTCGCCAGTATCCGGAAAAACCGGCCCGGGTCTATCTCTTCGGCACCTGCCTGATCGACCTCTTCTGTCCGCAGGCCGGCATCGACACCTTCCGCCTGCTCGAACGAGAGGGAATCGAGGTGCATTTCCCGGCCGACCAGACCTGCTGCGGGCAACCGGCGCACAGCAGCGGCTTTCCCGAGCAGACGCGCGCGGTGGCGCTTGCCCAGTTGCATCTCTTTCCCGAGCCGTGGCCGGTGATCGTCCCTTCCGGTTCCTGCGCCGGCATGATGCGCCACCACTATCCCAGGATTTTCGCCGACGAGCCAGAGCTGCGGGCCGAAGCCGAAGCGCTGGCCGAGCGAATTTTCGAACTCTCCGAATTCCTCCTGCAGGTGGCGAAGATCCGCCTGAAGGACCAGGCGGCGCCGGCGCGCGTCGCCCTGCACACTTCGTGCGCGGCACGCCGCGAGATGGGCACCCACCTGCACGCCCGCGCGCTGCTTGAGCAGTTGCCGGGGGTCGAAGTCGCCGTGCACGGACACGAGTCCGAATGTTGCGGTTTTGGCGGCACCTTCTCGCTCAAACATCCGTCGATCTCGTCAGCGATGGCCGGCGACAAGCTCGATGCGATCAAGGAAACCGGCGCCGAGACTTTCATCTCGGCCGACTGCGGTTGCATGCTCAACCTCAACCACACCCTCGAGAAGCGCGGCGATCCCTTGCAGGGCCAGCATCTGGCGACCTTCCTCTGGCAGCGCAGCGGCGGTGAGGGAAGTCGGCAATGAGCGCACGCGACAATATCCTGCAGCGCCTGCGTGCCGCGCCGCAGGCAACACCACCGCTGGCGCCGGATGTCAAGGTTTGCCAGCGCGCGAACGCCGGAACGTTCGCCAGCACGCGCGCGTCGCGGATCGAACTCTTCTGTGAAAAGATGGCTTTCTGGCACGGCGAAGTCGTTCGGGTGACCCGTGACAACTGGCCGCAGACGCTTGCCGAACTGTGCGCGACGAAGGGTGTGCGCTCGCTGCTGCATGGCGAGGCGCACGCCGCGGCGCTGATCGCGACCGGGATGCGCGGTTTGAAACCTTACGATCGGCCGATCGAGGACTGGAAGCAGGAACTGTTCGAAGACACCGATGCCACCCTGACCTCGACACGCGGCGGCATCGCCGAGACCGGCACCCTGATCATCTGGCCGGACGCCAGCGAACCGCGTCTGATGTCGCTGGTGCCGCCTATCCATTTTGCGCTGCTCGACGCGGGCGAGCTTTACGACACGCTGTTCGCGGCGATCGATGAGCAGGGCTGGAGCGCCGGTCTGCCGACCAACGCGCTCCTCGTTTCGGGTCCGTCGAAGACCGCCGACATCCAGGTGACGCTGGCCTATGGCGCGCATGGGCCGAAGGAGCTGCTTGTCCTGCTGCTGGTCGAAGAGGAAGAACTGCCATGAACGCCCAGCCCATGAATTTCATCCCGGCGGGCGAATTCAAGGCGCGCGCGGCGGCGGCGGTCGCCGATCCCCATCTGCGGAAAAGCTTTCGCGGCGCGATGGATTTTCTGATCACCCGGCGCGCCGCGCAGTTCCCCGACGCCGACGCGCTCGAACGCCAGCGGGGACTCGCCGAACAGATTCGCAGGTACAGCCTCGCGCGTCTGCCCGAACTGCTCGAACTGCTCGAGCGCAAGCTGACCGAGAACGGCGTTCAGGTGCACTGGGCCGAAAATCCGGCAGAGGCGAACCGCATCATCATCGACATCGCCCGCCGCCATTCGACCCGCCTGATGGTCAAGGGCAAGTCGATGGTCAGCGAAGAGATCGAACTCAACCACGCGATGGCCGCCGCCGGCATGGAGGCGCTCGAGAGCGACATGGGCGAATACATCGTCCAGCTCGACGGCGAGAAACCCTCGCACATCATCATGCCGGCGATCCACAAGACCAAGCAACAGATCGCCCGTCTGTTTGCCGAGAAGGTGCCGGGGGCCGGCTACACCGAGTCGGTCGATGAACTGATCGGCATCGGCCGCGCCGTCCTGCGCGAGAAGTTCATGACTGCCGAGATCGGCCTGTCGGGGGTTAACTTCGCCGTTGCCGAAACCGGCACCCTGTGCCTGGTCGAGAACGAAGGCAACGGCCGCATGTGCACCACGGTGCCCGACGTGCACATCGCGATCACCGGCATCGAAAAAGTCGTCGAAAAGCTCGAACACGTGCCGCCGTTGTTCGCCTTGTTGACGCGCTCGGCGACCGGGCAGGCGATCACGACCTATTTCAATCTGATCAGCGGCCCGCGCAAGCCGGGCGAAAAGGATGGCCCGCGTGAAATGCACCTGGTCCTGGTCGACAACGGCCGTACCCAGGCCTACAGCGATGAGCAACTGCGGTCGACGCTACAGTGTATTCGCTGCGGCGCGTGCATGAACCATTGCCCGGTTTACACGCGCATCGGTGGTCACGCCTACGGCACCACCTACCCCGGTCCGATCGGCGAAATCATCTCGCCGCACCTGCTTGGGCTCGCGGCGACGCACATCCTGCCAACGGCCTCCAGCCTCTGCGGCGCCTGCAGTGAGGTCTGCCCGGTGCGGATTCCGATTGCCGACCTGCTGATCCGCCTGCGCGGCGAAGCACAGCACGAGGCACGCCCCGGACACGCGCCGCTGCTCGGCCAGGGCGCCGCCAGCAGCCGTCTGCTGGACGCGGTCTGGTCGGCATGGGCCGCTCTTTATACCCGCCCGGCGCTCTATCGTGCCTTTGGCTGGCTGGCGACCCGCTTCCGGGCATTGACGCCGCCGCTGCAATCCGGCTGGACGTTCAGCCGAACGCCGATGAAGCCGGCGAAGCGGACGTTGCACGAAGAGATGGCGGCGAGAAGAAAAGGGTGAGAGGCCACACCGTCGGTCGTCCATGAGAGCCAACTCGCGAGCGCGACCAATACGGTGGTGAACCCACGCTTTCTTGCGGTTCACTCGCTGGGTGGCCTCGCCAGCCAGTTGCGCGAGATCCTGCCGCTGCTGTCAACGCTTTCGAGATGGACCGCGAAACCCCACAGCCGGGCAACGTGTTTGAGCACTTCCTCGGCGCTGTCATGCAGAGGCCGGTCGTTGTCCTGGATATGGCGCAGGGTCAGCGAACGGTCGCCGCGCAGGTTGACGCTCCAGACCTGGATGTTGGGTTCGCGCGAGGCAAGGTCGTACTGGTGTGACATCGCTTCGCGCAGATTGCGGTAGCCGGCTTCGTCGTGGATCGCCGAAACTTCGAGCTTCGGCGCTTTCTCCTCGTCGACGATCGCGAACAGACGGAAGTTGCGCATGAGATTCGGTGACAGGTACTGGCCGATGAAGCTTTCGTCCTTGAAGTTGCGCATCGCGTGGTCGAGCGTCGTCAGCCAGTCGCTGCCGGCCATTTCAGGAAACCAGTAGCGGTCTTCGTCGGTCGGTGTCTGGCAGATGCGCTTGATGTCCGAGTACATCGCGAAACCCAGCGCGTAGGGATTCATGCCGCTATAGGCGGGGTGGCCGACCGGCGGCTGGAAGACGACATTGGTATGCGATTTGAGCCACTCGATCATGATGCCGTCGGCCAGGTGGCCGTCGTCGTACAGGGTGTTCAGCAAATGGTGGTGCCAGAAGGTTGCCCAGCCCTCGTTCATCACCTGGGTCTGCCGCTGCGGGTAGAAGTACTGCGCCACCTTGCGCACGATGCGAACGATTTCGCGCTGCCAGGGTTCAAGCAGCGGCGCGTTCTTCTCGATGAAGTAGAGGAGGTTTTCCTGCGGTTCGGCGGGGAAGCGCTGCACCGCTTTCTCGGCGATTTCCTTTGCCGGCGTCGGTGGCAGCGTCCGCCAGATTTCGTTCAGCTGCTGCTGGGCATAGGCTTCCCGTTCCTGCGCCCGCGCCCGTTCGGCTGCCAGGCTGAGCTTTCCCGGCCGGCGATAGCGGTCGACGCCGTAGTTCATCAGGGCATGGCAGCTGTCGAGCAGGAGTTCGACGGCATCCACCCCGTGACGCTCTTCGCAGCTCAGGACGTAGTCCCTGGCGTAAACGAGATAATCGATGATCGACGAGGCGTCGGTCCACATCCGGAAGAGGTAGTTGCCCTTGAAGAAGCTGTTGTGGCCGTAAGCCGCGTGCGCGATCACCAGCGCCTGCATGGCCATCGTGTTCTCTTCCATCAGATAGCTGATGCAGGGGTTCGAGTTGATGACGATTTCGTAAGCCAGGCCCATCTGGCCGCGCCGGTAGTTCTTCTCGGTAGCCAGGAATTCCTTGCCGTAGCTCCAGTGGCGGTAATTGACCGGCATGCCGACCGAGGCGTAGGCGTCCATCATCTGCTCGGCGGTGATGATCTCGAGCTGGTTGGTATAGGTGTCGAGGCCGAAACGCTGCGCGGTGGCGCGAATGACTTTGTGATACTGGTCGAGCAACTCGAAAGTCCAGTCGCTCGGGGACGGCAGTCGCTGCGCTGGCCGCTGGCCGCCGTCTTCGTTCGCGATGGGCATCTGGCCGGCACGCCCGGGGCGGAAGATGTCGTTCATCGGGTCCTCCCTTCTCGGCTGAACAGGTCACGAAAAACAGGATAGATCTGGTCGACCGTGCTTGCCTTGCGGATCGCGAAGGTCGGCGAGGTCGCGGCCAGCGTCGCGTATTCCTGCCACAGGTTCTGCTCCTGGTCGACGACCTGGATATAGGCAAAATAGCGGCACAGCGGCAGCAGCTTCTGCGCCAGCAATTCGCGGCAGCGGGGGCTGTCGGTATGCCAGTTGTCGCCGTCGCTCGCGTGTGCGCCGTAGATGTTCCATTCGTTGCTCGGGTAGCGGGCGCGGACGATCTCTTCCATCAGCACCAGCGCGCTCGAGACGACGGTCCCGCCGCTTTCGGTGGCGTGGAAGAAGTCGTGCTCATTGACCTCCTGCGCCTGCGTGTGATGGCGGATGAAGACGAGATCTATCCTTTCATAGTGTCGCGTGAGGAAGAGATAGAGCAGGATGAAGAAGCGCTTGGCGAGATCCTTGCGCGCCTCGTCCATCGAACCGGAGACATCCATCAGGCAGAACATGGCTGCCCTCGCGGTCGGCACGGGCGTCCGCACGCGGTTCCGGTAGCGCAGGTCGATCGGGTCGAGATACGGGATGCGCAGGATGCGCGCCCGCCGCACTTCGATGTCGTGCTCAAGCGCTTCGATCTCCCTACGGCGCGACGGCGTCATGGGTTGCCCGCGCCCGGCCTCGAGAAGATCTTCGAGCAGTTCTTCGAGACGAACCAGCTCGCGCCGCGATTCGCTGCCGAGCGCCACGCGTCGGCCAATGGCGCCGCGCAGCGAGCGCACGACGTGCAGGTTGTTCGGCGTGCCGTCACTCGAAAAGCCGGCGCGGTGCGTCTTGTATTCCGGCGTCTCGGCGAGCGTGGTACGGATCAGGTTGGGCAAGGCGAGGTCGTCGAAGAAGACCTCAATGAACTCTTCCTTGGTCAGGTGGAAGACGAAATCGTCCTCGCCCTCGCCGGAGTCGCCGGCCTGCCCACCACCACTCCCGCTACCCGTCCCGCCCGGTGGTCGGTCGATGCGATCCCCACGAACGAAATCCTTGTTCCCCGGGTGCACCATTTCGCGTCGCCCGCCCGGTCCGTGACCAAATATCGGCTGGTTGATGTCACGGCGCGGGATGTGGATGTCTTCGCCCTGAACAATGTCGCGGATGCCACGCCCGTCGACCGCGCGTTTGACTGCTTCGCGGATCTGCTCCTTGTGGCGGTGCAGGAAGCGCTCCCGGTTGCCGATCGACTTGTTCTTGCCGGCCAGCCTGCGATCGATGATTTCTTGCAAGGGAATCCTCCGATCCGTTCAGCGACGATGCCGGGTCACGAGTTCTTGCGCACGCGCAAGTACCATTCGCACAGCAGCCGCACCTGTTTCGACGTGTAGCCTTTCCTGACCATGCGATTGACGAAGTCTTCGTGCTTCTTGACATCGTCGGCACTGGCCTTGGCATTGAAGCTGATCACCGGCAGCAGATCTTCGGTGTTCGAAAACATCTTCTTCTCGATCACTGTGCGCAGCTTCTCGTAGCTCGTCCACAGCGGGTTCTTGCCGTGGTTGTTGGCGCGCGCGCGCAGCACGAAATTGACGATCTCGTTGCGGAAATCCTTGGGGTTGGCAATTCCCGCCGGCTTCTCGATCTTCTCCAGTTCGCCATTGAGCGAGCTGCGATCGAACACCTCGCCGGTGTCGGTATCGCGATACTCCTGATCCTGGATCCAGTAGTCGGCGTAGGTGACGTAGCGATCGAAGATGTTCTGGCCGTATTCGCTGTAACTCTCGAGGTAGGCCGTCTGGATCTCCTTGCCGATGAATTCCGCGTAGCGCACCGACAGGTGTTCCTTGATGAAGGCGAGATACTTTGCCTCGATCTCGGCCGCAAACTGTTCGCGGCTGATCTGCTGTTCGAGCACGTACATGAGGTGCACCGGGTTGGCCGCCACCTCGGTCGAGTCGAAATTGAACACCTTGCTCAGGATCTTGAAGGCGAAGCGGGTCGAAATGCCGCTCATCCCTTCATCGACGCCGGCATAGTCACGGTATTCCTGATAACTCTTCGCCCGCGGATCGGTGTCCTTGAGGTTTTCACCGTTGTAGACCTGCATCTTCGAATAGAGGCTGGAGTTTTCCGGTTCCTTGAGGCGTGTCAGCACCGCGAACTGCGCCATGATGCGCAAGGTTCCCGGCGCGCAGACCGCTGCCGCCAGCGACGAACCGCGCAGCAGCTTTTCGTAAATCTTGACTTCCTCCGAGACCCGCAGGCAATAGGGCACCTTGACGATGTAGATCCGGTCAAGGAAGGCTTCGTTGTTCCGGTTGTTGCGAAAGGCTTTCCATTCGCTTTCGTTCGAGTGCGCGACCACGACGCCGTCGAAGGGGATGGCGCCGAAACCTTCGGTACCCTTGAAATTGGCTTCCTGGGTAGCGGTCAGCAGCGGGTGCAGAACCTTGATGGGCGCCTTGAACATTTCGACGAATTCGAGCAGGCCCTGATTGGCGAGGCAAAGACCACCGGAAAAACTGTAGGCATCCGGGTCATCCTGAGCGTAGGTTTCGAGCTTGCGGATGTCGACCTTGCCGACCAGGCTCGAGATGTCCTGATTGTTTTCGTCGCCCGGCTCGGTTTTCGCGATGCCGACCTGCCGCAGCACGCTCGGGTAGCGTCTGACGACCCGGAAGCGACGGATGTCGCCACCGAATTCTTCCAGCCGCTTGACTGCCCACGGTGAGAGGATACGGTTGAGATAGCGGCGCGGGATGCCGTATTCCTTCTCGAGGATGGCGCCGTCCTCGACCGCGTCGAAGAGACCCAGCGGTGACTCGTTGACCGGCGAACCCTTGATCGCGTAGAACGGGACTTCCTGCATCAGCGACTTCAGCCGCTCGGCGATCGAGCTCTTGCCACCGCCGACCGGGCCGAGCAGGTAGAGGATCTGCTTTTTCTCTTCCAGCCCCTGTGCCGCGTGACGGAAGTAGCTCACCACCTGCTCGATCGAATCTTCGAGGCCGTAGAACTCGGCAAAAGCCGGATAGATCTTGATCACCTTGTTGGCGAACAGGCGCGACAGCCGCGGGTCGTTGCGCGTATCGACGGTCTGCGGTTCACCAATCGCTCGCAGCATACGTTCGGCGGCGCTGGCATAACTCAGCGGGTCTTTTCGACACCGTGCCAGGTACTCTTCGAGCGATAGCTCCTCTTCGCGGGTGCGATCAAAGCGGGCAGCAAAATGATTGATGATGTCCATACTGTTCTCCAGGATCGGTGGACCTTTCAAGTAACCATGGCGCCGTCCATCCGGCGCGCCAGTTCGTTTTCGTTGATGGCCGGCCGCAGGCGCGACCCGACTTTTCTTTGACCCCATAATCGGCTGATCGGCAGCATAAAAACAGCGCAAACAGACCCGCTACGGCGCAGACAGTGGGGTGCGCTGTAGATTCTAGAAAACTCCCGGTTTCAGCCGATGCCGTGTTCGCCAGTGCGGGGTGCGGTGGCGCCGCTGCTCGCTTCCGTGGAGGATCGCGGGCGTCCGGCACTGACAACAGCTTTCCTGCGGTAGACAAAGCAAGTATCGATCCATGCGCGGCCACCCCTTTCGATGCCGCCCGCACAGCGGTTCGGGCACGGCCGTCGTGGTACGACGCACTGCAATCGGGCATGCGCACGCGGTCAACGCCACATCACGGGTCCTTGGGCCCCGGAATGACGCTCGGCGGTCTGACCTCGATCGGCGCTGGCGGTTCTTCGCGTCAGCCGGCAATGCTCTGGCGCGAGAGCAGGAAGTCGATCGCCTGTGCCCACCAGTCGTCGTCGACCCGATCGAACCAGTTGTTGTGCCCGACACCCTCGATGATCGATAGCTGCCTGGGTTCGGCGAGCGATTCGTACAGCGCTCTGCCGAAGCGCGGCGGAACGATGCGGTCCTCGCTGGCGATGGTGATCATCACCGGCCGGCCGATCGCTGTCAGGTGGGCCACGCTGTCGTAGCGGTCGCGCAACAGCCAGCTGACGGGCAGCAGGGGGTAGTGGTGGCGGGCGACCTCTTCGAGCCGGTTCCAGGGCGTGATCAGAAGCAGGCCGGCGATCAGCGTGCGCTGCCGAACGCTGGCCGCTGCCGCGACGCCGGCGCCCAGCGATTCGCCAATGATCACCAGAGGTTCACCGTAGCGCTCATGAGCGAGAGCAATCGTTAGTTCGGCATCGGTGACCAGGCTTTTCTCGCCGAGGTCACCGGCGCGTGGGCCGTAACCTGGATACTCGGCGAGGATGACGCGCAGGCCGACGCGGTTGAGTGCTTCGGCGTAGAACTGGCGGTGCCCGGCGTGGCCGGCATTGCCATGGAAAACGATCGCCGTGGCGCGTGCCGGCGTCGCCGGTTCGGCCAGCAGACCGCGAAAGTCCAGCCTGCCGGGCCAGGGCGCAAGCCCGTCCTTGAGCATCTCGGCCACGCTCGCCTGATCCGGGTAGTAGAGCAGACGATTCTGAAACATGGCGCTTCCGGTGAAAATGATCAGACCACTCGCCAGCGCGCTGACGACCATGACCCTCGCCGTCGCCGCCAGCCGCTGCCAGCGGGCGGCACCGGGGCTGAGCGCCGGCGAGGGCTGCAGGCAACCACGCCTACCTGCGTTTGAAGAAGCGGGCGTCTTCGAAAAGGGAAGCGATTTCAACCTTGCTGATCTCCGGGTGGTCCGGCACGAGGTAGAGGACAGGCGTGATCAACTCCTCGAAAATGCCGCGCAGGCTGCGGGCGCCGGTCTTGTACTCAATGGCGATTTCGGCAATCTGCTCGAACACCCGCGGGCCGATACTCAACTCGACGCCTTCGCCGCGGAAGATCTCGATGTACTGTCGATAGATCGAGTTTTTCGGAACGCTCATGATGCTCACCAGCATCGTCTTGGTCAAGGGGTGCAGGTTGGCGATCACCGGCAGGCGGCCGGTGAACTCGGGAATCAGGCCGAACTCGAAAAGATCGGTCGGTTTGACGCGCTTGTTCAGCCGGTCGAGGATGTTCTGGTTGTCGTCCGACGAGGTGGCGATGAAACCGAAACCGTGCGTTTTCGACATGATGTTCTCGAGGCCGACAAAGGCGCCCCCGCAAATGAACAGGATGTTGGTGGTATCGATGTACTGGCTGTTCTTGAGTTTGACCGGTGAGCCTTCCATGATTTTCAGCAGCGCGTGCTGCACGCTCTCGCCCGAAGTCGCTCCCGACTGGTTGAGGGTCGTCTTCAGTTTGTCGATCTCGTCGATGAAGATGATCCCGTGCTGAGCCTCCTCGATGTTGCCGTCGGCCTTGTCGAGCAGGCGCTGCAGGGCTGCCTCGATCTCTTCATTGACGTACTTGGTCTGCGCCAGCGACGTCGCGTCGGCGGTCACGAAGGGAACATTCAGCATTCTCGACAGGGTGTCGCAGAGGAGCGTCTTGCCGGTTCCGGAAGGGCCGACGAGCAGTACGTTGCTCTTCGCGATCGCCCCCTTGTCATTGGCAAAAGTGGCGCTGGCGATCTTCCGGTAATGCGAGTAGACCGCAACGGCCAGGACTTTCTTGGCTTCGTCCTGACCAATCACGTACTGATCAAGATAGCGCACGATCGCGCTTGGCGTGGTTTCTCTGGCAAGCAAGCAGGCATCCTCCAAAATCGGCCAACGGTTCGGGCGGTGCCGCGGCCAGGCTCGCTTGACCGCAGATCCGCTGCGAGTGTCATCCGGGAGACGGGTGCGCCGGCAAGGCTGCAGCCGCAGCGGCAATGATTGGCCACAACTGGGAATGGTAACAGTCCATGCGGCGGGCTGTTCAAGCGAGCGCCTGCGATTCGTTGGCGCAGGTTCAGGACGACTTCCGGGGCATCGGCGGCTGGGGTGAGGCAACGAAAGCATAGCGCGCCGGAACCTCGCATCGCTGCACCCGCAGGACCGGGACAAAAGATCCGGCCCAGGCGAAGGTTAGCCTCGTCTGGCCCTGGCGCTCGATCACTGCAAGCACGCTCGCATCATCGGCAGGGGCGCCGCTGGGCAAGTGGAGGCAGTGGCGCAGGCGCGGCAGATCGCGGTCGGACAGGAGGGCGATCCCGTCGGCAATCTCCAGCAACAGATTGCCTTCGTCGTCGATTAGGGCGCTGCGGACTTCGTCGACCGCTTCGCCCACATGCGTTTCGAGTTGTCCTTCCGCCATCAGGTGCAAGACCCACGGGGTGTACGCGAGTTCGACGAACACCCGCTGCGGGCCATTCTGCACGAAGTAGTTGCCGTCCTCGTCATGCCCGTACTGGCGGTCGAGAAAATGCCTGAGGCCGGCATGGGTGACCGCTTCGCCGCGCAGGCGCCAGCGCCCACGCCGGTCGAGCGACAGCCAGCCGTAGCAGGCCGGCACATCCGGCCAGCGCAACTGGGCACTGAAGTCAGGCTGCAGCATGGACTCCCGGCAGAGCAGGGGGCAGTGACGCCCGTCGGCGGCGCGCCGGCCGCGGCCTGCCTTGTGGCTTCAGAGCAGTGCCTCGATGTCGCTCGCGATCGCCTCCGGCGCGGTGGCCGGGGCATAACGCTGGGTCACCTGGCCCTGGCGATCGACCAGAAACTTGGTGAAGTTCCACTTGATTCCCTCGCTGCCCAGCAGGCCGGGGGCGGCTTTTTTCAGGTACTGGTAGAGCGGATGGGCGTGCTCGCCGTTGACCTCGATCCTCGCGAACATCGGAAAACTGACCCCGTAGTTCTGTTGGCAGAAGCTCGCGATCTGCTCGGCATCTCCGGGTTCCTGGGCACCGAACTGGTTGCAGGGAAAACCGAGCACCACCAGACCTTGCTCGCGATAGCGCTGGTAAAGCGCCTCGAGGCCCTTGTACTGCGGGGTGAAGCCACACTGGCTGGCGGTATTTACGATCAGCATGGCCTTGCCCGCGTAGTCGCCCAGCGATTGGCTGCCTCCGCCGAGGCGTTCGGCGGTGAATTCATGGATGCTCTCGCTCATGCTCGTTGCTCCGAAGGGTGAATCTTGATGAATTCTGACGAACACTGACGAATTCGGGTCCGGGACGGTGGTTGGCGGCTACCCGCGGCCCTCTTCGCTCTCATCGATCGGGACGCAGGCACAGAACAGATGGCGGTCGCCATGGACGTCGTCGATACGATTGACACTCGGCCAGAATTTGTTCCCGGCCACGTAGGGCAGCGGGAAGACGGCCTCCTGGCGACTGTACGGCCGTTGCCAGTGCTCGTCAACGAGATCGGCCTGGGTATGCGGGGCGCGCTTCAACGGGTTGTCATCGGCCGGCCAGTGGCCCAGTTCGACGCGGCGGATTTCTTCACGGATACGGATCATGGCAGCGATGAAGCGGTCGAGTTCGGCCTTGGACTCGGACTCGGTCGGCTCGACCATCATCGTTCCGGCGACCGGGAAGCTGACCGTCGGCGCATGAAAGCCGTAGTCCATCAGGCGCTTGGCAATGTCGGTCTCCGAGATGCCGGTGCTTGCCTTGAGCGGCCGGATGTCGAGGATGCACTCGTGCGCTACCCGACCCTCACTGCCGGTATAGAGCACCGGGTAGTGGGGCTGCAGACAGCGGGCGATGTAGTTCGCGTTGAGGATGGCGACGCTGGTGGCGTGCGTCAGGCCGCTGCCGCCCATCATCGCGATATACATCCACGAGATGGGGAGGATCGACGCCGATCCCCAGGGCGCCGCCGCCACCGCCCCCTGGCCGGCGTGCGGGCCGTCGATCGGCTGTACGCAATGGTTGGCCATGAAGGGCGCCAGATGCGCCTTGAGACCGATCGGCCCCATTCCTGGACCACCGCCGCCATGCGGGATGCAGAAGGTCTTGTGCAGATTCATGTGGCTCACGTCGGCGCCGATCAGCGCCGGTGAGGTCAGCCCGACCTGCGCGTTGAGGTTGGCGCCGTCCATATAGACCTGCCCGCCATGTTCGTGCACGACGGCGCAGATATCCCGGACCGAGGCTTCGAAGACGCCATGGGTCGACGGGTAGGTGATCATCAGGCAGGCGAGGTGGGCCGCGTGCAAAGCCGCCTTGGCTGCGAGGTCGGCCAGGTCGATGTTGCCGGCATCGTCGCAATCGACCACCACCACCCGCATGCCGCACATCTGCGCCGTGGCGGGATTGGTGCCGTGTGCCGATTTCGGGATCAGACACACCTTGCGTTGTGTTTCACCGCGGCTCGCGTGATAACGGGCGATCGCCACGAGGCCTGCGTATTCGCCCTGTGCGCCCGAGTTGGGCTGCATGCAGATGGCGTCGAAACCGGTGATCACCCGGAGCCAGGCGGCGAGCTCGCCGATCATCTGCAGGTATCCCTGCGCCTGGTCGAGCGGTGCAAAGGGGTGGATGTCGGCAAATTCCGGCCAGGTGATCGGGATCATTTCGCTGCTGGCGTTGAGCTTCATGGTGCACGAGCCGAGCGAGATCATCGAGTGATCGAGCGCAAGATCCCGGTTCTGCAGCTGCTTGAGGTAGCGCAGCATCTGGTGTTCGGTGCGATGCGTGTTGAACACCGGGTGCGTCAGGATGGCGTCCCGGCGCAGGAGGGCGATCGGCAGACTCGGGTCGACTGCCTGCAACTGCGAGTCGAGGGCGTCGAGGTCGAGCTCGCGACCGCTGATCAGCCTGATCAGGGTGCTGATGTCGCGACCGGTGGTCTTTTCGTTCACCGCGATGCCGAGCACTCCGGGCTCTACCCGGCGCAGGTTGTAACCCGCGTCGACGGCGGCCTGGTAGACGCTTGCCGCACGCGCGCCGAGGTCGATCCGCAGGGTATCGAAGAAGTGCCGGCTGCCGACGTCGATGCTGGCCTGCCGCAAGCCTTCGCCGAGCAGGGCAGCCAGGCGGTGAATGCGCTCGGCGATGGTGCGCAGGCCCTGCGGGCCGTGATAGACGGCGTACATGCCGGCGATGTTGGCGAGCAGAACCTGCGAGGTACAGATGTTCGAGTTGGCCTTTTCGCGCCGGATATGCTGTTCGCGCGTCTGCAGCGCCATGCGCAGCGCCCGCTTGCCGCGGGCATCGATCGAGACGCCGATGATGCGGCCGGCGAGCGAGCGCTTGTACTCGTCGCGGGTCGCGAAAAAAGCGGCGTGCGGCCCCCCGAAACCGAGCGGGACGCCAAAACGCTGTGCCGACCCGAGGGCGATATCGGCGCCCATGTCGCCCGGCGAGCGCAACAGCACCAGCGCCATCAGGTCGGTGGCGACGGCGACGATGCCGCCACGCGACTTGACGGCAGCGATCGGCCCGCTGAGATCGCGGACTTCGCCGGCGTCGTCCGGATACTGGAACAGCGCCCCGAAGACGTCCTGTTGCGCCGCTTCGTCCGGTGTGCCGTAGACCAGTTCGAAGTCGAAGAAAGCGGCGCGCGTCTTCAGCACGTCGATGGTCTGCGGGAAGCAGCCGGCGTCGACGAAGAAGCGCTTCGATCCTGACCTGCTGACCCGGCGCGCCATGCTCATGGCTTCGGCGGCGGCCGTTGCCTCATCGAGCAGCGACGCATTGGCGAGTTCGAGGCCGGTGAGATCGATCACCATCTGCTGGTAGTTGAGCAGGGCTTCCAGGCGTCCCTGGGCGATTTCGGCCTGATACGGGGTGTAGGCGGTGTACCAGCCGGGATTTTCAAGCACGTTGCGCAGGACGACGGCGGGAGTCTGCGTGTCGGCGTAACCCATGCCGATCATCGAATGCTGTACCCGGTTGCGGCGGGCAATCGCGCGCAGCGCTGCCAGCGCTTCTCCTTCCGGGCGAGGTTCGCCGATCGCCAGTGGGGTGGTGAGGCGAATCGTCGCCGGCACGGTCTGTGCGAGCAGTTGTTCGATGCTGCTGGCGCCGATGGTGGCCAGCATGGCTGCGATCTCGGTGGCGGCAGGACCGATGTGGCGGCCAATGAAATCGTCGCGCTGTTCGAGGGCCGCGAGAGACGGGCGAGTGCAAGGGGAGGGCGAATCCATGGCGTCTTCCGGTGACGGTCTGCTGGGTCTAGAGGGCGGCAAGGAGTTGCTGGTAAGCGTCGGCGTCGAGCAGGGCATCGAGATCGCTCGGGGTGGTCGGCTTCATCCTGAACAGCCAGGCGGCGTAGGCGTCCTGGTTGATCTGTTCGGGCGCATCGGCGAGTGCCAGGTTGACCTCGACGACGGTTCCGGAAACCGGTGCGTAGACGTCGGCGGCGGCCTTGACCGATTCAACGACTGCGGCTTCCTGCTCGGCGGCAAGTTCGCGGCCGACCTCCGGCAATTCGATGAAGACCAGGTCGCCAAGCAGTTCCTGGGCATGGTCGCTGATGCCGACGGTGATCGTTCCGTCCGTTTCGGCGCGGATCCATTCGTGACTTCGGGTGTACTTGAGTTCGACGGGGATGTTCATTGCTTCTCCTGATGAATAAGATCAAATGCGCTGACGATTGCCATGAAGTCAGACGAGAATGCTGCCGTTCCTGACAAAGCAGGGCTTGACGACTGTCGCCGCGAGGCGCTTGTCGCGAATCGCCACCTCTACCGTTTCGCCGATCGTGGTCGCGAGGGGCAGGCGGGCAAGGGCGATCGACTGCTGCATGGTCGGCGAGAAACTGCCGCTGGTGACTTCGCCCTGGCCGTGGACCGTGTGCACCGGTTGGTGAGCCCGCAGGACACCGCGGTCCTGCAGCAACAGACCGAGGAACTGGTGTTGCCGGGGTCGGACGAGCAGGGCAGCCTTGCCGACGAAGTCACGCTCGGAGGCGAAGTCGACTGTCCAGGCAAGGCCTGCGTCGAGTGGCGAGACCGTCTCGTCCATGTCCTGACCGTAGAGATTCATTCCCGCCTCGAGGCGCAGCGTGTCGCGGGCGCCAAGCCCGCACGGCTGCGCCCCGACCTCGGCGAGCGCCTGCCAGAGGCTTTCGGCCTGGCTGCAGGGAAGGGTGATCTCGTAGCCGTCTTCCCCCGTGTAGCCGGTTCGTGCGATGAAAAAGTCACCGACGACGGCGGCAAAAAACGGCTTCAGTGCTTCGCTGGCGGGTCTGCATTCAGGCAGCACCTGCCACACCCTGGCGCGCGCCTGAGGCCCCTGGACGGCGATCATCGCCAGCGCAGTGGCCCCTTCCCGACGCGGCGTCAGGCTGGCCGCGAGTTGCCACTCGCCGAGGCGGGAGCCCATCCAGGCCAGATCCTTGGCGGCGGTGCCGGCATTGACCACTACCCGATAGCGGTTGCCGTCGAGATAATAGACGATCAGGTCGTCGATCACGCCACCGGTTTCGTTGAGCATGGTGCTGTACAGCGCCTTGCCGGGAAGCTGCAGGCGGCCCACGTTGTTGGCCAGCAGACGCTGTAGAAAGACGCCGGCGTCGCGACCTTCGATGTCGACGGCGCACATGTGCGAAACGTCGAACATGCCGGCGTCCCGGCGTACGCTATGATGCTCCTCGATCTGCGAACCATAGTGGAGCGGCATCTCCCAGCCGCCGAAATCGACCATTCGGGCGCCGCTCCGGCGGTGGCTCTGGTTGAGGACAGTTTTGTTCATCGTGTCAATCCCTAAGGACAATTTCTTGAAGCGGATTCCAGAAACGAGAAAGGGGCAAACTCGTAGCGAGTTCACCCCCCTGTCCATGTACCTGAGAGATTGTCGGGCGGATTGCGTCGCAACCGCCTTTTGCCCCATCGGTGGGCGCGTCGCCAGTGGCGTGCGCCGCTCTCCAGAGTTCATTGCACGAACGGTCCCTTTTGCCTGAGCGTTTCCGGGTGGATTGCGCCTTCGGCGGCGGTGTTGCCGCCCTCTCCCATTCGCGCCGCAACTATAGCTTGCAGGCAGCCCGGCTCGCAAGCCCATCGTCGTTACGGCAGATCGTCGAGGCTTGCCGCGGCCATGCACGCGGCAGGGGACGATTGCCGGAAGGGCCCATTCCGAAGACGCCGCAGCATCAGGGATGTGTCGATTTTTTTTACACATCAGTTCTACTGATGGGTTTCGAAAGTATCAAGGTCATGATTTCACACAGGATGTTATTTATGGCACATATTTTGCTCGTAAATTTCCGAGTCAGGTTTTGTCAACAGGAAAAAAAAGGCCCGATCCTGACTTCCTGGAATCAAGACTTGCAAAGCCCATTTAAAAACCCTCATCAGCCGGTTTGTGGCAATGGCGGATGACTGAAGTGAAGGAGTTTCCCATGAATGTTTTTCGCAACAAGACAAAGCTGGCCTTGTCGGTTCTGGCGATCGCGGCCTCGGCAGGCGTACAAGCCGCCCCCCTTACCGGGGTGTCGATCGCTGGCGGACTGTGCCAGACGTGGTTGCCTGTTTCCCCGGGAGTGGTTGGTGGTGGCAATGCCTGCAACGCCACGAATGTCGCCGCTGCCTTGAGCGGCGTCGGCAACGTCGAACTGGGCAAGCTGGCATCGAATCCCGCCACGACGCTCACCGGCCTGGATCAGTTTGGCCGGACCATCGTCCTCAGCAGCCTGGTTGCTGCTGACTGGACCCCCGCATTGGCAACCAGCTACGTCACCGATGCACTGGGATCGGTGGGCCTCTCGCTGACCCCGGTGCAACTTGCGGCAGCCGTTGGGGCGATGCTCCAGCCCCAGTTCTACGGGCGCGTCAGCGATCCCAATGTTTCCTTCGTCGACGTTTCCAACGCTGGAGATGTGGTCGTCGGGCTGGACGGTTTCCTGAACGCAACCCCGATTCTTCTGGGTCTGGTTGGCGCCGTGAACGCTGTTCTCCCTGGCACTGCCTTTGACATTGATGCCAGTCAGGTCCCTGCCAACGCCCAGGTGAGTGAAATAGTCAAGATCCAGATCGGGGCCGACTCACCCTATTATCAGTATTACTTCACCGCGGTTCCGACTGGTTATGTGTCTAACGATCAGACCAATTCCTACGACGGTGTTTATCCCTTCCAGATTCCCGAGCCCGAATCGCTGGCGCTGTTGGGTGTCGGTCTCGTCGGTGTGTTCCTCGGCCGTCGCCGGCGTGTCTGATCTGGTCTGAGAAACCCTTGGCCGGGAATGGCCAGGGGAATCGATCAGCTGTTCAAACAGAGCCCGAAAAGGGCTCTGACTGTGTGGCGCCTCTGGGGCGTGCCGCTTGGCGATGAGCCTTGCGGTGTGCAGTTTGCCTGGACTGTGAACTGTGGAGGTGGCCTTGGAACTGGCCCTGGAATTGACTGTCTTGCTCGGCGTCTGTCTGGTGATCTCCGCTGTGGCGATCCGCCTGAGCGTGACGCTGGTGAGCCACCTCGGGATCATGGATCGCCCAGGTGGACACAAGCAACACGACGCGGGTACCCCTTTTGTCGGCGGCTTTGGCCTGATTGCCGTTCTCGCCAGCATGTCGTTGCTGGGCGACACCTTTTTCGGTGGTTTCCTGCCGGCACCACTGCCAGGACTCGTTCTTGGTGCGTTGCTGATTTTCCTGACCGGCCTTGCCGACGATATCTGGCACCTGGGTTTCAAGGTCCGTTTTCTGGTTCAAGCCCTGGTTGCGCTGTTGATGATCTTCGTTGGTGGCGTCGAACTCGATTCGCTTGGCGAACTGTTTCCGGGTCTGCTGGTCGATCTCGGCTGGCTGGCCGTTCCCATCACCGTTTTTGCCACCATCGGACTGATCAATGCCCTCAACATGATCGACGGCATCGATGGCCTGTCCGGGTCGGTCAGCCTCGCGAGCCTCGCGCTCGCTGCCGTCATTGCCCATGACGGTGGCAGCGACGTTTATGTTTTTCTGATTGTGGCGCTGATGGGTGGCATAGGGGGCTTCCTTTATTTCAACCTGCGCTATCCGGGCAACCGGCGGGCGAGAGTCTTTCTCGGAGACAACGGCAGCACGTTGCTGGGTTTCCTCTTTGCCTGGATTTTCATTGCGCTGTCGCAAGGGGAACGGGCGGCGATGACGCCGGTCACCGCCCTGTGGCTGTTCGCGCTGCCGCTGATGGACACGGTGGGCGTCATGTTGCGTCGGCTATGGCTTGGCAGGTCGCCGTTTCGCCCTGACCGGCACCATCTGCATCACCTGTTCGTGCGCGCCGGTTTCCGCGTCTGCGATGTCGTTGCCTTTGCTGGGGTCATGCAGGTGACCTTTGCGCTGGTCGGGGTCGGTGGCCTGCTGCTCGGCATACCGGAGTATCTGATGTTCTGGCTCTTCCTCGGCGTTTTCGCGGTATATTGTCTGCTGATCCTGCGGCCGTGGCGGCTCGTGCCCTGGTTGCGGCGGGTCAATCGCTGGCTCGGCATGCCGTCGGCGCAGGTCCGCGGCATTTTCGTTGGCTATCTCGGCAAGGAACGGTGTCCGGAAGTCCTCGCTGCAATTCTGGAAGGACTTGGCAGCAGTTACGATTACCAGCTCGGTCTGTACGAGATGGACTCGTCCAGGGTCGACGGACGCAACGTCTATTGCATCGTGCACGTTCCCACCGAGGGCGATGAGCTTTTGATCGGCCGCGTCCAGCGCCATGCCGAGCGCCTCAGGCGGCAACTGGCCGGGCCGCATGGACTCGAAGTGCGTCTGTTCGTCGCTCGTGAACAGGGCAACGATCGTCGCGTCGGCTACGCGCCGGTGATTGCCGGCAGCAACCGAGTGGCGGATCGCCGCCGCACGGCAAGCACCCTGATCTACTCGCTGGAGCGTGGTCAGCGCACGCTTGCGCGCAAGGGTGCGGAGTTCGAACTCAGCGCTCCTCCTCCCTGCACGTGAATTGGAAAGACTCGGTATGTTCACCAGAATCCTGACGGTGTGTACCGGCAATATCTGCCGCAGCCCGGCGGCAGAGTTTCTCTTGCGGCAGCGCATCGAAAAGGGCGGCAAACGGGTTGAGGCGCGCTCGGCGGGAACCGGGGCGCTCGTCAATCACCCCGCTGAAGAAATCACCTGCGCGATGATGAACGCCCGCGGCCTGGATATCAGTGCACATCGGGCAAGCCAGCTTACTGCCGAGCGCCTGCGCTGGGCCGAACTCGTCCTGGTGATGGAAAAACATCATCGGGAGGCGGTGCTGACCATGGACCCGACGGCTCGTGGCAAGATTTTTCTTCTTGGGCACTGGACGAATCGGGAGATTCCCGACCCGTACCGGCGGGGAAACGCAGCCCATGAGGAAGCGCTGCAGCTGATCGAGGACGCGATCGAGCCCTGGGTCAGAAAACTCGCTTGACCCGCCATCGCCGGCGCATCGTTTTTGCGGCGATGTGAAATCGAGCACGGGTGCTGGCGTCGGCTGGCTTATCCTTCGCTGGTGATCGGGATGCCTTCCCTGCAGCCTGCACGCTTCCGGTTGGCCGACCCTGACACTTCTGGCGGGCTCGCCAGAAGGTGCTCGTCCCGCGCCGCTGCCAGCGCCGGGCAAGCTCAGGTCACACCGCTCCCGCCGGCAATCGGTGTGAATGGCTTTGCGGGATGAGCGCAGCGGATGTAAACTTCGCGTCGCCCTTGCCGAGCTCTTGTCAGCAGCACAAATGAGGAAAAGATATGAGGATTTCAGCATGAACGTGTGTACGGCCCGGCCCACTGGGCTTCGGCAACTCCTGGCGTGTCTGGCTGCGAGCCTGCTCGCGGGCTGTACGATCATCCCCGGCAACCAGAGCTACAGCAACCGTGAGGAGTCCGATGTGCGGCTGCCGGTGCAGCAGGGTGATCAGCTGGTTCCCGCCAACGTCAAGATCAAATCGATCACGGCTGAACTGATCATCGACATGTTCAAGAGCGCGCGTCCGCCGACAGGCGACGGGACCAGTTCCGCCCGGGCGGCCGGCAAGGACAGTCCGCGCTATAGCGGAGACAACCCGAGGACGGTTCCCGAGTATCGCCTCGGGCCGGGTGACATCATCTCGATCATCGTCTGGGACCATCCCGAACTGACCATTCCGGCCGGCAGCTTCCGGACGGCGGAGCAGGCAGGCACGGTGGTCACCGAGGACGGAACGATCTTCTTTCCCTACGTCGGGGTGATCAAGGTTCAGGGCAAGACGACCAGCGAGGTGCGGGAGATCCTGGCGGCCAAACTCGCCAAGTACATCGAGAGGGTTCAGCTCGATGTACGCATGGTCTCCTTCCGCAGTCAGCAGGTGTATGTGGTCGGTGAAGTGACCCGGCCAGGCATTCAGCAGGTGACCGACGTGCCGATGACGGTACTTGATGCGGTCAATCGTGCCGGTGGCTTCACGGCCGAGGCTGACTTCAGCCGCGTCCTCCTGACTCGTCGTGGTACAACCTATCTGGTCGATATTCAGGCGATGTACGATTACGGCGCCACCGACCAGAACGTGCTGCTCGAGCAGGGTGACATCGTCAATGTCGCGGACCGCAGCTACAACAAGGTGTTCGTGCTGGGCGAAATCACCAAACCGGGTTCGCTGGTCATGAACCGGAAACGTTCCACCCTTGCCGAGGCGCTCAGCGATGCCGGCTACATCTATCAGAATACGGCCGATCCGCGCTGGATCTACGTCATGCGGGGCAACACCGATACCCCCGAGCTGTTCCACCTGGACTCGCGCCTGCCTGACGCGATGCTGCTCGCCGATCGTTTTCCGCTGCGGCCACGCGACATCATCTACGTCGATGCCGCGCCGATCGTTCGCTGGCAGCGCGTGATTGCCAACATCCTGCCAACGGCGACCATGCTCGACCTGACGAGCCGGACGCAATATCCCCTTTTTGGCGCTCGGCAGTGAACCCGATCCGGGCCCCTTTCCGGGTGCTCCGCTGGTCGACCGCCTGGCCGGTCGGGAGCTCGCAGCCCATTCCCATGCCTAGTCGTCGGGTTCATGGCCCGGCGCCCATCACTTCGGACGACCAATGGACCACGAGTCAATCACCTTACCTAACGCCATGCCGGGCATGACCGCCGGCGCGACGCAGCCGGTGCAGCAACTGGCTTCTGATGAAGACGAGGAAGGCCTGGCACTGGGTGAGATCATCGCCGTGCTCATCGACTACCGCTGGCTGATTGCCGCGATCAGTCTGCTGGCGCTGATGCTGGGCCTCGCCTGGGTGCTGGTGGCGAAGCCGGTCTACCGCGCCGATGGCCTGCTGCAGATCGAAGAAAAGGGCTCCGGAGCTTCGCTCAAAGCCCTCGAGCCCCTGCTCGGCGACGATACCACGGTGTCCGCCGAGGTGGAAATCCTCACCTCGCGCATGGTTCTCGGACGGGTCGTCTCCAAGCTGCGGCTCGACATCATTGCTGCACCGCGGACCTTGCCTCTGATCGGCGGAGCGGTGGTCCGACGCTACGAGGGCGACCAACCGAACTCACCGTGGCTGGGCCTGTCGAGTTTTGCCTGGGGAGGCGAAAGAATTCAGGTCGATTCGCTCGATGTGCCACCGCGTGCGCTCGACCTCGGCCACACCCTGATCGCCGGCGAGGACGGCGCCTTCGAGATCTTCAACGAGGACGACCAGCTGGTGCTGAAAGGCAGGGCCGGGAGCCGGGCCAGCAACCAGGATTACTCGATTTTCGTGGCCCAGCTCGTGGCGCGGCCGGGGACACGGTTCGGGCTCATGAAACGTTCTGCCGAAGCGGCGATCGACAGCTTGCGCGCAGGCTATTCGGTCAAGGAGCGGGGCAAGAAGTCGGGCATCCTCGAACTGAGCCTGCTCGGCTCGCGTCCAGAGCAGATTGCTCTCGTGCTCGACGACATCCTGAACACCTATGTTCGCCAGAATGTCGAGCGGCGATCGGCCGAAGCCGAGAAGACGCTGGCCTTTCTGGAAACCCAGTTGCCCGCCCTGAAGACGCAGGTCGACAGCGCCGAAGCCGCTTACAACAACTATCGACAGAGTCGCGGTTCGCTCGATCTGAGCCTGGAGACCCAGGGTATCCTGAAGTCGCTGGTCGATGTCGAGAACGCCGCCGTGCTGCTCAAGCAGGAGCGTGACGAACTGCGCCAGAACTTTACTCCCGAGCATCCCCGGATTCAGGCCGTAGACAGCAAGCTGCTGCGCCTCAACGAACGCCGCAAGCAGTTCGAAGTCGATGTCTCACGCCTGCCCGATACCCAGCAGACCGTTTTGCGCCTCGCGCGTGACGTCGAAGTCTCGAACAAACTGTACACCGAACTGCTGAATACTGCCCAGCAATTGCGTGTTTCCAAGGCCGGGACGATCGGTGACGTCCGGGTCATCGACACCGCTGCCGTTGCCCGCGAACCCGTGGGCGCCAAACCGCTGGCGATCATGGGTATCGCCGTGCTGCTCGGTCTGCTGGTCAGCCTGGTGGTCATCTGGCTGCTGCGTTCGCTGCGGGTGCTGGTCGAAGATCCGGAAGTCATCGAGTCGCAACTCGGCCTGCCGGTGTATGCGACGGTCCCGCACAGCAAGGCCGAGGTGGACCTCAATCGCAAGGCTCAGTTCGGGACCGGCGAGCTGCTGGCGATCCTTTATCCACAGGATGACGCGGTCGAGAGCCTGCGCGGACTGCGCACGACGTTGCACTTCGCGCTCCTCGACGCGCAACGCAATTCGATCCTGATCACCGGATCGAGTCCGGGCCTGGGGAAGAGCTTCATTTCCAAGAACCTGGCCACGGTCCTGGCGCAGGTCGACAAACGTGTCGTCATCGTTGATGGCGACCTGCGGCGGGGACACCTGCACAAGGAGTTCGGCGTCGAACGGGGGCTTGGCCTTTCCGAGTATGTTGCCGGTCAGGCTTCGCTCGACGACATCCTGAAGCCGACTCTGGTGCCCAGGCTGTCTCTCGTCACCACCGGTCAGATTCCGCCCAATCCGTCCGAACTGTTGATGCACTCGCGTTTCACCGGGTTGCTCGACGACCTTGCGGCGAGGTTCGACACAGTGATCGTCGACGCGCCACCGGTTCTCGCCGTTTCCGATGCGGCGATCATCGGTCGCCACGTCGGTGCGACGCTGATGGTCGCTCGCGCCGGCAAACATCCGATCCGCGAGCTCGAGCAGGCGGTGAAACGGCTCAATCAGGCCGGCGTTCAGGTCAAGGGTTTCGTCTTCAATGACCTCAACGTCAGCCGTCAGAGTTACCGCTACGGTTACAAGGGTTATGTCTATCGTTACTCGTACAAGAACTAGCGTGGCGGTCAGCCGTCCCGGCTGGCGCGCCGCCGCGCTTCGTAGAGACAGACTCCGGTGGCGACCGAGACGTTGAGACTGGCCACCGACCCGAGCATCGGGATACTCACCAGCTGATCGCAGGTCTCCCGGGTCAGGCGGCGCAGGCCTTCGCCTTCGCTGCCGAGCACCCAGGCGCTGGCGACCGGCCAGCGGGCGGTATGCAGATCCTCGCTGGCCTCGGCATCGGTGCCGATGACCCAGATGTCGCGCTCCTTCAGTTCGCGCAGCGTACGGGCGAGATTGGTGACCGTAATGTAAGGCACCGTTTCAGCCGCGCCGCTGGCCACTTTCACCGCCGTCTGGGTGAGTCCGACGGCACGATCCTTGGGGGCGATGACCGCATGTGCTCCGACTGCATCGGCAACCCGCAGGCAGGCGCCGAGATTGTGCGGATCCTGAATGCCGTCGAGAACCAGCAGGAAAGGCGCTTCGTCGAGCGTATCGAGGACGTCGTCCAGGGTGATATGGCGCTGCGTCGCGTCGACGGTGGCAATCACGCCCTGGTGCCGGGCGCCGGGCGCCATTGCCTCGAGGCGAGCCGCAGCGACCGCAACGATCCGCACCCCGGCGAACTCGGCATGGCCGAGCAGGTCACGTAGCCGGGCATCCGTACGCGCCGCATCGACATAGATCTCGCGCACCGCGCCGGGGTCGTGACGCAACTTGGCCAGGGTCGAATGAAAGCCGAAGATCAGGCGGGAAGGTGGGGACATGGACAACTCGGAGTCGAAGGTTGAAGGGAGATCAGTCCTGCCGCGGCTTCGTGGCGATCGTTTCCAGGGTTCTCGAACGCCAGTCGAGAACCGCCGTGCGAATCGTCATCTGCTCGCCGAGCCGGGGAAATTCGACGCCGATGACCTTGGCGGCAAAGGTCGACAGGAAATGCGACTTCAGTTCGGCGCGCGCACGGTCTACGCCGATCTCGTCGTAGGGTACCGATGCGAGGAGCAGGAAACCGTCGTCCGGAATGCGTCCGGCCTGCATGTTGGCTTCGATGATGCCCGCTGCGCGGCGGATCGGCACGTCAAGATTCGGGCTGTACGGTCCGATGATCAGGGCGATGTTGGGCGTGTGCAGGAAATCGAAGCCGCGGCCGAGACAGATCATCCACTCGCGATGCTCGATGTCGAGCAGCCGCTCGTTACGGCGGATTTGTGCGCGCACGTTCTCGATGTGCTCAAGGTTGCCGTGCAGCAGCGGCAGCAGGTCGGCGCGCATGCGGGCCGGCATGTCGGGCAGCAGCGCCGCGAGCCGCAGTTCGAGCGTCGCCCGGTCGGTCGAGGTGAGCGTTGCCAAGTCGAGCTTGTCGCCGGCCGTGCCGTGGATCACCAGGGCGTCCTCGTCGGTTTCGAAACCGCAGACCAGAGGATAGACGGTGCCGTGATCGGATCCGAAAATGTGTGCGATTTGCTGTCTGATCTCGTAGGTGTGGGCGATCGCGGCGGCGGTATCATAGTCGAAGCCGGCACAGCCCCGCCTCGGGTCACCCTGCGAGTAGTGATAGGTGACCAGAAAAACGACATGGCGGCCGGCACTGACGACGCGCTGCACGTGGTGGGCGAGGACCTCGCCGAGGTGCGGCCAGCCGAGGTCGAAGATGCCGCCGAGGTTGCGGAAAGGCATCAGGATACCCACCGGCGTGTTGGTGGCAACCGGAATGTTGATCCGGCCGTCCATGCACTTGAGGACCGCGATCGCCGTCGGGTGCTCGGCGAGGTAGCGTTCACGCGCGAGCCACGCTTGCGGGCTGCGGAAGATCGCGCTGTGGCGATCGGCGAGGCCGAACAGCCAGTCGATCCGTTCCGCGATGGGTTTTCCGTGAATGTCCATGGTTGCCGGAGCCTTCCGATTGAACGAGCGGCCAGTCGCCGGCCGGGCCTGCCACGCTGCAGGAGGCAGGTGCTTGCCGGCAGTATCATCGCGCTGGCCGGCGCGGTCAAACGCCGTCATGTGCGGATTCGCCCAGGCGGATGCGACCGGCCCGGTTTTCAGATGATCATGCCGGCCGCGACGGTGTTGTTCGACGACTCGTCGATGACGATGAAGGCGCCGGTGCCGCGGCTTTCCGCGTAGCGATCGGCGAAGATCGGCTGTGCGAGCCTGAAGCTGACGCGGGCGATGTCGTTCATCAGCAGCCGCTCGGCGGTCTGATGCTCCAGGGTGTTGATGTCTACGCGAAAGTCGATGCCGGCGAGCATCGCCCGGCTGTCGCGGGTGGTATGGCGAAGCAGGTACTTGCGGCGGGGGTCGAGCGGCGACTCCGACAGCCAGCAGAGCATGGCGTCGATCGTCTTGCTGACCGTTGGCAGTTCGCCGGTCTTGACGATCATGTCGCCGCGCGAGATGTCGATCTCGTCGTCGAGCAGGAGCGTCACCGATTGTTCGGCGACCGCCTGCCGCCTCGACTCGCCGAGCACCTGGATGTCCTTGACGCGGGTTTGCCGTCCGGCAGGCAGGATGGTGACCGCATCACCGATCAGCAACTGGCCCGATTCGACGCGGCCCATGAAGCCGCGATAGTCGTGCAGTTCGGGGTTGGCGGCATCCTGCGGGCGGCAGACGTACTGCACCGGGAAGCGGAACTTCTCGGCATGGGCGTTGTGGATCGCCGGCACCGTTTCGAGCATCTCGAGCAGCGTTGGCCCATCGTACCAGTCGAGACGCTGGCCGCGGTCGACGATCATGTCGCCCTCGAGCGCCGACATCGGGATGAAGCGCACGTCGGTGATGCCCAGTTGGGCAGCAAAGGCCAGATAGTCGTCCCGGATGCGGGCGAAGGTCGCGGATGCGTAGTCGACGAGGTCCATCTTGTTCACCGCCACGACGATATGGGGAATGGCGAGCAGGTGGGCGAGATACGAGTGGCGACGGGTCTGCGTCAGGACGCCTTTGCGGGCGTCGATCAGGATGATCGCGAGATCCGCGGTCGAGGCAGCGGTGACCATGTTGCGCGTGTATTGCTCGTGGCCGGGGGCATCGGCGATGATGTACTTGCGCGTACCGGTGGTGAAGTAGCGATAGGCGACGTCGATGGTGATTCCCTGTTCGCGCTCGGCCTGCAGGCCATCGGTGAGCAGCGACAGGTCCACGCTGTCCAGCCCGCGTCTGGCCGAGGTGCGCCGGATGGCGTGCAGGGTATCGGCGAGGATCGTCTTGCTGTCGAAGAGCAGGCGGCCGATCAGCGTGCTCTTGCCGTCATCGACGCTGCCGCAGGTCAGAAAGCGCAGCAGGCCGTTGTCCGGGACGCTTGCGGTGAAGAGTTGATCGATCGCCGACATCAGAAATAGCCTTCCTTCTTGCGTTGTTCCATCGACGCGTCCGAGGTCTGGTCGTCGAGACGGGTGGCGCCGCGCTCGGTGATCGTGGTCACCGCCGTTTCGGCGATGATGCGGGCGACGGTGTCGGCGTCGGATTCGACCGGCGCGGTACAGGTGATGTCGCCGACGGTGCGAAAACGGACCAGCAGATGTTCGATCGTCTCGCCGGATTTTGCCGGTGTCACCTCGGTCACCGGCAGCAGACCGCCATTGCGACGGACCAGCGGGCGGCGGTGCGCGAAATAGATCGACGGCAGCGCGAGGTGCTCGCGCTCGATGTACTGCCAGACGTCGATCTCGGTCCAGTTCGAGATCGGAAAGACGCGGATGTTCTCGCCCTTGAAGCTGCGTGCGTTGTAGAGATCCCACAGCTCGGGCCGCTGGTTTTTCGGATCCCACTGGCCGAACTCGTCGCGGAAGGAAAAGATCCGCTCCTTGGCACGGGCTTTTTCTTCGTCACGGCGCGCGCCGCCGATGCAGGCGTCGAAACCGAATTCCTCGATCGCCTCGAGCAGGGTTACCGACTGATGCTTGTTGCGCGGTTCGTCGTCGGTTTTGAGGACGACGCTGCCGCGCGCGATCGAGTCCTCGAGCGAGCGGACGATCAGCCGTTCGCCGAGTTCGGCTGCCCGGCGGTCGCGGAAATCGGTCACTTCCCGGTAGTTGTGGCCGGTGTCGACGTGCAGCAGCGGAAATGGAAAGCGGCCTGGGCGGAAGGCCTTTTCAGCGATCCGCAGCAGGCAGATCGAGTCCTTGCCGCCGGAGAAGAGGAGCACCGGGTTGCTGCATTGGCCGGCAACCTCGCGCATGATGTGGATGGCTTCCGATTCCAGCCAGTCGAGGTGCGAAAGGGTGACCGGGTTGACGTCGGAGGGCGTTGCTGTACTCATCGTTGACGGGTCTCTAGGGTTTCACGTGCGGCTGACGTGCAGGCCGCACTCCCTGGATTGGGGATTTTCCCACCACCAGCGGCCGGCTCGAACGTCCTCGCCCGGGGTGATCGGCCGCGTGCAGGGTGCGCAGCCGATGCTCGGGTAGAACTGGTCATGCAGCCCGTTGTAGGGAACTGCGTTCTGCTTGAGGTAAGCCCAGACCTCGCGTTCGCTCCACTGCGCGAGCGGGTTGAACTTTTCCAGCCCGCCGTCGCCGTTGGCGGCGTCGAACGTCCGTATCGCCAGCCCGTCACGGCTGACCGCCTGTGCCGCCCGCAGGCCGGTGATCCAGGCTTTGCGACCGGCCAGCGCGCGCTGCAGGGGCTCGACCTTGCGCACAAAACAACAGCCCTTGCGCAGCTCGACCGATTCGTAGAAGGCGTTGATCCCGTTGGCGTGCGTATAGGCCTCGACGAGATCGTGACGCGGATAGTAGAGGCGCAGCGCGAGCCCGTAGTGCCGCTTCACTTCGGCGATCAGCGCGTAGGTCTCGAGCGGCAGGCGACCGGTGTCGAGCGAAAAAATCTCGATCGCCAGCCGATCGCGGACGATGAGATCGGTCAGCACCATGTCTTCGGCGCCAAGACTGCTCGCGAAAGCGGCCGGAGAGAAGTCGGCGGCGATTTCGTGCAACAGGGCGCGGGCCGCATCGACGCGGACGGCGAGGGTCTCAAGCAGGGCCGCGTCGTCGAGATCGATCCTGATGCTCATAGCCCGCCCTGCATCGGGCGCCGCCGGAACAAGGGCGAGGGCTGGTCGGCCGCCGCCTGATAGCTTTCGCTGAACACCGACAGACCGGCCAGCGCCTGCTCGATGTTCTTGTCGGCCCGCAGGGCGTAGGCGTCGATGCCGCAGCGCTGCATATAGAAAAGCTGATCCTGCAGCACGTCACCGATGGCACGGATTTCGCCGGCAAAGTGATGACGCTCGCGCAGCAGGCGGGCGGTCGAATAGCTGCGTCCGTCGGTGAACTTCGGGAAATTGACCGCAATGACGGCCAAGCGGTCGAGGTCGCCGGCCAGCGCTTCCGGCCCTTCATGGCTGTCGAGCCAAACACCCATTTCACCCTCGCCGGCGATCAGCTCTTCGCGCCGCGCCAGCCAAACCGCCAGCGGCAGCAAGCGCCGCCCGGCAGGCAGCGCAACCGCCTGCGGCGTCTCGCCGTCACTGAGGGTGAAGAGCTGCCAGTCGTCGTCGACGATGGCGCCGTTCCTGATGATCCTAGACATTGACGACCTCCTTTGCGATCTTGTCTGGCCTGGCTGGCCGGCGACGATCACGCCCGGCATAGGCGCGCGCCTTGAACGGCTCGATGCCGAGCCGTTGCAGGGTGTCGATGAAGCGCTCGCTTGGTGTGCGCTGTTCGACATAGACGGCGAGCAGCGCGGCGATCACCTCGGGGACTTCCTGCGCATGGAACGACGGCCCGATCACCTTGCCGATCGCTGCCGCGTTGCCTTGCTGGCCGCCGATGGTGATCTGGTACCACTCCTCGTCGTTCTTGTCGACGCCGAGGATGCCGATGTTCGCCACATGGTGATGGCCGCACGAGTTCATGCAGCCCGAGATGTTGAGTGAGATGTCGCCGATATCGTACAGATAGTCGAGATCGTCGAACTTCTCGTTCACCGCTTCGGCGATCGGGATCGAGCGCGCGTTGGCGAGCGAGCACAGATCGCCGCCCGGGCAGCAGATCATGTCGGTCAGGAGGCCGATGTTGGCCGTCGCGAGGCGATGGCTGCGGGCGATCTGCCAGACTTCATACAGGTCACGCTGCAAGACGTCGGCGAGGACGACGTTCTGTTCGTGGGTGACGCGCAGCTCGCCGAAGCTGAAACGCTCGGCAAGTTCGGCGACGGCGATCATCTGCGCGTCGGTGATGTCGCCGGGTGCGACGCCCGGGGCTTTCAGCGAGAGCGTCACGGCGGCGTAGCCCGGCGCCCGGTGCGCGTGCACGCAGCGCCTGACCCAGTGGGCAAAGGCGCGGTCGGCTGCGAGTCGTACGCCGTGTTCGGGATCGTTTCCCGGCAAGGTCTCGCGCGCCGGGGGAGCAAAATGCCGGGCGATGCGCGCGAACTCGTCGTCCGGCACCGTCGTCGGGCCATCGCGCAAATGCGACCATTCCTCCTCGACCTGGCGGCTGAATTCGTCGATGCCCAGCGCCTGGACGAGGATCTTGATCCGCGCCTTGTAGAGGTTGTCGCGCCGCCCGTAGCGGTTATAGACGCGCAGGATGGCGTCGAGGTAGGAAAGCAGATGCCGGCGCGGCAGGAACTCGCGCACCTGCTTGCCGAGCATCGGGGTCCGGCCGAGCCCGCCGCCGACAAAGACGGTGAAACCGATTTCGCCATCTGCCGCCAGAACCAGATCGAGGCCGACGTCGTGCGCCCGGATCACCGCCCGGTCCGCTGCCGCCGCATTGACCGCGATCTTGAACTTGCGGGGCAGGAAAGCGAACTCCGGGTGGAAGGTCGACCATTGCCGCAGCAACTCGCAATAAGGGCGCGGGTCGCTCAGCTCATCGGCAGCGACGCCGGCAAACTGATCGGTGGTGATATTGCGTACGCAATTGCCCGAAGTCTGCACGGCGTGCATTTCGACGCTCGCGAGCTCGGCGAGGATGTCCGGCGTTTCTTCGAACTTCGGCCAGTTGAGCTGCATGTTCTGGCGGGTCGTGAAGTGCCCGACCGCCCGGTCGTAGCGGCGCGAAATTTCGGCCAGTTTGCGCAACTGCGCGGCCGAGAGCATCCCGTAAGGAATGGCGATGCGCAGCATCGGTCCGTGCCGCTGGATGTAGAGGCCATTCTGCAGGCGCAGTGGCCGCAGTTCGTCGGCCGAGAGGTCGCCGGCCAGATGGCGGGCCATCTGGTCGCGATACTGGGCGACACGCTGGTCGATGATCTGCTGGTCAGTCGGGTCGTAGCGATACATGGCTCGCTCCTTTGTTCAGTGAGGTTCTGCGTGCGGTCGGGCGGCGAAGGCAATTACTGGGCAATCAGTTTGCCGCCGATCAGCACCAGCATGCCGGCCAGGATCGGGCGCAGAATACGCTCCGGGACTTTCGCCGAGGCGTGGCTGCCGAGCCAGATGCCGGGCAGCGAGCCGAGCAGCAGACTGCCGAGCAGCGACCAGTCGACACTGCCCATCCACCAGTGCCCGAGGCCGGCGACCAGGGTCAGCGGCACCGCGTGCGCGAGATCGCTGCCGATGATGCGAATCGTCGGCAACCGCGGGTAGAGGTAGAAGAGCACGGCGACGCCGAGCGCGCCGGCGCCGACCGACGAGACCGTCACCAGGACACCGAGCAGGGCCCCGACGGCGATCGTGATCGGTGCCCGGAACTGGGTGTGCGTCGCGTCATCGGCGTGCGCCAGCGCCTGCTGCTGCAAGCGGTGGCGAAAAACGATCGAGGCGGCGGTGAGCAGCAGGGCGATGCCGAGCGACACCGAGATGATCTGCGAGACGGCGGCACTCTGCTTGGGCAGCAGCGACAGCGCGCCGATGGTCAGCAACGCTGCCGGGATGCTGCCGGCGGCCAGAAGACGGGTGACGCGCCAATCGACGTGCCCTTTCCGCGCGTGTACGACGGTGCCGCCGGCCTTGGTGATCGCCGCATAGAGCAGGTCGGTGCCGACCGCGGTCGCCGGGTGGATGCCGAACAGCAGCACCAGCAGCGGCGTCATCAGCGAGCCACCACCCACCCCGGTGAGGCCGACAATGGCGCCGACGACAAAACCTGACAGGGTGTACATCCAGTCCATGGCGTATCGCAACCAGAGAGAAGCGCGCATGGTAGCAGTGCCTGGTTTGATCGAAAAAGAATATTAGGTTAGATTCTTATAACCAAAGACTCTTTCCCACTACGATGAAGCTCCAGCAGTTGCGCTATCTCGTCGAAGTCGCTCGCCGTGGCCTTAACGTGTCGGAGGCCGCGGAGGCGCTCTACACCTCGCAGCCGGGGATTTCGAAACAGATCCGGCTGCTCGAGGAGGAACTCGGGGTCACCGTTTTCGAGCGCGGCGGCAAACGCCTGACGGCGATCACCGAGCCGGGCAGTGTCGTGCTCGAGATCGCCGAACGGATGCTGCGTGACGCCGAGAGCATCCGGCGCGTCGGCGAGGAATACGCCGGCGGCGATTCGGGCAGTCTGGTCATTGCCACGACGCACACGCAGGCGCGCTACGCCCTGCCGACGGTGGTCAAGAACTTCGTCGATCGCCATCCGAAGATCCGCCTGTCGCTGCATCAGGGGCATCCGACGCAGATCGCCGAGCTGACCCTGAAAGGCGACGCCGACATCGCGATCGCCACCGAAGCGCTCGACCAGTACCCCCAACTGCTGATGCTTCCCTGTTACCAGTGGGTGCACTGCGTGATCGCTCCCGATGGCCACCCCATTCTCGGCGACCGGCCGGTGTCGCTGGCCGCGCTCGCGCGCTGGCCGCTGATCACCTACGACTCGGCTTTCGCCGGTCGCTCACGGATCAACAAGGCCTTCGAAATCGCACAGCTGACGCCCAACGTGGTGCTCAGCGCGATCGACGCCGACGTCATCAAGACCTACGTCAGCCTCGGTCTGGGGCTGGGAATCATCGCCCGCATGGCATTTGACCCGGGGCGCGATGTTGGCCTGCAGGCGATGCCCGCCGAGCACCTGTTCGGCTCGAACACGACCCGCATCGGCTTGCGTCGCGGCACGCACATCCGTCGCTACGAGTACGATTTCATCGAGCTGTTCGCTTCGCATCTGACAAAAAAGGCGGTCGATATGGCGATGGCCGGCGCCCGGCCGGATGAGGAGTATCAGCTCTGAGCGTTTGCCCTGGCGCTCGGGCGGCAGACGCAGGCCGATGGACGACGCACCTGCAGCGGGAAGTGACGGCTGTCCTTGCCAGGCGGCGCCCTCGTCAGACAATTGATCACTTGCCCCCTTCTTGAGATACCCTTTGCGCCGAGGGGATTTCCCCTCACTTGCGGAGAAATCCGAAGGCCGCAAGTCAATTGCTGTTTGACAACTACCGACCGGCAAACAAAAACCCCGCCATGGCGGGGTTTTGCGGTTTCCGGGGCAGCGCCGCGCTGGCGCCGCTTCGCTCAGCAGTTCAGTACACTTCCGGAATGAAGGTCTGGTCCGTGATCGGCGGCCGGACATAACCGCCTTCGTCCTGACGGGGTGGCAGGACGATCGGCTGCGGCGTCAGGTCTTCGTAGTCGATCATGTTCAGCAGGTGGGTGATGACGTTCAGGCGGGCGCGCTTCTTGTCGTCACCATCGACGACAAACCAGGGAGCCTGCTTGATGTCGGTATGCGCGAACATGGCATCCTTGGCCTTCGAGTATTCGACCCAGCGGGCGCGTGATTCGAGATCCATCGGGCTGAGTTTCCAGTGCTTTTCCGGATGGAAGATGCGTTTCTGGAAACGACGTTCCTGCTCCTCGTTGCTCACCGAGAACCAGTACTTGATCAGGATGATGCCGCTACGGACGAGCATGCGCTCGAATTCCGGGCAGGTGCGAAGATACTCGCGATACTCTTCTTCACTACAGAAACCCATCACGCGCTCGACACCGGCCCGGTTATACCAGCTGCGATCGAAGAGAACCATTTCGCCGCCCGCCGGGAGATGCTGGACGTAGCGCTGGAAATACCACTGGGTCTGCTCGCGGTCGGTGGGTGCCGGCAGTGCGGCCACCCGGGTCACGCGCGGGCTGAGACTTTCGGTGATGCGCTTGATGGTGCCGCCCTTGCCGGCGGCGTCGCGGCCTTCGAACAGGACGACGACCTTGAGCTTCTTGAATTTGATCCACTCCTGGAGCTTCACCAGTTCGATCTGCAGTTTTGCCAGCGTGCTTTCGTAGTCCTTGGTCTTCAGCGGTGGCTTGCGAACGGTGTTGATCTGGTTCAGATTCACCGGCGCCGGGGGGGCGGTTGCCGCTTCTGCCGTCTTGCCTTTGCCCGTCTTCAGGGCCTTGGTCTTGGCGGTTTCCTTGGCGGTTTCCTTGGCCGTTTCCTTCTTCAGCGTCGTTTTCTGTTCACTGCTCTTGCCGGCTGCCTTGGCGACCGTCTTGGGCCCGGTCTTGACCGGCGCCGCGGGCGGAGCCTCGGCTTGTTCGACACTTACACTGCCGCTATCGACTTGATTGTTTTCCGGAACGACTTCTTCTTGCACGGCTGTGACTTCACTCATTGATGCCTCCTTGGTGTGGCTGAGAACTGGTAAAAGATGAAAAGAAGGCCACTGGCGCGTTCGCAGGCAAGGCATTTCGGCGCTCGTCGATCCCGCTGACGGACTGAAAGTCGTTGTCTGCGAGACTCAAGAATCCGCTGCTGTCCTGAGTTGTGGGCATGGTTCGTTTCCTCTTTGCGCCGGAATACTCCGGGTTGCGAATTATCGTCCATTTTTCCGCAGAAAAGAACAATTAAGTGCACGAAACGTGCAAGAGAACCTTGACCGTGTGGGAGGCATCGGTCAGCGAGCAGCAAGGAGGAAGGGGAATCGTTTGCGGAAAGAGGGACTGCCAAATGGAAAACGGAGCCGCTCGCCGGTGCAGCGAACCCTCTCGCGCAGCCCGTGCCCGGGCAAGAGGCTGCGCGAGGTTTGCGCTTACGCCAGCCGGGCGAAAGCGTCGATCACTTCGGACGGCGCCTGCACCAGTTCGATCAGCACCCCTTCGCCGGCAATCGGGAATTCGGCATTCGCCTTTGGATGCAGGAAGGTGATGTCAAAGCCGGCAGCGCCCTTGCGGATGCCGCCAGGCGCGAAGCGGACGCCGTTGGCGGCAAGCCACTCGACCGCCCTCGGCAGGTCGTCGATCCACAGGCCGACGTGATTGAGCGGCGTTGCATGCACCGCGGGCTTCTTTTCGGGATCGACGGGCTGCATCAGGTCGACTTCGACCTTGAACGGGCCTTTACCCATGGCGGCGATGTCCTCGTCGACATTTTCACGTTCGCTGACGAAGTTGCCAGTGATTTCGAGCCCGAGCATGTCGACCCAGAGTTGACGCAGTTTCATCTTGTCCGGGCCGCCGATGGCGATCTGCTGAATGCCGAGGACCTTGAAAGGACGTTCGTTCATATGCGGTTCTTTCTTTGACAGGAGCGAAAAATGTTCTGCCCGCAAGTCTCAGTCACGGGCAGAACGACGGATGGCTGCAGCGACGGCAATCTCGCCGCTGCGCGAAAAAGCTTCGACGTTGGCTTCGATGGTATCAGGGTCGTAGAGATAGTTGACCATCAGCCCGTAGGATTGCTGCCAGCCGCGGGTCGAGGTGTCGGCAAGGTAGTTGAGACGTTCGATGCGCGCGCCGTTGCCGAGGTGGAAACGAGCGACCGGGTCACAAGGTCGTCCGTGTTTGTCGGTCGCCAGCAGGTAACGCGCAGCGAGGCGAGTCAGGCCGTGTTGCAGTGCGCGCGCGAGGCGATCGTGACTTGCCCAGCGATCGTCGGCAAGCAGTCTGGCAAGTTCGCTGGCCTCGGACGGCGGCGGCATGTCGGGCTGCAGATGGCGTCTGATTCGTTCGAGGTCGGCGTTGCCGAACGCCTGCTCCCAGGCTTGCGGGGTCTTTTCGGCCCAGCGCCGGAACGAGGGCAGCGGCGAGAGGGTGGCAAAGCTGAGCAGGCGCGGGTAATCCCGCTTGAGATCGTCGACCACCCGCTTGAGCAGAAAATTGCCGAAGGACACGCCCCTGAGTCCCGCCTGGGTGTTGGAGATCGAGTAGAAGATCGCCGTGCTTGCCCGCTGGGCATCGAACAGTGGCGCATGCTCGTCGAGCAGGGTCTGCACGTTGTCGGCAAGATGGTCGGTGAGCGCCACCTCGACGAAGATCAGCGGCTCCATGGGCATCCGGGGATGAAAAAAGGCGTAGCAGCGACGATCGGAATCAAGGCGGTTCTTGAGATCGCTCCACGAACGGATCTCGTGCACCGCTTCGTAGGCGATCAGCCTTTCGAGCAAGGCGGCCGGTGAGTTCCAGGTGATGCGCTGCAGCTCGAGAAAACCGACGTCGAACCAGGCGCTCAAGCGCAGTTCGAGTTCCCGGTCGAGTGACTGCAGGGCGGCGTCCGTGTGCACGAAACGCAGCAGGTCGGCACGCAGGTCGACGAGAAACTTGACCCCTTCGGGCAAGGTGTTGAATTGCGTCAGGATGCGCAGGCGAGACGCCCGCAGGGCGTTGCGCAGGGCCGACTCGGCGGGCCATTGCGCGTCGCTGCCGAGCGCCGCCTGATAAGCGGCATGCGCGCTGGCGACCTGTTGCGGATCGGGCCCGAATTCGCTGGCGATGATGCGCAGGAAGGTCGCCCGACCCTCGTCGTCGAGCCGCAGGTAGGTTTCGGCCAGCCGGACCGCCCGCTGGCGGGCCGATATTTCGCCGCCGATGCCGCTCGCGCATTCATGCAGCAGGTCACGCACGCGCGCCAACTGTCTGCCATCGAGTCGGCGCGGAGCGCCCCCTTCGGCGAGCAACGTGCGCACCCGGCGCAGCCCTCGCACAACGATGCCTTCAGCCATTCCTTGCTCCTCCTCTCTCGCAGCCGACGATGCTTCGCTTCAGCGCTGCCGGCGGTCCGCGTACATGACAAAAAGAATGCCGCCGACAATCATCGGCAAAGATAGCCACTGCCCCATGCTGACAGCGTATGAAAGACCGAAGATTCCCGCATCCGGCGAACGAAAATACTCGGCGCTCCAGCGCAGGCAGCCGTAGCCGATCAGAAAGACGCCGGAAACCGCCCCGAGCGGCCGCTGCCGGCGGGAATAGAGCCACAGGATGAAGAACAGCGTGAGGCCTTCGAGGCCGGCCTGATAGAGTTGGGAGGGGTGACGCGGCAGATTGTCGACCCAGGGAAAAACCATTGCCCAGGGTAAGGAGGGATCCGCCGGGCGACCCCACAATTCGCCATTGATGAAGTTGCCGATGCGTCCGGCGGCGAGTCCAAGCGGCACCAGCGGCGCAATGAAATCAGTGATTTCCAGCCAGTGGCGGTCGTTTTTCCGGGCGTACAGCCACATCGCGATCAGCACGCCGAGCAGGCCGCCGTGAAACGACATGCCGCCGCGCCAGATGGCCATGATCTGCAGCGGATGGGCGAGGTAGTAGGCCGGTTCGTAGAACAGCACCTGGCCCAGACGCCCCCCGACGATGACGCCGAGAACTCCGTAGAACAGCAGGTCATCAAGCTGGCGAAGCGTCCAGCCGGCTTGCACCAGGCCTCTATGGCCGAGGATTCGGTGCCGGCCAAGCCACCAGAACTGGAGAAAGGCGAGCAGGTACATCAGCCCGTACCAGTGAACGCTCAGCGGACCGAGCGAAATCGCGACCGGGTCGAACTGCGGATGGATCAACACGGCAGCAACACCTCAGAGGCTTTCGGATAGAATCCGCATTATATCTCGCCACCTTCGGGCGTGTTCTGGATTGGAGATCTGTCATGCCGCACTATCGTTCACGCACCTCGACCCACGGCCGCAACATGGCGGGTGCACGCGCGCTGTGGCGGGCCACAGGCATGCAGGACGGCGATTTCGGCAAACCGATCATTGCCGTCGTCAATTCCTTCACGCAGTTCGTTCCGGGGCATGTGCACCTCAAGGATCTGGGACAGCTGGTGGCGCGCGAGATCGAGGTGGCCGGCGGCGTCGCCAGGGAATTCAACACCATTGCCATCGACGACGGGATCGCCATGGGGCACGACGGCATGCTCTATTCGCTCCCTTCGCGTGACCTGATCGCCGACTCGGTCGAGTACATGGTCAACGCCCACTGCGCCGATGCCATGGTCTGCATCTCCAACTGCGACAAGATCACCCCTGGCATGCTGATGGCGGCGATGCGGGTCAATATTCCGACGATCTTTGTTTCCGGTGGCCCGATGGAAGCCGGCAAGGTGAAGTGGGGGGGCAAGGTGATTGCGGTCGACCTCGTCGATGCGATGGTCAAGGGCGGCGACAGCAACTGTTCCGACGACGAGGTCGATACCTTCGAACGTTCGGCATGCCCGACCTGTGGCTCGTGCTCCGGCATGTTTACCGCCAACTCGATGAACTGTCTGACCGAGGCCCTGGGCTTTTCGCTGCCCGGCAACGGCAGCCTGCTGGCGACCCATGCCGATCGCCGGCAGCTGTTTCTCGACGCCGGCCGACAGATCGTCGAACTCTGCCGTCGCCATTACGAGCAGGACGACGCCTCGGTGCTGCCGCGCGCCATCGGCAGTTTCGCGGCCTTCGAGAACGCAATGACGCTCGACGTGTCGATGGGCGGCTCGACGAACACGGTGTTGCACATCCTGGCAGCGGCGCAGGAGGGGGGTGTGAACTTCACGATGGACGACATCGACCGCATCTCGCGCCGGGTCCCGTGTCTGGCCAAGGTGGCGCCGGCGACTCCTGACTACCACATGGAGGACGTGCATCGGGCCGGCGGAATCTTCGCCATTCTCGGCGAACTCGACCGCGCCGGTCTGCTGCATCGCGACCTGCCGACGGTGCATGCGCGAACCCTGGGAGAAGCGATCGACCACTGGGACGTGATGCGCACGCAGGATCCGCAGGTGCATACGTTCTACCAGGCAGCGCCGGGAGGCATTCCGAGCCAGACGGCCTTCTCGCAGAACCGGCGTTACCCGGCGCTCGATCTTGATCGCGCCGGGGGCTGCATTCGTGACCAGGCGAACGCCTACTCGCAGGAGGGTGGCCTCGCCGTGCTCTACGGCAATATCGCGAGCGATGGCTGCATCGTCAAGACCGCTGGCGTCGACCCCAGCATCTGGCGGTTCACCGGCAAGGCACGGGTGTTCGAGAGCCAGGACGATGCGGTACAGGCGATCCTCGGCGATCAGGTCAGGGGAGGCGAGGTGGTCGTGATTCGCTACGAAGGTCCGAAAGGCGGGCCGGGCATGCAGGAGATGCTCTATCCCACCTCCTACCTGAAGTCCAAAGGGCTGGGCAAGGTCTGCGCGCTACTCACCGATGGCCGTTTTTCCGGCGGCACCTCGGGGCTGTCGATCGGCCACGCTTCCCCGGAAGCGGCTGAAGGCGGTGCGATCGGCCTGATTGAAGAAGGGGACATGATCGAGATCGACATTCCGGAGCGGCGTATTCATCTCGCCATCGCCGATGCCGAGCTCGCCAGGCGTCGGACGCTGATGGATGGCCGCGCAGACGCCGGCTGGCGGCCGGCAGCCCCGCGCCAGCGGGCGGTCTCGAAGGCATTGCAGGCTTACGCCCTGATGGCCACCTCGGCGGCGACCGGCGCGGTACGCGACCTCGCTCAGTGGCAGCGGCGCTGATGCCTGGCGAGTGTTTTCGGTCAGCCGCCGACCGGGGTCGCTGCGTCGGCGGCTCCCGTTACCCCAGGCAAAGACTGTCGTGCGGGCTGTCAACGATCGACCGGCAGCGGCGTTGACCCTGAAGTGTCGCGCGTCGTCTCGGCCGAATGGATCAAGCCTTTCCAAGCCGGTCAAACTGAAATAGTATCCACCTGTTGCAAACCCCTAATCAGAACGGAGCAAGAACATGAAAGCAATCTACGCGTACCTGCTGGCGGCGGCCGGTGTGATGTCCGCCGGGGCGGTCCAGGCTGATGAAGCGCTGGCCAAGTCCAAGGGCTGTCTGGCTTGTCACGCGGTGGACAAGAAGGTTGTCGGCCCGTCATACAAGGATGTGGCCAAGAAGTACACGGCCAAGGACGAGCCCATGCTCGCCGAGAAGGTCATCAAGGGCGGCAAGGGCGTCTGGGGTCCGGTGCCCATGCCGCCGAATCCATCCGTCAAGCCCGATGAGGCGACCAAGCTGGTGAAGTGGATTCTCAGCCTGAAGTGATCTCCGAGCAAGGAAAAAACCGGCCAAGTGCCGGTTTTTCCGTTTTCGGACCAGCCAGGCACCCGGATCGGCGGCCGCCCGGAGCATGTGCATGTTGACAAGGCCCTGAGGTGCTTGGACAATCGCCCGTTCGTTAGCCCCGTACAAACACAATATTGGAGATCCCGTTCATGAACCATTTGCGTATTCCCGGTGTACTGGTCGTTATGGCTGCTTCGCTGGCCGTCATCGGCTGCGGCAAGAAGGAAGAGCCGAAAGCGGCCGCACCTGCACCGGCTGCAGCACCTGTACCGGCAGCGAAGCCCGAGATGGTGGTGAGGATCGGTCACGTTGCACCGCTGACCGGCCCGATCGCCCACCTCGGCAAGGACAACGAAAACGGCGCCCGCCTCGCCATCGAGGATGCCAATGCCCTGAAGATCGAGATTGGCGGACAGCTTGTCAAGTTCGAACTGCTCGGCGAGGACGATCAGGCGGACCCGAAGGTCGGCACCGTCGTCGCCCAGAAGCTGGTCGACGCCAAGGTCGCCGGGGTTGTCGGTCACCTCAACTCGGGGACGACGATTCCCGCTTCGGCAATCTACAACCAGGCCGGTCTGCCGCAGATCTCGCCTTCGGCCACCAATCCGAAGTACACCCAGCAAGGGTTCAATACCACCTTCCGCGTGATGGCCAACGACATCCAGCAGGGCTCGGTGGTCGGCACCTATGCCGTCAAGGACATGGGCGCCAAGAAGATTGCGATCATCGACGACCGCACGGCCTATGGTCAGGGATTGGCCGACGAGGTCGAAAAGGCCGCCAAGGCCGGCGGCGCGACGATCGTCGCACGCGAGTTCACGACCGACAAGGCGACCGACTTCAAGGCCATTCTGACCAAGATCAAGGCCAAGAAGCCTGACGTGATCTTCCTCGGCGGCATGGATGCGATCGGTGGGCCGATGCTCAAGCAGATCAAGGAACTGGGCATTCAGTCCAAATTCACCACCGGGGACGGCGGTTGCTCGCCGGAACTGATCAAGCTGGCCGGTCCGGCGTCCGAAGGCGTCATCTGCACGCAGGCAGGCCTGCCGGTCGACAAACTCCCGAATGGTCAGAAATTTGTCGAAGACTTCAGCAAGAAGTATGGCCAGATCCAGATCTACTCGCCTTACAGCTATGACGCAGTGATGGTTCTGGTCGACGCCATGAAGCGTGCCAATTCGGCAGACCCGGTCAAGTACCTGCCGGAAGTGGGCAAGACCTCCTACGACGGCGTTACCGGGCGGATCGAGTTCGACGAAAAGGGCGACATCAAGAACGGCGCGATCACTGTCTTCGAAATCAAGGACGGCAAACTCGTGACGCTGAAGTCGGAGGGCGGCACGACTGTTGCGGCCGCAGCCCCTGCACCGGCCGCAGCTCCTGCACCGGCCGCCGCCGATGCCGCCGCACCGGCCGCCGCAGCCCCCGCTGCGGAAGCCAAGAAGTAAGATTTCCGGTCACGAGGGAATGCCTGCGCATTCCCTCACTTTTTCTGCATCCGCATCTGCTCAGCAGCAGCCGGGCCGCCGGGTCTGGCTCGCTGCCGGCCATCCCTTTGGTGCCATGAGTCGGAGGATACGGTTCACCACAGGCACCTTGTTGCGGAAAGTCTCAGCATGGATACGCTTCTCCAGCAGTTGATCAACGGCCTCACTCTGGGCGCCGTATACGCCCTCGTCGCGCTCGGTTACACGATGGTGTACGGGATCATCGGCCTGATCAACTTCGCCCATGGCGAAGTCGTCATGATTGGCACGATGGTGGCATTCACCGTCATCGTTTCTCTCGCCGGTTCCGGCATGCCGCCGCTGGTGATTCTTGGCATCGGTCTGCTGATTTCCGTGGTGGTCTGCATGGTCCTCGGCTGGTTCCTCGAGCGCGTTGCCTACCGCCCGCTGCGGCATGCGCCGCGGCTGACGCCGCTGATCACGGCGATCGGCATGTCGATCGTCCTGCAGAATGTGGCGATGATCATCTGGGGCCGGAATTACATCACTTTCCCGCCGATGATCAGCAAGGAAATTTACGAACTCGGTGGCGCGAGTTTCACCAACGTACAGGTCGCGATCGTCTCGATTGCCGCTCTCGTGATGCTCGGTCTGATCTACCTGGTTCATCGCACGCGCATCGGCATGGCCATGCGGGCGACGGCACAGAACCCGCACGTCGCCTCGCTGATGGGCGTCGATATCAACCGGGTGATCGCCATGGCCTTCGTCATCGGCTCCGCGCTGGGGGCGGTCGCCGGCTGCATGGTCGGTTCGTACTACGAGATCGCGCATTACCAGATGGGTTTCATGCTCGGTCTCAAGGCCTTCACGGCGGCGGTGCTCGGTGGCATCGGCAATCTCGGCGGAGCGATGGCCGGTGGCCTGCTGCTCGGCCTCATCGAGGCGCTGGGTGCCGGCTACATCGGCGACCTGACCGGCGACTTCCTCGGCAGTCACTATCAGGACATTTTTGCCTTCATCGTGCTGATCATCGTGTTGATGTTTCGTCCTTCGGGGCTGTTTGGCGAACGTACGGGAGATCGTGCATGAACAATCGGGTCGGAAAGCCTGCTTCCTGGCAACGGCACTGGCTGGGCCTGTTGTTGCTCACGGTGGCCCTGGTCGCGCTGCCTTTCGTTGCCGCCCTGGCTGGACAGGCCTGGGTGCGAATTGCCAATTTCGCGATTCTTTACATATTCCTGGCGCTTGGCCTGAATATCGTCGTCGGCTACGCCGGATTGCTCGACCTCGGTTACGTCGCTTTCTACGCGGTCGGCGCCTACGCCTACGCCCTGCTGGCGTCGCCACATTTCGGTCTGCACCTGCCGTTCTGGGTGATTCTGCCGATTGGCGCGGCAGTCGCCTGCCTTTTCGGCGTCCTGCTCGGGGCGCCGACACTCAAGCTGCGAGGAGATTATCTCGCGATCGTCACTCTGGGATTCGGCGAGATCATCCGCATCTTCATGAACAATCTCAACGCGCCGATCAATGTCACCAATGGTGCGCAGGGGATCACCCTGATCGACCCCATCCGGATCGGCGATTTTTCCTTTGCCCAGACCAGTAGCATTCTCGGCGTCTCTGTCTCCGGGCCGCAGAAGTACTACTTTCTGCTCGTTGCCCTCGCCATCCTGGTGATTCTGGTGAACATCCGCCTGCAGGATTCGCGCATTGGTCGCGCCTGGCAGGCGATCCGCGAGGACGAGGTGGCAGCCAAGGCCTGCGGCATCAATACGCGCAACATCAAATTGCTGGCCTTTGCCATGGGCGCCTCGTTCGGCGGCGTCGCCGGCGGCGTTTTTGCCGCGATGCAGGGTTTCGTCAGCCCCGAGAGCTTCTCGCTGATGGAATCGATCACCATCCTGGCGATGGTCGTTCTCGGCGGCATGGGACATATCCCTGGCGTGATCCTCGGCGCCATCCTGTTGACCGGCCTGCCCGAAGCCTTGCGCTATGGCATCGAGCCGCTACAGCGAGCTGTCTTCGGGCGCATGATCATTGACCCGGAGAGCCTGCGGATGCTCATTTTCGGCCTCGCGCTGGTGCTTGTCATGCGCTTCCGTCCGGCCGGCCTGTGGCCGTCGTCGCTGCGTCGTCGCGAACTTGCCGAGGTTACCGATTGATGAGTGAACACCAGATTCTTCTCGAAGCGCACTCGGTGGCCAAGCACTTCGGCGGCGTCAAGGCCTTGCATGATGTTTCGCTGACCATTCGCCGCGGCGAGATCTACGGCCTGATCGGGCCCAATGGCGCCGGCAAGACGACTTTTTTCAACTGCCTGACCGGACTCTACAAGAACGAGAGTGGCCATTTCGTTTTCGATGGCACCCGCCTCACCGCCGACGCGCCCCACAAGGCGGCCGAAGCCGGCATTGCCCGCACCTTTCAGAACATTCGCCTGTTCGGCAACATGACGGCCATCGAGAACGTCATGATCGGACGCCATCTGCGCACGCAGGCCGGGGTCTTTGGCGCCATCGCCCGCAATCGGGCGACGCGCAGCGAAGAAGCGGCGATTGCTCGCCGGGCCCAGGAACTGCTGCATTATGTGGGCATCCACGAGCGCGCACACGACTATGCGAGGCATCTTTCCTACGGTGATCAGCGGCGCCTCGAGATCGCCCGTGCGCTGGCGACCGAGCCCAAACTGCTGGCGCTCGATGAGCCCGCGGCGGGAATGAACGGCACCGAAACCGAGGCCCTGCGCCTGCTCGTCGAGGGCATCTGCCGCGATGGCGTGACGGTCCTGCTGATCGAGCATGACGTCAAGCTGGTGATGGGCCTTTGTGGGCGGGTGGCGGTGCTCGACTACGGCGAAAAGATCTGTGAGGACGTACCGGCTGTGGTACAGAAGGATTCCCGCGTCATCGAGGCCTACCTCGGTGGCTCGGTGGCTTGAGGGAACGGACGAATCATGTTAGAAGTCAATGGATTGCGCGTTTCCTACGGGGGTATTCAGGCCGTCCGGGGGATCACCTTTCATGTCAACGAAGGTGAGATGGTGGCGCTGATCGGGGCCAACGGCGCCGGCAAGAGCAGCACCCTGCGGGCCCTCTCGCGCCTGCTCGATCCCGCCGGCGGCAGCGTCCGCTATTGCGGCAAGGAACTTCTGAGTTTGCCGCCCCACCAGTTGGTTGGCGAGGGGATTGCACTGGTGCCCGAGGGCAGGGGAGTCTTCCCGCGCATGACCAGTCTCGAGAACCTGCGCATGGGGGCTTACGCACGCAATGACAAGGGGGCTGTCGAGCGCGACCTCGAACACGTCCTCGGGCTGTTTCCGCGCCTCAAGGAACGGGCACAGCAGGTGGCGGGGACCCTTTCGGGTGGCGAGCAACAGATGCTGGCCATCGGCCGGGCGCTGATGAGCAAACCTCGGCTGATGCTGCTCGACGAACCGTCGATGGGACTCGCACCGATCATGGTGCAGAAAATCTTCGAGGTGATTCGGACGGTAGCGAGCGAGGGGATGACCGTTCTGCTCGTCGAGCAGAATGCCAAACTGGCGCTCGAGGTCAGCCAGCGCGGCTACGTCATGGAAAGCGGCGAGATCACGGTGACCGACGAGTCGAACAGGCTGCTTGCCGACCCCAAGGTGCGCGCCGCCTATCTCGGCGAATAGCGGCTTCTAGAACTCCATTGCATCGGCAAACGACAGCGCCTGCACCTGCGCCCGGTTGAATTGCGCCGCGGTCAGGCCAAGCATCGCGGCCTGCTCGGCGATCGACTGCCCGTCTTCCCCCTCGCTTGCCAGCGCGAGTTCGAGGAAGGGCTGATAACGGCCGCCGTTACCCAGCAGGGCGTCGCAGATCGGTTCGGGCAGACGCATCGCCTCGAGGACCTGTTCCATGCTGACGCCGAGTACCGCATCGAGCAGCGAGAAAGCACCGGTGATGAACAGGTTGTCGTACTCCGACTTGTCGACCAGGCCGGTGGCCAGCAACTCCATCAAGCGGGCTCTGAGGAGGGCCGTGTACATCAATGCCGGAGCCATCGGATCCTTGCTTGCCGACGCCAGCAAGAGCGACAACCAGCGGTTCAGGCGGTCGTAGCCAAGCATGCTGACGGCATGGCGAAACGACTGAATCTCGCATGAGAGGCCAAACCCGGCGGAGTTGATATAGCGCAGGAGCTTGTACGACAAGGCTACATCCTGCTTCAGTGCGGCTTCGATCTCCCGGATTTCGGCATTCTTGCGCACCAGGTTGAGTACCCGGATGATGTTCGCCTGTCCGGGATTGAGCACTTTCTTCGCCGGCACGCTGGCCGGCGAGGTGAAAAACCACCCGGCGGCGGCGGTCAGCCCGGCATCCAGGCAGGCCCGAAAATCGGCCGCGGTGGCGACATTGAAAGCGATACCGATGCCGTACGATCGGGTCCGGGCCGCCAGCAGCTTGAGTTGGGCGAGGGTGAAACGGCGGCTGTCGAAGCCGATGAAACGGCACGGCACGCCGGTCGCCAGCGCCTGCGCTGCCTCGGCATCGAAGTGCAGGCAGAGTGCGGGTTGCCAGGTCTGCAGGGCGGCGATCAGGGCTGGCCCCTGCGCGCCGAGCAGCGCTGCGGCCGGCAGTTCGATGGTCGCGTTGGCGGGCGTCGTCCAGTCGAGCAGGCTCGCATCGCAGCGACTCTCGCCGCAACTGACGAAGACCGGTTTATCTCCCCGCGGCCAGGCGTCCGCCAGTGCATCGAGCGCGTTCACGGCATCCGGCATGCCGCCCCGGTCTTCGAGATGGAGCGTCAGGCGCGTGGCGATGATCCTGCTCTGGCGATTGACCAGTGGCTGGCGGGACATGAAAACCTCATTCATCGGCGGCCATCCGGCTGTCGGAAAGGTCGCTCGCCTCGATCGCGGTGAGCGTATCGGCAGCATAATCGAAGGCGTCGGCAAAGAACTCCTCCGGCGGCAACTGGCAGCGCGTGACGAAATCCCGCCTGGCGGCGGCGACCATTGCCGGTGAGCCGCAGACGTAGGCCTGATGACCGGAGAGGTCGGGATGATCGGCCATCGCCACGACATGCGCCAGGCCACGGCGCCCCGGCCAGTCTTCGCTGGCCGGCGAATCGGAGAGGACCGGGGTGAAATGCAGTTCGGGATGGTCGACCGGCCACTGTTCGGCCAGCGCGAGCAGGTAGAGGTCGGCGCGACCGCGCCCCCCCCAGTAGACGTGCATCGGTCTTTCGTTGCCTTCGGCAATGGCGTGCTCGACGATCGCCTTGATCGGCGCGAAGCCGGTGCCACCGGCGACCAGCAGCATCGGTTTGCGGGAATCCTCGCGCAGGAAGAAGCTGCCGTGCGGGCCACGCAGGCGCAGAATGTCGCGTTCCCGCATGGTCTCGAAAACGTGACGGGTGAACTGGCCGCCGGGTACCTGGCGGACGTGAAACTGCAGAAAGGCGTCTGCGTGTGGCGGGTTGGCGAGCGAGAACGAGCGGCGTCGGCCTTCCTTGAGCAGGATATCGACGTATTGGCCGGCGAGGAACTGCAGGCGCTCATTGGCTGGCAGCTTGACTTCGACGATCATCACCTCCGGTGCTGCGCGGGTCATTTTCTGCACCCGCGCCGGCAAGGTCCTGACCGGAAGGTCATCGAGCGAGCGAACCTCCCTGCTCTCGATCGACAGCTCGCTTCTCGCCATGGCGGAGCAAAAGAGGGCAAAGCCTGCCTGGCGATCGGCTTCGGCGAGAACCTCAGGCGAGGTCCTGCCGTGCGCCACCTCACCGGCCAGGACCCTGCCTCGACAAGTGCCACAGACGCCATTGCGGCAGCCGTACGGCAGACTCAAGCCCTGCCGCAGCGCGGCATCGAGAATCGTCTCGTCAGGCTCGGCCTGGAAGCTGTGCTGACTGGGGTGAACTCTGACCTGAAAACCCATTGCATCTCCGCTGATGTCCTAATCCGGTAAAATGGCCGCGTGCAAAAACTATTGATCGTTGGTTGCGGTGATATTGCGCGCCGACTGCTGCCTCTTCTGCTTGGCCATTACCGTGTCTTCGCGCTCGTGCGGGACCCGGAACAATGCGCTTTCTGGCGCGAGAATGGTGCCCGACCGGTGCTGGCTGATCTCGATCAGCCCGCCAGCCTGCAGCGCATTGTCGGTCTTGCCGAACTCGTCGTCCATCTGGCCCCGCCTCCGGCCGCCGACAGCCGATCGGTCGGCGGGCGTGATCCGCGGACCCGTTGGCTGCTTGCTGCGCTGGCCCGCGGCGCGAGTCTACCACAGCGAATCGTCTATATAAGCACCAGCGGGGTCTATGGCGATTGTGCCGGGGCGCTGGTTGACGAGACACGCACGCTTCGTCCGGCGACCGCGCGCGCTTGTCGCCGAGCTGATGCCGAGCGCCAGCTGCGGGCTTTTGGCCGTCACCGGGGAGTGGTCGTCAGTATCCTGCGCGCGCCAGGCATCTATGCGGCCGATCGCCTGCCGCTCGACCGTCTGCAGAAGGGAACCCCGGCGCTGTGCGCAGGCGACGACGTGTACACCAACCATATTCACGCCGATGACCTCGCGATGTTGACCTGTGCGGCACTTCGCTACGGACGCAGCAACCGCACCTATAATGCGACCGACGATTCACAGATCAGGATGGGCGACTATTTCGATCTCGTTGCCGATCGCTTCGGTCTGCCCAGGGTGCCTCGCCTGTCCCGCCGGCAGGCCGAAGAGCAGCTGTCGCCGCTGCAACTCTCGTTCATGAACGAGTCCCGCCGGCTGCTCAACCAGCGCGTCAAGCGGGAATTTCGCGCCAGGCTGCGCTATGCCAGGGTCGAGGACGGCGTCGCCGCCGCCCTGAACGAAAGGAGTCGCCCGTGTTGATCGTCAAGGTGCTGCATCTGTGGATGGTGGTCAGCTGGTTTGCCGGTCTCTTCTACCTGCCGCGAATTTTCGTCAATCTTGCCATGGTGCCACCGGAGAGCGCCGCCGAACGTGAGCGCCTGCTGCTGATGGCCGGCAAACTCTTCCGCTTCATGACCCCGATCGGCTTCCTGGCGATCGCTCTGGGCTTGTGGCTGTGGCTGGGTTTCGGCTTCGCCGGCGGCTGGCTGCACGCCAAGACGGCGCTGGTCATCGTCCTCGCTGCTTATCATGCGTATTGTGGTCGCCTCCTCCAGGCCTTCCGGGCCGGGCGCAACACGCACAGTCACGTCTGGTACCGCTGGTTCAATGAAATGCCGGTCCTCGTCCTGCTGGTGGTCACCTATCTTGCCGTTGTCAAACCGTTCTAGTTCACCTGCCAGGATACGAACCGTGGAAACTTTTTTTGCAAGCTGCCCTCGCGGACTCGAGCCGTTGCTGGCCGAAGACCTCGCTGCAGCCGGTGCACGCAGCCTCGATCAGATCTTCGGCGGCGTGCATTTCGTCGCTGACTGGACGACCTGTTATCGCGCCAACCTCCACTCGCGAATTGCGACGCGGATTCTCTGGCGGGTGGCACAGGGGCCCTATGCCACGGAAGACGACATCTACCGCCTGGCCATGGAAACTTCCTGGCCACAGTGGTTTGCTCCCGAGCAGACGATTCGGGTGGACGTGAACGCCGCCAGGTGTCCGCTGAAAAGCATCGACTTTGTTGCCCTGCGCATCAAGGACGCCGTCTGTGATCGCTTCCGCCGGGATGCCGGGACTCGCCCGAGTGTCGATACCCGCCAGCCGCGGGTGCGGGTGCACGGCTTCATCAGCAGCAGCGAATGCACGCTCTATCTCGATACCTCGGGCGCACCGCTGTATCAGCGCGGTTTTCGTCAGAAGACCGTGGAGGCGCCGCTGAAGGAGAACCTGGCCGCCGGCATCCTGCGTCTGAGCGGCTGGCAGCCAGGTATCGCTCTGCTCGACCCGATGTGCGGCAGCGGTACCTTTCTGCTCGAGGCAGCACAGATCGCTCTCGGCGTGGCGCCGGGGGCCGGGCGGGATTTCGCTTTCCAGCAGCTTCGTCATTTCGACGCCGCCGTTTGGGAGAAGCTGCTCGCGACTGCCCGCAGCAACGAAAAGACGGCAACGGCTGCGACCGGGATCTTCGGCAGCGACCTCTCGCCAGTCGCCGTCCGCGCGACCCTGGCCAACCTCGACCGTGCCGGACTGTTGCCGGCAGTCACCCTGAGCACCGGCGACCTGCTCCAAATCGACGCTCCTGCCGAGCATGGCATCCTGATCACCAACCCGCCTTACGGCGAGCGGGTGTCCGACCACGAAGAACTGGCGGCCTTCTACCCGCTGCTCGGCAGCGCGCTGAAGCGTCGCTTCGCGGGCTGGAACTGCTTCCTGATCAGCGCCGACACCCGTCTGCCGAAACTCGTCCGCCTCACTCCGAGCCGGAAGACGCCGCTGTTCAACGGTGCGCTCGAGTGCCGCCTCTATGAATTCCGGATGGTCGCCGGCAGCAACCGCACGCCGGCCTAGCCGGTATCGCTTCGATGGCGCGCGCAAAAGCGCGCTAGACGATACCGAGGTGGCCGATGCCGGCCGTCAGGTCGCGGTCCTTCGATTCCTTGCCATGCAGCTTGATCTGCAGGCGCAGGTCGTTGAGCGAGTCGGCGTTGCGCAAGGCATCGGTATAGGTGATCTGGCCTTCCTCGTGGAGGTCGAACAGCGCCTGGTCGAAGGTCTGCATGCCGAGTTCGCGCGACCGCTTCATGACGTCCTTGATTTCCTGCACCTGGCCCTTGAAGACGAGGTCCGAGATCAGGGGTGAATTGAGCAGGATCTCGATCGCCGGCACCCGCCCCTTGCCATCCTTCTTCGGCAGCAGGCGCTGTGAGACCAGCGCCCGCAGATTGAGCGAAAGATCCATCAGCAACTGATGGCGGCGCTCCTCGGGAAAGAAGTTGATGATCCGGTCGATCGCCTGGTTAGTGCTGTTGGCATGCAGTGTGGCGAGGCACAGGTGTCCTGTTTCGGCAAAGGCGATGGCGTAGTCCATGGCGGTTCGATCGCGGATTTCGCCCATCATGATCACGTTCGGTGCCTGACGCAGGGTGTTCCTCAGGGCGATTTCCCAACTGTCGGTGTCGACCCCGATCTCGCGCTGGGTGATGATCGATTTCTTGTGCTCATGGACGAACTCGATCGGGTCTTCGATGGTGATGATGTGACCCTGCGTATGGCGGTTGCGGTGATCGACCAGCGCTGCCAGCGAGGTCGTTTTGCCGGTGCCGGTGCCACCGACAAAAATGACCAGGCCGCGCAGGGTCATCGCGATGTCCTTGAGTACCGCGGGCAGGCCAAGCTCGTCGAGGGTCGGCACCGAGAGGTTGATCGTCCGGCAGACCACCGCCACCCGCCCCTGCTGGACCAGCGCGTTGACCCTGAAGCGGCCAATTCCCGGCGGTGAGATGGCGAAGTTGCATTCCTTGCTCGCCTCGAACTCGGAAGCCTGGCGGTCGTTCATGATCGAGCGCGCGAGTTCGGCCGAATGTTGTGGCAGCAACACCTGACCGGACACCGGCACCACCTTGCCGTCGATCTTGATTGCCGGCGGAAAGTTGGCCGTGATGAAGAGGTCGGAACCATTTTTCTGCGTCATCAGGCGCAGTAAATCGTGCATGAACTTCAGCGCCTGATCACTTTCCACGCTTGTCCTCCCGTGCGTTAAGCCGGCTTAAAGGCCGGGAAAGGCGTCCTTGTTGGCAGCCTTGCTGCGTGCCTCGGTGTTCGACACGATATTGCGCTTGACGAGTTCGACCAGAGACTGATCGAGCGTCTGCATCCCGTACTGCTGGCCGGTCTGCAGCGACGAGTACATTTGCGCCACCTTGTTTTCGCGGATCAGGTTGCGAATCGCCGGGGTACCGATCAGCACCTCGTGCGCAGCGACTCTTCCCTGACCATCCTTGGTCTTGAGCAGCGTCTGCGAGATGACTGCGCGCAGCGATTCCGAAAGCATCGAGCGGACCATTTCCTTCTCGGCGGCCGGGAAGACGTCGATGATCCGGTCGATGGTCTTGGCGGCACTCGAGGTGTGCAGGGTAGCGAATACCAGGTGGCCGGTTTCTGCTCCGGTCAGGGCGAGGCGGATCGTTTCGAGGTCGCGCATCTCGCCCACCAGAATGACGTCCGGGTCTTCACGCAGCGCCGAGCGCAGGGCATTCTGGAAAGACAGCGTGTGGGGCCCGATTTCGCGCTGGTTGATCAGACATTTCTTCGACTGGTGGACGAACTCGATCGGATCCTCGACGGTCAGGATATGGCTGTAGGCATTTTCATTGACATGGTTGATCATTGCCGCGAGGGTGGTCGATTTGCCTGAACCGGTCGGCCCGGTGACGAGAACGATACCGCGGGGGTAATCGGAGATGTCCTTGAAGATCTTCGGGCAATTGAGGTCTTCGAGCGTCAGTACCTTGGAGGGAATGGTGCGGAAGACGGCGCCGGCGCCGCGATTCTGGACGAAGGCGTTGACGCGAAAACGCGCCAGATTGGGAATCTCGAAGGAAAAATCGCATTCCCGCGTGTCTTCGTACTGCTTGCGCTGGCTGTCGCTCATGATGTCGTACACCATGGCGTGGACATCCTTGTGCTCCATGGCCGGCAGGTTGATTCGCCGCACGTCGCCGTTCACCCGGATGATCGGTGGCAGGCCGGCCGACAGGTGGAGGTCGGAGGCCTTGTTCTTGACACTGAAAGCCAGCAGTTCGGTGATGTCCAATCCGGTTCGCTCCTCGGGCGGTAAACGGGGCGCAGTGTTATACTCCGAAGACTCTGCGCAACGCCCGATTATGACCTCACTTTCTGCCAGGCTGCAAGCCGTTCGCGCGCGAATCGACCGCGCTGCGCGGCAGTACCGCCGTGATCCCGCGGCTGTTCGGCTACTTGCCGTCAGCAAAGGCTGGCCCGCGCTTCAGGTCGGCGAACTGGCCGCCGCCGGCCAGCAGGCTTTTGGCGAGAATTACGTTCAGGAAGGCCTGGCGAAAATCGGCGAACTGCACGACCGGGGGCTTGACTGGCATTTCATCGGTTCATTGCAGGCCAACAAGACGCGCCTGGTGGCCGAGGCCTTCGACTGGGTACATTCACTGGATCAGCTGCGCATCGCGCAGCGGCTTTCCGGGCAACGTCCGGCGAGTCTTTCGCCCTTGTCGGTCTGCCTGCAGGTGAATGTCAGTGGCGAGGCCAGCAAGGGAGGCGTTCCGCCCGCTGCGCTCCGGGATCTCGCGCAGGAGGTGGCTCACCTGCCGCAGTTGCGGCTGCGCGGTTTGATGACCCTTCCCGCAGCGAGCGACGACTTCAGCGAGCAGCGGCGCGCCTTTTGCTGCTTGCGGGAACTTTCCGAACAGTTGCAGGCCGATGGCTTGTTGCTCGATACACTTTCGATGGGCATGTCGCATGACCTTGAGGCAGCCATTGCCGAGGGCGCAACGCTGGTGCGCGTAGGCACCGCAATTTTTGGTGAGAGAACATGAAGATCACTTTCCTGGGCGGTGGCAATATGGCCAACGCGCTGATCGGCGGCCTGCTCAAGACCGGCTTCGTGGCGAGCGACATCGCGGTCATCGAGCTCGGTGCGCAGGGGCGCGCCAAGCTTCGGCTGGCCTACGGCGTACGCTGTTACGAAGCGCCGAGCGTGCAGGCACTGGACTGTGATGCGCTGCTGCTGTCCGTGAAACCGCAACAGATGCGCGACGCCTGTTTGCCGCTGTTGGCGCATCTCAAGCAGCAACTGATCATCAGCATCGCGGCCGGCCTGCGGCTGGCCGATGTTTCACGCTGGCTGGGAGGTTACGGCAAGATCGTGCGCGCGATGCCCAATACCCCGGCACTGATTGGCTGTGGCGTCACCGGTTTGTGCGCCATGGTGGCAGTCTCGATGGCCGAGCGACTGGGGGCCGAGCGTATCCTGCAGGCGGTCGGCAGCACCCTGTGGATTGCCGATGAAGACAAGATGGACGCCGTCACTGCCATCTCGGGCAGCGGGCCGGCCTATGTCTTCCTGTTCATCGAGGCCTTGCAGCAGGCGGCGGGCGAACTGGGAATGACACCCGTGCAGGCGCGCCAGCTGTCGATCGATACCGTGCTCGGTGCGGCCAAGCTGGCCGCCCAGTCCGGCGAAGCCGCCAGCGTGCTGCGTGAGCGCGTCACCTCGAAAGGCGGCACCACCGAGGCGGCGCTGCGGACGATGGAGGAACGCCGCGTCAAGGAAGGTTTCATCGCGGGGGTGCTGGCGGCCAACTCGCGTGGCCGAGAGTTGGGCGAACTCCTCGGCAAGGATGGCTGATGATTGCCCAGGCCGGTGTCTTCCTGCTCGACGTGCTGACGGTTTTCCTGAGCGTTGCCCTGCTGCTGCGTTTCTACATGCAGGCCTGTCGCGTCTCCTTCAACAATCAGCTCGGCGTTTTCGTCGTCGACCTGACCAACTGGCTGGTGCGACCGCTGCGCAAGATCCTGCCGGGCCTCTATGGTCTGGACCTGGCGAGTCTGCTGCCCGCTTATCTGCTGCAGGTGATCTTTGCCCTCGCGCTGTTCCTGTTGCGCGGGCCTGCTGAAGAGTGGGGGCCGCAGACCTGGTTGCCACTGCTTTTCTGGCATGGCCTGCTGGCTACCCTGCGCCTCAGCCTCTACCTTCTGATCGGCGCGTTGATCGTGCAGGCCGTCCTCTCCTGGGTCAGCCCCTATTCACCCTTGATGCAGCCGGTGATGCAGCTGACGCGGCCGGTCCTCCGCCCGATCCAGCGCATCGTGCCCTTGGTCGGCTCGATCGACCTGTCGCCGCTGATCGCCATCGTCGTCGCGCAACTGCTGTTGATGTTTCTCTGAACGGTGTGGTCGACTGGCTGCGCGAGGTCGCCGGCGGGCTCATCCTGATCGTTCATGTCCAGCCCGGAGCGAAGCGTGACGAAGTCGCCGGCGTGTACGGTGACGCGCTGAAAATCCGTCTCGCGGCACCGGCCATCGAAGGCCGGGCGAACGCCGCCTTGCTCGAGTTTGTCGCGCAGCGGGTGGGTCTGCCAAAGTCGGCAGTCGACCTGAAGAGTGGTCAGACGTCTCGGCGCAAGGTCATCCTGCTGCGTGCGCCGCCGGCAGACACCGCGCAGCGCCTGCTCGGCCGCTGAGTGGCCGCCGCTGCCAGCGCAGCGGCGATGAGACCGCCTGTTTCAGGCTTCGAAGACAATCCGTCCGCCGATCAGCGTCATGCGTACTCGACCGCTCAATTCGTAGCCCAGGAAGGGCGTATTCCTGCCCTGGCTGCGCAGGGCCTCCGGGGTGGCGCGCCAGGGCTCGTCGGGGTCGAAGACACAGATGTCGGCCGGGCTGCCGACGCTCAGCGTGCCGGCGTCCAGCCCCAGGATGGCGGCCGGGTCGGCAGTGATGCGCGCCAGCGCCGGCAGCAGCGGCAGCTTGGCCTGTGCGGCCCAGAGCAGGGTCAGCGGCAGCAGCAACTCGACACCGATGGCCCCGGGCAGCGCGCTGGCAAACGGCAGTTGCTTGCCGTCCGCATCAATCGGCGTGTGATCGGAACAGAGCGCTGCCAGGCCTTCGCTGACCGCGGCGCGCAGCGCATCGCGGTCGCACGTCGAGCGCAGCGGCGGGTCGAAACGGGCGTTGCTGTCGAAATAGCCGATGTCCATCTCCGAAAGATGCAGGTGATGGATCGCCACGTCGCAACTGACCGGTATCCCCGAGCGTTTTGCATCGCGGATCAGGGCGACCCCGGCGGCCGATGACAGGCGCGAAAGATGCAGGCGGACGCCGGTGTGGGAGGCGAGCTGCAGGGCGGTGGCGATGGCGACCGTCTCGGCCGCGACCGGGATGCCGGTCAGACCGAGCCGGGAAGCGACTTCGCCATCGTGCGCGACGCCCTCGCGGGCAAGAAACTCGTCCTGCGGCCGCAGGTGTACCGCGTAGCCGAAAGTGGCCGCGTACTGCATGGCGCGCAGCAGCAACTGCGTGTCGACGATCGGCCGCCTGGCCTGCGAGAAGGCGATGCAGCCGGCGCGCGCCAGGGTGTTCATTTCGGCCAGCTTTTCGCCCGCCAACTCCTGGGTCAGGGCGCCGATCGGATAGACCCGGGCGAGGCCCAGGGTTTCGCTGCGTCGCACCAGGCGCTCGACGAGCCCTGGTTCATCGAGCGCAGGCTTGGTATCGGGCGGGCAGGCGAGGGAAGTCACGCCACCGGCGACCGCCGCCGCGAGTTCGGGCTCAATGCTCCCCAGCCGGGCGGCAAGATCGACCAGGCCCGGGCAGGCGATCAGTCCGCTGGCGTCGATCTGGCGAGCCGGCGAGAAACCGGTGGGCGGCTGGTCGATTGCCGCGATCCGCCCGTCGGCGACGAACAGGTCGAGGCGCTCGTCGATGCCGTTCTGCGGATCGATCAGGCGGGCGTTGCGGATGTGGAGGTGCTGCTTGCTCATCGTTCAGTTTCCCGCCAGGATGCCCATCACTGCCATGCGAACGGCAATGCCGAAGGTGACCTGCGGCAGGATCACCGCCTGCGGCCCGTCGGCGACCTCGGAGTCGATCTCGACGCCACGATTCATCGGTCCCGGGTGCATCACGATGGCGTTCGGTCTGGCCAGCGCCAGCATTGCCGGCGTCAGTCCATAGCAGCGGAAATACTCGCGCGCCGAAGGCAGCAGCGCCCCGTTCATGCGCTCGTTCTGCAGGCGGAGCATGATCACCACGTCGCAGTTGCGCAGGCCGGTCGCCAGGTCGTGGCACACCCGCACCCCCATTTTCTCGATCGCACTCGGCAGCAGCGTTTGCGGGCCAACGGCGCGTACTTCGGCGGCGCCAAGCGTGGTCAGCGCATTGATGTCCGAGCGGGCCACCCGTGAATGCAGGATGTCGCCGACGATCGCCACCACCAGCGGGCTGAAATCCTTCTTGTAGTGACGGATGGTGTACATGTCGAGCAGGCCCTGCGTCGGATGCGAGTGCCGGCCGTCGCCGGCGTTGACCACATGCACGTCGCTGCGCCCGATCCGCCGCAGGTGGTCGGCGATCAGATGCGGCGCGCCGCTTTCCGCGTGGCGGACGACGAACATGTCGGCGTACATGGCGACCAGGTTGTCCACCGTGTCGAGCAGGGTCTCGCCCTTGGCCGTCGAGGAGCGGGTGACGTCGAGGTTGATGACGTCGGCGGACAAACGCTTGGCCGCGATTTCGAAGGTCGTGCGGGTCCGCGTCGAGTTCTCGAAAAAGACGTTGAAGACGCTCTTGCCGCGCAGCAGGGGCACCTTCTTGACCTGGCGATCGGACACCTTGAGAAAGCTCGATGCGGTGTCGAGGATCTGGATGATCACCTCGCGCGGCAGGCCCTCGATCGACAGCAGGTGAGTGAGTTCGCCGTTGGCGTTGAGTTGGGGATTACGCATTTCCGGCCACGCTCCATTGCAGGCGACCGCTGGCATCAATGGCGAGGATCAGCTCCTGCGACTGATCGAGATCGACCTGCCAGGGACAGAAGTCGGCGCAGATCGGCAGCTGACGGCGGCCCCGATCGGCGAGGACCGCGAGCTGGATGCGGGCCGGGCGTCCATAGTCGAAGAGTTCGTTGATCGCGGCCCGCGTCGTGCGTCCGGTGTAGAGGACGTCATCGACCAGGATCAGTGGCCGACCTTCGACATCGAAGGGAATCGAGCTCGGTCTGACGCGCGGATGCAGCCCCCTTTCGCCGTAATCGTCGCGGTAGAACGAAACGTCGATCAGTCCGATCTCGTTGTCGAGAGCCAGCAGTTCACGCAGGCGGCCGGCAACCCAGGCGCCGCCACTGTGAATGCCGACCAGGACCGTGTCGGGCTGCAGGCAGGGACGGATCAGCGCGGCGAGTTCGGCACATTGCGCTTCGGCATCGGGGAGGTCAGTCGTGGGCATCGTTGGCGCCGCCAGCAGGAGGTTGGGAATCGATCAGGGCGTTGTCGCCGGGAAGGGGCAGGGCGTCGAAATGGCCCTGCAGGATGAGCTGCGCCGCGACTGCGTCGAGATGCCTGCGCGCGCTGCGGCTGTCGTGGCCGGCGGCGCGCAGTCGTTCCTGGGCCTCGATTGACGACAGCCGTTCGTCGGCATGATCGACGGCGAGGCAAAAGCGGCCGCGCAGCTGGTTGGCGAAGCGCGTGCAGCGCGCGGTCATCGCGTGCGGCATGCCGTCGAGCGAGAGCGGACGGCCGACCACCAGGCTTGTCGGCTGCCATTCGTCGATCAGGGCAGCAATCGCCGTGAAACGCTGGCTGCTGGCTTCGCCGCGAATCGTCGTCAGCGGATGCGCCTGCCGCAATTGCCAGTCGCCGACGGCGACGCCGATGCGCTTTTCTCCGAAGTCAAAAGCGAGTACGGTGCCGGAACGTGTCCCGGCTGCCTCAGGCATGACCGGCTTGATCGGCAAGATTGGCGAGATTGACGCCAAGCAGTTCCAGGGCCGATGCCAGTCGCTCCTCGTAAGGCGATTCGAAGAGGATGTGGAGTTCAGCCGCGACGGTCAGCCAGGCATTCTGCGTCAGCTCGTGTTCGAGCTGCCCGGCCGCCCAGCCGGCGTAGCCCAGGGTCACCATCACGTCACGCGGTTGACCGCTGCTGGCCACCGCTTGCAGAATGTCGCGCGAGCTGGTGAGACCGACGTCCTGGTTGATGACGAGGGTAGACTGCCATTGGCCGATCGGTCGATGAAGGACGAAGCCGCGGTCAGTCTGTACCGGTCCACCAAAGAGCACCGGCAGATTGGCAAAGCCTTCGGCGTGCAGGGGAACGTCGATCTTTTCGAGCAGGGTCCCCAGACTCATGTCGATCGGCCGATTGACGATCACGCCGAGCGCACCGCGATCGTTGTGTTCGGCAATATAGACCAGTGTCTTGGAAAAATAGGAATCCGCCATCGCCGGCATGGCAATGAGAAAATGATCGGTAAGGTTGATGCTTGACATGGCCTTATTCTAAACGGCGGCGGCGGCTGAGACAAAGGTAATCCACGATGGAATCAATTCTGGTCTGGTTTCGCCGCGACCTGCGGGATTACGATCATGCCGCGCTCGCGCAGGCACTGCGGCGCGGGCGGCGCGTTCATTGCGCGTTCGTCTTTGACCGGCAAATCCTCGATGCGCTCGACGCACGATGCGATCGCCGCGTCGACTTCATTCGCCAGTCGCTGGTCGAGCTCGACCTCGGCTTGCGCGCCCGCGGCGGCGCCTTGATCGTTCGCCACGGCTGGGCCGACGTCGAATTGCCGCGACTCGCGAAAGCGCTGGGGGTCGCTGCGGTGTTTACCAATCGCGATTATGAACCGCAGGCGAAGCAACGCGATGCCGCGGTCGCAGCGGCGCTGAAGACGGACGGCATCGCCTTCGAGTCGTTCAAGGATCAGGCGGTACTCGACGGCCAGGAAGTGCTGACGCAGGCCGGCAGCCCCTATACGGTCTTTACACCCTACCGCAAGGCCTGGCTGAAGCGTCTGACGGAAGACGACTGGCAGCCTCACGAAGGGAGCGGTGGCCGCCTGGCTGTGGCGGGCGTCGAGAGCGGTGTCCCGTCGCTCGACGAACTCGGCTTTGCCGGCAGCGATCTGCGAGCGCTTGGCTTTGTTCCCGGGATGTCCGGTGGCCGCCGGCTGCTGGCCGATTTCCAGGCTCGCGTGGCGCGCTACCGGGCGCAAAGGGACTTCCCGGCGGTGAAGGGCGTTTCGTATCTGTCGGTTCATCTGCGCTTCGGGACGGTCTCGATCCGTGAGCTGGTCGCCCTGGCAATCGCGGCCGGAGCCTTGCGCACCCCGGCGGCAGGGGAGGAGGGGGCTGCCACCTGGCTTGCCGAACTCATCTGGCGCGATTTCTACTTCATGATTCTCGACCGCTTTCCCTGGGTCAGCGAGCGCGCTTTCAAGCCGGCGTACGATGCCGTCGCCTGGGAGCAGGGGGCGCAGGCCGAGCAGGCCTTTGCCGCCTGGAGCATGGGCTGCACCGGTTATCCGCTGGTCGATGCGGCGATGCGACAGATCAACCGTACCGGCTACATGCATAACCGCCTGCGCATGCTGGTCGCTTCGTTTCTGACCAAGGATCTGGGCATCGACTGGCGCCGGGGCGAGGCCTGCTTTGCCGCCCGGCTCAACGATTTCGATCTGGCGGCCAACAACGGCGGCTGGCAATGGGCGGCGTCGAGCGGTTGCGACGCGCAGCCCTACTTCCGCATCTTCAATCCGGTGACGCAGTCCGAGCGTTTCGACCCGGGCGGTCGCTTCATTCGTCGTTATCTGCCCGAACTCGCGCGGGTGCCGGACCCCTTCATTCATGCCCCCTGGCGCATGAGCGCCGCCGAGCAGGCTGCCTGTGGCGTTCGCCTCGGCCGCGAGACGCCGGCGCCGCTGGTCGACCATGAAGAGGCCCGGCGGCGGACCCTGCAACGCTACGCGGTGGTCAGGCGGGGCGCAGTGCCCTGACATGATCGCCCACCAGGCGCAGCAGTTCGTCTTCCTGATAGGGCTTGCCGAGATAGTGATTGACACCGAGTTCGAGGGCGTACTGGCGGTGCTTGTCAGCCGTGCGCGAGGTGATCATGATGATCGGCACCGATCCCAGGCGCTGATCGGCGCGGACGGTTCGTGTCAGTTCGAAACCGTCCATACGCGGCATCTCGATGTCCACCAGCAGCACGTCGGGGATGACGGCGACCAGTTGTTCGAGCGCGTCGACCCCATCCTTGGCGGTCATCACCTGGTAGCCTTCGCGCCCCAGCAGGCGACTGGTGACCTTGCGAACGGTCAGCGAATCGTCGACGATCATCACCGTCGGCACACTGGCGGTGCTGCTCTCGGTCGCCCGCGTCTGGCGTACGGTCGGTACCGGCGAGACGGCAGGCGCCAGTCGGTCGCGGCTGGCGAGCGCAATCGGGTTCAGGATGAGGATCACCTGGCCATTGCCGAGCACCGTTGCGCCATCGACGCCGATCACCCGCGCCAGTTGCTGTCCGATGTTCTTGACCACGATTTCCTGGTTGCCCAGCACTTCGTCGACCTGCAGCGCGATCTTCCGGGTACCGCTTCTCAGCAGCAGGGCCCAGTACTGCGAGTGCTTTTCCGGTAGCGCCTGTGTTTCTCCGAGCAGGTGGGGAAGGTAGCTGAACGGATAGCGGTTGCCGCTCCATACGGCCTCACGCGCTTCACGAATCCGGGCCAGGCCTTTCTCCTTGAGGTCCAGCACCTGTTCGATCATCGCCGCCGGAATGGCGTACTGGCGGTTGCCGGAGCGGACCAGCAAGGCCTTGGTGACGGCCAGCGTGAGTGGCAGGTAAAGGCGGAAGGTCGTCCCCTGGTCAGGCGTCGAGAGGACTTCGATGCGCCCGCCCAGGCTGTTGACTTCGCTCTTCAGGACATCCATGCCGATCCCTCGCCCGGAGAGGCGCGACACCTCGCTGGCGGTCGAGATGCCGGCGGCAAAGATCAGCTCGACCACGCGCGCCGGATCAGCGGCTTCGGCCTCGGTCAGCAGGCCGGCGTGCAGGCCGCGCTGCCGCAGTCGGTCGAGGTCCAGGCCGGCACCGTCGTCGGAAAAGGAGAGAATGATCTCGTTGCCTTCCTGCGTCAGCCTGAGCGAGATCTCGCCGATTTCCGGCTTGCCCTTGGCCAGGCGAAGCGGTGCGTCTTCAAGGCCGTGGGCGATGGCATTGCGCAGCATGTGTTCGAGCGGGGCCAGCATCTTGTCGAGCACGGTCCGGTCGAGTTCGAGCTGGGCGCCGCTGATTTCGAGGTTTGCCCGTTTGCCGATCTCCTTTCCCGCCTGGCGGACGATACGATAGAGGCGATCGGCGATGCTGCCGAACGGGACCATGCGCACCGACATCAGCTCCTGCTGTACTTCGCGGTTCAGACGCGCCTGCGCGATGATCGCCGCGTTGGCGTCGTCGAGGTTCTTGAGCAGGTTCTGCTGGACGGTGGCGACGTCATTGACCGATTCGGCCATCATCCGTGTCAGTTCCTGGAAGCGGGTGAAGCGATCGAACTCGAGGGGATCGAAATCGGCATGCTGCTCACCGGTCTGCGCCGTGTGCGACTGCATCTGCAGCTCTGCCTGGATCTCGATATCGCGCAACTGCCGGCGTAGACGAATGACGTTCTCGGTCAGGTCGAGGAGTGAACCCTTGATGCCCCGCATCTCGCCCTCGATCCGTGAGCGGGCGATTGACAACTCGCCGGCTTCGTTGACCAGGCGGTCGATCAGATCGGCGCGCACGCGCAGGGTCGCCCGCTGGGCGGCGGTTTCGCTCTCGCCGTCGTGCTCGGGCTGGCCGGGGCTGGCGCCCGGCCCGGCCGGCGTGTCCGGACGCTCGGGCGGCGGTGCGGCCAGCAGGGCCGGAGCTGAATCGTCAGGCAGGTCGACCGGGATGTCCGAGGTTTCGCCGCGCTGCAGCCGCTCGACGACCTGCACGATGACGTCGAAGGCATTGTCGAGGTCGTCGATCAGATCGAGTGGCTCGGCGCCCGCCGCCTGCGCTTCCTGCAGGCGCGTTTCGATCGCATGCGTGAGCTCACCGAGATTCATCGCGCCGGCCATCCGGGCGCTGCCCTTGAGCGTATGGAAGAGCCGCGCCAGCCGGCGCACCGGTTCGCCATCGGTGGGGTTGCTCCGCCAGGCGTGCAACTGCGCAGCAATGTTCTGGTTGAGGTCGAGCGCTTCCTCGAGAAAGAGGGGCAACAGCTGCTCGTCGATTTCGTCACGCAGGGGCAGATGGGTCGCGGGGGTCGGACTGCTTGCCGGGGCGGCGGCCGTCTCCTGCTTCATCTGGGTCGCCGTCGTCGGTTTCTCGACCAGAGGCTCGGGGTAAAGGGTGTCAAGCGTATCGATCAGCAGCGGGGCGGACTCCGGTTCCTGTTCACGGGCGACGTCGGCGAGCATCAGGGCGAGCGCGGCAATCGCCTGCCGGAGCGTCTCGCAGGCCTCGAGACTGTCGCGGCGGGTGGCCTGATTGCGGCGCAAGAGGGCCCGCTCGAGCGCGCGCCCGAGGTGGTTGACCGGCGTGATGCCGACGGTTCCGGCGATACCCGCGAGGGTATGTGCCGCGCGGTACATTTCGTGCGTCGTCGGCGCGGCAAGGTCAGCTTCGAGCAGCGCGAACTCGCGTTGCAGGGTATCGAGGTGGCCCACTGCCTCTTCCCTGAAGATGTCGGCGAGTCCGGCAGCGATCGCCAGGCGCGGGCGCACGATCGCTGCTGCGGGCTTGAGTTCGCGCTGGCTTTCGCCGACTTCGGGGGCTGCACCCGTCTCGCCGGTCGGCAGGGGCGCCGCCTCGCTGCCGTCCTGCAGGGCGTTGGCGAGGGCAATCATGGGGCGCACGTCGGGTATGCTGCCCTGGCCGGTCTTCAGGTGTCCGACCCAGGTCGTGAAAACCGTGTAGGCCTGTTCGAGCAGGTCGAGCAAAGCCGGGGTGACGGCCTGTTCCTGGCGCAGCCAGAGATTGAGAACCTGCTCGATTGACCATGCCGCTTCGCCGAAATCCTTGAGTCCGACCATCCGGCCGCTACCCTTGAGGGTGTGAGTCGAACGACGTATCCCGGTCAGCAGTTCCACACTGGCCGGCTGTTCGTTGAGCTGTCGCAGGTTGACGTCGATGCTGGCGAGGACTTCGTCCGCCTCTTCGAGAAAGATGCCGAGCAGTTCGGCATCGACTTCCTCGGCCGTCGCCTGTGAGAGCTGGAGGGTTGCGGCCGAAGGGGCAGCCGGCGTCTGCGGCTGCAGGGTGGCCATCGCGGCGTCGATCTGGCGGCCGGCGTCGACGCCGGCCGCCAGCGCCGAGAGCACGTGCTTGGTCTGCTGTCCGAGCTGCTTGTCGGCCACCAGGTCGGCATCCTTCTGCAGCGCCGTCAGATTGTCCCGGACCTCCTGCCGCAGCGCGGCGTCGCCGGGTTGTTCCTTGAGCGCCACCAGCAGGGCGTGCGCTTCGCGTTTCTGCTGTTCCAGTTCCTGCTCGACCGTTGCCGTCTGGTCATTGACCGGGGCCGGGGCCGTACTCGACTTCATCTGCCCGACGAAGGTCTCGTAATCGACCGCACCGGTCTGCATCGCGTCAACGAAGAAGCCGACCAGCGACAGTTGCTCGGCAACGTTTTCGAAATCGGCCTCGTGCGGCACGTACGTCGGCTTGGAGAAACGTTCGATGTCTTTCGTGCACTGGCGCAGAACGGTCACTGCGCCATCATGACGCATCATGGTGAGAGCGCCGATCACCTGTCGCAGCGGCGCATCGAGCACGTTCAGGTCAGCCCGCTTGTCGACATCGCGGAAGAAGGCATCGAGCACCTGTTCGATCTGTGCGAGGTTGCTCTTGATCTCGCGCGCGACCTGAGCGACGAGAATCTTTTCCTGCGCCTGGCGGGAGATCTCGTCCAGCGAAGGTATCTCGGAACCCGGCGGTGGCGAGATTCCGGCCATGCAGCCCCGGATGCGGGCGATCATCACGTCCACCTGGTGCGCGAAACCGCTGCCCAGATACTGAATGTTTTCCTGCGCGTTCTGGGCGAGCAGGATGGCCGTCGCGGTCTCCATCGCCAGCGCGTCGCTGTGGCGAGACGGGGTCCGGGCGGTGAAGTCGGCGACTTCGGCAATCGCTTGCGCCAGCCGGCAATAATCGGGGTGAGCCAGTTCCTCGACGATCACCGACAGCGCCGCCGCGTTGGCCCGGAAAACCGGCAGGATCTGCGAGGTTCCGGCGCAGAACTTGCTCCAGGTTTCCTCGGTGGCAGCGATCGCTTCACGCAAGCGGCGGCGGACCGATTCCTGAGCCATCGGCACGGCGCTCGCCGTGCCCGGGATCAGGGCCGCGAGCTGGTAAGCGTCCTTGATCCGGCGCACGGTACGATGGTTGCTGCTGGTGCTGCCGACCAGATACAGCGCGTCCCGCATCAATCGCTCGGCCACCTTGCTCGACCCTTCGAGCAGGCGGCGAGTCTGCAGATCGATACGGCTGCACAGTTGTCTGGCCTCGGCATCGGCCGGCAGCGCCCCTTCGCCGAGGGCGGTCAGAAAGGCTGTCGCCACCCACCAGAAAGCGCGCGTCGAGGGTACCTCCTCGATCGCCTCGATGCGGCGGACGGCGCTCAGCATCTCGGGCACACCCGCCCCTTCCCTGGGCCGCCGCAACCAGGCCAGCAGGCCGCGCTGGAAGTGGGCCCGATACTGGCGAAGGCGGCGCTCGACTTCGCTGCGCGCCAGGGTTGCCAGTGGGCTGCTACGTTCCGGCAGCCGTACCCGAAGGTCGGGAAAGAAGAGATCGCTCGGGAAGACCCGTTCCTGCCCGCGTGCCGCCTGCACCTCACGGTACAGCGGCAGCAGCCGCAGCGGCTGGTTGGGCTGGCCGCCGATCAGGTCATCGAGGTAATGACGCAGCGCTGCCAGCGCCCTCAGCGCAAGATCGATGACCGGCGCATCGGCGAGGCGTTGCTGTTTCTCGATCGCCTCGAGCAGGGACTCCAGCGACTCGGCAACCTGGGTGACGCCATCGAGACCGACGATCGTCAGGGCGCCCTGCACCTGGTGCAGATGGGTGCGGCAGAATCTGATCTGCGTCAGATCGCCATTGCCATCGGCAGTGCTGGCCGTAAACTGCTGCAGCGCCTTGACGGCACGCTCCAGCGCAAGGTCGATCTCGCTCTTGACCCAGGTCAGGGGGCCGATATCGAAGTCCGTCGGGGCATTCATCTGGAACAGTCTCTCCAATCCCGCGCTCAGCTGACCTTGAAGCCGGCCACGGAACCTTTCAGTTCGGTGGCAAGGCCAGCCAGTTCACCAATCGCTGTCGCTGTTTTCTGCGTGCCGGCTGTCGTCTGTCCGGTGACCAGCAATATCTCCTGCATCTTGCGCGCCACTTTGGTCGCCGAGTCCGCCGCCTGCCGGGTGGCTCCGGAGATATTCTCGATCAGCGTCGTCAGCGTCTGCGAAACGTCACCGATCTCGGCCAGGGCCTGACCTGCCGCGTCCGACAGGCGCGCGCCTTCGACCACCCCGCGGGTGGATTCTTCCATTGCCGACACCGTGTCCTGGGTGTCGGCCTGGATGGTCCGCACGATCGAGCCAATCTGTTTTGTCGCTTCGCCGGAACGTTCGGCGAGACGCTGCACCTCCTCGGCCACGACCGTGAAGCCCCGCCCGGCTTCCCCCGCCGAAGCGGCCTGGATGGCGGCGTTGAGGGCGAGGACGTTGGTCTGCTCGGTGATGTCCGAAATCAGTTCGACGATTTCACCGATTTCCTGCGAGGACTCACCGAGGCGCTTGATTCGCTTCGAGGTTTCCTGAATTTGTTCGCGTATCTTGTTCATTCCCTTGATCGAGTCTTCGACCGCCTGTGCTCCCTTGCCGGCCGCCGCCAGACTCTGCCGGGCGACCGTCGCCGACTGGCGGGCATCGCCCGACACGTTGGTCATCGAGGACGCCATGGCCAGGACCGATTGGCCGGCCGCCTTGATTTCAGCCGCCTGACGTTCGGCTGCGGCCAGCAACTGGGTGGATGTCTGCTGCGCGATTTCGGTCGCCACCGTCACTCGTCCGGCGGCATCGTTGATGCGGCCAACGAGGACGCGCAGTTCTTCGATGGTGTAGTTGATCGAGTCCGCAATGGCACCGGTGATGTCCTCGGAAACGGTCGCGGTGACCGTCAGGTCACCGTCGGCGAGGTCGCCGAGTTCGTTCATCAGGCGCAGGATGGCATCCTGATTCTGACGGTTGACCGCTTCCGTGTCGCGCCGGCCGAGTTCTGCCTGTTCAGTCTGGCGCCGGTTCTCGGCGAGATAGGTCTTGGCCAGTACGAGCACCAGCGCGATCGCCAGGACGATCAGCACCAGCAGCAGCATGCCATAAGCGGTCCGGTTGTCGCTGGCATCCTGGTAGGCCTGCGACAGCTGCTTGGTGAGGTCGAGCAGTTCCTCGCTGTCGCGCAGGATCTGCGAACCCGCCTGTTTGGCGATGACGAGTTTCTGCATGTTGCCGAGGATGCCGGCGATGGCTGTCCGATATTCGCCAAAACTGGCATCGAGTTCATTGAGTTTGCGGCGGGTTTCCGGGTCGCTGACGGCGCCGATGCGCAGTGCCTCACTGCCCTTGTTCAGGGCTTGCAGGGTGTCCCGAAAGGTGTTGGTGTCCTTGCCGAGGAGGAAGGCGGTGTCCTGGCTGATCGCGTCCCCGCGCAGCAGCGCGCTCGCGTTCTTGGCGATTCTCTGGGTCAGCATGACCAGATGGCTGGTGGCCGCAATCTCCCGGGGGCTGGCGCCGTTCTGCAGCTTCAGCGCCGCCACCTGTTCCGCGAGCTCGAGCAACTGCGGGTTCCTGGCGTTGATCAAGGCGACTTCCTTGCCGAGCGAGACCAGGTTTTTCTCCATTTCGAGCAGGCGGGAAGCGTTCCGGTCGGTCTTTTCCCAGCTGCGGATGAGTGCCTGCAACTGCGGCTGAGCGATGTCCGGCGAGGGGGGAACCCAGCGTGAAGCGAGTTCACCGCCACTCGTCAGCTGTTCGAGGTTGCTCGCGAAACTGTCGAGCGAGTCGCGCAATTGCTTGAAAGCCACCGGTTCGCCAAGCAGGGCCAGGCTCGAGGCCTTGGCCAGCCGCTGGGAAAGCATTCGCATGTCGCCAGCGGTCGCGATATAGCTGGTGCTGAAGGTGGCCTGGCGGTTGTCCCGATAGACGACGACGGCGATCAGGAGCATTACCAGAACCAGGCAGCCACCCAGCGCCTGGAGTTTCTTGGCCACCGGCAGGTGCTTGAGCAGATCGGGCGAAAACGGGTTTCTCGCCCGGCTTGCCGGGTGATCCGAATCCATCCCGCTGCGCACAACGATGGTCTCGCCTGCCGGATCTGTCATCCGCGACAAAAAAGCCGGTGGCTTGAGTTTGAACGTCATCTTCCTTCTCCGGTTACGCTACCTCGACGCCGAGGATCAATGTCGTCGTGGACCTCTGGCCACGAAGCGGATCAAGCACCGATGTCCATGAAAGCCTCGTCGGCCAGCAGTTCACGAACCTTGAGCTTGCGCCAGCGGCGTCCTTCGTTGTCTGTATATGTTACGGGCGCCCAGGCGGGGGCCTCGGGAACGACGGCTTCGGGAGTCAGGGCATCGACGTTGCGCAGGCCGATCATGCGGCTGACGAGCAAGGCGGCGTTGCTGCCATGGCGCGTGCCAATCAGAAGGAGTCGCGAGCTGCTGTTCTGCGGCGTCGCTTCCTTACCGACAAAAGCCGAGAGATCGACCACCGAATACAGGTTGCCGCGAATGTTGGCGATTCCCGCGAACCAGGGTCTGGTCAGGGGAACCTTGGTCAGCGGGGTCAGCGGAACGATTTCGCCCGAGTCGGCAAGGTCGACCAGCCAGTAATCGGCGCCGGCCTGAATGCCGAGCAGACCGGCCGAGGTCTGATTGCTGGTGCCGGCCAGGCGGGTCGCCAGGTAAGACTGAAACTCATGCAGGCGGATCTTTTTGGTCATGATCCGGCACCGTTCAGAGCACTGCGATCTTGGCCAGCAACTCCTGGCCGTCTACGGGTTTGACCAGGTAATCCTGAGCTCCCTGGCGCAGACCCCAGATCTTGTCGGTTTCCTGGCTCTTGGTGGTGCACACGATGACCGGGATGTTTTTCGTTACCGGGTCGCGGGTCAAGGTCCGGGTGGCCTGGTAGCCATTGAGGCCGGGCATCACCACGTCCATCAGCACGAGGTCGGGCAACTCGCTTCGGGCCTTCGCGATGCCCTCTTCGCCGCTCTGGGCGGTGATCACCTCATAACCGTGGCTGGTCAGCAGGGTCGTCAGGACATGACGTTCCGTCGGCGAATCGTCAACGACGAGGATCTTCTTGATGCTCATGGAGTTCCCCAGCAGCCGGTGGACACGTTCGGGTTCACTCAGGCTGACGCCGGTGCGAAGGTCGCGACCGTCTGCAGCAGACTGTCTTTGGTGAAAGGCTTCGTCAGATAGTGGTCGGAGCCAACCATGCGACCACGGGCACGGTCGAACAGACCATCCTTGGATGAGAGCATGATGACCGGCGTCGAGCGGAAGCGCTGATTCTTCTTGATCAGGGCACAGGTCTGATAGCCGTCGAGTCGGGGCATCACGATGTCGCAGAAGATCACTTCGGGCTGATGATCGGCGACCTTTGCGAGCGCATCGAATCCGTCTTCCGCAAGCAACACATGACAGCCAGCCTGGACCAGGAAAATTTCTGCGCTTCGCCGAATCGTGTTGCTGTCATCAATGATCATGACCTTGACGCCGCGCAGATTTGCAGGTTCAGCCAATTATCTCCTCCAGAGTGTCCCGGGCCCGTGCTTTTATGAAAGTCTATTGAAACCCCGTTCGCAACATGATTTCCTGCTGCCGGTACTATACCGCATTGTTTTCAGATTTCGACCATTTCGAAGTCTTCCTTGCGCGCGCCGCATTCCGGACAGGTCCAGTTGATCGGTACATCGGCCCAGCGTGTCCCCGGTGCGATGCCTTCTTCCGGCTGGCCGGCGGCTTCCTCATAAATGAAACCGCAGGTGAGACACATCCATGTCTGATAGGGTTCGTCAATTGCCTGGTTCGTGGTGGCCATCGGTTTTCGGTTAGAATCGTCAGGAAAATCCAGCGATTCTAGCCAAACGCCGATCATGTTGCCAAAGTTTTTCCTGACCCCGCGCCGCGCTCATGAACTCACACCCCGCTTCGCCATCGCCGCCCCTCGTGCTCACCTTCGCGGCCAGTGACCCCTCCGGGGGGGCCGGCCTGCAGGCCGACCTGATGACCCTGTCGGCGCTCGGCTGCCATCCGCTGTCGGTGACGACGGCGCTGACCGTGCAGGACACCGTTGGCGTGGGCAGCATCCGGGCCATTGATGCCTCTGATGTCGAGGCCCAGGCGAGGATGCTGCTCGACGACCTGCCGGTCGCCGCCTTCAAGGTCGGCCTGCTCGGCAGCATCGACAACATCCGGGCGATCGCCAGAATCGTCGCCGATCATCCCGCCATCCCGCTGGTCCTCGACCCCGTTCTCGCTTCGGGACGGGGCGATCCGCTCGCCGACGGGGAGATGATCAGCGGCCTGCGCGAGCTGCTGATGCCGCTGACCCGGGTGCTGACGCCGAATCTGCCCGAAGCACGCCGGCTGTTGGACGAGGAGGCGACCGGCGACGCTCATCGGCGTTTGCCCGCGGCCGACCTGGGACTGCGGCTGCTCGACTTCGGTTGCCAGTACGTCCTGGTCACCGGCACCCATGCCGATACGCTGCGCGTGGTCAACCAGCTCTATCGCCAGGGGGCCGGTCTGCTGCGCAGCGATGCCTGGGACCGTCTGCCCGGCAGCTACCATGGTTCGGGTTGCACGCTGGCCTCGGCCATCGCCGCCCAGTTGGCCATGGGCCGCGAGGTCGACCAAGCCGTCCGGGTGGCTCAGGAATACACCTGGCAGTCGCTGGCGGCGGGCTTCCGGCCGGGGCGGGGTCAATTCATCCCCGATCGCTTCTTCCGGACCCGCGCTCGCCACGCCGCCGGCGCTGACTGAAGCGATGACCGAAGCGCTCACCGAAGCACTTTCGCCGCCGCTGCGCGGGCTCTACGCGATTACCCCGGAAGGCCTTGCGGGGGAGTTGCTGCTGGCTCGGGTCGGGGCTGCGCTGCAGGGGGGCGCGGCCTTCGTCCAGTACCGCGACAAGCGCCGCGATGAGGCGCACCGTGGCGAAACCGCGCGCGCCCTGCTGCTCCTCTGCCGGGCCTACGGCGCCCGCCTGCTGATCAATGACGATCTCGCCCTGGCGCTCGCAGTGCACGCCGACGGCGTGCATCTGGGCGCCGCCGATGGCGATCTACTGGCGGCGCGGCGGGCGCTCTCGCCCGGTTGCCTGCTCGGTGCCTCGTGCTATGCCGACTTCGACCGCGCCCGCGCGGCCGCTGCGGCGGGGGCCGATTACGTTGCCTTTGGCGCCGTCCATCGCTCGTCGACCAAGCCTCTTGCGGCGCTCGCGCCGCTCTCGCTGTTTACCCGCTGTCGCGCCGAATTGCGGCTGCCGAGCTGTGCCATCGGCGGCCTGCGCGTAGACAACGCCGCCCCGCTGCTCGCCGCCGGTGCCGACCTCCTGGCGGTGATCAGTGATCTTTTCGAGGCGCCCGATGTGGCGGTACGCGCGGCGGCCTTTCACCAACTGTTCGAGGAAAAAAACGCGTGAGTTCCCGCAATCAGCAACTCTTTGAGCGCGCCCAGCGACACATCCCGGGGGGTGTCAACTCGCCGGTCAGAGCCTTTCGGTCGGTCGGCGGGACGCCGCGCTTTTTCGCCGCCGGGGCAGGTGCCCGCGTCACCGATGCCGATGGCCGGACCTATCTCGATTACGTCGGTTCGTGGGGACCGCTGATCCTGGGCCATGCTCAGCCGCAGGTGGTCGCCGCCGTCCAGCAGGCCGCCGCGCACGGGCTCTCCTTCGGTGCGCCGACCGAGAGCGAGGTCGAGATGGCCGAGCTCCTGTGCACCTTGCTGCCCTCGCTCGAAATGGTCCGCCTGGTGAGCTCCGGGACCGAAGCGACGATGAGCGCGATCCGCCTGGCGCGCGGCTTCACCGGGCGCGATCTGCTGATCAAGTTCGAAGGCTGCTATCACGGCCATTCGGACAGCCTGCTGGTGAAGGCCGGCTCGGGGATGCTGACTTTCGGCAATCCGAGTTCGGCTGGCGTTCCCGCCGATCTCGCCCGACACACCCTGGTTCTCGACTACAACGACAGCGCCGGACTCGAAGCCGCTTTTGCCGAGCATGGGCCGCGAATCGCTGCCGTCATCGTCGAGGCGGTGGCCGGCAACATGAACCTGATCGCGCCACAGCCCGCTTTTCTCCAGAGCATGCGCGAGTTGTGCAGCCGCCACGCGGCGGTGCTGATTTTCGACGAGGTGATGACCGGTTTTCGCGTCGGCCCGCGCGGCGCACAGGGCCTCTATGGCGTGACACCGGATCTGACCACCCTCGGCAAGGTGATCGGCGGCGGCATGCCGGTCGGTGCCTTTGGTGGCCGGCGCGAGATCATGGCGAGGATTGCGCCGCTCGGCCCGGTCTACCAGGCCGGCACCCTGTCCGGCAATCCGGTGGCGGTGGCTGCCGGCCTGGCGACGCTGCAGCTACTGCAGGCCGACGGTTTCTACAGCGCGCTGACGCAGCGGACCCGCCAGCTCACCGACGGCCTGGTGGCGGTCGCGCAGCGGCACGGCGTGCCCTTCTCTGCGCAGTCGATCGGCGGCATGTTCGGCGTCTACTTTCGCCCCACCTGCCCGCAGACCTACAGCGAAGTGATGAGCTGTGACAAGGACGCCTTCAACCGTTTCTTCCACGCCATGCTCGACGCCGGCCACTACTTTGCGCCATCGCCCTTCGAAGCCGGCTTCGTTTCGGCAGCCCATGGCGAAAGCGACATCGCCGCCACCCTCGCTGCCGCCGAAGCCGTCTTCAGCGCCTGGTAAGGAGGTCTGCCAGGCAGGGGACTCAATCACTCGGCCCGGCGGTTGGCGGCTTGCCTGATGTGGGCGCTGCGGCGCTCGAAGAGGCGCAGCCCGTAGTAGGTCAGGGCGCCGATCATGACCATCGCGACGACCAGCAGCGAGTAGGCGAGCGGCCAGGGGACGCCCTCGGTCATCATGCTGAACTCGGACATGCCGCCCATGCCGGCCACGACGTTGATCGGCATGAAGATGACGCTGAGCACGGTCAGGCGCTTGATGTCCTTGTTCTGGTTGATGTTGATCGCGCTGTCGGTGGCGTCCATCAGGAAGTTGATCTTGTTGAAGAGAAAAGCGGTGTGACCGTCGAGCGATTCGATGTCGCGCAGGATTTCGCGAACGTCGTTGTGTTGCGCGTCGGAGAGGAATTTGCCGCGCAGCAGAAAGGACAGCGCTCGCCGGGTATCGAGGACGCTGCGCCGCGTCCGGCCGTTGAGGTCCTCGGCTTCGGCAATCGCGGTCAGGATCTTTGACGCCTCCTGATCGGTGGTATGCGAGCGCAACACCTGACGGCCGACCCGATCGAGTTCGCCATAGACGTCTTCGAGCGCATTCGCGGAATATTCGACGTCGGCCGCGTAGAGATCCATCAGAACGTCGGTGCCGTTGCTGACATAACCGGGGCGGGTGCGCGCGCGTGCCCGCTGCAGGCGAAACACCGGCAACTCCGCGCTGCGCACGGTGAACAGAACATCGTTCTGGAGGATCAATGCCACCGGAACGTTGCGCGATTCCTCGCGCGTGTCGAGCAGGAAATCCGAGTGCAGATGGGTGTGACCCTCTTCGTCCACATAGAAGCGCGCGCTCGCTTCGATATCGGTCAGGCTGCCGGGGTCAGGCAGGTCGACATCGAAGCGCTTGCCGACCCAGGCGCGAATCTTTTTCGTCGGCGCGATGAGGTCCACCCAGATCGGCTCGACCCCGTTCAGATCCTCGGGGCCGCTGACGGCAATCTGGCGCAGCCGGCCGTTCTGCATTTCAAATGCGGTGACGGCCGTTTTTTCGTTGTGGTAGTGACTGTCGTCGATCAACTCCTCGAGGACATCGTCGGAAAGCAGGGCAAGGATCGGGTCGGCGCCTTCCTTGACCTCGTTCCAGACGATCAGGCGTTCCTGGGCATCGAGCGATTCGAGAATGTAGGCGATTTCCTGCGGCGGCATGCGCTGGAGTTTCTGTCGCAGTTCCTTGCGGTACTGTTGCTGAAGTTCCCCGTCTACGTCATCCTGATCAGCGCTTGCCTGCTCGCGCACGAGGTCTTCCACCAGTTTCTGCAGCGAAAGCAATGAACGGACCTCGGTGAGGTGCACTTCGGCGAGCCGCTTTTGCAGCATTTCCGGGGCCAGCGGCCTGGTTTCTTCGTTCACGGGACCGACCCCCTGATGATCAGGTGCAGAAAAGGGGCATCATTGTAGCACCGGGCGGCCGAACGAACCCGCTGCCGTTTGCCAGGGAGAAATGAGATGAACTGGAGAGGATGCCTCGCCGCTTCGCTGCTGCTGAGCGGCTTCATCGCGAGCGGGTTGGCCGGGACGCTGCCTGCGCCCCCTGCTGAAATGGGTTTGCTGCGGCGCAACGCAGAAGGCCGGATCGAGGTGCTGCGGGAGCCGCCGACTACCGCCGGGATGGGGTCATCGGCCGCCGCTGGCGGCTCACCGGCAAGCCGCAGCACGGGGCCGCGCGAACCTGTGGCGAGTGGCAGAACCCTCGTCGTCGGGCCGCGGCAAGCGATCCAGAGCATCACCGAAGCGGCGCGCATCGCGCAAGACGGCGACACCATCGAGATCCTGCCCGGTGAGTATCGCCGGCAGGCAGTGGTCTGGCTGCAGAAGCGACTGACGGTCCGTGGCCGCGGCCAGCGCCCGCTGCTGGTGGCCGACGGTGACAGTGCCGAAGGCAAGGCGCTCTGGGTCGTTCGCAACGCCGACATGCTGATCGAGAACATCGAGTTTCGCGGCACGCGTGTTCCGGCGGGCAACGGTGCCGGGATTCGCCTCGAACGCGGACGCCTCAGAGTCGTCGGCTGCGGCTTCTTCGACAACGAGATGGGCATCCTGACCGGCAACATCGCCGACACCGTGCTCGAGGTCGAAGACAGCCAGTTTGGCGAGGCCCCGACCCACGCCGGCGGCTTGCACCATCTCCTCTATGCCGGGGCGATCGCGCGCCTGAGCGTCAGCGGCAGCCGCTTCGGGCAGGGCTTCCTTGGCCACCTGATCAAGTCGCGTGCCCGCGAAAGCTGGATCCGCTACAACCTGATCGTCGACGGGGCCGGCGGCAGGGCGTCCTACGAACTCGAGTTCCCGAACGGCGGCCTGGCGTGGGTGATCGGCAACATCATCGGCCAGAGTGCGACGACCGACAATCGGGATCTCGTCTCCTATGGCGCCGAGGGCCAGCGCTGGCCGGAGAACGCCCTCTATCTGGTGCACAACACGCTGGTCGACGACCGGCTCGACGGCCGCTTCCTGCGCTTCTGGGCCGACCGCCTGCCGCCGGCAAGCGAAGTCTGGGCGATCAACAACCTGCTTGTCGGACCGGGAGCCTTCACGCCGCAGGCCGCGGGTCGTCATGAGGGCAATCAGAAAGTCGACCGGGCCCTGCTGCTCGCGCCCGATGGACCGCTCTATGCCTTGCCGCAGAACTCGCCGCTGCGCGGTCAGGCCAGGCATCCGGGCGTGGTCGGTGAGCAGAGTCTGGCGCCCACGGCGGAATTCCGCCCACCGCTTGGCAAGCGTCCGCTGCCTGCCGGAAAGGCGCTGACCGCCGGCGCCTTACAGTAAGGGAGAAGCGGCCGAGGCGCGCGGCCCAAGCTGCGACAACAGGTTCAGGAATTCGTCGGCGGACTGGAAACCGATCACCCGCACCCCGTCGATCTCCTTGCCGCGGTGGTCGAAAAAAAGGATTGCGGGCGGACCATAGAGCCTGAAACGCTGCAGCAGCGCCTGGTCGTCGGCCGCGTTGGCGGTGACGTCGGCCTGCAGCAGGGTCCAGCCGGCGAGACTTGCCTGCACCCTTGCATCGGTGAAGGTGAAACGCTCCATCTCCTTGCATGAAACGCACCAGTCGGCGTAGAAATCGAGCAGGACCGGCCGGCCTGCCGCCGCCATCCGGTCTTCGAGGTCGGCGAGCGAGCGCACGCGGGTGAAGGGCAGTGAGCGCGCTTCGCTGTTCGCCGCGCCACTGCGCAGGACCGACAGCGGTTGCAGCGGGTCACGCGATCCGGCGAGCGTGCCGAGCAGCATCGCCGCGCCGCAGAGCAGCATGACGATACCGATTCCCTTCCAGAAACGCTGCCAGCCGCGGGCGTGGGGCGGCAGCGGGTCGAGCGCATGCAGGTAGATTGCCGGCAGGATCAGGAGCAGCGCCCAGGCGAGCATCTGGACGAACACCGGCAGCAGCGGCGAAACGAGCCAGACGGCGGTCGCCAGCAGGATGACGCCGAAAGCCTTCTTGATCGCCTCCATCCATGGCCCCGATCTCGGCAGCAGGGTCCCGGCCGAAGCACCGACCGCCAGGAGCGGTGCCCCCATGCCGAGTCCCATCACGAACAGTGCCGCACCGCCGAGGACGGCGTCGCCGGACTGGCTGATGTAAAGCAGCGCGCCGGCCAGCGGCGCGGCGACGCAGGGGCCGACGATGATCGCCGACAGCGCGCCCATCGCCGCGACGCCGGGCAGCGAGCCGCCCCGGATGTGGCTGGCCTCTTCCGACACCCTGCTCTGCAGGAAGGTAGGGAGTTGCAGTTCGTAGAAACCGAACATCGACAGCGACAGTGCGATGAAAACGGCGGCAAAGCCCCCGAGGACCCAGCCGTTCTGCAAGGTCGCCGCGAGCAGGGTGCCGGTCAGCCCGGCAGCGACGCCGGCGGCAGCGTAGGTGACCGCCATGCCGAGCACGTAGGCGAGCGAAAGCGAAAAACCGCGGGCATGCGACACGCCATGGCCGTCTCGTCCGGAGCCGACGATGATGCTCGAGAGGATCGGAATCATCGGGAAAACGCAAGGGGTCAGCGAGAGCAGCAGCCCGAAGCCGAAAAAGCTGCCGATCAGCAGCCAGAAACCGGCATCGCGGAACAATTGCGCGATGCGTCCCGACTCGTTTGTCCCCGGCGAGTCGTCAGACACCTGCGCGGTCGTCGCCGGATCGGGCAGTTGCACGCTGAGCCGCTGCTGCTGGGGCGGATAGCAGAGGCCGGCGTCGGCGCAGCCCTGTGACGTTACCTTCAGGGTCAGCGGCAGCATACCCGAACTATTGCGCTCGACCGGCAGGCGGATGATTGCCTCGTCATAGTACACGGTGACCCTGCCGAAGGTCTCGTCGTCCTTTTCCTTGCCCGGCGGCAGGGCAGGGGTGCCGACCTGTACCGTCGCCGGCTCGGCGGCGAAGCGAAACTTGTCGCGGTAAAGATAGTAGTCGCGGGCGATCGCGAAACGGACTTCGATCGTCTGGCCATCGACCGCGCGGGCGGAAGGTTTGAAGGCGACAGCCGGGTCGAGAAACTCGTCGGCGTGCACCCCCACGCAGCACAGAAAAAGGACGGCGAACAGCCAGCGGATCATGATCAGTCGTCGGTCGCGGTAGCGCTGGCAATCCAGGCGAGATACTCGGGCAGCCCGTGCACGATGGGCAGCGCGATCACTTCCGGCAGGGTGTAGGGGTGACGCTCGAGAATCGCCGCGGCGAGCGCGGTGTAGCGTTCGCTGCTGGTCTTGATCAGCAGCGGCACCTCGTCGGCGGTCTCGACCACCCCTTGCCAGCGGTAGACCGAGCGGCAGGGGGCGAGCACATTGACGCAGGCGGCGAGCCGCGCCGCGACGAGTTCGCTGGCCAGCGCTTCGGCAGCCACTCGATCGGGCAGATTGGTCAGGACAAGCAGGGCAGTCACGGCGCTCATTCTACTCCTTTACCAGGCGGCGACGCGTTTCGCTTGCCGTCGTCCGGGAGCTGCCCCGCCCTCGCACCCACCGCCACGGACAGGCAGCAGGGGTGTTCAGGCAAGCGAACGCCGGGGTTCCGGGTGTCGGAATAACTCAGGCGGGCTTGCGTAGCCAATACCTCGGCGCCGAAACCTCATTCGATACCTGCGTCGTCGACCAGACGAAGCTGACGTCCACCCTCTGCGTCGGGTCAGTCAGGCGCATTCGGCTTGACCGGAAATGCCACCACCTCCTGCAGTGAATCGGCACCGACGGCGAGCATGATCAGGCGGTCCAGGCCGAGTGCGACCCCGCTGCAATCCGGCAGACCGTGGCGCAGCGCCGCGAGGAAGCGGGTGTCGACCGGGATCGCCGGCAGGCCAAGCCTGTCGCGCTCGCGCAGATCGGTGGCAAAGCGCGCCTGTTGCTCGTCGGCGTCAAGCAGTTCGTGATAGCCGTTGGCGAGTTCGACGCCACGATGGTAGAGCTCGAAACGCGAGGCCACCGTCTGGCCTTCGGCGTCCAGCCGCAGGCGGGCGAGGGCCGCCTGCGAGGGCGGGTAGTCAACGACAAAAGTGAACTCATCGACGCCGAGTTTCGGTTCGATCACCTGGCTCATCAGCAATTCGAGCCAGGTGTCGCGATCGGCGTCATCAAAGGAGAGATCGAGGTGCCTGCCGGCCGCTGTGCGCAGGGCGTCGTTGCTGCAGGTCAGCGGATCGAGCGCGAGATGGGTGCGGAAGAGATCGCGATAGCGGTGGCAAACGCTGACCTGTTCACCGAGCGCGAGAGCGGCAATCGCAGCCACCTCGGCGATCAGCTGAGCCACGGTGAAACCCGGGCGATACCATTCGAGCAGAGTGAACTCGGGGCTGTGCCGGCGGCCCAGTTCATCGGCGCGAAAGACCCGGGCGATCTGGTAGATGGCGCCACTGCCCGCCGCCAGCAGGCGCTTCATGGCGTATTCCGGCGAGGTCTGCAGGTAACCGTAGCCGGCGACACTGATGCTCTTGAGGTGGGGATCGGTCACCGTCGCCGGGCACAACTGCGGCGTTTCCACTTCGAGCACCGCCTGCCCCGCAAAGTAGGCCCGGATCTGCGCGACGATCTGCGCGCGTCGCCGCAGGTGGTCGAGCGGCGCGCCGGGTTGCCAGGCGGGCTCGCTCACCGCGCCCCGGATCGCAAAAGGTCGAAAAGGTCGAAAAGGCCCAAAAGGTTCAAGAGGGTCGCGTGGCGGGGAAGGATCAGGTCTTGACGCGCGACACATACTCGCCCGAGCGCGTATCGCACTTGACGATTTCGCCCTGATTGATGAACAGCGGCACCTTGACCGTGGCGCCGGTGGACAGGCGGGCCGGCTTGCTGCCACCGGTCGCCGTGTCACCCCGGACGCCGGGCTCGGTCTCGGTGATTTCGAGTTCGACGAAGTTGGGCGGCGTGACCGCGAGCGGCGCGCCGTTGTACAGCGTGATGATGCAGTTGTCCTGCTCCCGAAGCCAGCGTGCGGCGTCACCGACGTTGGCGCTGCTCGCCTGATGCTGCTCGAAAGTCTCCGGCTCCATGAAGTAGTAGAATTCGCCGTCGTTGTACAGATACTGCATTTCGCGGTCAAAGACATCCGCCGCTTCCAGGGAGTCGCCGGACTTGTAGGTCTTTTCCCAGACGCGGTTGGTCTTCAGGTTGCGCAGTTTGACGCGGTTGAAGGCCTGCCCCTTGCCGGGTTTGACGAATTCGTTTTCGAGGATGATGCACGGGTCACCCTCCAGCATGACCTTCAGGCCTGATTTGAATTCGTTGGTAGAATAAGTCGCCATTGCATTCCTCTGAGACATTCGAACAAGATGAAGGGCGCCATGATAGCGCGAAGCCCGGCCGATGGGCAGGGCGAAGACGCCCCTGTCGTTGCCTGGCAGGTGGCGCTGCAGACGGTGGTCAAGGACAGCGACGAACTGTTGACCTTGCTCGGTCTCACCATCGACGACCTCGAACTCGACCGGGGACAGCACTTTGCGCTGCGCGTGCCGCAGGCTTTCGTCGCCCGCATGCGGCCGGGCAGGGCGGATGATCCGCTCTTGAGGCAGGTGCTGCCGGTCGTCGCCGAACGTTTGCTGCCGGCCGGGTTTACCCTCGACCCGCTGGCCGAAGCCGAGGCGAACCCGGTGCCGGGGCTGATCCACAAGTACCGCGGCCGGCTGCTCCTGATCGTCAGCGGCCATTGCGCGATTCACTGCCGTTACTGCTTTCGCCGCCACTTTCCCTATGCCGCCCAGCAGGCGTCGAAGGCCGGGTGGTCACGCGCGTTCGACTACATCGCTCGCGACGACTCGATCAGGGAAGTGATCCTCTCCGGCGGTGATCCGCTGTCGGTACCGGATCGCCACCTGCAATGGCTGATCAGCCAGATCGAGGCGATCCCCGGTGTGGTCCGTCTGCGCATTCACAGCCGTCTGCCGGTGGTGATTCCGCAGCGCATCACGCCGGCGCTCGTTGCCGTGCTGGCCGGATCGCGGCTGCAGGCGAGCCTGGTGATTCATGCCAATCACGCGCAGGAACTCGACGATTCGGTGGCGACCGCTCTCTGGCCCCTGCGCCGGGCCGGGGTTACGCTGCTCAATCAGACGGTCCTGCTGGCTGGCGTCAATGACGAAGTGGAGGCGCTGAGCGCGCTTTCGGAGCGCCTGTTCGCGATCGGCGTCCTGCCCTATTACCTCCACCTGCTCGACCAGGTCGCTGGCGCTGCGCATTTCGCCGTCAGCGAGGAACGCGCGCAAGCCTTGCGCGAAGCGCTGCGCGCGCGCCTGCCCGGTTATCTCGTTCCGCGGTTCGTGCGCGAGGTCGCGCATGCGCCGTCGAAGATGCCGCTGCGTCCGGGTCGAAGCTGACGGCGGGTGGCGGCGTGGCTGCCCGGATGGCTTGAAACCTTGCCGTTGCGGCACGGGTTCCTCCTACCAGTCGATGCGCAGCTGCAGACCCCATGCGGCCTTGCCGCCGTAAGCGCCACCTGGCACGTTACCGGCAAGGTTCATGACTGCTGCGGGTGCAAGCGTTCGCATGGCAAGCGGCTGCAAGTGCACGCGGGTCCTGACGCCCAGCAAACGATCCGTTTCGGCGTTGAGGACGCCAATCGGATCGGTAAGCAGCAGGACGAACTGGTCGGAGCGAGTGAGCGGGCCAGGTTTTGCGCGGATGCGCTCACGCCAGGGTGAGAACAGGTATTCGCCGAGCAGCGAGCCGAAGATCGGGGTTACCAGCAGGTCCTGGATCGAAACCGGTTCGAACAATGCTTCGGCGCCATACTCGTAGAGCGTCGACAGGAGGGCTGAGTACCAGAACGACTGGGCTCGGTCGAGGCCACGCTCGCGCGCGCGAATGTAATAGGCACCGCCCCAGTAGGGGTGCAGGACGTAATTGACTCCCCATTTGTCATCGTCCCATACCGGGGAGCTGACGTTTTCGCGCCACTTGCTGAAGCTGTAATCCTTCTTCTCCTCCCTGTCCCAATTCGTGAGGCTGGCGGGAGCAACGTACAGTGCAGCGATGGCAACGAACTGGTAGCCGAGAAAATAGAGGGTATCGCGGCGAAGCCCACGCCAGTCCGGCTGGTCGGGTGCCGCGCCTTGCCAGGCATAGCCAGTGCTTTGGGCACCGGCTTCCTGATCAGCATGCGAGTCGTCCTCAAGGGCGGCTCGATAGGCGAACGGCATTGCACGGTGCAGGCTGGCTGCTCCGTATGCAGCGGCCGCATCAAGGGGGCTGGGATTGTCTGCTGCCGCCGGCATGGCCGTCAGCAAAAAACCGGTGCAGGCGAGAAGATGGATGGAGAAGCGGGTCATGCGGACCTTTCGTCCTGGGCGTTGTTGTTGGAGTTGTTGTTGGAGTCGAACCCCGGTGGACGGATGCGTAGGCAGCCAGTGGCGTCGTCACCCCGAAGGCTACCGGAATTCGCGCTTGCCGTGTACCCGGACGCGACGGGGGGAGCCGGCCCGAGGTTTGCCAGCCGCAGCCGTCGCGGTCAGTTGTCTGGTCGTCTATATTGATCACTCTGGCTGCCGTCGCGAGAGGCGCGCAAGGGTGGCTGAAGAAGCCTCCCGCCTGCCGATGTGGCCCGGCGGCGATCAGGAAAACGTCGAACGGGGGGCAGTGATTGACGACATTTTCAGGAGGCGAGGAAATGCGCTCGAATCAGCAGACGGCAAGGATGGCGATGAAGACAATGAAGGCGATCGTTCAGGCGCTGGTCTGGGGTGTCGTGGCCAGTCCCCTGCTGCCTTTGCAGGCGGTGGAGAGGCTACCGCTGCTGCTCGCCGAAAGCGAGCAAGGCGAGGCCGATGTCGCGCTCTATCTGGTCAGCGAGAAACTCGACGGGGTGCGCGCCTTCTGGGACGGGCAGGTGCTGCGTACCCGCAATGGCCATCCGGTACTGGCGCCGGCGTGGTTCGTCGCCGGTTTCCCGGCGCAGCCGCTCGACGGCGAACTGTGGATCGGGCGTGGACAGTTCGAACGGGTCGCCGGCGTCGTGCGTCGGCAGACGCCGGACGACGCCCAGTGGCGGCAGGTGCGCTATCTGGTTTTCGAACTGCCGCAGGCTCCCGGCACCTTCCGCCAGCGCGCAGAGGCCTTGCGCGAATTGACCGCGGAGCGCGGACTGCCCTGGCTGCAGGCGGTCGAGCAATGGGAGTTCGGCAGTCGCCGGGCTCTCGACGAGAAGCTCGAAAAACTGCTTCGGGCAGGTGGCGAGGGGCTGATGCTGCACCGCGCCGATGCGCCCTACGTCACGGGTCGCAGCGCTGCCCTGCTCAAGCTGAAACCCTGGCAGGACGCCGAAGCAACGGTGATCGGTCATCAGCCGGGACGCGGCAAATACGCGGGCATGCTTGGCGCCCTGCGGTTGCGCACCGCCGATGGCGTCGAGTTCATGCTCGGCACCGGTTTCAGCGCAGCGGACCGTCTCCAGCCGCCGGCGATCGGTAGCCAGATCACTTTTCGCTATCGCGCGCTGACCGCTCGCGGCCTGCCTCGCTTCGCGAGCTATCAGCGGCCGCGCGATCTCTGATCCGGCGAGTGGCGCGCAGGAAGTCGACGGACGGCTACGCTGGCGGTAGCGGCTGGAACCAGGCGAGCTTCTTCTGCAGGCGAACCACCGTGCCGACGATGATCAGGGCCGGCGAGCTGATGCCGGCGGCCGCCACCTTGGCCGGCAGAGTCGCCAGATCTGCGGTCAGCACGCGCTGGCGGCGGGTGGTGCCGTTTTGCACGACGGCCGCCGGGTGGTCTTCGGGCAGGCCGTGCGCGATCAGCTGGCGGCAGATCTCGGCCAGCCCGCTGACCCCCATGTAGAAGACGACGGTCAGCCGCGGGCGGGCGAGCGACGGCCAGTCGAGATTGATCGTGCCGTCCTTGAGGTGGCCGGTGGCAAAGGCCACCGCCTGCGCGTGCTCGCGATGGGTCAGCGGGATGCCGGCGTAGGCCGCACAGCCGGTGGCGGCGGTCACGCCAGGGACCACCTCGAAGGGAATTCCGGCGTCGACCAGGGTCTCGATTTCCTCGCCGCCACGCCCGAAAACGAAGGGGTCGCCTCCTTTCAGGCGGATCACCTTCTTGCCCATTCGCGCCAGCCGGACCAGCAGCAGATTGAGTTCGCCCTGCGGCAGGCTGTGCTTCGAGCGCTCCTTGCCGACGTAGATTTTCTCGGCTTGCGGCCCGGCGAGGTCGAGCACGCCTTCGGCGATCAGGTGATCGTAGACGATGGCGTCGGCATCGCCGAGCAGGCGGGCGGCGCGCAGCGTCAGCAGGTCGAGTTCGCCCGGGCCGCTGCCGACGATATAAACCATTCCGATCCCTGCTGACGCAGTCTTCTGGCTCATTGCGGTTTTCCATCCTTGGCTGAGCTGCAAGCTGCGCGGGTCGGGAAAATTTCCTGCCGAGGCGCCGCGCGCGCCGTCAATCCCGGCCGCCGGGCAGGCGCGATAGGCTTCCGGCAGTTGTGCTTGCGAGCTGCAGAGCATCCTCGGCCGCCCCGGCAGCGGTGCTGGCGAAGGACGGGCTACTGCCGGGGGAGACTGGCAGCAGCTGAGCCAGTGCCTGATACCGGTTGTTCGGATCGAGCGCCGCCAACTCCTCGACGCGGCGATAGAATCGCGGCAGATCGTGGTCCTGCTCGGCGAGCAGCGCCTCGAAAGCAGGGATCCACTCGTTATAAAGCGACAGCGACGCGAGCTTCGCGTTGTTCAGATCGTCGCCGAAGAACGGGTCGTAGCCCGAGTAGCCACCCCAGCCCGCCTTCAGATCGGCGTAGCCGCGCCGCAGGTCGGCGAGCAACGCCGCTTTCGCCGGGTGCTGCTCGGCGGGCGAGCGAGGGCTTTCATAGAGCGCGCGAAACTTCCGGCAATGGTCGCGCAGCAGGTCGGTAAAAGCCGCCTTGCGCAGGCGCTGCGTCTCGAAGGCTGCGCGCTGCTCGGGCGTGGCATGTCGGGCCAGCCAGCGCCGCATGCCTTCAGTCTCGACCGTGCTGGCGAAGGACTCGTTGAACTGCGTGTCGCCCGGCACGAAGATGAGCTGGTGCGCCAGTTCATGAAAAACGGTGCGCGCTACTTCGAACGTTCCCAGGCGCAGGAAGGTGTTCAGCACCGGGTCCTTGAAATACCCGAGGGTGGAGTAGGCCGGCACGCCGCCGACGAAAGTATCGTAGCCCTGCTGGCGCAGTTCCGCGGCAAGGCTTTCAGCGTCCTCCCGGCCGTAGTAGCCGCGATAGCTGACGCAACCGACCATCAACAGGCACCAGCGCTTGGCGTCGAGTGAAAAAGCGGGGGCCGCGAACACATTCCAGAGCACATAGGGACGCCCGAGGTCGGCGTAGGCGCGATAGCTGTCGTTGTCGGGCAGACCCAGCTCGCGGCTCGCGAAGTCGCGGATGGCCTGCACATCGGCAAGCTTCCTTTTCAGATCCGGGTCGCTGCCAGGATCACGAATGAGTTCACTGATCGGGACTGCGGCATGCATCACCTCGTGATGTCCACTCGCCGCCTGGACGTAGTAACCGAGGTTGGTGCAGCCGGTCATCAGCAAGACCGCCAGCAGAAGTGACCAGAGCGGAGTTCTAGACCTGTTCATCATGGAGAAAAAGACCTCTTTCAAGAAACATGGCGATCTGCTCGGCACAGCGCCCGGAGACGAGCATCTCCGAGTGCGCCAGCGGCAGGGCGATGAAATCGGCAGCATGGGACAGTCTCGTTTCCGCCGCCGCCACGACGCCGTCGTTTGGCCGGGGCAATCCAGTCACCACACGGCCGAGGCCGACACTGCGCGTGCCGGCGATCACCCCTGTTTCTACGGTCGATTGCGGCAGAACTGTAGCCGCGCCGGGACGCGACATCCATTCCATGAGCGAGCGGCCCAGCAGCGTCGGCATTCCCGCAAGGCCAGCCAGCCGGCGCGCGCAGTAGCTGTCCAGGCAAGGGGTGCCGAGCAGGACCACCCGGCGCAGGCGCGGGTCCGTCGTTTGCGCCAGTGCCTCCAGGATGACGAGACCGCCGAGACTGTGTCCAACGAGATGGATGTCCGTCGCGCGCGTCGCCGCGAGGCAGCACTTCAGTGCTTGCGCGTTCTCCGACAGGGTCCGGCGTACACTGGGGTAGCCGAAACGCAGCGGGCAGTAGCCACGGCGCTGCAACCAGTGGCTGTGCAGGCTGAAGACGGCGGCTGGCGTCCATAAGCCGTGCACCAGGATCACCGTTGCACCCGCGCCCGGAGGCGGCAACGGCGTGCCGGGCTTCAAGCCGTGACCTGGCGTGGTGGGGGCCGTAACGCCAGCCGGCAGGCCCGGCTCGCCGACCGGCAGCGCTCTGGACGGCGACCGCAGGCGATGGGTGTCGGCAGGCAGGTCACGGCTTGGCGGGGATTGAGGCGGGCGGAGTCGATCGAAGTAAACAGTCTGAGCTTACCAGCTTGTCCCGCATGCGCAGCAGGTCGGATTGACCTTGCCAGAGGTAGGCTGATCAGATGACGGAGAATTACCGACCGCAAAAGTCTAGCGAAAAAAGCTCGGTGAGGGAAGACCGATCGAAAGTCCGCCCCGGAGAATGACGCGGACAGTGGGTGACGAAGGAAACCGGTAACGCGAAGCGTCTTTCACCCGAAGAAAGGAAATCCACCGAGCGGTTCGCCCGGTGGAGAAAAAGGGCTGCGGGGGTGCGAAGGCTTGGGCTGGGTCGACGCGGGCGAACCCTGAACCGCGGTTCGCCACAAGCCCCGCAGAGGTGCCGCAAAGCTTACGGATCCACTCCCGTTGCGCTGCCCGTCTGGTGAGGGTAGGTGGAGTAACCGCCCATCGGGCCCTCCGTCCGTTGAGGATCGTTATGGCTGGAAGCGCAGGCAGTCAAGGCGAGTGCTGCGATGGCTGCCAAGATCAGCTTGAGGTGTTTCATGGTCGTCCTTTCGCTAAGTTGTCGGAACCGTCGACCGGGTGGCGAGCAGTTTTCCCGAGTTGATCAGATCGTGCGGCCGCAAGCACCGTTGGCAAAACAGGTCGGTGCGACCGCGAGTACGGATCGATTGCCGACTGTGACACATGAACCAAAATGCCTGGCCTCGGCACTTCACCGTGGCTGCCGACATTATGCGAACCGTCCGACCTGTTCTGTTCGATAGCACACACTCATCGCCTTCAATTCATTGATTTATAGATCCGGGTGCACCGAGAAGGATCGGCGGCCTCGGCGCATCGGCGCCGCGACCGAGCATCAGCGGTTTGAGCACGTATTCAGTTTGCTGATACCCTCGCCTCGCCCATAAAGGATTTTTGGTGCTACCGTCGCCGCTTCTGGCGTAGAGTTTTCCGTTGTCATTGAACAGGAGAGGAGAACAAGCCATGCAAGCAGACGAACGTATTGGCGCCCGGCTGCTTGCCGGTGCCTGCTTCTTTCGCGTCTGGGCGCCGCACGCCCGGGCCGTCTCGGTGGTACTTCAGAAGGAGCCGTACTGGGAACACGGCGATCAGACGAACGAGCACCCGCTGGCGAGGATCGGCGATTACTGGAGCGCGACCATTCCTGGTCTGCGGGCGGGTCTGCTCTACCGCATCCGGATCACCGGTGCTGACGGCAGCGTCTTCGAAGAGATCGATCCCGCGTCGCGCGACGTCGTCAGCTCGTCCCTGACACGCAGCGGCGACCCCGACAACCACAACGCCTCGGTGATCGTGAGCAGCGAGCCTTTTTCCTGGGCGCGTTTTGATACCCCCCGTTTTGAGAACTTCCTGATTTACCAGTTGCACGTTGGCAGCTTCGTCGGTCGTGGCGACGGTCTCGACAAGTCGTGGGCCATATTCGCGGATGTCGAGAGCCGGTTTTCCTACATTCAGGAGATGGGCTTCAACTGCATCGAACTGCTGCCGATCCACGAATTCGCGATGGACCGCTCATGGGGCTACAACCCTGCCTCGTTCTTTGCCCCCGAGTCTTCCTACGGCGCCCCCGAGCATCTGACCCATTTTGTCGATACCGCCCATGGCCACGGTTTGGCGGTGATTTTCGACGTGGTCTACAACCATGCCGGTCCTGGTGACAACGTCCTCTGGGAGTTCGACGGTTATGCCCGCGACGGCGGCATCTACTTCGAAGGCGGCCAGATGACCGATTGGGGCCGCGGTCCGGCCTGGTGGAAGCGCGAGGTGCAGGATTTCTTCTACCAGAATGCGCGCATGTACTTCGAGGACTATCACGCCGACGGACTGCGCTTCGACGTCACGACGCAGATCAACGGCGAGCATCTGAAGCGGGTGGTTGATCGCCTGCGGCGCGACTTTCCGGACAAATACCTGATTGCCGAGCACCTGCCGGACGATCCGTGGGTCATCCATACGGGCCGTTTCTGTGCGACCTGGGACGCCGACAGCCACCACCAGTGTCAGCGGGCGCTCGTCGGTCAGGAACCGCTGCAGAAAGTGATGAGTTTTCTCGGCTGGAATGGCTACGACAATGCCTGGAATCTGGTCAAGTACACCCTCGGTTCGCACGACGACATCGGCGATCAGGACAATGGCAATGCCGAGGACGGGCTGATCGACTGGGACAAGCGTCATCGCTATCTGGTCGACCAGCTCGGGGGGCGCGAGGACTGGAATGCGCGCGCCAAATGTCGCCTGGCGTGGGCGCTCAATGTCGCGATGCCCGGGACGCCGATGCTGTTCATGGGATCGGAATGCCACATGGCTTCGCCACACGTCGCCTGGGGGTACTGGCACGACGGCGCAGACCTGCGTGGCGATCATCGCTTTCAGTGGCGCATCGTCGATGATCCATTCGGCGGCGAGATGCGCCGGCTGGTCGGCGCCTGCAACGCGATGCGCTGGCAGAATGCTGCCCTGCGGGCGGATTCGCTGAGTATCCCGCACGAGGACCATCAGCATCAGGTGCTCGGCTTCGTCCGCCAGTTATACGACAACGTCGTCCTGGTGGTGGTCAATCTGGGCGACCAGAATTTCAGCAACCACAGTTATGGCGTGCACACCGGCGGCCTGTTCGGCCAATGGACCCAGATCCTGTGCACCCAGGACGCCGCTTTCGGCGGCTGGAACGGCGCCGGCAACGCCTATCACCAACCCTGGACCTGGTCCGATGGCCAGCTCTACATCAATCTCCCGAAGTGGAGTGTGGTCGTTTTCCGTCGCCTCTGATCACGGCAGGAGGGGAGCGAAACACTTCCCGGCTACGCACCGGAAGGCGCACCCGAAAGCGGTCATGAGGGTGATCCTGTCGCCGCCCGGAAACCGGCCCGGAGGGATCGGTCAGGCCTGCGGCGGCCGCTCGATCGCCGCCGCCACAATCCGGACCTCATCGCCCTCGAGGCGCGCATTCCAGGACAGCACATGGCGCTTGTCATCGGGGAAGAGCGCCTGTTTGCGGGCGATGATTTGTTCGATATGCTCCCGCGCTTGCCGCACATAGGACTCATCCAGTCCCTTGCGGGTCGGGATGAGGCTCTTCAGCGCTGCCGACCGTTGCTCGCTGTCGAGAAGACTCAGGTTCCACGCGGTGGCGACGATGGTCAGTACCGTCTGATAATCCTCGAGCGGCGAGCCGACAGGAACCTCGGGCCGCAGGAGCCGGGACAAGGCATAGGAAATCCGCTGCTCCACCGGCAGGTCACTGATGATGTGAACATCTTTCGTGCCCAGCACTCGCTGAACGGCGCTTTTTGCCTGGTCGATCGCGCTCGGTGAGTGCCTGATGGCTTTCCTTCTGCTTGCTCTTCCCATTTTTTCCTCAAACTCCTCGATTTGCTGCCTGATGATCGGCACCGACCCGATACAGTGGCCGTCGCAGTGGCCGTTACAGGCTACTCGTCGGGAGGGATTGTCCCTTCACCATCGTCATCTGGCAAGCGATCCGATCGATCGGCCGAGCAATAGCGATCCCTTGCCTTGCCGCTCACCCTCGCCCTGAGCGATAAAGCCGAGCGTGTCCGCTACACCGGAGGATCCCCGGCCGGGTCGCAAAGCGGTAGACTGGCCGCCGACAAGAACAATCCGAGTCTCTATCGCGGACCCTTGATCGATTGCAGTCACCGCGGGAGCGAACCGATGAGCGTGCTTTTCCGGCTGGTCCTGAAATACGGCGTGATGTCCACAGCGGCAGTGGTCGTCAATGGCCAGAAGTGGCATTCCGGCGGGCATCCTGACCGGCTCCGGATGGCCGCCTGGCTGTGATTCGGCATGCGGGTGGCGATCATGCTCCCGGGTCGATTTCCGCACGGGGCGGTTGCGATTGGGCGAGGCTTCGTCTGCATCCCGCTTCGATCCTTTTTGCGCTTTTCGTTTCCGGCACCGGCTGGGCGGATGCGTGCGGTCAGCTGCCAGCGCCAGCGCTGACCGTCAAGCGGTATGATGAACCGATCACGATGAACTTCGAGCATGGCTACAAAGCGCTGAACGTTCTTGCTGTCAGCCTCGCGCGGCCGGGAAGGAGGGTTCTGGGACTCACCCGGGGCAAGGCCGTGGTGAAATTCGAAAGCCGGACGGCCACCGTCGTCGATCGCAGCGGACAATGGGAATGTGCCAGCCCGCAAATCAGCGTGACCTACGGTTTCAGCCCGATGACGGTTTATGTGGCGAAGGAATTTCCTCCGGGGAGCTGTGCCTACCAGGCGATTCTTGCGCACGAACTCCAGCACGTCAAAATCTACCAGGATCATCTTTTGAATATCGAGAAGGGCCTGACCGATACCCTGAGCCGCCGTTTCGTTACCGGCGGTCCCTGGCGCGGTCCGGTCGGCCAGACGAGCGCCAGGCTGCAGCGCGAGGTGGAGGAGCGCTGGCTACCCTACGTCAAACGCGAGATCGATCGCGTGGATGCCGCCCAGGCCTTGATCGACACGCCGGAAGAATATGCGCGGGTGGTCGCCAGTTGCGGCGGAGAAATTCGCCAGCGCATCCGCTAGCCCTGCCGGCGACGAGCCGCAGCTTGGGCTGCCGGGTCGCCGGCAGGGCTCTGACCGGCCGCAGCTGCCTGCGCCATGCACCGGCGGCGAACTGATGTGCCGGCACGCTGCCGAGCGAGCCATGAGCAAGGGGAGGCGCGATGTGTCGGAAAATTTTACACGCTGACCAGGCCAGCGGCGTCCACCGCTAGATGAGTCGCCATAAGTGGTTGTTATAAATAACTGTGAAAATCACTGGCACGGTTGATGCTTATATCTTTTCAGGGTTGTCGGGTTGCAGGTAACAGCGGCAAACCTACAAACAATATAAATTTTTGCTGTTAGTCTTCAACCGATTCAGGAGATACCTCATGAAAATCAAAAAATCAGTCGTGGCCTTGGCGCTTGCCGGCTTGATGGCTGGAATTGCCCCGGCGCACGCCAGTCTCCAACTCAACGGCTGGAAAATCGATCTGGGTGCCATTGGCAATCTCGGTCCGGCTCAGGACAACTTCACCGGCTACGGCGTGGTCGATGGTGCGATTGTTGGGTCGAACGGCATCAACAGCATGACCTACAACGCACTCTACCATGCGAATGGCGTCTTCACTGGTCCAGTGGTGATCCCCGGCCAGGGGCCGACGGCAGCGGTTGGCGACACCTACACCACGAATGTGGCGGGTGTTGCAACGGGCTATGTCGGTGATGCGGGACTCATTCCGCTGAGTTCGACGCTCAAGATTGCCAACTTCGACTTCGAGATCACGTTTGTTGCGACGACCACGCAGGTCATCACCACGGTGAATCCGATGACCTTCGTCACGACCAATGCTCACCTGCCCGCCGGTGCCGGTCCTGATGGTTTCGCGACCAACGGTTTCCTCAACATCTATGCTGATGCACTCACCACGGGCAACAACGCTGGCGTCAAGGCCAATACCAGCCTTGGCGCCGCGGGCGGCGCCGGGATGAACGATGGTGTCCTGATCGCCACCTTCGAGATTCAATACGGCGGCCCGCTCACTGGCAGCTTCAACCCGGGCGCGCTTGATGGCCAGGATGACTCGGACTGGCTGTTGGTCTCCAATCCTTACGGCGCTCTCCTGGGCCCTGACGGGACCCCCCTGAATCCCGGGTTCACATTCGCTTTCACCAACTCCAATACCGATGGTGACGACGACAACGACGGTCTTCTCAATTCGCAGCCCAACAGCGGCCTTTTCGCCGGCCTTTGCGGATTGCCGCAGTCGAACGGAATCAACTGCGGTATCGAAGACGGGTCGTTCAATCTGGCGGTGCCGGAACCGGGTTCTTTGGCTCTCCTGGGTCTCGGTCTGGCCGGTTTCGCTGCCATTCGGCGCCGTCGCTCGGTCTAACTGAATCAGCGTAGCAAGCCACTGAGCAGGGCGATGGCGAAAGCCATCGCCCTTTTTCGTGGTCTTTCGGGAATCGTTTTTCCCGCCTGGTCGTCAGGCGGACGACAGCAACACTGCCTGGCGCGAGAGCGCTTCGCTTCACACGTTCTGGCGAAGCGCGTCGACGACAGGAATTCTGGTGACCCGGTATGCCGGAAAGAAGGATGCCAGGACGGTGGCGGCAAAGCCTACCGCGAAGGCCATCGCGATCTGTGCCGGCACGATACGGACATGGGCGACATAGCCCAGGTTGGCGTTGGGTGGCGGCGGCATCGGGATGCCGATGGCCGAGATCGCCAGTGCCAGCAGCACCCCGAGAAGTGCCCCGAGGGTTGCGCCCAGCGCGCCGAGCAGGAGGTTTTCGAGGACAATCAGACGAAAGACCTGCTGCGGTCGATCGCCGAGGGCCATCATCGTGCCGAACTCGCCGACGCGTTCAAAGGCGCTCATGTTGACGCTGTTGGCGACGCTCAACAGCACCATTAACAGAATGATCACGACCAGCACGCTGAACTGTCGGGCGTAGAGAGCGACGGCCTTCTCATAGAAATCGTTGATCTGGTACCAGGTCTTTATCTCGTATTCGAGGGGATCCAGCAGACGCGTCAGCGCTGCACGGGTGCGGTCGGTGTCGACCGTCTCCTGCAATGAGACAACGATCGTGTTCACCCCCTGGCTGCTCACGAGTTCCTGAGCGGCGGCGAGCGGAATGCGGATGGAGCGGGCATCAAACTCCTTCGAAAAGCTCTGAAAGATGCCTGCCACCTCCAGTTCGACGGTGTTCAATGCACCCCCGGAGGCGCTGGCGACCAGGGTCACCTGACTGCCGGGTTCGAGCTTCAGGCTCTTCGCCAGGCCCTCGCCGACCAGGGCGCCGTAGTGGTCGTCGTCAGTGAGTGGTCTCCCGGCGGTGATTCGCAACAGACTTCCCAGCCGGCTCTCGCGGGACGCTTCGACTCCCTCTCCAACGACTGACCTGTCTGTCTTGCCGTTGTTGAGCAGACCCGAAAAGCTGATCCGGGCCATCTGGTCATCGATCCCCGGCAAGGATGCCACGGCTCCCCGGATCTCCTCGGGGTCATCGATCATGAAGCTCTCGGGCGAGCGTGAGCCGGTGGCGAAGAAACCCTGGCGGTTGACTTGCAGGTGGCCCGACTGGGAATGAATGATGGTCTCGCCGAGCTGGATCAGCATATCTTCGATGAAGCCGCCACAGAGGATCAGGCCGACGACACCGAAGATGACCGCGGCCATGGTCATCGCGGTTCGTCCCTTCTGGCGGAATATATTGCGCAGGGCGAGAAAGAGCATGGGTTCCTTACCAGAAAGCTAGCGGTTGACGCGCAGCGCGTCGACGATGTTCATGCGGGCCGCTTTCCACGAGGGATAAAGGCCGGCAATCAGGGTCGTGCCGACCGCCAGGAGCATGGCGTCCGCCGTCATCCGCCAGGAATTGAGAATCTCCGCGGTGTAGCCGGCATCCATGCCCGGTGGCGGCGGCATCGGAATGCCGATCCAGCTGATCAGTACGGCCAGCAGCGCGCCCGCGACGGCGCCGATGCCTGCCCCGAGCAGGCCGAGCACCGCGCCCTCGAACAGGAACTGACGCTGGATGCTCGAACGGCGCAGGCCCAGGGCCATGGCGGTGCCGATCTCCCCGCGCCGCTCCATCACGTTCATCAGCAAGGTGTTGGAGATGGACAGCACGATGATGACCCCGATGATCACCTGAATGATGCCGAACTGGCGCATCATCAGGGTGACCGTCTTGTTGTAGTAATCGGCCATCTCGTTCCACGGAACGAATTCCAGGGATGGCCCGCCGTACAGCGAGCGCAGTTCGGCGAGCACTTCTGCGGTCTGCTCGGTGTGCTGCAGCCGCACCACCCAGGTATGCGATCCGCTCACCTTGAGCAGCTTGCGAGCGGTGGCGATCGGCACCCGCAAGGCGGTGTCGTCATAGGCCTTGGCGGCGGTATGGAACAGACCGCGCACGTGGCATTCGACAGCGCCGATACCACCTGTCGGTGTCGTGGCCATCAAGACGACGGTGTCTCCGACCTTCACGCCGAGATTGGCGGCGAGGCCGCGGCCGACGATGATGCCCAGCGGATCGGCGTCGGCGAGCGGCTCTCCCGGTGCGACGACCATGGCGGTGGTGAGCAGTTGTTCCTTGTCGGCCTCGACGCCGTCGGAAATGAAGGAAAGCGTCGATTCCCCATGGCTGACGAGACCGCTGAAGGCGATGCGTGCGCCGATCACCCGAACTTCCGGCTTTCCGGCAATGGCTGCCTGCTCGGGGGAGTGCTGCGCCAGCAGGTAGCGAAAGGGATCGGCGACGCCGCTTTCACGGTAGCCTGGGCGCATGACCTGGATATGGCCAATCTCAGCGTTGATGGTCGCTTCCCGCAACGACGTCAGCAGCCATTCGATGAAGCCACCGGCCAGGATCAGGGCCACCACGCCGAAGGACACCGCCGCCAGAGCGACCGCACTGCGTCTGCGATGTCGTGCGAGGTTTCGCCAGGCGACCCACAGATCCTTGCCGAGCGAATTCATCGTGAACCTGGCCGAGTTCATCGCCTGCCAGGACGCGGGAGAGCATCAGTGCTGGGGGAGGGAGCGCAAGGCCTGACCCTCGCCATCGGGCATTTCATTCGGTTTGCCTGGTTCTTTGAAGAAGACTGCGGGAATCATACCAGCGATCCGGAAGTGTCGGAAAATTTTACATCCCGAAACAGAGCACTGCGCGCCGAGCGGCTGATGTCATCTTAAGTGCTTATTTAATAAGATAAGTTGACTTATATGGCATGGATAGTGCTTTACAATTCGCCAAGGCCTTCGGTACTTCAAGTCACAGCATAAATATCGAAAGTCTCAAGCGATTCTGATCGTATCCGTTCAAATCTCAACAGCATCCAGGAGGTGCAGAGTGAAACTCAAGAAATCAATCGTGCTGCTTGCTATTGCCGGGCTGATGGGTGGCGTTGCCCCTGCTCACGCCTTCCTCAATTTGAATGGCTGGAAGATCGATCTGGAGGCCATTGGCGCCCCCGCTGGTGAGGACGTGTTTACGGGCTTTGGCGTGCTCGGCGCAGCGGGCGTTCCCGCGGGCTCCAATGGCATCAATAACATGACTTTCAACGGGCTCTACGCGACCAGTGGTACTTTCACCGGGCCAGAAGTGTTCCCGGGCCAGGGACCGATCGCCGCCGTGGGCGATACCTTCGATGTCAATCTGGGGGGTGTGGCAACGAGCTTCATCGGCGATGTGGGGATCATTCCGCTGACCACGACCGGCAAGATTGTCAACTTCGATTTCGAACTCACGTTTGTCTCCACGACCACGCAGGAGATCACGACGGTCGATCCGATGACGTTCATCACGACCAGTGGACACCTGCCTGCCACCGGTGCCCTCGGTGGCTTCGCGCCGAACGGTTATCTCCATGTCTTTGCCGATGTCATCACCGGCCCTGGCGACCTCGACGGCGGTCTGAAAGCCAATACCAGCGTTACCGCTGCCGGTGGTGACGGCCTGGACGATGGCACGCTGATCGCTACCTTCAAGATTTTACCCAGTGGATCCTCCACCGGGAGTTTCAACCCGTCTGCGCTTGATGGCCAGGATGACGCGGTCTGGGAGCTGATATCCAATCCTTACGGCGCCCTTCTGGGTCCGGACATGGAGATCTTGCTACCGGGTAATGTCCTGGCCTTCACCAACTCCAATACGGACGGGGACGACGACAACGACGGCATTTTCAATACACAGCCCGACAGCGGCCTGTTTGCCGGCTTGTGCAACTTGCCGCAGACGAACGCCGTGAACTGCGGCGCCGAAGACGGGTCGTTCAATATGGCGATTCCGGAACCCGGTTCGCTTGCCCTGCTGGGTCTGGCGCTGGCCGGCCTCGCTGGCGTTCAGCGCCGTCGTTCGTCCTGACCTGAGGTAAGCAATACCTCTGGCAAGCGCTTCACAGGGAGAAGAGCGGGAGAAGATCGAGCAAGCTCTTGACGAGAACCGCGGCAAGCTCCGAAAGGGCGACGGCGAAAGCCGTCGCCCTTTGTTGTTCCCGGACAGGCGTCAGCGCAAATTGGCAGGTTCTGCGTCCTGCATGCCGCTTTCTTTCACGGTAAGACCCGCGCTTCTTCGCGGCCGAATGCATCGAGGTCCTGTTCAGATCTGGGCCGGGGCAGCCCTGTGCCTTCCGGCAACGAGAGAATAGTTCTGGCAGCCGCTGGTGGGGTATAGTAATGCGGAACCTCTACCGGATAAGTGGGCGACGCAAAAGCCCTGTCATCTCGGTCGCAAGAGGACCGTGTGCCTGCCAGTCCTCGGCGAGACTCTTCTCACCCCCGCGCCGGCTCGGATTCGAGAGGCTTTCACCTGATGAAAGGTTGCGTCCTCATGAAATGTCATCTCTGTTTCCACGCCGGGCCAGCTCTGGAGAAGGCGCGAGTACGATCCAATATCGCCCGGCACAGGAATGATTATTTCGAGGTTGAGCGTTGCGCAGCCTGTCGATCGCTAAGTTGCGAACCCGTTCCCGATTACGCGCCGTACTACTCGGGGTATGCGCTCCGGCATATGGCGCGTGGCCGCCTGGTCGATGAGTGGTACGGCAATATCCTCGAACGTCTGCAGCGAGCCGGGCTCGAAAAGCAGGATACGATTCTCGATTTTGGCTGCGGCCATGGCCTGCTGATCTCCTACCTGAGGGATCAGGGCTACACCCGGGTCAACGGTTATGATCCCTACACGCCCGAGTTTGCCGGTCAGGAGTCACTCGCCGCCGTTTACGACCTTGTTCTTTGTATCGATGTCATCGAGCATGACCCCGAGCCGCGTGCCTTGCTGAAGACCCTGAGCGATCGCGTCAAGCCCGGCGGACTCCTGTGCATCGGTACACCTGACGCTGAATTCATCGATCTTTCCCAGCCGGAGAAATACATTCACTATCTGCACCTCTCCTGTCACGTCCACGTGCTGACTTCCCCCGTCCTCGATCGGATGGTCTGCGAGGAACTGGGGCTCAGACGAGTCGCTTCCTGGGATCACTGGTTCATGGACTCCTGGATCCCGGGCGCGTCCCCGGCTTTCTTCGAGCGCTTCATGCGCGTGCACGGAAACGACATGGAGTCGGCCTTCGAGCAGCCCCGGCTGACCACCTTCCTCTCACACCCGAGCCTGATCTATTTCCTCTTCTTCGGCTGGCTCCACTCGCGCGACCGACGTGACTACATCATGACCATCTACCAGCGCCCCGTGGAAAGCGCCGAGGTCTGAGGCCCGGCTTCGCCGCAACGCCATCCACTTCGCTCAGGCTGGCGTCGGCGATCACCTCCGCCCCGCGCGAGAAGCGGCCGTTGGCCATGAAGTCCTTCATGATCTGGATGGTGTCCGGATCACGGACCTTGATCCCCCCCACTTCGTCGAAGGCGACGGTGTCCCAGTAGCCGACCAGGCCCACCTTGCGACGCGCGTTGTTGTAGAACAGGGTGGCCTTGGTCGCCTGGCCACCGGAGATCAGTGTCGCGTAGGGTGAGAACTCGCTGAAGAAGTACGACTTGCCGGTGCCGCGCGGGCCGAGTTCGATGTAGTTGTAGTTGGGCTCGACCAGAGCCGCCAGGCGCGCGATGAAGTGCATCCGGACCCGCTGCGTCAGCTTGCCCGGCTCCAGGCCCACCGACCGCATGATGGCGTCCAGCCACTCGTCACGCGTGAAGGCGCCGCGCCCCTCGGTGTAGCGCCCGAAGTCGAACCTTGAGAGCTGGATCGGTCGCATGTCTTCGATATAGAAGGCGTAATCGTCTTCCTCGATGTCGTTGTGCGCCACCGTCACTTCGGCCCAGATACCGCCTTCCAGCAGGCGATCGTTGTCGCGGTAGAACTTTTCTCCGATCGCGATGCGCTGCGAGTTGAAGTTTTCCAGTGAGGCCCAGTGACGCTTTTCCTTCTCGACATAGCGGACGTGCACCTTGTCGATGAAGCGATGCCTGCCCTTGGTCGCCACTCTGGATTGCGCCGCGTTGGCTTCGTCCGGCCGCACGTAGTTGTCCTGGAGCGTGGCCAGCACGGCTTCCATGCCCGCGTCCATTTCCGCCTGGTTGTCACTGGCGCAGAAGCGCGCCAGGAGAAACTCCAGGACGAAGGTGGGAACATTGGTGCCCTTCTTGATCCGGTGCAGGAGGTCACCTCACCCCCGGGCCGCGGTTCACCCACTACGTTGCCCTTCCTGTCCTGGGCCTCCAGGAGAATTTCCACACTCGCTTGCCGCGAAAAGAGGTCGTTATCGACCAGAACGACCTCCACCACAGGCAGCCGGGTCGTGATGCGCCTGGCCCCATTCTTGTACGACAGCTCGACCAGCACCTTGCGCAATACCGGTTCTGTCGTCGCGTCAAGCCGACACACCAGTATGGGCACGACCGCCTCGGCCAGCGATGCGCCGCCATGAAAATACAGATACCCGGCGCGATACGGCGCCATGCTGCGCGGGATCGCCAACTGCGCAAAGTCGCCGCGAATGCCGACCTTGTCAGCGCCCACCACCAGGCTGTGGTCATCGGCGGTGCCATTGCCCAGCATCATTCGGTCGTGTGCGGTGACCGGCCAGCTGCCCTGCGGCTTGACGCAGACATCGCCGGCCTCGGCCTGGGCGTTGAGGAAGAAGCCGTGGTCAGTCACCATCACCGCTTCCTTGAAGCCCATGCCACGCAACTTGTGCAGCGCCACCCGGATCAGCTTGAGCGTGCCGGGAATCAAGCCGAGCGTCGTCTCCGGGTTGCTTTCCAGTTGGCTGTCGATCTCGGTTGAGCGCAACACCAATAGATCCACCGTTTCCCGAATCCTGGCCTTGCCGCGCACGAAGTCGTTCAGCGGCATTTCTTCGAAGCGGTCACCGAGCTGCTTGCGCATCACCTCCATACGCTGGGCCACGTTGCCGACCGCAGCGCCAGCCAGCTTCGGCAGGATCGCGCCGTTCTCAAGCGCCAGGCTCAGGTTGCCCCGCGCACCGGGGAGGAGACTCGCCATTCCCACCAGCGTGATGGTGGGAAGCTGCGCGTAGGCCGCCTGAAGCTCGACCGGCCCGTCTTCGGACAACAACTTTTCCAGTGCCACGCCCAACTCGTAGCGCAGGGCATCGACCATCAGATAAGCCACCTTGGGGCCGCTTTCCTTCAACCGCTCGGCCACCAGGCGATCGAACGCATCGGCGTTGGCCATGCGACCCGTCGGTGGCCAGCCTGCGGTCTCGACGTATTTCACAAATACGCCTTGCACCTTCTCCGCCAGACGGCGATAGCGCTCACGGGCCTGCTGGATGACTTCGTTCATCAGGCCATGCGGATCCAGAAAATCGCCGACCGCCTGCTCGAACTCACGCTGCAGTCGATCGGCCTCACGCAGACTGCCCAGATAAAAATCCAGGAGATCGGCCTGCGAGCGCGAATGCCCGGGTAGCTGGCGCTCGAAGTCCTCGCAGGATTCCACCAGGCTCAGACCGGCACGAACCAGCTCCCACTGCGCCTGGCTTTCGCCCATGCCGAGCCACACCGAACTCTTGCGCCGAGACAGGATGGAACGAACCACATCCGTATCGCCGGTAGAAATGCCCTTGATGGCCGTGCGCAGAAAGGTCCGCTCCTCGAATGGGAAGGTCTCACGCTCACCCAGGTCGTCGATGTCCCCACACCGCTGTGCCAGATCGAGTTCCGTCTCGACGCTCTCGGCGCGCTCGATGTAGCTGGAACGGGTCTTGTGGTCACTGCGCAGGCGGTCACAAACGTCCTCGACGATCGGCCTGGCTTCCGTCGGTGCGTGCGGCACGCCCCTGAGGGTTTCCGGCAACGCGCCAGGCAAGTCGAAGACAAATTCGCTGAACAGCACGTAGCGCCAGAGTTCGTCGGCCAGGCTCGCCCACGTCTTGCCGCGGGTCTTGACCGTCATGGCCAGCGTTGCCCGCAGGAAATCACGCGCTTCCTGTACCCATCCTTCCTGCGCTTTCAAGGCCTCGGCCTGGTGCGGATTGGGTGCCAGCAAGGCTGCCAGGATTTCGCGGCCCGATACGGCATCCAGCGTGGCGCGCAATTGCGGCCAACTGACGCCACCACCAATGGCGTCGATCACGGCAAATGCAGGGCCGGACGGTGTCTCGAAAAATACCCGGCGAATATCCGTGGCGTGATCGGGCTTGGCGCGCAAGCACAGGCTCAGGTACTCGTCGCCATCGTCTTGCGGAAACACCGCACCGCACTCGGCGTACAGCGCGAACGGGTCGACCTGTTTTTGTTCATCGGTCAGTGGTCGCTTGCCGGGCACATAGATCAGCACCGCTTCGGTCGGTGCTTTGGGCTGGCCTACCTCGCGTAGCGCCTGCAAGGCTGCCTCGCGGCTCTCGATGCTGCTCTCGGACGTATCGACCACGCGCACCTTCTCGGCACCCAGATCAAAACACTGCTCGCGATAGCGCCGGTCGGCGTCGTAGACCACCAGACAGCCCGATTTTTGGAGCCGTGGGCGCAGCACACTTTCTCGAATGAACTCGGCGATGCTCATTGGACCCTCTCGGCAGTCATTGCATCAATGGGCCAAAGCGGACGAAAGCGCAGCAATGAATGCTCGAAAACTTTGCGATGTATTCCGGCCTGGCTCCATCTTTTGGGCCACGGCTCGGGCGCACTCGATCTTGCGCAGTCCCGTCTTGAAGTAACCCGCTCGCTTCAAGACGCGCTCCAGTGCCTCCCAGGTACCGCCGAGAACGCCATCCGGGTCGCGATAGGCTGCCTTTTGCGGAATCGTTGCCGGCACGCGCGGATAGGCCGCCTGGACGGCAGCCCAATCACCAAAGAACCATGCTTCCAACTCCTCAATGGCGATACGGTTTGCGACCTGAAACCGCTGCCCAATGCTCACCCTGGATTTGCTCAGCAAGCCGGCTTTTTTCGCCATATCTTCCAATTTCTGCTTCAGAGCCAGACAGTCGTCGTCATCACGATCCACCAAAACAAGGATTGCCCAGTTTTCTGGCAACCAGGTACTGTAGCCACACAGGCGATCCGGCAGGTTCTTCAGCAAATCATCCTTGCACTGAAAGCGCCTGATCTCGAAATCGACATCATTCATCAACTTGGGTAGCAGGTGCTCTACGGTTGCCTCCATCGAGGGTTCTTCAACGAGCACGATGAGTCTTTCCAGCATCAGCGGCGCCTCCGGGTCAACACGCGCGGTGCCCCTTGGTTGCTCAGCGGATCGCCCAGGCCAAAATGGCCCTCCATCCACAGGTGCCCCAGCGTAGCCCCTGCACGAATGAATTCGGGGACGCCCTCAATCTCACTGGCCCGCACCGCTTGCGTGAAGCCCTGTTCATCGCGATAGAGTACGCGCACCTCCTCCGCCCGCATTGCGTTGAGCAAGAATGGGGAGTGGCTGGTGATCAGCAATTGCGATCGCTCTGAGGCGGCTCGGCATTCCTCCGCCAGTTCAGGTAGCAGACGCGGATGGAGAAAATTCTCAGGCTCTTCGATACCGATGAAGCGCGGTGGCTCAGGGTCATACAATACCGTCAGGTAAGCCAGCATCTTCATGGTGCCGTCCGAAGCAAACTTCGCCAGCACTGGCTGCTCAAACGGGGCATCCTTGATTTTCAGCAGCAAGCGGCCATCTTGCATGGGTTCGGCATCTACCCGCTCAAGCCTCGGAATGCGCTCACGCAACACCGAGAAAATCTTCTCCAGACGATCCTCATGCTGCTCTTTCAAGTACTGGATGACATTCGGCAGGTTTTCACCCCCCTTGCTCAGGCGCTCTTGCGGGCCGGCCTCCGGCTGGTTGCGCGTTTGATCAATGGCAAGATACGAGACATACCAGTCGGCGATGAACTCACGCAGCGCTGCCACGCGCGGGTGCTCCGAGAATTGCCCGAGAGTATTCACCGCAATCAGATCAGGGGAGCGCAAACGGGTTTCAACACGCACATCGTCAGGATCCGGCCAATCACCACTGGCTGCCCTGCCAATGCCGCGACGAAACTCCACAAAGCGAAACGGTTTACCGCGCGTGCCACGCCGCCACTGCAACCATTCCTCAACGACCTCCGGTCCCTTGGCGCCTTCGTCAATGGCCAGGTGATAGGTGATCAACGGCTTTTCCGGTTGTTCTCGATACTTCAACTCGAACACCACCGGCCCACTGGATCCGCGCGATTTCAGCTCCCTGCCTCTGCCGCGACGATCCCAGGCATGACGCAGCCCGAACTGGAAGCACTCGGACAGGAAATTGAAGACATCGAAGATCGTGGACTTGCCGCTTCCATTGGGGCCAAGCAACACCGTCATCGGCGTCAAGTTAAGCAGCTCAAGCTCACGCAGCGCGCGATAGTTCTCGACGCGCAACGATTCGATGCGAGGAATGCCTCGTGGTGCCTTTTGACGAGAGTTATTCATCTCATGCCCCCATTTTCTTGCCGCGCGTTGTCCTCGGCTTGGCTTCCGGCTCGACGTACAAGGCTTCCAGGTCATATGCGATGGCCAGTGATTTGTCGGTCCTGCACTTCTCGCGAACGCGGGTCGGCCAGTAACTCATCGCCAAGTGCGCCCAGTCATAATCCCCTCTTTCGAGCCTGGCCCAGGTGTCCTTCAGTATTTTCTGCCACGGCTTGTGGCGGAACAGCGGCCACAGCGGCGCAGCGGTGATCTGCACGCCGTCGTCGTGGTTCGGTTGATAGCCTTGGGCGCTCTTCAGCAGGGTGTCGCGCAGTTCGATCAGTTCGAGCTCGAATGCCTGGAGGGTCTCGAACTGCTTTTCGTCGTCGCGTGTGCGGGCTGAGCCCTTGTTGCGCAGTGCCGTGACGTCGTCACCCACCTGCTTGAGCCTGGGTTCGACGAAGTCGTTGATCGCGGTGTAAAGCGTCTGGCTGCTGAGGCTCGGATAGTAGATCCACAAGGTGTAGCTGCCCGAGGGGGTGGCTAGGGGCCAGTAGATCGGGGCCTTGCGGCGGCTCTTGGCGTAGCGCTGCAGATGAAAAGCGAAGAAGTCGCGTTGCAGCCAGCGTTGCACCTCATTGGGCACGGGCAGGCTGACTTGTTCCAGCACGCCTTCGACGAGACGCGCGAGGTCGTGCGGATGACCGGGGTCGTCGACCAGGATGCCGGCGTGCGCGTGAAACGGCGCGGCTTCCTCCGGCAACATGCCGGGGCTCCTGGCGGGTAAGGGGTCGAAAGGATCGGGTTCGGGTGGGGCTTCGCGTTCACCGGTGGCGAGGCGCCAGTCGAAGCGGCCGAAAGCGACGCCGACGGCCCAGGAGAGCAGCGCATCGGCGGATGGGACGTCGGCTTCCGGGTCTTCGTCGTCTTCATCGGCTGCAGGTGCCCCCTCGGTCGGCGCTTCGATGCCATTCACCGCCTGGCGGTCGGCTTCGGCAAAGTCGTAGAGGTCGAAAGCGATGGCGTCGATTTCGGCCTGAATCCGTGCCAGTTCGGCTTCGATGGCAGGCGGGTCGTAGGCGCCAGGACGGGAACGCAGTGCGGCAGGCAACAGGAAGGCGTGCGAGGTTTCGTTGACGGTGTCGAGCGTGCGTTTCAGCGACCAGGCGCGGCGGGCGAGTATGGCGAGTTGTTGACGTTGTTCGGGGGGCAGCGGCGGAATCGGGGTCTTCTGAATAATTCCAACTTCGTATGAACGCGCAGCGGCATCGGCTGCTGCCAGTTGAAGTTCCACCAGAATGCTGAATGGCCGACTGTTGGCCACAGCAAGTAGGGCCAAAAGTTCGTCGGGTTCGTCGTTGGCGACAAAAGCCGCCGGGCCTTTGTCGGCAAAGATACAGCCGCAAGGCATGGCGCGCAGACTGATACCGCTGCTCGTCCGTCGTGACCAAGTGAGCCCGGGGCGGAAGTAGTAATCGAACGAGGCTGGCTGCAAAGACGGGCGATGCGGCAATCCCGTGAAGGCAAAAAATGTGTCTGTCTCCCGATCCCAAAGAGCCACGAGATAGATAGCGCTGTAATAAGGCGAAAAATTTCCCCCTTTGGCAATCGGAGCTGCAACGCGACCAATTTCGACACTTGCCATTTCCAACCATAATCTGAGCCAGCGAAAGTCATCTCCATTTACGCCACCTTGTCGTGCGGCGAAATGGTCACCTTCAAGTCTCGGTAATCGGACAAACACCCCCCTTACCGCCTCACTGACCCAATACGCAAACGGCTTCCCCGGCACAGCATCGAACGACTCCGGCGCCACTTCAAACCGGCACGGATCAGGTTCGCCCTGGCGGAATTGAGCGCAGGCCCGGCTCAATGCTCCGGCTTTGTTGCTTTTGGCGAGCAGGCGCAGGAAGGTGGTCACGATGTCAAGCCTTCGGTCATGGGTGTAGCGAAATGACGTGCAATCCGGCCATGAAAGCTCGCTCAGGATCGCCAAGCACACTCATGGCTGCCACGGCAGCCGGGTGATCGCTGCGAAACGCGGCAATCAGGACATTGGTGTCAAGATAGGTTTTGATCATTGCCCGCCTCACCCCGGTCGTGGCGAATTTCTTCGAGAATTTCATCCAGAGCTTGAAGCTTCATTCCCTGGGCGATGGCCCTCTGGCGAATGGTCCAGAGGGTGCGCCCAAGCTCGCTTGGCGGCTGGACATTCTCGCTGTCCACGACCGCTTCAACCGTGATGCGGACCCTGCTTCCGACGGGCAGGGCTACAGGCAACTCACAATGCAACTTCAAGCCTTCCAGCGCATCGTGAGCAAACAGGCGGCCCTGGTAGGTCGCCTTCACCGCACGGGCAAAATCCCTCAGGGCGGCGCGCAGCCGGTCTTCAGCCATTTGCCAGGTTTCCCGTTCCTCGGCGGCGAACAGATCCTCGGTCTTGCCGCGGCCGATCAGCGGCCGGTCTTTCGCCTTGACCCCTGCGTCATGCCAGGCGCGCTGCGCCCGCAGCCACAGCGCCAGGGAGGCGATCTGCGCGGCGCGCGGATCGATGTCCACGCCGTAGATGTTGTGTTCGATGATGAGGCGAGGCACATCGCGCTGAAAGCTTGCCGGGTCGGCGTAGGTCTGATGCAGCGGCTTGAAATGCGCGGAGGGTTGCGTCGAGATATCCAGTGATCCGGGGCCGTGTGCCTGCTCCCAGTCCCATGCCTCGCGATAAATCTCGATGAACAGGTCGAAGGCGTAGAGGCCGAAATGCATCGAGCCACAGGCCGGGTCGAGCAGCTTCAGGGTTCGCGGATCACGCAGACGGCTCGCCGCAACGGGCTGTTCGTCCGGCTTCACCAACAGGTATTGGCAGTATGCCGCCAGCGTGGATTTTCCACCGGTGGCATTGAACCACAGCCGCCCGAGCGTGTTGTCGACCAGGAACTCGACGACATAGCGCGGCGTGAATAACTGGTTGCGCACGGCCAGTTCGCGGCTGTTGCGTGGCGCCTGCGAGGCATCGCGCATCGCCTTGCGCTCTTCCCTGGAGTTGAAGTATTGGTAGATCCAGCCCATGGTTTCGTCCTCTGCCCACAGCGGCTCGATCTCGGCATCGTTGATCAGCGCCAGCAATTGCAGCAGCGACGCTTCCCGAGGGAACAGCCGGCCCTGCGGCGAATAGCGGTCGAAAAGTCCTGGCAGGTCCTGCGCGAGCTCGTCAAAGACGCTGAACAAATAGACGCGGTAGGCATCGCCCGTTTCGCCGAGACCCGTACCGGTCAGTCGGGCGTAGAGCTGAAAACCCTTGGCCTGGTAGCCCGCATTCCTTCCACAATTCGCCACCGACTCGATCAGCAGCCCACGCGCTTCGGCCATGCGCAGGGCAGCCAGACGGTTGAGCACCGTGAAAGCCTGCTCGCGCACGATGCGCTCCAGGCCCGTTCGGGCGTCGGCTTCCTGGCTGGCGCAGTAGTGGGCCAGGGTGTCGCGCAGAATCCGCGCGGTTTCCCGCTGCGCGTTGTCGAGATGTCGCAGGTTTTCCAGCGGCGTGATCGTTCCCGAGGTCGGGTCCAGTCCATAGTCGTTCTGGAGTTGCCGGGTGAATTCTTCTTCCTGCACCTTGCGCGCCTCGTTCACGAAGCGCTGCAGGCGGTTTCTGGTGCTTTGGTCGAAGGCCATGGGCTCAGGCGAATTCCAGAGTGAGGCCAAGGCGTTGGGCATTGACGCCCTGCTTGTGATCCAGGGTCGCGAAACGCTGAACTCCCAACTCCTGGGCGACGGCGATGTGCAAGGCATCGGCACCCCGAAGTCCCCGCTCGAAATCATCCACCAGGGCCGCTGCCGCGCGGTAGGCCAGTCGCGATACCGGTGTCAGGGTCAGGCCGCCGGCGCCGAGTTGTTCGAAGAGGGCGAGCACGTCCCTGGCCTGCCGGCCGAGCAGCTGGCCGCTGCGGGTCTTGAGGGCAATGGCGCTGTGGAACTCGGTCAGAGTCCAGCCGGCGCTGACCAGCGTCTCGGACAGATCCTCGAACCACTGTTCCACCCGGGCCGTTCCTGCCTCCGGGGTCAACAATGCCACCCAGACGCTGGTGTCGGCGTAGATCATCAGAAACGATCGCCTTGCCGCATCGCCTCGACCACCGCTTCGCCGATGGGCAAACTGGCGCGCAGTGCCTGTGCCTGTTTGACAAACGACGCTTTGTCGAAGGCCCCCGCGGCCATCGGTCGCAAGCGCAGGTCGCCGGTGGGCGTGACTTCGATTTCCAGCGCGTCGCCCGCCTTGACATGCGCCTGGCGGGCACACTCGCCAGGGATGCGCACCGCCAGGCTGTTACCCCATTTGGCCAGATGTACTTTCATGCACTGATCCTCCACGATGTATAGCCGCGTATCTACAGTATCACGCGGGCTCGTTCTTGACCATGATCCGGATATCGACCTCGGAGCAAAGGATCAGGGCGGCCCTGAGTGTACGAAGCTGCTGGATCAGGGCATCGAGTTCGGCCGCGGAACTCAGTTTTGCCGGCAGCGCAATGGACTGCGAAAACTTCGCCGCTGCCGGCTCCTCGACTCGGGAAAGATCTTCTTCCTGGCGCTTGATCGAGCGCTTGAGATCCTCGAGCGTACTGTTGATGTCGTAGTTCCGCCCCAGGAGCTTCTTCAGCCCAGCCAGGTCTTGCGTCGCCGTCACCCACAGCCCCTCCAGCCGGCTGACGGCGTTGCCACGCTCCTCCCGGGTGAGTTCTTCCCATTCGGGGAGGCGCTGCAAGTCCTCGATCCCCTCCTTGAGCCGCAGTTTTTGCTGATCTGACAGGGCGATCACCGCATCGCGAACGCGACCCTGGAGGTGCGTGAGCTGCGAGTTGAAGTCGGCGGTGTGCTGGTAGATGTCTTCCTTGCCCAGTCGCTCGCAGAGCTGAGTCAGGTCTTCGGCGACTTCGTGGCGCAGCGTGCCCGGTATGCCGGTGTCTGGCAGCGCCCCGATCTCGCGACGGTGGGTTTGCAGTCCGCGCAGCGTGGCGTCGAGGCCGTTGTCGAGCACTCGCTTGACTTCGCGGGCCCAGGTGAAGGTTGTCGTAGATGGACGAGCTTTCCGCACCCAGGCGTTGGGGCGCGTCCGACGCATCGGTGAACAGCACGTCGGCAATATCCTGGTTCAAGGTGCGGACACGATCACTGCCTGCCAGGCTGAGGCCATCGAGCTTTTCCGCCAGCGCGCCGTAGTCATGCTGGAAGCGCGGCAAATGCTTCGCGGCCACCTTGCTGATCTCCTGCTCCAGCGGGATGACCAGATCGCCGATCAACTCGATCAGGCGTTCTGCGGCACGGCCCAGGGTCTCGATGGCGGGGCGCCCGTCACGTAGCGCCACGCCGATCTGCTTGAAGGAATTGTTGGTCTTGAGCGCATCAATGGCGTGCTGGCCGGCGGCGGTGACTTCGCGGCCGGAAACCTTGAGCTTGATTTCGCCCGCCATCAGCATGGCGGCGATGATGGAGCGCGTCGTATCCGGCGACCATCCGAACGGGTCGCCACTGAAATCATCGAGCAGGCGTTTGCCATCGACGGTGCCGCGCTTGTCGATGTAATCCCGAAGGCTGATCATCGCCTTGTGATCAGTCTTGAACGAGGCGCGACCGGCGACCGTCTGCACCAGGCCGAGGGGATCAAGGGCGCTGCCAATGGCTGCCGGGTTGGCGACCTTGAGGAATTTCTCGGCGGTATCCGTAGGAACACGAACAGGAGCTTCGACATAGCGATCAAACACCTGCTCGTAGTCGCTGGCAGCGACCAGTTCGACCAGGGTCTGGATGGTGCTGTGATCGCCCGCGAGGCTGGTGATGGCGCTGCCGGATTGCACCTTGATGCCGCAGGTGACGGCCATCGTTCCCTGCAGACTGACACGCGGCAGGGGGTCGAAAGCCTCACGCAGGGCGTCGTTGAAAATCCGTTTCACATCGACTGTGCGCAGGGCAATGGCGCCGCGCTCCTGCTCGATATCGCGCAGTCGCTCGCTGAGGAAGACGAGACGGCCATCCTGCTCGCCGAGCGGGACATGCACATCGATCAGCATCTCTTCGACCGCTCTGCGCACCGTGTCGAGCAGCGAGGCCGCGGTGATCGAGGGGTGCATCAGGCTGGCGACGTTCTGCACGGTGATCGGCAAGTTGCCCAGGATCTGCAGGACCGCGACCGATCTCGCGATGTCCTGATGAAGTTGCGAGTCGGGGAAGCGGATCTGGACCTTGCCGACGGCCTGATGAACGGACGTGAAGGCGCGGCGGATGTCCTTTTCCAGCTCGTCATAGAGGGTGACGGTGGTGGCGAGCCAGCCCACGGGCTGGTCGGCCATCGCCTTCGAGCCGCCTTCGCCCTTGAGCACATCCTGAATCACCTTGATTGCCGAGCGCAGGCCAATGCCGCCGGTGGACTTGGCGACAAACCGTAATCGGCGCAGCAGCCGGTCAGATACCCGGCGACATTCCGGACGGTCTTGTCAGCCCATCTTTTAAGGGTCTTGCCGTCGTCGATCGCGCGTTCAACAAAGCTGCGGGCGTGGTCATTGGTGATCTGCGTATGGCCGCCGGTATATCGTGGCCAGTAAACCTCGCAAATGAAGTCTCCGAGAATCGGATTGGCCCGACAGGTGAAGAGCAGCATGAGCTGGCTGAGATAGCCCTTTGAAATAGCAGCCAGGGTGTCGGCAGCCGCCAGTTGATCGAGTCTGCCAACGGCCACGGGCCCGACGCCGGTTGGCGACGAACTGCCCTCGGTCAAGGCCTGCAATGCCGCCATTGCTGCGTCCTTGTCCCGCGGCATCTGCCTGGAGAGCTCATTGCCGACGCGGCTTTGCATCATGGCGTGCAGGTCTTGTTCGACCTCTTCTGGCAGCCGGAAGAGGTGATAGCCGCCCACCGTCAGATGCTCATCGTGAACCTTGCGCGCTGCCTCAAGCACGCCGTGATACTGAGCCAGGAGCGAAGTCTTCGGGGTGACAAACTCAAGGGATCGCAGGCTGTAGTCGCCAAAGAAAGCGGTCGTCCACCAGCTCAACTGGGCACGTTCGCCCAGGAAGCCGACAAGCAATCTCATCTGCAGCAGTGTCGGCAGATAGGCGTCCTTCATCCCGATCTCTCATTTTTCAGTCGTTCTTGTTCTTTTGATCTCTGCCTCAGCGTGGGCGGCCCGGGAGTTCGGTTTTTTCCCAGACAAAGGCGATGTGGCGCGAGGCGAGGTAGCCGAAGGTCCGCCCGATGTCCTTTTGCGCCTGCTCGGTAAACCCGATCTCCCTGGCCAATGCCGACCACCGTTCGGGTGGCCACTCGCGTTGCGGCAGGGGAAAGCCCTGTGACCTTTTGAGGAAGCGGTGAAAGCCGCGAAAGACCCATTTGTCGGCGAGCGTGATCACCACGTCCTCGAAGGCGATGACGTGTCGGCGGCAGACACGCCGGGCCTCGCGCAGGACCGCCGCCGGGTCGTCGGCATGGTGCAGGGCGAAGATCAGCAGCACGACGTCAAACGAGTCATCCGGGAAAGGGATGTGCAGTCCGTCGTAGAGCAACAGCGGCAGGTCGGTCTCGTTGTAGTCGTCCACGTCGAGCGAGACCACGTCGCAGTGGTGATCACGCGCCAGGCGCTGATCGAGGCGGCAATCTCCGGCGCCCAGACTGAGCACCCGGTCACCCTCCCGAATCAGCGGGGCAAGGCGTTCGAAACTCCATTGCGCCCGATAGACGTGCACGCGCTCGTCGGTGCGAGATAATTCCCTCGACTTTCCTGGCTGGTTTGCGGTCATGTCTTCACCTCTTTTTCCAGTGTCCGGACAGATGGCTCATTGTTTCGGCGTGAGCAGAGCGGTTGAGTGGAGGTCAGCGATCATTCCTTCGGGGGCAGAACGACGGTTTCCACCGGTGAGCGGAGGATGTAGCCGATGCCGCGCCAGGTGATGCGCCGCGTCGTGGCGGCATGCACGGTGTTGATCAGGGTCATCAGTGACGCCAGTGGTGCCGTGAAGACGTAGTGCCAGCGCAGTTTGTCGAGTTGCACCTGCACCTCGGGGGGCAGCAGATCCCGTGCGGAGTTGAACAACCAGACGGCATTGGCCAGCTGCAGGGGCAACAGCAGCAGGCACGCCGACCCGAGGAGGAAACCGGCGTCCCCACCCTGGATCCACATGGCGAGGCTGAAGAAACCATAGGCCAGCAACAGGTTGGCCGACGAATGTCCCAGCGCCGTCCCCCACCACAAAGGCGGGAAGTAAATGCGGGAGATCACCGATTGCCGGTTGGTGAACTCCAGTGTTTCAGCCAGGGTGGAGGTTTCATAGGAAACGGCGATGCATTGCGGAACGAAGCGTACTTCGAGGCCCAGATCGCGAACGGCGACGGTCAGCGTCATGTCGTCGGAGACACTGCGGTCCCACGCTTTGGCGATCCCTGCCCGCTCGAAGATGTCGCGGCGGATCGCCATTGCGCCGCCCCAGGCGAAAACCCGTTTCAGGTCGATGAGAAATGGCAGGGCGCCCGCATTCCAGGTACTGCGCAAGAGCGAGCCCAGGGTGGGCTCCGGCGGATGGTACCAGCGGTAGCCGGTCGTTGCGCCGACGGCAGGATCGTTCAACGGTGCCACCAAGCGGCGGATGAAGCCCGGATCAGGGCGACAATCCGAATCCACGAAGACGAGGACACGCGAGGTCGGCGACACCTGTCGAATGGCGGCGAGCTGGTTGGTGAGTTTCTGGGCACGGCTCAGGTTGATCCCGGCGACCAGCAGATTCGTCCGGAAGCGGGGATGCTCGGCCAGCAGTTCGTCGAGGAGTGCGCGCAGCGCGCCATATGCCGGGTCATCTGCCGTGGCTACGACAAAAAGGAGTTCCAGGTCGGGGTAGTCCTGTGCCATCAGGGACAGGACGTTCTCCCGGAAGCCGGGGTCGAGCCCCTTGCAGGGAAGGATTGCGGTCGCCGGCGGACAGTCACCGCCGATCGCGTTCTGCCTGGCAAGCTCCGGCAGCCGGCGCTTGAGTCGGGCGGTGAGCAGCAGCGGGATCAGACCCAGCAAAAGGGTAATCCCCAGCAACAACCCGTTGATGGCAATGCTCATCTTGAATCCTTGGCAAAACAGTCGAAAAAAATCCCCTGCGAACAGCTGATTGGATCATCTGCGGGCCTCTTGTTCAGGGAGGGTTGTCCAGTGGCGCGCTGCTGATCGCTCCATAGCGCCCCGGCGCCAGGATGTCATAGGGATCAAGGGCCGCCTTGATCCTGGCGTTCAGGCGCTGTATCTCCGGGGCGTCCCGGAACAGTTCCCCCCAGCTCTGCAGGCCGGCGCGATACTGCTGGAAGCCCCCCTCGCGCATGATCGCCAACAGTTCCTCGTAGAGTTGCTGGCTGTGCGCGGTTTCGTCGGCATCCTCCTTGTCGTAGATGATCGCCATCAGGCAGATCACCGAGCGCGGATTCATCAACAGCATGGCGACGTAGAAGTCGAAACCATGGGCGGCGAAGCGCGGTTTGCAGGCGTCGAGAAAAGGCCACACTTCCGCGTTGCTGAAAGGCAGGATGGGGGCGAACCAGATCAGTCCGCAGCGATCGCGTGCCGGTTGCGCGTCGCCGACCGGGCGGGGATGGCGGTAGCGATAATAGGCATGCTTGACGAAGAACTCGGTCGGGATGCCCTGGAGAATCTTGTGCACGTAGGGCGCCGATTCGAGGACCGGCAGCGAGGTGCGCGCGCCCAGTTCAGTCAGGCGCCGGAAGAGCGGGCTTTTCCATGACCAGTCGATGAGGCGTTGCAGGTAGGGCAGCAGGCGGTCCGAAATGAAGATCAGGCGGCCATAGGGCGCCAGCGCCTTGCGTAACAGGGCGCGCTGCAGGCGGACCTGAGCGCGTGTGCCGTAGATGCCGCCGGCGCAGCTCCAGGGGGCGATGCCGTATTTCCGGCGCAACGCGGCCAGATCGGCGTCGCTCAACGGGCCTTGCTGCGGCACCTGTTCGCTGATGCGCTGGGTCAGGATGGTCATCGAAACGAAATCGTTGATCATGTGCAGCTTGGTGTTCACGATGCCGGTCAGCGCCAGACGGCGGAAGGCGTCGAGAACCTGCGGCCGATGCCGCTCGTCGCGGATTTCATAAACGAAGGAGTTGTACGATTCCGGCTGCGGCATCAACCAGATTCCCGCCCGGGTGACGATACCGAAGTTGGACTGGGTGAACATCCCTTCGAGATACGGGCCGACTCCCCACTTGTGCGTGTGCCAGGTCTTCAGCCCCTGGATCGCTCCGCCCACATGAACCCGTTCGCCGTCGGCAAGGACGACTTCGAGCCCGCACAGGTTGCCGAAGTGGTCGCCGTAGGGCGTTTCTCCCACCCCTCGCTCGAGGGCGTTGCCGATGACGCTTCCCTGGCCGGAGCCATCGGTACAATCGACCCACAGCCGGTAGCCCTTGCTGCGCAGATGCTGATTGAACTGCTCGTAGGTGACCCCCGGTTCGATCACCGCGTAGGCCAGCTCTTCATTGACCTCGAGAACACGGTTCATGCGCTTGAGGATCATGACGATGGCGCCGTCGGCGATCGCCAGGGTCGTCCCGTAACCCCAGTTCAGTCCCGTGCTCGACGGCCATAGCGGCAACCGATGCCGGGCGGCGATGCGGACGATTGCCGCGACCTCCTCGGTGGACGCCGGGAAAACCACTGCCGCGCAGATGCTCTGCCAGGGGATCGTGCAGCGCGAGTAGCGGTCGAGATCCTCGGCGCTGGTGCAGACGTGCTCTGCGCCGAGGACCGCGCGCAACTCCCTGCAGACCTCCTGGTCGAGAGCGGACGTTCCGGTACGATGTTCCATCAATGTTTCCCTGAATCCTGTTCTTGTAGCCGTTTTCGCTTCCCGGAACGGTCAAATGCCGAGTTGATTGGTAACGCTATCTTTTACGCTTCACACAGACTTCGCCAGTATAAAACGCGGCACCGCCCACTTCAGTACCGGCCACCGCGATTGTCCCATAGGCCTTGTCGAAATCGCCGGTGCCGCCAACGATCTTGAGGATCTGCCCGACAATCTGCGGCGCTCCACGAGCGGGCTGCGGCGCTTCAGGAGGGGTGGGGGTAGGGGGGATGGTGATGACGCCGGTGTCCTCCGTGTACAGGGTACCCTTCTGGCCAGTTGTCAGCTTGCCGTTGAGGCTGGCTCTCGAGGTAAACACGCTGAGATCGGAACGAACATTGTCCAGATTATAAGGCGGTGGCGGAAAGCCTAGCGGCGTCGTAGCCACCATCGGCGGCACGGCTTGATTCGCCACAACGACAGAGGTGAGCACCGACAAGGATTTATCGCCGTCGATCTTTGCCTTGCCTTTTCCTGCGACTTTGAAGCACGGAGACTGGGGCGGGGGTAGTAGGGGCGAGGGCAGACAGTTGTTGCCGCCTGCCGGGCAGAGTGTGTTGTAAGCTGTGGTGTAAGCGTCCGAGTCACCACAGCCCACGTTTGTCGTGGTGACGGTTCCGTCCACCGGAATGCAGGAATATTCGTTCCCCCGGCCTCCCGCATAGGTGTTACTCGCACAGATCACGAAAAGGGTGGCAATCGCTGATTGGGTTGCTGATTTCACTCTTGATCCCCTCGAATAAAGGCGGCAAGCTCCCCGCTTGTCTGCCACCGGGTGGGTAAAGAAACTGCGGGTCGATTCAGATTATGCAGGATCCTCGACGTCTGCCAGGTTTTTCGTTTTTCCCGCATCGGCGCGGGATGGTGGACCGACGAAACTTACCGCGAGGCACGCGCGTGCTCGGCACCCGCAGTCGGTCAAGGATGGCTCGACGCACGCGGCAGGGTTTTGCGGTAGCATTCAACGATTGGCCCTGCCCGTGCGCACTCGCCGATGTTGGAGACCCTGAAAATGAAGAGATGCAGCCAGTGCCTGGTGCCTGATCGCGTACCCGGCGTATCGCTGTCGGCAGACGGGATATGCAACCTTTGCCGCGACGAGGCGGCGCTGGTTCGGGAGACCGAAAAGGCGGAAGAAGATCGCCGTGCTTACCTGGCAGACTTCGAGAAAACCCTGGCCGATTGTCGGGGGCAGGCCGAATATGATTGCCTGGTGCCGCTCAGTGGCGGCAAGGACAGCATCTTTCTCCTCTATCGCCTGGCGATCGAACTCAAGCTCAAGGTGTTGGCATTCACCGTAGACATCAACATCCCGCAGATCGCCTGGGACAACATCCGGCGGGCGCTGGGCAAGCTCGACATCGACCACCTCAGCTATTCGCCGGCGCAGGGCTTTTACACCAAGACCTTTCGCCATCTGCTCCGCAACCAGGAAGAGCGCGGGGCAGTCTATACACTCTCTTACGTTTATGCCCCCCTGTTCGAGGGCGACGCGATCCGGCTGGCGATCGCCAAAGGCATCCCGCTGGTCCTGGCGGGTTATTCGCCCGGGCAACCGGAGCCCGAGCGCATGCTCTACGAGTTTTCCCGGTCACTGATCTGCGACACCGACTGGACTCCGCCCGAACTCGTCAATTGCGGTGAATTCAGCGCCGACGAACTCGCCCGTTTCTACAACCCGAAGACCTATCCGAAAGGGACGGCGTTTCCGCGCTATCTGGCTCCCTTCCATGCCTGGCCCTACAATCAGGAAAAAATCATGCGCCAGGTCGTCGACCATGGCCTGGTGGCTTCGAGCAAACATGCCAACCCGATTCACAGCAACTATCCGATCAACTGGCTGCTGATGTTTTCCGATCTGCGCACCTTTGGCTACAACCCCTACGCTCCCGAATTCTCGAGCCTGATCCGGCACGGCAAGGCCAACCGCAACTACTGGCGAATCATGGGACCGGTGGTGGATCTGCTGATCCGCAAGCGCCTGGGTCCGGGCCGGGAAGTGACGCGCAGCCTGGCGTGGCTGGGGCTGCAGGCCGATGAACTGCGAATCACCCGAGCACGCGGCGCTTACGACCCGGTGATCGAGCGCCGATGAATACCGGCGGACGGGTCTCGTCATGAGCGATCTGGCGGTGGTCGATCCAACGCTCGCCGCGAGTGACGGTACCGTACCGGGCCTGCTGGAGCTGCGCAGCGCGCGGACGCCGGACGAGATCGCCCTCTGGCAACTCTCGCCAGGTGGGGAATGGGTCGGCAGCAGCTGGCGCGACTACGGCCGGGCAGTGGCCGCGCTCAGCAGCGGTTTTCGCCGGCTCGGGCTGGCCGCCGGGGATCGGGTCGGGATCATGGCGCCGAGTTGCCGCGAGTGGGATTTTGCACAAATCGGGATCCTCGCTGCCGGCGGGACGGCCGTCGGCCTCGACCCCTATGGTCTCGACGAGCACCTGCGGCAGATCGCCCAGCGCTGCGGGTTTACCGGCCTCGTCCTCGCGCACCCTTCGCTGCTCGACAAGTTCGGCGAGTCCGTGCGCCAGCGGCTGCGCTTCGTGGTCTGCCTCGACCCTGCCGGCGAGACCGGTGTCGTGCCGCTGGCGACGCTGCTTGCCGAGGCCCCGGCGAGCGAGGACTGGAATCAGGCGCAGGTGGATTCAGCCGCGACGATCATCTTCACTTCCGGCACCACCGGCGAGCCCAAAGGTATCGAGTACAGCCATCGCCAGATGTGCCTTGCCGCTTCGGCCATCCTGTCGGCTTTTCCGCAGGTCGTCGCCGGCAGCCGGCTCGTCTGCTGGCTGCCGCTGTCCAATCTCTTCCAGCGGATGATCAATCTGAGCGCCATCGGCCGGGGCGCAGAAACCTTTTACGTCAGCGACCCGCGCGAAGTCATGCGCTTCGTCCAGTTCATCGCGCCGCATCTGTTCATCGGCGTGCCGCGCTTCTACGAGAAACTTCATGCGGGGATGCTGCAGGTGATCGCGCAGCAGCCGGCCTGGCAGCAGCGCCTGGTGCAATGGGCTTGGCGAATGGGTGACCGGCAAGCCGCTGCCGCCCGTGCCGGCAAGCGCCTCGACCGCCGTTCACAGCTCGCTTTTGCGCTTGCCGAGCGGCTCGCCCTGCGCAGGCTGCGCGCGGCGCTGGGTCCGAATCTGCAGTTCATGGTCAGCGGATCGGCGCCGATGCCGGTCTGGCTGCTCGAGCGCTTCCATGCCATCGGCCTGCCCATTCTCGAAGCCTATGGCATCAGCGAGAACATTGTCCCGGTGTCGATCAACCGGCTCGATTGCTTTCGCTTCGGCAGCGTCGGGCGGCCGGCACCGGGCAGCGAAGTCCGCCTGGCCGAGGACGGCGAACTGCTGGTCCGCGGCCCCGGAGTGTTCTCGGGTTATTTTGGCGAGGAACTCGCGGCGCCCCTGCTTGACGCCGACGGTTATCTTCCGACCGGAGATTTTGCCACCATCGATGCCGATGGCCTCATTAGCCTGATTGGCCGCAAATCGGAGATCTTCAAGACCTCGACGGGCCGCCGCATAGCGCCGGCGCGGATCGAAAGCCATCTGCAGCAAGTCCCGGAGGTCGAGCACGCGGTGGTCTTCGGGGCCCGGCGCGCGCAGCCGGTCGCGCTGCTGGTCCTCGGTGAGGAAGGCTGGCAGGCGGGCGCCGGGGATTCGTTCATCACCTTGCGGCGGCGCGTGATCGAGGCCAGCGAGTCGTTGCCCGCCTATCAGCGACCCGCCGGACTGTTGCTCAGCGTGCAGCCGCTGACGATTGCCGGTGGGGAACTGACGAGCAATCTCAAACTGCGCCGCCATGTCATCGAGAGCCGTTACGCCAGTTCTCTGCAAACGCTCTATGCGCACCTCGATGCGGCCGACGGGGCCCGTTTCGAGGCCTGGAACGTCGATCGTCGCCTCTTTTTCTGCCGCCCATGACACATTATTTCATCACCGGCGCCACCGGCGCGATCGGCAGTGCCCTGGTTCCCGTGCTGCTGGCAGACCCGCAGGCAAAGTGCACCCTGCTCCTGCGCGCCGGCTCCGCCGACGAACTGGGTGCCCGCCGGCAATCGCTCTACCGCTTCTGGCAGCCGAGCGTCGGCGATACGCCCTTGCACGATCGCCTGCGGGCGCTGCGCGGCGATGTCACGCTGCCGGATTTCGGCCTCGCCGTCGCCGATTACCAGGAGCTTGCCGGCCAGTGCACGCACATCATTCACTCGGCCGGCAACGTGCGCATGAATCTGCCGATCGAACAGGCGCGCCGCTCTTCGGTCGACTCGGCCAGGCACATCGTGGCGCTGGCGCAGGCTTGTGCGAGGCTCGAGAAAGTCGAATTCGTCAGCACGGTCGGGGTAGGGGGGCGGATGTCGGGCACGGTACCGGAAGAATGGCTGAGCAGCGAGCGCAGTTTCCACAACACCTACGAGCAGGCCAAGGCCGAAGCCGAAGAAATCGTTCGCGTCGAGGTGGAAGGTGGCCTGCCCTTGACCGTCCATCGGCCGAGCATGGTGGTCGGTGAGAGCGGCAGCGGACGCATCATTCATTTCCAGGTCTTCTACCATCTCTGCGAGTTTCTTTCGGGCCGGCGGACTTTCGGCCTGTCGCCGGATCTGTCCCGCGGCCGGCTCGACATCATCCCGGCCGACCACGTCGCGCGGGCGATCGCCTGGTCAAGCACGACCCGAAGCACCTGCGGCCGCATCCTCCACTTGTGTTCCGGACCGGCTCTGGCATTGCCGCTCAAGCCCTTGCGCGAGCGCGTCCGAACCGCTTTTGCGCAGGCGGGTCGCCGTTTGCCGCCGGTGATCGGGCTGCCGACACCGGTTTTCAGCACCCTTCTGTCCGTGGCCAGCCTGCTGATGTCGGCCGAGGATCGGCGTGCAGTCAGGACCCTGCCGATCTTTCTCGATTACCTGGCGACCGAGCAGAGCTTTGCCAATCACCGCACACAGGCATTGCTGTCGGACGTCGGGCTGGGGGTACCTTCACCGGAGCGGTATCTCGATCAGGTGTTGGCGTACTACCTGGGAAATCCGGATCACCGGGCAGGGTAGCTGCGCGCATCAAAGCGCCCGCGTGCCCTGGGTCGGGTCTCAGCGATCCTTGCCGTTTCCCGGCAGCGGCACCATGATCGCCTGCCCGGGCGGCGAACAGCCGGCGTCGCAACAGCGTCCGGGCTGCCGGTTGGCGGTGATCGACCGCGCTGCATCGTTCAGCACGCCCCGGTCGAGCAGTCTTTCGACCAGGTCGACCTTGCTGCCGAGCGGGTAGTGACGCCAGATTTCCTGCTTCAGAGCCGCCGGCGAGCCGCCGCCGTGCAGGCTGATCACCGAGTACCAGCCGCCCTGATACGAGGCCGTCAGGTCCTCGATGAAGCGGGCCACCTCGATCCGCTTGTCGTAGGGCACGTTCGGGTTGGCGCGCAGCACTTCGGCGAGGGTCGCCGCGGTCGCCGGGTTGTGGTCTTCGTCGGGGCCGGGCAGGGCGACGATCAGTCCGCCCGAGACTTCGTGCGCCAGCCGGTGCATATCGTAGATCTGGGTCGCGAGCAGGAGCTTGCCGATGTTGGCGAACACCGGCTCCGGCATGAAGCTGCCGCTATACTCGTCCGCCAACCCGTAGACGCTGGCCGCGACGCCGCAGGCGAAGAAGCCTTCGGTGATCTTGATCAGTTCGACCATCGGTTCGCGCAGGCTCGCCTTGCGTCCCGGATCGAAGCCGTTGGCTTCGCACATCAGGGCGCCGGCGCCGATCAGGAGGTCGCCGAAACCGGCTCGTGCGGCGATGCAGCTGTGTCGATGGTGGGTCGCATAGTGATAGGTCAGCGACCCGGAGTGCTCCCATTCGCCGGCGAGGAAGACCCGCTCCCAGGGGACGAAGACGTGATCGAAGAGGAGGACCGCGGTCGATTGTCCGTAACGCCTCGAAAACAGGGGCGCGCCATGCTCCACCGGGTCACCGGGGCGACCGGCCGGGCGGGCGACGATGGTCAGTCCCGGCGCGTCCACCGGCAGCGCGCAGCAGAGGGCAAAATCGATGTCGGCCGCTCCCATGTTGCGGCTCGGCATGACCAGGAACTCGTGCATGTACGGGGCGCCGGTGACGATCGCCTTGGTCCCGGAGATGATGATTCCGGCCGCCTGGCGCTCGACGATGTGCACGTAGGTGTCGGCGTTCGCCTGCTGGTGGGGGCGCAGTGAGCGGTCGCCGCGGGCGTCGGTCATCGCGATTCCGAGCGCCAGGTCGCGCGTCTGTACCTCTTCGAGGTAAGCCGCGAAGCGGCCGCGGTGTTCGCTGCTGCCGTTCGCGTCGTCGATTCGGGCGCTCACCTGATGGATCGCGTTGAGCGCGTCGTGCGCCAGATAACGCTGCGCGCAACCGGTCTCCTGACAAAGGGTGCGCACCGCTTCGAGCTTGTTCAGGAGGTCGCCGGCCGACTCGTTGATGTGCAGCATGCGATTGACGGTGCGGCCGCTGACCGTCTGCACGGCGGTCATCAAGGGCGATTTCCGGGCATCGAGCGCGAAATCGTACGTGACTGCGAGGGCGTTGATTCCCGGCTGCAGCGCCGGGGCGTCGGCGACCGAGGCGATGGCCTGACCGTCGACAAAGACCCGCGGAGTGTACCGGCGCAGCGACTCGCGGTATTCCCCGCCGCTGATCATTCCCGTGCAGCCCGCCGGCGTTCGTTGTCGGTCAGCAGGCGCTTGCGGATGCGGATGTTCCTGGGGGTGATCTCGACCAGTTCGTCGTCGTCGATGAACTCGACCGCCGACTCCAGCGTCAGCGCCACCGGGGGAACCAGACGCACCGCTTCGTCGGTTCCCGAGGCGCGCACGTTGGTCAGTTGCTTGCCCTTGATCGGATTGACGACGAGGTCGTTCTCGCGGCTGTGGATGCCGATGACCATGCCCTCGTAGAGTTTGTCGCCGGGAACGCTGAACATCCGTCCCCGGTCCTGCAGTTTCCACAGCGAATAAGCGACCGCTTCGCCCCGCTCGCCGGAGATGAGGACACCGTTGCGGCGACCGGGGATGTCGGCCTTGAGCGGCGCATATTCGTCGAAGACATGGCTCATCAGCCCGGTGCCGCGCGTCAGGTTGAGGAACTCGCCCTGGAAGCCGATCAGGCCGCGGGCCGGAATGCGGTATTCGAGGCGGACGCGGCCGCGCCCATCGGCGGACATGTCCTGCAGGTCGCCGCGACGATAACCGAGCGCTTCCATGACGCCCCCCTGATGCGACTCCTCGACGTCGAGGGTGAGCATCTCGTAGGGTTCGCACGGCTCGCCATCGATCTCCTTGACGATCACGCGCGGGCGTCCGACCGCGAGCTCGTACCCTTCGCGGCGCATCGTTTCGAGCAGGATCGTCAGGTGCAGCTCGCCGCGTCCGGAAACGAGGAAGCTGTCGGTGTCCGAAGTCTCCTCGACGCGCAGCGCCATGTTGGTCAGCAATTCCTTGCGCAGGCGCTCGCCGATCTGCCGGCTGGTGACGAACTTGCCTTCGGTGCCGGCGTAAGGCGAGTTGTTGACCATGAAGGTCATGTTCAGCGTCGGCTCGTCGATGCGCAGCATCGGCAGCGCTTCGGGCTTCTCGGTGTCGGTGATCGTGCAGCCGATCGAGAGGTCTTCGATGCCGGTCACGAGAACGATATCGCCGGCGACCGCTTCGTCGAGGGGGATTCTTTCGAGGCCGCGAAAACCGAACACCTGGCCGACCTTGGCGGTCTTCGGCGAGCCATGTTCGTACTTGCCCTGGGCATCGGCCTGGCCGTACATCACGATCACCTGCTGCGCCGGTTTCAGGCGGCCACGCTGCAGGCGGCCGATGCCGATGCGCCCGACATAGCTCGAGTAGTCGAGGGCGGAAATCTGCAGCTGCAGCGGCCCGTCGATCTCGTCGGCGTGCGGTGGCGGCACATGTTTGAGGATGGTCTCGAACATCGGCCGCATGTCGGCAGAGGGCTGGGCCAGATCGAGCGTTGCATGGCCGTTGATTGCCGAGGCATAGATCACCGGGAAATCGAGCTGGTCGTCGTTCGCTCCGAGTTTGTCGAAAAGGTCGAAGGTGTGGTCCACCACCCAGTCCGGCCGCGCGCCGTCGCGATCGATCTTGTTCACCACGACGATCGGCTGCAACCCCAGCGCGAGGGCCTTCTTGGTCACGAAGCGGGTCTGCGGCATCGGACCTTCGACCGCATCGACCAGCAACAGGACCCCATCGACCATCGACAGGACGCGCTCGACTTCGCCGCCGAAGTCCGCGTGTCCCGGCGTGTCGACGATGTTGATATGGATGCCGGCGTAGTCGACCGCCAGGTTCTTGGCGAGGATCGTGATGCCGCGCTCTTTCTCGAGCTCGTTCGAATCCATCATCCGCTCGGTGATGTGCTGGTGAGCGGAGAAGCTGCCGGCCTGGACCAGCAACTTGTCGACCAGGGTGGTCTTGCCGTGGTCGACGTGGGCGATGATGGCGATGTTGCGGACGGCGCGGGACATAGGGGGGCAAGCCTTTGAAGAAGGGCGGTCAGTCTAGCACAGGCAGGTTGCTCTCTGTTGCACCGCAAGAAGGCGGCTGCCGGGCCGTGGTCGAGTCGGATGACCGGCGGGTGAAGCATTCCGCGGCCGGTCGCCGGCAGCCCGATGGCAACCGTTCTGTTAAACTGCGTTCTCCTGCCGGCGGCTTCCCAATTGCCAGAATGGTGTCTACGGCGCACACTGACGGTACTTTTGCCGTTGGCAAAGGCATTTCTTGAGGGTAGTCAGATGATGACCGAAACGATTGTTGCTTACCTGAGAGCCAATGCGGAGCAACTCGATGTCGACATGGCCGAGGCGCTCAACATTCCGCTGACTGAACTGCGTGAGGAAGTTGCGCGGCTGGCTGCCTCGGGAGACGTGATTTGTTGCCGGGTGACCCGTTTCATCGATGGGCGGAAGATCGAGGGCATCAGTTGCCGCCTGTCGTGCGACCCACCGACGCCGGCGCGGGGGCGCAAGCCGGGCGTCAAGAAGGAAGAAGACTCGGACGCCAATCTGTTCTGAGCGCCGAGTCTTTATCGGTGGCCGGTCGCGAGCCGGGGGATCAGCGCAGCAGATGCAGGCTGAAGTGGTTCTTGATGAATTTCTGGAAGGTCTCCACCCCCTTGAGGGCGATCTGCAGCCGGCCGAGTTCCATCATGTTGAGGCGATCGAGCGGGACGTAATTGTCGGGCTTGCGCCCTTCGCGCACCGCTTCGACCTGGCCGCGCAGGCGCATCAGAACCAGGAAGTCGAAACTCTCGGCAATCGTCGCGGCCATCTTCTTGTTGACCACCTTGTCCCTGATCAGCGCTTCCAGCCGTTGGTGGGTGCTGCCCTGCAGCTGACCGGCCTGAATCGCGAGCGCCTTGACGCCTTCGGAGATGGCAAAGATGCCGGCCTTCTTGATCTCGAGCATGCCGGAATGTTCACCGTCACGCTCGCCCTTGATGCGGCCGAACCAGCCGAGCGGTGGCGCAAAGCGCAGGGTGTTCTCGACCATGCGCATCAGGAACAGCTTGTCGCGCTGGACATGGGTATAGAGTTGGGTCTTCAGCTCGTGCTCGAATGAAGGGTCGCCGTAGAGGGTGCGGATGTCGACGAAGGTGCCGCAGCTGAGCACGTGCTTCGGGGTCGGTGCCTGCAGCCAGCGGTCGAGCTGCTCCTGCCATTTCGTCAGGCTGCGCCGCCACTCCTTGTTGTTCGCCATGATGCCGCCGGGGCAGGGGGGAATGCCGATGGCGATCAGCGAATCGACCAGCGCCTGCGAGAACTCCTCGATTCTGCCGATTTCGTCGGCTCCCAGTTCATCGCCGTATACCATCGCGTTGTCCTGATCGGTGAGCAGCGTCTGCTCGCCGCGTCCCTCGCTGCCGAGCACCACCAGGGCAAAACGCCGCGGCAGGTCGGCAAAATGCTCCTGGCGCAACAGCGCAATCAGCCGCAGGAGAATCTGGTCGTTGAGATGGGCGATCATGCGCACCAGGTCGCGGGTCTTGCGCGTGCTGCTGCCGTCGGCACTCAGATGCAGGACGAGACCCTGGATGCGCGAATACACTGCCTTCAGCTCATCGAGATTGGCAGTCTTCTCGATGTCGAGCACCAGTTGCTGCGGCGAGTTCGACTGCAGGCGAATGATGTCGCTGTCGGTGATGATCCCCGACAGCCGGCCCTCGTCATCGACCACCACCAGGCGATGGATCTTCGCCCGCGACATCCGGTAAAGGGCCTCGTAAAGCAGATCGTTCTCGCCGATCACCGACAGCGGGGTGTTCATGATCGCCCGGACGGTGAGCGGGGTCGGATCCGTCCCGGCCGCGACGACCTTGTTGCGCAGGTCCCGGTCGGTGATGATGCCATGCGGCCGCTCCTGGTGGCAGACGACGACGCTGGAGATGTTCTTCTCGCGCATGCTGCGGACGACTGCGACCAGGGAATCATCAGGCTGGCAGGTGACTACCGTACGTTGGCAAAAATCCTTGACGGGACGAAAAAACTGGCCTTCTTCAGCCATTGGCCGCTACTCCTCTGGGTGGTTGTGGTGAGTGACTGCAGACGGCTGCTCAGGATTCCGGGTCAGCATTCGGCGGGGTCTGCCGGCTGGTGGGGCCGGCGCTGGGGGGAGGGGTAGCCGCGGGCGCGTTGTTTTGCCGGTGCAGCGCCGCCTTGGCGAGCAGGTGGGCGGTGACCGGTGCGGTGATGAAGAGAAAGAACAGGATCGCCAGCTCGTGCAAGCTGATTCCGGCCTCCTCGCGGGTCGAAAAGAAGATCGCCGAAGCGAGCAGGATTGCCCCGACGCCGAGGGTCGTGGCCTTGGTCGGGCCGTGCAGGCGGGTTAGGAAGTCGGGCAGACGGGCGAGTCCGATCGAGCCGAAGAGAACGAACAGGGCTCCCAGCACGACCAGCAACGCGACCGCCGCGTCGATCGCGGGCTTCATTCGATGATGTCTCCGCGCAGCAGGAACTTGCACAGCGTGACGGTGCCGATGAAGCCCATCAGGGCAAGCAGCAGCGCCACCTCGAAGTAGGCGCTGCTGGCGGTACTCATCCCGAAGAGGACCAGCAGGGCGATGGTGTTGATGCTCAGGGTATCGAGGGCGAGGATGCGATCGGTGGTGTCCGGTCCGCGCACCAGTCGATAGAAGTTGAGCGCGAGCGCCACGCCGACGAGCACGAAGGCGATTTCAAGGGCGGTATTCAGCATGCGAAGATCTCCTTCAAGGGCAACTCGTAGCGCGCCTTGATCTCGTCGGTCAGCGCCTGCGGATCGGGCGCGTCGAGAGCATGCACGAGGAGCAGCCAGCGTTGCTGGTCGACATCTATGGCCACCGTTCCCGGCGTCAGCGAGACGATGCTGCCGAGCAGGGTCACGAGAAACGGGTCACGCAGGTCGAGCGGCACTTCGATCAGTGCCGGCGACAGCCGCTGCAGCGGACCCAGCACCCGGCGCGCGACGCGCAGGTTGGCGGTGACGATGTCGAGCGCAAAGACGGCGAGAAAACGCAGGCCTCGCCAGGGTCGGACGAGGCGTGGCGGATCGGGCCAGAAAGGCTGCGTCAGCACCGGCACGGCAATCGCCAGCAGGCCGCCGATCAGCAGACCCGGCACGGCGGCATTGGTGATGACTGTCCACAGCAGAAAGACCGTCGTCGACAGCAGCGGATGAAGAAAGAGCCGGCGCATCAGGGAGTCGCCCCCTGTTCTACCGCGGCTGTCCCGAGCACCGCGCGGACATAGGCGCCCGGCGCATGTAACTGGCTGGCGGCCTCTCCGGCGTAGTCGGCGAGCGGCCGCGCGAGGAGCGAGAGGAGCGGCCCGGCGGCGACCAGCAGCAGGATCGCGGTCTTTCGCTGCCAGCCGATGAGCGGCGCGGCCGACGTTTCGGCCTTTGCCTGGTGCTTCCAGATGAGGTAGCAGCCGTCGCGGGCGAGCGCAATCATGACCACGAAGCCCGCAGCCAGCAAGGCGACCCAGATCGCCGTCCCCGCGCTGACCTCGCGCAGCGTCGACAGCATCATCAGCTTGCCGACGAAACCCGAGAAAGGCGGCAGCCCGGCGAGCGTCGTCGCCAGTACCAGGAAAGCCACCTTGAGCCAGGTGGATGAAAGCGGTTGCCCGGCCATCAGGTGATCGGCGGCGCGGCCACGCTGCTCGGCGATGGCGCCGGCCAGCAGGAAAAGCGCGGCGCCAGCGAGCGTCGATTGCACCAGGTAATAGATCGCCGCCGTGTCTACCGCGGCATTCCCCTGCGCCGGCGTCAGCAACAGGGTGCCGGCGGAGAGCAGCGTCAGCCAGGCGGCGAGCGCCCGCAGGCGCGTCGCCGCGAGCACGCCGAGGGCGGCGAAGGCAATGGTGGCCAGCGCCAGCGTGGTCAGCCAGTAGTCGAGCAGGTCGGGCATCGTCGGCAGCAGTGCAGTCGCCTGCACGCGCAGCAGGGCAACGATGCCGACCTTGGTCATGATCACGAACAGGGCGGCGACCGGCGCCCCGGCCGCGGTGTAGGTGTGCGGCAGCCAGAATGACAGCGGCAACAGCCCGGCCTTGAGGACGAAAACGGTCACCAGCAGGGCAAATGCGAGCCTCGCGAGCGCCTGGTCGTGTCCCGTCAGGGTCAGTCGATGCGCGAGATCGGCCAGGTTGAGCGTGCCCAGCGTGCCGTAGAGCAAACCGAGTGCGATCAGGAAGATCGCCGATCCGATCAGGTTGAGGACGACATAGCTGATCCCGGCGCGCGTTCGCGCGAGCCCGCCGCCGTGTGCCAGCAGCGTGTAGGAAGCGAGCAGCATGACCTCGAAGAAGACGAAGAGGTTGAACAGGTCGCCGGTCAGGAAGGCGCCGCAGAGACCGAAAAGCTGCAACTGGAAGAGCGGGTGGAAATGCAGGCCGCGTTCATCGAAGCCGGCGCTTGCGTAGAGCAGCGAAGCGAGACCCAGGACCGCGGTCAGCAGGGTCATTGCCGCCGCCAGTCGGTCGACGACGAGGACGATCCCGAAAGGCGCCGGCCAGTTGCCAAGGGCATAGACGCGCACCTGGCCGTCGTCGGCAAGCTGCGCCAGCCAGGCCGTGACCAAAAGCAGCAGCGCGGCCGCCAGGAGACCGATCAGCCGCTGCCAGGCGAGGCGGCCGCACACCATCTGCAGCAGCGCGGCGGCGAACGGGATCAGGATCGGCAGGATAGGCGCGTGCGCGGTCATGGTTCCCTGCCCGGGTCGACGTGATCCGACCCCGATTCCGACAGGCCGCGCAGGGCGAGCATCGCGAGATACGCGGTCATGCCGAAGCCGATGACGATTGCCGTCAGGACCAGTGCCTGCGGCAAGGGGTCCGTATATACCGCAGCGGCCTGGATCAACGGCGGTGCATCGAGCTGTACGCGGCCGCTCGCGAAAAGAAACAGATTGACGGCGTAGGACAGCAGGGTCAGGCCAAGCAGGACCGGAAAGGTGCGTGCGCGCAGGATGAGGAAAACGCCGCAGGTGGTCAGCACCCCGATGGCGATCGCCAGCAGTGCTTCCATCAGGCCTCCTCCCGCACACTGCGGGTTCGTAGCGACAGCCCGCCAAGCCCCGCGAGCACGGTGAGGACGACGGTCACCACGACGATGTACACGCCAAGATCGAAGACCATCGCCGAGGCGAGCGGCACCTCGCCGAGCACCGGCAGCGTGACGTAGCCATGCGCACTGCTCAGGAAGGGCAGGCCAAAGGGCCAGCTGGCCAGCCCGATGCCGGCCGCCAGGAAGAGGCCGAGCGCCAGCAAACGGGTCGGCTGGCTGGGCATGCGGGGCTGGGCAAAAGCGATGCCGTTCGCCAGGTACTGCATGACCAGTGCGACGCTGGTGATCAGACCGGCGACGAAGCCGCCCCCCGGCAGGTTGTGCCCGCGCAGCAGGAGATAGACCGAAACGGTCAGCGACAGCGGCAACAGCGGGCGCATCAGCATCGAGAGGAAGAGCGGATGGGCTTCGCTCGCCCAGCGTCGGCTCTCGGCCGTCGGCGGCGCGCGCAGGATCAGGCGATCGAGCAGGGCGTGCGAAGCCAGCGCGACGATTGCCAGGACGGTGATCTCGCCGAGCGTATCGAAACCCCGGAAATCGACCAGGATCACATTGACGACGTTGGTGCCGCCACCGCCGGGGACCGCCTGCTGCAGGTAGAAGCCCGAGATCGGCGCAAACGGGGCGGCAAGCATCTGCAGGGTCACGAGCCCGAGGCCACCACCGACGAGCACGGCCAGCAGCAGGTCGCGGATCAGGCGGGCGGGGCTGCTGCGAGGTGCTCCGCCGCTCGGCAGATAGTAGAGAACCAGCAGCATCAGGATGATCGTCCCGGTTTCAACGGCAAACTGGGTCAGCGCCAGATCGGGCGCCGACAGGCGAATGAAGGTCAGCGCCACGACCAGGCCGACGACGCTGATCAGGATCACCGCCAGCAGCCGCTGCCGGTAGAGCAGGGTGGCGCCGAGCGCGCCGAGCATGAGGGCGAGCAAGGCAGCGATGGCCGCTGCGTCGGCTGGCTGGCCGGCGAGCCGGGCGCCGGCCGGCGGACCGGAGAAAAAGGCCCAGCCGCCGAAGAGCACGGTGAATGCGAAGAGCAGCGCGTTGTAGCGCTGCAGCGAGCCATTGTCGAGCGCTGCCAGGGTGCGCCGCGCGCTCGTCGCAAGCAGACGGTAGAAGCGCTCGAAGGCCGTGCGCGGGTGCATCTGCGGCAACTGTTCCTGCCAGGCGAAGATCGGCGCGCGCCAGGTGTAGATGAGGACGCCGCCGGTCAGCGCCAGCAGGCTCATCAGCAGCGGCTGGTTGAAACCATGCCAGAGAGCCAGTTTGAATACTGGCAAGGGCGCCTGCAGGGTGGCGCTGGCGGCAGCGTCGAGCAAGGGCCCGATGGTCCAGTTCGGGAACAGACCGACCAGCAGACAGAGCAGGACCAGCAACTCGATCGGCGCCCGCATCCAGCGCGGCGGCTCGTGCGGCTGGCGGGGCAGGTCGATCGGTTCGCCGTTGAAGAAGACGTCGTGCACGAAGCGCGCCGAATAGGCGACGGCGAGCATGCCGGCGAAGGTCGCGAACAGCGGCAGCGCCCAGGCGAGCGATTCGAACTGCGGGTAACGGACGGTCTCGGCAAAGAACATCTCCTTGCTCAGGAAGCCGTTCAGCAATGGCACGCCGGCCATCGCGGCGGCGGCGATGATCGCCAGCGTCGCGGTGATCGGCATGCGCCGGAACATGCCATTGACCCGGCGCATGTCGCGCGTGCCGCATTCGTGGTCGATGATGCCGGCGGCCATGAACAGCGAGGCCTTGAAAATGGCGTGGTTGATGATGTGGAAGACGCCGGCGACCACCGACAGTGGCGTGTCCAGCCCGAAGAGCAGCGTGATCAGTCCGAGGTGGCTGATCGTCGAGTAGGCCAGCAGGCCCTTGATGTCGTTGCGAAACAGCGCGATCGTGGCGGCATAGACGAGGGTCGCCGCGCCGGTGCCGCTGACCAGCCAGAACCAGAGCTCGCTGCCGCCGAGCGCCGGGTAGAGTCGGGCGAGCAGAAAGACGCCGGCCTTGACCATGGTCGCCGAATGGAGGTAAGCCGACACCGGCGTCGGCGCCGCCATTGCGCTCGGCAGCCAGAAGTGGAAAGGAAACTGCGCCGACTTGGCGAACGCGCCGAGCAGGACGAGGATCAGCATCGGTGCGTAGAGCGCATGCGCGCGAATGCGCTCGCCGGCGGCGAGAATGACCGACAGTTCGTGGCTGCCGGCGATGTGGCCGAGCAGCAGGAGGCCGGCGAGCAGGGCGAGGCCACCGCCGCCGGTGACCGCGAGAGCCATGCGGGCACCGATTCGCGACTCGAACTTGTCACTCCGGTAAGCGACCAGGAGAAATGACGAGAGGCTGGTGATCTCCCAGAAGACGAGCAGCAGGATGACGTTTTCGGACAGCACGACGCCCAGCATCGCGGCCATGAAGAGCAGTAGAATCGAATAGAAGCGCCCGAGACGATCGCTGGCCGGCAGGTACCAGGCGGCGTAGAGCACGACCAGCAGGCCGATGCCGAGAATCAGCAGGCAGAAGAGCAGGCCGAGTCCGTCGAGGCGCAGGCTGAGATCGAGACCATAGGCCGGCAGCCAGCTCAGACGCGCGAACTGCGTGCTGCCGGTGAACGCCGCCGGTGCCAGCGGCAGCAGGCAGGCGAGGCACGACATCATGACCATCGCCGCCGCCAGCGCCGCCGCCCGGCGCCCGAAACGCTGCAGCAGCAGGGGCAGCAGGCAGGCGCCAAAAGCGCTCGCCGGGATGGCCGCGAGCAAAGCGGTCGGGTCGATGAAAGGCCCCCTTGAGGAAAGTGTGGTTCGGGTCGTCGAGCAGGGGATTATAACGGTCCTTGCCGGCAGTGGCAGTGAGCGGTCGGTCAGCCAGTCAGCGCCCCCGGCGGCCGCCGGTCGTCATTATCCCGTAACATTGCCGGCCTAGGCTTGCGCTGTTGATTTTCCGAAACGAGTTGAGTCCAATGAATGATCATCTCAGCAAACAGTTCGACCTCGAGCTCGAAAGCATTCGCACCCGCATCCTGCAGATGGGAGGCCTGGTCGAAAGACAGCTGCTGGCGGCAGGAGACGCTTTCAGGACGGGAAATCTCGAGGCCATGCAGCGGGTCATCGACGCCGACCGCGAAGTGGACGCGCACGAAGTCGGCATCGACGAGGACTGCACCTTGCTGATCGCTCGCCGGCAACCGACGGCGCGCGATCTGCGCCTGGTGATGGCCATTTCGCGCATCGTCACCGATCTCGAGCGGATTGGTGACAAGGCCTCGAAGATCGCCAGGATGTCGTTGAAGTTCCATCAGTCGGGCGCGCAGCGCATCCCTCGACTGTCCGATCTCCAGCATTGTGGACAGCTGGCCACGGACTTGCTGCAGGGCGCACTCGACTCGCTGGCGCGCATGGATATCGACACCGCCCGCCGGGTGATCGGTGCCGACAAGGCGATCGATGCCGCTTTCAACGCCATCCTGCGGCAGTTGATCACCTACATGATGGAAGACCCGCGCACGATCAGCGAGGCGCTGGACATCGTCTGGATCGCCAAGGCTATCGAACGGGTCGGCGATCACGCGACGAATATCGCCGAAAACGTCGTCTATATTGTCAGCGGCATCGACGTCCGCCATACCGCCGGCGCTGCCGGCAAGGCCGACGACGCATGAGCCGGCCGGAGTCTTCGCTGCCATTGATCCTCGTCGTCGAGGACGACAAGGGAATCCAGGAACTGCTGCGCTTCACCCTCGTCTGCGGCGCTTACCAGCCGCTCTGTGCCGACAGCGCCGAAGAGGCCGAGGGTCTGCTGAGCGGCTGCCTGCCGGATCTGGCGCTGATCGACTGGATGCTGCCCGGCAAGTCGGGCCTGCTGTTGACCCGCAGGCTGCGTAGCGATCGGCGCACGCAGCGGCTGCCGATCATCCTGTTGACCGCGCGTGGCGAGGAAGCCGACCGGGTCGCCGGCCTCGAAGGCGGGGCGGATGACTACATCGTCAAACCCTTCAGCCCGAAGGAACTGCTCGCGCGTCTGCAGGCCGTGCTGCGCCGCTGCGCGCCCGAGTTCGTCAAAAGCACTTTCTGCGTCGGTCCGATCGAACTCGACACGGTGGCTCACGAAGCCCGCGTCGGTGGCCAGCGCATCGCCCTGACACCGACCGAGTTCCGGCTGTTGCGCTTTCTGATGGCCAACCCCGGGCGGGTTTACTCGCGCCAGCAACTGCTCGATCATGTCTGGGGTGACCATGTCTACATCGAGGACCGCACGGTCGATATCCACATCCGGCGCCTGCGCGTCGCCCTCGGACCCGGCGCCGAGGCGCTGGTCGAGACGGTCCGTGGCGCGGGCTACAAGCTCGGCGCGCCGCCCGTCCTGCCGCCGACCGCGCGGTGACGACCGGCGGGCGCGCGTTCACCCGCCGGTTGTTCGCCGGCGTCCTGCCGATCGTCGGCCTCGCGCTGCTCGCCGGGGTGATGCATGGCGCGGTCTGGGGCTGGGCTGCCGCAGCGCTGGCGCTGCTGATCCTCGTCGGCGAGCAGAGCCGGCGCCTGGCCATGCTGGCGGCGTGGATCGATGGTCCGGAAGGCGCCGAATTTCCGGAGACCAGCGGCGCCTGGGGCGAAATCTTCCTGAAACTTTCGCGCCGCCTGCGGCACGACCTTCGTCTCCGGCAGGAACTCGAGGCGAGACTGCGATCCTTCAGGGATGCCATGGACGTCGTCCCCGATGGCCTCGTGATCCTTGACGAGAATCACCAGATCCAGTGGAGCAATCGCGCGGCAGGCGAGCATCTCGGCGTTTTTCTGCCGCGTGACGGCGGCGCGATCATCGAGCAACTGGTGCGCACGCCGGGTTTCGCCGAATATCTCGCGCGTTCTCAGGAGCATCCTCCTTTCATCCTCGAGTCGCCCGCGGCGCGCCCCCGCGTCTATGCCATTCGTGCGCTCCCCCTGGGTGACCGGAACCAGTTGCTGGTCAGCTTCGATGTCACCGACGCGCGACGCGTCGAAGCGATGCGCAGCACCTTCGTCGCCAACGTCTCGCACGAGCTGCGCACGCCATTGACCGTGGTCAGCGGCTTTCTCGAACACTTTGCCGGCGACGGCGCGATGAACGGCGAGCAGCGTCAGCACTTCGCACGCCTGATGAGCGACCAGACGAAACGCATGCTGAGCCTGGTCGACGACCTCTTGACCCTGTCCCGGCTCGAAGCGGAGGATGCCCCGGCGAGCGAAGAAGCGGTCGACATGGGAAGTCTGCTGGCCCAGTTGCTGGCTGAAGCACAGAGCCTCAGCGAAGGGCGGCATTGTCTTCGGGTCGCCGGCGAGGGCCCGGCGCTGCGCGGAAACCGTAAAGAGCTGCATAGCGCCTTCGGCAATCTGGTGTCGAATGCGATCCGCTACACGCCGGCCGGCGGCGATATCGAAATCGGATGGAAAGTATGCGACGGGGTGGGCGTCTTTTCGGTGCGCGATGCCGGAGTCGGTATCGCTGCCGAACATCTGCCGCGGCTGACCGAACGCTTCTACCGGGTCGACCGTGGCCGCTCGCGCGACAGCGGCGGTACCGGCCTGGGTCTGGCGATCGTCAAGCACATCCTGCTGCGCCACCAGGCGGCCCTGATCATCGAGTCGCAAATCGGCGAGGGCAGCACCTTCCGCGCCGAGTTTCCGGCCTGGCGACTGGTTCGGGCAGCGTAGTCCTTCGCCCGCACGGTCAGTGGACCGGATTCTCCGGCCGCACAGGCGTTGACCGGGCTCCTATACTGCGGTATATCCCCGACAGTGAGGCCTGTCATGGCGGTCGAGCGCCATCCGGCCTCGGTTGGCCACGGGCCGGATTCCGATCGATTGAGCAAGCTTGAGGAGGGGTGATGGAACGGGAAGCGATGGAGTATGACGTGGTGGTCGTCGGCGCGGGTCCGGCAGGTTTGAGCGCGGCCATTCGCCTCAAGCAGTTGAATCCGGAGCTCGCGGTCGTGGTGCTTGAGAAGGGTTCCGAGGTGGGCGCCCACATTCTCTCGGGCGCGCTCTTCGAGAGCCGGGCGCTCGATGAACTGCTGCCCGACTGGCAGGCCAGGGGAGCGCCGCTCAAGACCCCGGTCAGCGAGGATCGCGTGTATCTCTATCGCAGCCAGAGCGCGGCCGTCAAATTGCCCGGCTTCGCCGTTCCCGCGCCGATGCACAACGCCGGCAACTACGTCATCAGTCTCGGCAGCCTCTGCCGCTGGCTCGCCGGCGAGGCCGAAGCCCTGGGGGTCGAAATCTTTCCGGGTTTTGCCGCGGCCGAAATCCTCTATCACGAGGACGGTTCAGTGAAGGGTGTGGCGACCGGCGACATGGGGCGTGACAAGCACGGCGAGCCGAAAGACACTTTCCAGCCCGGTCTCGAGTTGCACGCCAAATACACCCTGCTGGCCGAAGGTTCGCGCGGTCATCTGGGCAAGGAAGTGATCGCCCGCTACGATCTGGCCGCCAGCGCCACGGCTCAGCACTATGGTCTCGGACTCAAGGAACTCTGGCAGATCGATCCGGCCAGGCACCAGCCCGGCCTGGTGGTGCATGGTGCCGGTTGGCCGCTGAGCGAGCACGGCGCCACCGGCGGCTCTTTCCTCTATCACCTGGAGGACTGCCAGGTGGCAGTGGGGCTGATCGCCGACCTCAATTACGCCAACCCCTATCTCTCGCCGTTCGAGGAATTTCAGCGTTTCAAGCAGCAGACCGAGATCCGCAAGTATCTCGAAGGCGGCAAGCGCCTGAACTACGGGGCGCGGTCGATCACCAAGGGCGGCTTCAACAGCTTGCCCAGGCAGACTTTCCGCGGCGGCCTGCTGATCGGCTGTGACGCCGGAACGCTGAACTTCGCCAAGATCAAGGGGGCGCATACGGCGATGAAGTCGGGGATGCTGGCCGCCGAGACCGTGCACGCGGCGCTCGCGGCAGGCGATCCGGGGCGCGGCGAGCTCGTCGCTTACGCCGACGCCTTCAGGCAATCCTGGCTGTACGCCGAACTTTATCAAGCGCGCAATTTCGGGCCGGCGCTGCACAAGTTCGGGACTTTTCTCGGCGGTGCCTTCAACTGGATCGAGCAAAACCTGTGCGGTGGTCGCATGTTCTTTACCCTCAAGGATCGGACCAGTGACCACCTGCAACTCGCTCCGGCGGCCCACAGTCAGCCGATCGAGTATGCCCGCCCCGACGGCGAGCTGACCTTTGATCGCCTGTCATCGGTTTTCGTCTCCAACACGGCGCACGAGGAAGAGCAGCCGGTCCATCTGCAGCTGCTCGACAGTGGCAAGGCGATCGCGATCAACTTCAGGGAGTATGCCTCTCCCGAGCAGCGCTACTGCCCGGCCGGGGTATACGAGATCGTCACCGAAGCGAGCGGGCCGCGGCTGCAGATCAACGCCTCGAACTGCCTGCACTGCAAGACCTGCGACATCAAGGATCCGACGCAGAACATCCGCTGGGTCCCGCCCGAGGGCGGCGGCGGGCCGAACTATCCCAACATGTAATGCCGTCGTGCGGCCATCGAGCGGGGCCGCGCGGCAATGCCGGCGGTTTTGACGATCAATCGTCGCTGCCGACCGGGCGTTCGGCGTGCTGCGCGAGCGCCCAGTCGACATGCTCGCGCACCAGCGGTGAAGGGTCATCGCGGCGCGCGGAGAGGGCCGCGACAATCGCCGGCGAATGCTCGGCGTTGCCGAGCGCGACGGCAATGTTGCGCAGCCAGCGCGGATGGCCGATGCGCCGGATCGGGCTACCGGCAAGAAGGTGCTTGAATTGATCCTCGCTCCAGGCGAAGAGGGCGGTCAGCGGGGCGGCGTCGAGACCGTTGCGCACCGCAAAATCCGGGTCGCCGATCCGCGCGAAGCGATTCCAGGGACAGCACAGCTGGCAGTCGTCACAGCCGTAGATGCGGTTGCCGATCAGCGGTCGCAGCGCCACCGGAATCGATCCCTGCAGCTCGATCGTCAGATACGAAATGCACAGGCGGGCGTCCACCTCGTAAGGGGCGACGATCGCCGCCGTCGGGCAGGCGTCGAGGCAACGCCGGCAGCTGCCGCAGTGCTCATCCATCGGCGGGTCGGCGGGCAGCGGCAGGCTGGTGTAGATCTCGCCGAGAAAATGCCAGGAGCCGGTTCGCGTCAGCGTCAGGGTGTGTTTGCCGCGCCAGGCGACGCCGGACTGGCGCGCGAACTCGCTCTCCATGACCGGTGCCGAATCGGCGAAGACGCGGCAGGCAAAGGGTTCGGCCAGCGCCATTCGCTCGCTTTCCTGCCGCAGACGGTCGGCGAGTTTCTGCAATCGATGCCGAACCGTCAAGTGATAATCGCGGCCAAGCGCATAGCGCGAGACGTAGGCGAGCCGGCGGTCGGCAAGGGTCTGCTCGGCATCGGCAGCCTCAGGCCAGTACGGCAGGCGGGCCGAAATCACCGAGCGGGTGCCCGCCAGCAGGTCCTGCGGCGCCGCGCGCAGGGCCGCCTGTTTGGCCATATAATCCATCTCCCCGTGCCGGCCATGTTCCAGCCAGCGCATCAGCCACGGCGTTGCCGCCGAGACATCGACGCCGGCGATGCCGATCGAGGCAAAGCCGAGTTCCTGTCCCCAGGCCCTGATCCTGGCGACCAGTTCGGCGTAATCGGTCTGTTCTTGCGCCAAGCCATTGTCGGCGCCTGCTGGGGGGTCCATTGGGGAGTCCATTTGGGAGTCCATTGCGTGCATTGCTCCGATCATAGCGAGTCCACACTGACCCTGCACCTCGCCGACGAAGTGGCGGCCGGGCAGTTCGGGCAGCAGCTCGCGCCCTTGCTGTCTCCCGGCATGGTGGTCTGGCTCGACGGCGACCTCGGTGCCGGCAAGACCACCGTGGTGCGTGCGCTTCTGCGGGCCCTGGGCCATTCCGGGCCGGTCAAGAGCCCGACGTATACATTGGTTGAAATTTATGTGATTTCGAGGATATACTGGTATCACTTTGATTTCTATCGTTTCAACTTTCCCGAAGAGTTCCTGGATGCAGGCTTTGCCGAATATTTCCGTGACGATGCCGTTTGCCTCGTCGAGTGGCCCGAAAAAGCTGTCGGCTACCTGCCGCCAGCCGATCTCGTCATTCGCCTGCGTTTTGCCGAAGTCGGGCGACGGCTCGCTGTCGTCGAGTGCAGTGAGGAGGGCAAAAAATGTCTGATAGCGCTCAAGAGCGGCTCGCCGCACGCCGCCGACTGATCAAGTTTTCCGGTGCCTCGCTGCTGCTCTCCGTCAGTCCGCTGGCGCAGGCTGCCCGCGAGCGCAGGACGGGAATTCTGGCGGTTCGCATCTGGCCGGCGGCGGACTACACGCGGGTGGCGATCGAACACTCGGCGCCCCTCAAATATACGCACTTCATGGTCAAGGATCCCGAGCGACTGGTGGTCGACCTCGAAGGAGTCGAACTCAATCAGGTTCTCGAGAGCCTGGCGAGCAAGGTTGCCGTGGACGACCCCAACATCCGGCTGCTGCGCGCGGGACGCTACAAACCCGACGTCGTCCGCCTGGTGATGGAACTCAAGGGCGAGGTCAACCCCCAGGTCTTCGTGCTGCCGCCGGTTGGCGACTACGGACATCGACTGGTGCTTGACGTCTATCCGCTGAATCCCCCTGATCCGCTCCTCTCGCTGCTCGACAATATGGAGCGAACCCCTGCCGGGGCCGCCGGCAGCCCGGTCGAAAATCGTCCGCAGCCGGCACCGGAAACTCCTCGGGAGACGAAACCCGACGCGCTCGCCGAGCAGAAGCGTGCCGTTGAACAGAAGCCGCTCGCCGAGCAGAAGCGCCCCGCTGAACAGAAGCCCGTCGCCGAGCAGAAGACGGTGGCCGAACAGAAGCCCGCCACGAAGCGCCAGGACAGGCCGGTGATCGACCGTCTGGTGACCATCACGCTCGACCCCGGGCACGGCGGTGAGGATCCGGGAGCGATCGGCCGCGGCGGCAGCTACGAGAAGAACGTGACGCTGGCGGTGGCCAGGCGCCTGAAAGCGAGGATCGAGGCCGAGCCGAACATGCGCGTCGTGCTTACCCGTGATGCCGATTATTTCGTCCCGCTGCATGCCCGCGTGCAGAAGGCACGGCGAATCAAGTCCGACCTCTTTGTCTCGATCCATGCCGATGCCTTCGTCCGTCCGGATGCCAACGGTTCTTCGGTCTTCGTGCTCTCGGAGAGCGGCGCGTCGAGTTCGGCAGCCCGCTATCTCGCGCAGAAGGAAAACGCCGCCGACCTGATCGGTGGCGTCAATATCGACGTCAAGGATCCGGTCCTCGCGCGGACACTCCTGGATCTCTCGCAAACCGCGACGATCAACGACAGCCTCAAACTCGGCAAGGCGGTCCTGGGCGAGATCGGTGGCATCAACCGGCTGCACAAGGCCACTGTCGAACAGGCCGGTTTCGCCGTTCTCAAGGCGCCCGACATTCCTTCGATTCTGATCGAGACCGCTTTCATCTCGAACCCCGAGGAGGAGAAGCGGCTGAACGACGATGCCTACCAGGACAAGATGGCCGAAGCGATCCTGTCGGGGATCCGCAAGTATCTGGCGAAAAACCCGCCGCTCGCCAAGTCCACGCTGGCCAGGCTCGACTAGCGTTATCTTTGAGCGTGGTCCCCGGTTCAACGAGTCAGTGACAGCGGCGGGCCCGCACCGCGGCCGGAAAAACAGGACAAAAATGAGGATTGATCCGGGCAGCGGGGAATCTGCGTGATCTGCCGTGAGCCCTTGCCGTGATCCGATTCGCCTCGCTTGGCAGTGGCAGTCAGGGGAACGCCCTGCTCGTCGAAGCGGGAGCGACCCGCGTCCTGCTTGATTGCGGATTTTCGGCGCGCACGGCAACGGCGCGGCTGGCGCGGCTCGGGGCGCTTCCCGACGAGCTGGCGGCGATCGTCGTGACGCACGAACACGCCGACCACCTGAGCGGGGTGTTCGCTCTTGCCCGTCGCCATCGACTCCCGGTTTACCTGACGCACGGCACCCATGCCGCTGCGCTGCGTGGCAAGTCCGCCCTGCCTGAATGCCGCGTCATCGATGGAGAAACGCCTTTTGCCATTGGCAGTCTGCAGGTTCAACCTTTTCCGGTGCCGCACGACGCCCGTGAGCCGGTGCAGTATGCGTTCAGCGATGGTGAGCACTGCCTGGGAGTGCTCACCGACAGTGGCTCGATCACGCCGCATATCGTCGAGGTGCTCGCCCATTGTGCCGGTCTGGTCCTCGAGTGCAACCATGATCGCGCGCTGCTCGCGGCCTCACGCTATCCGGCAGCGCTCAAGCAACGCATCAGCGGCCGCTTCGGTCATCTGGCGAACGATCAGGCGGCCAGCCTGCTCCTGCAGATCGATACCCGGCGCCTGCAGCACCTGATCGCTGCCCATCTCAGCCAGGAAAACAATCGACCCCGCCTCGCGGTCACCGCCCTCGCGGCGGCCCTGAACTGCAGCGAGGAGTGGATCGGCGTGGCCGACCAGGAAAGCGGTTTCGCCTGGCGGCAGCTGAGCCGGGCATAAAAAAGCCGGCGCGAGCCGGCTTTTTTATGATTCATGGACGACGATTACTTCTTCATCGCGTCCTTGGCTGCGTCGGCAGCGCCCTTGGCGGCGGCATCGGCGACTTCCTTGGTCTTCTCGGCGGCAGCGTCGGTAACCGGCTTGGCGGCGTCCTTGATGGCGTCGGAAGCAGCCTGACCAGCGGCGGCCGGTGCGGTCGCCGGAACGGCGGCTTCGGCAGGCTTGGCAGGTTCGGCAGCCGGTGCGGCCGGTGCGGTGGCGGCAGGAGGAGTTGCCGCCGGAGCAGCAGTCGTCTTGGCTTCTTCCTTCTTGCCACAGGCGGTAACGGCAAGAGCGATCAGCGCAGCAACGAGGAGCGAGTTCTTCATGATGAGGTTCCTTTTATGGAGAATAGAATGGGGTAAAACGAGTCAAGAGCAAAATGGTTGACCGGCTAGCATGTCGATCAGCGCGGAATTCTACCACCGATCTTCACCAGCCGAGTCCCTGATCTGGCAGGCTGGTCTTTGGTCTTTCGGGATGGAAGATCCCGTGCCGGCGTCGGGTGATACACTGGACAGCATGCGCCGTGCTCCATTCCTTTTTTTCGCCTGCCTCGCCGTCGAGGCCAGCGCAGCGACCTTTGCCGTCGGTGGTGAGGTGATCGTCGGCCCCGGGTTCGCACCGTACGGCCTTGCACCGCCCCCGTGGATGATTCACGATTCACTCGGGCCCTGCCTCGCTCCCCTGAACTGCGGCGAATACGAACAGATGCGGCGCTTCCTCGAGCGCTACGAGCGCAACTATGGGGGGCGCTTCGCGCCTGAAAAGCCGCCACCGGTTTTGCCGGTGCAGCCGCGTGCCGTTGCCCCGACGCCGGCAGCGCACATCCAGCCGGACTACCGTGATGCCAGTCAGCTGCGGCCGGAGTTCGAGCAGCGGCTGCCGTCGTCGGTCTCTCCCGGGCGCCCCGAACGCTGAGCAGCAGTCCATGGCAGCCCATCGCAGGCCGTCGATCGTCTCTGGCAAGCCGTCCGGGCAGCCCGTTTTCAGGCCGGGCCGGCCGCGTCAGAGCGGCTCGCTGACGCCGGCGGAAGCGAAGCTCGCCATCTCGTTGAGGAAAGCGACTGCAGCCCGGACCAGCGGCCAGGCGAGCGCTGCGCCAGTGCCTTCGCCGAGGCGCAGGTCGAGGTCGAGCAGCGCCTCGGCCTGCAAGGCGTCCAGTTGCACGCGATGGCCGGGTTCGGATGAGCGGTGGCAGAAGACACAATAATCGCGAATCGCCGGTGCGACGCGCGCCGCGACGAGCAGCGCCGAGGTCACGATGAAGCCGTCGATGAGCAGCAGCAGGCCGCGCTCGGCGGCGGCCAGCATGGCGCCGGTCATCATCGCGATCTCGAAGCCGCCGAACTCGGCGAGCACGCGCAGCGCGTCGGCGTCGTCGGCGAGGCCGGCACGACCGGCGGCCTGTGCGAGCAGTGCCTGCTTGCGCGCCAGCCCGGCGTCGTCGAGACCGGTACCGCGCCCGACGCATTGGGCGAGCGGCGTGCCGGTAAGCTGGTGAGTGATCAGCGATGCCGCGGCGCTGTTGCCGATTCCCATTTCGCCGAAGCCCATGACCCGGCAGCCCTGGTCGGCCAGCGCGCCGGCGATTGCCGCACCGCGGCCGAGTGCGCTATCGCGCTCGGCCGCGCTCATCGCCGCCTGTGCGAGATAGTTGCGCGTGCCGTGGGCCACCTTGGCGTCGATCAATCCTTCGCGGATGCCGAAGTCATGCGCGACGCCGGCGTCGATCACCCGCAGCTGGAGGCCGTTCAGGCGCGCGAAGACGTTGATCGCGGCGCCGCCGGCGAGGAAGTTCTCGACCATCTGCCAGGTGACCTCCTGCGGATAGGCCGACACCCCGGCGCGGGCGGCGCCGTGGTCACCGGCGAAGACCAGCAGGTGCGGGTGGTCAAGACGGGGAGATAGCGTCTGCTGCAGCGCACCGATCTGCAGCGCCAGCCCTTCGAGCTGGCCGAGCGAACCGGGCGGTTTGGTCTTGCCGTCGATCCGGGACTGGAGACCGGGCAGGGCGGTGCAGGGCGCGATGGCAAAATGCATGGCATGACCGGGCGGGAGAAAAGCGTCGATTATACGCATCGGCCTGCCATGCCAACGGTCATGGCGATTCAGGACCAGGACACCCGCTCCGATCCCTCTCCCAAAAGCGGGCGAGAGCGCTCCGTGAGTCGCTGCAGCGACTTTCATTGTAAGCTTCGCGCCATGCGAGAACTGATCATTGGTGGTGCCCGTTCGGGCAAGAGTCTGCTGGCCGAACGGCGGGCAGGCGAGAGCGGGCTGCCGGTCATTTACGTGGCAACCGCCGTGGCGCTCGACGACGAGATGTCGCGGCGGATCGAGCACCATCGGGCGCGGCGCTGTCCCGAGTGGGGGCTGGTCGTCGAGCCGCTCGATCTTGCCGATGCCCTGCAGCAGCACGCGGCGCCGGGTGTCTGCCTGCTCGTCGATTGCCTGACACTGTGGCTGTCGAACCTCATTTTTGCCGGCCAGGCGGCGGCTCAGGCCGAAGCCGGAAATGCGTTGTCCTGTCCGCGCCTGGTCGGTGCGACGCAGGCCCTGATCGATCTCCTGCCCCGACTTCCGGGCCGGCTCATCCTGGTCTCGAACGAGGTCGGTAGCGGCATCGTGCCGCTGGCGGCCGTGTCGCGCCTGTTTGCCGACGAGCAGGGGCGACTGAACCAGCGCGTGGCGGCGGCGTGCGAACGGGTGACGCTGGTCGTCGCGGGCCTGCCCTTGACGCTCAAGTGACTGGGGTGATTTCTGACAAACCGCGTACCGGTTTTCTGCCGAATCAAGGAGAAGCGGCTAGATGGGTCGGCCTGTGTCTGCCTGCTTCCACGGCTTGACGGGTACGGGAATTTCCTCCAATCACCCTAGGCCAAGTGGAAGGCGTCATCAAACGGCATGCGTTTCAAGAACACCGCGTGCGCCTCGAGCGCCCGCATGAGATGGCTCAGATCCCGCCGAAGCGATACCCGCTCTGACTCAGAGAGGGGTCAGAGGGCGTCTCCTTCAGATATGCGTCGATGCAGCGACACAATTCGCCCAGCTCGCGATCGATCTCCGACAGGCCAATTTCAGCCGTACTGGAACGTGACTGCTGCTCAACCACGTCAAACAGTTGCTGGAGGGGGAGCGCGCAAAAGTTGCCGACCAGTCCCTTCAGGCTGTGTGCCAGTCGCTGAACTGTCTCGCGGTCAGCCGCTCTGGCAGCCTCATGCAAGGCGGCGAGGTCGGCAGGTGCCTGCTCAAGGAATGCCGACCCGATGATGTCGACGATTTCAGGATCGGCCTGCCGAAGCGCGGCGCGATAGTCGTAGCGTGGCGGTCCCTTGACCTCCCGATTGCCGCCCGAGCGGGACAACACGTCCTGCAACTGTCGTCGATCGAGCGGCTTGGTCAGGTAGCCATTGACGCCCGCCTCGAAGCCTCGTTGTTGGTCACCCGGGAGGGCTGCAGCGCTTAAGGCATAGATGGGTGTGGGTTGCCCGGGATGCTCCTTTTCGCTTGCCCGGATGAGCCGGGTCGCTTCGAGGCCGTCCATCTCCGGCATCTGCACGTCCATCAAGATGAGGTCGTACTTGTCGGGGGCCCATGACTCAACAGCCTGACGGCCGTTCCTGGCGATCGTTGGCAGGTGCCCCCATTTGTTCAGGAGCTGAAGCATCAGATTCTGATTGACCAGATTATCCTCGGCGACGAGGATTCTCAAAGAGGTGCTGTTTTCCCGAAGTGAATGGCGGGTGATCAGCTGATCATCAGGGGCAAGGCTTTCGCTCGATGAAAGCAGGGAATTCAGCGATGCCTTCAGTTCATCCTGACCAATGGGTTTGGTCAGGTAAGCGCCAATTCCCAGTTGACGACAGCGATCGGCATCTCCGCGCACGCCCCCGGAAGAGAGCATCATGAGCATGGGGTCCGGGTCTTCCCGCGAGTCCTTGATCCGTTTTGCCACCTCGAACCCGTCCATTCCGGGCATATGGCAGTCGAGCAGGACCAGATCGAAGCGCTTGTCATCGACAACGCTTGCCGCGTGCATGCCAAGGGCGGTCGGCCCGTCCTCGGCCTCGGCGACGTCTATTCCCCAAAGGAGCAGGTGACGCGCGAGGATGCGGCGGTTGACGCGATTGTCATCGACGATCAGCGCTCTCTTGCCAAACAGATTCTCCGGAGCGAGGGCGCCAGCTCTGCTGGGGACGATTTCGAATGGTATGGTTGCGCGAAAGGTACTGCCCTTGCCCACCTCACTTTCCACCCGGATACTGCCGCCCATCAGGTCAAGCAGGTGACTGGCAATGGTCAGGCCAAGCCCTGTACCGCCGTAACGACGCGTGGTGGTGGTGTCCTCCTGGATGAAGGCAGCAAAAATCGCCGCCTGTTTGTCCCTGGGAATGCCGATGCCCGTATCGCTCACGGCAAACTGGAGGTCGGCATGCTGGCCCTGCCTGTGCAGCAACTCGACACGGAGGAGGATCTCGCCTTTCTCGGTAAACTTGACCGCATTGCTCAGGAGGTTGATCAGCACCTGCCGCAGCCGGCCGGGATCGCCGAGCAACTGGCGCGGCACGCTGGCATCCACATCGGTCACCATTTCGAGTCCCTTCTGGTCCGCCTGCAACGCGATGGGCTTGACCAGGTCGGCAATGAGCCCGATGACGTCGAACGAGATCGATTCGAGATGGAGTTTTCCGGCCTCGATCTTGGAGAAGTCCAGAACGTCATTGATGATCGTCAGCAGTCCTTTCGACGACGACTTGACGATGCTCAGGTATTCGCGCTGCTCATCGGTGAGTTCGGTCTCAAGCGCCAGATCGGTCATGCCCATGATCCCGTTCATCGGTGTCCGGATCTCATGGCTCATGCTTGCCAGGAAGTCCGATTTGGCTCGACTGGCATCTTCCGCCCGCAGGACACTGACCTTCAGGTTGCCTGCCATTTCCTCCAGCTGATGACTCTTGTCGCGCAACTCCTGTTCGACCGCTTCGCGCCGCCGGATTTCGGCTGAAAGCGATGTGTTGAGTTCCTGCAACTCCGATGAGCGTCGTTCCGACTCAAGCGCATGCATTTGCAGACGGTGTGCGCGCCGGCTCATCCGCTCGTACACTACGGCAGCCAGCAGCACCAGCAAAGGAACCACACCGGCAAGATACAGGTACAGGCGGGACGTAATATGACCATAGGCATATTCCTCGGAGAACAGGGTCACCAGTGAAAGCGGCATGCCGGATACCGAGGTTTTCACGGCGATCTGCTTGCCGGTATTGGCCATGGATTTGCTGGTCGCCGAGGCAAGGAGAATTTCACTCACCGGAACGATCTGGTTTTCAGGCAGGCTCCTGAGGACATCGGCAACGCTGCGGTCTACGCCGGAATCCCGCCCGAAAACCTTGAGATCCTCTCCCTTGTCCGTTATCAGCAGTTCCTGGTACCGTTTTCCCGCCGGCGAGGAAATGAGATACCGGGACAGCTGTCCGAGATCGCCGAAAGTAACGACGGTGCCGGCAATCTCTTCCTTGTAGATGACGGACGCGGCAGCGACGATCTGCCGCTTCTCGGGGGAAATGATCAGCTGTGTGGACTCCCGAGAAGACTTGTCGAGAAAAATCGGCTCGTCCGGAGAGAGATCGACGAGCACTTGACCCTCATTGTCATAGAGAAGGATGCGGTTGTAGATCGGCTCGCCACGAACCTGTTTCTTCTCCATCTGCTCACGAAAGCGAACTTCAATCGCCTCGAGGTTGGCGTTCAGTCCATACTTCAGCGACATCCCGAGAGATTTATTGACCAGAAAACTCTGGATTTCTGGCCCGTCCGCGAGTTCGGCGGCACTGTTCAGGCGATCGATGGCAAAATCGGCGAGGGCCGCCGCACGCCGAACGTTGTCGGCGACGATACGCATATCGGCCGCATTCTCCAGCTGTGTGTGGGAACTGAAGGCGTTCCACAGGAGCAACCAGGAATAGATGCAGAAGACGAGGGCGACACACGTTGGCCAACCCCCCACCTTGATTCGCATGGACACGATCCGTTTCCGGTCCGCTCAACCCTTTCTGGCAAAGAAGTCGGGAAAATAGCGCCGAATGCCTGGATAATACTTGTTGACCAGTCTGTCGTAGCTTCCATCGGCCTTGATCAGCCGCAGGTATTCGTTGAACGCGGCGCGCAGTTCCGGCGAAGACTTCGGAAACGCTGCCGCCAGTTGCTGTTCCTCCGATATCGGGCCGATTATTTTGATCTTTCCTGTCCATTTCTTCAGGTCGAGAATGGCGTCCGGAACGTCGAGCAAGGTCAGTTCAGCTTCCTTGTTCAGGAGCGCCGGAACCATCTCGTTGAGATTCGTGTTCTTGGTGTAGGTACGCAGATCGATGCCCCTTCCTTTCAGGCCATAGTTGGCCGGGTCGAGGCAGGTCCGTTCCATGACCAGCAGACTGTTCCTGCCAATCAAGCTCTTGGTCTGCTGTATATCCTTCTCAAGACTGCCGCTTTCCTTGATCGGCGCATAAGGCCAGTCAGCACGGGCAATCAGCAGGACCTGGGAGGGGAAAGTCGGTTCGGAATAGAGGAGAACGCGCTCGCGCCAAGGCAGAACGGTAAACCCCGTGGCGATGATGTCTCCCTTTACCGGGTAGTTGCCCTCCAGGATGACATCGTCACCTTTGCGCACGACATTCCTGCCCAGCAGGTCGCGAATGACGTTGTAGAAGTCGCTATAGACCAGTTGATACTTGACGCCGATATGTCTGGCAAAGCCTTTCACCAGATCCACGTCAAACCCGTCTCCGTCCCCCGTAACGAAATTTGCGTATCTGATGCCAATGTGACGAATTTCGCCGCGCGCCTGAATCTCCTTCAGATCAGCAGCCCAGAGGCTGGAAACGCTCGCAGTTGTCAGGACGACCAGCAGGACCCTGGCCAGAATCTCTCGCACCAACATGGACAACCTCCCTCAACCTGCAAGTTTAATAAATAAAAAAGTCAGACCAGACGGCTAACCGGTTTCCTCGGCCAGGTCGGCATAGTCCCGTCTTATCTCCAGCACCTGATCCCAGACAGCGAAAAACACCGCGACGCAAGCCGGATCGAAATGTGTCCCGGAGTGTTCGCGAATGTACGCGGCTGCACGGTCTACGTTCCAGGCATCCTTGTACGGGCGACTCGAGGTTAGAGCGTCGAACACATCAGCCAGGGCCACAATGCGTCCATGCAGATGAATCTCTTCGCCGGCCAAGCCATACGGATAGCCGCTGCCATCGAATTTCTCGTGGTGGCTGAGCGCGATGACGGCCGCCGCCTGCAATACCAGAGAGGTGCTGCCGCGCAGGATTTCATGGCCGATTTTGGCGTGCTGCCGCATTTCCCGCAACTCATCGCCGCTCAGGCCTCCACGCTTCAACAGGACCTCATCACGAATCCCCACTTTGCCAATGTCGTGCATCGGTGCGGCCACGAAAATAAGTTGCCGTTCCTCGGACGGCAATTTCAGTCCCGTCGCAATCAGTCGCGCGTAATGGGCCATGCGCAGAAGGTGCCTGCCGGTCTCCGGATCACGGTATTCAGCGGCTTTCGACAGGCGGAAGATGGTTTCCAGCTCACGTTCGATGATGGTTTTCGTGGCTGCCGCGACTTCGCTGGCGAGCAGAGCGGCACGATCGGCGATCAATTTCTGGCTTCGGCGCAAGGCAGCCATGTTCCGGACTCGGGCGCCAAACTCATTCTTGTCGATCGGCTTGGTGAGAAAATCGGTTGCCCCGGCCTGTAGTGCCTGATAGCGGGTTTCCACCAGACTGTTGGCAGTAACCATGATCACGGGAACATCGCCCATGCCCCGCATCTGGCGGAAGCGGCGGATGAACTCGATGCCGTCTGGCGCCGGCATCATGTAGTCGACCACCACAATATCCGCGCCGTGCGCTTCACACCAGTTGAGTCCGTCGAGGGATGCCTTGAAGCAGATCGCCTCAATGTCGTCGATGCGGGCGATCAGGTGTTTGAAAAGAAGCAGGTTGACTTCGGAATCATCGACGAGCACAGCAGAAAGTCTCACGGTTGACTTCCCTCAACCCGACGATCGGTTCACTGAATTCGTCGCATCTCCTACTGCCGAAGACGGTGGTGGCTTGGTGTGGTCCATCGGGAAAGAGTCCTGCGAGAAGGGCGGGTAGGGTTTGCCTGAGTGGCCGGTGGAGCGGTTACCCACCCCATTGGTCTGATGGTCCCGAGACCGTGACCAGCCAAGCTCTTCCGTGTCCGGTCGGAACGATTTCCGATTCTATCGCACCCGACGGGCCGTGGGTAAGCGAATGTAGTAACACGTCGTTTGCTCTGGGCAGGGCGATCGGTGCTATTGTTTCACTTGTCTGACAACTTTGCCAAACGAGGAGCAAAGACCCATGTACAAGCGAATCATGGTTGCCGTTGATGAGAGTTTCATGACCAGCAAGGTCATGGAGGCGGCGGTCCAGCTTGCCAGGAGCAACGGTGCACAACTCGCGATCTGCCATGCGATCGACGAGACGATTCTCGCCCAGCGGGAAGTGGCGATGATGCTGCCGAATAGTGTTGGCAAGACCGAAGCGCGCATGCGCCTGGGCGCGCAGGGTTTTCTCGGCAGGCTTGCCGAGACCGCACGCGCGGCCGGCGTCGAGGCTGAAATCAGACTCGTCGAATCGGAACAGAAGCATGTTTCGGACATGCTGCTCGATGCGGCGAGTGAATGGCAGGCCGATCTGCTGGTCGTCGGCACGCACGGGCGGCGTGGCATCGAGCGCTTTTTCATCGGCAGTGTCGCCGAACGCCTGGTGCGCAAGGGCCAAACCTCGCTGCTGCTGGTGCGCGGCGAGAATCCGGACGACGAGTAAGTATCGGCGGTGTCATTCAAGGATCGGCGGTGTCATGATCGCTTCCCGCAAGCTCCGGCGATCTTCGAGGCGCGCGCCGTCCGCCGGCTAAGCCGGTAAGGGCAGCCATTCGGTCAGGCGGCGCAGGTCGAGGCTCTGCTCGACGGCGTCGGCCAGGCGCTCGATATCCTGCTCACGGCGCAAGCCGGGGTCGAAACTCCCGCTCGGATGATGGCCGGCCCAGGTGAGCAGCGCCGCCAGTGCTGGCGGCGAGTCGAACAGGCCGTGGCAGTAGGTGGCGAGAATCTGGCCATCGTCCGAAAGCGCCCCATCGGCTGCGCCGGCGAGCATCGCCGCCGGCTGCTCCAGGGCCGGGCCGCGGCTGACCCCCATATGGATGCGGTAACCGGCGAGAGCTGCCGAACCGGGCAGGAGCAGCGTGCCGGCGACATTCTCCAGCGTCTTCCCGGCCGCCAGCCGGGTTTCGTAGTCCAGCCAGCCGAGGCCGGGCATGCTGCCGGCGACGCCTTCGAGACCCAGCGGGTCGTGCAGTGCGCGGCCGAGCATCTGCAGGCCGCCACAGATGCCGATCAGCTTGCCGCCGTAGCGCAGGTGGCGGCGGATCGCCTCTTCCCAGCCCTGCGCACGTAGCCAGGCGAGGTCGGCCTGCACCGCTTTCGACCCCGGCAGGACGATCAGGTCACAGGGCGGCGGTGGTTCGTGCGGACCGACGAAGCGAAAATCGACCTCGGGGTGGAAACGCAAGGGGTCGAGGTCGTTGTGATTCGAGATCCGCGGGTACACCGGCGCGACGACCCGCAGCGCCGCCGCCGTTTTCTCCTCGGCGGCGCGCGGCAGGGCGTCCTCGGCGTCGAGATAGAGGCCGTGCAGATAGGGCAGGACGCCCAGCACCGGTTTGCCGGTGCGTTGTTCGAGCCAGCGCAGGCCGCTTTCGAGCAGGCCAATGTCGCCGCGAAAGCGGTTGATCACGAAGCCCTTGACGCGCGCCTGCTCGGACACCGAAAGCAGGTCGAGGGTGCCGCAGAAATGGGCGAAGACGCCGCCACGATCGATGTCGGCGATCAGGATCACCGGGCAATCGACCGCTTCGGCGAAGCCCATGTTGGCGATGTCGCGATCCCGCAGATTGATCTCCGCCGGGCTGCCGGCGCCTTCGACGAGCAGGCAGTCGTACTGCGCCGACAGGCGGTGCCAGGATTCGAGCACCGCTTTCATCGCGCGCGGCTTGTAGGCATGGTAGTCGCGGGCATCGAGGTCGAGCAGCGCGCGGCCGTGGATGATCACCTGCGCGCGCTGGTCGGTCGCCGGTTTCAACAGCACCGGATTGAAGTCGGAGTGCGCCGGCAGGCCGGCGGCCTGCGCCTGCAAGGCCTGTGCGCGACCGATCTCGCCGCCATCGATGGTGACCGCCGAATTGAGCGCCATGTTCTGCGGCTTGAAAGGCGCGACGCGTACGCCCCGGCGGTGCAGGATGCGGCACAGCGCGGTCACCAGCACACTCTTGCCGGCGTCCGAAGTGCAGCCCTGAACCATCAGGCTGGGAGTGGAGGGTTCGTTCATCGTAAAATCCGGGTTTCGTTGCCCCGATTGTCGCATGTCTACGATTTTTCCCCGACCGCGGTCTGTGGCGCACATGGCCGCGGCGCTCATTCTGTCGCTCGCGCTGGCCGGCGGCGGCTTGGCTGCCGATCGCCCGGCGGCGGTCAGTGTGGTCGACGATAGCGGCGCGACGGTACGCCTCGCGCAACCGGCGCGCCGCATCGTCAGTCTGGCGCCGCATCTCACCGAGACGCTGTTCGCCGCCGGCGCCGGCGAGCGCATCGTCGGCACCGTCGAATACAGCGAGTACCCGCCGGCGGCGAGCCGGATCGCGCGCGTCGGCGCTTACTCGCGGATCGATCTCGAGCGCGTCGCGGCGCTGCGCCCGGATCTGATCATCGCCTGGCAGAGCGGCAATGCCGCTGCTCACCTCGACCGTTTGCACGGTCTCGGCATCCCGGTCTACCTCTCACAGTCGAATCGGATTGCCGACGTCGCACGCGAGATCGAGCGCCTCGGGGTGCTGGCCGGCAGCCCTCTGGTGGCGAGCGACGCGGCCCGGCGCTTTCGCCAGCGCCTCGCCGACCTGCAGCAGCGCTATGGCGCGCGGCCGCCGGTCCGCACTTTCTACCAGATCTGGAAACAGCCGCTGATGACCGTCGGCCGCCACCAGATCATCTCCGACGTCATCCAGCTCTGCGGCGGCGAGAATGTCTTCGGCAGGCTGGAGACGATGGCGCCGGCAGTGACCGTCGAAGCGGTGATCGCCGCCAATCCGGAAGCGATCATCGCCAGCGGCATGGACGAAGCGCGCCCCGAGTGGCTCGATGACTGGAAGCGCTGGCAGTCGATCGGCGCGGTGGCCCGTGGCAATCTCTTTTTCGTCCCTCCCGATCTGATCCAGCGCCACACGCCGCGTCTGCTCGACGGCGCCGAGCGGCTGTGCCAGCACCTCGAGACCGCCCGCAGCCGCCGGCCGGCGAACTGATCCGGGCCGCTTTGCGGTGCCCTCAGACGCTGAGATCGACCTGCTGCAGGCTGCCGATGCCGCCGCTCTCCTGGAGGAAGATGCCGCTGCTGCGGATCTGACCGAGGGACTCGTTGCTCTGGCTGCGCAGTTCAAAGGGGGTGGCGACGCGGGCCAGCGCGAGGGCGCCGACATCGGCTTCCTTGAGGCCGCGCAGCGCGCCGCCGCCATTGGCGTCGGGCGTCCAGACGCTGAGGCGGGAATAGACCGAGTCATTTTCATCGATCCAGCCGTTGCCGTCATCGTCGAGCGCCGCCAGATCGGCAAAGCCGTCGCCGCTCCGGGTGCCGAAAAGTTCGCTGCCGTTGTTGATGCGCCCGTCGCGATTGCGGTCCAGAGCGAGAAAGCCACTGCCGGAAACGAGCCGGTTGACGCTTTCGGTGGTGCCGTCGGCGTCGAGATCGAAGGCGAAGCGCTGGTCGCTCAGTTCTGCGGCCTGTCCGGCAAAATTGACCACCAGCGGATCCTTCTGCTGGCGGGCGGCATCGCCGAGGCGCAGGCTGATCCTGCTTTCCTCCTGATAGCTGCGCGACATCGACAGGTCGACCGCAAAGCGGATCTCTTGGCCATCCTGCGTACGCACGACGCCGCGCGCCGAGAACGACGTCTGCTCGCTTTCGCTATGCGACGCGTGGTAGTCGTATTCGACGCCGGCACCGGCGGCGCGCGCGGTGCCGGCGGTCGGGCTTGCCTCGGCGCCGGCCTCCGGCGTGGGCGGATCGCCCGACGCGGTCAGCGACGCCGGATCGAAGACGCGCGCCTCCTCGCCGGTCAACAGGAAAATGATCGAGCGCAGGAAGAGCAGACGCGGATCGTTCTCCATCTGCCCCATGCTGCTGGCGACGGCGCCGGCGTCGGCCGACTGGGCCGCCCGGCCGGCATCGGAAAGCGTGACCCGCTCGCCGGCCGGCGGCGCACTGGCGCGCCCCTCGCCGTTCGCGCCCGGCGCCCCGGCCCACATGCGCAGTGATTGGCGAACTTCGTCGCGTTGCTGTGAGGCGTGCGACGAGACCATCTGCATCTCGGAACTGGCGATTTTCATGGCGGCTTCCTGGTCGGCTCAATGACTCTCTAACGGCAGCCACGCAGGCCGGCTTTAGGCCGTCCGGAAACTTACGGTTGACCGCATTCGTGGACCACGGGATCTCCTCTGCGGCCGCAGGGAGTCTTCATGGTGGCCTCGGGGTGGGGAGTGCCGTCGTCGTCGATCTGCGCGGCGACGGTATCCCAGGCCAGCAGGCCCTGCCTGTCGAGCGTCAGGCGCAGCAGCCAGCCGGTGCGGCCGGCGGGTGACTCGAAGCCGTCGAAAACGAAGTTGCCGAGGCTGTAGACGATCAGCTTGTCCCGGTAATACTCGACCCCCTGCGTCACATGTGGATGCCCGCCGATCACCAGTCCGGCACCGGCATCGATCATCAGGCGGGCCAGCTCGCGCTGGCGGCGGCTCGGCTGCGCTTCACGTTCCCAGCCCCAGTGCATGAACGGAATCACGAGGTCGGCACCGGCGGCGTGGGCGGCGCGAATGTCGGCGACGACCTGGCTATCCTCGCTCCAGGCGACTCCAGGCCATTCGGCGCCGGCCTCGAAGGAACGTGGCTTGAATTCGTTGTACGCCAGCACGGCAATGCGCAGGCCATGACGTTCGATCCACAGCGGCCGATGCGCTTCGTCGAGCCGCTGCCCGCCGCCAAAGGTGGCGATGCCTTCGCCGGCGAGCAGCGCGAGGGTCTGCAGAAACGCCTGCTGGCCGTAATCGCCGGAATGATTGTTGGCGACCGCAAGCGCGTCGAATCGTCCGGCCAGCACGGGCAAGACCCGGGGGTGGGCGCGGAAGCTGAAAATCTTGCTGGCTAGCGGCTCGCCGACCGTCGCGATCGGGCATTCGAGGTTACCGATGGTATAGTCGGCATCCGTCAGCAGCCGCGCAAAGGGGAGGAGAGGGTCACCACCCCGGCTGATCAGGCGGCCCGGTCCATCGTCGAGCATGATGTCGCCGACGAACACCAGGCGTACCGGGTCGGCCAGCACGGTGCTGCTGATCGCGATGCCCAGCGCGGCCAAGAGCGAACGCAGCCAGCGGCTCATGATCCGTCAGCGCCTGGCGAAGACAGCTTGCACCAGTACTGCAGTTCACCGTCGCGGATGGGCTCATGAACGTGGTTGAGGCCGGTAAAGCCGTAGCTTGAACTGCCTGCTGGAGGCGGATAGGGGTGAGTGGCCTGATGGATCGGCGCCGGCCCGTCCGTACGGTCGCTGAAGACGTAGAGCTTGATCGCGGCGAGGTCACGCGGCTCTTTCTGGAAGACCATGCGGAAGAGGAAGTAGGAGCCGACCCGCTGGACCGCGACCGGGTAGGGCGAACTCACCGGCTGCGCCTGCAGCAGGCGCGTCTCGCCGCCGTAGGTCACCTCACAGAGCAGCGTCTCGGCCGGCGCCGGCAGAGCGAGCAGCGCGAGAGCGGCGATCAGGCCCTGCCTGGGCAGCGAAGAAGAAGGAAATCGGCGATCGTGCATGAGGAAGAACCGTCGGTGAGAAGAAACCAGGGCGTCGCGTGCATTATGCGGGAAAACGGCAATGGACGGCCCGGCCGTGTGGTCGCTGCCTGAAACGCCCGGCGAATGGTCTTTCTGTGGCAAACCCGGCCTGCTATATTGGCGCCGGCCTGAGTGGCGATTTCGATAGGGGATGTGGATGATTTTTCTTTTCAGTGCTGCCGGGGTCGATGGCCCACGGCGCGCCTTGCGGGGTGCGGGAAGATGAGTACGCCGGAGACCCTCAGGCCGTTGTTGACCCGCCTGCTCGCCGGCCAGCGGTACGCGGTCCTGGCGACCGACGACGCCGGCCAGCCTTACACCAGCCTGATGGCTTTCGCTGCCAGCGAGGATCTCGGCGCCTTGCTGCTGGTCACCGATCGGGCGACCCACAAGTACGCCAACCTGATCGCCAACCCCCGCGTCGCGGTGTTCATCGACAACCGCGAGAATGTCGGGGCAGATACTCTGGAGGCGGTGGCGATCACCGTCCTCGGCGCTGCGTGCGAGGTCAGCGACGACGATGGCGATCGTCTGCGCGAGGCCTTCATCGCCCGCCACCCTTACCTCGCGGGGTTCGCGACCTCCCCCTCGTGCGCGCTGGTGCAGGTCACCGTCAAGTCTTATGTCGTCGTTCGGCGCTTCGAGGAAGTGCTCGAGTGGTGTCCCGGGACCTAGGCCGCGCTGCACGAACCCTACGGCAGGCGGTCGATCCAGCCATCGATGCGGGTGGCGGCGCTCTGCCAGTGAGCGTCGAGCATCAGCGTATGGCCGGCGGCAGGAACCACCGCTACCTCGGCCTGCCAGCGCGTGGCCGTATGGCCGAGTTCTGCGGCCGGAAACACTGCGTCTGCACCGCCACCGACGACGAGGACCGGTAGCGCCGGCCGCCGGCGGCCGATGCGCATGGCGAGCAGGGAGAGGTCGAGCAGCGCCCGGCGCGACTCGGACTGGAAGAGCGGCGCAAAACGCAACAGGTCGGCGGTGCTGGTTTCGGCGGAGTAGTAGACATCGCGAATCGTCTGCAGCGTCTGCTCGGTGTACTCGCCGCGGGTGGCGCGCGCCTGCTGGTCGAAGAAAGCGGGCACGGTCCAGGCGATCTTCATCGTTGCGCCAAGGATTCCCGTCGGCGGAACCGGCGCCATCAATACTGCTGCCTGCGCCGGGTGGGCTTCGAGAAAGCGTTCGACGACGACGGTTCCCATCGAGTGGCCGATGACGATCGCCGGTTCGGCGAGCGTCTGCGCGACCTGCGCGAGATCGTCGACGTAATCGTCAAGCCCGAACGAATCGATCCGGTCGCGGCCCTCGCTGCGGCCGTGACCGGCCAGATCCAGCGCATGGCAATCGAAGCCTCGGCGGCTGAACCAGGGCAGAAAGTAGGCGTCCCAGCAAGCCGCCGTGGCATAACCGCCATGGACGAAGAGGAGGGGCGGAGAACGTGGGTCGCCAGTCGCCGGACGGTGGAGTGTATGAATGCGTCGATGTCTCATCGGGGTACCCGCGTGATGGTCAGGGCGGCAGTATCGCAGGCTCCTGCCGGCACAGGCAACACCGTTTCCCGTCAGCCCGGGGCGCCTGGCGGCGGCGAATCCCTCGCTCTCGCTGGCGTCTACTCGCTTCTCCGCCCGCCAGGCCCGCGCAGAATCGCCGAACAGGCGCACAATGTCGTCTGTTCACCGCCGACGGAAACACCGCATGCCATTCCAGCCGCGCATCCTCGTCTGTCTCGCCTCCGAGCAGATCATGCAGAACGCGCTGCCCGCCCTGCGCCTGCGGCCGGCGCACATCGTCATCGCGGTCAGTGATTCGCTGCCGGCGCATACCGGCGCCTGGCAGGTGGCGAGGGTGCTGCACAATGCCGGTTGGCCGGCGTCTGAAGTGCGCATCGTCGAGCACACTCCCGACCACGATCTCGGCAGCATCACCCGCTACGCCCGGCAGATGGCCGCCGAGCTGCAGCAGCGCCATCCGGGTCTGCCGATCGACCTCAATGCCAGCGGCGGCACCAAGGTGATGTCTTTCGGTTTTGTCGGCGCGTTCGCCGGGCTGGGGGATGCCTGGTATTGCGATACCCGCCACGGTCTGCTCGAGCATCTCGGAGGCGCCGCGGCGCTGGAACTGCCGGCCGACATGTTGAAGCTTGGCGATCTGCTGCAGATGCAGGGTTACCGCGTCGTTGCCGATCCGACCTGGAGCCCGGGATTCGCCTGCGCAGCTGCCGCGCGCGCCGGTCTGACCGAGCGCCTGGTGCGCGAGGCGCCGCAGCTCAACGGCTTTTTCGGCTACGTGAACCGGCTGACCCGCGAGGCGTTGACGCAGAGCCGACCGGACGGCAGCATCGTGCGTCCCTTCCGCAGCGAGGTCATCGCAGAGCGGGCGCTGTTCAGGAACAACCACGAACTGGCTGAGGCCTTTGCCCAGGCCGGCATCTGGCACTGGGACGGCGATTGCCGCTTTCTCTTTGCCAGCGAGGCTGCCGCGCGCTACGTCGGCGGCGGCTGGCTCGAGGAATGGGCCTGGCTGACGCTGGCCGGGCTGCAGGCCGATGGCCTGATTCCCGATGGCCATTGGGCCACCAATGTGCGCATCGATGCCGGTCAGGGGCTGCAGGAGACCCCGGAGGTGCCTGGGATACTGGAGGTCGCCGGCAACGAACTCGATGCGGCGCTGGTCTGGCGCAACCAGTTGCTGGTGCTTGAATGCAAGACCGGGGTCCAGATCAGTACCGAAGGCGGCAGCCAGTCGATCCTCAACCGTCTCGACAGCCTGCGTCGCCATGTCGGCGGCGCGATGGGTGAAACCTGGCTGCTCACCGCCCGGCGTTTGCACCAGGGTGCCGGGGGTGCGGCGCGCGAACGCGCCCGCGCCTACCGCATCCGTCTGATCGAACCGGCGCAGCTGATCGACCTGCGGGCCGAGATCGGCAACTGGATGGGGATCGAGACGACTCCCGGCACTCCCCCGAGGGACTCCTGATTGCCGGCTCGCCCACCCCGGAACGATTGCCCGGGAGGCGGAAAACGCTGCTGCGGGTCAGGATCGAGGGTGCTGAGCGTGGGTGGCTGAGCAGAAAAGACCGAGGATGCTTGTAGATCCAGGCCGCCTGCGCGACCATAGCGACCTTTTGATGAACAGCGGCTGGCAACACGCTGACCAGGAGGAGAGACGATGACCAAACAGATCGTGGTTTGCATGGATGGAACCTGGAATGACCCCATCGAGCAGACCAATGTGTACCGATTGTTCCAGATGCTGCCCGGCGACGAGCAGCAGGTTGAAGAAAGCGGACCGATCCGTTCGCACCTCATCAAGCACAGTGATCGAGTCGCCGCTTTCTATCTCGAAAGCATCGGCAATGGTGGACGAACCCGGGGGCTGCTCGGCAGCACGCAGGGAATCGGTCTGCACGACTGCATGATCGACGCCTATCTCCTGATCTCGAAGGTGTATCAGCGGGGCGACAAGATCTGGCTGTTCGGCTTCTCGCGCGGCGCCTGGGCGGCCCGCAGCCTGGGGGAGTTCGTTGCCCGCTCGGGCCTCATCCCGGCGACCGACGCCGACGATGGGGCTGCCGCCGATCAGGCTGAAAAGATCTGGCTCAACTACAAGGAGGGCCTCGGCAAGAAGCGCGGCGGCCGCTTCTGGAAGCATCACGACGAAACCCCGATTCGCATGATCGGGGTCTGGGAGACGGTCGGCGAACTGGGCGTGCCACTGTTCAACGGCCTGCGTCTGGTGGACCGCGAGGAACTGCGTTTCCTGAAATTCAACGACCGCGAGCTCAACCCGCGCGTCGAACACGGTCGTCAGGCGCTGGCCATCGATGAGGAGCGCGCCGACTTTACGCCGGCGCTGTGGGCGAAGCGCGAGGGGATCAAACAGGTCTGGTTCGCGGGCGCGCATGCCGATGTGGGTGGCGGCTACGAAACCCACGGTCTCTCGGACATTGCGCTCGAATGGATGGTACAGGAGGTCAACGACCTCGACGCCGGCCTGTGGCTGTCGACCGATCAACTCAGCCAGCCGCTGGCAGCGGACGTTCGGCAGAACCGGCACGACGAAACCCGGGGACCGGTCTGGCGGACACGCCCGAGCAAGGCGCGCCGGATCTCCGACGACGCCGAACTGCATCCGAGTGTTCTGCAGCGCCTGCAGGAGCGGGCCGATTATCGGCCGGAGGCCCTCGAGGACGTTCCGGCCTGCAGCGATTTCTACCAGGACGACGAACCGCCTCCCGAAGAAGAACTGCAGCAGGAACGCGAAGCCCTGCCATTTCGCAAGCTGCCGGTCGATGGCTCGACGCGCTTCCCGGCCTATGCTCACAAATGGTGGAACGCTTCCGGCGTCGAAGTGGACGCCGGCGAAAGATATCGCATCGAGGCCAGCGGCGCATGGATCGACAAGACCATCCCGGCCGGTGCCGAGGGTTACGAATCCAAGGCGTGGTTCCTTCACCTTGCCGAAGGTAGCCGCCGCATGGAAGAGCGCCCCTGGTTTTCACTGGTGGCGGCGATCCATCCGCGGCCCGACCTCGAGGCGAACAACCCCGACTCGGAGAACATGCTCACCGGACTGATCGAGAGCACCATCAACGGCGTCGCGCGCATTGACGACGAGAGCAGCCTCGTGCCGACACCGAATGGCTGCGAAATCGAGATCATCGAACCGGGTTTTCTGTACTTCTTTGCCAACGATTCGTCGTTTGCCTACGGTAACAACAGCGGTTTCCTGACCGTCGAAGTCACCCGCCTCCCGTGGTCGGTGGAAGCCGATCAGAAACCTGCGCCGGCACTGCAGTCGGTTCCTGGCAGCCTGGACATGAAGCTCTATTTCAGTCCGGGAACCTGCTCGCTGGCGGCGCACATTGCCTTGCGCGAAGCCGGCCTCGATTTCGACCTCGTTCGCGTCGACCTGCGTCAGCACAAGCTCGCCGACGGCAGCGACTTTGCCGCCATCAACCCCAACGGGTACGTGCCGGTGCTCGAACTCGACGATGGCGTCTGCCTCACCGAAGTGCCGGCCATCGTGCAGTACATCGCCGACCGCATCCCGGAGAGTGGTCTCGCGCCGCGTCCCTATACGCTGCAACGTTACCAGTTGCAGGAGTGGCTCGGTTTCATCAGCGCCGAACTGCACAAGGCCTTCGGCCAGCTGTTCAAGGCGGACACGCCGGCGGCGTACCAGCCGATCATCAAGGAGAAGCTCGCTGCCCGGCTAGGCTACGTCGCCGCTCGTCTGGAAGACCGGAGTTACCTGCTCGGTGAGCAGTTCACGGTCGCCGACGGCTATCTGTTTACCGTTCTCGGCTGGAGCCGCGTGGTCGGCATCGACCTGGGCCAGTGGCCAACCCTGCTGACTTTCCAGGAGCGTATTGGCCAACGCCAGAGCGTTCGCGACGCCCTGGCGGCGGAAGGCTGAGCCAACCGGGAAAACCAGGTCGGCAAGCGATCCGCTCACATTTGCGCCGTCACTGCCATGCCCATCGTATTCCGGCGGCGTTTCCGGGTTAAGATGGCCGCTGGCTGGCCGAGCGGCGGGCCATGGCTGTGGTTCGATCCTGGAGGAGGCGATGCAATTACAACCATTCGATCTGAATGACATTATCCATGAACCCTCCGACGAGCAACTCGACGACCTGATGGAGGCGGTTGCCGCGGAAGCGCGCAAACACTCGCAGGCGGCGCGGGCCCAGCTCATGGTCCGCCTGCGGGCCGAGATCACTGCGATCAAGCTGCCCCGCCGACGTGGCGAATGAGTGATGGGGCAAGACCCCGGCTGATCGTGGTTGCCGGTCCCAACGGCTCCGGCAAGACTTCGATCACCCAGCAATTGCTGATGCACGAGTGGATGGGCGGCTGCGTTTACGTCAATCCCGACTACATCGCCCGGGATGAGTTTGGTGACTGGAATTCGCCGCAGGCGGTCATCCAGGCCGCCCGGCGAGCGACCGAGATTCGTGAGCATTGCCTGGAACATGGCCGCAGTCTGGCTTTCGAAACCGTTCTTTCGGCCCCGGACAAGCTCGACTTCATCCGCCGCGCGCGCGATGCCGGCTTCTTCGTCCGCCTCTTCTTCGTCGGCACCGACGACCCCTCGATCAATGCCAAGCGGGTGGCCATGCGGGTCATGGAGGGAGGGCACGACGTGCCGATCCCCAAGATCATTACCCGCTACACGCGCTCGCTGGCGTACTGCTACTTCGTCGCCTGGCTGGCCGACCGCACCTATCTCTACGACAACTCGGTCGACGACGCGCGCGCCCGGCTGCTCTTTCGCGCTTCGGAAGGCCGGCTGGTCAAGACCTACGGCGAGCTCAACCCCTGGGCTCGCGAGATCGCGCAAAGGCTGCTGCCGGCCGTTTCCCAGGAGCCACCGGCAGCCGCAGCGAGTGTTTTTCCGCTTCCCTGAACCAACAGCTTTTGCGCCGCGTCAGCGCTGCGGCGGTGGACGCCGGTGGGCTATACCCGCTCGACGCGGATCTTGGTGACCGAGCGCGCATCGGCTTCGATCACCGTATAGCGATACCCCTGCTCGATCACCGTATTGCCGACTTCCGGGATATGGCGCAGGCGATTGATCAGGAAACCGGCGAGGGTATGTGCTTCGCCGACCGGCAGGTTGAGTTTCAGCGAGTCGTTGAGTTCCGAGATCGGCGCCCGACCGCTGATCAGGTGCGTGTCGTCACTCATCGATTCGATGGTCACCCGCCGCGTCTTCATGGTGTCGAAGTCGTAGCCTGAATCGACGGTACCGACGACCTCCTCGAAGATGTCCTCCATCGACAGGATGCCGATCGCCGAGCCGAACTCGTCGACCACGATCGCCATGTGGTCGGCGCGCGCGCGCAGCAGCGGCAGCACCTGGTCGAGGCTCTGCTTCGGGGTCAGGTAGAGCGCCGGCTTGACGAAATCCTCGACCGCCCGCTGCTCGAGGTCCGGCAGCAGCAGATCCCAGGTGCTCAGCGTCAGCACGCCGGTGACGTTGGTGATGTTGCCGCGAAAGACCGGCAGGCGATTGAAGCCGGATGTCCAGACGCGTCGCACCGCTTCGCTCATCTCGCGCGCTTCGTTGAAACCGATGACCTCGGCGAGCGGCGTCATTACCTCGCCGACCGTCGTGTCGGCAAAACGGAAGATGCGGCGAATCCGCTGCTTGCTGGTCGCGGCGCTGTCTGAAGCAGTTTCAGAGAGATCGATCAGGACGCGCAGTTCGTCCTTGCTGATGAAGCCGGTCTGGCTGGAACTCGCGCCGCCGAAGAGTCGGGCGGCGACGCGCGCAACGCGACTGAAGACGAAGATCACCGGGTAGAACAGATAGGAGAAGAAACGCAGCGGGTAGATGATCTTGACGGCGATCGCATCGGCCTTCTGCTGAAAGATGCTCTTCGGCACGATCTCGCCGAAAATCAGCAGGAAGGGCGTGAACACCAGCACCGAAACCAGATCACCAATGTCGCCGAGCAGGCGCACGAAGATCAGCGTGCCCATGGTGGTGATCGTCACGGTCGCGATGTTGGTGCCGACCAGCGTCGTTCCGAGCATCACGTCGGGGGTGCGAAACAGGCTGAGTACCAGCTTGGCTCCCGGGTCACCGAGCCTCGCCTGATGACGCAGATAAATCTTGTCCGAATTGACCATCGCCAGCTCGGATCCCGAGAAGAAACCCTTCAAGACCAGGAAGATGAGGATGATCACCACTTGCAGAACGAGTTCCATGCTTCTTCTCCTTGTCTAGTCCGCCGCAGCGCTGGTCTTGTCCGCTGGCTTGTTGCGCTCGCTCGGGTCGTCGCCCATCTGGGGCTCAGGCTCAGGCTCAGGCTCAGGCTCAGGCTCAGGTGGCTCGTTCAGCAGATCGTTGTCGTATTCGTCGAGGACTGCCTGCTCCTGCTCCGCCGGCGGGCCATCGGGCGAATCTTCGAGCACGGGCTCGGCGACGCTTTCCATTTCCAGAGGCTCTTCCGGCGTATCCTGCGGTTCGTCCGGGGTACGACCGCGCGAGACGCGAACCTTGGTGATCCGCATCCCGCTGACTTCCTTGACGGTGATCTCGTAGTCGGCGAAGAAAACCTTCTCGCCTACCCGCGGCAAGCGGCCAAAGAGCACCAGCGTCACGCCACCGATGGTGTTCATCAGCGGGTCTTCGATGTCGAAATTGGTCAGCGTGCGCAGATCGGCGAGACGCATGTAGCCGGGGACGGTAAAGCTGTCGTTGTCTTCCTGCTGGAAGTATTCCTGACCACGCATCTTGCCCGAGATCTCGCCGAAGATGAAGCTCAGCACGTCCTTGATGGTGACGATGCCGAGCACCTCGCCGTACTCGCCGATGACCACTGCGGCGCGGGTGTTGAAACGCTGGAAATATTCCAGCATCTCGTCGACCTTCTTGGTGGGGGGGACGAAGTGCGCCGGCTTGAGGATTTCCTTGAGCTGGATCGCCGATCGCCCGGCATCGGCGCGTACCCGCCGCAGCAGATCCTCGGCATGCAGGAAGCCGATGACGTTGTCCCAGTGGCCGCGGTACACCGGAACCCGTGGATGGCGGTAGCTGCGAAAACGTTCGATCAGTTCGTCGACCGGCAGGTCGCCGTCGAGAAAGCGGATTCGCGGGCCTGGGGTCATGATCCGCGCGACGTCGGTTTCGGCCGCTTCGAGGACCTTGTCGATCAGCACCCGTTCCGACGCCTGGATGACGCCGGTCTCCTCGCTGTCGGCCATCAGCGTCCGCAGCTCGTCAGCCTTGAGGATATTCTCGCGTCCGACGTGCTCGCCGACGACGAAGGTCGTGACGCGGTCGGCGACCAGGCGAACGACGTTGCGCAGCGGGGTGACGATGAAAATCCATTTGGGCAGGAAGCGGGCCGACAGCAGGCTCGCGAACTTGATCGGAAAATTGACCGCGATCGTCTTCGGCGTCACTTCGCCAAACAGCAGCAGGAGCGGCACCATGATCAGGACGTTGATCCAGCCGGCGTCGTCCTCGCCGAAAGCGGTGACCAGAATCATCGTCATGTTGGCCGCGGCGGCGATATTCACGAGTTCGTTGCCGCAGAGCAGCGAAACGATCAGGCGCCGCGGTTCGTCGAGCATGGCGTGAATGCTCTCGGAATGAGGGTTGCGGGAATTTCGCAGTTTCTGCAGGTCGATCCGGCTGAGCGAAAAAAGCGCTGTTTCCGAGCCCGAGAAAAAGGCCGACATACTGAACAGGGCGCACTGTATCAGAATGCGCACCACCAGTTCCCAGTCGATTGCCGACACGCCTAACCATTCCATCAAAAGTTTCCGCCCCAGGAAGTGTGATTGAGCAGCAGAAAGCGCAGGCCAGAGCGCCGGATTACAGCAAGACGTCCTGCAGAACAGGCAGCTGGCGGCCGACATGGCGCCGCGATCCGCAACGCGCAAGGATAAGCGCAATGCCCCAAGGAAACAAGCGCGATGGCTGGGCAGGGTGCAGATTTCGCCGTGTACGGTGGAGAAACGGTCTTGCCGACGCCTGCCAGCTGGCCGACAGGTGCCGCCCTTGGCGCCGCCAGCGGGATCGCCGAGAGCAAAAAAAAGTGTATGCAGCAAGAATTTATTGTATCTTTCTTCGACGCGAGTCACGGGTATGCCCGAATGGCATGTCAATGATCGCCTTCAGTGACTTGTCCTGCCGGGGTTCAAAGTGGCCGGCGAGTCTTCGGAATGCTGCCTGACCATTCTGCGGCGCCGCCTGTCGGGCCATGGCGGTGAATCGCGTGCCGGACCGCAGACAGGCGCTGGTGCGCGCGACCGCTGGTCAGGCGGGTCTTCACCTCAGAGGAGTTCTTGCCCATGGCTGAACAGAAACAAAGTGACGCAAAGTCGCAAAGTGACGCAAAGTCGCATGGCGTTGTCCGGGGGCCGATCCTGGTTCCGGTCGATTTCTCCGCCTGTTCCGAGGCGGCCTTGCTGCTGGCGAGCGAAATGGCCGCCAGTCTCGGACAACGGCTGCTGGTTCTGCACGTCGTTCATGACCCACTGAACATGCCGGGCTATTACGCGCGCCTGACCGACAAGAAGACGCGGATCCGCATGGAAGATGTCGCTGCCGAGATGCTCGACCAGTTCATGGCCGAGGTCAGCAAGCGGCATCCGGAACGGGACACCTTGCACAAGCCTGAACTGCTGCTGGTCAAGGGGATTCCTGTCACCCGCATCCTGCAGGTGGCGGAGAAGCATAAAGCCGGCATGATCGTCATGGGCAGCAAGGGGATGACCGGCCTGCGACATCTGCTGCTGGGTTCGGTTGCCGAGCAGGTTCTGGGCCTTGCGAAGCTGCCGGTCACCGTCGTCAAGGAACATCAAAAGCATTGAGCAATAACGACCGGAGGTATGACACATGCTGAAATACGCGCTGATGAACCATCAGGATCTCTCTCACCGCCGCTTCCTGCTGCTGGTGCTCTGTACGCTGGGGCCTGCCCTCGCCCTGCTGGCGTGGCCGGCGCTGGCCGCCGAAGCCGAAGCCGCCGGCATGAGCTGGGGCATGATGATCATGGAACTGCTTGGCGGCCTGGCGATCTTCCTTTTCGGCATGTCGCAGATGGAGCACGCGCTGAAGGCCGCGGCCGGCGAGCGGATGAAGAACATCCTCGCCAAGCTGACGAGCAACCGCTTTGCCGGCCTCACCACTGGTGCGCTGGTGACGGCGGTGATCCAGTCTTCTTCGGTCACCACGGTCCTCGTCGTCGGTTTCATCTCGGCCGGACTGATGTCCCTGTCGCAATCGGTCGGGATCATCATTGGTGCCAAGATCGGCACCACGATCACCGGCCAGATCGTCGCCTTCAAGATCACCAAAGCGGCGCTGGGGATGATCGCGGTCGGTTTCACCATGCAGTTCATCGCCAAGAACGAGAAGATCAAGCACTACGGCGAGATGCTGATGGGCCTCGGCATGGTGTTCTTCGGCATGCACGTGATGGGTGAGGCGATGCAGCCCCTGCGCAGCTACGAGCCCTTCCTCGCGATGATGAAGACGATGGACAACCCGCTGGTCGCGGTGCTCATCTCGGCCGCTTTCACCGCGCTGATCCAGTCCTCGTCGGCCACCACCGGCATCGTCATCGTCATGGCGAGTCAGGGTTTCATCAGCCTCAACGCGGGCATTGCGCTCGCCATGGGCGCCAACATCGGTACCTGTGCGACGGCGCTGCTGGCGGTGATCGGCAAACCGCGCGAGGCGGTGCGCGCGGCCGTGGTGCATGTGTCGCTGGCCTGCACCGGCGTCATGCTCTGGTTGCCCTTCGTCAGCAACATGGCCGAATGGGTGACGGCGATTTCGCCGGCCTACCCGAATCTCGTCGGCGCCGAACGGCTGGCTGCCGAGACACCGCGCCAGATCGCCAACGCACACACCTTCTTCAACGTCGCCAACGGCATGATCTTCATCTGGTTCACCACCCAGATCGCGCGTTTCGTCGAATGGCTGGTGCCCGACAAGGCGCTCGAAGAGGAAACGATGATCGTGCGCACCAAGTTCCTGCAGGCGGAACTGCTGAGTGCCCCGTCGCTGGCGCTCGACCAGGTTCGCATGGAGGTGATGCACATGGGCGAGTCGGTCAGTTCGATGTTGCGCGGCATCATGCCGGCGATCATCAGGGGTGACCGACAGGCGCTTGAGGAGATCCGGCAGCTGGACGACACGGTCGACATCCTGCACGCGGGGATCATCGACTACCTGGGCAAGATCAGCAAGCAGGAACTGACCGAAGAGCAGACCAGCGAGCTGATGCACTTGATGGAGGCGGCCAGCAACCTCGAGAACATCGGCGACATCATCGAGACCAACCTGGTGGTGCTCGGCCATGACCGGATCAGGGACAAGATCGAGGTCAGCGAGACTACCCAGCAGGTGCTCAATGGTTTCCAGCAGGCGATCACCAAGGCGGTCGTGGCCGCCGTCCAGGCGGTCGCCCAGCGCAACCAGCGGGCAGCGCAGGTGGTGATCGGGATGAAGGAAGAGATCAACGAAATCGCCGACTCGGCCGCCGCCCACGAGGCGCGCCGGCTGGTCGCCGAGGAACCCAACCGCATCCCGGCCTACGTCCTCGAAGTCGACATCATCGAGAAGCAGAAGCGCATCTACTACTTCGCCAAGCGCATGGCCAAGACCGTCATGCCGGCGGTGCTGAAAAACGCCTAAGGAGATCAGGCGATGGGCACGACGAAGGCTCGCTGAAGCTGAAGGTGGGGTGCTAATCGGGCGAAGCCGTCTTCGTGTCCGTCGCCGGCTGCTCGGCGGCGGAAGCGGTCAGGGGCCCGGCGGCGGTGACGGATGAGCGGCTGATGCGAACTTCGTGGATCCGTCGCCGTGACGCGCGCTCGATCCTGACCGTCAGCCCTTCGGCGACGAAAGTTTCGCCGGGTGCCGGAATACGCTCAAGATGGCGGATGATCCAGAGGTTCAACGAATCATAGGGCTTGCCGGCGAGGTCCTGTTCGAAATGCGTTTCGATCAAGCGCAGTTCGGTGCTTCCGTCCACCAGCAGTTCGCTGCCGACAGGTTTCGTCGCTACCCCCTGATCGTCTGCCGGAACTTCGTCGTCGTCATAGATATCGCCGACCAGTTCCTCGAGAATGTCCTCAAGGGTAAATAGGCCGAGCAGGCCACCGAACTCGTTGACCACGACGATCAGCTGATCCTTGTTGGCCCGCAGTACGTCGAGCAGGCCGTCGACCGGCTGGTTGGGCGGCACGAACATCGGGTCGCTGCCGGCTTCGCTGAGGGTCTTGTCGAGATGGCCCTGCGCCACTTCGCTGAGGATTTCGGGCAGCGTGACGACGCGGCTGATCTCCTCCGGATTGTTCGAGTAGAGCGGCACCCGGTAATGCGACTGGGCAGCGATCTCTGCGAGCGCGTCGCCGATCGTGCGGCTGCCGTCGAGCGAGAAGATCTGGTGCCGGTGCACCATGATGTCGCTGGCGCGCAGGGTGCTGAAGTCGAAGATGCGGCGGATCATCTGGTGTTCGCCCGCCTCGATCGTTCCTTCCTGAGTCCCGTGTTCGGCCATGGCGATCAGTTCCGTATCGGTGACGGTCGGATCCCTGGGTGGGTCAGTCAGGCCGTGCATCCATTGCATCAGCTTTTCCAGTGCCCAGACCGCTGGCAGCAGCAGTTTGCCGAGAAACTCCAGCGGCGACGCGGCGAGCAGCGCGACGGCAATGGCATAGCGTGAGCTGAAGGTCTTCGGGGTGATCTCGCCGAAGATCAGCAGCAACAGGGTGATGAAGCCGACCGCCAGGCCGGGGCCCAGGTGGCCGAAATGCTCGGTCGCGACGACAGTGGCGAGCGTCGCTGCACCGGTATTCACCAGGTTGTTGCCGATCAGGATGATGACCAGGGTGCGGTTGAGGTTGCCCTTCATCCGATGCAGCGATCTGGCCCCGAAGCGCTGTTCGGCGAGCAGCGCTTCGACCCGGGCCCGCGAAATGCTGGTGATGGCGGTCTCTGAGCCCGAGAAGAAAGCCGAAAACGCCAGCATGATGAACAGCAGGAAGGCTTCGAACATGATGTGGGACTGGCGAGGACTGCCTGTGGTCTGCACCTTGCCGACCAGCAGGCACGCAAGGAAAAAGGGAATGCTTGATCATACACATTAACCAGTGCCCGCTGGCAATATTTGACGCCAGGGGGATATGCCCCGGAGGGGGTTGATAGCGCCGGAACAAGGACTGCAGTGTCGCAACCGGTGCAGCCAGGCGGCTCACTTCTGGTTCGCCCGCCGCTGACTTCGGGGTGGGCCACGGGGGGACTGAAGCCGCATTTGACAGTGGCATCAAGCTGGAAGATAATCGGCGCCCATGGTATCTCGGTGGTTTGATTTTGCTCATCAAGGGACGCGGGACGTTCCAGGACCATTGCCGGATTGCTGCATCGACGAACCGGCTCAATCTTCAGCGCTGATGGCGGCTGCCCGTTTCCAACGCGCGTTTGCCGACCGGCAAATGCAATTTTACTGGGGGTAAAATGGATCCCGCTCTCTGGATCGAACTGGTCGTTTTTGTTTTTCTGCTGGGCTGCTCCGGCTTTTTCTCGAGTACTGAAACCTCGCTGTTCTCGCTCAATTCGTTTCAGATTGACCAGATGCGCGCCGCCAGGAATCCCCGCGTCGAGCTGATCGAACGGCTGCGCAGCGAGCCACGCCGCTTGATCGTCACCATTCTGATCGGCAACGAGTTCGTCAATGTATCGGCATCGGTGATCTCGGCGGCGATGGTCATCCATCTGTTCGGTGCCGACAACGAGATGATCAACCTGCTGGTGATGGTGCCGATCCTGCTGCTCTTTGGCGAGATCACACCCAAGGTGCTGGCGATTCGCAACAACGTCGCTTTCGCGAACGCCGAGTGCCGCCCGATTGCCCTCTTCGCACGCATGATCACGCCGCTGCGCGAGGTCATCCGCCACGTCGCCGAATTTTTCATCACGCTGATCGTCGGCAAGCAGCGCTCGCAGGGCAATCTGGTCACCGAGGACATGATCCGCACCCTGGTCCATGACGCCGTTGGCGAAGGCGCACTCGACAGCCAGGAAGCCCAGTATATCGAAAAGATTTTCGATTTCGGGAGCAAGTCGCTGAGCGACATCATGCGGCCCCGCTCGGACATCCAGTTTCTTTCGGCCGACTTGCCGGTAGCCGATCTGCTGACCCAGATCAAGGCCACTCGCCAGTCGCGCTACCCGGTGTTCAAGGGGCATCGTGACACGATCCTGGGGATCCTCTACACACGGGATCTGCTTGGTGTCGATCTCGCCAAGCTCGAACGCGATCCGCAAGGCATCCGCAAGCTGCTGCGGCAGTCGAACTTCTTTCCCGAATCGAAGCCGGCGGTGGAGCTGTTCCACACCTTCCGGCAGCGCAAGCTGTCTTTTGCCCTGGTCGTAGACGAGTATGGTGGCGTCACCGGCCTGGTGACCATGGAGGATCTGCTGGAATGCGTCTTCGGTGAAATCTACAGTCCTTCGGACAGCGAGGTGGTCACCCGCTATCTGATGGGCGATCTTGCCGATGGCCGGCGGCGGATCGACAGCAGCATGTCGGTCGAAGACTTCAATCAGGAGTTCGCGGTCGGCATCGAGAGCGATGAGGTCGAGACGCTCGCCGGCGCGCTGCTGCATGCCTTCGGCGAGCTACCCGCCAACGGTGCGACGACCGACCTTTGCGGACTCCGTTTTACCGTCGAAGGCATCGAACACAACCGCATCACGCGGGTGCTCGTCGAGCGGCTGCCGGCCCCGGTCGAGCCGCCGCAGGTCGCAGCCGTTCACGAAGAAGCCGTCCCGGGAGCCGAAGCCGTCGAACCGGCGGCCGCTGCGACACTTGGAAACAAACCGCAGGAGGGACGCTAAATGCCTGATATCTGGATCACTCTTCTGTTGATGGTGGTCTGCCTGATCGCCGAAGGCTTCTTCTCCGGCTCCGAACTCGGCATCGTCAGCGCCGATCGCATGAAACTGCGCCACGACGCGGCCAAGGGTTCGCGTGGTGCGCGCCTGGCGCTCGAGATGCTCGAGAAGCGGCCGGAGTGGCTGCTGTCGACGACGCTGGTCGGGACCAATATTGCCGTGGTTGCCAACTCGACCATTGCCACCTCGCTGATGATCTCGCTGTTCGGCGAAGCGGGGAGCTGGCTGGCGGTGGCGCTGGTCGCGCCGCTGATCTGGGTTTTCGGCGAGATCGTTCCGAAGAGCGTCTTCCAGCAGCGTGCCGACACGATCACTCCCAACGTGATCTACATCCTGCGCTTCTTCTCGATACTCTTTTCGCCGATCCTGGTCATTTTCGTCACCCTGTCGAAATTCCTGTCGCGCCTGGCAGGCGCGCGCGAAGAGCACAATCCCTTCACGCTGCGCGAGCAGATTCAGGGCATGGTGCAGATGCCGCCCCAGGAAGGCGGCGACATCCAGGCGATCGAGAAGTCGATGATCAAGCGCATGTTCAACTTCTCCGAGACCACGGTCTCCAAGGTGATGGTGCCGCTGATCGACGTCAATGCCGTTGAAAAACACTGCACGGTCGGCGAAGCCATCCGTCTGGCGGTGGAGAGTTCGCACGTTCGCCTGCCGGTGTACGACGGGCGCATCGACCGCGTGGTCGGTGTCCTCAACACCATGGATCTCCTGGGGGTCGATGGCTCGTTGTCGATTGAAACCTTCATCAGCCCGACACGCTATGTGCCGGCCAGCAAGAGCGCCGAGTCGATGCTCGTCGAACTGCGCAAGGACGGCGACGCGATGGCCGTCGTGATGGACGAGTTTGGCGGCGCCGAAGGGATCGTCACCATCGAGGACATCATCGAGGAAGTGGTCGAAGACATCCAGGACGAATACGACCGGCAGGAAAAACCGGCCGAGTGGCTGAAGAAGCTGGGCCACCACGACTATCTGGTCAGCGCCCGTGCGGCGCCGATGATGCTCAACGAGAAGCTGGGATTGAAGCTGCCCGGCGGCGGCAGCCACGATACGCTGTCGGGTTTCCTGCTCGAGTATGCGCGCGAAATTCCCCGGGCCGGAACGACGATCGAGGTCGAAAGCGTCAGGTTCACCATCCAGCGCGCGACACCGCAGGTCATTCAGGAAGTGCAGATCCGTTGGTAAGGATCCAGTCCATGACCGGCCTGGGATCGCTCCTGCGCATCATCCGCCAGCTCCTGCACGAAGCGGCCAGAGATCTGGCGCCAACGCTGATCGTGGTGGCGATCTTTCAGGTGTTTTTCATCCAGCGCATGCCGGACAATCCGGCGGCGCTGATCGGCGGCTTCGCTGCGGTTCTCCTCGGCCTCGCGCTGTTCGTCAAGGGACTCGATGCAGCGATCTTTCCGGCTGGCGAGACGATGGCCTTCGATTTTGCCCGGCGCGGCTCGTTCATCTGGCTGATGCTGTTCGCTTTCTGCATCAGCTTCGCGTCGGTCGCCGCCGAACCGGCACTGATGGCCGTCGCTTACAAGGCCGAGGCGGTTTCCGGCGGCAGCATGGCTGCCCTGACCCTGCGCATGGTAGCGGCACTCGGTGTCGGCCTCGCGGTCATGGTCGGCGTCTGGCGGATCGTCCTGGGTCACTCGATCGGCAACTACCTGATCCCCGGCTATCTGAGCGTCGTCACGCTGACCGCTTTTTCGCCGCCGCAGCTCGTCGGCCTCGCTTTCGATTCCGGCGGCGTCGTCGCATCGACCGTTACCGCACCGTTGCTGACCGCCCTCGGGGTGGGTCTCGCGACCAGCATCCGGGGCCGCAACCCGATGCTCGACGGTTTCGGCCTGATTGCTTTCGGTGCGCTGGCGCCGATGATCATCATTCAGCTCTACGGCATCCTGTTCTTTGTTCCGGCCGCCGCCGGCAGCGCAGTGCATCTGATGCCGAGCGACGACCAGCACCAGTACCTGGCGCTCCAGATGCTGATCGATTTCCTGATCATGGTCAGAAACCTGTTGCCGATCATTGTCGTCGTTCTCTTCTCGAGTTTCGTCATTCTGCGGCGGCCGCTGGCCGACCCCAAGGGTCTGGCGGTCGGCATGGTGCTGGTCGCGGTCGGTCTTTTCATGTTCGACGAAGGGCTGCAGGTCGGCCTCTTCCCGCTCGGTGACGAGATGACCAGGGGCCTGATGCGCGACGGGGTCGCCATGTGGGCGGTCTACCTCTACGGCTTCCTGATCGGTTTTGCCACGACGATGGCCGAACCGGCGTTGATCGCGTTGTCGATCAAGGCCGACGAGGTCAGCCTTGGGCAGCTCAGCGGGTTCTGGCTGCGCTCGCTGGTCTCGGTCGGCGTCGGCATCGGCATCGTCATCGGTTGCGCGCGGATTGTCGACGGCATCAACATCGCCTACTGGCTGATCCCCGGTTATCTGCTGGTGCTCGTGATGACCAGATTCGCGCCGAATTTCATCGTTCCGATCGCCTATGACTGCGGCGGGGTGACGACGTCGACGGTGACCGTTCCGCTGGTGACGGCGCTCGGCGTCGGTCTCGCCGAACGGACGCCGGGTCGCGACCCGATGATCGACGGTTTCGGCCTGATCGCTTTCGCTTCGTTGCTGCCGATGATCATCGTCATGTCTTACGGCATGCTGGCGCACTGGCTGCAGCGGCCGCGGAAATCTCTCCAGGAGGAAACACGATGAAGTTCTCTGCTGTGGTACTGATCGTTCCGGACGAGGACGAAAATCGGGCGGTCGATATTCTCAAGGAAGCCGGTGCGACCGGCATCACCATCCTCAAGGGAAAGGGATTGCGGCACAACGAGCGCAAGACCTTCCTCGGTCTCGGCCTCGAGCGCAAGGAGTCGCTGCTTCTCTGTGTGGTCGAGAAACAGCTCGCGATGCGCATTCTGAGGTCGGTCAAGATGCAGATGAAACTCGACCTGCCCGGCGGGGGCCTGGCCTTCTCGCTGCCGCTGGGCAGCGTCGTCGGCATTGGCCTCGCGCAGATGCAGCGCTTTCAGCGCGAAGTCGAGGAGGACATGTGAGCCGCCCCAGCCCCCCTGCCATTTCTCACCACGATCATTGATTCAAGGAAGGTCTGCCATGCTGGTTGCCAGAATCATGAAGAAGAAGGTCATCACCATCAGTCCGCTGGCCACCGTGCGGGAAGCGCTGATGATCATGAAGGACCGCGGCGTCAAATCGCTGGTGGTCGAAAAACGCCACCCGGGCGACGCCTACGGCCTGATCGCCTATCGCGACGTGGCCAGAGCGGTGATCGCCGAGGATGGCGACCTCGACCTGCTCAACGTTTACGATATCGCCCAGAAACCCGCCTTGCAGGTTTCCCAGCATCTCGAAATCCGCTATCTGGCACGCCTGATGATCCAGTATGCGGTGAAGAGTGTTCTCGTCATCGACAACAACGAGCTGCAGGGCTTCGTCTCCGATACCGATGTCGTGGGCAGTCTCATCGACCGCGCGGCCGGCGAACGCTAGCTTCTGACGACGCAATGGAAAAGATCATCCACCGTTATGCAGCGCACTTCCCGCGCTGGTGCCAGGCCTTTGGCGAGCACGTACCGGATCCCGGTGGGGAAGCGCGGGCGGTCGAGTGGCTGGTGGGCGACGACTGCGTCGGCGTCATCGTCCTGCCCGAGATCAGGAATCGCCTGATGCACGAACTGCTCGGCCCGAAGCAGCCCGAGCTTGAGTTCGGCTCGCGTTCAGTGCGCCTCAACCGGCGCGATTACCAGGAAAGGGTCGTTCTCGGGCATCCCGGTTATGCCGCCCTGCGCGAACTGCTGTGCGGCAGCGACCACCTGCACATGTTTCTCTCCTACCATCTGATCTATCCACCGGGAACCCGGATCATCACCGTCTCGCGCAGGTCGCCGCTGCCCCTGCTGTACAAGGAGATGGCGCCGCTGCCGATCAGCGTTTGCGACTGAGCGTCGGGCAGCTGCGCGTGCTTGGTATAAGCTGCATCTCGATTGCAAGGAGAGCTGCGTATGAACTGGCTCCACGAACTGTCTTCGCCGGTCCTCGCCGTCGTCGTCGTCGGCCTGACGATCCTCTTTTCGCTCACCGGCCTCGCGCTGGCGGCACCGCGGGTGCGGGCGTCGAGCCTGCACCGGCGTTTCGACAACGGTACGATCACCGGCCTGCTGTCGGCCCTGATCGGCGTCTATGCCGTCGCCGCCGGCCTGACGGCAGTGGCGGTATGGGAAAACATGGGTGAGGCGGCGGCTGACGTCGGCCGCGAAGCGGCCGCCATTGCCGTGCTCTACCATGATCTGGGCGGCTATCCGCAGCCGCTGCAGGCGCAAACCAAGAAAGCGCTGATCGCCTACACCGAGTACCTGATCGATCAGGAATGGCCCTTGCACGCGAAGGGCGAGCTGCCTCGCGACACGCTGCAGGGGATCGAAGAAGCGCAGCAGGCGATCCTCGCTTTCGAACCGGCGAGCGAAGGTCAGAAGATCATCCAGGCGCGGGTCATGCAGGCCTACAACGACCTGCTGGAGACTCACTGGGTGCGCCTGCAGGCGGTCATCGACACCGCACTGCCGGTCGAACTGTGGATCGTCGTCATCCTGCTCGGCGCGCTGGCCATCGCGTCGTGCTTTCTGCTGCGGGTCGACAGCTTCGCGACGCACGCGATGATCACGCTGCTGGTCGCGGCACCGATTGCACTCGTCCTCTATTTCATCGCGGTCAGCGACCACCCGTTCCAGGGCGGTATCAGCGTTTCCCCCGAACCCTATCGTGCGGTGCTCGACAAACTGATGACCCAGGACCCGTCACTCGCGAGGTAGGCGCTCGTTCGGACAACTCGCCTTGCTGCGCTGCGGCCTTATTTGAGCAGGCGTCGCCGCGTCAGGCCGGTGGCCAGCGAGAAGCAGAATCCTGCCATCAGCAGCAGCGCGCTCAGATGGAGTCCGATATCGGTCGGGATCTCGCCGAGCAGCAGCGGCCGCGCGAGCTGCACCGCGTGCGCCAGCGGCAGCCACGCGGCGACCGCCTGGACGCTGGCCGGCAACTGGTCGGTGGGGAAGAAGACCCCCGAAACCAGCAGCATCGGCGTGATGAAGAGGGTGAAGTAGTACATGAAAAAGTCGTACGACGGCGCCAGCGCGCAGACGATCAGACCCAGCGCGGCGAAGGCGAGACCGGTGAGGAAAATCACCGGCAGCACCCACAGGGCGAGCGGCCAGGAAACCAGGCCGAGGGCGCTGATGACGAGCAGAATCGCCAGCCCGGCGAGCAGGCTCTTGCTCGCCGCCCAGACCAGTTCGCCGGCCAGCACATGATCAAGCGACAACGGTGTGTTGAGGATTGCCTCCCAGGTCTTCTGGACATGCATGCGCGAAAAGGCCGAGTAGAGGGTTTCGAAAGTGGCCGCATTCATCGTGCTGGCGACGATCATGCCGGCCGCGAGAAAGCGCACATAATCCACCCCCTGCACCTGCAGCATCAGGCTGCCGAGGCCATAGCCGAGGCCCAGCATGTAGACCAGGGGGTCGGCGAGGTTGCCGAGGATCGAGGGCAGGGCGAGCTTGCGCCAGACCAGGAAGTTGCGCCGCCACACCGGCAGCCAGCGCAGGCCGGGGCGGGGCAGGGCAAAGAAGCCGCGGCGCTGCATGCCTTCAGTCGCGCAGGTCGCGGCCGGTCAGCTTGAGGAAGACATCCTCGAGGCTGGCCGCGCGATGGACGTAACGCAGGGATGAAGCCGGGGTCGTCTCATCAGCCAGCGCAAGGAGCAGCGGCGCCGGATCGTGGCAATAGAAGAAAGCGGTGTCGCCGGCCATCTCGAGGCGCTCGCCCAGCCCCCTGCGGGCGTTCGACCAGGCGGCGGCGTCCTCGCCGAAAATCTCCAGCACCTGCGGTTCGATGTAGCGCGCGATCAACTCGCGCGGCGCGCCTTCGGCAATCAGCCTGCCATGGTCGAGAATCACCAGTCGGTCACACAGCCGCTCGGCCTCGTCCATGAAATGAGTCGTCAGCAGCAGCGTCTTGCCACTCACCAGCAGCCGCTTGAGACCTTCCCAGATCAGGTGGCGGGCCTGCGGATCGAGACCGGTGGTCGGTTCATCGAGGAAGAGGATGTCGGGGTCGTTGACCAGGGCGCGGGCGAGCGTCAGCCGTCGCTTCATGCCCCCGGAGAGCGACTGGATGCTGGCGTCGGCCTTGCCGGTGAGACCTGCGAAATCGAGCAGGGCCGGGATGCGGTCGCGCATCACGGCGTCAGCGATGCCGAAATAGCGGGCATAGACGAGCAGGTTTTCGCTGCAGGTGAAGTCGGGGTCGAGGTTGTCGAACTGGGGTACGATGCCGACGCGCGCGCGCGCCGCGTCGGCGTCGCCGGGAACCGTCCAGCCGGCCAGCCGGATGTCGCCGGCGTCAGGCGCGGTCAGTCCGAGGCAGCAGCGCAGGGTTGTCGTCTTGCCGGCACCGTTCGGGCCGAGGAGGCCGAAACAGGTGCCGCTCGGGACCGAAAAGTCGATGCCGGCGACCACTACCTGGCGGTCGTAGGATTTGTGCAGGCCGCTGACCTGCAGCGCGGGGCCGCGGTTCAGTGCCGCCATGCGCGGCTGACGATTTCCCGGATGAGGTGCAGCCGGCGGTGGAAGAAGTGGTCGGCGCCGGGGACGACGACCACCGGCAAATCCAGCGGCTTCGCCCATTCGATGACGTTGGCCAGGGGCACGGTGGTGTCGTCCGAGCCATGAATAACGAGGGTGTCGCGAGGGACGGCGCGGGTCTGGTAGCGGCGGGCGCCTTCGACGAACCCCGACGCGGTGCCGACCAGCACCAGCCGCTGCGCCGGATGTCCGGATTCGAGCAGGGCTTCGGCCACCCGCGTCAGCACATAGGCGCCGAACGAGAAGCCGGCGAGAGCCACCGGCAGATTGCCGTAACGACACTTCGCTTCGGCCAGCACGGCGAGCAGGTCCTCGGTCTCGCCCTGGCCCTCGTCATGCGTGCCTTCGCTCAGGCCGACGCCACGGAAGTTCGGCCGCAGGGCGACGTAGTCGAGGTGGTTGAAGGTGCGTGCCAGCGTCTGCACCACTTTGTTGGTGTTGCCGCCGCCGAACAGCGGGTGCGGATGGGCGACCAGCGCGATGCCGCGCGGCGCGCCGGGGTTGTCGACGGTGACTTCGATCCTGCCGACCGGTCCGTCGAGCAGCAGGTGTTCTGCGGAAAGTTTCATCGCCCGAACCTTCCCCGTCGCGCTAGATGCGTAGCCGGTCGACGACGCGGCCGTGGATCAGGTGCTCCTGGATGATTTCTTCGATGTCTTCGTGGTCGACGTAGCTGTACCAGACGCCTTCCGGATAGACCACCAGCACCGGCCCCTCGTCGCAGCGGTCGAGGCAGCCGGCGCGGTTGATCCGCACTTTGCCGACCCCCTTGAGGCGCAGGCTGCCGATGCGATCCTTGGCGTAGGCCTGGGCGGTGCTGGCACCGCTGTTGTTGCAGCAGGTTTCGCCCTCAGCACGCTGGTTGCAGCAGAAAAACACATGATGCTTGAAATAGCCCATCGCAGCGACTCCTCCGGTTGGATGGCAGACGGTAGCGGCCGATTCTAAAGCAGATCTGGTTACAATCCCGGACATTCCGTCACGCGACATCGGCCGGGCGATGATCGCGAAGAAGGGCAAGGATGGCCGGGGTGGCCGCTGCTGCTCAGTCGACGGTGTCACCATAAGGTTTGAATGGACAATAAATATGGCAAATATCAGTCAATTGGATCGTGCCATGCAAAACAGAAGACCTCCCACCGAACAGCGAAGCACCCGCCGCACGCTGACTTTCGAGGAATGCTTTTTCGAACTGCCCGGCGAAGATCCGTTGTGGATCTGGGTCCATACCTGCCCGGAGCCGCGCTGTGCTTGCCGCAATGCCGTGGTTCTGGCCAGCGCGGAAAGCGCTGAGGTCTTGCGGCGACAAAGCGAGGCGGTACGTGCGGCATTGAAAGCCGGAGAGTCGTATGTGGCGGTCGCGGCGCGGTTCGAAGGCCTGATCGCGTTCATCCTGGATATGGACAGCGTACTCGTTAGCGACCTGAAGGGAGAGCCTTTGACGCCGCTCGCGATGCATCCGCAAGTGGCTGCGGTCGTCGCCCGCATGCACGGCGACGTGCTCGACGCCATCGCCCGGCTGTGGTACGTCGGCAAGGGATATCCCGATCAGCGGGAACTCGTCCTGAGGTCGCCAACGGTGACCATCAGCGATTGGCGTCGCGGTGACATGGTGGCCTACGACAACATTTTCAGATGGGTCCGCAAGGACGTGTATTTCGTCGAGGAGGAGCCCGACGAGCCGTTCGAAGCGTTCGAGATGTACTGCGTCACGCCAGAGTGTACCTGCGGTGAGGTGTACGTGGTGTTTGCTCGCCGCGATGTCGAAGACCTCTCCGGCCGCGTCGGCATTGTCGAAGTCAGCTTTTCCGGAACGGCTGTCTGCAAGCCGGGCGTGGGGCAGGAAGCGCTGTTCGATCGCCTGTGGGGGGCATACCGCAGGCGTCACCCGGCTTATCTGGCGCGTTTCGCGGCCCGCACTGCTGACATGAAACACATCGGCAGCAGGATCCCTGTGCTGCGTGCCGCGGCGCAGCTCAAGCAACTGCAAGCCGGTTTTCAACGCCACCAGCCACATACCAGCACGCCGGTCATTCAAGTGCGGGCTGCTCCCAGGGTCGGCCGCAATGACCCTTGCGCGTGCGGTTCCGGCAAGAAGTTCAAAAAGTGCTGCGGCGGGTGACTGCCTGATCAATCGGTGGGACGACCATGAGCGACTTCGAGGACCCTTTCAGCATTCTTGGCGTACGCCCCGAGGCGTCGCAGGAAGAACTCAAGCGCGCCTATCGCCGGCTGGCCATGCAATGGCATCCGGATCGCAACCCCTCAGTGATGGCCGAGAGCGAGTTCAAACGTGTGCAAGCGGCCTACGAACTGTGCCTCGACCCTTTGCGCCTCGCCGAATGGCAGCAGGCGCAGGCCGCCCGAGCGACCAACGGAACGAGCGAGCGACGCGCCGCCGCGAGGTCCGCGGACGACCTGACGCAGATCCTGACGCTTTCGCTCGAGGAGGCGGCGCGGGGTTGTCGGCGGAACATCGACCTCATGCACCGGTTTCGCTGTCCTGCCTGCCGCGGCAGCGGCCGGCTGCAGCACCGGCATTCGGTAGCCTGTCACGCCTGTAGCGGCTGTGGTCGCCTGGTTCGCAAGGGAGGGGGGACGAGCCTTTGCGAAGCCTGCAGTGGGCGGGGTTACCTGCGCGAGACCGCCTGCCCGGATTGTGCGGCCAGTGGTTGGCGGCAGGAACTGCGGACGCTGATGGTCACCGTGCCGCCCGGCATGCTCGACGGCGAGCGCCTGCGGCTGGCGCGGCAGGCGCCGCTGCCGGCCGACGACGCCGCCATTGCCGGCGACGATGCTGCCATTGCCGGCGATGTCTACCTCGAAATCCGGCTGGCGGCGCATCCGCTGTTTGCCCTCTGTGGGCGCGACCTGCATTGTCAGGTGCCGGTCAGCATCTTTCGCCTGCTCGCTGGCGGACGCGTCGAAGTGCCGACCCTGCAGGGGACGACCCGCTTCGCGCTTTCGCCGTCGCCGCAACTCGCGCAAGAACATCGGCTGCCGGGCCTTGGCTATCCCGACAAGCGTGGCCGGGCTGCCGGCGACCTGGTGGTGCATCTGCAGCGAAGCATTCCGGAGGCCGTCGGGAGCGAAGATGTTGCGCTGCTCGAAAAGCTCGAAGAGCGTCTGGCGGACGATCTGGATCGGCGCGCGCCGCAACTCGCCGCCTGGGAAAGGCAGATGCGCACGCGCCGCCAGTCGGCCGTCGGTTGATCGCTACAGCCGTCGGGCGACGGCGGTCAGATAAGGCAGGGCGACGAAAGGCCAGAGACTGGCCACCCAGCGTGTCAGCCCATTGAAATTGAGAAAGTGTCCCTGCCGCCAGGCTGCCAGCGCCGCCTCCGAATAGGGGTTGGCCGGTGTCAGATTGACCAGCGCCGTGCCCGCCATCAGCGCGACCCCCGCCAGCGCAATGCGCATCGGCGCCGGCAGCAGCATCATCAGCGACAACAGCACCCCACCGAGCAGGAGGCCGAGCCGGGCGCCGGGCGTCAGCCAGGCGAACGCCTCCTGCGGGTCGACGAGAACCGCGGCAGCGAGCGTCCTGATCGCCAGGGCGAGCACGAAGAAGGCGATCAGGGCGAGGTGCGGCGCCGCCTCATCGGCGAGCAGCGTGCGCGCAAAAAGACCGATGACGATGGTGTTGGCGGTGATGACTGCCGCCTCGATGACGAAGAACGAGTGCGCCGCATAGGGAACCGCCGGCACCAGCTGGAGGACGCTGCGCAGGTCGCCGGCGCCAAAGAGCAGGGTTTCCGGCGACGATTGCGTCAACAGCCACATGCCGAGCAGGACCAGTCCCAGTTCGACGTGCACGATCGGCGCCAGGAGGTTCTGCTGGAGCTGGCCGATGCGCCGGAAAATTCGCGTGCCGGTGCAGAAGGCGAGCACGGCGCCGATGGTCGTTCCGCCGACGTTGCAGGCGATATCGATATTCGATGGCACGCGCGTCGGCAGCCAGTTCTGCAGGCATTCGACCGTCAGACTGAGCAGGCCGCCAAGAAGGATGGCGACGGTCGCTGCCGACCAGCGGCCGCCCGGCAGGGGTCGCAGGGCGAGGGACAGCAGAAAGCCCAGCGGCAGATAGACGAGGACGTTCACCGAGAGGTCGAAAGCCGTCCAGTAGCGCGGCCAGGCAGCGTCGATGAACTCCAGCGGGGCGACGCCGAGATCCCGCCAGTTGGTGAAAGGGTAGAGGCTCGCGTAGCTGATCAGGATGAGGTAGGCCAGCGCGAGATAAAGCGGCAGTCGGGTCGACCTGACTGCTGGTGCTGGGGCCGCGGGCGCAGGGATATTGGCAGCCGGGAACATGTTTGGGCAGGCGGGTTCCACGAGTTCGAAGGCCGGACTGAAGTTATCACAAAGTGGGCTCGCCGTCCTGGCTGATCCCGTGCGTCGCGCGCCCCGAGCGGCAGCATGCCTCAACTGCTGGCAAACCCCCTCCGCGTGCTGGCGGCGGCGGGCGAAAGCCTGGCCGAGCCGGTATGTCTGAACCCTGCCTGCTCGCCGGGCTCGCGCCGCCGGTCATTTTCTGCGATGCAGCGCCTCGGCATGATGCGTCTGCGCAGCGGCGCGGTGGTGCAGGCGGGCGTGCAGATCGAGGGCTGGCGTCGGCTGGCCGATCCACTGTGGCATGAGCGATCCGGCGATCATGCCGAGCATGCTGACGCCGAGGCCGATCAGTTGCGCCGGCACCAGCGGCTCGTCGACCAGTGCTTCGATCAGCAGCCACGACGACAGGCCGCCGAAGATCGCCGCCAGCGCGCCCTGGGTGCTGGCGCGTTGCCAGTAGGCACCGAAGAACAGCGGCACGAAAGCGCCGGCGAGGGTGACCTTGTAGGCGTTCTCGACCGTCTTGAAGATCGAGGTCTCGGAGTTGAGGGCGAAGATCAGCACGAGGGCGGCGAAGCAGACCAGCGTCAGGCGCATGAGGCGCAGGAAGGCATGGTCGCCGATGCCGGGAAAGAAATTGCGCACGATGTTCTCGGAAAAAGCGACCGACGGTGCCAGGAGCGTCGCCGACGAACAGCTCATGATCGCCGAGAGGACGGCGCCGAAGAAGATCGCCTGCGCGAACACCGGCGTATGCTCGATGACCAGCGTCGGCAGCACCCGCTGCGAGTCGGTCTCGATCAGGCCGTTGAACTGCTCGGGTGCGATCAGCGTCGCCGCGTAGGCGATGAACATCGGCACGAAGGTGAAGCAGAAGTACAGTACGCCGCCGAGAATCGACGCGTAGATGGCAATCCTGGCACTCTTCGCCGAAGTGACGCGCTGGAAAACGTCCTGCTGCGGAACCGACCCCAGCATCATGGTCATCCAGGCGGCGATGAAAGCCAGCCATTCGGCGGCGCTGCCGGCGGGAAAGAAGTCGAGCTTGCCGGCCGCAGCGGCATGATTGACGACGACCTCGACGCCGCCGGTCATGCCGGCGACCAGATGGCCGATATAGAGCATGCCGCCCATGACGACGCCGATCTGCACGAAATCGAGGATGGCGACGGCAAACATGCCGCCGATGCCGGTATAGGTGAGCACGATCAGGGTGCCGAGGACCATGCCGGCAGGGGTCGCGATGAGGCCGTGGGTGACGACGTTGAACACCAGACCGAGCGCCTTGATCTGCGCCGAGACCCAGCCCAGGTAGGAGGCGACGATGCAGAGCGTGGTCAGCACTTCGACGCTGCGGTTGTAGCGCAGACGGAAGAAGTCGCCGAGGGTCAGCAGGTTGAGTTTGTAGAGCGTGGTGCCGTAGAAGATGCCGGCGATCACCAGGCACAGACTGGCACCGAAGGGGTCGGCGACGACGCCGCGCAGACCGTCGGTGACGAAGGTCGCCGAGACACCGAAAACCGCCTCGGCGCCGAACCAGGTGGCAAAAACGGTCGCGGTGACCACCGGCAGCGGCAGACGGCGGCCGGCAACGGCGAAATCCTTGGTGCTGTGTACCCGCGTCGCAGCGTAAAGGCCGATGCCGATCGACACCAGCAGGTAGATGACCACGAACCAGATCAGCATCTTGCTCCCCCGTCAAGAATGGCTCCATCGCGAAAGCGTTCGGCAGACGGCGTCGCGGTGAAGCCGTCGGTCGACCGTACGGTGCCCGTCATTATCCTGAAAACCGACGCCGCCTGCTTGACTTCGCTCCAAGCCTTGCGATACTCACCGCATGGGCTTCGATCTCATCGCCTTCGTGCCGCACCTGCTGCACCGTCTCCGGCGGTCGGTGCTCGCTTTCGCTGTGGCCTGGCTGCACGTGCTGATGCTCGGGGCGAAGATCCTGGTCATCGCCTGCGCGCCCGCGAGTTACCGCAGCGCTCGCCAGCGGCAACTCATCCTGCGCCAGATCTACCTCGCCACGGCGCCGCTGCTGATCTGGTTCGTCATGCTCTCGGCGCTCGTCAGCCTGGTGCTGATCCGCATCGTGGTCGCTACCTCAGTCAGCTACGGCCTGTCGCAGTACGCGCTGGAAGTGCTGGTGCGCACGCTGGTGCTCGAACTGATTCCACTCTACGCCGCCCTGTTCGTTGCCGTTCGCTTCAGCATGCCGGGCGCCCAGCACCTGCGCGAGCGCCTCGCCCGGCGGCAGCCGCAGGCGCCGCGCGGTGACGAGCAGCAACTGCTGCAGACCGAGTTGCTGCCGCGGGCATTGGCCGGAACCTTCGCGGTGCTGCTGCTGGCGGCGCTGAACTGTGTGGTGGCCTTGCTGCTGGCCTATCTGGTGGTCCATGGATTCTCACGTTGGGGGCTGCCGACCTACACCCGCAGCGTCGGGCAGATCTTCTCGGCGGCGGTGACGCTGATCTTCTCGCTCAAGACGCTGTTCTTCAGCCTCGCCGTGGCGATCGTCCCGCTCGCCGCGAGCGCCCAGCGCGACGCCGACGGCGCTTATCCCCGGGGCAGCGACATCAGCGAATTCGCCCGCCTTTTTTCGGTGGTGCTGGTGATCGAAGTCGTCTCGCTGGTCGGCAACTACTCCTGAGTATGCTGCGATGAACAAACCCTCACCCTCCGCAACAGACTCTCCCGGCGCTGCATCCCTGCCAACGGTCAGGAATCTCGAGCTCAAGGCGGTGCTCTTGCTGTTGTTCCTGCTCTCGCTGGTTCTCGGGTCGGCGGCCTACCTCATGTACGCACGCGGGGTTTTCGAGGCCACGCAACAACTGGTGCTGGTCGCCGAAGACTCGGAAGGCGTCGAGGTCGGAATGGATCTGACTTTTGCCGGTTTTGCCATCGGCCGCGTCGCGCGCATCGAACTCGGCGAAGACGGCAACGCCCGCATCCTGATCGACGTGCCCCAAAAGGACGCCCGCTGGCTGCGCCGTTCGAGCGTGTTTACCCTGGAGCGCGGCCTGGTCGGCGCGGCCCGTATCCGTGCCTTTACCGGCGTGCTCGACGATCCGCCGATCGAAGACGGCGCCGTGCGGCCGGTCCTGCGCGGCGACGCGCTGTCCGGCATCCCCGAAGTGATGATCGCCGTGCACGAACTGCTGGCCAACCTCAGGGCACTCACGGCCGAAGATGCAGCGCTTCTCGCGAGCCTCGCCAACCTGCAGCGCGTGACCGAGACGCTCAATGGACCGCAGGGCGCGCTCGCGCTGCTGTTCGGCAGCGACGCCGAGGCGCGCCAGCTGGTCGAGCGGACGAAGGCGCTCCTCGCCCGGACCGATGCGCTCGCCGCCCGGCTCGACCGGCTGGCCGCCAATGCCGACCGGCAGATCTTCGGGCAGCCGGTCGGGCCGGCGGCAAAGGCGGGGCAGGGCGGGCTGGTCAGCGAAACGCGGGCGACCGTCGGCGAGCTCAACGGCCTGCTGGTCGACGCCCGCAGCAGCCTGCAGCGCGTCGATGCGCTGCTGCTCGAAGTGCACGGCATTGCCGGCAACACCCGCGCCGCAACGACTGATCTCGGCGCGCTGCGCAACGAGGTCGAAGCGACGCTGCGCAAGGTCGAACATCTGATCAACGAGGTCAACCGCAGGTGGCCGTTTGCCCGCGACAACGAGATCAGGCTGCCATGAAAACCCGCCGGCTTGCAGTGACGATGGTGCTGGCCCTTGCCGCCTGCGCGGGTACGCCGCCGCCCGACTGGCAGATGAACGCCAGCAGCAGCCTGCAGCGCGCGACCGAAGCGTATCTCGCCGGCGACAATCGGGTCGCCGGAGTCGAATTTGCGCGCGCGCGTGCCGAACTGGCGCGCACCGGCCGCGCGGATCTCGTCGCGCGCGGTGAACTCCTGCGTTGCGCCGCGCAGATCGCGAGCCTCGCGCTCGGAGAACGCGAGACCTGTACCGCTTTCCAGGCGCTGGCGGAGGACGCTGCAGCGCCCGAAAAGGCCTATGCCCGCTACCTCGCGGGGGCGGCGCAGGCCAGCGATGTCGTCCTGCTGCCCAGGGCTCAGCAGGCGCTGGCAGCCAACCCCGCGGCGAGCGCGACGGCACTGGCCGCGATCGAAGACCCGCTGTCGCGTCTGGTCGCCGCCGGGGTGCTTTTTCGCAGCGGTCGTGCGACGCCCGCCGTCATTGCGCAGGCGATCGATACCGCTGCCGAACAGGGCTGGCGGCGACCGCTGCTGGCCTGGCTGATGCTGCAGCAGCAACGCGCCCGGGCAGCCGGTGCCGAGGAGGAGGTGCGGCGTCTGCAGCGGCGCATCGACCTGGTGCTCGAAGCGGCGCCCTGAAAGGATCAGCCGGGCCGGCAATTCGCTGTGCATGGCGTCGGCCGATTATGGGATGATGCGCCCGGAGCGTACTGCCAGGCCGGCAGCATGCCAGTCACTCTCGCCATACCGTCATTGCCGAACGAATCGATGCCTCGCCGCCCGCTCCTCATTTCCGTTCTGCTCATCACCCTCGCCGTCGTGCTGTTCGGCTGGTGGATGACGCATGCGCCCAGGGTTCCCGCGCTGAGCGTGCGCCTCGCGCCGCTGGTGCGGACGCTGCAGTTCTCGGCGCGCGTGGCGACCTTTTCGCGCGTCGACGTGGGCAGCACGGTGACCGGTCGCGTGCTGCGGGTGATGGTGGACGAAGGCGATCAGGTCGGCCGGGGCGATCCTCTGGTGCGCCTCGAAACCGACGAACTGCAAGCAGCGCTGGCCCAGGCACAGGCCAGCGAGCGGGCGGCTGAAGCGCGCCTGGCGGGCTTGCGCAGCACCGGACGGCGTGCGGCAGCGGCGGCGGTCGCGCAGGCAGACGCGGTGCTGGCGGCGGCGCAGGCCGACCTGGAACGGACGCAGGCGCTGGTGAGTCGGGGTTTTCTGAGTGCTGCGCGGCTCGACGACGCGCGTCGCGTTGCCGCCGTCGCGCGCGCGCAGCAGGCCGTCGCGCGCGCCCAGCGCGCCGCCAACGACGAGCAGGGCAGCGAGATCGTCGAGGCACAGGCGCAGACCCTGCTTGCCCGTTCGGCCACCGCCGCCGCGCAGGCTCGCCTCGAACAGGCCGTGCTGACGGCGCCGGCCGCTGCCCGGGTACTCGCGCGTCTGGTCGAGCCCGGTCAGATCGTGCAGCCGGGGCGTTCCCTGCTGACCCTGGCGCTCGCCGGTCCGCTGCAGCTGGTGGCGCAGGTCGACGAGCGCTACCTCGAACAGCTGGCGGTCGGTCAACCCGCGAGCGTCCTCGCCGACGCCTTCCCGAGCCAGCGCTTCACTGCGCGCGTGCTGTCGATCGCGCCACTGATCGACGCGCAGCGCGGCGCGATCGAGGTCAAGTTCTCGCTGCCGCAGGCACCGCCCGCATTCCTGCGCGAAGACATGACGCTGTCGGTCGAGGTCGAGACGGCGCGTCGCGAGGCGGCGCTGGTGCTGCCGGTGGACGCCCTGCGGGGTGATCAGGCGGCGGCGAATGCGATCGTGCTGGTCGAGCGCGACGGTCGGGTGGAAGAACGCGCGGTGCGCATCGGTCTGCGCACGCTTGCCGCGGCCGAGGTCGTCGATGGCCTGCGCGCCGGCGAGGTCGTCCTCCGGCCAGCCGCCGCCAGCGCCCTCAAGGCCGGCAGCCGGGTGCGCGCGAGGATCATTGACGACGGCCTCGCGGCGAGCACCTCGTCAGCGCTGCGCAATCTCCCCCACGAAGACGCCGGTTCGGCAATGAGCAACGCGATGGGGCGCTGACCTTTCCCGCCATGATGAACTGGCTCGGCTTTGAACGGCGCGTCGCCGTCCGTTTCCTGCGCGAAGGGCGGATGCAGACCTTGCTGATCATCGTCGGCGTCGCTGCCGGCGTCGCTGTCGTCGCCTATATCTCGGCACTGATCAGCGGCCTGCAGCGCAACACGCTCGAGAAGACGCTCGGTGCCCAAGCGCACGTGACGGTCAGCGCGCGCGACGACGTGGTCCTCCCGGCACGCCCGCCGGCCGCGGGGACGACGGCGATGGTGCAGACGCAGCCGCGCGTCCAGCGCCCGCAAACGATCGCCAACTGGCAGTCGCTGCTGCCCGTGCTCGAGGCCATGCCGGCGATTTCGGCGGTCTCGCCAATGGTCTCCGGCGCCGGCCTCGCGCAGCGCGGAGAAGCCTCGAAGTCGATCGCGCTGATGGGCGTCGACCTCGACCGCTACGACCGCATCGTGCATCTGCGCAACAAGGTCGTGCAGGGCGAAGCGCGCCTGGAACCGGGCGAGGGAATCATTGGCCGCGAACTTGCCGATGACCTCGGCGTCCGCGTCGGCGACCGCATCAGCCTCGTCACCACAACGATCACCGACTCGTTGCGGATCACCGCGCTGGTCGACCTCGGCGTGCGCGAACTCAATCGGCGCACCGTCATCGTGCCGCTGCGTGCGGCGCAGAGCCTGGTCGGTCTGCCCGGTGGCGCCACCGGTATCGACCTCGCACTGTTCGACGTCTGGCAGGCGAAGGCGCTCGCGGCCGACCTCGAACAACGTTTTCCCTACCAGGTCGAGAGCTGGCAGGAGGCCAATTCGCAACTCGTTTCGGCGCTCAACGCGCAATCGGTGAGTACGGCGCTGATCCGCGGCGTGGTGATGGTCGTCGTCGTCCTCGGCATCGCCAGCGTCCTCGTCGTCTCGGTGGTGCAGAAACAGCGCGAGATCGGCATCCTGCGCGCGATCGGCGCGACCCGGGGGCAGATGCTGCGCGTCTTCCTGCTGCAGGGGGCGATCGTCGGCGCGCTCGGCTCGACCCTCGGCGTTCTGCTCGCCGTCGGCCTGATCAAGGCCTTCACCACTTTTGTCCGCGGCAGCGACGGCCTGCCGCTCTTTGCCATCACGCTCGCGCCGGGGCTGGCGCTGGTCATCGCCGGCATCGCCACCGTCTGTGGCGTCCTCGCCGCGGTCGCTCCGGCGCGCCGGGCGGCGGCGCTCGACCCCGCGCAAGCGATCCGCATGTGACGCAGCCGGCATGAGACAACGGTGGACTGCGGCAGGCATCGAAAAACCGGCGAGGGGCGGGCGCAGCGTCCGCCGGTGCCGGCCATGACGGCGCCGGCGACGCCACTGATCGCGCTTGACGGGGTGCAGAAGAGCTACAACCTCGGTCTGCCGAACCAGGCCGAGGTGCTGCACGGCGTCTCGTTCGCCGTCGAGCGTGGCGAATTCGTCGCGCTGATCGGCCCGTCCGGATCGGGCAAGAGCACGCTGCTCAACATCGTCGGCCTGCTCGAGCGGATGACCGCCGGCAGCTACCGGATCGAGGGCGAAGAAACCTGCGGACTCGACGATGCCGGCCTCACCTGCCGACGGCGCGCCGTGCTCGGCTTCGTTTTTCAGTTCCATCACCTGCTGCCGGCTTTCTCGGCGCTCGAGAACGTGACCCTGCCGGCGCTGATGCGCGCAGGCCGCGTGACGCCGGCGCAGCATCAGCGCGCCCGCGCAATGCTGGCCGCCGTCGGTCTCGACAATCATTTCGACAAGCGCCCTGGCGAACTCTCGGGGGGCATGCAGCAGCGCGTCGCGATCGCCCGCGCCCTGGTCCTCGAACCGCCGCTGGTGCTCGCCGACGAACCGACCGGCAACCTTGACCGCGCGTCGTCCGACGAAGTCTTCATCCTGATGCGGCGCATGCACGCCGAACTGCACACTTCGTTTTTGATCGTCACCCATGACCCTCGCCTCGCCGCGCGCTGCGACCGGGTGATCGAACTCGTCGATGGCCGCATCAAGAGCGACACGCTGCCGAGCGGGGCGCTGCGGTAGACGGTCGCGGTGGCTGCCGGCGTGCGGAGAATGTCACCTCAAGCGGGTTCGGTAATGATCTCCGGCAAGTCCGGGAACGGTTTTTGCATCCGTATGGGGCAGCGGTCATTGCCGGGCAGGGCGCTCGCGATCATCAAGGCCATGGCCGCTTTTGCCCAGGCCTTTGCCGCGAGCGCGCGAAGCACGGCGCAACTTTTACCGCAAGGAGAAGGAGATGACTCGCTTTCTGTCGTACTTGATTGTCGGGATCAGCCTGCCCATGGCAGCCGCAGCCCTCGGTGAAAAACCGGTCCTCGTCCCGCCCTACAAGGACACGCCCTGCTGGGTCTCGGTCTTCGACGGCCAGAACTTTCAGCCGCCGTCAGCCCGCCTGACAGGCCCCACTTTCCTCGAAAAGCCGGAAACCGGTCCAGTGGTGGCAGAAGATCTGCGCCATCTTGGCGGGGAGAATTTCATCGACCGCATCGATAGCCTGATCGTCGGCCCCCGGGCCCGCATCACCGTCTACGACGAAGTCAATTTCAGTGGCCACAAGCTCTCCTTCGAAGCCAACGCGAGGATTCCCGATCTCGCCGTATACGACTTCAATAACCGTATCCGGTCGATCAAGGTCGAATGCGACTGAACGGCAGTCGAGCAGACTCGAATGCAGTGCTTCAAGACTGGGGGAGTCAATCCCTCCTTGCGGGGATGGCCGGAACGATGATCCAGGCCGGGTCTGGATAAAAAATCCGGGCTAGATGCGAAATGGGCTGGCGGCACGGGCGAACAGTCGCGCCAGCAGTCGTTCTTCCTTGCGCTCGATCGAGTCCAGGAATTCGGTCGCCGAACCCATGCCGCGGAAGGCGTTGAAGCCCCGATCGAGAAATTCGTGCAGGTCGCCGAGTCCGGCAACCTGTGCCGGGACGCGCATCAGCCTCAGCATGCCGTTGAGCAGCGGTTTGCGGGCCAGCTTGTCGAGCGCTTCGCCGGTCTCGCGGATGAGCACGATCTGGCGTCGGCGCTCGGGCTCGCAATCGATGCTGCGGTAGGCGGCGGCATAAGCGTCTTCGTCGATGTCGTCGATGCGTCCGTTGCGGCGCAGTTCGGCGACCATTGCCGAGTCGAGTTCTTCGGACAAGGCGTCGAGTTCGACCGCCAGGGCCACGGTGTGTAGTGCCGAGGCCGGCAGCATCCGGGTCAGGAGCGGCAGGATACGTTCGACCTCCTCGTCGCGGCTGCTGAAATCCTTCGGGCCGTAGAGGTCGGTGAGAAAGAAACTTGCCGCCTCGCCGAAACGGGGACTGGCGAGCAGGTCGGCATGGGTGCGGGCGAGCCGCCCTGCCTGCCAGTCGCGCAGGCACAGGCGATCGCGCGCCGCCGCGGGGTCGCTGTTGGCCTGCAGCCGCAATTTCCGGGCCGCTTTCAGGTGCCGCCGCAAGGCGTCGGCAAACGGCTGTTTTTCGGTCGGGATCGTCGAAGCATCCATGGCGACGAATTATGCGCCGGCCCGCGCTGTCTGTTTAGAGGGCGTCGCCTAACGGCAACTCCCGCTGCAGAATACACTTCCATTCGAAGACCCTTCGCAAGGAGAAATCGATGCTGCCAGCCGATTCGCTGGCGAGCCGTTTTGCCCGGCTTCAGGCTGCGGCCCGCGGCGATGCCAATCCTGAACTCGCGGTACGCCTTCGCCGCCTGGAGGCCCTCGATCGGCTGCTGCTCGACAACGAGCCGGCGCTGGCCGACGCCGTGCGGCGCGATTTCGGCCATCGACCACCGGCCGAGACGCGCCTGCTTGAACTCTTTCCGAGCCATGAGGCGATCCGCCACGCGCGCCGGCACTTGCGTCGCTGGCTGCGGCCGCAGGCGCGGTCGGTGTCGCTGTGGTTCCAGCCCGGTCGCGCCGAAGTGCGCCATCAGCCGCTGGGTGCGGTGGGCATCGTCGTGCCCTGGAACTATCCGGTCTTTCTCGCCGCAGCGCCCCTGGCGGCAGCGCTCGCTGCCGGCAATCGAGTGCTGGTCAAGATGTCCGAGATCACCCCGGCGACCGCGGCACTGTTTGCCGAACTGGTCGGCCGCTACTTTGCCGACGATGAGGTATCGGTCGTCGAAGGCGGGGTCAGCGTGGCCCGGGAGTTTTCGCAACTGCCTTTCGATCACCTGTTGTTTACCGGGTCGACGCCGGTTGGCCGCGAGGTGATGCGCGCCGCGGCCGGCAACCTGACGCCGGTGACGCTCGAACTCGGCGGCAAGTCACCGGCGATCATCGGTCCCGGCCTCGCCGGCAGCGGCCATTTCACGCGCGCGGTCGAACGTATCCTCGTCGGCAAGTGCCTCAACGCCGGGCAGACCTGCATTGCGCCCGACTACGTGCTGCTCCCGGCCGGCCAGGAAGAGGCTTTCATCGCCGCCGCACAACGCGTTGTCAGCAGCTGTTATCCACAGATCGAAAGGAACCCCGACTACGCGACGATCGTCGATCAGCGCCAGTACGACCGCCTCCGTGCCTACCTCGACGAAGCGAGGGCGGCCGGGGCCAGGATCATTGATCTCGCGCCGGCGGCGGTTGCCGATCCCCTGCGGCGAAGCCTGTCGCCGGTCGTGCTGCTCGAAGCTGCCGATCACCTGCGCGTCATGCAGGAGGAGATCTTCGGCCCGCTGCTGCCGGTGCTGCCCTACCGCGATCTCGAGGCAGCGATTCGCTACGTCAATCAGCGGCCGCGGCCGCTCGCCCTCTATTACTTCGACCAGGAAGGGGCAAACATCGAGCGCGTCCTCGATCAGACCGTCTCCGGCGGCGTCACGGTCAATGACACGATCCTGCACATTGCTCAGGACGACCTGCCTTTCGGGGGCGTCGGCCCGAGCGGCATGGGGGGCTACCATGGCTTTGCCGGTTTCGAGACCTTCTCGGTCAGAAAGGCGGTCTTTCGCCAATCGCGGCTGTCCGCCATCGGTCTCTTCAAGCCGCCTTACGGGGCCCTGTTCGATTGTCTGACGAGGATTCTGCTGCGATGAGGATGTCACGCCGGGAGTTCCTCCAGGCCGGTGTCGCCGGCAGCCTGCTGCTCTCCTTTTCCGGCTGGCTGAACGCCGCCGGCGGGCGCGCCCTGAGCGCCGCCGAGCGGGAGATGCTCGCTGCGCTGTGCAACGCGCTGCTCGACGGGGCGCTGCCCGCGGAGCACGTGCAGCGGCAACGGCTGCTCGCGGTGACGGTCGATGGCATCGCCGCCACGGTTGCCGGTCTTTCACCGCCGACGCAGCAGGAAATCGGCGAACTGTTTGGCCTGCTGGTCCTCGCGCCGACGCGCCTGCTGCTGGCCGGAGTGGGCAGACCCTGGCGCGAGGCGAGCATCAGCGAAGTCGGCGAGTTTCTTCAAAGCTGGCGAACGAGCCGCCTCGGCCTGTTGCAGAGTGGCTATGGGGCATTGCACGATCTCACCTTCGGCGCCTGGTATGCAGGTCCCGATACCTGGGAAGCGATTGGCTATCCCGGCCCACCACGAGGGATCCACTGATGATCGATCCGATCAGGGCGGGCCTCGCTGCCGGCTGGAAGCACATCGACGCCTCGACCCTCGGCAGCAGTCAGACGATCGAGGCCGACGTCGTCATCGTCGGCACCGGCGCCGGCGGCGGGGTGAGCGCCGACATCCTCAGCGCGGCCGGGCTGAAGGTCGTGCTGGTCGAAGAGGGGCCGTTGCGTTCGTCGACCGATTTCAGAATGCGCGAGGCCGAAGCCTACCCCGACCTGTATCAGGAATCGGCGGCGCGCAAGACGGCCGACAAGGCGATCAATATCCTGCAGGGACGCTGCGTCGGCGGCTCGACGACGGTGAACTGGACTAGCAGCTTTCGGACGCCGCCGGTAGTCTTCGATTTCTGGCAACGCCAGTTCGGCCTGCAGCAGCTCTCCGTCGAATCGATGGCGCCATGGTTCGCGCTGATCGAGCAACAGCTGTCGGTCCATGCCTGGGAAATGCCGCCGAATCCGAACAACCGGATCCTCGTCACCGGTGCCGAAAAGGTCGGCATCCCGGTCGGCGCCATCCCGCGCAACGTCAAGGGGTGCTGGAACCTGGGCTACTGCGGCATGGGCTGTCCGACCAACGCCAAGCAGTCGATGCTGGTGACGACGATTCCTGCCGCGCTCGAGCGCGGCGCGACGCTCTACACCCGGCTGCGCGCCGACCGCCTGCGCTACGCCGGCAACCGCGTTCGCGCCCTCGACTGCCGCGCGCTGCAAACCGACGGCGTCCACCCGGGTGGCCACCGGGTGCAACTGCACGCCCGTCACTTCGTCATCGCCGGCGGCGCCATCGGCAGTCCGGCACTGCTGCTGCGTAGCGGCGTTCCCGACCCCTACCGGCTGCTCGGCAAGCGCACTTTCCTGCACCCGGTGGTGATCTCGTCAGCCTTGATGCCCGATCGCGTCGATGCCTATGCCGGCGCGCCGCAGTCGGTCTACAGTGACCACTTCCTGCAGCAGGCGCCGATCGACGGTCCGCTCGGCTTCAAGCTCGAAGTGCCGCCGCTGCACCCGGTGCTCTTTGCGACCACTCTGCAGGGTTTTGGCGAGGCGCATGCCCGGCTGATGCGCGAATTCACCCACGTCAATTCGGTGCTGGCGCTCCTGCGTGATGGTTTTCATCCCGAGAGCCGGGGCGGCGAAGTGCGGCTCGGCAGTCAGGGCCTGCCGGTGCTTGACTACCCGCTGGGCGAAGTGATCTGGGAAGCCGCCCGCCGTGCCCTGCTGGCGATGGCCGAGATCCAGTTCGCCGCCGGCGCCCGCTGGGTGACGCCGGTGCACGAGAGCACTCCCGGTTATACGAGCTGGGCCGAAGCCCGCCAGGGGATCGCCGAATTGCCGCTCAAGCCGCTGCTGTGTCGCGTGGTCAGCGCACACGTGATGGGCGGCTGCGGGATGGCTGAGACCCCCCGGCGTGGCGTCGTCGACCACCGCGGGCGACACTTCTGGCTCGCCAACCTGTCGGTGCACGACGGTTCGCTCTTTCCGACCAGCCTCGGGGCCAATCCGCAACTCTCCATTTTTGCTCTCGTCGCCCGCCAGTCAACGCTGCTGGCCGCTGAACTCTCCGGCCGGCCGCTGCCCGGCAGTGCCTGAAAAGACGTTCATGCTCGCCCGCGCCCTGCTCTTTTCCCTGCTCGTCGAAGTGACGCTCTATGGGACGGTGGCGATCTACGCTTTCGACGCTTCGCCTGCGGCCGCCGCCCTCGCGGCGCTCACTACGGTCCTCCTTCTGCGCGCGGCGCTGGTCGCGCTGACCTGGGTCTGCGCCTGGGTCTGGGCACGCAGCGATCCTTCCCCGACGCCGCGGCTGTCGCTGTGGCGAACGCTGCTGATGGTACTTGGCGAGTACGCGGCTTTCGTCCTCAACTTCGTCGTCATCTCTCCCTTCGAGCGCTGGTGGATGGGCGTGGATCGTCTCTCGCCCGCGGCTGACCACAGTACGGTTCCCTCCAGCAGCACCGCCCGACGGCTGCCGGTGCTGCTGGTGCACGGCTACGGCTGTTCACGCGCCGCCTGGTGGTGGCTGCGCCGCCGCTTGCAGGCGGCCGGCTGGACGGTGGCGACGATCAACCTCGAGCCGATCTACTGCAGCATCGACGATTTCACCGATCCGCTCGCTCGCCGCATCGACACCGTCCTCGCCGAAACCGGTGCCGAACGGCTGATTCTCGTCGGCCACAGCATGGGCGGGCTGGTCGCGCGCGCCTATCTGCAGCGTTATGGCGAAGCGCGGGTAGCCGGCCTCGTGACCCTGGGAACGCCGCACCAGGGTAGTGCACTTGCGCACCTCGGCTATGGTCAGAACGCCCGCCAGATGCAGCCCGGCAGCCCCTGGCTGGAGGCGCTTGCCAAGCCGGGACGGGAGACGGTGGTCATCTACAGCCCGCACGACAACTTCGTCATGCCCTGCACGAACCTCCGCCTGCCGGCTGCAGTTCATCGTCCGCTTGCCGGCATCGGCCATCTCGCGATGCTCTTTTCACCGTGCGTGGCCGTCACCCTGCTGGCGGCGCTGGCGCCGATCGCCGATACCGACCAGCGCGCTGCTCACTCGATCCGAAGATGAAGACCCTGGCCCTCGTCGTGCCGATCGGGCTGTGCCTGGCGCTGCAGGTCGTCGCACTGGCCGATCAGCAGGAGGTCTTTGTCACCCGCGGTGCCGGCGGACCGGTGTACTCCGACAAGCCGCAGCCGGGCGCGAAACCCGTGAACCTGCCCGAACTCAACGTGGTGCAGCCCGTCCCGGTTCCCCGTGCCACCGTTCCGCAGGCGATCCAGGCGCCCGACGAAGCTCGCCATCGCGCCGCTGCAGCGTCGGTCTACCGCCGCTTCAGCATCGTCTTTCCCGAGGACCATGGCAGCGTCGCGGCCAACACCGCGCTCTTCGAAGTACGGGTCGCCATCGAGCCGGCGCTGCAGCTCGGCGAGGGGCACGCGATCACGGTCAGCATCAATGGCCGGCCGGTTGGCCAGCGCTTTACCGCCACCGAGTTCATGATTTCGCCCGAGTTCTGGGGGGACACCCTGCCGCCGGCCAACCAGCCGCATCAGGTCGACGCGGCGATCGTCGACCGCACGGGAACGGTCATCAGGCGGGCGGAACCGGTCACCTTCCATCTGCGCCATATCGAGTTCAGGCGGCACTGGCCGGGACACCGGCGAGAGCCGCTGCCCGTCCCGGTTCAGCGGCCCCGCCCACCTGCGCCGCTGCCGCAAAAAAGTCCGGTACTCAAGGATTTCGATCCGCCAGGGCCGGCATTTTTTCGCGACCCGCCTGCCGGCCCGGCGCAACCACCACGGCAGTAGGGGTGAAATCCTGCCGCAGCCGCAGGGGCGCTCGCTGGGGCATGCCCAGGTGATGCGCGACGACAGGGCGCGGGTGAAAATTCTCCTGAGCAATGTTTACCTGGATCGTTGCGTGAACCCGGGTTCACCCCGGCATCACGAAACGGTACCCAATCCCCGCTTCAGTGAGGACATACCTGGGCATCGACGGATCCCCCTCGATCTTTTTACGGAGGTTGGCCATGTGCACCCGAACGTAATGGGTATCCTCGGCATGCCCCGGTCCCCAGACCACTTTCAGCAATTGCCGATGCGTGACCACCCGGTTGGGCTGGGTTGCCAGATAGCTCAACAAGCGGTACTCGATGGGCGTCAGGTGCAAGGGCTGTCCCTTGCGTTCGACGACGCGACGGGTCAAGTCAATACAGATGTCACCAAAATGAATCACCGGTTGGCCGTCAGAAGTCTGTTGCAGGTGGCGACGAAGCTGGGCGCGAACGCGTGCCATCAACTCGCCGGCGCCAAAAGGCTTGACCAGATAGTCATCCGCTCCCGCATCGAGCGCGGCAATCTTGTCCGCTTCACGACTGCGCGCCGATAGAACGATGACCGGACACGCCGACCAACCGCGCAAATCGCGAATGAAGTCGACGCCATCGCCATCGGGCAAACCGAGATCAAGGATGACCAGTTCCGGCCGCCGGCTGCCGGCCTCGATCAATCCGCGCTTGCTGCAGTCGGCCTCGAAAGCGGTATGTCCATCGCTCTCCAGAGCCATGCGGACAAAGCGCCGGATGTCGGCTTCGTCCTCAACGATCAATACTCGTGCCCGCATTTCGCTCATCTGATAGCGTTCGAATCAGCAAGGGTTTCAACGGCGTTGGCAGTGCCGCCATCGTCACTCGGCGGTTCGCCTCGCGGCAGGGTCAGAATGAAGCTCGCTCCTCCTGCCACTCGCGTCTCACCGCGAATCGAGCCGCCATGGGCCTGCATTATCGCTCGACAAATGGCCAGCCCCAAGCCCACACCGGAGGAAGAACCTCCCTTCTTGCCCCGCTCGAATTTTTCGAAAATGGCGTTCTCCCGTCCACTCGGCAAACCGGGTCCCTGGTCGCTGACGGTCACCACCACGAAGTCGGTTTCAGCGTGGGCTTCAATCGCGACCGAGGTCTGTGCGGGCGTATATTTTCCGGCGTTCTCAAACAGGTTGACCAGGACGCGCTCGATCAGGACAGCATCCAGATGCAAGAGCGGCAGGTCGGGCGCCAGGTGAACTCTCAGTGGACGCCCTGCCAGCAGTGATGCACAGGCGCCGAATGCACTGCCGACCACTTCTTCCAAAGGTAGCCACTGACGATTCAATTGCACCGCACCGGAGTCCAGGCGTGCCATGTCCAGTAGATTGTTGATCAGTGCAGTCATGCGCATTGCCGAATTGCGCATGGACAGAATCAGTTCCCGCTGCTCTTCGGTCGGCGGTGGCCTGGTCAGTTGAGCCGTATCGGCCAACCCGATCAATGCAGCCAGAGGCGTTCGCAGATCGTGCGAAATGGTCGAGAGCAGCGAGTTGCGCAGACGTTCCGATTCCATTTGCAGCGTCGTCTTTTGCGCGACATCGATGTAGTGGATGCGCTCTATGGAGATGGCCATCAACGATGCGCAGGTGTCGAGCAAACGGCGCTGTTCTGATCCCAGTAATCCGGTTCCTTTCAGCTCCACCCCCAGCACACCGCGCAATCGCATCGTGGCTTTCAGCGGAAGCACCAGACACTTGCAGGCAGGCAGGGTATCCGTTCCCCGTCCGGCGGCTTCCCCACGTTCGAAGGCCCACTGCGCGACGCCCTTATCGACCTCGGTCGTGGCCCCCGGCAACACCTTGAGTTGATCCTGCTCATCGGCCACCAGAACGGCCGTCCTGGCTGCGAATTCCCGAACGAGGAAGCGGGTACCAATTTCGGCGATCTGCTCGACCACCAGCGCTGCGGACAGATCGCGCGCCATTTCATAGAGACCGCTGACGCGCTGCTCACGCTCCGTGACCGCTGCCACCTGAATCTTCAATCCCGCCATCAGTTGGCCGACGACCAGAGCCATGATCAGCATCACCGCAAAAGTGAGGAGGTATTGCGCATCGGTAACGACAAACGAGAAACGGGGCGAAACGAAGAAGAAGTCAAACAGACCGACGCCGACAAAAGAGGCGAAAATTGCCGGGCCTCGGCCATACACCAGGGCAATACCGATCACGGTCAGCAGGAACAGCATGACGATGTTTGTTAACTCCAGCACACCCAGCAAGGGGGTCGCCAATAGTGCAGTCAGGGCGCAAGCGGCCAAGGCGGCGGCATAGCCGTTCCAGCTTATCCGGGCGCGAACTTCAGGCTGGTTCGAGGGGGCGGCTTTTGCCGGCGTCGTCCTGGGGAGCGCAATCCGCAGGACATCCAGATCATCGACCCCGCCTTCGATGGTGTCACCGAGGGTGCGTTGCCAGGGCCAACGCCAGCGGTGCTCCGGCCGTCCCATGACCAGGCGTGAAAGATTGTGTTCGCGGGCATAGCGAACCAGGGCGGGAGCGATGGCTGGAGCGGCAAGGGTCGCGGTCGTCGCTCCCAGCTCCTGAGCGAGCTTCAGTATCCGGAGGACGTGCTGGCGCTGACGCTCGTTCGTTGCCCGACTGGCGGCTTCGACATGAACCGCGTGCCATGGCACATCGAGCTGCGCAGCCAGGCGAGCACAGGCCCGGACAATCTTCTCGCTCAGCTCGCTCTCGCCAACACAGGCCAGAAGCGATTCGCGGTTGGGCCACACCGGCGAAAGCGAATTGCGGCTTCTGTAAGCCTGCATTTCTCCATCCACGCGGTTGGCCGTACGGCGCAGCGCCAGCTCGCGCAGCGCCAGCAGGTTGCCTTTGCGGAAAAAGTTTTTCGAAGCCAGATCCGCCTGCTGCGGCAAATACACTTTGCCTTGACGCAAGCGCTCAAGCAACTCGTCCGGTGGGAAATCAACCACGATCACTTCGTTGGCGTCATCAAAAACCCGGTCCGGAACGGTTTCCCAGACGCGAATTCCGATGATGCCGCTGACGATATCGTTGAGGGTCTCCAGATGCTGGACATTGACCGTCGAATACACATTGATGCCAGCGGCCAGCAGTTCCTCCACATCCTGCCAGCGTTTGGGGTGACGCGAGCCGGCCACATTGGAATGGGCCAGTTCGTCCATCAGAATGATGTTCGGCTTGCGCGCCAGCGCACCGTCCAGATCAAATTCCTTCAGAACACGATCCCGGTAGGAAAAATCCCGCAGGGGCAAACGCTCCAGGCCGTCGGTCATGATCTCGGTTTCCATTCGACCATGAGTTTCCACCACGCCGATAACCACATCCACAGCCTGTAAAAGTTGCTGTCTGGCGTCGCCCAGCATGGCGTAGGTTTTTCCGACCCCGGCTGACGCGCCGAAAAAAATCTTCAGTTTGCCGCGTTTTGCCTTGGCTTCGTCGGCATTCAGACGATCCAGCAACCGGTCGGGATCAGGGCGCTCGCTATCCATGACTGAATTTGGTCTTATACGACGCTTCGCTATCGGGACAGGGCATTGAGCGCAAGATTGAGCTCAAGAACATTTACCCGCTGTTCACCGAAGATACGCCATTGGCGGCCTTCGGTGTGTTGGGCGACCAGTGCTCTGACTGCTCCAGGATCAAGCTGACGAGCTTTGGCAACACGTTCGATCTGGTAATCGGCGGCGGCTGGGCTGATATGGGGGTCGAGACCGCTGGCCGAGGTGGTGACCAGATCGGCCGGAATCGCTTGCGTCTTCCCCGGGGTGGCCGCCTTCAATATGTCGATTCGCCCCTTGACGGCTTCAGTCAAGGCCGGATTGAGGGGTCCCAGATTCGAACCGCCAGAAGCCGATGCGTTGTAGGGCATCGGCGAGGTAGCCGATGGCCGGCCCCAGAAGTATCCCGGGTCGGTGAAGTTTTGGCCGATCAGTCGCGACCCTGCTGCTTTTCCATCCCTGACGATCAGGCTGCCGTTCGCCGCTTCGGGGAAAACCGCTTTGGCGATGCCGGTGACGAGCAGCGGATAGGCGATGCCGGTCACCAGGGTGAGTAGTACGAACAGGCTGACGGCGGGACGCAATAGCGTATTCATGAGCATTCTCCAGTCTATGCCAGACCGACGGCGGCCAGGACCAGATCGATCAGCTTGATGCCGATGAAGGGAACGATGACGCCGCCCAGACCGTATATCATCAGGTTCTGGCGCAACAGCGTCGCGGCGCCCAGCGGGCGGTACCTGACGCCCTTCAAGGCCAGCGGGATGAGAATCACGATGATCAGGGCATTGAAGATCACCGCCGAGAGGATCGCCGATGACGGGCTGCTCAGCCCCATGACATTAAGGACAGCGAGCTGCGGATAGGTGGTGACAAACGCCGCCGGGATGATGGCAAAGTATTTGGCGATGTCGTTGGCGATGCTGAAGGTGGTCAGCGAACCGCGCGTCATCAGCATCTGCTTGCCGGTCTCGACGACCTCGATGAGCTTGGTCGGATTGGAATCCAGGTCAACCATGTTGCCGGCTTCCTTGGCGGCCTGGGTGCCGCTGTTCATGGCCACCGCCACGTCGGCCTGGGCCAGCGCCGGAGCGTCATTGGTGCCGTCGCCGGTCATCGCCACCAGACGCCCTTCGGCCTGATACTGCCGAATGAGTGCCAGCTTGGCTTCCGGGGTCGCTTCGGCCAGGAAGTCGTCGACCCCGGCTTCGGCGGCAATGGCAGCGGCGGTTACACGGTTGTCGCCGGTGACCATGATGGTCTTGATGCCCATCTTGCGCAGTTCGGCAAAGCGCTCCTTGATGCCGCCCTTGACGACATCCTTGAGCTCGATGACACCGAGCACGCTGGTGCCGTCGGCGACCACCAGCGGTGTGCTGCCGCGGCGGGCAACTTCCTCGACTCTTGCGCTGACCGATTTGGGGAAGTTGCCGCCCAGTGCTTCCATGTGTTTCTTGACGGCCTCTGCCGCGCCCTTGCGTATCTGGCGGTCGACCATGTCTACCCCGCTCATGCGGGTGTTGGCCGAGAAATGCACGAAGTGCGAATCGAGACCGTGAATATCCCGTTCGCGCAGCTGGAAGCGCTGCTTGGCGAGGACGACAATGCTGCGGCCTTCAGGTGTCTCGTCGGCAAGTGACGCGAGTTGTGCAACATCAGCCAGAGTCGCTTCGTTGACGCCATCGGCCGGCAGAAAAGCCGAAGCCTGACGGTTGCCCAGCGTGATCGTACCCGTCTTGTCGAGCAGCAGGACATCGACGTCGCCCGCTGCTTCGACGGCGCGGCCCGAGGTGGCGATAACGTTGGCTTGCATCATGCGGCTCATGCCGGCGACGCCGATGGCCGAGAGCAGAGCGGCAATGGTCGTCGGGATGAGGCACGCCAGCAGAGCAATCAGGACGGTGATGGTGACCGGCGCGCCCGCCTCCGCAGCCTCCTGAGCCAGATCGGCGCCAAAAATCGAGAAAGGCAGGAGCGTGACAGTGACCACCAGGAAGACGATGGTCAGTGCCACCAGTAAAATGGTGAGGGCGATTTCGTTGGGCGTCTTCTGACGCTTGGCGTTTTCCACCATGGCGATCATGCGGTCGACGAAGGTTTCGCCAGGATTGACCATGACCATCACGACGATCCAGTCGGACAATACCCGCGTCCCGCCGGTGACGGACGAGAAGTCGCCGCCTGATTCACGGATGACGGGCGCCGATTCGCCGGTGATGGCGGATTCATCCACCGAGGCAACGCCTTCGATGACTTCGCCATCTGCCGGAATCAGTTCGTGCGCCTGGACCAGGATCACGTCGCCTTTGCGCAGATCGGTGGCCTGCACCATTTTCCATGGGGCACCGAAACGTGCTTCCAGTAACTTCCTGGCCCAGGTTTCCCTTTTGAGGCCGCGCAAGGCACTGGCCTGGGCTTTGCTGCGCCCTTCGGCCAGAGCTTCGGCGAAGTTGGCGAAGAGGACCGTGAACCATAACCAGAGTGCGACGGCGAGGATGAATCCGGCCGGGGCATCGCCTTGCCCGATTTGTGCCTGCAACCAGAGGATAGTGGTCAGGAGACTGCCCACATAAACCACGAACATCACCGGATTGCGCCATTGAACGATCGGACTCAGTTTCCTGAAGGCATCAAGAATGGCCGGACCGGCAAGGGCAGGATCAAACAGCGTGAACGTCTTGCGTGTCATTTCTATCTCCCGTGGCTCAGTGAGAAAGCATGAGCACGATGTGCTCGATGACCGGACCCAGAGCCAGCGCCGGAACATAATTCAGCAGGCCAACCAGCAGCACGACGCCGATCAGCAGGGTCACGAACAGCGCTCCATGCGTCGGCAATGTGCCTTCGTTGACGGCCAGACGCCTCTTGGCGGCCAATGAACCGGCAATGGCCAGCACCGGCACGATGACCCCGAAGCGGCCGAACCACATGGCAAACCCGAGCATGATGTTGTAGAACGGCGTGTTGGCTGACAGGCCAGCGAAAGCGCTGCCGTTGTTGTTGGCGGCCGATGTGAAGGCATAGAGGATTTCCGAGAAACCATGTGCACCGGGGTTGGCGATCCCCGCCCGGCCATCGCTGACGATCACGGCAATGGCAGTGCCGGTCAGCACCAGCAGTGGCGTCACCAGAATGACCATCGAGCTCATCTTCATCTCGTAGGTTTCGATCTTTTTGCCCAGATATTCCGGCGTGCGGCCGATCATCAGGCCGGAAATGAAGACCGCCAGGATGGCGAAGATCAGCATGCCGTAGAGCCCGCTGCCGACCCCGCCGAAGATGACTTCGCCAAGTTGTATCAGCACCATCGGCACCATGCCGCCCAAGGGCGTGAATGAGTCGTGCATGGCATTGACCGCTCCACAAGAAGCGGCAGTGGTGATGGCGGCGAACAACCCGGATTCGGCAATGCCGAAACGTGTTTCCTTGCCTTCCATGTTGCCCGCGGACGGATCGACACCCAGTTGCGTCAGCAGCGGATTGGCCTGCTGTTCAAAATACAGGGTTGCAGCAGCCAGAACCACGAACACCAGGGTCATGGCGGCGAGCACGGCCCACCCCTGGCGGGTATCGCCCACCATGCTCCCGAAAGTGAAGCACAGTGCAGCCGGGATCAGGAAGATCGACAGCATCTGGATGAAGTTGGAGAGCTGCGTCGGGTTTTCAAACGGATGCGCCGAGTTGGCATTGAAGAAGCCACCCCCGTTGGTGCCCAGCAACTTGATCGCTTCCTGAGACGCGACCGGGCCCATAGCCAGCGTCTGGGTGGAGGTTTGCGCCGATTCAGTCAGCGCGACGCCCTTTTCATCTTTTGCCGGCTGCCCTGCGGCATCCAGTTTCGGCGTCTCGTACCGGGTGACTTCCAGCGTTGCGACTTCCTGATAAGCGTCGAAGTTCTGGACGACGCCCTGACTGGTCAGGAATACGGCGTAAATGAGGGAAATGGGCAACAGGACGTAAAGCGTGCTGCGTGTCAGATCGACCCAGGCGTTACCCACGGTTTTGGCCGTATGCCGGGCAAAACCGCGCAGCAGAGCGATGACCACGACAATTCCGGTGGCGGCGGAGAAGAAGTTCTGCACTGCCAGCGCCAGCATCTGCGTCAGGTAGCTCATCGTCGATTCGCCACCATAGCCTTGCCAGTTGGTGTTGGTGGCGAAGCTCAGTGCCGTGTTGAAGGCGGAGTCCGGGCTGACACTGGCAAAAGCCTGCGGATTGAGCGGTAGCCCGGCTTGCAGGCGTTGCAGGGTATACCCGGCCAGAACGCCGAGCAGGTTGAAGAGCAGGATGGCGAAGGCATAGTTCAGCCAACCCATCTCCTCGTCCTGTTTGATCCCGCACAGCCGATAGAGCGGTCTTTCGATTTTACCGCCGAAGCGGAAGCGCCCTGCCATCACATGGGCGATGTAGAGACCCATCGGCTTGACGGTCAATAGCAGAACCGCCAGAAAGAGTCCGAGAAGAATCCAGGCATGTGAGTTCATGAAAAGTCCTCGGGGCTGAGCAGCGCAGCGATCAGATAGACCAGCAGGCCGGCGGCGACGATACCGCTGAGAACGTATAGCCAGTTCATCTGCGACCTTCCAGCTTGGCACAGCCGACGGCGAAGCCGATCATCAGGGCGAAGAACAGCCCGATGATGGCAAGATAGGCCAGATCCATGATTTCCTCCCTGGTTGGTATTTGGACATCCCTATGGTAGGAAAACGGGTGTCAAAACGATGACAAGAAAGGAAGCGTCCGCATCAAGAAAACGTCAAGACGGTGCTGACATTCCTCCGGCTTATTTGCGGAAGAGCCTGCCGAAAAAGCCTCGCCGGCGGCCCCGGGATGCGACCGGGAGGTCATGAACGACCGTCAGCACATCGCCACCCTCATCGCTATTGAGCACCACGAAGCGCAGCGAACGGGCGAGCCTGAGCATTGGCTGGTTGTCGCTCAGCACGTGTCCGTACATCTGGCGCAGGCGGCGTCGCGCCGCTTCGCGCAGCAGCGCTTTGAGGATCCGGCGTCCGATTCCCAGACCTTGCCAGTCATCGCCGACGAGCAGGGAAAACGAGCAGGAACTGCCGTCATCCTCCTCGATCAGGCGGCCGCCGGCGATCGGGACCGGCATCCCGTCCACCGTCCGCAGGACGACCAGCGGGTAGGTCTTTTCGGGATCGACATCGACCAGTTGTTGCACCGCAGCATCGGAGAACTCGGCGATCGAGGCAAAGAAACGGTTGCGCCGGGCGCTTGCCGACAGCTGGTTGAGCGAGTCCTTGAGCAAGGGCGCGTCGCTTGGGTGCATGCGGCGCATGGCGAGCCAGCTGCCGTCTTTTGCCTGCCAGCGGTCGAAGATCTGCTTCATGAGGGGAAAGCTCCGCGGGTAACGACCTGCAATGACCCATCGGGGGTGGGAAGGCGACGTCGACGGCACTGAGCCGCAGGACCGCGCCGCCGAAGCTTAACCGAAACGGCCGGTGATGTATTCCTCGGTCAGCTTGGAGGAGGGGTTGGTAAAGATTTTTTTGGTATCGTCGAACTCGATCAACTCGCCGATGTACATGAACGCGGTGTAGGCCGAAACCCGCGCGGCCTGCTGCATGTTGTGGGTGACGATCAGAATCGTCACCTTTTCCTTGAGTTCATCTACAAGTTCCTCGATTTTCGCCGTGGCGATCGGGTCGAGCGCCGAGGTCGGTTCGTCGAAGAGCAGGATCTCGGGATCGGTGGCGAGCGCGCGCGCGATGCAGAGGCGCTGCTGCTGGCCACCGGAGAGGTTGAAAGCGAGGTCGTTGAGGCGGTCCTTGACCTCGCTCCACAAGGCGGCGGCACGCAGCGCTTCTTCGACCTTCTCGTCGATGCGCTGGCGGTGGCGGACGCCGCGCACCCGCAGGCCGTAGGCGACGTTCTCGTAGATCGACTTCGGAAACGGGTTCGGTTTCTGGAAAACCATCGAGATGCGCATGCGCACCTCGATCGGATCGACCTGTCGGTCGACGATGTTCACCCCGTCGGGATAGAGCAGGATCTCGCCTTCGTAGCGCATGTTCGGGTAAAGGTCGTGCATGCGGTTGAAGCAGCGCAGGAAGGTCGATTTGCCGCAGCCCGAAGGGCCGATCAGCGCCGTGACCTGGTTCTTCTCGACCGGAAAGTCGATGTTCCTGAGGGCCTGAAAATCGCCGTAGTAGAAGCTGAGCGCATTGACCTGCGCCTTCATCTCGCCCGGTGCTTTAGCCGGGAGGGTACTGAGAGTGCTCACGATGGTCATCCTTGTCTTGCGAGCCGTGGGCTCACCATTTGATTTTCTTGCGGAAGTGGTAACGGATCCAGATGGCGACTGCATTCATCGACAAGGTCATCACGACCAGCACCAGTCCGGCGGCAGCGGCGTTGGCCTGAAAGGCCTCCTCGGGGCGCGAGATCCAGTTGAACATCTGGATCGGCATCACCGTGAACGGCGCCGAGAGCCATTCGAACGAGAGGAGATGGTCAGGATTGCCGAAAGGCGAAGGTGGCAGGAAGGCGATGAAGGTCAGCGCGCCGATGGTGATGATCGGCGCGGTTTCGCCGATCGCCCGCGCGAGGCCGATGATCACGCCGGTCATGATTCCCGGCAGCGAATAAGGGATGATGTGCTGCGCGACGACCTGCCAGCGGGTGGCGCCGCAGGCATAGGCCGCTTCGCGGATGTTCTGCGGGATGGTGCGAATCGCCTCGCGGGTGGCGACGATGACCACCGGCAGGATCAGGAGGGCGAGCGTCAGGCCGGCGGCGGCGATGCTCTGGCCGAGGCCGAACTGGTAGACGAACAAGCCGAGCGCCAGCAGGCCGTAGATGATCGACGGCACGCCGGCGAGGTTGGTCACGTTGATCTCGATGATGTCGGTGAGCAGGTTTTTCGGCGCGTATTCTTCGAGGTAGATGCCGGCGCCGACGCCGAGCGGAACGGCCACCAGCGCGGTCACCAGCATGACCAGAATGGTGCCCACCCAGGCCGAGAGGATACCGGCGCTGGCCGCCCGCCGGGACGGGAAGCTGGTGAAGAAATCCCACGAAAGATGTGGCAGACCGTTCTGCAGCATCTGGCCGAAAAGGGTGGCAAAGACCAGCACGGCGAACATCAGGGCGAACACGCCGAGGATGCCGAACAGCCAGTCCCAGGTTCGGTGGCGGGCAATCAGGCGACGAATCTCCTCGATCCCGGGGGCCGGGAGGGGTTCGGCGGTTGGGGTGGCGAGTCCGGCGGGTGAACGGGTGGTCATTTTCAGTAGGCCTCACGAAAACGTTTGCGCAGGAGGTGGCCAATGATGTTGAACAGCAGGGTGATCAACAGCAGAGTCAGTCCGGCGGCGAAGATCGTCTGATAGCCGATCGAACCGTGCGGCAGGTCGCCGAGGGCCACCTGAACGATGTAGGCGGTGATCGTTGCCGCCGGCTCGGCAGGATTGAAGGAGAAGTTCGGCTGCATGCCGGCAGCGATGGCGACGACCATCGTTTCGCCGACGGCACGCGAGATGCCGAGAATGTACGACGAGGCGAGGCCCGAGAGCGCCGCCGGCGTGACGACAAAGAGCGCCGTCTGCAGGCGCGTCGCGCCCATCGCGTACGACGCTTCGCGCATGTTCATCGGCACCGCGCGCATCGCGTCCTCTGACAGCGAACTCACATACGGGACGATCATGATGCCCATCACCAGCCCGGCCGAGAGCATGTTGAAGCCGGGCAGCCCGGGATGGATGCGCTGCAGCAGCGGGGTAACGAAGAGCAGGGCGAAGTAGCCGTAGACGATCGTCGGCACGCCGCCGAGCATCTCGAGAAAGGGCTTGGCCACTTCACGGAGACGAAAAGGCGCGAACTCGGAGAGGTAGATGGCAAGCACGGTGCCCAGCGGGATCGCCACCAGCAGCGCCACCAGGGTCGTCGTCAGGGTTCCCGAGAGGAGCGCGATGATGCCGAAGTGGGCGTCATCGAAGAGCGGCGTCCATTGCGTGTCGGTCAGGAAATCGACCAGCGGGACGGTGCGGAAGAAGGCGATCGACTCCCAGACGAGAATCGCGACAATCGCGAGCGTCGTGAACACCGAGACCAGCGCCGCCAGCAGCAGGAGCGCTTCGATGCTGCGCTCCTTGAGGTGCCGACGCAGTTTCATCGAGGATGCGGCGAGCCCGCTGCCGGCGAGTGGCGCGGTCGGTTGCGGAGAACGTTTGAGGGGAATGCTGCTCATCGTACGAGCCCCAGATGACGGAAGTTGGCAAGAAAGCGGCCGGGCAGTGCTGGCGCCGGCTCGCCGGGTTCGGTCGACAGCAACTTTCAGAGCTGCGCTTCACGCTTCATCAACTGCTCGATGGTCAGGCCGACTTCGTTCTGGCCGCCGAAAACGGTGCCCAGCTTCTTCTTTGCCACGTGCTCGAGGTTGCCCGCATAGGCCTTCGGCGGCAACGGGATGTATTTGACTTCCCTGACCAGCTGCGGCGCATGCTTCATGTAGAAGTCGATGAAATCGCGCAGTTCCGGCTTTTCGAGCGACTTCTCGCTGACGTAGATGAAGATCGGCCGTGACAGCGGCTGATAGCTGCCGTTGTCGACGTTCTCCGGGGTTGGCGCGACCGGCCCTTTGCCGGCGTCGATGGCGACGGCCTTCAACTTCTTCTGGTTTTCGATGTAGTAGGCGAAGCCGAAGTAGCCGAGCGCGCCCTTGTCACCGGAGATGCCCTGGACGAGAATGTTGTCGTCCTCCGAAGCGGTGAAGTCGCCGCGGCTCGATTTCGCCTTGCCGACGATCGCTTCGGTAAAGTAGTCAAAGGTGCCGGAGTCCGATCCGGCGCCGTAAAGCGTGATCTTCTGGTCGGGCCAGGCCGGGTTCACCTCCTTCCAATTGTTGATTTTGCCCTGTGCAGCCGGTTCCCAGATCTTCTTCAACTCGGCGACGGTCATGCTTTTGATGAAGGTATTCTGCGGGTTGACCATCACGGTCAGGGCATCGTAGGCGATGGGCATTTCGTAGTAGCGGATACCGGTCTTGGCGCACTCGTCCATTTCCTTGCGCGAGATCGGCCGCGAGGCATTGGCGATGTCGGATTCCCCCCGACAGAATTTCTTGAAACCGCCGCCGGTGCCGGAGATGCCGACGGTGACATTGACAGCGCCCTTGCGGGCTTTCTGAAACTCTTCGGCGACCGCTTCGGTGACCGGAAAAACGGTACTCGACCCATCGATCTTGACCACCGGCGGCGCGGCACGCAGCGACGTGGTTAAGCCGATGGCAGTCAGCAAAGTGATCGAAGAGACGGCATACCTGTGCCATGGACGACTCATGATGAACTCCTGTCGGTGGTTGGATGAAAGCGTATGACCGAATTATTCTCCGGCCGTGTGACAGCTTGATGACCGCTGGCGCGGCTGCCGTCGGGCCGCCTGACCGTTCGCCAAGGCAGGTGACATGGGAGGCGTATGGAAAGCCGCGCGCCGAGGACGCGCAGCAGGTTCGCTGGGCGGTCTATTCGCCTTCGCGGCTCGTCGGTTCCGGGGCGATGACGTCGCGTATCGCCGTTTTCAGGTCGGTGCCTTCGAGATGGGAGAGGAGCAGGAGGCCGGCGCGGACGAGTTGTTTCCGGTTGGTGTCGGCGCCATGGCGGGCGAGCTGCTTCTTCAGTCGGACGAGTTTCTGGTTTTCGTCCTGGGTGATCCGCAACTGGCAGCGGACAGTCTTCGACTCATTATCCTTGCCGGCTTTTTTTCCGGCCTTCTGCTGGCGCTTGGGCATAGCGGCCTGGGCGAGTCTTGTGAGCCTGAGCTCTTCGGCCGCCAAGGCGATCGGGTCAACGCCCGGAGGCGGGGTTGATGATGACATTCGGTTCTCCATGAGAGGATGCGGGGACAGGGATAAAACAAGGGAAAGGGTAGGGACTGTCTTGCCGAAGGGGTTCAGGAGCCGTGCAGCAATGCCCTGAAAATCTGCAGCGCGTCGCCGGGCCGCATGCGCTCGCGGTTCTCACCGCCATAGACGCTCCCCACCTTGCGGGCCGGGATACGTTCGAGGTTCTCGCTGTACGCCCTGGGCGGCAGGGGCAGGTAGTTCGCTTCGACCACCAGCCGCGGTGCGTTCGCCATACAGAAATCGATGAAGTCCTTGACGGCGGGTTTTTCGAGCGACTTTTCGCTGACGTAGAGGAAGATCGGACGCGATAGCGGCTGATAGCTGCCGTTACGGATATTCTGCACCGTCGGCAGGACGGCTGCCGAGGGCTTGCCTTCGCTGATGGCCACCGGTTTCAGCCGGCTCTGGTTTTCGACATAGTAGTCGAGGCTCAGATAGCCGAGCGCGTCCTTGTCAGCGGCGATTCGTTCGGCGAGCACCGCGTGGTCTTCGGCCGTACTGACGTCGGTGCGGCTGGCTTTGGTCGTGCCCACGACGACTTCGGTGAAGAACTCGGAACTGCCCGAATCGGTGCCTGGTGCATAGAGCGTGATTTTCTGCGCGGGCCACGCCGGGTTGAGGTCTTTCCAGGTGTTGATCCTGCCCTGCGCGCCCGGCTCCCAGAGTTTCCTCAGATCAGCGATGCTCAGACTATTGACGAAGCTGTTCTGCGGGTGGACCACGACGGTCAGCGCATCGTAGGCGAGTGGCATTTCGTAGAAACGCACGCCGGCCTTGGCGCATTCGTCCATTTCCTTTTTCAGGATCGGTCGCGAGGCGCTCGAAATGTCGGTTTCGCCGCGGCAGAACTTGGCAAAACCGGCGCTGGTTCCTGAAACGCCGATATTGACGTGAACTTCGTGCAGCTTGGCCCGCTGAAACTCCTGTGCCACGGCCTCGGTAATCGGATAGACCGTGCTCGAGCCGTCGATCTTGACGACCGGGTCGGCAGCGGTGGCGAGCGGACTGAAAGTGATCAAGGTGGACAAAACGATGGTCGTGAGCAGGGGCGTTGCGGGCCCTGGGGCGGTTGGATTGCGCTTCATGCTAAGCCTCCGTGGCGAGATGGGGTCGGGACGACGAAGTGATTATTTGACTGTTCTGTGACAGTTTGATGACGGTTCATCATTGCGCTGCGAGCGCTCGGCCAAGCGTTTGCGCGCCGATCGACGAGGCACGATAATGCGCGCTGGCGTTGGCGCGACCGGCTGGCGGAACTGGGAGAAGTGAGATGGATCTGTGGGCATGTTCGGCAGTCGTCACCGGCGCAGCGTCGGGGCTGGGCGCCGAGACGGCGCGTTACCTCACCGAGGCGGGTGCCCGGGTGGCGGTGATCGACATCGACGCCGAAGGCGTGCAGAAGGTCGGCGACGAGATTGGCGCTCTCGCCATTCACTGTGACGTTGCCGATTCGCAGTCGGCGGAGCAGGCGCTCGCCACTGCGCGCGACGCGAATGGCGCCGCCCGCGTGCTGGTGCACTGCGTCGGCCGCGGTCACTTCGAGCCGATCGTCGGGGCCAATGGACCGATGCCGCTGGAGGATTTCCGTAAACTGGTCGAGGTCAATCTGATCTCGACCTTCAACATGATGCGCCTGGCGGCTGCCGACATGGCGCGGCTGCAGCCGATGGCCAATGGCGAACGCGGCGTCATCCTGTCGACGGCATCGGTTTCGGCCTACGAAGGACAGAGCGGCGAGGCGGCTTATTCGGCCTCGAAGGGCGGCGTCGTCAGCATGATCCTGCCGGCGGCGCGTGAACTCGGTCCGCTCGGCATCCGCGTCGTCGGCATTGCCCCGGGGCTGTTCGGCACGCAGACGCTGTTCGACATGGAAAAGAACCTCGACTCCCGACTCGCCCGGCAGATCCCGTTTCCGCACCGTTTCGGCGACCCGGCCGAGTTCGCCATGCTGGTTCTCCATGTTCTCAAGAACGTCATGATCAACGGCAGCGTGCTGCGCCTCGACGGCGGCTATCACCGCTGAACGGGTGCACAAAGGAGAGGATCGTGGAGGGTCGCTCGCTCGTTCTGCATCTGATTTCGCATGCCTCTGGCGAACTGGTCGAAATGCTGGCGCGCAACGCGGTCACTCAGCTCGAAGGGGTCGAGGTCAGACGGCGGCTGTGGAAGATGGTCCGCCGTCTCGATCAGGTGCCTGAAATCCTCGGCGTGCTTGCCACTTCGCCCGGCTACGTCCTGCACAGCATCAGCCACAGCGACGTCCGCGCAGCGCTCGAAGAAGGCTGCCGGCGGCTCGCCGTGCCGTTCCAGTTCGCACTCGAGCCGCTGGTCAGTGGCCTTGCCGAGTACACCGGCGCCGTCGTGAGGACTCACATCAGTTCGGGTGACGCTTTCGACGAGGACTACTTCCGCCGCGTCGAAGCGATGAAATATACCCTGGCGCACGACGACGGGATTGGCGGCGATGATCTCGATGGCGCCGACGTGATCGTCGTTGGCGTCTCCCGGTCGACCAAGACGCCGACCTGCATGTATCTCGCCTCGCGCGGCATCAAGGCGGCCAATGTGCCGCTGGTGCCGGGTGCGCCACCGCCGTTCGGGCTGTTGCGCGCGAGCGGTCCGCTGATCGTCGGGCTGACCGTCGATCCGGCGCGGCTGGCGGTGGTCCGCACGGCGCGCCTGGTGGCGCTCAAGGACGAGATGAACACCGACTATGCCGACCTCGACGGTCTGCGCAAGGAGATCCTCGAAGCACGCCGTCTGTTCGTCCGCCGCGGCTGGCCGGTGATCGACGCCAGCCGCCGCTCGATCGAGCAGACGGCAGCGATGATCATCGAGATGCTGCGCAAGCGCTCGGGCGAGCGCTGATAGGCGGTTGCCCGCCGGGGGCTCGATCGCCGGCGCGAGCCGCTGCCGGGTTCTCGCGAGCGCGGCCTGGATTTGCGCCTTGCGCTTGCCCGGGCTAGAAGACGAAGCGGTGCACGACGAATCCCGCGAGGCCGATGGCGATGGTCGCCAGCAGGTTGCGCGTGAGCAGGCCGGCCGCCAGGCTGAGGAGCGCGGCGACCAGGTAGGGATTGGCCGGCGAAAGGTACCACTCGCCTTTCGGCAGGAGCACGGCGGGCAGGGTGATGGCGGTGAGGACGGCCGGCGGGATGAACTTCAGGGCGCCTTCGATCCACGGCGCCAGGCGAATCCGGTCGGCCACGGCGAAGAGCACATAGCGGATGCCGAAGGTGACGGCCACCATCCCGGCAATCATCGAGACTTCGTCGGCGCTCATCGCTGTGTCACCCGGCCTGCGCGGGTCGCGCGTTGCGCCATCAGGCCGGCACTGATGCCGGCAAACGCGGCAACCACGATGCCGAGCTTGTAGGGCATCGCCAAAGTGAGCAGCGAGGCGGCGCCGGCGGTCAGCACGCAGACGACAGCCGGCAGCGTGCGGACGAAGGGGATGATCATGCCGATGAAGGTGACCGGCATGGCGACATCGAGCCCCCAGCTCTGCGCGTCGGGAATCCGGTTGCCAAGGACCAGGCCGAGGAAACACCAGAACTGCCAGTTGAGATACATGGCGATCGACGAGCCGAACTGGTACCAGTGTTTGCAGGCCGAGGCATCCGTTCGCTGAAAGCGGTGGACGGTCACCGCGAAGGTCTCGTCGGTCAGCCAGAAGGCGAGCGGGATGCGCCATTTCTGCGGCAGATCCCTGAGGTAGGGCAGCAGCGTGGCGCTATAGAGCAGGTGGCGGAGATTGACGATCAGCGTCGTCAGGACAATGATCGCGACCGGCGTCTGTGCGGCCACGAGGCCAATCGCGATGAACTGCGACGAGCCGGCGAAGACCAGCGCCGACATGGCAATCGCCGCCGCCATCGAGAGGCCCGAGGTGGCGGCAACGGCGCCGTAGATCAGCGCGAAGGGCAGCGCGCCGAGCATCAGCGGCAGCGTATCGCGCACTCCCGCCGTGAATTCCTCTCGCTCGAGATTGGGGGAACGGTTCATGGCGGCGCAGGCTTTTCGCAAAGCGCCGCATTCTACCCCTGGTCACTGCATCCGTCATGATCGAAGGCGGCCAGCAGCCGTCGAGAATCTGCCCGCGAAGCCGCCAGCGCGGCGAGCAGCAGGACGGCCTGTGCCCGCGTGGATTGATGCGAGCCGTGATCTTCGGGGGCGATCAGCACGGCCTCGAGATAACGCGCCGCGGCAGTCGCCAGGTTGCCTTGCAGCAACTGGACTTCGGCGACGGTTGCGCTGCGCCAGTAGTCACCAGGTGTCGCGTCGTGACCGACCAGCGATTCGACCCGCTTTGCGAGTTGTGCTGCGGTCTCCTTTTCGCCGAGGAGAAGGCTCTTCGCTGCGGCGTTGATCCCCGTGTAGTAGTCGCGGGGCGCCGCTTCGAAAGCCTGCCGGTAGAGGTCTCTCGACTTCAGCAGATACAGCTTTTGCCGGGTGGCGTTGTAGCGGTCCATCCACGTTCTGGCATAGATGCCGAGGGTTTCGGGATCGATCTCGCCGGCCGCGTACAGTTCACCCAGGATGCGCTGAGCCCCTTGCCAGTTCTTCATTCGTGCCAGGGCAAGCCCTTCCAGTTGCCGGGGCCGCAAGGCGCGTGGAAAGCGGGATTGCAGGTCGAGAAGAATGGGCAAGGCCAACAGCGGTTTGCCGAGCGCAATCAGCGCATCGGCAGCTTCGCAGGCGAGGGCAGGTGACGTTTGCCAGGCGAGGCCGGTCGATCTGGCAAGCTCGCCCAGCCGATCGAGATCACCATTGCCGCGCGCTGCCCTGATTTGCGCGCGCGCCGTACGCATCGCGTCGTCGACCTGCGCGGCGAGCGTGACTGCCTCGGGGGTGAGCGGTTTACCCTGTAAACCACAGATCACGCGCAGCAGTCCGTCACCGGTCGGGCCGTCCGGATTCTGCGAGAAGTCGACGTAAATCTTGCCTGACGGGAATCCGGGCAGCGGGGTCTCATCCACCTTGGCGATCACGTAGCGAAATCCGCTGCCTGAATTCTCTTTCGTTTCGAGCGTGTTGTACTCCTTCTTGCACCACTCCGAGTCCTCGAACGACGACGACCAGATGAGGATCGCCGAAACGCTGCTGTCGAGGGCTTCATTGAGACTCAGGGCCAGCGGAGCGGCAGCGGCGAGCACATACTGGTCGAGAAAGACCTCGTAGTTCAGTTCGCGCAACAGGTCGTAGAGTTGCAGAACCCACGATCGATTGACCGATCGGTAGCTGATGAAGACGTGATACCTGGCTGTGGGCGGTAGCGGCCCTGGCTGGGGAGCATGCTTGAGCCAGGTTTCGATCGTTGGATTAAGCATTTCATCCTCCTTGTTGAATCAAGTGAGTCTGCGCACAAAGCGATCCGCGACAAGCCATGGGACTGCGTATCATCGATAATACTAAAATCCGTAATTCAACACAGAAGGAGTATCGAATGGGACCCCTTGATGGCATTTTGGGCAATCTTCTGGGAGCATCGACTGGCGCGGCGCAGGCGCCCGGCGGCGGGCTGGGCGGCGGCAGTTTGCTGAAGTCGCTGCTGCCGGTCGTTCTGGAAATGCTGATCAACCGCCAGGGCGGTAGCGGCGGAGGACTCGCCAACGTGCTCGGCGGCATGCTCGGCGGCGGGAACGCCGGCGCGGGCGGCTTGGTGGGTGCCGCTCTCGGTGGCCTGCTCGGTGGATCGGGAGGAACGGGTGGCGCGAGTGGAGTGGGTGGGTTGGGCGGGTTGGGCGGGCTGCTCGAACAGTTCCAGCGGGCGGGTTTTGCCGAGCAGGCCGCTTCGTGGGTGGGTAGCGGCCAGAACCTGCCGATCTCGCCCGAGGCCATCGGCCAGGTCTTCGGCAGCGACACGCTGTCACAGATCGCTCGTCGGGTCGGGGTCAGCGAAGCCGATACCGCCACAGGGCTGTCGCAGCTGCTGCCGGAAGTGGTCGATCGCGTCACGCCGAACGGTGAGATGCCCGACCTCGATCAACTCGTGGCCAGCGTTGCCGGTCTGAGCCGGCAGTTTGGCGGCTGAGTCCGGTCGCCTTTGCCCTCTCAATGCATGGCAAAGGAGGGCGCACCGGGCCACCCAGAACGGCTGCGCCGGTGAGTTGACGCGCGATGTTGCGCTGCTCGACGCCTACCTCGCAAAGGTCTCCGGGGATTTGCCGCCCGCTGCGCTGGGGGCGCTCGCCGCGATCAAGGAAACGCTCGCGCGGGCGATCGTGGCGCTGGCCGACTCCGATGCGAGCGACATCGGGGTCGAAGAAACCTTTTTCATTCAGGAAATGGTTACCCGCTACCTGCCCGATGCCTGCCGCCATTACGTCGAGGCGGCGCGTGCGGCCGGCGGCGTGCGCGAGGAGGGCAGCACCGCCGAGCAATCGCTCTGCCGTCAACTCGAGATCCTGCACGCCCGTCTGCAGCGAACGCTGACCGGAATCGCCGCCAGCAAGGCGCGGGCGCTCGCCAACCACGAGGCTTTCGTCAGGACCAAGCAGTAAGCGGAGCCAGCGAACGGCTGGCCTCAGCGTCCGACGAGAAGCGGGTCGAGCGCGCCCTTCAGTTTTCCGCCGTGCCGTCCGTGAGGGATCGCTGTCCGCTGTCGGCGACGCCCTCGATCAAATCCGCTTCCTGCTTGTCGCGCACCAGTTTCGCGACGCTGAAGACGGTGTTGATCAGAAAAAGCCAGGCGACGACCATGTAGCCTTTTTCCCAGTCGCCGATCGCCATCCGGAAGAGTCCCCAGGCGGTGAGTGTCACGGCCAGCGCGAAACCCACCCAGACCGTGATCACCCAGGCGCTGGTGTCGATCTGCTCGTCGCGGTTGTCCCGAATCATCTTGGCGAGGGTAAAGGAGGCGAAGAGGCAGAAGCAGAAGCCGACCGCCAGAAAGGCGCGGTCGAGTTCCTGGCTCGGCATGTTCCAGACGCCAATCGTGCAGGCAGCAACGGCAAGGCCGAACGACAGCCATACCTGCAGGGTCCAGGTTGGCGTGTCGCGGCGGATCAGGTATTTCTTTGGCATGGTCTTTTTCTCCCGGTTGGCGGTGCAATAAACAGCGATGGTTACATGCCGGCCGGCGTATCAAGAGCGACCCGCGGGGTCAACGTGGCCCGAGTTGTTCCGGCTCGTCGTCGGCAATCTGCCCGATCAGGTCCGCTGCGCTGACCTGGGCCATGTAGTGGAAGCCGTCCGCACCGAGTCGACGCGACAAGGTATTGAGGATGCGCCGCGATTGCGCCGGGGTTTCATTCGGCCCGCTGACGTAGAACGGCTTGCCGTCCTGACCATACACGTAGTTTCGCGGACACTCGGCAGCGTCGATGGTCCCGAACAGTTGCGCCGCGCGGGCGTAGTCGGCATGCGCCGGCAGGCCGAGATCCCGGGCATAAGCGACGGCGCCTTCGACGAGCTTGCGCAGACAGGGGGGGGCGATCGCTTCGAAAGGGGCGTGATGCAAGAACTGCGTCCAGTGTTCGGGCGAAACGACGCGATAGAAAGCGTTCTTGACCCCGAGGCAGTAGATATCCACGAGAAAGGCGGCGAGGGCGATGTTGCCGTCGGGCAGCCTGCGGGCGAGGGCGGCGAGGCCGATGCCATGGGCGAAGAGCTCGCTCGCCACCAGCGAATCGTGGATCGGCCTTTGCGCCACCTGCGTCGGTGCGAGCGGATTGCCGTGCTCGGGCAGCGTCTTTCGGCTTGCCTGCGCCTTGCGTTTGCGGGCAAGCTTTTTCTGCCAGCTCTTTTCGTCCAGGGTCATGGCGCTATTTCCTTGAGTGATGGTGCGCGTCGTGCAGGCGCTGAGGGTTGAGGGTGATCGTACAAGAGGGAAAGCCCGGCATTTTACCGCCGACTTGCATATCCTGCGCGCGGCCGCAGCGGGTCAGGCTCTCTCATTCCGGACGCATCGCTGGCGATGGAAAGGCATTGCGTCGCCGCGGCCGATTGATGACAATGCGGACGATGCCCATTGGCGGGGGCCGGGTGCGATCTCGCTGCAGGCGCTGCCGGGTGGGCTGCGGGTCGGCAGCGGAGCCGATCATGAGAATTCTTCGGCAAGGGATGAACCACAGCAGGGTCGGCCGACGGCTGATCGACCGGGCAGCAGGGCCGGACGAGACCGGCGGCTGCCACCACTTAGACGAACGCAAGCTACGGGAGGCTGACATGCATCGCAGGATACTGGCTGGAGACCGACTGATCGCGGCTTTCCTGTTGGGTTGTCTGCTGTTCAATTATCCGCTTCTTGCGATTTTCGATCGGTCGACCGAAGTGTTCGGGATGCCGCTGATCTTCGCCTATGTCTTTTTCGCCTGGAGCGTCGTCATCGCCGTCATGGCCTGGGCCATCGAAGGCCGTTTCAGGTAAGCGATGCTCGACGCACCGGTCCTGATCGCCGTTTCGCTGCTCTATCTCGGGCTGCTGTTTGCCGTCGCCTGGTGGGGCGACAAGCGCGCCGACCAGGGGCGATCGCTGATTGCCAACCCGACCATCTATGCGCTCTCGATGGCCGTCTATTGCACCACCTGGACCTTCTACGGCAGCGTCGGGCGCGCCGCGGTGTCGGGAATCGGCTTCCTGCCGGTCTACCTCGGGCCGACGCTGGTGATGGCGCTCGGCTGGTTCGTGCTGCTCAAGATGATCCGCATCGTCAAGGCCAACCGCATCACCTCGATCGCCGATTTCATTTCCTCGCGCTATGGCAAGAGCCACCTGCTCGGCGGGCTGGTGACGATCATCGCCGTGGTCGGCATCATTCCCTACATTGCGCTGCAACTCAAGGCCGTTTCGAGCACCGTCAGCCTCCTGCTGAGCTATCCGGAAATCGTCATGCCGAATCGCAGCCCGACGATGCCGGTGGTGGCCGACATCAGCTTCTACATTGCGCTTATCCTGGCCGCGTTCACGATCGTCTTCGGCACCCGGCACCTCGACGCGACCGAACGCCATGAGGGCATGGTGGCCGCCATCGCGCTCGAGTCCGGGGTCAAGCTGGTCGCCTTCGTCGCCGTCGGCCTGTTCGTCACCTATGGCCTGTACGACGGTTTCGGCGACATTTTCGAGCACGTCGCGCTGCAGCCGGAACTGCGCTCGCTGACTACCGCCATCCCTTCGGGCGAAGGCTATACCGACTGGGTCGCGCTGATCGTGCTGTCGGCGATGGCGGTGCTTTTTCTGCCGCGCCAGTTCCAGGTCGCCGTCGTCGAGAACGTGAACGAAGCGCATCTGAAGCGCGCGGCCTGGCTCTTTCCGCTCTATCTCCTGCTGATCAATGTCTTCGTGCTGCCGATCGCGCTCGGCGGCCTGCTGCATTTCGCGGGGCAGGGCGTCGATGCTGATACCTTTGTCCTGACGCTGCCGATGTCGCAGCAGCAGGAGGGGCTGGTGCTGCTGGTCTTCATCGGTGGCCTGTCGGCAGCGACCGGGATGGTCATCGTCGAAACCATTGCCCTGTCGACCATGGTCTGCAACGACCTCGTCATGCCGTTGCTGCTGCGCCACCGGCATCTGGAAGATTCACGGGACCTCTCGGGCCTGCTGCTCGGTATCCGTCGCGGGGCGATCGTCGTCATCCTGCTGCTCGGCTACCTTTACTTCCGGCTGGCTGGCGAAGCGTACGCGCTGGTCGCCATTGGCCTGATCAGCTTTTCGGCCGTCGCCCAGTTTGCACCGGCGATGATCGGCGGCATGTACTGGCGCGGGGGAACGCGTGGCGGCGCCCTTGCCGGCCTCTCGGCCGGTTTTCTGGTCTGGGGTTACACCCTCCTGTTGCCGTCGTTTGCCCGCTCGGGCTGGCTTCCCGACGGCTTCCTGACGCAGGGTCTGTTCGGCATGGAACTGCTGCGGCCGCAGCAGCTGTTCGGCCTCACCGGCCTCAACGACATCTCGCACTGCCTGTTCTGGAGCTTCGTCGCCAACATCGGCGCTTATGTCGGCGTCTCGCTGCTTCGGCCGCCGATGGTTGCCGAGGCGACGCAGGCAACGGTCTTCGTCGACGCACTCAAGGAGACCGGACCGGTCGGCGCCGTACTCTGGCGCGGGCGGGCGAAGGTCAGCGACCTGCAGGAGCTGGTCGGCCGTTTTCTCGGCCCGGCCCGGGCGCAGTCGGCGTTTGCCGCTTATGCGCGCCGGCACGGCGGTGACGGCGCGGTGCTTGACGCCGCCGATGCGCGCCTGGTGCAGTTCGCCGAATCGCTGCTCGCCGGGGCGATCGGCAGCGCTTCGGCGCGCGTGATGGTCGCCTCGGTGGCCAAGGAAGAGCCGCTGAACATCGATGAGGTGATGCACATCCTCGACGAGGCGTCGCAGCTGCGGACCTACAGCCGCGAACTCGAACGCAAGTCGCGCGAGCTGACGGCGGCGACGCTCGAGTTGCAGGAGGCCAACCAGCAGCTGCAGGAACTCGACCGGGTCAAGGACGACATCATGTCGTCGGTGACCCACGAACTGCGCACGCCGCTGACCTCGATCCGCGCTTTCTCGGAACTCCTGCGCGACGACCCGAAGATGCATCTCGACGATCGTGTGCGTTTTCTCGGCCTGATCGTCAGCGAGGCCGAGCGGCTGACGCGGCTGATCAACCAGACCCTCGATCTGGCCAAGATCGAGTCGGGCAGAGCCGACTGGAACGGCTGCGAACTCGACCTGAAGGAAGTCATCGAACAATCGGTTGCGGCGACCAGCGAGCTCTTCCGCGAGAAAGGGGCGCACGTCGAGCTCGATCTGCCCGATAATCTGCCGCTGATTCTGGCCGACCGCGATCGGCTGATCCAGGTCATGCTGAATCTGCTCTCCAACGCCGCCAAGTTCCTGACGCCGGACGAGGCCCGGGTTCGCGTCATGCTGCGCCGCCTGGCCGATGGCCTCGAGGTCAGCGTGGCTGATAACGGACCGGGAATCCGGACCGAAGACCACGATCTGATTTTCGAGAAATTCCGCCAGGTGGGCGACACGATGACCGCCAAGCCGGCCGGTACCGGCCTGGGGCTGCCGATCAGCCGGCGCATCGTCGAGCACTTCGGCGGCCGGCTGTGGGTGGAAAGCGTTCCCGGGGAAGGCGCCACCTTCCGGTTTACCCTGCCCTTCGCGCAGCGTCAGGTGCCGGTGGTCGCCGAGGCGGCAGGCTCATAATAGGTTCTGGGTTGGTTCATTCATGATCGGAGTGTTGATGAGCAAAAAAATACTGATTGCTGACGACGAGCAGAATATTGTCATTTCGATCGAGTTTCTGCTGCGCCGCGAGGGTTTCGAGGTCCTGGTGGCCGGCGATGGGGAGGCGGCGCTGGCCAAGGTGCGTGCCGAACGACCCGATCTGGTGCTGCTCGACGTGATGATGCCGCGGATGAACGGCTTCGACGTCTGCCAGGCCCTGCGTGCCGACCCGGACCTCGGCGCGACGCGGATCCTGATGTTGACCGCCAAGGGGCGCGACACCGAAGTCAGCAAGGGGCTCGGACTCGGTGCCGATGGCTACATGACGAAACCCTTCTCGACCAAGGAGTTGCTCGCCGAGGTGCGCAAGCTGCTGGAGAGGTAGGGATGATGCCCGCGCGCAAGCAAGTGCTGGCGACGGCGGTCGTCTGCCTGTTCCTGCTGCTGCTGGTCGGCGCGACGGCAGCCCTGATGTGGGCCAGCGAAGCTGGCACCAGCGAACGCTCGCCGGAGGAAAGGATTGCCGCCCTGGTCGTGCTGACGCTGGCCGCCTGGGCTGCCGCCGGCTGGGGGGTGAACCGGTTCTACGCGCTGTACCTCAGGGCCCCGCTGCGCATGGCCGAAGAGCTCGCAGCGACGCTCGCGCACAGTGCGTTGCGGGTGAGTGAGCAGGAGGCCAGCGAATTACGGCTTCTCGGACAGGCGGCCAATCAGTTGCTGGCCCTGCGCGAAGCGCGTGAGAACGATGTCGCCGAGCGCGCCCGCGAAGCCCGCGCCTCGCTCGAGGAGGAACGTAGCCGACTGGCCGCGCTGATGGCTGATCTGAGCCAGAGCGTCGTCGTCTGCAACCTCGATGGCCGCGTGCTGCTCTATAACCAGCGGGCGAGACAGGAACTTTCGGCGGCGGCCGACGGCAGCAAGGCCGAACTGCTCGGTCTCGGACGTTCGATCTATACCGTGTTTGATCGCGCGCTCATCGGCCATGCCCTCGAACGTCTGCAGCAGGCGAGCCAGGAGGACGAGACGACCGGCAAACCCCTCGTCGGCTCGACCCAGTTTGTCACCGCGACACGCGCCGGGCGACTGCTGCGCGCCCACATGTCACCGGTCCTCGGCGGCGACGGCCCGCACCATGCCCAGATGGGCGAAGTGTCGATCACCGGTTTCGTGCTCGTTCTCGAAGACGTGACCAGTACCAACGAACGGCACGCGCGACGCGATGCGCTGATCCAGTCGCTGATCGAGGACGGCCGCGGACCGCTCGGCAGCCTGCGCGCGGCGAGTGACATGCTGTCCGACTTTTCCGACATGCCGAACCAGCAACGCGACCGCTTCCTGAGCGTCATCCGCGACGAGGCGGCCGTGCTCTCGGCGCAGTTCGAGAAAGCGGCGAGCGCTTTCTCGAACGATCTGCGGGAACGCTGGCTGCTCGAAGAAATTCTCGGCGGCGAACTGCTGGCGGTGGCGGCGCGGCGGATCGGCGAGCGGCGCGCCAGCGAGCGGCGGGCGCTGGCGGTCAAGACCGAGCAGGTCGACGAAGGCCTCTGGCTGCGCGTGGACAGCTTCGGGCTGCTGCAGGCCCTGCGCTATCTGGCCCTGCGCCTGCAGGACGAATACGAGGTGCGCGAGGTGCGGCTGTCACTGACCCGCAGCGGGCAGCTGGCGCAGCTCGATCTGTCGTGGCTCGGCACTTTCATGAACAACGAAGCGGCCATGAGCTGGCTGCAGGATCCGATGAGCACCGCCGGTGAATCGTCGCCGCTGAGCGTCGTCGATGTGATCGAACGCTGCAATGGCGACATCTGGTTTCAGCGCGAGCGGGTTTCGCATCGGGCCTTTTTTCGCACCATGCTGCCGGCGGCGGCGGCTCCGAAAGACCTGCCGCGGGCGATCATTGCCGCCGCCGAAGGGGAGCGGCCCGAGTTCTATGACTTCGATCTCTTCGGCTGGTCGGCGGCGAGCCATGAACTCGACGACTGCTCGCTGGCCGAGCTGACCTACACTGTCTTCGATACCGAAACCACCGGCCTGCAACCTTCGCAGGGCGACCAGATCATCCAGATCGGCGCGACGCGCATCGTGAACCGTCGGCTGCTTCATCACGAGTGCTTCGACCAGCTGATCGACCCGCGTTGTCGCCTGTCGCAGGAGTCGATCGCAGTGCACGGCATCACGCCCGATCTGCTCGTCGGACAGCCGTTCATCGACGCCGTCCTGCCCGAGTTTCACACTTTCTGCGTCGACACCGTGCTGGTCGGCCACAACGCCGCTTTCGACATGCGCTTTCTGCAGCTGAAGGAGAAACAGACCGGCGTGCGTTTCGAACACCCGGTGCTTGACACCCTGCTGCTCTCGGCCGTGCTCAATCCGAACCAGTCCAGCCATCGTCTCGAAGCGATCGCCGAACGCTTCGGCGTCTCGGTTTTCGGTCGGCACACGGCGCTTGGTGACGCCATCGTCACCGGCGAAGTCTTTCTGAAGATGCTGCCCCTGCTCGCCGAGTTGGGGATCAAGACGCTGCGGCAGGCACGCGAAGCAAGCGAGAGGACTTATCATGCCCGACTCAAGTATTGAGCGCCCGGCAAGCGTCGCCCCTTTCTCACCCTACGTCGCGCTGCGCTACCTCGTCCGCGGGCTGCCGCTGACGGTCAGGCCCGCGGTCAGCGTGCGCGAGACCCTGCTGCTGCTCGATCGTCTGCGCGCCGATGCAGTGGTGGTGCTCGACGAAGGCGGACGCCTGCCCCTCGGCATCGTTACCCTGCATGACGTGGTGCGCCGCGTGGCGCTCGAAGCCTGCGATCTGCAGGCGCCGATCGCGACGGTGATGACCAGCGGCCTGATCACCGTCCCGGCCGACGCTACCGCTCACCAGGCGAGCGTGGTGATGGTGCGGCGCGGTGTCCGCCACCTGGTGCTCACCGAAGCGGATGGCAGCTACTTCAATCTGGTATCGCAGACCGATCTCCATACCCTGCCGGGAGCGCAGAACACCGACCTCGTGCTGGCGATCCTCGCGGCGCGCGATCTGCCGACCCTGGTTGGCCTCGCGCGGGAGGTCCGCGGCTTCGTTGCCCGGCTGGTCGCCGAACGGGTGGCGGCGGACGCTCTCTGTCAGCGCATCTCCTCGCTCAACGATCTCCTGACCCTGCAGGTGATCGAGCTCGTCGCCGGACAGTTCGATCTACCCTACGTCCAGTGGTGCTGGCTGGTGTTCGGCTCCGAGGGGCGGCTCGAGCAGACGCTCGCCACCGACCAGGACAACGGCCTCATCTTCGCTGCCGAGTCCGGTCAGCAGGCGGCGTGCCTGCGCGAAGCGTTCCTGCCTTTTGCGCGGGCGGTCAATGAAGCGCTCGATGCCTGTGGTTTTCCGCTCTGCAAGGGCAACATCATGGCCAGCAACCCGCAGTGGTGTCTTTCCACGGACGAGTGGCGGACGGCCTTCTCCGACTGGCTGGCAACCCCGCAACCGGAGGCCCTGCTCAATTCGAGCATCTTTTTCGATCTGCGCGCGCTCTACGGACAGGAGTCGCTGGTCGACGAGCTGCGTGACTGGTTGCTCGAACGTGCCTCGTCGTACCCGATCTTCATCCGTGCGATGGTCGAAAACACGATCAACTGGGAGTCGCCACTGACCTGGTGGAAAGGTTTTCGCTACGACCGGGACAAGGACTTTCCGCACACCATCGATCTCAAGAAACATGGCTCACGGCCCTTCGTCGACGCGGCCCGGATCTATGCCCTGGCGAGGCAGGTTGCGGATACCAATACCGTCGAGCGGCTACGCGTCAGCGCTCAGGAGACGGGTCTTGCGACTTTCGAGCTGGCGGCGCTGATCGACGCCTTCCACCACATCCAGCGTCTCAGGCTGGAGCAGCAGGTCAACCGGTCGCCCGAGACGGCTTCCAATCGAGTCAATCCCGACGAACTGCACGAACTCGACCGACTGATCCTCAAGGAATCCCTCAAACAGGTGCAGTTTCTCCAGAAGCGCCTGAGTCGCGAGTATCTGGCAGTGTAGACGCCGCCAGCCGGCGGCGGAAGTTCTCGGGTACTGCGGCCACCTGGCGCGCGGCGTAGTCGAAGAAGACGATGCCGGTCTTGCCGCGGGCAACCTCGCGCCCGCTCGACTGCTCGGTCATCGACCACAGCAGGTCACAGCCCTTGCTGCCGAAGTCGGCGGCGGTCATGCGAAGCACCATGACCTCGCCGTGGAATGCTTCCGACTGGTACTGCACGGCCGCGTCGGCAACGATGATGCCGAGCCCTTCGATGTCGAGTTCGGTGTAGCCCAAGGACTTGAAAAAGCGTAGCCGCGCTTCCGACACCACCGACAGCAGCAGCGCGTTGTCGAGGTGACCTCCGTAGTTCATGTGGCTGAGGTAGAGCGTGATCTCGGTGGAGAAGACGAAATGCGCCGGCAGCTCGATCCGGATTCTCGGCATGGCATCCTTTCAGCACGCAGACGGACAGGGCCGGCTGCGCGCCAGCGGTAGCTGCTGGATCGTCCGCTCAGTGGCGGACGGTGGGCGACATCAGCAAGAGGTGCAGGAAGCGGTCGGCCGAGTGGGCCAGCCGGGCCAGCGCCTTGTGGGCGGCGACAGCAATCATCTCGCCGGCGGCGAGGCTGCGTTCGTAACGAGCGCGCTCAACGATTGTCATGATCTGTTCACGGTTGAGGTCGGTTTTCATTTGCTTCTTCCTTGTGGGGTTCCCGCTGTCCGGGAATTCGACGCTACTGTATTTCTTTGCGCGCCGGCCGGCAAACGAGCAAATGTCAGCCGATGCGTGAGAATATCTCATTCATATGACCTACCGTCTGCCTCCCCTCGGCGCCCTGCGCGCTTTCGAAGCCGCCGCCCGGCACCTGAGTTTCAAGGACGCCGGCGCCGAACTGTCGGTGACGCCGACGGCGATCAGCCACAAGATCCGCGGGCTCGAGACCTATCTCGGCTTTGCCCTCTTTCATCGACTGACGCGTGCCGTCGAACTGACGGACGCCGGACGGGCGATGCTGCCGAAGGTGCGCGAGGGTCTGCAGTGTTTTGCCGCGGCGATCGAATGCACCCGCCGGCACGAAAGCGGCGGCCATCTGATCGTCACCTCGCCGCCGGCCCTCCTGACCCGGTGGCTGATCCGCCACCTGCCGCAGTTCACTGCAGCGCATCCCGAGATCGAACTGCACCTGGTGGCGTCGCTCGAAACGATCGACGCCCGTGATACCGTTGGCGTTGCGGGGCCTGCCGGCATCGATGTGCGCGACGAAGAAACCGGCGTCTTCATCCGCTTCGGTCATGGTCAGTATGAGGGTTGCCGCGTCGATCGCCTGTTCGCGCCGGCCTATGCGGTGGTCTGCAGTCCGCGCCTGCTGTACGGCATGCGCCCCCTGAACACGCCTGCCGATCTGCGGCGCCACAACCTTCTTCATGACGAGTCGAGCATGGAACTGATGGACCGCCCGACCTGGGCGGAATGGCTGCAGGTCGCCGGGGTGAACGGCATCAAGGCCGATGCCGGTACCCATTTCAGCGACCCCGGACTGGTGCTCTCGGCGGCCATCGACGGCGTCGGCGTGGCGCTGGCCTCGAAGCCACTGGTGGAAGCCGAGGTGCTTGCCGGACGCCTCGTGCAACCCTTCGCTATTGTCATACGCCGCACGCGGGCCTACTATCTTGTGGTGCCGGAGGCGCTGGCCGAACGGCCGATGGTCGAGGCCTTTCGCCAGTGGTTGTGCAGTGAGGCGGCCAAGGTGGCGGAGGAATGAGAATAGGCGGGGCAACACCTCGAACGAGATGCGAAGGGCGAAGGAAGCGGCGATGAACAAACTTTCCCTGCTGGATGTGGCGTTCTTCATCGCCGAGTCGCAAGCGAGCCCGAAGCACGTCGGCGGCTTGATGATCTGCAAGCGGCCGGCGCGATCGAAGCCCGATTTCGCCGCCGATCTGTATCGCGAGTTCCTCACCTTCAGCGACGTGCAGCCGCCATTCAACCGGGTCATCCGCTTTTCGCTGACGGCCAGGCCCTGCTGGCAGGAGTGCGCGTCGGTGGACCTCTCGCAGCATGTTTTCCATCACCGTTTGCCGCGCGGCAGGAACGGCCGCGAGGCGTTGTATCGCCTGGTGTCGACGCTGCATCAGCCCTTGCTCGACCGCTCGCGCCCGCTGTGGCAGTTGCACGTCATCGAGGGGATCAACGAGGGGCGCTTTGCCTTGTACCTCAAGATGCATCACGCCTGTGCCGATGGCGTCACGATGATGCGCTGGGCGGCCGATTCGCTCTCCACGACCGCGGCGGAGATGGTACTGCGGCCGATGTGGTCGGTCCGCCACACGGGCAGCGGCCATTCGCGAAGCGAGGAGAAACTCGCGCAGTCGCTGCTCGCCGGCCTCGAAGGGACGGGCAGACACGTTCTCGGGATGGGTCGTCTGGCCGCCATGTTGCTGCTCGAAAGCGTCAAGCTCACCCGCAACGCGATTTCCCTGCCCTTTGTCGCCGATGGCAATACGCCCCTGACCGGGCAGGTCACCCTCGGCCGCCAGTTTGCCACGGCCAGCGTCAGCATGGCGCGGGTGAACCTGATACGCAGCCGCACCCGCTCGACGCTGAACCATGTCGCCCTGACCTGCCTCGACGGCGCCCTGCGGCGCTATCTCTGTGACCAGGGAATCGAACTCAAGCGGCCGATCACCATCCAGATGCCGGTCAACCTTCGCCAGGAAGGTGACCAGGGGGGTGGCAACAAAATCGGCATCATTCCGGTCGAACTCTCGCCGCCCACCGACGACCCCTATGTCCGCCTGCGCAACATCGGTTTCTCGCTGCGTAACGTCCGCTCGATGATCGACAGCGTGCCGCCCGAGGCGATCGAGTCCTACACCCTGATCACCGGCGTCGTCGGGCAACTCGCGGAGATGCTCGGGCTCAGCAACCATCTGCCGCCGGCCGGCAATACGCTGGTTTCCAACCTGCCAGGGCCACCCGAGTATCTGTACGTCAAGGGCGCGCGCCTGGAAGAATTGCATCCGATCAGCACGCTACCGCCGGGGAATCTGCTCAACATCACGCTCTTCAGCTACGCCGGGCAACTGCACTTCGGGCTCATTGCCACCGATGAACTGCCACACCTCGATCGCCTCAGCGCCTACGTCGCCGCCGCCTTGTCTGAACTCGAACAGTCGGTCCTCGACGCGCACCAGCCGGCGTCGTGAGCGGGCCACGGCGCGCTGACCGCGGTCGAGCCGGAATCCTCGATCATTCCCAGCCGGTCGTTGTGGCTGCCCATGTACCAGTAGCGTCCAGGAATGGAGGTGATGAGTAACCGGCAACTCCGTTCGTATCGATCGGAACGTCCGGGTCGGTGAGAAAGACTTCCAGTCCGAAGCGGTGGTTGCGCGCATAGGCCAGCGTCTGGGTCAACGGGTTGCTGGGCAGCAGACCCTGGGCGGCAAAGCGTTCTTGACCCTAAGCGAAGAAGCGCTCGACGACCGGCTTGGCGTGGGCCAGTCGTCGGTGATCTTTCTTCTGCTCGCCGCTCAGCTGGGCGCGCCGGATATCTTCCTCGATCGCGAACAGTTCGCCGATCAGCGCCAGCGCTTCGGCCGCCGCTTCCGGTTCGGCCGCCTGCGCCTCGAAGAAGCCGCGGCGGGTATGGGCGGCAATCACGCGGCCCTGAGGGGCCCGGCGGCGAGGAGGCGGGCGGGGGAGACCAATCGCCCAGCGTCATCTGGCCGTTGGGCCCGATCTCGATAGGTCGTTCGCTCTTCTGACCGAAGATCTGACGTTTGAACCACTCGAGTTGCTGTTTAAGCCCGGCGATTTCTCCCCACCGCGTGGCGGGAAGCCCGCGCCGAACTCAACGAATTGCCGCTGAGTGCCCCTCATCCTCCCTGGCTAGGTGCTTGAGAACGGCGTCGATGTTCGGGATCCCTTTGGCATCGAGTGCAGCCTGGTGATCGCCAGCACGGCATCGAAGCGGCGACCAGGAGCGCAGCGCGGTCAATTAAATTTATTCTCGTCACTTACTAAATAAATAGATGCAAACTGCTTCGAGGCATGTTATCGTTGCGGTATGGTAAATGGACTTGCACGTTACGAATTCAGCGAGCGGCTGGCCGACATTCTCGGCGAGTCGCGCCGCGACCTACGCTTTCGCGTCACGCTGATGGTTACCGGCGGGCTGATGCCTCCCGGCCCCCGCGGGCGAGGCTCACCCCTGACGACGCCGCAATACGCCGCACATCTGCTGCTCGGGGCAATGGCTGCGCCGCAACAGTCGCAGACGCTCGAGGCGATTCGCTGCTATGCCGATTTGCGGCCACTGGCGATCGCCGCCGACGGCAACGCGCCGCGTGTGCTCTTCGGTCCGACGCGGGTGGAGGCGACGCCGGCAGCGCAGATCCTCTCTGCGGTCGGCGTCCAGGATCTGCCCTTCGGCGAGGCACTGGCCGGCCTCCTGCAACTCGCCTGTGCCGACGAGACGCGGGCGATCGTCGCCAGCGAACTGTTCGGTGTCTGGATCAATCGCGGCTGTCCGGTGGCCGCGCTCCAGTTCAGTGCCTGCTGGCAGGGCCGGCGGGCGCTGATCAGTCACACCTATGGCCTGGCGGCGGACGCCGCGCCCCCCGCCTGGCTTGATCCGCAACGCGGTGGCGTGGCCGATGCCGGCCTTTTCCATTCCGTTTTCTTGCCGGTCCGAAAGTTGATCGAGATCGGTCTGCTCACCACCTCGTCCGATGACAGGAGTAATCCAATGCTGAACAAACTGGGTCATAAAGTGGCCGCCATCGCCAACATGGCAAAACTCGCGGCGAAGACGCCGCACGGAAGCCGCTGGGAGAAGCTCCTGTCGGCGCTGACGGCCGTCCAGGCCTGGTCGGAGCAAGTCGACGCGCAGGAGAACCGGCTGCTCGAAGTCACCGCTTTCGGCTCCAACCCCGGCGAACTGCGGATGTACAGCTACGTCCCCGCTGGTCTGCCGGCCAACGCGCCGCTGGTCGTCGTACTGCATGGCTGCACGCAGAGTGCGGCCTCGTACAACAAGGGCAGCGGCTGGTCTACGCTCGCCGATCGCTACGGTTTTGCGCTCCTGCTGCCACAGCAGCAATTCAACAACAACCCCTTGCGCTGCTTCAACTGGTTCCGGCCGGAAGACAATGAGCGAGAGAGAGGCGAGCCGCTGTCGATCAGGCAGATGGTCGACCGGATGCTCGGCGATCACCGCCTCGACTCGAAGCGGGTCTACGTCACCGGGACGTCGTCCGGCGGCGCCATGACCAACGTCATGCTGGCGACCTATCCGGAGGTGTTCGCCGGCGGTGCGGTCATTGCGGGCGTTCCCTATCGTACTGCGAGGGGTCTGCAGGAGGGGCTCGAGAGCATCTTCCAGGGGCGTTCACGTTCGGCCGCCGAATGGGGCGAACTGGTGCGGGCAGCGTCGCCGCATGCGGGACCCTGGCCGAAGCTGTCGGTCTGGCATGGCGACGCCGACACCGCCGTCAAGCCGGTCAATGCCGAAGAAATCATCAAGCAGTGGACCGACCTGCACGGCATCGATCTGCAGCCGACCATCCGGATGACGGTCGACGGCTATCCGCGCCGGGTCTGGCAGGGGCCGGACGGCGACGAACTGATCGAGTCCTATACCATCACCGGCATGTCGCACGGCGCCGCGCTCGATCCGGGCGCCGAACCGCATCAATGCGGCACGGCGGCGCCTTTCTTCAACGCGGTCGGGATTTCGTCGACGCACCGGATTGCCGATTTCTGGGGCCTGCTTGCCGAGCGCCCGGCGGCAGCCGAACCCGCCTCCCGGCCGGCGGCGGGCGCCAGGGCGAGCGCGGGCGCCGGCAGCGCCGAAAGTGGCGAGCGGATCTTCAGGGAAGAAAGCGCGCACGGGCAGGGCGAAGCGACAGGCGCCGGTGCGAACGATCCACGTGCGGCCAGCAACCGGCCTTTCGGCCTTGACGTGCACGGCATCATCTCGGCGTCGCTCGAGGCTGCGGGCCTGCTCAAGCCTGGCCGGAGTCGCCGCCCGGACAGTTCGGCACCGCTCGGCATCGACGTGCCCGGAATCATTTCGACGGCGCTCGAAGCTGCCGGGGTGCTCAAGGGAGGCTCGCTTCGCCCACCTGGTGCGCCGCGCGAAGCGAGCCTGCAGACAGCTGGCTGGGAAGGTACGGGCTGGGAACTGCTGCTCGACGATCCGCGCGCCTTCCGCGGCGGGCCGATGCTCCACGGCCAGGTGTCGTCAGGCGAGCAGGGTGCGCTGGGGGCGCGGGCGCAGTCGATTGCGCGGCGCATCGTGCTCGGTTCGCAGCCTGAACTGAGCTACGTGCGGCGGCTGGACCTCGGCGCCGGGGTCAACGATTACACCAGCGCGAGCTTCAGAGTCCTGATCGACGGACAGGTCGTTGATGAGGTCACGGCCATCGGCATGGTCCACCAGGAGACCGAATGGCTACGTCAGGCGGCGATCGACCTGTCGCGGTTCGCCAACCGCACGGTCACCCTGACTCTCGAAGTGGCGGCGTGTTCGAACACCTACAGCACGGTTTACGCCCGGGCATGGGTGGACCAGATCACGATTCAGAACGCGGTCGATCTGGCTCATTGCTGAGCGGGCTCCCGCCCTGCCGCTTGCCGCCCTCGGCGAAGGGGGCAGGCGGCAGTCAGGTAAAAATCAACGATTGGTGAAAGACGGCTTGCGTTTGTCGACGAAGGCGGCCATGCCTTCCTTCTGGTCGTCGAGGGCGAAAGCCGAATGGAAAGTGCGACGTTCGAAGAGCAGGCCTTCGCTGAGCGAACCCTCGTACGAGCGGTTGATGCATTCCTTGATCATCATCACTACCGGTAGCGAGAAACCGGCGATCCGGGTGGCCGTAGACATCGCTTCTTCGAGCAGCTTGTCGGCCGGGACGACGCGCGAAACCAGGCCTGCACGTTCGGCTTCGACGGCATCGATGTTGCGCGAAGCGAGGCACATTTCCATCGCCTTGGCCTTCGAGATCGCTCGCGGCAGGCGCTGCGTGCCGCCGGCACCGGGGAGAATGCCGAGGCGCACTTCGGGCTGACCGAACTGCGCGTTGTCGGCGGCGAGGATGATGTCGCACATCATCGCGAGTTCACAACCTCCGCCAAGGGCATAGCCGGCGACTGCGGCGATGACCGGCTTGCGGCAGTTCTTCAGGGTATCCCAGTTGCGCGTGATGAAGTCGCCCTTGTACGCCTGCATGTAGGTGAGCGACTGCATGACGGTGATGTCGGCGCCAGCGGCGAAAGCCTTGTCCGAGCCGGTGATGACGATCGCGCCGATGTTCTCGTCCGCTTCGAAAGCGCCGAGGGCGCTGCCGAGCTCGTCCATCAGGTCATCATTCAGGGCGTTGAGTTGTTTCGGGCGGTTGAGCGTGATCAGGCCGACTTTGCCGCGCACTTCGGCGGTGATGTTGACGTAGGTCATGAAGAAAATCTCCGGGATCAGAATGAATGGGTGGAATGACCCGCCGACGCGGGCCCGGGTGCTGCGATCGCTATCGGCGTTGCGGCAGGGTGCCGAGCGAATCGTCAAACGGCCAGCGTGCACGATCCGCCGCGCGATTCATCGTGCTGCGGTAACTCGGGCCGGGAAAAATGCTGCCGGTCAAGTGCTGCCGGCCTGGACGATGCGTTCAGGCCGGCGGGTCGCTCGCTGGAAACTGCGCTGCAGGGGCTGCAGCGGGTTGAGGAACCAGAATGGCGGGGAGCGCTTATCCGGAGATGTCGATCTGGAACTTGACCGGGCCGCGCGAAGCGTTGCCGTTGGCGTCCTTGAACGAGCCGGTGACCGGCGCTTTCTTGCCATGCGGGCTGGTCAGGATGGCGACGTGTCCGCCGAAGAAGGCGACCGACTCGAGACCTTTCCAGCCTTCGAGGAATTTGTTGCCGGCGGTGGCGCACGGTGGCGTCACGAGGTCGTCCTTGATCGCGTAATTCTGGTACCAGGGAACATTGAGCTCGATCAGATTCTTGATGTTCAGTGGTTCATCGAAGAGTTTCACCGGCAGCGTGCCGTCAGCGGCGATCGGATCCTGGAAGGTGTGCGAACTCATGTTGGCGATTGCCAGCGGCAGGTGTACCCGTTCCTTGAGCAGCCAGCGGAAGAGGGCGGCCGGTGTCTTGCCCGGGTTGAGGTCGGTGGCGCGATGCAGCGAAACCTGATCGAGCACTTTCACCAGCGGAGTTTCGCGGTCGATGGCGACAAAACGCATTCCCAGGCTCAGCAGGTAGCCGTTGGCGACCTTGTTGCCGCTCGGCAAGGTTGTCGTGATGAAGTCGTGGTGCATCGTCGGCATGCCGCTGATGGCGTCACTGTAGGTGCCATCGACCGGCGTGACGTTGGTGATCAGGGCGTCGCAGACGTCCTTCAGCTTGCCCGAGAGGATGTTCATCAGGCAGATGTAACCGCCCTGGCAGGTACCGTTCAGCGTCACCTTCTTGCCGCCATTGAACTCCATGACCTTGGCGCAGAGTTGGCGCGTCTGCTCGCAATCCTGTTCGGGCGTCAGCGTCTGGACCTTCTCGTTGGTCATGATGTCCTTGACGACGCGAACGTAGGTCGGGATGCCCTCATTGGCGAAGGCGTGACTGTAGCTCTTGCCTTCGAAGGGCAGGAAGGCGAGGATGTGCACGCCAAGCATGTACGGCGGGACCAGAATGACCGGCTTGAGATCGCTGCGAACGGTAACGCCTTCCTTCAGCGGCAGCACCTGGTAAAGCTCGAAAGCGTCGGTTTCATGCACCAGCTTGTAGTTCGCGGTGTTGAAATGGAAGCCGAACTCGTCCGCGATGGCTTCGATCTGCTCATTGAAGTTGGAGACCGCCTCCATGATTTCGGCTTCGCGGCGCATGTAGCCGCCGAGTTTTTCACCTTCCGAATTGAGGATCGTGTTGAGAAAAGCGCGGGTGCCTTCCTCGACCTGGTCGAAAGCGTACGAGGACATCTTTTCCTGCATCCCGGCCATCCCTTTGCGGACCATCGAGACGTTGTGCTCGACGATCTCGAAGGTCTCGAGCATGCTCAAAGGATTGTCGCGCGCCGCGTTCATCGCGATGTGCGCGGCGATGAAGAGGTTGTCATTGAATTCACTGACTTCGCGGCTCGAGGCGCGCATCATGGCCAGCGTATATCTCCACCAGCTCGTGGTGAAATCGGGCATTTCCCTCAACAGTGCATTCATCTTCCAACCTCCAACAATTAACATGAGTCAAGACGGGCCGGCCTGCTGGCGCGACCCACGAGTACCTTACGAGTCCCTTGGTTCCGCCGAACGAACGGATACCGGTGATTTCAGCAGAGAAAGCAATTCAGATGGCCATGGGCAGCCGCAGGGGAATGAATCCCGCAGCCCGGCGAAAGCCCAACGATCAATCAATATCCCGCACCGCACAATGCATTCTACTCCTCTGGCACGGATTTGTTCACCCCGCTTTGCGGTTCTCGAAGCGTTTATTTGGCGCGCTTTCGGGAGCACCGGTATAAGACGGTAAACTGTTGTGGAGTTGCCTGTTGGCGGTCCCTGAACGGTCGCCGAGGGGACCGCCGGAGGGCTTCGCCGGGGGCCTGAGGCGCAAGCTCGACGGGCGCGGTATAGTATTGCTTTGTTGCGCTGCGACGAGGTCGTCGCGCCGCCCGCCACCGGCTCCGAGCGGGCCGCCGCAGCATCTGCCGGCCGGCTCCCCGAGCGGGCCATGGGGAGCCGAAGCCGACATCATCGTCACGAACGAATGGGGATGTGGACCGCGCCTGCCGACGGCGGCATGTCGGGAGGTATGGGCTGCGCTCTTCGAATGGAGGGAACATGCTGCAACTTGCAAAACTCGTCAGACACCACGCGACGTTTCGACCGCATCAGGTCGCGCTCGTCTTTGAACAGGAGCGTCTCGACTGGCGCCAGTTCGCCGCACGCGTCAGCCGCTGCGCTCGCCTGCTGCAGGAACTCGGGGTGCGACCGGGCGACCGCGTGGCGACCGTCCTCGGCAATTGCCGCGAGCTGCTCGAAGTGTATTGGGCGGTGCCGTCGATCGCTGGCGTGCTGGTGCCGCTCAGTCCGTTGCTGATGGCCTCCGGGCTCGCGAGCCTGCTGCGCGATTCGGGCGCCGTCTGCCTGATCACGGAGCAGTCGATGGCGCCGCTCATCGACCAGGTGCGCGACGAACTGCCTGAACTACCTGCCGACCATGTGCTGATGGTCGACGGCGCCAGTCCGGACTATCCCGCTTACGCGGACTACGCGGCCCGGCTCGCGAGCGCTGCGGATGAGCCGCCGTGGCCGGTCGAGGTCGGCCCGGACGACCTCTTCAACGTGATGTATACGAGCGGCACCACCGGTCTGCCGAAGGGGATCATGCACAGCCACTATGTGCGCTCGATCTACTGCACGCTGTTTGCCTCGGCCTGGCGGATGAAGCCCGAATCGGTTGTCCTGCACAGCGGCGCGATCGTCTTCAACGGCGCCTTCGTGACGCTGATGCCGTGTTTCTATCTTGGCGCGCGCTATGTCCTGCAGCGCCAGTTCGACGCCGTTGAGGCGATCGAGCTGATCGCCCGCGAAGGGGTGACCCACCTCATGATGGTGCCGGCACAGATCATCGCCGTGCTCAATGCGCCCAACTTCTCGCCCGAGCGGCTGGCTTCGCTGGAGATGATCCTGTCGCTCGGGGCACCGCTCTACCAGGAGCACAAGGATCTGCTCAATCGTCTGCTGCCCGATCGATTCTACGAACTCTACGGCCTCACCGAAGGCTTCTGGACCATCCTCGACAAGACCCAGTCGCTGCGCAAGGCCGGTTCGGTCGGTTCGCCGCCCTATTTCTACGAGATGCGCATCGTTCGCGATGACGGCAACGACGCCGCCGTGGGCGAAGTCGGCGAGATCGTCGGCCGCGGACCATCGCTGATGCTCGGCTATTATGGCCGCCCCGACTTCACGGCGCAGGCGATCCGCGAGGGCTGGCTGTTTACCGGCGATCTCGGTTATGTCGACGACGAGGGCTATCTCTACCTCGTCGACCGCAAGAAGGACATGATCGACAGCGGCGGCGTCAAGATCTACCCGCGCGACCTCGAAGAGGTGGCCGTCCGCCATCCGGCGGTGAGGGAAGTCGCGGTCTTCGGCGTCGCCCACGAAAAATGGGGCGAGACGCCGGTCGCTGCGGTGCTTCTGCGCCCCGGTGCGTCGGTCACCGCCGACGAACTGCTGGCCTGGGTCAACGAGCGCGTCGGCGCCCGCTACCAGCGCCTGCACGCGCTGCAGATCCTCGACGATTTCCCGCGCAACGCCGCCGGCAAGACGCTCAAGCGAACGTTGCGGGACGACTACTGCTGATGGATGTACGTTCCCGGCGCTTCGCAGAGCGGCGCGTAGCCTTTGTCGGGAGCGCCCATCGGGGGCGCCGCTTCGCTGCCGGAGGAGTGCTCTTCGAGCCACTTCTGCCAGGCCGGCCACCATGATCCCGGCGATGACGGGGTCCGTTTCTTCCAGGTCTCGGCATCGAGGAAGCGTTCACCCGTGCGGCAGACGCTGAGCTGGTACGAGCGGCGCGACCGTCCGGGTTCGTTCACGATACCGGCGTTGTGACCGCCGCTCGAGAGGACGAAGGTCAGCTCGGTCGCGTCACTCTGCAGGTGCAGCTTGTACACCGAGTGCCAGGGCGCCACATGGTCGCCCGAGGCGGCGACGGCAAAGATCGGCACATGGATGTTGCTGATCGAGATCGCGCGCCCCTCGACCATGTACTTGCCCTGGAAGAGCTGATTGTCCACGTACAGCCGGCGCAGGACCTCGGAATGCTGGCGGTAGGGCATGCGCGTGCCGTCGGCGTTCCAGGCCATGAGGTCGAACATCGGTTCGCGCTGGCCGAGATAATACTCGCGCACCATCTTCGACCAGATCAGGTCGGCGGATTTCAGCAGCTGGAAACCGCCGGAGACCTGTTTATGCCCGAGGTAGCCTTTCTGCCACATCATGTCCTCGAGCAGGTTCACTTCGCTCGCGTCCATGAAGACGTTGATTTCGCCGACCTCGGTGAAGTCGGTCATGGTGGTGAACAGGGTGACACTGGCCAGGCGGTCGTCACCGTCGCGCGCCATGGCGGCGGCGGTAATGGTCAGCAGGATGCCGCCCAGGCAGTAGCCGACGGTGTGAATCTTGCGATTCGGCAGGATCTCGGAGATCACGTCGACCGCGGCCAGCGTCCCCAGCTTGCGGTAATCCTCCATGCCCAGATTGCGGTGCTCGGGCCCCGGGTTGAGCCAGGAGATCATGAATACGGTATGGCCGCGATCGACCAGATACTTGACCAGCGAATTGTGCGGCGAGAGGTCGAGGATGTAGTACTTCATCATCCACGCCGATTGCATCAGGATCGGTTCGCGCTGGACGGTGGCGGTGGTCGGCGAGTATTGAATCAGTTCCATCAGCAGATTGCGGTAAACCACCTTGCCCGGCGTCACGGCGAGGTTTTCACCGACGCGGAAATCCTCGATTCCGGCTGGCTTCTCGTCGCGCAGCGAGCGGCGCATGTCCTCGGCGTAGTACCGGGCGCCGCGCGCGAGGTTGGCGCCGCGCTCCTTGGCAGTGACCTCGACGATTTCGGGATTGAGCAGCGGCACGTTGCAGGGGGCGGTCATGTCGAGAATCTGCTTGGCGGTGAACCAGACGGCGGCTTCGCCGTGCCGGGAAACGCCGCGGATGCCGGTGGTCGCGTTGTGCCACCATTGCTGATTGAGCAGGAAGCCCTGATAGACGACGTTGTAGGGAAAGCGTTGCCATCCCGGATGGTCGAAGCGGTGATCGCCGGCCAGTGGCTGGATGCACGGTTCGGCGCTGCCGGTGACCGCCGACGACAGGGCATAGCTGCCCAGGCGCATCGCCTTGCGCATGGCTTTGGCGGCGAGCTGGAACTGCTTGCCGGGCGAGGCTGCGAGGTGCACGGTCCAGTCCAGATACGCCATCACCAGTGATGCCGGTGAAATGCCGCCACTCAACTGGCCGAGCGCGATGTTGGTCATGCGGTCGATGTTTTCCAGCGCGTCGGAATCGAGCAGGTGGCGGTCGCCGAGGCGACGGGAATAATCCGGGCGGGTCTCGGGGGTGGGAGCGAGGGTAGGCAGGGTAGGCAGAGTCGTCATGGCAGGGATTTCCGGGGGCAGGGCTGGCGCAGCCGGATCAGCCGCGCTGAGAGGTTCGGGTGAGGCTGCCGCCGGCTTGGCCGGCGGCAGGGCCGCGGGTTTCTTGCGGCGGATGGCTGTCGTTCGGGCGCGTCGTTTTGGCACCTCGGCGACCAGCGCAGCACTGTCGGCCGTCGTCGGGGCGGCTTCTAGGGATTCTTCAGGGGTGTCGGGCATGGGTATTCTCCGTGGTCTGCTGAAGCAATCTTCAGTGGTTGGCGCCAAAACGCCGGTATTGCAGGGCATCCTAAAGCATCCATCGGGCGATGCGCTGATCCAGGTCAACACCCGGTGCAGGACGTTTTGTCTGCTTGCTGCCGGGGAGTCGGCAGCACCGTCTCCGAAGGACCGGATCGGCGGCGCGCGAGCTCCCCGGCAGAGTCCTGCAGCCCCTCTCCGCTTGCGCCACCGCCGGTGCTTGACTCGGCAGTGCTCTGCATTCGACAATGCCGCCATTGCTCACTGTCGGCGTTGCCTTGTTCCTGTCGATCGCCGCCGACACAGGCCAGGAGGGCGGCATTGTCGATGTCGCGATCTTTTTTTTGGGGGTAGAACATGCAAATCAAGGGCAGTGTGTTTGTCGTAACGGGCGCGGGCTCCGGTCTCGGAGCAGAGACGGCGAGCGGTCTGATCGCTGCGGGCGGAAAGGTGGTCATTGTCGATGTCGATGCGGCTGCCGGTGAGGCTCAGGCAGCTCAACTGGGGGCCAGTGCCCGCTTTGCCAAGACTGACGTGACCGACGAAGCGAGTGCGCGCGCCGCGATCGAGATGGCCGTGAGCGAGTTCGGCGCGCTACACGGGCTGGTCAACTGTGCCGGCGTTGCGCCGCCGAAGAAAGTGCTCGGTCGCGAAGGCCCGCATGACCTCGCGACCTTCGCGCGCGTGGTCGGCATCAATCTGATCGGCACCTTCAACATGATTCGCCTGGCGTCCGAGGCGATGAGCAAGAACGAGCCCGACGCGGACGGCGAGCGTGGCGTGATCGTCAATACGGCATCGATCGCAGCTTTCGACGGCCAGATCGGCCAGGCGGCCTATGCCTCGTCGAAGGCCGGCGTTGTCGGCCTGACGCTGCCGGTGGCCCGCGAGCTGGCGGCGCACGGCATCCGCGTCATGACCATCGCCCCCGGCATCTTCGGGACACCGATGATGAAGGGATTGCCGCAGCCGGTGCAGGACACCCTGAGCAAGATGGTGCCGTTCCCGTCGCGCCTGGGTTATCCCGCCGAATACGCCGGGCTGGTCCGGCATATCTGCGAGAACACCTATCTGAACGGCGAAGTCATTCGCCTCGACGGCGCCATCCGGATGCCCGGCAAGTAATCCGCGGCAGACAGAAGAGATCAATTACTGTTGCTTCAAGGAGCGTTTCATGAGTGAATCAGTTGTTATCGTAGGCGCCAAGCGCACGCCAGTGGGCGCCTTCCAGGGGCAGTTCGCGGGCCTGACGGCGCCGCAGCTGGCGAGCGTCGCGATCAAGGCCGCTGTCGAGCAGGCCGGGGTCAAAGGCGAGGACATCGATGAAGCCCTGATCGGCTGCTGCCTGATGGCCGGTGTACGCCAGGCGCCAGCGCGTCAGGCGGTGCTTGGCGCCGGTTTGCCGACTTCGGTGCCGTGCGTCACCCTGACCAAGATGTGCAGCTCGGCGCAGAAAACGATCATGATCGCGCATGATGAACTGCTCGCTGGTTCGATCAACATGGCGATCGCCGGTGGCATGGAGTCGATGACCAATGCGCCGCACGTGCTGACCACCGCCCGTACCGGTTATCGCCTGGGAAATGGGGTACTGCATGACCACATGTTCCTCGACGGCCTCGAGGATGCCTACGAGCAAGGCAAGCTGATGGGCGCTTTCGCCGAGTTGTGTGTGGACAAGTACGGCTTCTCGCGTGAAGAGATGGATGCCTTCGCCATCGAATCGGTGAACCGCGCGCAGAACGCGGTCAGTGCAGGACTTTTCAAGGACGAGATCGCGCCGGTGACGGTGACCAGCCGCAAGGGTGAGGACGTGATCGCCCTCGACGAAACGCCGATGAAGTGTGACGTGTCGAAGATCACCAAGCTGCGGCCGGCATTCAAGAAGGATGGTGCGGTGACGCCGGCGAACTCGTCGTCGATTTCCGACGGCGCAGCAGCCTTTGTCCTGATGCGTGAATCCGATGCCCTGAGCAGCGGTGTCACGCCGCTGGCGAGAATCGTCGGCCATGCCACCTTTGCCCACGATCCCGCCTGGTTTACGACCGCGCCCGTGTTTGCTTTCGAGAAGCTGCTGAAGAAGGTCGGATGGAAGACCGCCGACGTCGATCTGTGGGAAGTCAATGAGGCTTTCGCGGCAGTGACCATGGCGTCGATGCGTGACCTCGACCTGCCGCACGACAAGGTGAACGTCAATGGTGGCGCCTGTGCCCTCGGCCATCCGATCGGCGCGACCGGCTCGCGGATCCTTGTCACCCTGCTCTACGCGCTCAAGGCGCGCGGCCTCAAGCGCGGCATCGCCGGCCTCTGCGCCGGTGGCGGCGAAGCCACCGCGATTGCCATCGAAGTTCTCTGATCGAGTCGCCCACCAATGTCCACCCCGGTTTGCGGGGTGGATCAGGAGTCAATCGGATGTTGATCGACAAGCAACACATAGGCATGAAAGTGCCGCCCCATTCCGTCAGCCTGACGGCATGGCAATTGAAGTGGTTTGCCAAGGCGACCGGTGAAACGAACCCGATCTACTTCGATGAAGCTGCTGCCCACGCGGCCGGCTTGCCGGGCGTGCTGGCGCCACCGACCTTCTGCTTCTGCATGGACATGGACAAGGAGCACCCCTTCGACTATCTCGAAACGATGGGCTGTGACCTCGGCAAGATGCTGCATGGCGAGCAGTCGTTCACCTACTACAAGCCGATCTATTCCGGCGATACGCTCGACTTCGACGGCCAGGTGACCGACATCTACGACAAGAAGAACGGTGCGCTGCAGTTCGTCGTCAAGGAAGTCAAGGTCCGCCGGCAGGGCGAACTGGTGTGCGATGTGCGCTCCGTGATGGTAATCAGGGCATAGGGGACAGGCGATGACAACAGCGAATTTTGATGCGATCGAAGTCGGCGACGAGATTCCTTCGTTGACCACCGAGCCGGTGTCCCGCCTGACTCTCGCCCTCTATGCCACGGGTTCAGGTGACCACCATCCGCTGCACCTCGATCAGGACTATGTGCGCTCGAAAGGGATTCCCGATGTTTTCGCGCACGGCATGCTGGGCATGGCCTATCTTGGCCGGATGTTGACGCAGTGGGTGCCGCAGGCGGCAATCCGCAGTTTCGGCGTTCGCTTCACGGCCATCACGCAGATCGGCGAGCGCATGATCTGTACCGGCAAGGTGGTCGAGAAAATCGAGCAGGGCGGTGAAAAATGTGTGCGTCTCGAACTGACCTGTGCCAATGAGCAGGGTGAGGCAAAACACAAGGCAGATGCCGTGGTGGCCCTGGGCTGAGCCCATGAACCGCCGTTAAAGAGGCAAGCTGCTTCATTGCGGCCGTCGTCAGACGGCCGCAGTTTTGTTGTAGAGTGCACGCCGTCTACCGCTTGGCATCCGCCTACCGTGGCGGTAGGCGTGTCCAACACACTGAAAGGAGATCACAGGAGTGGAAAACAAGAATCCGAATGAGCAATTGGGCGGGATCGTCAATGCCTGGGCCGATACGCAGAAGCGCATGTGGGGTGACTGGTCCGCATTGCTGCAGAATCTCCCCGGCGGCGCCGAAAACCCCGTCGAAGCCGTGAAGAAGGGCGTTGAAGCCGCCAACAAGGGGACCAACGAAGCGGCGCGCGTCCTCATGGACCGCATGACGAGCAGCCAGGGCGCGGCCAATCGCGTCATGGATTTCTTCCTGAAGTCGATGAAGGTCGTCGCCCCGAACCTCGAAGCCAACAAGGACTGGCGTCCCGACCTCAAGGGTTTTGCCGAGCAGTGGGCCAAGGAGTCGACGGCCATGCTCGAGCGCAGCTTTGGCCTCGGCTCGCACCTTGGCAGCCTGAGCGGGACGCTGGGCAAGGACTTGCCCGACGCCATGGGCCCCTGGTTGTCGTTCCTGATGCAGGCGGCGTCGTCCGGCCACGTCGGTGAAGCGATGCTCGGCGGCACCGCCGGCATCAATCGCCTGCTGTCGATGGAAGGCGATGCCAGTGCACTCGCAGGGCTGGGCGAAATCCCGCTGTTTGGTGCTTCGCGCGAGAAGAACGCCAAGCTGTTGCGTCTCGTCGACGCGGTCGTCGACCTGCGCAAGAACAGTCTGACTTTCCACACGGCGTTTGCCGAAGCGCTCGCCCGGGCCGTCGAAGCGACCGTCGAAGAACTCGGCAAGGTGGCAGCGAAGGGGGACAAGATCACTGCCGTGCGCCAGCTGATGGGCCTGTGGTACCGGACGGCCGACAAGTCGCTGCTGGTCACCTTCAATACGAAGGAATTCCTCGATACGCAGAACGACTTCACCAAGGCGCAGCAGCAATTCAAGCTCGCACAGCGCGCGGTCGTCGAGGACATCTTCCGCGGCCTCGATATGCCGACGCGCAGCGAACTCGACGAGACCTATCAAGTCATCCACGAACTCAAGATGGAGATCCGGGCGCTCAAGAAAGGTTTGCCTGCCGCATCAGCGGCTGCCACGGCGAAGACCGGCACTGCGCTCCGCAAGGCTGCGGTGCGTACCAAGAGCGAATGAGCCGCCTGCTTGTTGAACAGGCTTATCCGCGCATAGACCATTAGGAGGGTGCTACCCAATGTTTTCTTTCCCGATCCAGATTCTTCCCGCTGACCTCGCGGCAGAGACCGCCGCCTTGAACGCGAAGCTTACCCAGGGCATCAACAACCTCACCAACCTCACCGACGACGATATCGACATCGGCAGCACACCGAAGGACATCGTTTTCGAACAGGACGGAATCAAGGTCTATCATTACCATCCGCTGGTCGAGCAGTCGCAGATCATGAAGACGCCGCTGCTGATCGTTCCGCCGCTGATCAACGGCTACGAAGTGGCCGACCTGCAGCCCGACCGTTCGCTGGTCCGCAACCTGCTCAACCAGGGTCTCGACGTCTACCTCAACGACTGGGGTTACCCGCGGCAGGTGGACAAATACCGCACTGTCGATGATTACATCAACGGCTACCTCGACGACACGGTGAATTTCATTCGCCAGCACCACGGGGTCGACAAGATCGCCCTGTTCGGTATCTGCCAGGGCGGCACGATGTCGACCACCTACTCGACGCTCAATCCGGACAAGATCAGCCATCTCACCCTGACCGTGTCGCCGATCGACTTCGACGCCTACAAGGCGAATCACAAGCCGCACGAAGGCCTGATGTTCACCATGGGGGCCGACGCCGACGTCGAGAAAATGGTCGCCGTGCATGGCAACGTCCCGGCGGCGGTCCTCAACGAGTCCTTCATGATGGCTTCGCCGTTCATCCTGAATTACGGCAAGTACGCCGACGTGATCGATATTCTCGACGACCGCCTGGCATTGCAGAACTTCCTGCGCATGGAGAAGTGGCTGTTTGGCGGTCCCGATGCGGTCGGCCAGACGTTCAAGGAGTTCATTCGCGACTTCCTGAAGGGAAACAAGCTCGTCAAGGGTACTCTTGAGGTGGGTGGCCGCAAGGTTGACCTCAAGGAACTGACGATGCCGATCCTCAACATCTTTGCCGAGAAGGATCACATCGTGCCGCCGCCGTGCACCGTGGCGCTCGGCAAGCATGTCGGCAGCAAGGATTACAGCGAATTCGCGATTGCCACCGGCCACATCGGCATCTACACCGGTGGCCTGGCGCAGAAGGTTCTGGCCCCGAAAGTGGCCAGCTGGATGCGCGAACGCGGCGCCTGAGGTCTGCAGCATCCTCGCGTCCGCTCGGGCGCGGGTTCGCTGACAACGCCCGGCGCTGCGCCGGGCGTTGTCACTTTATGGGGTAATTGGCAGCGGGCGGTGTGCCGGCCAATCAATCAGGGGCGGGTTCGTTCGGGAAGACGCAGCGCGTGCGCCGCGTCTTCGGGGCTGCTGCCATGCGCGACGACGCCGAGCAGCGGTGCCTCCAGCCGTGCTTCGAGGGCCTGCAGATTCTCGCTGAAGCGCGACATCGCGGGATCGATCCGGTTGGCTACCCAGCCGGCGAGGTGCAGGCCGCGGGCAGCGATCGCCTGCCGGGTGAGCAACGCATGGTTGATGCAGCCCAGCCGCATGCCCACGACCAGAATCAGCGGCAGTTCGAGCCATCCGGCGAGGTCGGCGGTGTCGCAGGTTTCGCCGAGCGGGACACAGAAACCGCCGACGCCCTCGACCAGGACGACGTCGGCCATCGCCTGCAGTTGCGCGAAAGCCGCGGCGATCGGCGCCAGCTCGATGACCCGGCCAGCGTCTGCGGCGGCGATGTGCGGCGCGATTGCCGGCTCGAAGGCATACGGGTTGACCAGTGCCCGGGCGGGGGCAAAGGAAGAGGCGACGAGCAGGCGCTCGACGTCGTCGTTGAGACCGTTTTCATCGAGGCCGGCGGCGACCGGTTTCATTGCCAGCGCGCTCAGGCCGGCGTTGCGGAAAGCGTGCAGCAGCGCGCAGGCGACGAAAGTCTTGCCGATCTCGGTGTCGGTGCCGGTGATGAACCAGGCGCGCACGTCGTTCATCCTGGAAGAGGTTTTCAGGTTCATCGGTGGGCGCAGGCGAGGATCACGTCATAGCGCGAGGGCAGGCCAGCGGGCGTGCGGTGCGCTTCATAGGCGGCCTCCACCTGCTGCCAGGCGTGACGCCCGAGCAGGCCGCTGCGTCTGCCCTCACCGACCGAGTTGGCGCCGATGTCCTTGACCGCGCGCAGCAGCGTTTTGAGATCCGGGTAATGCAGGCGGAGCGTTTGGCGATGCAGTCTGACTTCACAGAAGCCGGCCCGGATCAGCGCCTGTTCGATCGCTGCCGGCTCGCTGAAGGTGAGCGTGTGGCGGTGGCGGTCGATGCTGGTGAACGCCGCGCGCAGCTCGGCGAAGGTCTCGGGGCCGAGCGTACTCAGCGCGATCTGTCCGCCGGGACGCAGGACGCGCTGCGCCTCGGCGAAGACGCGGTCGAGGTTGCACCACTGCACGGTCAGGTTCGACCACCAGGTGGTGAAACTTGCCGCCTTGCAGGGCAGCGCCTCGATGTCGGCGGCCAGGCAGAGATCGGCTGTCGGCTGCGCGAGGGCAAGCATCGCCGGCGCAAAGTCCACCGCCGTGATCAGGGCCGCTGGCCAGCGGCGACGCAACAGGCGGCTGCCGTAGCCGGTGCCGCAACCGGCGTCGAGGATGCGGTCCGGCGCGCAGCCGGGGTCGAAGCCGGCCAGCAGCTGTTCGCAGACCTGTCGCTGCAGCAGCGCGGCATCGTCATAGGAAGCGGCGGCACGCGCGAAGGAATCGCGTACGCGCTGTCTAGGGGGCTGGGCGGACATGGTGGAAATCGTTCACGAGTTGAATAAAACGATCGGGGTCGGCCAGAAAAGGCGCGTGCCCGCTTTCGCCGAAGACCTCCAGGCGAGCCGCCGGCAGGCTCGTCGACAAGTGATACGCGGCAGCGACGGGGTTCAGGCGGTCGTTCTTGCCGTGAATCAGCAGCGTGCGCGTCGCAATCGTCGACAACTGCGGCCGCAGGTCGACTTCGCGCAGCCAGTCGAGGCCACGGTGCAGCGTCTCGCTCGTCGGCTGCCCGCCGTTGCGCAGGCAGGCGAGCAGGAGACGGAGCAACGATCGGGACTGGCGGTCGCCCTGGCAGATGAGGGCTGCGAAACGCTGCAGCGTCTGTTGCGGCTCAGCGCGGACACTTTCCGAAAAACTGTCGAGCAGTTCCGGTGCCTGCGCCGCCGACCAGCCTTCACGCTGACAGAAACTCGCCGTGGCACCGACCAGCAACAGGCCGGCGACACGTTGCGGTGCCAGGAGGGTGGCGCGCAGGGCCAGCATGGCGCCGAGCGACCAGCCGCAGAGGGTGACCCCATCAGGCAGGTGGTCGATCAACGCCTGCGCCGTGGCAGTGAAATCGGCGCTGCTCTCGGCAGCTCCCGCGTAGCCGGGCAGGTCGACGAGGTGCACCCGCCAGGTGCTTGCGAGGGGCTCGATCAGCGGCTGCCAGACGGCGCTGCCGATCCCCCAGCCGTGGATCAGGGCGAGGTCGGGGTGGGTGCCGAGAACCGCGCTCACGCGAGTTCCCGCAGCGCGTCGATGAGACGGGCGACCTGCCCGCTGCTGTGCGCCGCAGTCAACGAGACGCGCAGGCGAGCGCTTCCCCGCGGCACGGTTGGCGGGCGGATCGCCGGCACCCACAGCCCGCGTTCGAGCAGGGCGTTGGCGATGCGCAGGGTTTCGTGGTTGTCGCCGACGATCACCGGCTGGATCGCCGTTGGCGAAGACAAAAGTTGCCAGCGGGTGTCGGCAAGGCCGTCGCGCAACTGGCCGACGAGTCGCCAAAGATGCGCGCGGCGGGCGTCGCCGTTCGCGATCAGGGCGAGGCTTGCGCTCAGCGCGCAGGCGATGATCGGGCTGCTGGCAGTCGTGAAGAGGTAGCTGCGGGCGCGCTGCTGCAGCCATTCGATGACCGTTTCGTCAGCCGCGACGAAAGCGCCGGCGGCGCCGGCGGCCTTGCCGAGGGTGCCCATATAGACGAGGCGCCGGGCGGCCGGCAGGTCGAAGTGGGCGAGGCTGCCGCGCCCCTGGCGACCGAGGACACCGAAACCATGCGCGTCGTCGACCACCAGCCAGGCGTCGAAGCGTTCGGCGAGCGCGAGCAGGCCGGGCAGGGGTGCGAGATCGCCGTCCATGCTGAACACTGCGTCGGTGAGAATCAGTTTGCGTCTGGCGTGGCTTGCGGTGAGCTGGCGCTCGAGCGCTGCCAGATCGGCATGCGGGTAACGCTGGCTGTCGGCGCGCGAGAGCTGGACGGCGTCGATCAGCGAAGCGTGGTTGAGCCGGTCGGCAAAGACCGCGTCGTTGCGCCCGACGAGCGCCGGGACGATACCCAGGTTGGCGAGGTAGCCGGTCGAGAAGAGCAGGGCGCGGGCAAAACCGGTGAACTCGGCAAGCTTCTGCTCGAGCACCGCGTGGGCGCCGAGGTGGCCGCTGACCAGGTGCGAAGCGCCGCTGCCGACGCCCCAGGCGCGGGCGCCGGCACAGGCGGCGTCGACCAGCGCCGGGTCATTGGCGAGGCCGAGGTAGTCGTTGCTGCAGAAGCTGAGCAGCGCTCGGCCGTCCACCTGCGCCTGTGGTCCGCAAGGCAGTTCCAGCGTCCGCCGGCTGCGCTTGAGGCCGTCGCGCTGCAGGGCGTCAAGCTCGCCCTGCAGTTCTTCCCAGATCATCGCTTCAGCGCAGCGGTGAGCGCCCGGCTCGTACGTTCGACGAGGAAGTCGCACTCGTTGTCGCTGATCACGTACGGTGGCATGAAATAGACCGTGTTACCGATCGGTCGCAGAAGGATTTCGTTCGCCAGCGCCTGGCGGTAGAAGCGGCTGGAGAAGTCGGGATCGTCGCTGAGCACGTCGAAGGCGGCGACCATTCCGCGCTGGCGCAGGTGGCGCACCTGCGGGTGGTCGGCGAGCGGCTGCAGGCAGTCCGCGAGGTGAGCGGCGAGTTGACGGTTGTGCTCGATCACCTGGTCGTCGGCGAAGATGTCGAGCGTCGCCAGCGCTGCGCGGCAGGCGAGCGCGTTGCCGGTGTACGAGTGGGAATGGAGGAAGCCGCGGCTGGTCGCGTCGTGGTAGAACTCGGCGTAGACCTCGTCGGTCGTCATGACGATCGACAGCGGCAGATAGCCCCCCGAGATGCCTTTCGAGAGGCACAGGAAGTCCGGCTGGATGGCCGCCTGCTGATGGGCGAAAAAGGTGCCGGTGCGGCCGCAGCCGACGGCGATCTCGTCACAGATCAGATGCACCTCGTACTGGTCGCAGAGGCGGCGGGCGAGACGCAGGTATTCCGGATCGTACATCGCCATGCCGCTGGCGCACTGGATCAGCGGTTCGACGATCAGCGCTGCGATGTGGCGATGGTGCTGTTCGAGATGGCGTTCAAGGTCGCTGGCCGCCCGGCGGGCCACGTCGATCCCGCTCTCGCCCTCTGCCGCAAGGCGCGCATCGGGCGAGGCGACGGTATGGGCCGGACGAATCAGCGGGCCATAGGCATCCTTGAACAGCGCCACGTCGGTCACCGCCAGGGCGCCGATGGTCTCGCCGTGATAACTGCCGGCAAGGCAGAGGAAGTCCTGTTTTTCCACCCGACCCCGGTTCTGCCAGGCGTGGAAAGACATCTTGAGCGCGATCTCGGTCGCCGATGCGCCATCGGAAGCATAGAAGCAGTGGCCGAGCATGCCCTCGGTGAGCGCCGACAGACGTTCGGAGAGCTCGATCACCGGCCGATGGGTGAAACCGGCGAGGATGACATGTTCGAGTCCTTCGAGCTGGTCGCGCAGGGCGGCATTGATGCGCGGGTTGCAGTGACCAAAGAGGTTGACCCACCACGAGCTGATCCCGTCCAGGTAACGCCGGCCGTCGAAGTCATACAGCCAGACACCTCGGGCGCTGGCCACCGGAACCAGCGGCAACGCTTCGCCCGCGGATGCATGCTGCTTCATCTGGGTGCACGGGTGCCAGACAGCCGCCAGGCTGCGCTCGAGCAGATCGCCATTGCTCATTGATCGTTCCTCGACTGCTCGTCAGTGCAGCGTTTGCGATGGCGTGTTGTTCTGCTCCGGCAACTCGGCGTGCACGGTATCGCCTTCGACGTTCGGGTAGAGCGGCGCGCCGCAGTCGTCGCAGAACTCGTAGGGAAACTGTTGGTCGTGGATGACCACTTCCTTGAGGCCGGCCTTGCGCAAGGTGGCTTCGATCTCGGCCGCGATGTCGGTGCTGTCGTCTTCGACGCCGAGCAGTGGCCAGACGACGCCGTGGAAAATCGTGTCGGCTTCGCGCGGCCCGAAGCCGACCCGGTATTCCTCCAGCCGCTGGTCGTGAAATCCCCCGATCACGGCGCGCAGGTTCTCCGGTGGCAGGCCGACGGCGTTCTGCAGGAAAGCGACCGAGGCATTCAGCGAGTACGGCCGCGAGGCGCTGTCGGCCGCCCGGCAAGCGGCATGATAGGCGTCCGCCAGCAGGGGCTGGTAGGCACAGCCGGTGAGCAAGGGTTCCAGGCAAGGGCCACCCTGGCGCAGCCACTCTTTGAGAACGGTTTCGCGGGTGCTCTTGTCGGTCTCGTTCCAGTGGAAGATCGGCAGGCCGCGCGGGACGGCGAGCGCGCCGACCAGGTAGCGCGTATCGGAGAGGAAACGATTGGTCTCCGGCATGGCCGAGGCGTCGATGCGAAAATCGTTGCCGGTCAGCGCCGCCGTCCCCAGCTCGCGCATCAGTTGCCAGGTATTGACAAAGCTGTGCGGCAGCTGATCCGGGCTGTAGAGATAGTCGGCGAGCGACAGCCGGGCTCCGGCAGCGAGCACGTGGGCACCGAGATGGACCCTGAGCGTCTGCAGCGTACTCTTCGGAATCGGCGATGTGGGGATTGAAAAGCGCGACCAGGCGAGTACTGGCGCAGCGAACAGCAGGATGTCGAATTCCTGTCCATGGTCCGAGACGACGCACGATTCGGCGTGCGCTTCGATGATGTCGGCGAGATCGTCATGCGCCATCGGGTGCGTGTCGAACAGGCGGTCGAGCGAGTTGGTGAAGTCGTCTTCGGTCCCGTCATGGAACAGCCGGTCGACGAGTTCGCCGAGGCGGTTCTGCCAGTAGAGATCCTCAAGCTTGCTGCCGGACTCGGCGAGACCGATCGCCAGGCGGCTCAACTCGGTGGCATCGGCAGAGATGCGTTTGCGGGAAGTGAATCGGTTGCGTTTCATGGTCGGCAGCCTGCGGGACGGTCAATCCGGCATTGTACCAAGCTCGCGAGTTTGACGTTGGCACGCTTGCAACGGTCGCCGGGATGGGCATCGCTTCCTGCTTCCACCGGAAAAGACATCAGCCCGACCCCGACCGCCCAGGCAGCACTGTCTGATGCCGCTGGCGGCGTCGGGGTAACCGGAACGATGATCAAGAGCGGTTGCGCTGGACCTGCGTCTGAGGCAAAAACATTCCTCACGGAGAACCGAAAGAGCCGCGCGACAGCGTCGGCGCGGGTCAGAAAGCGCTTAGCGGTTCACTCTGATGCTGTAGGAACCTGTGCCGCGCCTCTTGTTGTAGTGGCGTACCTGGGCAAAGTATTCGCCCGGATTCAAGGGGATGGCGATTCTTGAATTGAGTCCGACGCCGCCGTCGTCATCCTCGGCGATCAGCCGGGTCTGGACATCGGGACCGAACAGTTTCATCACCACATCGGTCTGTCCCCCCGTCTCGATCACATGCCGGCCGCCTTGCCTGACCGTAAACCTGAACAGGTCTTCCTCGCCAGGCTGGCCGATCGACGCCGGCGTGGGTGCCGCATTGATCCCGAGTTCAATCCCCTGCACGTCGACGCGAGGATAAGCATCCTTGCTGGCAATAAACTCCTTCTCCATGGGCGACAGGACGTCATTGGCCTGGGTGCCTTTGCCACTCCTGACCCAGCTGCCGGGGAAAAAGTAGAGCATGATCGACTCGGGATCGAACTTCGTTCCCCGGATTTGATCGACGGCGTATTTTTCGAGGACGTTGTGCCTGATTTCTTCCGGCGACCAATTATTGGGCGGCCCGCTCAATTCGCGCATGACCACCTCTTCGTTCCACTCGATCCCGCCATCGGGGTTCTGATGTTCATGTCCCAGGCCGATCGCGTGGCCAAATTCGTGGGCAGCCGTACCGCCGTCGAGAAATCCCAGATTCATGGTCGGCTGATTGCGCGGAATGCCCTGGCAGTCGGTGCCGATGTACGACCACGCCCCATCCGATGAGTTGAAGGCGATCCGGATCTCGGCGTCCGGCGCATTATTGAAATCGAAGGTCAGATTCGCGTGCTGAGTCCACCACAGGGCCTGTTCCCTGACGAGGGCCTGCTGGGCAGGATTGCCGCCCATGAATCGCACCCGCAGTGTCGATCCGTTGATCCACATCTTTCTGAAAAAAAATACCGCCCGCGCCGGACCTGGACCGAAACTGACGGTCTGTTGCGGCTGCATCATCGCCTGTTCGCGAGGCAGCAACCGGTCATGGCATATCCTTACGTTTTCGTACATGGCTCTCTCCTGACGTTAAAATAACAGCTTTCCTTTGAAAACCATTCACAATCCTCATTCACTCCCGGGCGGTTTCCCCGGTGAATCCGGTGAATCCGGTGAAGACGGCCGGGAGTCCTTGTCCGGGGAGTCATTGACCCCCCAGTATCCTGATCTGTGATCCGGATACTGCAAACGAATCGCCGCCCTCAACCGTCTCTCCGCGTTCGACGTCTCTGGCCGAGATCGTTTTCACCTCGCCGAGCCGATCGGCGGGAGCGAGGTCACTCTTGTGTTCGTCCAGAAGATCGAACCAGGGCAGTCCGTATTCGGTGTAGGTTTTTGCATCGACCGGCGTCGGCGGCGGATCGAATCCGGTCAGCGCAAAAAATGCTTCGCTGTTGAGAATGTGGATGAAGACCTGCCCGTAGTTGTCCTGATCCCAGACCTCGATGCCATAGGGATCGGGATAGATTTTCTGGTTCATCGTGCCACCGGCGCCCAGCCCCATCGCCGCGGCCGCAGCGGGTTGACGCATGGGCGAGCGAGCAGCAGCGGTCGCCGGCCTGATCGGGGGATCGTCCGGCAAGCTGCCGGGTTTTGGCTCGTAGACCGTGATCTGAATGCCGCCCCAGGTCTCCTCTCCCCTGATCGATGCTTCGACGGTGTAACCGAGCCCCAACGGCATCGCCACGAATTGCCTGACCCGTCCATGCTCGGTATGGAGACCGTCCAGCCAGGGCTGCTGCGGGCAGACGATATAATCCTGCCGATCGGCATCGAGCGCTTTGTCGTCAGGCTTGCCGGAGACCGCATTGACGCCGCCGACGGCAATTTTGACCGCGTTCGGTTTCCAGGGGTCGGCATGGAAGCCGAGCCATAAGGCCTCTCGCTGGTACATCGGAATGAAGGCGCCGCCGCGTTCGCGCCAGAGGGGTGGCGCCTGCGCCAGATAATCATCCACCTTGAAGATCGGAAACCTGCCGAGGCCGGGAGGCAGCGGATAGCCGTGTCCATCATCGGGAATGCGCAGCGTGCGCTGAAAGGCGACGGCAAAGCGCTCGCCGATGGTGATCATGTCTTTACCAATGGTCACTTTAAGCATGGTGTTATCGCCTTCATTAGCAAGCGTCCCGGATGAATAATAGGCACGTTTCTGCACTGAATACGCATCGATTGTTTCTATCCTGATCGCCATTGCCGGTCGAGCGAACCCGCAAGGTGGGGTGAAAAGCCGCGGGCGGGGTGGACCGTTCCTCCCGTGCAGGCGGATGAGAACGTCGGGCGCTGGTCATCAATCGCCGCTTTCGACCGGGTCAATGGCCTCGTGCGGCCCGCCGGCTCCCTGGCTTGATCGTCGCAGCAGCGCTCGCTGGGCGCCATGCAGACCGATCAGGAGGAGCGGGAAAGCGACGAAGGCCCAGGCCGCGGGGAAGGTCGTCCAGGCCACTGCCACGATGCCACTCAGCAGCAGCATGGTATTGCCGAAAGCAGCGCCACGGCCGCGGCCGTAAGCGGCGAGGTGGAAAATCGCGAGCCAGATCAGGGCAGCGATTCGCCAGCCGGTTTCGCCCGGCGTCGACCAGTGCACGGCGAGTGCCGCGGCAGGCCAGGTGAGCAGCGCAAAAGCGATGGGCTCGACGAGCGCGCGCGCAAGTTCGGCCGGCAGATCCGGTGCGCGGCCTTCACAGTTCACTGCTGCGCTCCTCGAGGATTCCGGGCCGCGGGTTGACCCCGTACTGGTCGATGTCGAGTTCGGCCGCAGGAATGTTCTCGACCTCGATTCCCGAGCCGATCTGCTGCTCGCGGCTGCCGTCGGCGCCGAGCGCGTAGGCGCGCAGGCTGACTGTGCGCGGCACCTTGAGCTCTTCCTGCACCACTTCCTGCACCGCCAGCCAGCGGCGCTTCTCGCTCTCCTGGGCCGCGCTGCGGGCGTTTTCGAGCGCTTCGTCGGCGGCGCTGGCGCGCGCCGGCATGGTGTAGTTGGCGGTGACGATGAAGTTCACGACCTTGCGATCAGTCACCTGGGTGGCGTCGACCGCGTCCTTCACCAGTTTCTCGAAGCCGTGCAGCATCGAGTCGCTGCGGCGGTTGTTGGCGCCCTGCGAGAGCGGCGTCAGGTTGCGCCAGGTGTCGCCGGGACCGCCGATGTTGTGGTTCAGGAGATGGCCGAGGACGTAGTAGCTGCCGCTGGCACCGATGCGTGAGCGGCGCTGGTTGAGGCGAGCGTAGGCCGGCGTATGCAGCGAACGGCTGGGCGGGCTGCCGCGGTAGCTGCGATTGCTGGTCAGCCGCAGGACGGTGACGCTGCTGCCGTAGCCGGCGGTGTTGGGGTTGCCATAGACCGGATCGCTGGCGACCGGATCGGCGCCGCCGGTGGGCATCAGGCGCGCGGTGACGACGGCCAGTTCGGCCATCAGCGCGTCGATGATCGCTGCATGGTCGGTGGCCGGCGGTGCATCGGCGGTCGCGGTCGTGCTGACGCCGACCGGTGCCCGGGCAGCGGTGTCGATGGCGTCGTCGAGCTGCTGCGAGATGTCGACCGCGCGCTGCTGGTCGGCGCGGCGATCGGCGGCAACCGTGAGATTCCTGATGAAGGTGGTGTACAGCGTCGGGGTGGTGCTGGCGACCATCAGCCGCGCCGAACGGCCGCTGCCCTCGATATAGACGCTGTGCTCCTCGCCGTCGGCGGCGCGAAAGCCGTGTCTCGCCCGCCACCATTCACGCAATCGGCTGATTCCGCTGCGCACCGCTGTCGCCCCCCGGCGAACGAGGTCGAGGACAGCGCCGCCAAGGCGCAGGGCGCGGTCGATCAGCCAGTCGATGGCGCTGTCGACGCGTTCGCGCAGGCCGCCGAGAATCTCCTGCAGCCGGGCCGACAGTCGACCCAGCCCCGCCTGGTTGGCGAGGAAAGCGATGGCCACCGGCAAGGCGCCGGCCATCGCGTCTTCGAGGAAGGCGGCGCCCTCGTCGATGGCGCCGCGCGCGATGCCGACGATCCCGTCGAGAACGCGCGCGACGATCTCCAGCAGTTCGCGCAGGTAGGCCATGAACGACTCGATGGCGCGATAGAGGGCGATCAGCGTGTTGATCACCGGCATGATGCCGGTGACGTCGAGCAGTGACACCAGCCAGCGCGTCGCCCAGCCGATCACCTGGACGCTGATGAAGCTGACGACGCCGCCGACGACGCTTTCCCAGAGTCCCGACAGGCGTTCGCCGAGTTCGCGCCAGAGACCGGCCGGACCCTCGTTGACCAGGGTGGCGACGAAGCTCCATACCCCGGTCGCGACCTCGAGCATGCTGCGCAGGCGCGCCACGACCTCCGGCCCGACACGCTCGGCCAGCCGGCGGAAAAGGTTGTCGACCGTCACGCCAAGCACTTCGAGGACGAAGCCGAGCACCGAGCGCAGCGAAAAATCGGCCGGCGGGGTGATGCCGGCTTCGCGCACCGTGCCGAACAGCCAGCCGGTGAAGCCGGTCAGCAGATGGCCGCCGATGCGGCTGAAAAAGCCCATCATGCCTGCGCCCATGGCGCGCAGCAGGTTGATCAGGAAACCGATCGGGTTGCTCAGGACATCGCCGATCGCGGCGGCGGCCTTGGCCAGTATCTGGACGACGAGTTCCGGCGGCAGGCCCAGGAGGCGCAGGATGGACTGGAAGAAGAGCCAGGCGGCGCCCACCAGGTCGCCGTCGACGAAGAGTCGCTGCAGGATGGTGAACGCCGTCTGCTGTACGCGTGGCCACAGCTCGGGATCACTGAAGAACTGCCCGAAGACCGGGATGCGGGCAAGGATCTGGTTCCTGACGAAGGCTTCGATCGGTTCGCGGATACACGCCGGCACGCGCTGCCAGATCGAATTGAGGATCAGCAGCGGCAGTTGCTGCAGGTCGCCGACGAGGGTGATCAGCTTGCGGACGGTCTCGAGAAGCAACTCGATGAATGGCGTCAGGGCGTCGAATCCCTGCAGCAGCGAGTTGAAGAGCCCGCTGACCTGTTCCCGTGCCCAGCCCGTCAGGGTGTCGAGGAGTTCGGACAACCAGCCAAAGGCGGCACCCAGCCAGGCGAGCAGCGGGCTGGCGTCGAGGCGGCCGATGAGGCCGCTGATCGCGTCCCCGACGGCAGCGATCCGGGTCGAGATCCATTCGCCGGCACCGGTGATGATTCGCCGCACGGTGGCGATCAGGTTCTCGACCGAGGGCAGCAGCGACACCAGCGTGTCACGATTTTCCGGCACGCCGTCGCCACCTGCCATGCCGTCGCCGGCGGCGTCGAGCTCGCTCGCGAGCTGCTGCGCCTGTTCGCCCATTTCGCGCACGAAAGCGGGCGGGATCAGCTCGGCCACCTGTTCGGCAAAAGCGGCCACCGGCTGCCACACCGGGCGCGTTTGTTCCTTGACCCAGTCCCAGGCTTCCCCGGCCTTGCCGCTGATCCAGCCGATCACGCCGCCCTGGCTGGTGCCGGCGTCATCGCCTGCCGAGGCGCCGAAAAGGAGATCGCGAAACCAGTTCCACACCCGCTCGGCGGCCTCGCGAAGCGGGCGGATCCACTCCCAGAATTGCCGCCCGAGTTCCTGGATGCCTTCCCAGACAGCGCCGCCGAAGTCCTGCAGCCACTGCACCGCCGGCGTGCCGAAGTTGGCCCAGAGTTCGCTGAAAAAATCGCCGATCGGCTGCAGGAATTCGCTCAGCTGGTCCCAGGCGACGCCGACGGTGTCGACGACAAAGGTCTTCAGCGAATCGATCGCCGCCATCAACGGCGCGCAGTCGCCCGACATCAGAGCGCCGACGATCGTCACTGCCCGCTCGACGAGGCCGGCGAAGAGATCGATCAGCTGCCGCGGTCCGGCGAACGGCACCAGCGCGCGCAGGGTGCCGAGGTAGGCGTCCCAGGCGCGGGCCACCTGGCGCGCGAGCCAGGGAACGATCCCTTCGTCGATGATCGCGCGCAGCGTCCGCTCGAGATCGGGCGAGATCGAGCGCACCAGTTCCCAGCCGAACGTCTGCACCTGTTCCCAGCCCCAATCGGCGACATCGCCCAGGGTGTCGGCCACCGAATCGTAGAGGTCGTCCCAGACGCCGCGCCTGACCGGCGCCGGCTCGCCGGCCGTGGCGAGCCGGCGGTGCTGGGCGACATGCGCGATTTCGTGCGCCAGCAGGTGGCGACCACCGGCTTCTGCCGGCGCAAAACACCCCTCGTTGAAGGCGATGTGCTCGCCGAAAGCGAAAGCGTGCGCGCCGAGCGCTGTATTGAGCTGAGCCGCCTCGGCGTCGGTATGGACGCGCAGCGTGCCGAGATCGAGGCCGAAGCGCGCTTCCATGTCCGCCCGTACCGGTTCGGGCAGCGGTTGCCCGCCGGCCTGCAGAGCGAAGAGACGTTGCTCGATCGCTTCGGGCAGCAGTGTCTCGTCGGTCGCACGATCGTGGTCTGCGGTTGCCGTGCCGGCGATCGCCCGGCGCAGCGCGATGTCGCCCGCCGCCGGTTTTGCCGTCGCTGGGCTGGCGACCGGTGTTTTCAGGACGCGCTCGGCGATGTGCTCGGCCTGCCGTTCGGCCTCGTCGCCCGGCTTGCCGAGTCTGACTGCCGGGCGCAGGGCGCGAGCAACCACTTGCCTGGCTGCGGCTCGTTCGTGTCCCGTGTGGTCGCGACCGGTCGTCGATCGCCCGCTGCTGCCGTGTCGCGGGCGATGGGCGCGGACGATTGCGGCTGCCGGCTGCTGGATCAGGGTCGCGGTCGGCATCGCCGCCCTGACCGCCAGCGCTCGGCATTGGCCTTTCGGCGACGGCTGCCGCTCGGGGCCGAAAGGCACCGGGCAGAGGCCGCTCGCTCCACGGTCAACACGGTGCGCTGCCTCAGGTCACGGTCAGCCGTGCCCGGTTGCTGCGCACCGCGTTGTTGATCACCACCAGGCCGCCGCTGGCGGCGCCGGCCGGGACTTCGGCGACGATCTCGACCCGCGACGAGGTGCCCGCCATGAACTCCCAACGAATGACGTTGGCGGTTACACCACCGATCTCGACCGCATCGCTGGTTCCCTGTTGCGGCCCGAAATTCCACCCGCGGATGGTGACCTGCGCGCCAACGGTGGCCGTTCGCGGGGCAACGGTATCGATCCACGGCGTATGCAGACGGCACCGCTCGACCGCGTTTTCGGCGTTGAGTTCGGCCGCCCGGCCGGTGCCCGCGCCGGTCGCGTCACAGTTGTGGAACATCTCGTGCAGCAGCGACGAAGCCATCATGAAGCGGCCGATGCGAAAGGCGCGCAGGTTGAAGGCGAGATTGTTGCCGCCGAATTCGCCCTCGCCGAAAACGTTGTCGTCGAACGGGCGAAGATAGACGTTGGCGTTGTCGAAAGTGTCGCGCAGCACCGTTGCGCCACCGCCGTTGGTGCAGTTGTCGGTGAAGAAAGTCTGGCAACGGCGGTTGTTCACGACCTGCTCGACGATGACTTCGGCTTCGGCCAGGCGCCGCAGATGATCGGCGTCGGTGACTTCGTCCCAGCCATGGGGCGCCGGCGCCGGGCCGACGTTCCAGCGGCGAACCGTCGCGGCACCGCCCTGGCGCTGTTGCAGCACATGGGTCAACTCGTGCGCCAGCAGGTGGCGCCCCTGGGGACTGCCTGGCCGGTATTCGCCGCGGCCGAAGAACACGTCATCGCCGACGGTGAATGCGCGCGCATTCAGGCCCTGGTTGAGGCCGGCAGCTTCGGCACCGTCGTGCACCCGGACCTGCGACAGGTCGTTGCCGAAACGCGGCTCGAAGAACGCCCGCTCGCCACCCGGCAGTGGCTGGCCACGCCCCCGCTGCGACTTGATGCGCGCAGCGGTGTCGGCGGCGAGCGGGCCGGCAACGGCCTGGCTGGTCGCGGCCCGGGTGCGCAGCGCTTCGTCTTCGCGGTCTTCCTCGCGCATTTCCTCCGTCTCGGCGTCGGCAGGCTCGCGGCGCAGCGCTTCTTCTTCATCGCACTGCGCGCACTTGCGCTGCACGCGCTCGCCACCCGCTGGGCCGACGCCGTCGGGCAGGCGCAGCACACGCTCGGCGACTGCGTCGGCTTCGCGTTCGTGGGCGTCGTTGGCCGCGCCGAGGCGAAGTTTCGCCTGCAGCGGCGTTCCCAGCGCCGCGGCGATCTGCTCGACAGCGTGCAGCGTGTTGCGCGGGTGTGGCGTGGCGATGCTGTTGCGCGCCACGCCGGCGCCGCTTCGCAGACGGATCAGGTGGGTTCGCATGCGGGATCTCCTTGCCGGCGATCGCTTGACCGGGATCCGGTCGCTCGCCGGTCTGTCCTAGGCGCGGTTGATATTGACCAGGTTCGCCGCGGCGGCCATCGTCGGGGCGACGACGGTGATCACCGAATCGATGCCTGGGGTGGCGACGTTGCCGGTGAGTGCCGCACGGTTGCCTACCAGCCGGGCGAGCGTGCCGCTGCCGCTGTCGAGCAGGCGGTTGCCGGTCATCGTCAGCACTTCGGCCACCAGCGAGTGGCCGCTCGCCGACAGCTGGTTGTCGGCGAGCGACAGCGAGGCATAACCGGAGACCGTCACGGCGAGCAGGTTGTCGGTCACCGAGCCGTTGGGCAACAGGGCCCAAAGGCGCTGCAGTCGGTTGCCGGAGAGGCTCAGATGACCGGTGCCCTTGACCGGCGTCGTCAGGGCACCGCCGGTGCGCCCGGCGATGGTCACTTCGCGCGGGTCGAGACCGGCGCTGATGCCGTTCATCAGCGACAATTCGCCGGCGAAGTGGTTGTCGGTGATGCTGCCGGAAAGCGAGTTGCTGGCCAGGCCCAGCGCGACACCGTAGCCGAACTCGAAGAGGATGGCGATGAGGTCGTCCACTTCGGCACGAATGCCGCCGGCCGTATTGCCGATGGCGTTGATGCGGTCGATACTGCCGACGAAGGTGGCACGGGTCTCGGCCAGCGTGCGCCGGCCAAAGGTGATCTTGCCGAGTGGCCGCTGGCGGTCGATCAGCAAGGTGTTGTCGAGTAGCCTGATGCCGACCCACGACGCTTCGCCCAGGGCTGCGCGCTCGCGGTCGCCGCCGGTGACACTGCCGGTGCCCTGCAGGGCATTGACGCGGTCGCGCCAGGCCAGTCGTTCGGCGCCTTTCATGCCCCCGATCGCCTCGGTCAGGAGAGTCGCGGCCGCTTCGTAACTTTCGGGATCCTCGAAGAGCAACGGGTTCTCGCGCAGCTTGTCGGCGACGGCGACCACACCCGCGTTGCCGACGATGGCGGGATCGAAGATGCCGAAACCGCCGTCAACGACCGGCCGCGACCAGGTGTCGCTGATCACGTTGTCCCGCCAGATCAGCTCGCCGCCGTTGCCGATCGCTTCGAGCCGCAACATTGGCGGCAGTGTCGCGCTCGCGCTGTGGCGGCTCGCGAGGCAGCGAGTGCCGATCAGGCGAGCGGCACGCAGGACCACCTGCGAAGCGCTGGCACAGATGATGCCGATACCTTCGAGGCCGATCTCCTGCGCTTCCAGGCTGAGGACGCCGCTGACCACGCGCAGCGTGCTCGCGCTCGCTGCGGCAGCGCTGATGCGCAGGCTGCGCTTGCCGCTGATGGCCAGCGCCGCTTCGATGCGGTGCTCGCCGGGCAGCAGGCAAAGCCAGAGATCGGTCGCTTCGCTGGCGGCGAAATCGCGCAGCAGGGACTCGAGCAGGCCGACCGGCACGGTCAGCGCGCAACTCGCCAGGCGGCTGCGGCAGAGGAAGTCGAGGCCGCCCTGGACGGTGGTCTCGCCCGAGTTGATGAGCTCCGGGCAGGTCAGCGTCGCTGGTTCGAGTGGCAGCCGGTCACCGGTCAGCTGGCACAGCAGCTGCTCGATCACCGCCCCAACCTGGCTCGGCCCTGGCGCGAGCTGGAGCAGGCTGCGTACGGTCGGCGCCTCGTCGCTGCCGCAGGCCGGTACGGTCAGGGGCAGCGCAGCGGCGTTGGCAGCGAAGAGCAGCGCCTGCAGCATGTCCTGCACCGAGGGAGCTTTCGCTTGCCCGTCGATGTCTGGCCAGGCGGCGCCGAGTTGCGCCGCGAGCAGGCTGGCTACGGTATTTTCCGGCAACGGCTCGGGCAGGGTGAAGCCGATGTCTTCGGCGCCGATGCCACAGAGGCGGGCCAACGCTTCCTGCACGTTCGGCGCGCCGGCGTAAAGCCCGCTGCACCCGGCGGGTTCGCTGAAGGCGACGTCAGCCGCCGTGAGATCGGCGAGCGGAGGAAAGTGGAGACGGCGGCGGTGGGCATCGACACTGACCCCGGGCGGGGGCAGCAGGGCGCCGGCGCTGCGCTGGTCGAGTTCGAGATAGTGATGACGCAGGCCACGCGGCGGCTGCGCGTCGAGCAGCAGATCACCACTCGCCTGCACCGCCTCGCGCACGACGGCCAGCCAGTAGTCGCCGGCGACCAGACGGTGGCCGCCATAGGCGAGGTCGAGTTCGAGCAGTTCGAGGTTGACCGAAAAAGCGCCAGCGCTGAACTTCAGGTGGCCATGCGCTTCGGCGGCGAGCGCAGCGGACAGCGTCACGCCGCGGTCGCTACCCTCGAGCAGCGTATCGCTGCTGATGTTGAGGGTGGCGAAACCGTCCCACTGACGGACGAAGGCTTGCGGGTCGTCGGCGCCAGCCGGGAGCGTGAAGGTCTCGCTGAGGATGCCGCGGCGAGGCTCGAAACCACTGATCAGATGATTGCCGAGCTGTTTCTCGCTCGCCGCATCGAAATATTCCCAGATCCAGGCGCCCTGTCCGAAAGCCGCCGGCGTCTCGTCCACCGGATAGGCTTCGGCGCCGTTGTCGCGCGACCACTTGAGGGTCACCAGGGTGTCGGCGCCGGCCTGCGCCACGGCATGCACTTCGACCCGGAAAAGGTAATTGCCGATCCGCTCGTCGACTTCGATTTCGGCCGCGCAGGGGTCGCAGGGGTCGCCGGCTGCGGCCAGCGAGCGCAGCCGCAGCGTCAATGGGGCGTTGCCGATCGGCGGGTTGACGGCTGCGTCGGAGGGGTCGAGCGCCGGGTCGCACCACTTGATCTGCAGCATGGTCTGGCTGCGGGCGGCGGTGTCGGCGCCGTGCAGCCCCGGATCCATCAGCTCGGCATCTTCGAGCGCCGTGACCGAGCGATGCCAGACATCGGCATAAAAGCGCAGGTCATCGGCGGCCGGCAGGGCGGGCGAATCGGGATAGTCGGGCTGGGCGGTGAGCGCGATGCCGCTGGCCGGACCATCGATCCGAGCGGGCACTCCATCGACGTACAGGCGACCCGGCCGCAGACGAAGATTGGTGCCGTCGAGGAAGAGTTCCAGTCCGCCGGTGCGCGGCGCGCCGGCGGAGACTGTGTCGTCGAGGGTGGTTTCAAGGCGATCGCGGACGATGTCCGAGAGCTCGTTCCAGTCGGCATCGACGATCATCCGACCCTGCTGAAGTTGCACCCCCGAGTAATGGCGCAGGGGCTCGAAGGTGTCGCGTGAGATCTGGGTTTTCATGGCGGGTGTCCTATCTCGGCTGCGGCGGCGCGCAGAGCAGACTGGCATCGGGGGCGAGCACCGCTTCGATGCCCACCGGCAGAAAATTCTTGAGCTTTTCGCTCACCGCGCGTTCGCGCAGGGCGTAGGCGAGGGCGTGGCAGGCGCCCATTTCGCCGCCGTCTTCGGCGCCGAAGCGCAGGCGTTCGTCAGCCGCCGGGTGCAGCACGGCGCAACCCGGCTGGGCAAAGTCGGTGTGCCAGAAGATCGGCGCCAGCGTGCTGCAACTCGCAACGTGCACCCGCAGCAGCGAACGCTGCCCCTGTGACACCCAGTGTGGATCATTGGCAGCAGTGGGATCGAGCGGATCGGGCGGCAGCGGCAGCTGCGGCAGGCGCGAATAGCGGATGCAGCCGCCCGCCGGCACGTCGTCGTCGATCAGATTTCCCCGCGGCGGCAGCAGCAGGATCGAGTCGCTGAGCTGCAGCCGCTCGCAGACGAGACCTTCGAGGACGGTCATATAGGTTGCCCTGATCAGGCTGCCCGGCGCCAGCAGACGCTCGCACAGGCAGTCATTGGCGACCACCACCGGCTGCTCGGCGTCGACCGTATGCACCTGAAGTTCGCGGAAGGCGCAGTTGACAGCCACGACACGGCCATCGCTGACCTCGACCCGGTCGTCGAACCAGAGCTTGGCAAGGCTCCAGTGGATCGGACCCGTGAGGTCGACGACGCCCTCGATGCGTACTGGCGAGTCGCTGATGCCGCTCAGGGTGCGGCTGCCGGCGGTGCTGACGAGGGTGAGCGGGAGATCCTCGGGCAGCGCCGTGCCGTTGATCACCGCGACACCGATGTCGCTCCAGAGCACGGTCAGCGGCTGCGGCGCAAAGAAACCCGGAAAGGGCGGGGCGTGCAGCATGACGCGACGCGGGTGAGCATGGCCGCGGCTGCCGGTCGCGCTGCGCAGGTCGGCGCTGCGCACCGCCACGTCCTGGAAGCTGAGCGCGAAACAGGGGACGCCGTGCGGCCAGCTCTGCCGCCAGGCAATGGCCGAGCCGGCGAAGGTGGTGGTCTTGCTGGCCGGACTTTCGGCATCGGCGCGGATCGCTCGCGAGGCGCGGCGAAAATCGATGCTGCCGCCGGGCAGCCCCGGGTGCTCGGCGCGCTGCAGGCGGAAACGGCGGTCGAAGCGCCCGTCGGCCTCACCGAAGACGCTTTCGGGCAGCAGGCTGAAACCGGCCCGGGGAGTCGTTGCGACCTTGCGGAAGCCCTCGCCGAGCTCGACCTCGATGCCGGCGACGCTGTCGGCGATGTCTTCCACCGCCCGCGGCGTTCCCTTGCGCTGGCGCCAGGCGATGGCGCGCGCGACTTCCTTGCGGCGACCCGTTGCGAGCGGGGCGATGAGTTGCACGTCGAGCAGCTGCGCGAGGTAGGGCAGCACCCACGGCTGGCAGCCGCGCGCCAGTCCCTCGCTGTCGGGGTCGCCTTCCTGCTCGGGAAAAATGTCGTAATAGCGCTGCAGCTGGCTGCGGTAGAGAGCGTCGAGCAGGTCGCCCCAGGTCGCGCAGAGGCGCGCGAGGTCGCCCGGCGAGCGGCTGCCGTCGGGCAATTCGAGGGTGTTGTCGCGTTCGCGAAACACTTCCGGCAGCTGCCGGTAGAGCAGGGTGGCGAAATCGAGCGGTCGGCGGCTCATAAGCTGAAGTCCTCCACGTGCACCTCGATCGCGGCGGCGCTCGCGAGGTGCACGCACTGTCGCGCTGTCGGATGCACCGACAGCACGCGGCCGCTGCCATCGCGCGCAACCCGCTGCGCGGCAGCGGCGGTGGCCGGATCGATGAGCAGTTCGACGTCACTGTTCTCGACCCCGGTCACCGCCTCGACGACGCCATAGACTTCGCCGCGATAGAGCACCTGACCGAGCTTGCGGCGTTCGAGGGCGAAAGCGGCGGCGAGCGCGACGATCACCGCCGCTTTTACCGCTTCGGCCTCGAACGCTTCCGGACGGCTGCGGACGTTCGCCTTCAGGCGCAGCGTGAGCGGTTGATAAGCGCTCACCAGCGGCTGCACGCCGGGCAGCGAATGCGCCAGCAGGAAGGCTTCGAGGCTCCCCTTGAGCGCCGTCGTGAAGCTGCTGCCGCCGGCCGGAACGACCACCACTTCGACCTTCTCGCGCTGGCCGCGACCGGTCGGCAGACGAAGGGCGATCGCCTGGGCGACGCCGGCGTTGGCGCGGGCGAGCGCGGCGAAGTCGCCGAGCGACACCGCCCGTTCGAGCGCGAGCAGCGCCGAGGCGGCGTTGTCGCGCAGCGCAGCGACCGCTTCACGATCACTGCCGCCGGCAGCGGCCATCGGCTGGCGCACACCGGCGATCAGCGGATTCGGATGGACCGCCTTGAACAGGCTGCCAGGCGGCAGGTTGCCGGCGGCGCCGACGCCCTGACGGTAGTTCACGAGAATGTTGTTGCCGCCGGTGGGCAGGCGGCGACCGTGCCGACCGTCGCCGAATTCGATCCACAGACTGCCGTCTTCGCTCTGGCGAACCTGGTAATGCGCATCGGCAGCGCCGGAGTCGGCGAGGTTGGCGCGCTGTGTCCACGTTTCGCCGGCGACACTCACTGCGAGATCGGCGCGCACCCCGGATGGCATTCCCGGATCGGCGACGAAGCTCAGGTCCACGACATCGATCAGGAAGCGCTGATGATTGAGCGCGCCGTTGCCGCTGCCGAGTACCCGGCGGGGCTTCGCTTCGCCATGCGATGCCGCAACGACGTTGCCGAGCAGGCGCAGATTGCCGTAGCGGCTGCCTTTTGGAGGGGGATCGGCAAGCCGCAGCCAGGGCGACTGGCCAGGTGGCGAGAGCTCGCTGACGCGGGTCGACACGACGCGGCTGCCGTTGTCGGCAAGGACGCTGCGGCCCGGACGCAAGGCGGCCGGCAGGGTCGCGAGCGGGATCGTCGGGTCGGCGATCGGGGTGTCGTTGGTGGTCGCGTCGCTGAGCCTCGCCACCTCGCCGAAATGACCGAAGACGCGGCTGCTCTCGAGATAGAACGGGCCGTCGCCGCGATCCTGCCAGCCGGCCAGGGTTTCCAGGCGGGCGACCGAGTTCTCGCCGTCTACGCTGACGTGGCGCAACCGTGCCCAGGCCAGGCAAGCGCCGCGGGCAACCACGGCGAGGTCGCCCGGCGCCAGCTTGCGCGGCTGTTCGACGAGCAGCGGTTCGCTCAGGTGGCCGCCGTTGCTCTTCTGCAGGAAAGTGTCGGGTCGCCAGGGGCCGGGTATCCGCGGCGCGACGAGCAGCGCTTGCGGATTGTCGAGATCGAGCGGCTGACCGCTCCGGGTGCGGTCTTCGGCCGGCGACCAGGTGAGGGTGATGGCGGTATAGCCGGCGAACAGTTGCGCGCGCTGGCTGTCACCGGCAGGCGGAAAATAATCGGCGTTGAAGCATTCGTAGAGCGGCAGGTATTCGCGCGGGGGGTTGCCGGCGTGCCGGATGTCCGCCAGCCAGCGACCGGCGAGCCAGCTCCAGTCACCGGCGACGTAAAGCGTGCGCACGCTCCAGCCGGCATGCGGCGGGTTAACGCGGGTCGGCGGGATGCTCCGCCGGTTGCCGCCGAGATGGGCGATCGGTACGGTGATCGGGGTCATCAGCGTGCTGTTGGCGAGGTCGACTTCACCGAGCGGATCCTGGAAGAGCAGCTGCTCGCCATGGATCGCCTTGATGCGCCGGTACAGCGGTTTGCTTTCGGGTCGGCCGATGGCCACCAGATCGCCAGCGCGCAGCCCTTCGGGGCTGCCGGCGAGACGCAGGCTGCGGCCGATCTCGGCGCCGGTGGTGCGCGGCTCGCGCAGCCGCAGTTTGTCACCGGGCAAGAGGTGGAAGCGGGTGAATCCGCGCAGCAGGCCATCGTGGCGAGATACCGGCGGCGACAGATGCAGCGTCGTCGTCTGCCCGTCGATCGACGCGCCGACCACCTGGTGCGCCTGCAGGCGGCCGTCCCGCTCGTCTTCGAGCAGCAGGGGTTCGCCGGTCCGCAGCTTGTCGAAGCGGCCGGCGAGGATGAAGGTCGCGCCGCTCAGCCGTAGCGGGTTGCGCTCCCAGTCCCGCGGCCGCAGTTCGTTCAACGCCGCGTCGCCGTCGAGGTCGGACAGGGTCTCGAAGATCACGGGTTTGCCACCGGTAGCCGATGTGTGCCTGACCTGGAAACCGGCCGCCAGCCTGCCGGCGGCACCGGCCTTGTAGTCCACTGCGAGCTCGGTGAAGGCTGAAGCCGGCGGGTGGGGCGCGTAATCAAGCATGGCGGTCAGACGGCGCAGACTCTCCCACTGCGTCGCGGTGCCGATCCAGCCTTCGTTGGCGATTGCGTCGAGTGACTCGGCGAAGACGTGACTGCTGCGCGCGAAAGCGCGCGTCAGCTGCCACAGCAGGTCATCCGGGTTGCGTGCGTAGAGCGCTTCCATCGCCGGTTTCGGCGCCGCGTCCTCGGCGACGCTTGCCGGCCATTGCGGAAAATCGATCGCCAGGCGCGCGCGCATCCGTTCGAGAAAAACCGCAGCGTTGCCGTCGACATAGCGTACACGGGCGAGGCCGGCACGGTTCCAGCGGGTCAGGTCGCGGTTCATCTCAGCCTCGCAGTCCACCGTGCAGCACCAGCCGGAAGTAGCCGCGCGCGGGTTGATCGGGAAGGTTGTCGCAGACCGCCACCTCGAGTCCGTCGAGGGCGATGCGGCCGCTGCCGGCCTGGTCGGGGAAGCGGTCGCCGAGCCGCTTGAAGCGGTTGAGGCAGACATTGCTGACGCCGTCGAGCGCGATCAGCGTCTGCACGAGGTCGCTCGCCCACAGGTCTTCACCGAAGCGCAGCCGGCCCGGCGCGAAGAAGCCGCCGGGGCCGGTCCCCAGCGTCTGCGCCGCGGCGTCCCGCACCTCGCTCTGATAATGGTTGCCGGCGACCTGGATCGAGAGCGCGATCACCACCCCGACCTCGACCGCGCGTGCGAGGTCGACTGCCTGTCCGGTCATCCGGTAGGCCTCGAGGTAGGGCAGCAGGATGGCGCGCAGGCTGGGGCCGGCGAGCAGCGCCGGTAGCGGCAGCGCTCGCTCGGCGTGGAAGCGGATGGTCGCCTCGGCGAGCGCCTGCGGCCAGGGGCCGGTCGCGTCGAGGTCGCGGCGCAGCGCCGGAATCACCGCCACGTGGATCACCTGCCAGGAGCCACCCCAGGCTTCCCAGGCGTGCGCACGCTCGATCAATGGGTGTTCTGCCAGCCGCAGCGCAAAGTCCCCGAGGGTCACCATGCGCTGCTGGTTGCGGATTGCGCGCGGCCCGGCGAGGCGCGCCAGATCCATTCTTTCCGGATGATCGAGCCAGTACTGTTCGAGACGTTCGCTGGCGCTGCGGCTGTCGCCGGCAGCCGGCGGGCGGTCGAAGGGCGCTTCGCCGAGATCCTGGGCGAGGCGCAGGGCATCGTAGCCGATCAGCGACAGCAGTCGACGCACCGTCTCGGGCCGGCGTGCACTTTCGAGGCTGAATTCGGCGGCGACGCGGTCCTGCATGTCGGAGAGCTTGTCGAGCTGGGCGGCGAGCACCTCGATCAGCGCCACCTCGACGTCGGCCGGGGTCCACCGGCGGCGCTCCGGGAAACGCGCGGCCAGGGCTTCGAGCATGAACAGCCGGAAACCGTCGTAGTCGCGCAGATCCCAGTCGAAATCGTCGCCGACCGCCGGCAGCACCGGCGGCAGTTCGACCCTGCGGCGGGCGCAGTCCGGGCAGCCGGCGGTGTACTCGAGTTGAACCGCGGGATCGAGCGCCATCAGTGGCTTCCTCCGCTGAGCACCAGTTCTTCGCGCTGGCCGATGGCGGCCAGGGTATAGGCGATGCGGATCACCAGCTCGGCTTCGGTGCCGCTGACCTCAATGGTCAGCGAGCGCGGATCGACTTCGCCGGTCAGCGCGTCGCCGAGCGCTGCCGCCAGTCGCCGCTGGGTGACCTGCCAGAGCGGCGAGGCGTTGGGTTCGAAGAGCAGCGCCCGCAGACCGGCGCCGAACTCCGGCCGGAACACACGTTCGCCGGGCAGGGTGAACAGGATTTCTTCGATCTGGCCGCGGATATGCTGGGCGCGACTCGCACGCCGCGGCCAATGGCGCAGATCGCCGGCCGGCGCATCGGCCGGGCGGTCGATGCGCAATGGAAACGCGAGGTAGGGCGGGTCGGCAAGTCTGCGGCTCATGCGGCTTTCACCTTGAACGAGAGGCTGGACATCTCGCCCTGCGGAATCGGGGGCGAACTCGGGCTGCCCGGTGCGGTGCAGGTGTGTACATGGGTGGCGAACAGGGTCAGGAAGCTCTGGCCCTTGATCACCGGTTCGCCACCTTCACCGCCGAGCAGCACCTGCTGGCCGTCGACGACGATCTTCATCGCCTTGACAGTGATTCCCGCAGCGGCCATCTCGATTTTGTTGCCGCTCGCGTCCTCGACCGTGATGCCGCTTGCGGTCATCAGCAAACGGTTGCCGTTGGCGTCTTCGAGCAGCACTTCGCCGGCGGCAGCGTCGAGCGTCAGGTGGGCGCCGTTCTGATCGGAGAGCGCGACCGTCCCCTCGGCGTCGATGTCGAGGCTGGCGCCGCCGGCGTGCTGCAGGTGCACCTGTTCGGCATCCGCGCTGTCTTCGAACGAGAGGTAGTGGCCGCCGGCGGTCTTGAAGACGTGCGACTGGGGCTGCGCGGTGACTTCGGCCGGCGGGTCGCCGGCGGCCTGCCAGAAGGTGCCGCTCCAGATCGGGAACGAGAGGTCGCCGCCCTCGAATTCGACCCACACCTGGGCGCCGGTCTCCGGCACGCTGAACCAGCCCTGGTCGGCGAGTCCTCCGCAGGGAACGCAGGGCAGCGCCCAGTCGGTCGCCTGATCGCCGAGCAGCGCCGGCACCTGCACCCTGATCCGGCCACGCAGCTCGGGGTCGGCGTTGTCCACCACGAAAGCGCGGTACTTGCCGTACTTGCGCTGGCTGCGCAGGGTTTGCGCGAGGGCCCGTTCGCTGTCGCTCATGACCCTGGTCCGCCGCCGAAGGAAAGGCCGACGCTGCCCATCACCGCCGCCAGCGGCCCGGCGCCCGGCAGACTGTCGAGGTTGTCGCCCCAGGCGTTGCGCAGCAGGCGAAAGCGCTGGCGATAACCGGTGGTGTTGAAGGTGTGAGTGACGCCATCGACGTAATACAGGCCGGAGAGCCGGCTGCCGACGCCGTCCACACCGACCGGCAGGCCGGGGAGCAGGACGTGACCATAGAGCGTGCCGTCGACTTCGCCTTCGGCCTGGATCTTGTGCAGATCGGCGTCGTTGGCTTTCTGCAGCGCCTTGGCGCGCAGCACCGGCTGGCTGCTGCCGGCGTCGCCGCTCATGCGCCAGACGAAGGCCGGCAAGCCCGCTTCCGGGTTACCGGCACGTTCAGTACCGAGCAGTGGCAGATCGGGCTCGACGATCACTTCGCTCGACCCTTCGCCGGTTTCGGCCGGCAGATCGAAGGCGACCGCGTCGGGCTGGTGGGCGTCGGCGGTGACGGTGATCGAGATGCAGTTGCCGCTCTGGCCGGCATAGACCGAGAGCGTCGGCTGCGGCTGCGGCAGGCCGGCGCGCGGCGGGCCGAAGTACACCACGCCGCGGCGAAAATAGAGTTCGTAGCCGTTCTCTTCGGCGCGCGCCTGCAACAGCGTGATGTCGGTACCGTCCTGGTTGAGGCCGACGATTCGGGTCTGGCCGGCGGCGTTCATCGGGTCGGCGCCGAGCCCGGTGTAGCGCGCCAGCGTCTCATCGACGATCTGTTGATCGGTGGTCGGCAGATCCTCGCTACCCCACGAAGTCCGACGGTGTTCGCGGTCGAGCTGCAATGATTCGTCCTGGCATTCGACGACCAGTCTGGCGGCCCCGGCGTCTTCGGGATACTCGGCACGAATCTGGCGGATGAAGCCGCGCAGCACCTCTTCCTCACGGCTGCCGAAAGCGGCGACGATACGGATGCGGTTCCACTCGCGCATCAGCGGCGTGTCGTCGAAAGCGCCGGTGGCGTCCTGCACCAGCCATTCGCCGCGTTCGTCACGCCGGCTTTCGAAAGTGATCGTGGCGCTGTCGGGGGCGTTGCGGCCGGTCTCGACAGTGATCTCGGCGAGCAGCGGGTAGAGCCTCTCGATCGGCGTGTCGTTGATCGTCACGATGCACTCGGCCGGCTCGCGCGAAAAACCGCTCAGCAGGTCGGTGATCATCAGCCGGCCTCCCGGACGCGCGGGATCAGCAGCACCTCGCCGTAGTCGGACGCCTCGCCGCCGGCCGGGGGGGGATCGTCGGCGGCGCGCGGTAACGCCGGCAGACCGACGATTTCGAGCTGGGCGGCGCAGAGGAGGTCCGGGTTGGCATCGACGATGCGGTGCCAGAGGTAGGGATCATTGAAGTAATTCTGAGCGAGCGCGTCGAGGCGCTGGCCCGGTTGCAGGAGATGCTCGAGCACCGGCGTCGCCGGGCCGATGAGGCGCGCGCGCAGGCCCCTGAAGGGCAGGCTGCCGTCCTCGCCGGGCGCGAAACGGCGCGTCGCGAGATAGCGTGAACGCTTGGTCAACATCAGAGCAGCCCGCCGATCGCGGCCGCCGCGGTCTGGCCGGTGTGCAGGGCGGCGAAAGCCGTCTGGCGAACCTTTTCCATCAGATAGAAGGGGTTGTTGCCTTCGATCACCTGCAGGGTGAGCTTGACCGTCGCCCGGTAGGGGATGAGGCTCGGCAGGTGGGCGCTCTCGCTCACATCGACAGTCTTCAGGAAGACAGGCAGGACATGGGTGCCCCAGACGAAAAGCAGCACCGACGCCGATTCATTGCGCTGGAAAGCGCGGTTGCCGCCCATGCCGAGGCTAGCCAGCATCTGCACGCCGCCCGGACCCTGCGTCTTGGGTTCGACCATGCTGCGCAGGGTGGCGAGTTCGGGTTCGATGCCGAGCGAGCGGGCGATCGGGTCGCCGTCATTCATGCGGTCGGTGGCGTCGAGCAGGATCTCGACGTCGAAGCTTTCCGGTTCAAGCGCGACCCCCTGGGAAACGCGCGGCGTCTCGGTGGGCAGGAAGAAGTCGAAGCCGCCCCGCGTCGCCGGCGTGCTGCCGAGGGTGATGGTCAGCGAACGGTTGCGCGTGACCTGCTGCGGGTTGAACTCGAACGAGAGCACCAGCGGCGGCAGCGAGAGCGCGTACTCGAGCAGGAATCCCTTGAGAAAATTGACCATCAGACTCCTCCTTCGATTCGCTGGCGGATGGCCTGCGCCAGCTCGGCAGCGATGCGCCGGTCGCTCCAGCGCGCCGATATGCGCTGCGGCGCGAGCTGCAGTTGTGCGATGCTTCCGCCGTGCATCGGCAAGGCCACGGCCAGCGCCTCGGCGGTCAGCCGGCCGATGCGCGCGGCGCGCCGCTCGAATGCTGCCGGCAGGGTCAGCGCCAGCGTATCCACCTGCAGCTCGGGGGTGCTCTGCAGTGTCGGGCGGGTGTCCGGATGCTCAAGCATGGCGACTCTCTTCGGGCAGGTGGGCCGCCAGCGGGCCCAGTTCGCCAAGGGCGCATTCACGACCGTCCTTGTTGATTTCCCGCCAGATGCCGAGGGCCAGCTCGCTCGGACCAATGGCCCCGCCGGCACCGGCTGCGAGATAAGCGGCATGCAGCGCCGCATTGCGAATCTGACCCCCGGTGAGCGCCACCGCGCTCGCCAGTTCGGCGATGTCGAGGCCGTTCGCGAGCGGTGCGCGCGGCGGCAGCAGACGGGTCCACAGGGTGGTGCGGGCATCGACGTCGGGACGCGGGAATTCGACCACCAGCTGCAGGCGGCGGGTGAAAGCGGCGTCGAGGTTGCGGCGCAGATTGGTGGTGAGGATGACCGGGCCGCGGTGGGACTCGATGCGGGAAAGCAGGTGACTGACTTCCATGTTGGCGTAACGGTCGCGTGCTTCCTTGATTTCGCCGCGCCTCGCGAAGAGGGCATCGGCCTCGTCGAACTGCAGCACCATCGGCTGCTCGTGAGCGGCATCGAACAGACGGTTGAGGTTTTCTTCGGTTTCGCCGACGTATTTCGAAACCAGGCGGCCGAGGTCGATGCGAAACAGCGGCCACGCCATGGCGCTGGCGATGACCCGTGCGGCGAGTGTCTTGCCGGTGCCCGAAGGGCCGGCGAAAAGGGCAACCGGCCCGCCGTTGCGCGGTGCGCCCCAGGCGTCTTCGACGGTGGCGCGATGTTCGATCCAGAGCATGAACTCGCGCAGCATGCGCAGTCGGCCGGCTGGCAGGACCAGGTCTTCCCAGGCGCTGTCGCCGACCACCGCTTCGGATCCCGGGGGCGCTGGCGGTTGCCAGCAGCGGCCGGCGAGCCGAGCGATCAGACCGTTCTCCGGCTGCAGCGGTTGCCATGCCTCATCGCGGGCGCTGGCGATCAGTCGCGCCCGGCGCAGGGTGCCCGAAGGCGCCAGCGCCGAGCGCAGGCTCTCGCCCTGGTGCGGTTCGAGGGCGAGGAGTTCGTGCACCAGCGCGCGGCTCGGCCAGGGTTCTTTCTGGCCGCCCTGGAGGTTCTGGTACGCCCAGCCCAGCCGCGGTTCAAACTCGGGCCCGACGACCGCGGCCAGGACATCGCACTCGACCGGCGACAGGCGCTCGCCGAGCAGCTGTTCCCAGACACCGCCCGGCGAACGCAGCAGGTCGACCGCGGCCTGCAGATCGCGCAGGCGGTCGAGGTCGGCGGCAGCGAGCTCGGCGCCGTTGCGATTGGCGGCGACACAATAGGCCAGCAACTGCAGGCGCTCCCACTCGGGGGCGAGGTGCACGAGGCCCGGCAGATCGGGGTGCGGCGCGTTCACGGCGTCCCCGCGAAGAGCGTCACCAGGACGGGATTGCTGCGCAGGGTCAGGACGACGCCGTCGAAGCGAACGAAGCGGCGCTCGCCGTAGAGCACCATTTGGCCGGCACGGTCAGCGAAGGGCAACGCCGTCGGCTGCAGGCTGGCGCTGGCGACGGCGTCGGGGTTGATGACCCGGTCAACGATCGCAAACGGCGCTGACGGCGCCTGCGCCACCCAGCCGCTGAGGGGCTCCCAGGTTTCCCAGATGAGGGTCACCAGCGTTCCCGGCTCGCCGACCAGCCACGCCTGCGGGGCGAAAGCGGCAAGCTGCGGGGTGCCTGTCTGCAACGCGATCGACTGCAGGCAGACGCCGGCATCAACCAGGCACAAGGCCGGCGCCCAGTCCACGATGCGGGTGTCGGGCGTGAGCAGCGGCAGGACCGGTGGGGTGGCGGTGATACCGGCAGCGTTGGCGCCGAGATCGGCACGGACGTCGATCCCGATGGCGCCGGTCAGTGCCGCTGGCAGTGCTGCGAGACGCGGGATCACCGGCGCCAGACTGATCTCGAACAGGGCCGAAGGTCGATAAACGGTATCCCCCTGGGTGGACCAGATCTGGTTCAACTGGTCGAGCCCGAGGGTCAGGAAAATGACCTGGATGCGGAAGGTGTCGCTCTCCACCGGCAGGTCGAAGACCGGGTTTTCGTGGACGTGGCGCAGCATTTCGCCGATCACCCGCAGATCGTTTTCGCCTGCCGGGATCGGGTTCTCGTCGACACAGAAAGGGGTTGCCAGGCAATGCAGGCGCAGCAGCCAGGTTTCGCCGGGCAGCAGATCGGCGTCGAAAGCGGCCGGCTCGAAGCGGAAGAAGAAAAGGTTGAGGCGATGGTTGGTGTCGGTGTCGGTCGGCGCCGCCGCCGCCGGCGTGCCGAGCAGGACGTCGATGCGCGAGCGATCGGCGGCGTTGATTCCCGCCGACAGCTGCTGGGCGAACTGGCGGCAGACCTGCGACAGCGATGAGAGGCCCACAGCCATGATTCAGTCCTCGCTGCGAGGGGCAGCGGCGATGCCGGTGGCTCGCCGTGAACTTGTGCGCGCGGCGCCACGACTGCAGATCATCGCGTCGTCGATCACAGCCGTCTCAGCCCCTCTTTAACATCTTCCTGGCATATTCCGGTCTTTTCCCGGGCAGCGCGCGCCTAGGCGGTTGATTTTATTGTTGGTAGATTTTCCAAAACGTTTTGTGGTGCCATAATAGTTTGGCTGAGGCGGCCAAACCCCTTGTTTTTGTTGTACGCTCGTGTGGATGTTTATACGCCAAACGAGAACGAACAACAAAGCCACGGGTGAGGGCTACTTCACCTATCGACTGGTGCGCACGCAGCGTATCGGGGGCAAGGTCCGTCAGATCACGGTACTGAACCTGGGGCGGCACTTCCCGATCAAGCAGGAAGACTGGCCGCTGTTGAGTAGCCGCATCGAGCAGTTGCTCAATCCTCAGGGGCTGCTCCTGCCCTTGCCCTGCCCGGAGGCCATCGAGCGGGCGGCGCAGCGCTACTTTGCGCAACTGGTGGCGCAGGCGCCAACCCTGGCGTCTGCGGCGGGGCAGCCCAGTGAGGGGGACGCCGGGCCAGCCAGCAAACCGTGCCCGCCGCTAGACTTCCAGGAAGTCGATGTGGACTCGCTGCGGATGACCCAGCCCCGCTCGGTGGGGGTGGAGCAGGTCGGCCTGCATGCGCTGAGCGAACTGGGGCTCCTTGAAACGCTGAAGGATCTGGGCGTCAATGGCATCGTGCAAGCCTCGATCATCGGTAGCCTGATCGGCAGAATGGGCCAGCCGGGGTCGGAACGGGCAACCTGGAACTGGCTGCAACACCATAGCGCCTTGGGCGAATTGCTCGACTTCGACTTCCTGTCGATCTCTCACATGGGTTTGTACCGTGCCTCGGATGTTCTGATGAAGCATCGTGAAGCGATCGAAGCGCGGCTCTTTGGCTCTGTCCAGACGCTCTTTGATCTGCCAGAGACGGTCACGCTGTACGACCTGAGCAACACCTATTTCGAAGGCGAAGCCAGCGGCAATGCCAAGGCCCGGCGGGGGCGTTCGAAGGAGAGACGCAGTGACTGCCCGCTGGTGACGCTTGGTCTGGTGCTCGACGGCAGTGGCTTCGTCAGGCGCTCACAGACCTTTGCCGGCAACGTCTCGGAACCCGGCACGCTCTCTGCCATGCTGGCCGGGCTCGGCACTCCGGCGGGCGCGCTGGTGGTGATGGACGCCGGTATTGCCACCGAGGCCAATGTGAGCTGGCTGGCCGAACACGGCTATCGCTATCTGGTGGTTCGCCGCGGCGGCAAGCGCCAGTTCGACCAGAGCCGCGCGGTGACCATTGAGACTGCCAGCGAGGAGCCGCTCCATCTGCAGAAGGAACCCAGCCCGGACGGCAAGGAAATCTGCCTGTATTGCCACTCACCGAGTCGGCAACTCAAGGAAGAAGCGATGCTCGCGCAGGCCTGCCAGCGGTTTGAAGCGGGATTGCAGGAGCTGAGCGAGGGTCTGCAAAAGCCGCAGAGCGAGAAACGCCACGACAAACTGCTCGAACGTCTGGGCCGACTCAAACAGAAGAGCCGCGGCGCCAGCCAACACTATCAAGTCCAGTTCATCAGCGACGAGGGCAAGAAGGTGAGCGCGATCACCTGGCAGAAGGAGCTGGTCGCCGGCACGATGGCCACCCATCCCGGCGTCTATTGCCTGCGCACCAACGAACTGACCTGGGATGAAGAACGCCTCTGGCGCACCTATACGATGCTCACCGACCTGGAGAGCGTTTTTCGCAGCCTGAAGAGCGAGCTTGGCCTGCGGCCCGTCTATCACACCAACGAAGTGCGCGCCGACGGGCATCTCTTCATTACCGTGCTCGCCTATCAGTGCGTCCAGTTCCTGCGGGTCAAGCTCAAGGCGGCGGGAATAACCGACAGTTGGGCCACCCTGCGCGACATCCTCTCGGTACAGCGCCGGGTCACGGCGACCTTTACCCAGCGTGACGGGCGCTCCTTGCATGTGCGCAAAGCGACCGTCGCCGAGCCCGAGCTGATGGCGATCTACCAGGCGCTGGGGCTCAACTGCGCACCAGGAGGAACCAGAAAACTGATCATCTGAATCCAAATCACCGGCGTGTAGTGCCACTCGAGCTTTTTTTAGACCGCAAGCGGTTGATTAAGGAAGATGCTTTTTCAGGCTTGTTAAACTTCGGTCAGGTAGTGCTTGCTGAGGAAGGCGTCGTCGGTCACAGGCCTCTGCGCTGGCGTCTGCTGGGGCGCGGCGACGACCGTGACCTCGATGCGTCCGATCGACAGGCGCGGGCCGACGGCAGGGGTGAACCCCGGCGGCTTTCCCGGTTGGCTGCTGATCTCTGAGTGCGTTGCGTCTGCCGGCTGGCTGCGCCGGGTGCCGGGTCGACCAGCGCCTGGCGGCTGCGGGGCTGCGCCGTCGCTGGCCGGGATGGCGTGCGCGTCGACCCGGCCAGGCCCGGCGGCAGGTGAAGGCTCGGCCTGCCACCGCGCCGGAGGGGGGAAAACGGCGGCAAGAGGGGCAGAGGAAGCTTGCGCAGCCGCAGGCCCGGTAGAAGACTGGGCGGCAGTCTCGCCGTTGGCGGGCGGGACGAGCGCCGGCGCCGTGCGGTCTGCTGTCTCGCTTCCCGACTGCCGATCGGTCGCCATCGTCGCCGCGTGGGTTGCTGATGCGTCTCCAGAAGGGGCACCCCGCCCCCTTTTCCGCCTCATCCCATCAGAGCTGTCAATCCGTTGAACAAGCTTGCCAGGGTCGTCAGACGGGAAAGGAATCTGGTTCGAGGAGATCGAAGACCGAGTCGACTCACCGTAAGACAACCGATGAGAGACGACCGGAGAAAACAATCGCTCTTGCCTGTCCGTAGCGTCAGAGTTCCACGTGCTTACCGGTTCTTTACCTGTTTCCAGGCCATCAATCGAGATCATGGACTGGCGCGAAGCGTCACAAGAAAACCCGACCGGGGCGTGGAGTGGGCGTCCCGTCAAGACGCCTGCAGCCAACGCCCGAGGGGCGGCTGGTGCCACCGGCGGAATCGATCCGCCGTCCTTCTGGAGTCGGTAGACCGTCAGCGCGTCGCCGTTGTCGGCTGGCGGCTCAGGGTCGAGTTTGGTCGATTCGGTTGATTCGCTTGTTGCGGTTTCGGTCGAACGGCGCAGGAGGTGCTGCGGCAGGGGGCGGCCGGCGTCGGAGAGGGTGTCGTCGAGGATGCCCATGGCCCGACCTAGGCACTCATCCCGCGGGCGCTGCCGATCAATGCCAGATACTGCATCCGGCGCGCTCGCGGCAGGCCGAGGATCTCGCTCTCGCTCCAGTGGTAGTGCCAGGCAAGCTGGTGCACCTCGGCCAGCAGTCCGCCAGGGCTGCGTGCGAGTGCGCTGTAGGGATCGATGTCGACCGCGTTGGCGTGGCCGCATTCGGGGCAGGGGGCGCTGACCGTGCACGCGACTTCGGGCGCCTGCGCTTCGAGTGCCGCTTCGCAGCGGGCAAAATCCTCGGCGCTGAGGACCTCGGGCAGCGCACTGTGATGCTCGGGGTCGACCACTTCGAGGTCGCGCAACAAGCGCTCGCGGCGCGCATGTCGCGGTGTGCGCAGCGCTCGCAGCTGGTCTGCGCCGGTCGGCACCCGCAGGGTCAATGGCCGCTGATCGAGCGTCAGGTGGGTGAGCGGGAAATCCCGGCCGGCTGGCTTGATCGGCAACTGCGCCGGGTCGAGGGGAAAATCGAAGGCGCATGCACAGTGCGCGCAGGTGGCGTCGAACCAGCCGCTTCTCCGGCCAAGATGGACGTCCAGCGCGCGCATCAGGAACTGCCGGTCGGCGACGCACAGGGCGTCGACTGCGGCGCGACTCGGCAAGTTGTCGGCGAGTTCGGCGAGGCTCGAGAGCAGCGCCCGCGAAACGGCGTCGGGCGTATCGTGCGCTTCGTCCACCGCTTCCGTCAGCGCCATTTCGAGTTCGCCGTCGGCACCGCGGAAGGCATAGCTGCGGCGCAGGCCGTCGGGACCGGGCAAGCCGCCGGGGAGCGGTTGCAGTGCGGTGGTCATCGGCTCAGGTCTCGGCCGGTTCCGCCACCGCCGCATCGCGCTGCCAGCCTTCGTGCTGCAGGACGACGGTCTGGATGCCGACCGCGTTCATCGTCGCCGAGTCGCAGTCGGGCAGCGCCTGATACTCGGACACCCAGGCCCGGAATACCTTGTAGGAAATCGCCACCTGGCCCTGCAGGTTGAGCACGTTGATGACGACATCTTTGCGAAAGTTCTTCAGCGACATGGCTGCGTCGCCGCCGACGTTGTTCACCAGGTTGGCCCAGTTCTCGAAGACCGGGTCGTGCGAGAGCCCCTGCTCGAGCGTGATCGGCTCATAGCTGGTGCCGCCGGGCAGGATGCGCTCGCTACTCGGATCGCCCGCCGAGCGCCACTTGATCGGCTCGGTCTTGCGCTTGAGCGCGCTCATTTTCTTGAGTCCGGCCACGGGCCGGCCATCTACCAGGATCTGGAACTTGAAGGTGCGATAGGGATCGTGGCGGTGGGTGTTGACCGGAAACATGGGAGCAGCCATCTAGGTATCTCCTTTGCTGTGGATGCGTCCTGCAATAGCCCGGTGCGCCGCGGGCCGGTGCGCCGCGCTACTCCTGGGCAACCTTTTGCTGGATGCGCACGATCACGAACTCGGCTGGCTTGAGCGGCGCGAAACCGACGAGGACGATCACCTGGCCACGGTCGATGTCGCCCTGGGTCATCGTCTGGCCCAGGCCGCAGCGCACGAAATAGGCGTCACTCGCTTTTTCTCCCTGGAAAGCGCCGACCCGGAACAGTCCATTGAGGAAACTCTCGATGTTGGTGCGCAGCGACGACCAGAGGCGGTGATCGTTGGGTTCGAAGACGGCCCACTGGATGCCGCCGTAGATGCTCTCCTCGATGAAGATCGCCGTGCGCCGAACCGGGACATAGCGCCACTCCGGGTTGGCACGCGTCGAACGGGTGCGGGTGCCCCAGACCACCGGCCCGAAACCGGGCATGCGGCGCAGGGCATTGACCCCCGCCGGATTGAGAAAATCCTGTTCGGCATCCTCGACCACGAACTCGAGCGAGGCGGCGCCGAGCAAGGGGAACTCGATTCCCGCCGGTGCCTTCCAGACGCCGCGCCGGGAGTCGGTCTTGGCCCACAGACCGGCGGCCATGGCGGCCGGCGAAGCGAGCAGGGTGCGCGCGGCGGCAGGGTTGGAGTCCGGGTTGTAGAAGGGGTTGGCAATCCGCACCCAGGGATAATAGGTGACGGCGTAAGTCGAGGTCGGCAAGCCAAGCGCGTTCACCTCGGTTTCGCTGGTGAGTTCGTCGCCCGGTGCCAGATCGATGATCAGCATGCGGTTGCGGATGCTTTCGCAATGCGCGACGACGGCGTCGAGGATCGCCTGGTTCGCTGGTGTTCCCCAGAAAATCCCTGGCAGCAACATGATGCTGATGTCACGAATCTTGAGCAGGGGGGGCAGAATGACCTGGTAGTCGGCCAGGGCGGGAGAAGTGCCGTTGTCGCCACCCGCCAGCGTGACTGCTGCCGGTGGCGCGGCTTCGAGCCGGGTGCGCAAGGCCGCCGCGCCACCCTCGGGGAGGGTGAGACGGATGAGGGTGGAACTCGCATTGACGACGTTGACCATCGCGGTCGGCGCAGCCGGTTCGGGAACCAGATCGCTGAAGCTTTCCTGGGCCACGAAGTTGGCGCCGTCCATGCTGCCGATGGCGACCGTGAAGGTCGTCGTGGCAAGGATGGTGCGCGGCGTAAACCGAATCACCAGGCCGTCAGCCCAGGTTCCCGGATTGGCCGCTTCGATTTCGAGCAGATCGGTGGTGTCGGCAAGGTCGCGCACGGCAGCGGACGCCGCCGTGGCACTATCGGCAGCCAGCGCCCGAATGATGTAGGCCTTGCCACCGCCATTGAGGAAGAAGGCACTCACCGCGTGCCCCATGTCGTCGCCCCGGTTGCTGCTGCCATCCTCGCGCAGACCGCCGAAGTTGCGCTGGTAATCGTCGAAACTGCTGATCAGCGTGGGTTCGCCGACCGGACCGCGCAGGATATGGCCGATGAAGCAGGCGGTGGAAGTGCCGACGGCCTCGATCGGCCGCGAACCACTCGCGAGTTCTTCGATGTAGACGCCGGGATGCAGGTAACTGGCCATGTTGTGTCCCTCGCTGACGTGGTGATGGTTGCAGTGCGTTGCAGCGCGGCCGATCAGAGTCTGTCGGCGGACCCGTCCGATGTCATTGACCGCCTCATGCCATGTCGCAGACGACCCCGGAAAATAATCCAGGTAGATAATTTAAATGAAAATTTGTCGACTGCCTAGCGATTCACGGAATGTATCCAGAGCCGCTATGGCCGTCAATTGGATCTTTTTATGAAAGCTCGTGCGCATCAATTTTGGCGACTGGGGCGACAGTCCATTCAAAGCATTGATGGCCACGGGTAGCGCCGGCGAGCTTCGAGAGCCGGCAGGAATCCACCTGGCCGGCGCCAGGGAGCGGTCAGGTGGATGAATCGACAACCCTTCAGGCGATTCGCAGTTCGGCCAGCGAAGCGAAAGCGTTTTCGTTGCCGATGTCGGGCGTGATGATCAATTCCAGCACATTGACGGCGGCAAGGTCGACCACATGCTCCTCGGTCTCTGCCGTGGCACCGAGTGGGCTGAAGTTCCATTGCTGGCGGACGATCTCGTGCAACGACAGGCCAGCGTCCGCCGACCAGCGCAGCAGATACTCCTGCGTGCGTGGCACGGCGGTTTCAACAAAGGAGAGGCGGATCCGGCGAATCGCCTGGGGTGGCGTAAACAGCAGCCGGATCGTCTGGGTGCCCGGAAGGGTGGCCAGCCACCCCGATCCCTGGCCGGGCAGCAGCGCCGATTCGATCGGATGCAGGCGGTCCTCGGAAGTGATTTCGACCGTCGCCAGATCATCCAGATCGAGCCAGACCGGCGTTGCCGCTGGCGGGCCGCCGATCAGTCGTTTGCGCATGGTCTGCTCCCGGCGTCAGAGGTCGGCGCGGCTGTCGTCGGCCGCGCCGGCATCATGCAGGCGTCTCGCCGAGTCGAGCGGCAATCTCGCTCTCGGCAAGGCTCCAGTAATGCGTCGTAGAGCCCTGGAAGCCGTCTCGTTCAGCGATGAAATAGGCGGCCACCTCGAGCATGTGCTGACGTTCCTCGGCGCTTGCTTGCGTCGCCACTGCGACCGCCGGATCGACCACGGCGGGTTCGACCACAGCGGGTTCGGCTGCGATGGGGTCGACCGTGACCGCTGCGACTGCCGCTTCGGCAGCGGCTGGCGCCGGGGCGGCAGGGACCGGCGGCGGGCTGTCGAGGGCAGCGATCGGGGCTGGCGCAGCCTTCTTCGCCGGTGCCTTCTTCTCGGCGCTTGCGGGAGCGGTTTTCCTTGCCACCGGCGCTTTGGCGGCTGCCGGTGGCGGCGTCGTTCCGGTGGCTGGCGGTTTTCTGGTGGCAGGCGTTCTCTTGGGGATGGGCGTCTCTTCAGTCATGATGATTCCTTGGTGATGGGTGTCGGTACGATAAGGTGAGCAGGCGGAGAGTTGCCGGCGGAGATTCCGGGGCGATTCGGGCAATCCTGACATTGTGACGCAGGATAGGAAAATCGGGCGTGCCGGTCAAGGCGGATGCATCAGACGCCATCACGCGGGGAAAACGGGCTGGCGAGTCCGGTGACTCCGGCGACCCCTTCGCTCGCTTTGGGCGGCAGGAAAAAATCCCGCGGCTGGCGACGCAGATGCGCGACAACCGATCGCGCCAGGGTTTTCCACTGAGAGTCCGAAACCTGTCGCGAACGCAATGCGACATTGAGTGCCAGGGCAAAGCTGACCGTGAGGTTCATGAAACCGATCATGACGACACCGAACGCCGCCCAGCCCAACAGCCAGAGGTCAGGGGAAAAATCGAGCCCGACAAAGGCGATGCCGACGAAAGCCGACGAGAATGCGACATGGCGAATGTCGATCGGCAGTCCGACCAGCAGGCCGAAGAGCGTCGTGCCGCCGAGCAGGAAGCCGAACCACAGGTTGCCGGAAAGTGCGCCGAGGTTGTCGCCGATGTAGGCGGCGACCCGCTGCATTCTCTTTTCGCCGAACAGTCGGCGAGGCCAGGCGAGTTGCTCGATCCGTTCGGGGATGCGATTGTAGGCGGCATAGTTGTCGTAATAGCCGCTGATCAGCCCGGAGATGAACAGGCACACGCCGGCGATCGCGGCGTAGAACACCGCCCCGCTCTGGATCGGGCTCTGCTCCTCGAGCAGGTGAAGCGACTTTTCGGCGCTCGTGAAGTGTTCCCCGCTGATACCGAGGATGGCAAAGGCGATCAGCGCGGCGAGCGGGATGGCGATGCAGACGTTGCCGAGAATGGCGATGATCTGGCTGCGGCAGGTGCGGACGATCAATTCGGTCAGCGCCTCGATGTTGCGCAATTTGCCACCGGCCTGGCTGATGCTTGCGGCGATCGCGTTGGCGGTCATTGCCGGCTGCTTGGTGGCGACGGTGCCGTGCAGGATGTGGATCAGGCAGAAGCCGAGACCATAGTTGAGACAAAAGGTGAGGGCGCCGGTCAAGGGCGGCATCTGCACCTTGGCGAGGAGAATCTTCAGGCACGCCATGAAGGCGATGATCACCCCGCCGATCATTGCCGAGCGGGCCATCGACCAGTATTCCCGCGCGCTGTCCGTGATGTAATGCTCGCCATGGTGACTGGCGTTGTCGGTTACCCGCAGGGCAATCAGTTCGGTGTTCTGGCGCCAGTGTTTGAGCAGGTTGTTGCGCAGGCACTCGTCACGAACCAGCTGTGTGAACAGGCTGACGATGGATGGGCAGGCCGTTTTGCCACTCGCGTCTTTCTGCAGCGCCGAGAGGATGTCGAGCAGCTGCTCGCTGCGTCGCAGGAGTTGCCGCAGACGCTGCAGATGATAGGTGAGACGAATGCTGGTGCCGTTTCGGGCGGCATTGCGGCGAACCCGTTCAATGACCTCCTGGCACTGACTGAAGAGGACGCGCAGCTGCCCGTCGTCGGTGCCGGGCGTCACCGGTTTTCGCCAGTGCTCCGGGTAGGAGTCGATGTAGGCGGTCAACTCCCTGTTCTGCGCGACAAAGGGCGATTCGTGGGTTTCCAGCGCCGGTTCGAGGCGCAGCAACTCGGGTTCCATGCCGCAGGCGACGATCCAGTAGGAGAGCACGCGCAGCGAATGCAGCAGTTCGACCAGTGACTGAGGCAAGGTGGTGCTCGGCGGATCCTCGGCAAAACGCAGGGCGTCGATCAGCTTCAACCAGGTATCGTCGCCGACGCCGATCACCCATTGCCGGTCGCTCGGTCGGTCGAACACGCGCCGCAACAGGGTGCGCAACAGACCGGGATCGAGCACTTCGGGCAGGAGCTTGTGGCCGATCCGGCGGCAGGCTTCGGAGACGAAGCCGGTATTGGGCAGAATGCCGGTGGCCGTGTACAACTCGCTGTGGCGATAGTCGCGCGCCAGTCGGCTGAAGGCCGTGCGCAAAGCTGCCCGCAACTCGGGACGGGTGCTCAGGATGTAGCATAGCGCCTGTAGATTGCGTCGCGCGGTCTCGCAATCGTCGCCGCGGGCGGGCCGGATTTCGTCCACCAGCAGGGCGAGCAGAAACCCCGGATCGGCGTCCGGATCGGCAAAACGGCTGAGAATTTCTTCCATTGGGTTCGGCTTTTCGCTCGGTTGAAGGTGGCTTCATCTCAGAAGACGAGCGACGGGTGCGCGCAAGACCTTGCCGTCGATTGTCCTCCCTTACAATGGTGGAATCTTAACAAACTATCGTGTCCGGATTGCCGGTCGACTGGAACCCGCAGATGATCATCGTCCTCTCCCCGGCCAAGAGCCTCGATTACCAGACACCGCCGACGCTCGCCAGGCATAGCCAGCCCGCTTTCCTCGACCAGTCGGAGAGCCTGCTCGAAACCCTGCGCGAGCTGTCGCCGGCGCAACTCGCGAGCCTGCTGAAGATCAGCGATCAGCTCGCGGTGCTCAACGTCACCCGCTATGGTGAGTGGGCGCAGCCCTTCACCCTGGAAAACGCCAGGCAGGCCGTTCTCGCTTTCAACGGCGATGTCTATGACGGCCTCGACGCGCGCTCGCTGTCGCCAGCCGACCTCTCCTTCGCGCAGACGCATCTGCGCATTCTTTCCGGGCTCTATGGTCTGCTGCGACCGCTCGATCTGATGCAGCCCTATCGGCTCGAGATGGGGACGCGGCTCGCCAACGCCCGCGGGCCGGATCTCTATGCCTTCTGGGGGGAACGTCTCACCACGGCGCTCAATTCGTCGGCGGCCGAGGCGCGGGCGAAAGTGCTGATCAATCTCGCGTCGGAAGAGTACTTCAAGGCAGTGCAGGCGAAAAAGCTCTCGGTGCCGGTGATTCGGCCGGTCTTCGAAGACTGGAGCGGCGGCCGCTTCCGGGTCATCAGCTTCTACGCGAAGCGCGCCCGTGGCCTGATGGCTCGCTTCGCGATGGTCAATCGTCTGACCGAGGCAGCCGCGCTGAAAGACTTCGCGGCCGCTGGCTACGCCTACGTGGAGGCTTCCTCAAGCGATAGTGCCTGGGTCTTTCGCCGTCGATCCGCGACCTGACGACCCTGGTCCCGGGGCCTCGCCTGAATCGGCAAGGTGCGCCGCGACCGCCGGTGATGCGCGCCGGCCGGCCCCGCGCGCCATCGCTTCGCCCATGCGCACCGGTCGTTCCGGCGCCCAGGCGGGATTGAAAACCAGGGTGTCCTGCGGGAAGAGCATGACCACCGTCGACCCGAGCAGGAAGCGGCCCATTTCATCGCCCTTCCTGAGGACGATCGGCGCTTCGTCGTAATACCATTCGCGAAGCTCGCCGCTGCGCGGCGGATTCACCGTGCCATGCCAGACGGTGGCCATGCTGCCGACGATGGTCGCGCCGACCAGGACGAGGACGAAGGGGCCGAAATCGGTTTCGAAGACACAGACCACCCGTTCGTTGCGGGCAAAGAGACCGGGTACGCCGCGCGCGGTCGCCGGATTGACCGAGAAGAGCGCGCCGGGAACATGGATCATGCGCGTCAGCCGGCCGTCGACCGGCATGTGAATGCGGTGATAGTCGCGCGGGCTCAGATAGAGGGTGGCAAAGCTGCCGTGTTCGAAGTGCTTCGCGAGCGCGCGATCGCCGCCGACCAGCGCGGTCGTCGAGTAGTGGTGGCCCTTGGCCTGGAAGATCTGATCGCGGTCGATGGCGCCGAACTGACTGATGGCGCCGTCTACCGGGCAAACCAGGTCGGCGTCGGCGAGCGGCCGCACACCGGCGCGCAGCGGGCGGGTGAAAAACTCGTTGAAGCTGCGATAGCTGACCGGGTTGGCATCGACCGCTTCGCTGAGGTCGACCTCGTAGCGGCGAACAAACCAGCGAATGACCCGGGTGGTGAGGCTGCCGACCTCGCTTTCGGCCAGTTTGCCGGCCAGTGTCGTCAGTGCCTGTTTCGGAATGAGGTATTGGAGCAGTACGGCGAGACGATCGGACACGATTGAGCCTGCGAGGAATGAGGGGCGATTATACGGCCTGGGGCAGTTCGATGGCGTGCCTGGGGTGAACGGGGAAAGCCGTGCCGGCCCCTGACGACGCTCCGGATGCGACGGGAGGCCCGGCAAAGGATCAGGTCCGTCTCTGGCGGGTCACTCGGCTTCGTCGAGCGCCATCAGTCCGGCGTTGCCGCCGGCCGCGGTGGTATCGACCGAAAGCGTTCGTTCGCTGGCGAAGCGGTAGAGATAGTGTGGTCCGCCGGCTTTCGGACCGGTTCCCGAGAGCCCTTCGCCGCCGAACGGCTGCACCCCGACGACGGCACCGATGAGGTTGCGGTTCACGTAGGTGTTACCGACGTGCAGGCGGTCGGTGATGCGCTTGATGGTTTCGTCGATGCGGCTGTGGATGCCGAGCGTCAGGCCGTAACCGGTATTGGCGATCGCCGCGCAGACCTGGTCGAGCTCGTCGGCAGGCCAGCGGACGACGTGCAGGATGGGACCGAAGACTTCCCCGGAGAGGCGCGCGATGCTGTCGATCTCGTAGGCGCGCGGTGCGAAGAAGGTGCCGTGGCGGGTTGCTTCGTCGTCGAGTGCGCAGGCATGGATCGGCATCGCAAAACTGTCGAGCCAGCGGCAGTGGGCCTCGAGCACCGCCCGGGCAGCCTCGTCGATGACCGGGCCGACATCGGTGGCAAGCTCGGCGGGGTTGCCGATGCGCAGCTCCTGCATGGCGCCGGCGAGCATTTCATTGACCCGGTTGGCGATGTCGGTCTGGACGAACAGGACGCGCAGCGCCGAGCAGCGCTGGCCGGCCGAGTTGAAGGCCGAGGCGATGACATCGCGGACGATCTGCTCGGGCAGCGCCGATGAATCGGCGATCAGGGTGTTCTGACCACCGGTTTCGGCGATCAGCGGTACCAGCGGGCCCGCCTTGCCGGCCAGCGTCTGGGCGATGAGGCGCGCCACCTCGGTCGACCCGGTGAAAGCCACGCCGGCACATTCGCGAGCGGCCACCAGCGCCGCGCCGATGCGGCCGTCGCCGGGCAGGAAGGCGAGGGCATCTCCCGGGATGCCGGCGCTGTGCAGGAACTCGACCGCGAGCGCGGCGACCAGCGGCGTCTGTTCGGCTGGCTTGGCGACGACCGTATTGCCGGCGGCGAGCGCCGCGGCGACCTGCCCGACAAAGATCGCCAGCGGGAAATTCCATGGACTGATGCAGACGAAGACGCCGCGGCCGTGTAGCGACAGGCTGTTGCGCTCGCCGGTCGGGCCGGGCAGGAGGATCGGCTGCGAAAACTTTTCCCTGGCCTGCGCCGCATAGTAGCGACAGAAGTCGATTGCTTCGCGGACTTCGGAGATCGCGTCGGCCTGCGTGCGGCCGCCTTCGCGGACGATCAGCGCGACCAGTTCGGGCAGGCGACCCTGCATCAGCCCGGCGGCACGCTCCAGCGCCGCTGCGCGCGTGCTCGCGGGGGTCGCTTCCCAGGCCGGGAAAGCCGCTGCCGCGCTCGCCAGGGCGGCGCTGACGTCGGCCTCCGCGGCTTCGATCACCTGGCCCACGACCTGGCGTCGGTCGGCGGGCGAAAGGACCGGTTTGCCGGGGCCGCTCACCGGCTTGCCGCCGATCAGCGGTGCCGCGACATAGCTGACGCGGGTGCTTTGTTCGATGGCGCTGCGCAGGTCTTCGAGCGTCGGTTTGTCGTTCATGTCGAGTCCTTCACTGTTGGCGCGCTCGGCGCCGAAGAGGTCGCGTGGCAGCGGGATGCGCGGCTGGCGTTTGATCGATAGCGCGGCCACTTTTTCGACCGGGTCGGCGATCAGCGCGGCGATCGGCAGGCTGGCGTCGGCGATCCGATTGACGAATGACGAGTTGGCGCCGTTTTCGAGCAGCCGGCGGACGAGGTAGGCGAGCAGATCCTCATGGCTGCCGACGGGTGCGTATACCCGGCAGGCGCGGCCCCACTGGTCAGCGCTGACGACCTGGTCGTACATCTCTTCGCCCATGCCGTGCAGGCGCTGGTATTCCCATTCGTCGCTGCCGCCGGCGCTCACCGCGATTTCGGCGACCGCCGCCAGGGTGTGTGCATTGTGCGTCGCAAACGCCGGGTAGAAGGCCTGCGGATCGGCGAACAGGCGGCGGGCGCAGGCGAGGTAGGAGAGGTCGCTCGACGCCTTGCGGGTGAACACGGGATAGTCGCCGAGCCCACGCTCCTGCGCGAGCTTGATTTCGGCATCCCAGTAAGCGCCTTTGCACAGGCGAACCATCAGCCGCCGCTGGGCGCGGTGCGCGAGGTCGGCAAGCCAGTCGAGGGTCGGCAGGGCGCGCTTCTGGTAAGCCTGGACGGCGAGGCCGAGACCGTCCCAGCCGGCCAGTTCGGAATCGACGGCGAGCGCTTCGACGAGGTCGAGCGACATTTCGAGGCGGTCGGCTTCCTCGGCGTCGATGGTGAAGCCAACGTTGCGCGCCTTGGCCCGGACCGCCAGCGCCTTGACCACGGGCAGCAGTTCGTGGCGCACACGATCTTCGTTGGCAACCTCATAGCGCGGGTGCAGGGCCGAGAGCTTGATCGAGATCGACGGCGCCTCGAACGCCGGGCGACCGGCGGCGGCGTCGCCGATCGCCCGGATCGCGGCGCGGTAGGACTCGAAGTAGCGCAGCGCGTCGGCGCCGCTGCGCGCCGATTCGCCGAGCATGTCGTAGGAGTGGCGGTAACCTGCCTTTTCGGCGCTGCGCGCGCGGTCGATCGCTTCGTGAATGTTGCGCCCCATGACGAACTGCTTGCCGAGAATGCGCATGGCGGTGATCACCGCCTGCCGGATCACCGGTTCGCCGGCGCGTGCGACCAGGCGTTTCAAGGTTCCGCCGAGGTTGAGGTCGTCGTTGTCGAGGTTGACGATGCGTCCGGTGAGCATCAGCGCCCAGGTGCCGGCGTTGACAAAGGTGCTGTGCGAGGCGCCGAGTCGCCTTTCCCACTCGGTGTTGCCGATCTTGTCGCGAATCAGGCGATCGACCGTTGCCGAATCGGGGATGCGCAGCAGCGCTTCGGCGAGACACATCAATACCACCCCCTCGCGCGACGAGAGATCATAGGTCGCGAGGAAAGCGTCAATGCCGCCTGCGTTCTGACGGCTGTCACGTACCGCCTGGATCAGCGGCGTCGCGCGCTCGTCGATGCCCTTCTTTTCGGCAGGGGTAAAGCGCGCCAGCGCGATCAGTTCCTCGACCACCTGCGCCTCGTCGAGATAGTGATAGTGACGCAGCCGCTGGCGTAGGAGTTGGGAATTGGCGTCGCTCATCGTGCTTTCGTGCCTTCCTGTCGATTGGGCCCGGCGCGGGCGTCGCGCGGGTCGAAGTGCCCGCCTTGCGGCGGACAGTGTGGGGTGTGCAAGGCGACGCCGGGCGACTGCCCGGCGTCGCCGACGATCACTTCTTCACGTAGTCGTACTTGCCATTGTTCCATTGATAGACGACAAAGGCCGGCGCCGAACTGTTCCCCTTGGCGTCGAACGAGAGTTTGCCGATGACCGTGTCGAACGAGCCGCCACGCAGCGCTTTCTCGAGGTCGGCGTACTTCGTGCTTTTCGCCTTGGTCGCCGCCTGGTCGAAGAGCTGGAAGGCCGCGTAGGCGTAGAGGACGTAGCCTTCCGGTTCGATCTTGGCATCATGGAACTTCTTGACGATCGGCGCCGCGCTCGGGTTCTTGCGCGCGTCGGGACCGAAGGTGAAGAGGACGTTGTTCGCCTCGGCACCGGCGGCGGTGGCGAGTTCGCTGTTCGACATCGTATCGCCGCCCATCACCGTCAGCTTCAGGCCGGCCTGCTGGGCCTGGCGCAGGATCAGCGCCACTTCGGTGTGGTAGCCGCCGTACGACATGACCTCGATCCCGCCCGCCTTGAGCTTGCTGACCAGGCCGGAATAGTCCTTTTCGCCGGCGGTGATCGACTCGCGCAACGCCGGCTTGACGCCTTTGGCTTCCATCGCCTTCGCGACTTCGTCGGCGAGGCCCTTGCCGTAGGCGCTCTTGTCGTCGACCACGGCGATCTTTCTGCCCTTGAACTTTTCCGCCAGGTAGGCCCCGGCCACCTGGCCCTGCTGGTCGTCACGACCGGCAATGGCGAAGATGTTCTTCAGGCCGCGGTCGGTGACCTTGGGGTTGGTCGACACGGTGACCATCGGGATGTTCGCCTCGGCATAGACTTCCGACGCCGGGATGGTCGACGACGAGCACCAGTGACCGTGCATGAAGAGGATCTTCTTGTTGACCATCTGGTTGGCCACCACCACCGCCTGCTTCGGGTCGCAGGCGTCGTCGCCGATTTCCAGCTTCAGCTTCTGTCCGCCGACGCCACCCTTGGCGTTGATGTCGGCGATCGCCATCTCGGCGCCCTTGCGGATCTGGTCGCCAGCCGACGCGTATTGACCGGTCATCGGGCCGGCGATGGCGACCAGGTGATCGGCCCAGGCATGGCTGCCAGCGAGGGTAAACAGGCTGAAGGTGGTCGCCAGGATGTGTTTGTTCATGTGTTGCCTCCTTTGCTACGGTGGTCGTTGAGGTAATTGACGAGTGATGCACCCGCGTCGAGCACGTGTGCCCGCGTGAGTTCTGCCGCCGCGTCGGGGTCCCGGCGGACGAACGCGTCGAGAATCGCCGCGTGTTCGTGCTGGGTCCTGGGCATTTCGTTGCGCAGCGAGAGCAGTGCCCGCACGTAACGCTCGACCTTGTGGTACAGGGAGCGGATCTCGGCGAGCAGGATCGGTCGTCCGGCTGCGGCGTAGAGCGTCGAGTGGAAAAGCCAGTTCAACTCGCCCCAGCGGCCGGCGTTGGCTGCCCGGCCGAAGTCGTCGAGGTGAGCGCGCGCCGCGGCCAGCGCCGGTTCGCCGATCAGCGGCGCCGAAAGGCGCGCGGCGCGGGCTTCGAGCAGCGCCCGGATGTCCATGTACTCGTCGATCTCGGCGGTCGACAGCGAGGCGACGACAGCGCCACGGTTGCGCAGGAAGGTCACCAGGCCTTTCGCCTCGAGGTGCTTGAGCGCTTCGCGAACCGGGATCTTGCTGACCTGGAAATGGGCGGCGATCTCATCCTGGCGGAGCAACTCGCCGGCGGCCAGCAGGCCATCGACGATCGCCTGCTCGATGGTCTGCGCGACATGGTCCGACGCGCTGAGGCGCGGCATCTTCTGGCTGGCGACAAGCTCGATGACGGAAGACATGGGCGGCGAGACGCACTCCGAGGATCGTATACGATATAAAGTCGTGGCCGCGACCATACAGACAGATGAAATGTCTGGCAAGCTGCGCTGCAGCAAATCCGTCAATCGCTCATCCTGCCGATGCGGGCCAAAGTGCTTCCTGTACAATCCTTGCCGATGAATACTCCCGGCAGTCAGGCGCACAGCAGCCCGCCGCGCAATCTCTTCTCGTACCGCAAGTACTGGGCCAGCCGTTTCGGCACGGCGCCTTTCCTGCCGATGTCGCGCGCCGAAATGGACGCCCTCGGCTGGGATTCGTGCGACATCATTCTCGTCACCGGCGACGCCTACATCGACCACCCGAGCTTTGGCATGGCGCTGGTCGGGCGTCTGCTCGAAGCGCAGGGTTTCCGGGTCGGCATCATCAGCCAGCCGGACTGGCTGTCGGCGAAGGCTTTCCGGGCGCTCGGCCGGCCGAACCTGTTCTTCGGCGTTACCGCCGGCAACATGGATTCGATGGTCAATCGCTATACCGCCGACCGCAAGCCCCGTTCCGACGACGCCTACACGCCGAACGGCGAAGCCAACCGGCGTCCCGACCACGCCGTCGTCGTCTATGCGCAGCGCTGTCGCGAGGCCTTTGCCGGCGTCAACGTGGTGATCGGTTCGATCGAAGCCAGTCTGCGCCGCATCGCCCACTACGACTACTGGTCGGACAAGGTGCGCCGGTCGGTGCTGCCGGACTCGAAAGCCGACCTGCTCATTTTTGGCAGTGCCGAGCGGGCGATCGTCGAGCTTGCGCACCGTCTCGCCGCCGGCGAAGCGATCACCGACATCCGCGACCTGCGCGGCACCAGTTTCATGGTGCCGCGCGGCTGGCTGCCGGCCGACGACTGGGCCGAAATCGATGCCTGCGAAGTCGATACGCCAGGCCTGCTGATCCGCCACGCCGACCCCTACGCGATGACGCCGGAGAGTGGCAAGGAAGTGCTCTGCGAGTCGAGGTCGGCACCGGCCAGTGGCGACACCGCGGCGCGGGGGCAGGTGATTGCGCTGCATTTTCAGACACACCCACGGATGCCAAAGCTCGACCGGTCGCGGACGGCGATTCGCCTGCCGTCGTACGAGCAGGTCGCTGCCGACCCGGTGCTCTACGCACACGCCTCCCGCACCTTCCACGTCGAATCGAATCCGGGCAATGCGCGCGCGCTGATCCAGGCGCACGGCGAACGCGACGTCTGGCTCAATCCGCCGCCGCTGCCGCTGTCAACGCCGGAAATGGACGGCGTCTTCGCTTCTCCCTTCCAGCGCCGGCCGCATCCGTCCTACGGCGAGGCGAAGATCCCGGCCTTCGAGATGATCCGTTTCTCGATCAACATCATGCGCGGCTGCTTTGGCGGCTGTACCTTCTGCTCGATCACCGAGCACGAGGGGCGAATCATCCAGAGCCGCTCCGAGCAGTCGATCCTGCACGAGATCGAGGAGATCCGCGACAAGACGCCGGGCTTCACCGGCATCATCTCCGACCTCGGTGGACCGACCGCCAACATGTATCGCCTGGCCTGCAAGGATGTCAAAATCGAGTCCGCGTGCCGGCGCCTGTCGTGCGTCTACCCCGGCATCTGCGAGAATCTGAATACCGACCACACGCCGCTCGTCCAGCTCTACCGCAAGGCGCGGGCGCTGCCGGGGGTGAAGAAGGTGCTGATCAGTTCCGGCCTGCGCTACGACCTCGCGGTGCGCGATCCGCAGTACGTCCGGGAACTGGTCAGCCACCACGTCGGCGGCTACCTCAAGATCGCTCCCGAGCACACCGAGGAAGGGCCGCTGGCGCACATGATGAAGCCCGGCATGGGTTCCTACGAGCAGTTCAGGGCCATGTTCGAGAAGTTCTCGCAGGAGGCCGGCAAGGAGCAGTATCTGATCCCGTATTTCATCGCCGCTCACCCCGGCACCACCGACCAGGACATGCTCAACCTGGCGCTCTGGCTCAAGCGCAACAACTTCCGCCTCGACCAGGTACAGACCTTTCTGCCGACGCCAATGGCCATTGCCAGCGCGATGTATTACAGTCGCCGGAACCCGCTGAAGAAGGTCGGGCGCGCGTCGGATGTCGTCGAAACCGTTCGTGGCGCCCGCCAGCGTCGTCTGCACAAGGCTTTCCTGCGCTATCACGACCCCGAAAACTGGCCGCTGCTGCGCGAAGCCCTGCAGCAGATGGGGCGCGCCGACCTCATCGGCAACGGCCGGAAGCAACTGATTCCGTTCTTTCAGCCCACCGGGACCGGCTTGCGCGGCGAGCCGCAAACGCGGACGAAGACCGGGTCGCCGGCGCTGCGCCGGGTGCGCCGGTCATCGCTGGCAACCCGCTCGGGAACTCCACGCGGCAAGCGCTAAGCTGCCGCGCGACTTCCCCGGCACCGAGCCGGCTCTTCATGCGATTCCGGGTGCCAGGCGCTGGAGCGTGCTGGTCGCCGCTGTCGGCACTTACCCATGCCGCTCCGCGACGAAGCCGCTCGCCAGCAGCTTGCGGTCGATCTTGCCGTTGGGGTTGCGCGGCAGCGGGCCTGGGCGCACGTCGATACCGGCCGGCACCATGTAGGCGGGCATTTGCCGGCGGCATTCGCAGAGGAGTGCCGCGGCATCGAGCATGCCGCCGGCGGGGGGCGTGGCAACGACCTGGATCGCCTGGCCCAGCGTGGGGTGATCAACGCCGAAGGCGGCACATTCACCGACCAGTCGGGTGGCGTAAAGCACCTCCTCGACCTCGGTCGGACTCACCCGGTAACCCGAAGTCTTCATCATCTCGTCCCGGCGACCGATGAAGTAGAGAAAACCTTCTTCGTCCCGGCGCACCGTGTCGCCGGAAAAGACGGCGATTTCCGGCAGCACGAGTCCGGCATCACGGCCCGGCAGGTTGGCGGGCAAGAGCTTGTAGCGCTCGGCGGTCTTTTCGGGGTCGTTCCAGTACCCCATGCCGACCAGGGCGCCCCGATGAACGAGCTCGCCGGGTTCGTTGGCCGCACACGCCGAGCCATCTTCGCGCAGGACGAGAATCTCGGCGTTGGGGATCGCCTTGCCGATCGAGTCGGGTCGCCGATCCACCTCTTCGGGTGCCAGATAGGTCGAGCGAAAGGCTTCGGTCAGGCCGTACATCAGGTAGGGCTTGCTCTGTGGCAGGCGCTGGCGCAAAGCGGACAGCGTGTCGCGTGGCATGCGCCCGCCGGTATTGGCGAAGTAGCGCAGATGCTCGCTGATCGCGACTGGCCAGTCGAGCTGCGAGAGCTGGATGTAGAGCGGCGGCACCGCCGTGAAGCCGGTGACCCGCTCGCGCGCCAGCGCCTTGAGCACATCCTGCGGCAGCAGGTAGTTGAGCAGGACGACGCGCGCGCCGGCGTGGAAGGCGGTGGTGAGCTGGCTGAAACCGGCGTCGAAGGAGAGTGGCAGGGCGGCGAGCACGGTGTCGTCGGCGGTATTTTCGAGATAGCCGGCGACGCTGCGGGCTCCAGCAACCAGGTTGCGGTGCGAGAGCACGACGCCTTTCGGCTTGCCGGTGCTGCCCGAGGTATAGAGGATTGCCGCCATGTCGCTGTCGATCACCCGGTGGCCGCTCTGCCCGCCGGTCTGCAGCAGCGCGTCCCAGTGCAGCCAGGCGAGCGGCCCGCCACGGTCGGGAAGCGGGTCGGCGTTGACCAGAATGACGTGCCGCAGATCATGGCAGATGGGCAGGGTCGACGCCAGCAGGGACAGTCGCTCGGACGAAGTGACCAGCGCCCGGACGTTGCAGTCGCGCAGGATGTAGGCGACCTGATCGGCTTTCAGCAAGGGGTTGAGCGGCACGAAGACGCAGCCGGCGGCGGTGGCGCCAAAGCTGGCGATGACGGTCTCCAGGCGCTTCTCGAGGTAGATGGCGATTCGCTCGCCGCGTTGCAGGCCGAGGTCGATGACTCCGCTGACGAAGCCGGCGATCGCTTGCTGCAGCGCGCCGTAACTCATCGACTGCTGGCCATGGCTCAGCGCGAGCGCTGCCGGCGTACGCGCTGCATGGTGGGTGATCAGTTCAGGGAGCAGGGTGGCGGCGGTCATTTCTGGATCTCGCGGGAGGCTGACGGAAACGGATTCTAGCCAGAAAAGGCCTGCTTACCGTGACAATATTTGCCTTGCGAGTCGCTCCGACTCAGGGACTTCGGCCGTCGCCTGCCGTCGATCGAACGTGGCGTGCCGGAATGCTCTTCTTCCGGCACGGCAAATCAGGGCCACGGTACGGCAGTCTGCCGGTAAATCGCCTGGAAGCGTGCCGCGAGGACCTCGACGCGCGGCTCCCAGGTATTCTCTTCGGCGTATCGCCGGATACGATCCCGATCCCAGGGGTGGTGCAGGGCGTGGGCGATGGCAGCGGTCAGCCGTTCGCCGTCGTCGAACGGCAGCACTCGACCCAGTTCCATGGAATTCACCACCTCGCGGTTGCCGCCGACATCGGTGGTGATCACCGGCAGACCACAGGCCATTGCCTCGAGCAGGACGTTGGCCCACCCTTCGTTGCGCGTCGAGAGGACGAAGACGTTGGCCGCCGAGAGGACGTTGCGGAGTTGATCAGGAGGCACATGGCCGAGAAAGTGAACGCAGTCGGTCAGCGCCAGCGAACGGCTCTGTGCCTGCAGGCGCTGTGTCCAGTCCCCCTCCGGGCTGGGTCCACCCACGACGAGGTAGCGAATGCCCGGAAACTGTTGCTTCAGCGTTGGCAGGCACGCCATCACGCGGTGGAATCCCTTACGTTCGACGAGTCCTCCGACCGTGATCAGCACCGGCGCATCCAGCGGCAAACCCAGGGCTTGCCGTGCCTTGTCGCGCGGGATCATGAAGAATCGATTGATATCGACGCCATTGCCGATGACCGCGGTCTGAGCTGCAGGGGTGCCCAGTTCGAGGGCGATCTGGCGCAGCGATTCCGAGACCGCGAACACCCGATCGGCTTTCGACAATGCACTCTGCAACCGGCGACGCAACACCGGGTCGCGTGCCTGGCGGGTTTCGGTGCCCCGCAGCGTGATGGTGACCGGGACATCCAGCCAGCAACCCAGCAGACAGGCCGCATAACCATCCGGATAGGCGAAATGCGCATCCAGGATGTCCAGGCGGCCGGCGCGCTTGAGTTGTCGCAGGCGGGGGTAGGCGCCAATGGCCATGAAGAGACCGTCGAAGCGCTTGAGCAAGCCGGGGACACAGAGAAAACGAGGAAACCAGCAATCATTGCCCTGCTGTTTTTCAAATGCCGGGGCGCCGGGGCGGAAGCCCGGCCGCAGCAGACGCAAGAGCGATTGCAGCGGGAACCAGGGCTTCGGCGAGACGATGGCCACCGGCATCCGCTGGCCGACGCGGAACATCCTTTCGCGCACGAACAGCCCGGCATTCGGTTGCATGCTGTTGGGAAACAGGCTGCTCAGCACCACCACCTGCGGTTCCCCTGCCGACCGATGGGTCGCTGCGTCGGGGTGCTTCGGCGCAGGCTCGCAAGCCTGGAAAGGGATCGCCGTCGGCTGCCGGTCGGGGGTGATCGGCGCGAAGGTCGAATGGCCGTCGAAGGATGAGGGTTGGCTTGTGGTCATGTTCAGTCTTTCAGTCTCGATGTCGCTTGAGGGCAAAAAGCACGGTGCTTGGCGTGGCCAGATGTCCCGCCAGGCGTACGGGTGGCAGCCTGCGTGCCAGCTTCACGGCCATCCTTGGCAGCAACCCGAGAGCTTCGGTGTCAATGAGGTCGAAGCGATCCCGGCAATCAAAGCCGCGCCGGTCCAGTTCGGCGGCAAGCGAATAGAAGCTGAACCAGTTCACCGCAGGATATTTGGCGTGGTTGGCCATCTCGGGCCGGGTGGTGAGCGCGAGACGCTCGCACCTGCGCTTCACGAAGCCGGGATACCAGCTGTACAGGGGGAGTTCGAACTCGTCCTGGAGCGGGCAAAGCCAGTTGGTCGTACTGAGGTAGAGCAGCCCGCCCGGCTTCAGAATGCGGGCGCTTTCATCGAGGCAACGCTGCCAGTCGACAACATGCTCCAGCAGTTCCGGCAACAGGCAGACATCCATGCTGCGGTCGGCATACGGCAGGTCGGTGGCCGAGCCGATCGCGAACTCGATTTCAAGCTGTTCTTCGCGTGCCCGCTGTCTGGCGACCTCGATCAATGGCGCATTGACGTCCAAGCCATGCACCTGATGCCCCAGACGCGCCCAGAGGCGGGCCTGAGTGCCGGCACCGCAGCCGACATCCAGCACCTGCAGCATTCCGGTGCGTCCATCGGCTCCGGCGAGAAGCGTCCGGGCCTTGTCGCACACTTTCTCGAAACGCTCGAGGGTTGCCGGCGACAGGCTTTGTTGTTCGTAGTAATCGAGGAAGTCGGGATGGCTGGTGTGATCCCATCCAGTCAAGCCATGGTGAAGGGGAGGATCGGAAGACATTCAGGTGCTTTCCTGTGCGTGGCGAGCGCCATGCGCGGCGGCGGCAGCCAGGCTCGCCGGCGAAGCCTCGCGAGGCTTCGAGACAGGATTCGGGCAGTCGAGCGCGAGCGCCGCGCTGAAGCGAAACGAGTTGCGCGCAAGCGTATCCCCCCATACTCCCACAATTCCCCCCGCGGTCATGGCCTCCAAAGACCCTCTCTGCCATGACCGCTTTCCTTTCCCGGCCCCTTGCTCGGCGTGGGCGAGGGCAGATGCGTGAGCCGCTGACGCGACTGTCATTGCAACCGATCATGACGGACGGCCAGACAGTATTTTTTATGTTTTCGGGTGGCAACCTGAATTATCTTATGGGCAACCGATCGTCCGGACCGATGCCTCTTGCCGAGCGCGGAAAATGCATACAAGCATATGATTTAAAGCATTTGCGACATCTGGTTGCAGGCGCCTGCGAATATGTAGGTTCTATGCGTGGGGTGGCCTTGATCATCATTCCGGTCACCTGCTACGCCGCCAGTGGCCGCACTGCGCTGGGCAAATCCTTGTCGCTGCAGTGATCGATCATGAACTTTCTCATGTTTCCCGGCGGCCTGATCCTGCTGGTCATCGGCGTTAACACGCTGGTGCGCGGTGCGTCCAAACTGGCGATGTCCTTCGGCATCAGCCCGCTCGTTGCCGGACTCACCATCGTCGCCCTTGGCAGCAGTGCGGCCGAGGTCGCGTAAAGCATCGGCGCCGTGCTCGACGGCAAGACCGACATCGCCATCGGCAACGTGGTGGACAGCAATATCTTCAATGTGCTGTTCATTTTGGGTATCAGCGCCCTGATCGCGCCGCTGGTGGTCAACATCCAGCTGATAGTGAGCATTCAACGGGAGGAAAAGCGGACATTGACAAACGGCTGAGCAGCGACGAACCCCAGCAAGCTTCTTGTGCGAAAGCCGAAAAACGACAATCGACCGGCTCATTGCCACCCTCTGCGAGTTCAGGGGGCTTGCCCATCGCCGTCCTGGCCGTCATCCTCGCCTCCATCACTCCGGAGGACCGTGTAGCCATGGGACTGGAGTACACGCATGGCTTTTTCGAGCTTTCTGGCTGCCTTCGCAGAGGCGGCAGGATCCCGCGACTGCGGACCACGAGTGTCTTCGGCCAGCTCGTAGCCCTCGCTCCGCAACCATTCGATGATCGTTGCCAAGCCCTTGCCACCGATTCCCTCGGCCCGTTCGAGGCGTCGATGGCCGAGGAGGGCGACCTCGCTCGCAGTGAAATCGGAACGATCGAAGACTTTTCTCAGCGCATTTCTTTGCAGGGTCGGCAGTTGTCCCTGCGTCGACGCCGCGCCGGCAGCTGCCTCGCCAGGGCTTGATCCGGCGCCTGCCATCTCTGGTGTGGGAGGATGCGACATCCGTTTGACCTCCATACGCTCCGGCTTTGCTCCATTTCCTGCATCCGGGCGCTGCCTGCGGCGCGCAGAAGCGGGATGCTGCAGGCAATCGTGCCGTTCACTGACTGCACCGGCGGGACTCGGTGATCAAAGAGGCTACGAGATTAAACAGGGGGCAACGGCAAGCAAAGCAAGAATTTCATATAAGCATATTCAGTAACAAGCGATTCCCTCGTCGCGCCGCCCCGGCATCCGACGTGAGTCGGCGCAATCGTTATTTGCTTATCGGAAATAAATCGTTCTCGACGCTCCTGGCCCTCGGCATCATGCGCAGCGTGTCGGCCAAGCTTCGGCAGGCCGTGAAAAGGGAAGAGCATGAACGACAAGGTGAAATGGCGAGCGCTGCTGAGCGCACTCCTCGCAATGAGCCTGACGCTGCTGGCGGCCGGCGGCGCTTTGGCGCAAGCCACCAATGACCATGGCGGTGCCGCCGCCATCCCCCAAGAGTCACCGCTGCCATCGCCCACCGTGCAGCCGTTTACCCCCAACACCATGATGGACCCGGTCACGCCAGAGGCACGGCGAAAGTTCATGCGGAACGCAGTGGCGCGGTCGTCGCTTTCGCTCCGCGAACGGATCAACCTGGTGACCTACAAGGTCGAAGCCCAGCCAGGTCTCTCCTGGGATGACGTCATCTCGTCGATGAAGCAGCGGGCGAACAAGATCAACCTGAAGTTCATCGGCGTTCAGCAGGTCCACAAGGAAATCGAGGCGATCACTGGCAAACCAACCCCCAGGGTGGAGATCTATCACTTCTGTGACGCGCTGCTTGCCCGGGAACTTCTCGATTACAGCCTCGAATTCGCGGTCCTTCTACCCTGCCGCATTGCCGTCGTCGAAGACGCTCGGCAGAGGATCTGGCTGAGCATGCTCGACTGGGATGTGAGCTGGACGGATGCCGCGCCCAATCCGGAGCGACTGCCGGACAGCCTGTACCAGGCCGCTGCCAGATTGCGCAATGATCTGGAAGAAATTCTCCAGGCCGGCGCCAACGGCGCTCTTTGAGAAACATGGGATGAGCGATCGACGCAGGTTCATGGCGCTAGGCGGCGCCGCGCTGCTCGCGCGCTTCCTGGGCAATCCCGGCGTGGCCTGGGCCAGCGAGCGCAAGCTCAATGCCTTCGACGCCCGCAGTCCGGAGTCGGTGTATGCCGCTCTCGGACTGTCGGCGCCGGTGGAAAGTACGGAGATCATCATTCAGGTCCCGGATATCGCTGAAAACGGTGCTCAGGTACCGGTCGAAGTGACGGTTCGCCTACCTCGCGTGCAGCGCATTCTGCTGATCGGCGAACTCAACCTGTTTCCGCTGCTGGCCGACATCCGCCTCGGCGAGCGTAGCCAAGCGTGGTTCGAGGCCAAAGTGAAGCTCGCGGAAAGCTCCCGCATCCGGGTCATTGCCCAGGCAGACGGCCGTCTTTACACCACCTCACGCCCGGTAAGGGTGATCGTCGGCGGCTGCCTGCCTGGTTAAGAACGGAATCAATGACCAACTATGCCATCCGCCTGCGGGCCATCGTCGACGAGCAGGGCGCCCTGATCAAGGCCCTGCTCACGCACCCCATGGAAAACGGCTTCAGGAAAAATGCCACCGGCGAGATCGCCGCCGCCCACTACATCACCGAAATCACGCTACGCATCAACGACGAAGTGGTGATCACTCTGCTCACCGGTTCCGGCATTGCCGCCAACCCGCTGTTCGGTTGGCGGATTGCCGGCGTCCAGCGTGGCGATACGGTGACCATCGTCTGGCGCGACAACCTGGGCAACTCCCAGGCCAAAGACACCAGCGCCCAATGAACCCCTTCACCGCAAGCACCGTTTGACATTCTTCAATCAAGGAGTCGCCATGCAGAAATTCGCTCTTGCCCTCGCCGCTACCCTCACCGCGCTGACCGCGCTGGCTGAGCCCCCATCAGCCGCCGCCCCGGTAGCCGGTCGCACCCCATATTTCGCGGCCAACTGCGCCAACTGCCATGGCACCGACGGCAGGGCTGTGAGCGCCATCCCACCCCTGGCCGGGCGCGACCGAGCCTATCTGGATGAAAGCATGAAAGCCTTCAAGACCGGCGCCCGCCCGGCCACGATCATGCACCAGCTCGCCCGGGGCTATACCGACGAAGAAATCACCGTACTTGCCGAATACTTTGCCAAGCAGAAATAAGGAGCCCTGACATGTCCCGCTTCAACCCTGATCGCCGCCGCCTGCTGCAAGCCCTGGGCGCTTCCACGACTGCGCTGGCTGCCGCTGCTGCCGGCATTCCCGGCAGCAGCTTCGCTGCCGTTGCCGCCAAGCCAGGCAAGAAGCTCGGGCGCGTCGTCGTCATCGGCGCCGGTTTCGGTGGCGCTACCGCTGCCAAATACCTGCGCAAATGGAGCAACGGCGCCATCGAAGTGACGCTCATCGAGCGCAGCAAGCAGTTCATCTCCTGCCCAGCGTCCAACGAAGTCCTCGGCGGCAACCGCGCCTACGATTCGCTGGTACATAGCTACGATGGGCTCAGGAAGAACTGGGGAATCAGGCTGGTGCACGCCTCGGTGACCGGCATCGACGCCGATCGGCGCCGGGTCCGGACCGACAGCGCGGGGGATTTCCAATACGACCGACTCGTTCTCTCCCCGGGTTTCGATTTCATTTACGGAGGCATCGCCGGCTACGACGCGAAGGCTCAGGAAACCATCCTGCACGCCTGGAAAGCGGGCCCGCAGACGCTGGCCCTGCGCAAGCAACTCGAAGAACTGCCTGACGGTGGCACCTACGTACTCTCGATTCCGAAGGCTCCCTACCGCTGCCCGCCCGGCCCCTACGAGCGCGCCAGCCAGATCGCCTGGTACTTCAAGACGCACAAGCCGGGCGCCAAGGTGATCGTTCTCGACGCCAACGACAAGGTGATCTCCAAGGAGAAGCTCTTCCTCGGCGTCTGGGAAAACGATTACAAAGGCATTCTCGAGTACCGGCCCGGCTGGAACGTGGTCGCCGTCGATGCGTTAACCAACATCGTCACCAGCGAACTGGGCGACAAGGAAAGAGGTGAAATTCTGAACCTGCTACCGCCGCAGCGCGCTGCCGACATCGCCCGAATTGCCGGCGTGGTCAACGTCAACGACCGCTGGGCCGACGTCAACTGGATCAGCCTCGAATCGACCGCGGTCAATAACATCCATGTCCTTGGCGATGCCCTCCAGGCCGCGCCCTTGATGCCCAAGTCGGGGCACATGGCCAACCAGCACGGCAAGGCGGCTGCCGCCGCGATTGTCGAAATTCTCTCCGGCCGCGAACCACAACCCACCCTGATGGCCAACACCTGTTACTCGTTGGTTGACGACAAGCGGGCCATCCATGTCGATTCGGTGCACCGTTACAACCCCGAGAAAAGGGTGCCGCTGGTCGTCGAGGGCTCCGGCGGCGTGTCGAAGGAAGCGTCGGTCGAGGAAGGCTTATACACGCGAGCCTGGGCGACCAGCATCTGGCAGGACGTCCTGTCCTGATCGGCCAGTCCATGGAGACCATCCTGATCGTCCCGGGTCTGCACAACAGTGGGCCAGGCCATTGGCAGACCTGGTTCGAAAATACGCTCACCGATACCCGGCGGGTTGAACAGGGCGACTGGGAGCGGGCCTGTCTTTCCGAATGGGCGGCACGCGTGCGCGAGGCCATCGACGCGCAGAGCGAGCCGGTATGGATCGTTGCCCACAGTTTTGGTTGCCTCGCCGCAGCCAGCGCCGGTCTGGTCTGTGCCAGCCGTATCCGCGCAGCCCTGCTGGTGGCGCCTGCTGATCCCGATCGCTTCGGGGCAGCGGCCGAGTTCCCGGAAGAGCGGCTTGCCTTTCCCAGCCTCGTCGTCGCCAGCAACAACGATCCGTGGGCAAAGAGCCGCGTCGCCAGACACTGGGCAGGCGTCTGGAGCAGCCGCTACCGGAACATCGGTGACGCAGGTCACATCAACGTCGACTCGGGCTACGGCCCCTGGCCGGAGGGTCTTCGTCTTTTCCAGGAGCTACGCCAGGAGGCGCGGGCCATCGGGGACTGAGCGCCGCCGGCAGAGAAGCTTATGCGCTGGTGACCCATATGCTTCGAAGGTTTTCGTCGTTGTCCGGATCCTCTGCGCCGGATTATCTTTGTTCCTGCCAACGGCGTGCCGGTGGTCGCTCCGCCGGCTGCCCGACAAGCGCCAGCCCTTGCCGAAACCCGAATTTTTTCAAGGAATACCGATGTCTCGAATCATCAGACGGATCGCCGTCTTCGCTGCCTTCCTTTTTGCTGCGACGGGTATTGCCGGCGCCGCCGACCAGCCCAGGGAGATCCGTGTCGACTACGCCTACTATTCGCCGCCGAGCCTGGTCCTCAAACGCTTCGGCTGGCTCGAGCAGGAATTCAAGGCCGACCAGATTCCCATCAAGTGGGTGTTGAGCCAGGGCAGCAACCGGGCGCTCGAGTTCCTCAACAGTGGCAGTATCGATTTCGGATCCTCGGCCGGTCTCGCCGCCGTGCTGAGCAAGGCCAACGGTAACCCGATCAAGGGCGTGTACATCTACTCGCGGCCGGAATGGACCGCGCTGGTCGTTGCCAAGGATTCGCCGATCAGATCGATCAAGGATCTCAAGGGCAAGAAGGTCGCTGCCACCAAGGGCACCGACCCTTACCTGTTCCTGTTGCGCAGTCTGCACCTGGAGGGGCTGAAGAAGATCGACATCGAGCATGCCAGCCTGCAGCACGCCGATGGTCGGGCAGCTCTCGAACAGGGCAAGGTCGACGCCTGGGCCGGCCTCGACCCGCTGATGGCTGCCAGCGAGATCGATGCCGGCTCGAAGCTGATCTATCGCAACGTGGCGTTCAACACCTACGGCTTTCTCAACACCACCGAATCGTTCAGTCAACAGTATCCGGAATACGTCAGGCGCGTCATCACCGCCTACGAGAAGGCGCGCAAATGGATCCTGGCCAACCCCGATGAAACTGCCAAAATCATCGCCGAAGAGGCCAAGCTCTCACTGCCGGTCGCCCGGCTGCAGTTGACGCGCAACGACTTCAGCAACCCGGTGCCCGGCGGCGAACAGGTCAAGGCCTTGAAGTCGGCCGCTACCATCCTCGTCGAGGAAGATCTGGTCAGGAAGGGTACCGACGTGAACAAGGTGATCGACGACCTCGTCGATCCGACCTGGGCCAGGGCCGTGGTGCGCTGAGGAGGTCTGGCCATGAGCGAAGCCAGCATGCCGGCGCCGGTGGCGATTGTCGCCAGCCCCGGCGTCGATCGCCGGGGACTACTCGTTCGGCGAACCCAGGGTCTCCTGCTTCCTGCCCTGCTCGTCATCGTCTGGGAAGCGGTCGTGCACGCGGGCTGGGTCAGTCCGCACCTGCTGCCGCCGCCCAGCGACCTCGTCACGACGCTGGCCGATCTCGCGGGCAAGGGCACGCTCGTCGGTCATATCGGCATCAGTAGCCTGCGCGTCGTCATCGGCTTTTTCATCGGCGCCGGTCTTGCCGTCATCGTCGGTGCCGCAGTCGGCCTGTCGCGCAGGACGGAGGCGCTGCTCGACCCGACCTTCCAGGCGCTGCGCGCCATTCCGTCGCTGGCCTGGGTGCCGCTGCTGCTCCTCTGGCTGGGGATCGATGAAGCCCCGAAGATCACCCTGATCGCCATCGGCGCCTTTTTCCCGGTCTATCTCAACTTCGTCGCCGGCATCCAGAACGTCGATCGCAAGCTGGTCGAGGTCGGCGGCATCTACGGCCTGACCGGTTACCGGCTGATCGTCCGCATCTTCCTGCCGGCCGCCTTGCCCAATCTGTTCACGGGCTTGCGCAGTGGGCTGTCGCTCGCCTGGATGTTCCTGGTCGCCGCCGAACTGATTGCCGCCAGCCGCGGACTCGGCTACCTGCTCACCGACGGCCGCGAAACCGGCCGCGCGGACCTCGTTGTCGTCGCCATCATCGTTCTCGCCCTGCTCGGCAAGACCAGCGACAGTCTGCTGCGCTGGCTCGAAGATCGCCTGCTCGGCTGGCGCGATGTTTTTGACCGTCCTCCATCCTGAGACAAGGAACATCATGCCGAACGCTCTGCTCGACCTGGCGGTTGCCGCCAAGGATTTTCAGGCGCTGCGCGTCATCCACAACGTCTGCCTGGGGATCGAGGCGGGCGAAATCGTCAGTCTGGTCGGCCCCAGCGGTTGCGGCAAGAGCACCCTGCTGCGCATCGTCGCCGGTCTCGATACCGACTACCGCGGCGAGGTGCGCATCAAGGGCGAAGCGCCGCGTCTGCATTCCCGTGAGGTCGGCCTGATCTTTCAGGAGCCGCGCCTGCTGCCCTGGTTGACGGTCGCCGAGAACGTCGCCTTCGAACTCGGGCGCAAGGGCCGCAACCATCCCCGGGTGATCGAGCTGCTGGCCGAAGTCGGTCTTGCCGATTTTGCCACCGCCTATCCGAAACAGCTCTCGGGTGGCATGGCCCAGCGCGCGGCGATTGCCCGCGGCCTGTTTACCCAGCCATCGCTGCTCCTCCTCGACGAGCCGTTCAGCGCCGTCGACGCCTTCACCCGCAGGCGGCTGCAGGATTTGCTGCTATCGGTCGCCGGTCACCACGGCACGACTCTGCTGCTGGTCACCCACGACGTCAATGAAGCGGTCTATCTGAGCGACCGCGTGATCGTGCTCGCCGACCGGCCGGGGCGGATCAGTGGTCAGGTCATCGTCGACGCCCGGCGGCCGCGCGACCGGCGCAATCCGCAACTCGCCAGGCGCGAAGCCGAGGTGCTGACCCTGTTGAACGATGGCACCAACCGCTTCTTCGAACTCTCCTACGAGCTTGCCAGTACCCCCCGGTCGTGGCAAACCCCCCGCCTCTCCGGACTCACCTTTGCCGTCTGACCGATGAACGCGGACGAACTGAAGGCATGTCAGGCGCCGTTGAAAGCCTTGCCGGCAAGACCCCCGCGCCGCACGTTACACCCTGTCGGCCCGTGGTCAGCTGGCCATTTTCTCCGGTACCCTGGGCGTGAACAAGGATGCGCCGGTGGGCTTCACTACCGGCGCAGCATCCCCGTCTGGTCCACGCGCCGCAGGGCGGCGAGTTCTGCGGGCGATGGCTCGGGAACGACGTGCACGTCGGCCGCCACCTTCAGCGCCCAGCCGGTATTGGCCAGGATCTCCTCGCGCCCGGAGAACGGGAAATAGGCGTCGAGCTGAAACTCGCGGGTGTGCGGGTCGGGCCGCAGGATGCCGAGGGTGGTGATGATCGCCGAGGGACCGCTGCCGACGAAACCCACCTGTTGCCGGGCATCGCCGCCATCCAGGTAACCCGGTGAGGAGATGTAGGTCACCCGCTCCACGAAGCGTTTCGCTTCATGGCTGACCATGATCAGGTAACGCCTGGCGCCACAGGCGATGTCGTTGGCGCCGCCGGCGCCGGTCAGGCGGGTTTTCGGCGGGCGGTAGGTTTCACCGATCGGACCGTCCCAGATGCCGGTCGTGTTGACGTTGCCGAAGCGGTCGACCTGCGCGGCGCCGATGATGCCGACGTCGCAGCGACCGGATCCGACCAGGCAGCCGAGGGCGTCAAGCGCACTGGTGAAGCTCACGGCATTGACCGCCAGACGATTGCATTCGATTCCCCAGGGCAGGCCGCCCACCGGCGTCGCGCCATAGACGCCGCCTTCGGTCATCGCTCGCACCCTCGGCGCATGATGGGCCTGCGCGAAGTAGCCGGCGAGCATCGACAGGCCGACGCCGAAGATGGCCAGTTCGCCATCACGAATCTCGCGGCCAGTGGCGATGGCCATCATCTCCTGCCGGCTGTAGTCGGTACTCATGCCCTGGCCTCCGCGCTCAGCGCCAGCGCTTCGGCATGCGGCAGCAGCCAGCGCCGGTAAGGGTCGAGCAGGAAAGCGGTCGCTCCGTGCGAGAGTTCGGCGATCCTCTCGCGGCCGATCAGGTCGAGATAGCCATCGAGATCGGTGTAGCTCTCGACGTAATCGCGCAGGTAGGCGGCCGTTCCCTCGTCGCTGCCGAGCGCCTGGTTCATCGCCTTCATGTGCGCTTCGTCTACGTCGTACATGCCGGGAGAAGCCTGCGGCCAGGCGGCAAAAGGACAGTAGACGACGGCCTCGACGATGATCCCGGGGATGCGCACCAGATTCGGATACTGGCGCATGCAGTCGGTGTGCACGATGGCATCGGCCAGCAGGACGACCCGCTTCGCCGCCCGCGACAGTTCGAAGCGGCTCCACTCGGTGCCGAGCATGATTGCGTTGCCTTCCGGGTCGGCCAGCGTCACGTGGATCGCCGCCAGATCGGGACGCAGCGGCGAGAAAGCGCCGATCTGCCTGCCCGAGAAGGGATCGGTCAGCGAAGGGATCTTGTTCGGATTGGGGTGGAGGTCGGGCTCGAAAGCGCACCGGTGTTGAAGGTCCGAGCCGATATTGACCGTCGCCGGAACGAAGGGCCAGTTCAGCGCGCCACCCAGCAGCCGCAGCGCCATCGCCAGATTGGAAAAGTCCTCGAGGATCAGTCGGCCCTGCTCTATGGCGCGGCGCAGGCCGTTGGCAAAACCGAAACCCTCCAGTCCGCTGAAACCACACTCTACCCGGGTGACGGCGCCGGCTGCTGCCAGCAGGTTGAGCTGCTGGGTGTTGGCGTGAAAGATGGCGTGCAGCTCGCGGCGTTGCTGGCGCAACAGTTCCCGCCCGAAGGCGATGGCATCCGAGCCGACCGGCAGTGCCGCACCGCTCGCGTACTGCATGCCGTTCCAGGTGTGACGGCGAACGGCCTCGGCGAGGGGGATCAGTTTGTTTAGTGGCATTCGCACCTCTCGTCAGTTGGCATGCGCAACCCGCTGCGCCACTGGGGGTCCGCTGGAACCTTCAGCCAGCAGGCGGGCAAGGTCGCGGCGCAACTCGGCGACGCTCTGCCCATAAGGTGCCAGGCCGCGCAGGCGACCGTTGGCATCGAACAGGAAAACCCCGGCCGTATGGTCTACGGTGTACCCCGCACCTCCCGACGGCTTCCTTTCCGCGACCAGTTGCAACTGGCTGATCAAAGCGGCTGTCGCCCGGGTGCTGCCGCGCAGCCCGAGCACGGGGCGACCGCTGGCCGGGCTGAAGGCGGCCGCATATTCCTTGAGCATCGCCAGGCCATCGCGATCGGGGTCGAGGGTGGCAAAGAGCACCTGGACGCGGCGGCGCTGAGCCGGCGACAGGCCTTCGACGGCAGCCTTCAGTTCGCTCAGCGTCGTCGGACAGACATCGGGGCACTGCGTATAGCCAACCGACAGCGCTACCACCAGGCCGCGAAAATCCGCCAGGCGCCGATCACGTCCATCGCTGGCCGCCAGCGCGAATTCCGGGTAGAGCGGCAGATTGCCGGCGGGAGGAGAAGCGTGCAGCGCGCCATCTTTGTCAGCGGCAGAGTTGCCGCGGGCAGCGTTCCGCGGCGCGAACGGAAACTCTTCGAATTTCACACGCGCGACGTAATCGGCAAGATCGCGTAGCCCGGTTTGGTCAAGCGTACCGGTATAGCGGTAGAGGAAACTGCCGTCACCGGCAAAGAAGAGGAAGGACGGCGTGGCAACGGCGCGCAGGCGTTTCGCGAAATTCTCTACCGTCGTGGTACGTCCCATCGCGTCGATGATTGGCGTGGCAAGCGAGAGGTCGAGACGAACCGTCCGGAAGCGGCCCGCGATCAGTTTCTCCGTGCGCCGGTCACGATAGACTGTTCTCTCCATTTCCAGGCAGCCGGGGCAATCCGGGAGGGTGAGCACGATGGCCAGCTGCTTTCCGTCTGCGTGGGCTGCCTCTGCCTCCCGCTGCAGGTTGTCAGCAGTGCGCGCGAACAGCGCTGCCTGCGATCCACCACTCGCGAGAAGAATGAACAGCGCGGCAGCGAGCTGCCGTAAAGTCGGGATGAGAGGTTGGAGGAGGCGACGCAGCATGCTATTTCAACCAGAAGAGCGACCGCCGGCGGACGCGGTCGAGCAAGGTCATCGCCAGGAAGGTCACCAGACCCGTGTAGAGGATGCCGGCGACCATCCGGGGGTAGTCGGCGAAGTCGGCGTAATACTGGACAAAGCGACCAAGACCGGCGTTGGCGCCGAACAATTCGGCGACGGTGAGGAGAATGAACGAGAAGGCGAGGCCGACCGCCATGCCGGAGAAGATATGCGGCATGGCGGCCGGGAAAACCACGCGCCGCTGGTACTCGAAACGGCTCAGGCCGAGGATGCGGGCATTGTCACGATAGCGCTGTTCGAGCGCATGTGCGCCGGCGACGGCGTTCTGGAAGATCGGCCAGAAGGCGCCGATGAAGACGACGAAGATCGCCGACAGCTTGAAGGTCGGCAGGATGGCGATCGCGTAGGGAATGTACACCGTCGGCGGCACCGGCCCGGCGACCCGGGCAAAGGGCAGGAAGATCCGCTGCAGCCGCGCCGAGGTGCCCACCGCCAGCCCGGCAACGATGCCCAGCAGCGTCGCCAGGGCGAAGCCGGGGATCAGGATGGTCAGCGACGACAAGGTTCCCGCCCACAGTTCAGGCAGCGATTCCCACAGCGCACCGGCGGTGAGCAGCGGCGAAGGCAGCAGAGGGTTGTCGCCCAGCGGCAGATGAACTGAGGCCACCCACCAGGCGAACAGCAGCACGATCCAGACCGAAACGCTTTCCAGTGCACGACCCAGCCAGCCGGGTGCCGGGGCGGGTCTGGCCGATGCGGCAGGCATCGGCCCCTCCGCTACATCGAGATTTACCAGGGCAATATAGTCACTCATCTGTCGTTCTCCTTGATTTCAGAGCCGTCCTCAGGCGGCCTTGAGGCGCTGCAGGGTGTCCTGCACCAGGGTCGCTGCCACCTCTTCGCGCAGCGCCTGCAGGGGGAGGCTGTCGAGCAGCTTGCGCCGCTCGCGGGGCCGCGTGAGCGGTACCTGCAGATTGGCGATCACCCGGCCCGGTGCCGAGCCGAGAACGATCAGACGATCGCCGAGGTAGATCGCCTCGTCCACGTCATGGGTGACGAAAACGATGGTTTTTCTCGGTGTCGAGAGTTCCCAGACCTCAAGCAGCAGATCCTGCAAACGTGCCCGGTTCACCGGATCGAGCGCCCCGAAGGGCTCATCCATCAACAGCAGGGGCGAACCGAGGGCGAGTGCGCGGGCAATCGCGGCGCGCTGGCGCATGCCCCCCGACAGCTCGCCGGGATATTTGCCGATGGCGGCTTCCAGCCCCAGATCGCCGAGGTATTTTCTCGCCTCCGCCAGTCGCTCGGCTCTCCTGACCGTCGGCCTGGCCTTGGCGATCGCGATCTCGATGTTATCGACCACCGACAACCAGGGAAACAGCGCGTAGTCCTGAAAAACCACCCCGCGCTTCAGGCTGGGGCCGGCTACCGTCACGCCATTCCAGCTCAACCGGCCGCAAGCGACGGGATCGAGGCCCGCCGCCAGCCGCAACAAGGTCGTTTTCCCCGAGCCGCTGGCACCGAGCAGGCTGACCAGCTGGCCTTGCGGAATGCTGATGTTGATGTCCTGGAGGACCGGCGTCGCCTGATAGGCGAAGCCCACGCCCTCGAGTTTCAGACCGAGGCTCCCCTGCATCAGGCGTCCTTCCGTTTGAATTCCCGCTGCAGCTTCTTCCAGAACGGGTCGCCGGGATTCTCGCGCGCCAGCTGGTTCAGCACCTTTTCGTACACCCGCGCGTCGATCGCCGCGTCGAGATCCGGTCTGGCGGTAATGAACTCGCTATTGACCATCACGTCGGCAAAATGCTTGACACCCTTGACATCGGGATCGCTCGACTGGTCCAGATACTGCGAGTAGTAGCCGCGCCAGAGCAACTGGCGGTCGATCCGGACGTAGCGGGCGATCGAATCGATGGTTTCCTTCCTGTTCTCGGCGGCGAACTTCTCGGCCTGCAGAATGGCGCGCAGGAATTTCTCCCAGATAACCGGGTTCTTCAGGCTGGCCTCGGTGACCACCAGACGACAGCAGGGATGACCGGGTTGCAGGTCGGTGGAATGAATCACCACCTTCAAGCCCTGATCTTCGGCGCGCAGGTCATGCGGTCCCCAGACCAGCCCGGCGTCCACCTGGCCGGACTTGACTGCCTCGATCACTGCCGGCGGGTTCTTCAGTTCGAAGATCTGCAGGTCGCTTTTCCAGTTGATTCCCTTGTCCTTGAGGGCGCCGCGCAGGACGGCGTCGCCCGAGGCCATGCGCACGGTGGCGATCTTCTTGCCCCGGAGATCGGCCACACTGGCGATCTTCGCTGCATTTTCCGGCGTCGCGATCAGCGCGGCGTCGCCGCCCATGATGCCGCCGATGATCTTGATCTTCGCGCCCTTGGCAATATGCGCCACCGGTGCGGTGGTGCCGAAAGCGCCGATGTCCAGCTTGCCGGCAACGATGGCGTTGAGCCCGTCGGCGGAGTTCTGGAATTCGATCAGCTCGACCTCCAGTCCTTCCCTGGCGAACAGTCCCTGCTCCTTGGCGACAAAGAATTTGGCGTGGCCGGTCACCGGCAGGTAGCCGACCTTGAGCGTTTCGGCCGCCGCATGGCCAAGGCCCGTAACCAGGGCCAGCGCCGGCAACAGGCGGCGCAGGGTTTTCAGCTGGATCATCGCGTTCTCCTGAGAGGGTGAAAATTCAGGAGCGGAATTTAGCCTGCCCGACCAGTGACAAGAAAGACTGTTTCCTTCGTTGCTTATATCGACCGCCGCATGAGAGTCGTTTCGTTATAAGCAATGCAGTTTTTTGTCGTTCGCCGCGCCAGACCCGGCGGCTAGAGTGCTGCTGACGCCGAGATCATCGCCACAACGGCGGCTTGTCCATTTCCAGGAGAATTCGATGCTTGCCACCGCCCAAACTGACATTGCCCCGCTCATGACGGAAGGGGCTCCGGGGGACACGCCGCAGGGCAGCGACCTGCAGCGCGACCTGCAGCGCGACCTCCAGCGTATTCTCGCCGCAGCGACCGCGCGTGCCGCGCGCGACAACCTTCCCTTCGCCGGCACGCTGCCGCCGCACGAAGCGTGGGCGCTGGCTTCGGCGGGGGATGCGCTGCTCATCGACGTGCGCACCAGCGAAGAATACAAGTACGTCGGTCACGTCCCCGGCACGCCCCTGGTACAGTGGCAAACCGGGCCCGCGCTGACGAAGAATCCGCGCTTCGCCCGTGAACTCGCCGGCAAGGCCGGCAAGAACGACCTGGTTCTCCTCATCTGCCGCAGCGGCAAACGCTCGGCCGCGGCGGCCGAAGCCGCGACACGCGCCGGCTTCACGCGGGTCTTCAACGTCCTCGAAGGCTTCGAAGGGGAAATCACCAGCGACGGCCAACGTGGCGCGACCGGCGGCTGGCGCTACCACGGCCTGCCGTGGGTGCAGGACTGAATCGCCAGGAATCGCCAAACCATGAACGCACCGCTTCGTTCCGCACTCCATCCATCAACCCCCGATCTCTGGGGTCTCGACGCCATCGTCCGCGACCTGCGCGCTGCGCGCGAGCATTGGCGCCGGGCGCAGCACCGCACCCTGGAATCGGGCGGCCGCGAGTTTCCTTCCCGTGACGCCCTGCGCGACATCGTCGAGCGACTGTGCGGCGCACTCTTCCCCATGCGCCTCGGTCCACCCGACCTGCAGCAGGGCCCCAGTGAGGATTTCTACATTGGCCATACGCTCGACAGCGCCCTGCGCAGCCTGCTTGACCAGGTCCGTCTGGAACTGACTCACGTTTCCCGTCACGACCCGGCGGTCGATTTGTCGGCCATCGAGAGCCAGGCGATCGCGGTCGTGCGCCAGTTCGCGAGCGCTCTGCCCGGTATTCGCGTTCTCCTCGATACCGATGTCGAGGCGGCCTATCGCGGCGATCCGGCGGCGCGCAGTGTCGACGAAATCGTTCTCTGTTACCCCGGGACGCTGGCGACCATCCATCATCGCCTGGCGCATACCCTTTATCGGCTGGGCGTGCCGCTGCTGGCGCGTATCGTCTCAGAACTCGCCCACTCCGCCACGGGCATCGACATCCACCCCGGCGCAAGCATTGGCAACAGCTTCTTCATCGATCACGGGACCGGTGTGGTGATCGGCGAAACTGCCGTCATCGGCGATCGGGTGCGCCTCTACCAGGCGGTCACGCTGGGCGCCAAACGTTTCAGCGTCGACGCCGACGGCGCCCTGCAAAAGGGCGCGCCACGCCATCCGATCGTCGAGGACGATGTGGTGATCTACGCCGGGGCGACCATCCTCGGCCGGGTCACGATCGGCCGCGGGTCGTCGATCGGCGGCAACGTCTGGCTCACCCACAGCGTCTCAGCGGGAAGCTTTCTCACCCAGGCGCTGTCCAGAAACGAAACTGTCGAAAATGGCCTGAGCATATGAGCGGCCTGAACGATCGTTTCAAATGCGTCGTCCGGCAATTGCGCGAGGCGCGCGGCTGGTCGCAGGAGCGCCTGGCGGAGAAAGCGGATCTCGACCGCTCCTACGTCGGCGAGATCGAGCGGGGTCTCGCCAACCCTTCCCTGCTTACCGCCGACAAGCTGGCACGAGCGCTGGAGGTCGACCTCTCGGCCCTGGTGGCCCGCTGCGAGCATGGATAGCCCCGCCAGACCGGCCGGCTGCGCGTTGCTGCTGGCGATAGCCTGTTGAGCTACCCGCCCTGCGAAGAGTACGGTTCCCGCTTTTGAGCAGGCGTCATTGGCTTGTTCGTATTTCATCTTCATCGTCACAATTGCAAGGAGTACCCCATGGCAGATAGTGCCCACCAAGCCGCCCTGAGCGATGTCGCCGCACGGCAACTGGCCAACGCCACCAAGACCGTCGCGCAGCTCTCGACCATTTCGCCGCGCTGGCTGACGCACCTGCTGCAGTGGCTGCCCGTCGAAGCCGGCATCTACCGCCTGAACCAGGTCAGGAACCCGCGCGACGTACAGGTCGCCTGCGCCAAACGCGACGAGTCTGAACTGCCGCAGACCTTCGTCGACTACGAGGAGAAACCACGCGAGTACTTCCTCAGCGCCGTCACCACCGTCCTTGACGTGCACACCCGCATTTCCGACCTGTACAGCAACCCGCACGACCAGATCAAGGAACAACTGCGGCTGACCATCGAGACGATCAAGGAGCGGCAGGAAAACGAGCTGATCAACAACGGCGACTACGGCCTGCTGGCCAACGTCGCCGACAGCCAGCGCCTCACGACGCTGGGCGGCGCGCCAACCCCGGATGACCTCGATGACTTGCTGACCAGGGTCTGGAAGGAACCCGCCTTTTTCCTCACCCACCCGCTGGCGATCGCCGCCTTCGGCCGCGAGTGCACCCGCCGCGGCGTGCCGCCGCCGACCGTTTCGCTCTTCGGCTCGCAGTTCGTGACCTGGCGCGGCATTCCGCTGATCCCGTCGGACAAGGTGCCGGTCGAGGAAGGCAAGACCAAGATCCTGCTCCTGCGCGTCGGCGACAAGCGCCAGGGCGTCGTCGGACTCTACCAGCCGGGCCTGCCGGGCGAACAGAGCCCCGGCCTGTCGGTGCGCTTCATGGGCATCGACCGCAATGCCATCGCTTCCTACCTGATTTCGCTCTATTGCTCGCTGGCTGTCCATACGGAAGACGCACTGGCCGTCCTCGAGGACGTGGAGATCGACAAATACCATGACTATGCTGACACCTACCGCTGATTCACTGCCCGGCGCACGGCCCTTCAACCTCGCGGCGATTCCGGGCCTGCCCGACGAAGCCGCACTTGCCCGCCTGGCTGGGGAGTTGTTCCGGGCACTGCCGGGAAGCGAGGCGCCTTCTTCGTCATCGGCACCAGGGGTCAGCGGCCTGGCGATCGGCGAGCCGGCGCCGGTCTTGCAGCCGGTCGCTGCGCCATCGCTCGGCCAGCTGCCGGTCGGAGCGGGGCCAGTTGCTCCGGAGTTCGGGGTGCCCGAAGCCTACGCTGCTGCCTTGCCGCTGACCGCACCGATCAGCGCCCCCGCGGGTGTCCCGGGATCGCCGTACTACTTCCTCGGCGAAGCAACGGCGCTGTCGTCTGCCCACCGGGCACCGACACCAGTCGCTGACAATCACGTCGTTGCCCATCCCTTCGAACTGCCGGGCGAGGTCGCCCTGCGCCGCGTGCTCGATGAACTCGCCGGCGAACGCTCGCTGCCGGTGGCTGCGCCGCTGCCAGCGCCCGGCCACAGCGGCTACTACTTCCTCGACCAGCCGGCGTCGGTTCCACGGGCCGATGCCGCGCGCTTCCCGGCCTTCGACGTGCAGGCCGTACGCCGCGACTTCCCCATCCTCGCCGAGCGCGTCAATGGCAAGCCGCTGGTCTGGTTCGACAATGCCGCGACGACGCAAAAGCCGCAGGCGGTCATCGATCGACTGGTGCAGTTCTACCAGCACGAGAACTCCAACATTCACCGTGCCGCCCACGAACTGGCGGCACGTTCCACCGACGCCTACGAAGCCGCCCGCAGCAAGGTGGCGCGCTTTCTCGGCGCAAGTTCCGCCGAGGAGATCATCTTCGTTCGCGGCGCCACCGAAGCGATCAACCTTGTAGCCAGGAGCTGGGGCAGGCAGAACATCGGCGAAGGCGACGAGATCGTCGTCTCCCTGCTCGAACACCACGCCAACATCGTCCCCTGGCAGCAACTGGCGAAGGAAAGCGGTGCCCACATTCGGGTCATCCCGGTCGATGACAAGGGCCAGATCCTGCTCCAGGAATACCAGCGGCTACTCAACGACCGCACGAAGCTGGTGGCAGTCAGCCAGGTCTCCAATGCCCTCGGCACCGTGACGCCGGTGAAGGAAATCGTTGAACTGGCCCACCGCGCGGGCGCCAGGGTGCTGGTCGACGGCGCCCAGTCGGTGTCGCACATGCGCGTCAATGTGCAGGCGCTCGATGCCGATTTCTTCGTCTTCTCCGGTCACAAGGTTTTTGCGCCGACCGGCATCGGGGTCGTTTACGGCAGGCGCGACGTTCTCGAAGACATGCCTCCCTGGCAGGGTGGCGGCAACATGATCGCCGACGTCACCTTCGAGCGCACCCTCTACCAGGGGGTGCCGGCGCGCTTCGAGGCCGGCACCGGCAACATCGCCGATGCGGCCGGTCTGGGCGCCGCGCTCGATTATGTGGAGCGGATCGGTATCGAGAACATTGCCCGCTACGAGCATGATCTCCTCGCCTATGCCACGCAGAGGGTCCAGCCGATCCCCGGCATTCGCCTGATCGGCACCGCCGACGACAAGGCCAGCGTGCTGTCCTTCGTCCTCGCCGGTTACCGCCCGGAAGAGGTCGGTGCGGCGCTGAATGAAGAAGGCATTGCCGTGCGCGCCGGCCACCATTGTGCCCAGCCGATCCTGCGCCGCTTCGGTGTCGAAGCCACGGTGCGCCCGTCGCTCGCGTTCTACAACACCTGCGCCGAAGTCGATCTGCTGGTATCGGAGCTGCAGCGCCTGGCGAGCGGGAAGGGAAGGGCAGTCAGCTAACCGACCGGTCGTGTGGGGAAACGGAAGCGCCCCGGCGTGCTGCCTGCAGGCCGGGGCGTTGTCATCTCCACACCCGAACTATGCGAAGGAACGTCAGCGCGGCGAACATTTTGGTGATTTCGTTCTTCGCGCCGGCTATCTTCCGGGAACGCATGCGGAGCCATAGGCGCCAACGGCGAAGCCAGCTTCCGCAGACGCCCTGGTCGGAGCCGGCAAGCCTTGCGCCCGTCCGGCATTGGGCAAGTTCGGCCAGATCTGCTATAAGGCTCCACTCCACCTGACCCTCCGCAAGGCCTCATGATCGAACGCAAACTGACCCACCTGAAAGAGCTCGAAGCCGAGAGCATCCACATCATCCGCGAAGTGGCCGCGGAGTTCGAACGTCCGGTGATGTTGTATTCGATCGGCAAGGACTCGGCAGTCATGCTGCACCTGGCGATGAAGGCGTTTTTTCCGGGCAAGCCGCCGTTCCCGTTGATGCACGTGGACACCACCTGGAAATTCCGCGAGATGATCGCCTTTCGCGACCGGCACGTACGCGATCTCGGGCTGGACCTGATCGTCTACATCAACGAAGACGGCGTTCGCCAGGGCATCGGCCCACTGACCCACGGCAGCAAGAAGCACACCGACATCATGAAGACCGAGGCGCTCAAACAGGCCCTCGACAAGTACCGCTTCGACGCTGCTTTCGGCGGTGCGCGGCGCGACGAGGAGAAATCACGTGCCAAGGAGCGGGTGTATTCCTTTCGTGACCAACACCACCGTTGGGATCCCAAGAACCAGCGGCCCGAGTTGTGGAACCTCTACAACGGCAGAATCAACAAGGGCGAGAGCATCCGTGTCTTCCCCCTGTCCAACTGGACCGAGTTGGACATCTGGCAGTATATCTTCCTCGAGAACATCCCGATCGTGCCGCTCTATTTCGCCAAGCCACGCCCCGTGGTCGAGCGAGACGGCACGCTGATCATGGTCGACGACGAGCGCTTCGCACTTCGTCCGGGCGAGGTCATCGAGACGAAAATGGTGCGCTTCCGGACACTTGGCTGCTACCCGTTGACGGGTGCGGTCGAATCCGCAGCGGCGACCCTGCCGGAGATCATCCAGGAAATGCTGCTGACGCGGACCTCGGAACGTCAGGGTCGGGTGATCGACCACGATCAGGCCGGTTCGATGGAAGAAAAGAAGAAGGAAGGCTATTTCTGACCTCCGCTTGCGCCGCGCCCCGGTCGCGCTGCGCAAGGGGATGGGCGACCAGCACCCGCAATCTCAAGGTAAACCATGTCCCACCAGTCCGAATTGATCAGTACCGATATCCAGGCCTATCTGGCCCAGCACGAGCGCAAGGAACTGCTGCGTTTTCTCACCTGCGGCAGCGTCGATGACGGCAAGAGCACGCTGATCGGTCGTCTGTTGCACGATTCCAAGCTGATCTACGAAGATCAACTGGCGGCCATGCAGCGGGACAGCGTCAGGTGCGGGACCACCGGCGACGAGGTCGACCTGGCGCTGCTGGTCGACGGCTTGCAGGCCGAGCGTGAGCAGGGGATTACCATTGATGTTGCCTATCGCTACTTCTCCACCGCCAGACGCAAGTTCATCATCGCCGATACGCCGGGCCACGAGCAGTACACGCGCAACATGGCCACCGGCGCCTCGAACTGCGATCTGGCGATCATCCTCGTCGACGCCCGCTACGGCGTGCAGACGCAGACCCGGCGTCACAGCTTCATCGTCTCGCTGCTCGGGATCAGGCACGTCATCGTGGCCATCAACAAGATGGACCTGGTGGACTTCAGCAAGACGGTGTATGAAAGCATTCGCGACGCGTATCTCGAATTTGCCCGCGGTCTCGACGTCACCGAGATTCGCTTCATTCCGCTGTCGGCGCTGAACGGCGACAACGTCGTCCGGCGCAGCGAACGGACCCCTTGGTTCGACGGTGCACCGCTGATGGAACTGCTGGACACCATCGAGATCGCCGACGATGAGAACTTCGACGACCTCAGGTTCCCGGTGCAGTGGGTCAATCGGCCAAATCTGGATTTTCGTGGTTTCAGCGGGACGCTGGCCGCCGGCGTCCTGAAAAAGGGCGACGCCGTGCTCGCGCTGCCGTCGCGAAAACGCAGCCGGGTCAAGGCCATCGTCACCTACGACGGCGAGCTGGAAGAAGCCTTCCCGCCGCAGGCGATCACCGTCACGCTCGAAGATGAGATCGACGTCAGCCGCGGCGACATGCTGGTTCGGCTCGGGCAGGAGCCGACGCTCGATTCGCGTTTCGACGCGCACCTGGTCTGGATGGCCGAGGCACCGCTGCTGCCGGGCCGGCAGTACCTGATCAAGCAGGCGGCGCGCACGGTCACCGGCGCGGTGGCGAGAGTCCACCACCGGATTGACATCAATACTCTGGCCTCGCGTGCGGCGGGACAACTCGGTCTCAACGAAATCGGGCTCTGTGAAATGGCGCTGAGCGCGCCGATTGCCTTCGACCCTTACAGCCGAGTCAAGAGCACGGGTTCGTTCATCCTCATTGACCGGCTGACCCACGGTACTGTCGCCGCGGGCATGATCCTCCGCCCGCTCGAGAAACGCTCCGCCTGGCGACCGGTCACGCCGGACGAGCGCGCGCTACGTTTCGGGCAGCGGGCCGTCACCCTGTGGCTCACGGGCGAGAACCGCCGGCAGGCATCCCGGGACCTCGAACGTCGCTTGTTCGATCGCGGCTATGCATGTGTGGCGCTGGACGAGGACTCTCTGGCTGGGCAAGGCGAACTCGAACTGGTCGCGCGCCAACTGAACCATGCCGGGCTGGTCTGCATCTGCTCGGCAAGCGTCGATCTACCACCCCGCGCCGATCCCTTGCATGTCGTTCTCGATGCGCAAGCTCTGGATATGGACGCGCTGCTGGCGCTCCTGAGGGCGTCACCCAACATCGCCGGGATAGAACCAAACTACGAAATATGACTGGTCCGGCGGGGTGCACCTCCAATGTGGACCCCGTTTGGCCGAGGCGCGAGCGACACGATTCGATGCACGAAGTGCCGTTGGTGCCTCGTACCCGAACGTCAGGAGCGGCCTCAACCGACTCGGATGCGCTGCAGCGCGCCGGCAAGATCGCGCCTGAGATCGTCCACCTCCTCGATGCCGACCGACAGACGCAGCAGGGAATCGCCGATGCCCAGGCGGGCGCGTTGTTCCGGCGGGATGCTGGCGTGGGTCATGATCGCCGGATGCTCGATCAGGCTCTCGACGCCGCCCAGGCTCTCCGCCAGGGTGAAGAGCTCGCAGCCCTGCAGGAAGCGCTTCGTGCCGGCCAGATCGGTCGCCAGCTCGACGGCAATCATGCCGCCGAAGCCGCGCATCTGTCGTCGTGCCAGTTCATGCTGGGGATGCGAGGCGAGGCCGGGGTAGCTGACCCGTCGCACTTCCGGTTGCCGTTCCAGCCAGGCGGCTAGCTCCTGCGCGTTCTCGCAGTGTCGTTGCATGCGCACGTTGAGGGTCTTGACGCCGCGCAGCGCAAGGTAGCTGTCGAACGGGCCGGCAATGGCACCGACGGCGTTGTGCAGGAACTGAAGACGTTCGAGATGTGCGGCGTTGCGGTCGTCGCCGTTGACGACGGCGATGCCGCCGATCACGTCCGAGTGGCCGTTGAGATACTTGGTACTCGAATGGACGACGATGTCGAAGCCGAGTTCCAGCGGCCGCTGAATCCACGGGCTGGCGAGCGTGTTGTCGGCCACCGCGAGCAGGCCGTGCTGGTGGGCGAGGGTGGCCAGTGCCTGCAGGTCCACCAGGCGCAGCAGCGGATTGGTCGGCGTCTCCACCAGCAGCATGCGACTCTCCGGACGGATCGCGGCCGAGAGCGCTGCCGGATCGGAGAGATCGACGAAACTGCAGGAGAGCCCGGAACTGCGCTTCCTGACGCCCTCCAGCAGGCGATAGGTGCCGCCATAGAGATCGTCGCCGGCAATGACATGCGCTCCGCTATCGAGCAGTTCGAGGACGGTGGCGATGGCGGCCAGCCCGGAAGCAAAGGCAAAGGCGGCGCCACCGCTCTCAAGGTCGGCCACACAGCGCTCCAGTGCCCAGCGCGTCGGATTGTGCGAGCGACCATAGTCCAGCCCTTTATGTACTCCGGGACTTTCCTGGACGTAGGTCGAGTTGGCGTAGATCGGGGGCATGACCGCACCAGTGGAAGGATCTGGACTTTGTCCGGCGTGGATGACACGGGTGCCGAAGCCGGGGCGGGAAGGGTTCTTGTCGTAGTGGTCGGTCATCCAAACTTCTTTCGCAGGTGATTGATCAGGTCGAAGCGGGTCACCAGGCCGTAGAAGCGGTTGTCGTCGGCGATGATGGCCACCAGACCCGCTTCGAGCACTCGCTGCAACGCGTCCAGGCCTGCCTCGGGATGCAGGGTTTCCAGCGACTGCGTCATGGCCGATGCCGCCGACGCCCGGAACGCGGCGGCATCGGCCTGGACCCGCAGCAGCAGATCGGATTCGTCCACCAGCCCGACAATGTGGCCGCCGTCGATCACCGGCAACTGCGAGATCTCCGCGTAACGCATGCGCTGGAACACTGTCTGCAGGGTATCGGTGGGCGTCACGCTGACCACAGCACCCTCCTCGAAGCGGCGAGCGACCAGATCGCGCAGGTCGCCGTAGGCCGGCCGCCGCAGCAAACCCTGGTCGACCAGCCAGTTGTCATTGTACATCTTCGACAGGTAACGGGTCCCGGTGTCGCAAACAAAGGAGACGACCCGCTTCGGCGCCGTCTGCTCGCGACAGTAACGAAGTGCAGCCGCCACCAGGGTGCCGGTTGAGGAGCCTCCGAGCAGGCCTTCGGCCCGCAACAGATCGCGCGCCGTGTCGAAGCTTTCCTGGTCGCTGATTGAATAGGCGCGTTTGACCGCCGAAAGGTCGGCGATGGCCGGCACGAAGTCTTCCCCGATGCCCTCCACCGCCCAGGAGCCCGCGTCACTGAAGGTGCCCTGGCAAACATAGTCGGCAAGAATCGAGCCGACCGGGTCGGCGAGGACGAATTCCGTGCCCGGGCTCGCCTGTCGAAAGAAACGCGTCAGCCCGGTAATCGTGCCGGCAGATCCGACGCCGACCACGATGGCATCGACCGAATGACCCGTCTGTGCCCAGATCTCCGGGCCAGTGGATTGTTCATGAGCGGCCGGGTTGGCCGGGTTATTGAACTGGTCGGCGAAGAAGGATCCAGGGATTTCGCTGGCCAGCCGGGCGGCGTAATCCTGGTAATAGTCGGGATGCCCCTTGCCGACGTCGGAGCGAGTGATGTGCACCTCGGCGCCAAGGGCCTTGACGTGCAGGATCTTCTCGCCGGACATCTTGTCCGGCACCACCAGAATGATGCGGTAACCCTTGGTTCGGGCGACCAGCGCCAGCCCGAGGCCGGTGTTGCCGGCAGTGGCTTCGACGATGGTGCCGCCGGGCTTGAGACGGCCATCCCGTTCGGCCGCCTCGATCATCGAAAGGCCGATGCGATCCTTGATCGAGCCACCAGGATTCTGCGATTCAAGCTTGAGAAAGAGCTGGCAGCAGCCGGTATCGAGACGGGTTACCTCGATCAAGGGCGTGTTGCCGATCAGGTCGAGAACCGCGGGCCGGAGAAGATGCGACATGCTTAAGCTCCTGCCATCCATGGAAAGCCGGCGGGATCACCAGGCATACTTGAGCTGACTGGCCGAGACCACCGGACCCGGGGGTGGGTTATGGACGCGCCGTGGCAGCCGGATGCCGTCCGGCAATCCCTTCACGAAACGGCGAATCTCGGGTTCGAAGGCTTCCGCATCGATCAGGAAACCGTCATGGCCGTGCACGGACTCGATTTCGAGGAAGCGGGAGTTGGGCAGCAGGAAATGGAGGTTGCGCTGGTCGGCAGGAACGTAAAGGGCGTCCGAACTCAAGGAGACGACCAGGGCCGGCTGCACGATTTGCCGGACCACGTTTTCATAGACGCCGCGGTTGCGGGCGAGGTCATGGGTGTCCATGGCATCGAGCAGCAGCCGGTAGCTGTTGGCGTCGAAACGCTCGACCAGGGTCTGGGCATGGTGGCGTAGCCAGCCGCGGATGGCGAATTCGTCGGGTGCGCGCGCGTTCTCGCCGAAGATCTCCTTCCCGGCCGCCCGCCCGAAGCGTTCCTCCAGCGAACGCGGACTGCGGTAGGTGATCATTGCCACTGCCCGTGCCGCGGCGAGGCCCGCGAGCGGGGGGTCGGAGGGAGGATAGTGACCGTTCTTGAACCTCGGGTCGCTGGCCAGGGCCAGGCGCTGCGCCTCGCTCCAGACGACGCACCAGGCCGAATGACGACCGGCAGCGGCAATGGTGACTACCGCGCCGACGCGCTGCGGATCGAGCAGTGCCCACTCGAGCGCCTGCAGACCGCCCATCGAACCGCCAATGACGAAACGGATATGGCGAATGCCCAGCGCGTCGGCGAGCGCCATCTGGGCGGCTACCTGGTCGCGGATGGTGAGACGGGGAAATCTTCCTCCCCAGGGCCGGTTATCGGCTGCCAGGGTGAGCGGCCCGGTGCTGCCATAGCATCCGCCCAGCACATTGCTGCAGACGATGAAATGACGATCCGGATCGAGGCTGCGCCCAGCCCCGAACAGCGGCCCCCACCACTCGTCGGCATCGGCCGAACCGGTCAGGGCGTGACAGACGACCACCGCATTGTCTGCCTGGGGCGAGAGCTCACCCCAAGTGCGATAGGCAATGCTCACGCGTGGCAGGACTTCGCCGGATTCGAGCGACAACGGCCGCTCGAGGGTCAGCCGCCTGGTCCGGGGCGACAGGCCGAAGGCGGTCACGCGGCCGCTTCGAGGCCAGACCGGCGCAAGGCGTGCGCGAAGTCGGTCTTGATGTCCTCGATATGCTCGATGCCCACTGACACCCGCACCAGGTCCGGGCGCACGCCGGCGCTCTGTTGCTCGGCGGCCGACAGTTGCTGGTGGGTCGTCGACGCCGGGTGGATGACCAGGGTCTTGGCATCGCCGACGTTGGCCAGGTGGCTGGCCAGCCTGACGTTGTCGATAAACTTCCGGGCTGCGCTGGTGCCGCCTTTGATGCCGAAGTTGAGGACGGCACCAAAGCCGTTCTTCAGGTATTTTTTGGCCCGTTGGTGATAGGGGCTGTATTCGAGGCCGTTGTACTCGACCCAGGCGACCTGCGGCTGTGAGTCGAGCCAGTGCGCCAGTTCGAGGGCGTTGTCCATGTGGCGTTGCACGCGCAGCGACAGGGTCTCTACGCCCTGGATCAGCTGGAAGGCATTGAAGGGCGAAAGGCTGGGACCAAAATCGCGCAGGCCTTCGACCCGGGCGCGGATGGCGAAGGCGATGTTGCCGAAGGGACCGGCGCTGCCGAACACCTCCCAGAAATTGAGGCCGTGGTAGCCGGGAGCGGGATCGGTGAACAGCGGGAACTTGCCGTTGCCCCATTCGAACCTGCCGGAATCGACGACGATGCCGCCGATCGAGGTGCCATGTCCGCCGATCCACTTGGTCGCCGACGCGACGACGATGTCGGCGCCGTAGTCGATGGGTCGCGCGATATAGCCGGCAGCGCCGAAAGTGTTATCGACGATCAGCGGGATGCCGGCATCGTGAGCGATCCTGGCCAGGGCCTCGAAGTCGGGGATGTTGAAGCGGGGGTTGCCAATGGTTTCGACATAGATGGCCTTGGTCTGGCTGTCGATGGCGCTTCTGAAATCTTCCGGATCGTCGCCATCGACGAACTTGACGTGGATTCCCAGCCGCGGCAGGGCGACCTTGAACTGGTTGTAGGTGCCGCCGTAGAGGTAGCTGGTGGAGACGATGTTGTCGCCGGCCTGGGCAATCGTGGTCAGCGCCAGAAACTGCGCCGCCTGCCCGGAACTCGTGGCGACCGCCGCCACGCCGCCTTCGAGGGCCGCGAGGCGTTGTTCGAAGACGTCGGTGGTCGGATTCATGATGCGGGTGTAGATATTGCCGAACTCCTTCAGCGCGAACAGGCGGGCGCCATGCTCGGCATCGTTGAAGGTGTATGAAGTGGTCTGGTAGATCGGCACCGCCCGTGCATTGGTCCCCGGCGCAGGGCTCTGGCCGGCATGGAGCTGCAGGGTCTCGTAGCGGTAATCCGGTTTGGCGTCGCTCATGCTTGAATTCCTTTCGAACATAGTTTCGGAGGGCTGCGGCGGCCGGAGGGCAGGGCTGCTGCCCATGGCCAATAGACTCTCCGGATCTTCCTGGAGAATGCTCCCGCAAGCCGCGCAAGCCCGACAAGTTAGCCCCGAGGCGGCGGATCACGAACGAAGAAAAAAACCTTTCCATATTCCCCGGCGCCGCTGCCGGTCATTTCCCCAAAGGTCATATGCATCGAAGAAAAACTGATTTTGGCGCCCAGGAAGGTTTTGCTAGCCTCTGACCATCTTCATTTCAACCCGATCAAGGATTCCAGATGAAACGCCAGTTCCTCAAGACCACACTCGGCCTCGCCGCCGGCATCGCCCTCGCTACTGTCTGGAAACCGGCTTCGGCTGAGTACAACCCGAAGCTGCTGCGCATCGGCTTCCAGAAGTCGGCCAGTCTGCTGACCCTGCTCAAGGCCCAGGGCGCCGTCGAAAGACGCCTGGGGGCGCAGGGGCTGGAGGTGAAATGGGTGGAATTTCCCGCCGGACCCCAGTTGCTGGAGGGGCTCAACGTCGGGGCGATCGATTTCGGCTACGTCGGTGAAGCGCCGCCCATCTTCGCGCAGGCCGCCGGCGCCAGCTTCGTTTATGTCGGTCACGAGGAAGCCGCCCCGACGGCCGAAGCGGTGATCGTTCCCAAGGGCTCGGCGATCAGGAGCGTGGCCGATCTCAAGGGCAGGAAGGTGGCGCTCAACAAGGGTTCCAACGTCCATTACCTGCTGGTCAAGCTGCTGGAGAAAAACGGCCTCAGGTATGCCGACGTGCAACCGGTGTTCCTGCCGCCGGCCGATGCCCGGGCCGCCTTCGAGCGGGGCAGCGTCGATGCCTGGGTGATCTGGGACCCCTATACGGCGGCCGCCGAAAAACAGATCGAGGCGCGCATTCTGGCCGACGGGAAGGGGGTAGTGAACAACTACGCCTTCTTCCTCGCCGAGCGTGAGTTCGCCAGCAAGCGACCCGAGGTCATCGGCCTGCTGTTCGAGGAATTGCAGAAGCAGGGCCAGTGGATCAACAGGAACTACCCGGCCGCCGCCGCCCAGCTTGCCCCTTTGCAGGGCCTGGACCCGGCCGTCGTCGAACTCGGCATCCGCCGTTACAGCAATGTCGTGAAGCCAATCACCCTTCAGGTGCTTGCCGAGCAGCAGAAGCTCGCCGATACCTTCTTCGAATTGAAGCTGATCCCCAAAGAGATCAGGGTCAGGGACGCGTCGCTGCCAGCCAGGGGCTGACAACGGGAGCGACCCGATCAGGTAGCCGGGATTGACGCAACAACGCTTCGGCCGTTGGCGGGCGCAATTCCGCCCGGCGCTGCTGCCCCCATCCGGACGAATCGGGCCACCCCTTCGCTGTTCACTGCCCCCTTGCGCACGCTGCTGACTTGGCCGGTCATCAGTACCGGCAATGCCGAGCTCGGTTTCGTCGCCCTCTCGCCGAGCCGCTGGCGGCGCTCGACCTGAAGCGCAAGCTCGAAATCCTGCCTTGTCTGGAACGGCTGCACCGCGAGTTGCCGCTGCCGATCTGAGCGGCCTGGTCGCGCCAGGCTGCCCAACCTCCCGGGACCACGATCAGGGAAGAGTCTCAGGGCGAGCGAAGCCCTGGCGCCTGCTGCCCTGTCTTCTTTCCGGCCTGCCAGGCCGCATCGGCCACGCGGACCTGCTTCGGCACCAGTTTAAGCTCGAAAAAGGTGTCGGCAATCTGCTGCTGCTGCGCCAGGACCTGGTCGCTGACCGGCTTGACGCCATAGCTGAGGCGGCCGGCAGCCAGCTCAACGATCGCCAGATCGATACCGATCTGCGGGGCGAGAAACTTCGCCACTTCCTTCGGATTGAGCCTGCCCCACTGGTCGATCCGGTCGATTTCCTCGATCAGGATGTTCAGGATCTCCGGGTATTTCTGGGCAAAGGAACGCGCCGCGAGATAGAACTGGTGATTGGCGACGACACCCCTGCCGTCAGCCAGAATGCGCGCACCCAGCTGCTTCTCGCTCGCTGCCAGGAACGGATCCCAGATTGACCAGGCATCGACACGACCACTTTCGAAAGCCGCGCGGGCGTCTGCCGGCGGCAGGTAGACCACTTCGACGTCGGCGAATTTCAGGCCCGCCTTTGCCAGCAGCTTGATCAGCAGGTAGTTGGCATTCGACCCCTTGGCCACGGCCACCCGTCTTCCTTTGAGTTCTGCCACGCTCCTGATCGGCGAGTCTTTGGGCACGATGATCGCCTCGGCGGCCGGCGCCGGCGGTTCGTTGCCGATGTACACCAGGTCGGCGCCGGCCGCCTGCGCGAAGATCGGCGGCGATTCACCAACGGTGCCGACATCGATGCTGCCGACGTTGATCGCTTCCAGGAGGGGCGGCCCAAACGGAAACTCGCTCCATTTGACCTCCACCCCCTGGTCAGCGAGGCGCTTCTCCAGGGTGCCACGCGCCTTGAGAATGACCAGCGTGCCGTACTTCTGGTAGCCGATGCGCAATTCCTTCGGCGCGCTGCTGGCGAGGGCCTGGGCCTGGGCCGGGTTGCCGACGATGCCGCTGGCGAGTGCGGCAAGTGCCGCCGCCTGCAGGAGATGCCTCGCGACCCGACGCAATCGGGCAAGCGTTTGCTGCTGCATGAAAATCCTTTCAGAGGGAGATTTGGAGGGGGGATGCCGTGACGCCTGCTCAGAAAGCCTGGTCTTCGCCAAAGGTGACCCGGTGCAGCAGGCGGTGCTGGTCGCCGTAGTCGCTGAGCGCGTAGTGGACGGTGGCACGGTTGTCCCAGACGGCGAGGGTGTTCTTCTGCCAGCGCAATCGGGCCTGGAATTCCGGGCGCTGGAAGCGGCTGAAGAGCAGGGTCAGCAGGGCGTCGCTCTCCTGGCGCGAAAGACCCTTGATGCGGTCGGTGAAGTTCGGGTTCACGTAGACGAGTTTCCTGCCGGTCACCGGATGCGTGCGAACCACCGGGTGCACGACCGGCAAGTGATCGTTCCTGGCCTGGCGGTAAAGCGCTTCACCGGTGGGCAGCGCCGCGAAGTACTGGGGCCAGCCACTGTGCTCGAAGCTGTGAATCGCTTCGAGTTCTTCGAGATGGAGCTGCAGCGAGCGCGGCAGCGAATCATAGACCGCCGTCGCACTGGCCCAGACGGTATCGCCGCCGGACTCGGGAACGATATGGGCGTAAAGAACCGTCCCCGTCGGCGGGTTGGCGGCAAAGGTGATGTCGGCGTGCCACTGATCGGTGCCGTAGCGATTGACCCCCGGCCTCGCTTCGAGCACCTCGATGAACTTTTGCGATTCATGTCGCGGGAAGAAGGCCTTGGCCTTGTCGGGATCGCCGAAAACGCGGGCCACGGCCACCTGCTCCGCCGCACTCAGCTTCTGTTTACGGAAAAAGAGCACCTGGAATTCGGCGAGCGCCTTCTGCAACTCGCCACGCGTGCCGGCATCCCCGATGCTGGCAAGGTCGACATCGTGCACCAGCGCCCCGAGGGTGGGAGTGTACGGCTCGATGAGAAGGTGTTTGTAGCCGGGAACGGGGTTTTCGGGTCTGGACATGGGAAGACTCCTGTAGGGACGGTGGAAGGATCGGGCAATGCCCGGCCGACAGAGTCTAGGCAGCGGCCGCGCGCCGGCGAACCATTTATTTCTGCAATAAATATCAGGCGTCGGCGCGCAAGCTTATAAGCCCGCCTAAAGTGGCGCGGTCCCAGCGGATTGGCGACGTAGCGGGGGTAGCCAGAAGATGATCAAGGAACTGCGGTGGCTACGTGCAACCCAACCGATGACGAAGCCGGATCGCGGGTCCGCAACCAGCGCGAAACGGTTCGGGCTTGTCGACCACCCTCGGCGCCATCGCGCCAGGATTGACGCCGTTCAGGAATCTTCGACCGCCACGCCGCACGCCATGGCAGGAATTCATTGCCGCCAAACCGCCGGTTGCTGGTCGCCACGTTCGCTGGGCGGGGATGGGAAAGTCACGCGGTCTTTTCCTGACCGGGGACACCTGGAGGATCTTCCATGATCGCTCGCATCTGGCATGGCATGACCGCCACCGCAAAGGCCGACGAATACCTCGCATTCCTGCGCGAGCGCGCGCTCCCGGACTATCGGGGAACCCCGGGCAATCTTGCCGCCTACATCCTGACGCGTGCGGAGGGCGAGAGGACGCACTTCACGACGCTGACCTTCTGGGATTCTCGCGAATCCATTGCCGCCTTTGCCGGCGCCGATATCGCTCGCGCCAGATACTATCCGGAGGACGCGGCCTTCCTGCTCGAGTTCGAACCCTGCGTGCAGCACCACGAGATCCACTCCTGAGCGATCCCGTCGCCAAACGCTGTCGAAGCGGGGACGATAAGCCGGCCCGCAGTCTCGTCCCCTATGGCAAGGGGAAGGCCCTCGACGCCCTGCGGGATACCATGAGCAACCGCTTTGGCCGGGTGCGCCGGAGTGGCGCAACCGCCGTCAACTGACCGCCACACCGCTCTGTCACTGGCGCACGCCAGGCGGCGGAACCTGCGTGCCAGTCGTCAAGCCCGAGTGGCAGGTCCTCACGACTGACCGACGACTCCCGCAGACATGAAGTTGACTCTCCGGGAGTCAGACGCCACTCTCAAAGACATGACATTGACTCCCGGAGGGTCACGCGCCACTCTCAAAGACATGACATTGACTCCCGGAGGGTCACGCGCCACTCTCCAAGACATGACATTGACTCCCGGAGAGTCACGCGCCACTCCCGGAGAGATGGAATCGACTAGTTGATCCCGGTTTGCGCTCCACGCGGATCGGCCCGGCAGCGCTTCCCGGCGGTCAGGCGGCTTGCGAAAACGGCGTGCGGATGTCCGACAGGAACTGGCGCAGCCGCGGATGCTCGGGGCGGGCAAAGAATTCGCTCGGCTCCGCGCGTTCGAGAACCTTGCCCTCGTCCATGAACAGCACGCGGTCGGCGACATCCCGCGCGAAACCCATCTCATGTGTCACGCACACCATGGTCATGCCGTCACGGGCGAGATCGCGCATGACCAGCAACACCTCGCCGACCATCTCGGGGTCAAGCGCACTGGTCGGCTCGTCGAAGAGCATCAGCGGCGGCCGCATGGCCAGCGCGCGGGCAATCGCTACCCGCTGTTGCTGCCCGCCCGAAAGCTCGCCCGGATAGGCGCGTGCCTTGGCCGCCAGGCCGACCCGGTCGAGTAACGCCAGCGCCTCGTCGCGGGCTTCGGAGGGCTTGAGTCCGCGCAGGCGGGTCGGCGCCAGCGTGCAGTTTTCGAGCACGCTGAGATGCGGAAACAGATTGAACTGCTGGAAGACGAAGCCAATATGCGAACGGAAGGTATTGATCCTGACGCGCGGAGCGTGGGCGTCGACGCCGTCGATGACGATGCGCCCGGACTGGATCGGCTCCAGCCGGTTGAGCGTGCGGATCAGGGTCGATTTCCCCGATCCCGATGGGCCGCAAACGACGACCACCTCGCCCTTGGCCACGTTCTCGGTGACGTCCACCAGGGCATGGTAGCTGCCGTACCACTTGTTGATTTTTTCAATCTGGATCATGCGTGTGCCTTGGCCATCGTGCGTTGTTGGTGATGGCGCTCCAGCCAGAATGCAAAGCGAGAGAGGCCGAAGCAGAGAATGAAATAGGTCAGGCCGAGCAGCAGATAGACCTCCGCTGGCCTGGTCAGCACCTGGGTGTTGATCTGGGTGGCGATGAAAGAGACTTCGGTCAAGCCAATGATATAGCCGAGGGAGGTTGCCTTGATCGTCGACACAAACTGGTTGACCAGCGAGGGCAGCATGTTGCGCACCACCTGCGGCAGGATCACCAGACGCATCGCATCCAGATAGCTGAATCCCAGCGAGCGGGCGCTTTCGGTCTGTCCCCTGGCAATCCCGTGGATGCCGGCGCGGATGATCTCCGCCAGGTAGGCGGCGTCGAAGATCACCAGGGCGGTCAGCATGGTCCAGAACTGGTCGGTGTTTTGCCCGGTCAGGCCGGGGAGGAAGAAGTAGGCCCAGAAGACCACCATCAGCAGCGGTGTGCCACGGACGACATGGATCAGCGCGCTCACCGGCCAGCGCACGCATGGCCAGGGGCTGACCCTGGCCATGCCCAGCAGGAGGCCAAGAGGAAAAGCGAAGAGCAGGCCGAGTATGGCGAGGATCAGGGTCAGCGCCAGGCCGCCCAGCGGCCCATGCGGATATTGTCCGACGAGGAAATACAGCCAGTAGGTGTCGATCAGGTCAATCATGTCGCTCGGACCGGGAAGCGCGCCTGATACCAGCCGGCGGCGCCGGCAATCAGGAGAGAGATGCCGAGATAAGCGGCCGAGGCGAAGGCGAAAGCCTCGAAGCTGCGGAAACTGGCGCTTTCAACCTTGGCGGCCTGATACATCAGTTCGGCGACACCGATGACGGTGGCGATGCTGGTGTCCTTCCAGAGGTTGAGCGTCTGCGAAATCAGGGGTGGAATCGTGACGCGCAGCGCCTGCGGCAGCACCACCCGTCGCAGGCTGGCGACAAAGCCGAAACCGAGCGCCCGCGCCGCTTCCAACTGCTGGCGGGGAATCGAGCGGATGCCGCTGCGCACATCCTCCGACATGTAGGCAGCGGTGTAGAGCGTCAACGCGATGATGGCGCTGCAGGCCTCGACGTTACGCGCGTAGATCCATTCGCGTGCTGCTGCCGGCAGGATCTCGGGAGCGCCGAAGTACCAGAACAGCATGTGCGCCAGCAAGGGCACGTTGCGGATTGCTTCGACGAAGGCGAAACCCGACCATTGCAGCGCCTTCACCGGCGAAAGGCGAATCACCGCGATGATGATGGCCAGCGGCAGCGCCAGCGCCAGACTGATTCCGGTCAGGCTGAGGGATGTGATCAGTCCCGCGACCAGCCAGTCGTGATAGGTGCCGGTCAGCAGAAGGTCGAGATTGAAGAGCGGCGTCATGGGCATGCAGAAAGTATTGTATGGCAGCGCCATCGCCCGCAGAGGCGGGGAATGGCGCGGGAAGGCCAGCAGCCTCAGCTATCGACCTGGTCGCTTTCGATCTTGAAGGGGCGTGCCTTGAACTTGATCTTCGAATCGTTCCCGTACCATTTGAAGAACAGTTTCTCGGCTTCGCCCGATTTCTCGAGTTCGCGCAGGGTGTCGTCGACGACCTTCTTCAGCGCGGGTTCACCTTTCCTGATGCCGAGCGCCAGCGGTTCGATGCTGAGATTCTGGGGCAGGATCACGAAGTCCTTCTGGGCGGGGCCGAGCTTGGCATAATCGGCCAGGATCGATACCTCGTCGTTGACGTAACCGACCCCCTTGCCCTGCTGTAGAGCGACGAAGGCCTGGCCGGTGGTCTCGAAGGTCACCAGCTCGGCCGTAGGCACCGCCTTGCGCAGATTCGACTCCTGCGTCCCGCCCTTTACCGTCAGGACCTTTTTCCCTGCCAGTTGCGGCACTGCGGTGACGTTGCTGTCTTTGCGCACGATGACCTTTTGGCCGGTGATGAAGGTGGTCAGCGAGAAATCAATCTTGGCTTCACGTTCCTTGTTGTGAGTCAGCGAGGCGGCGAGCAGATCGACGCGGCCCTGTTCCAGTTCCGGAATACGGGCGGCGACAGCGAGTTGCTTGAGGGTCAGTCTGACGCCAATCTTCTTGGCGATCGCCCGCGCCAGATCGACGTCGTAGCCGACGATCTCCCGGGTCTTCGGGTCGACGAAGCTGTTGGGTTCGTCGGTGCCGAGGACGCCGACAACGATCTCGCCCTTCTTCCTGATCTCGGCCAGTTGATCGGCGTGGGCAGCACCACCGACGAGTGCCGCAAGGGCCAGCACGCCAGCCAGAAATTTATTGCGCAGGTTCATCATTGTTCTCCAGTAGTCAGATCGGACGCCGCTTTGCCGTGCATGCCAAGGCCGGCGGCAGGTGCTCTTGCGCCCCGGGCGCGGGCTTCCTCGTCAGGGGCGATGGCGGGCAGACTAGCAGGCGAGCGGCGTTGCCCGAACGATGCTTTTCGTATAACGGTATGCGACGGCCATGGCGAGAGAAAGGGGCGCGGCGAACAAGACGGGGCATCTGACGCGGGCGGCGCGCGGCCGCCAGGGGAGGCCCGTCGTGCCGCCGCGGCTCGGGTGCAGGGCGGTCCGCTTCAAGCCCTGAGGCTCGCCATCGCCTCGCTCAGTTGTCCGACGCCACTGCCGCTGAAGACGATGGGCAGGCGCATTTCATGGGCGATTCGCCGCGTTTTCCGGGCCAGGCCGTGATTCACCTGGTCGATGAGAATGACGATCAGGCTGGTGTCTACCGGAATCGGGCGATGGCATTCGCTCTTTCTGCGGCCGTTCCAGTGGCGGATCGTGGCATAACCCAGGCGCTGCAGATAGCTGCTGTAGACCGCTACCCGGTCGCCGCCGATGATCAGAGCTGCCATAGTGATTGAGGTCCGAAAGCACAAGCCGTCAATATAGTGAGCATCGGACACGGGCAGAACGACGTTATTGGCAGATGCAAATCAGCCCGGACCTGATATCGATCTGCCAAAGGAACACTCAATCGGTGGTGGCGAGAACCACTTCGTTGGACTTGAAAATGGCCAGCACTTCGGCCCCGAGTTCGAGCGACAATTCCCTCAGGGCGCTGGTGGGCACTGCCGCACTGACCACCCCGGCCGGCGTCAGCACCCGCACCTCGGAAAGCACCCGGTCGATGACGATCTCGGTCACCCGCCCGCGCAACTGGTTGCGGGGGTTGAGCGCCTCGACGGTCATCAGGCGTTTGAGAACCCGGCTTTCCAGCGCCGCGAAGCGCCCTTCGCCGTGCTCCCGCGGCCGCGGCAGGTCGACGGGTTCGTCAAAGGTGATACGTCCTTCCTCGATCAGCAGGATGCGATCAGCGAGCGCCACCGCTTCGCCGACATCGTGTGTCACCAGGACCGCGGTGAACGCGTGCTGGCGCCAGATTTGCTCGATCAGGCGCTGCATTTCGATCCGCGTCAGCGCATCCAGGGCTCCCAGGGGCTCGTCGAGCAGCAGCAGGCGAGGGCGATGGATGAGCGCCCGGGCGAGTGCGACGCGCTGCCGCTGGCCGCCCGAGAGGCGGATGGGCCACTCGTCGGCGCGGTCCGCGAGCCCCACCTGCGCCAGCGCTTCCTCGGCCCGGCGCCGGACTTGCGTGCGGCTGCCGGACAGCCCGAGGGCGACGTTCTGGATCACCGTCCGCCAGGGGAGCAGGCGAGCCTCCTGGTACATGATCCGCACTTCATCGCCGAGGGCGTCGCGCGCCTTGCCGTCGAGGCCGATGGCGCCACCGGAAACCGTGTCGAGCCCGGCCAGCTGGCGCAACAGGGTGCTCTTGCCACAGCCGCTGCGACCGACGATGGCGATGAACTCGCCGGCCGGAATGCGCAGGTCGAGACCGTGCAGAACCTGCCTTTCGCCGAAACGTTTGACCAGTCCGCTGACCTCCACCGCAAGGCCGGTGCGCTCGCCATCGACGGCTTCGACTTGCGCCAGTTCGAGATTGTCGTTTTTCATCATCGTTTCTTCTCTCAGGCGCTGCTGTAGGCGCCATTCCATCGGAGCCAGCGCCGCTCCAGCAGGCGGGCGGCGGCATCGGCCAGCTTGCCGAGCAGCGCGTAGAGCAGGATGCCGAGCAGGACGACATCGGTCTGCAGGAACTCGCGAGCGTTCATGGTCATGTAGCCGATGCCGGCCTGGGCGGAAATGGTCTCGGCGACGATCAGGATGACCCACATGAAGCCGAGCGCGTAGCGGACGCCGACCAGGATCGACGCCAGGGCACCGGGCAGGATCACTTCACGATACAGCGGCCAGCCGGAGAGGCCGTAGCTGCGGCCCATTTCGATCAGCGCGGGATCGACCGAACGGATGCCGTGAAAGGTGTTGATGTACACGGCAAAGAAGACGCCGAAGGAAATCAGGAACAGCTTGGCCACCTCGTCGATGCCGAACCACAGGATGACCAGCGGGATCAACGCCAGGGGCGGGATGTTGCGAATCATCTGCAGGGTCGTGTCGAGAACGATTTCCACCCTGCGGAACGATCCGGTCAGCAGGCCGAGGATGAGCCCCAGCCCGCCGCCGATGGCAAAGCCGGCGAGAGCCCGGCCGGCGCTGACCCTGATGTGGGTCCATAACTCGCCGGAGAGGGCGAGGGTCCAGCCGGCTTTGAGGACGGCCAGCGGTTCCGGCAGAATGCGGGTGGACAGCCAGCCGCAGCGCGCCGACAGCTCCCAGGCGAGCAGAATGGCTATCGGCAGCAGCCACGGCAACAGCCTCCTGGTGCCATTGCGAAGGGCTTCGATCGATGAATTCATGTGCATCTCCGGCGGGATTCAGGGGAACCCTGTCCGCGGGAACCCCGGCACGTTTGCGTCAAAGCTTGGCGATCGACACTTCGGTCGCCTTGACCAGCGCCAGCACTTCGGTGCCGACCTGCAACTGCAGTTCCCGGACCGAGCGCGAGGTGATCACTGAAGTGACGATGCCGTAGGCGGTCTCGACATCGACTTCGGAAACGACAGGGCCGTCAATGATTTCCTTGATGCGGCCGCGGAACTGGTTTCTGGCGTTGATGGACTGGATGGGCACGACGTTCTCCGGTGGGTGATTGAGGTGGTCATTGTCGGCAGCCGGGAGCGGCACGACAAATAACAAGAACTGCGTAGCTTATTCTTTCGCTGCCCGGCGGCCGGTCGCCCGACCGCATTCACGCCGAGAGCGAATAAGCATAGAAGGAGTTCGTCTTTGCGTGGCACGGCAAGGCGGCTAAGGTCGACGGCCAGGCGCTGAATTGCCGCAGGCGAGCCGACGCAGTGCAGCCGTCGCTTGATCCCATATCGTTTCCAGTTGAGGAGATTCGCATGTCCGGATGGTACGCAGACAATTCCCTTTCGATCGGCCGCACGCCGCTGATCAAGCTCAACCGCATCGCCGACGGTGCCCCGGCCAGTCTTTTTGCGAAAATCGAGGGACGCAATCCGGCCTATTCGGTCAAGTGCCGCATCGGCGCGGCGATGATCTGGGATGCCGAGCAGCGTGGTCTGCTGGGTCCGGGCAAGGAACTGGTCGAACCGACCAGCGGCAACACCGGCATCGCGCTCGCCTTCGTCGCCGCTGCCCGTGGTATTCCCCTGACCCTGACGATGCCGGAAACCATGAGTCTGGAGCGGCGCAAGTTGCTGGTCGCCTATGGTGCCCGGCTGATCCTCACCGAAGGCGCCAAAGGCATGGCTGGCGCCATCGCCAGGGCCGAGGAGGTCGCGGCGTCGGATCCGGATCGCTACGTGCTGTTGCAGCAGTTCCGGAACCCGGCCAACCCGGCGATTCACGAGCGCACGACCGGACCCGAGATCTGGGACGACACCGACGGCAAGATCGATATCTTCGTCTCCGGGGTCGGCACCGGCGGCACCATCACCGGCGTTTCGCGTTACCTCAAGAATACCCGTGGCAAACCCATCGTCTCGGTCGCGGTCGAGCCGTCCGCCAGTCCGGTCCTCACGCAGACGCGCGCCGGCGAGGCGCTCAAGCCGGGTCCGCACAAGATCCAGGGCATCGGTGCCGGTTTCGTGCCGCAGGTGCTGGACCTCTCGCTGGTCGACATCATCGAGCAGGTGTCGAACGAAGAAGCGGTGGATTACGCCCGTCGTCTCGCCCGGGAAGAAGGCATCCTCTCCGGGATCTCCTGTGGAGCGGCGGTGGCGGCGGCGGTTCGCCAGGCCAGAAAGCCGGAAAATGCCGGCAAGACCATCGTCGTCGTGCTCCCCGACTCCGGTGAACGCTATCTGAGTTCGGTCTTGTTCGATGGCGTCTTCGACGCCACCGGCCTGGCGCTGTAAGGCCGCTGCACCGGGGCGCCATTGACCGCCCCGGTGGCTCCGGAAGCAGTCATGTGTCTCTCGTCCAGCCACCCTGTTCCCCGCCCCGGTTCCTCCGGCCAAGTCGCTTCCTGGAGTAGAAGCAATGCCACTGATCGATCTCGTTCAACAGCTCAACAATCAGCACAATAGTCTGCCGGCTGGTCGCTTCAGCGCCAAGTTTCGCATCTCGGGGGAGACACAGGTGTTCGTCCATGTCGCGAATCTGGCCCTCGAATCGGTTTTTCTTTCCATCACGGCGACGGCTTCTCGCCGTGTCCATGGGCATGCAGCAGTCTTGCGGGCTTACGGTCTGACGACCGGTAACCCGGTCAGCGCGGAGGCGGTTTTCGTCCTGCCGGCCGATGATCAGGAGTTCGTCTACGTCGATCGTCTGGTAAGAACCCTGCACGTCCTCAGCTATCTCGCACGCCCGCTTCGCGGCAGGCTGCACCTCAAGGTTAACCGGCGTCACGTGATGAGCGTGCCGACCGACCACGGCCTCGCTTTCGAGGAAATTCTCCGTTCTTGCGGACTCACCCCGCAACAGGTCACGCTCGAATTCGATGCGGACGGCGTCGATGAGGTCGATCACTTCACGCGGGCGGTCGCCGCTTACCGACAGCGTGGCTATGGCATCGCCTTGAGCGGTTTTGGACGCAGTTCGATCGACCTTTCCCTGGTGCACACGCTGCAACCTGACATCGTCAAGTTCGATCTCCTGTTTCTGGCGTCGACCCGACCGCTGGAAGGAATTACCCATCAGCTTCATCAGCTCGGTGTACAGGTGGCGATCGAAGGCCCGGACTACGCGCTATGGCAACCTTTTGCGGGCGAAACACGCGCCGACCTCTTCCAGCCGCTGCCGCCCGAAGTACACTGGCGGTCCTCATCACGGCGTCACCCGGACGGCGTCAAGGCCGCTTTTCTTGGTTCGCACCTCACGATTACTCATGACGCACGTTGAGGTAGGCTACTTCCGACGGAACGGAAGGTTCAACTGAGTTCATTCATAGAATTCCCTCCTGAACAATTACAACGGCGACTTGGCGAGTCCCGCGCGGGGCAGGCGGAACGGCAGTCGGGGGCTCAGCCCTGAGCCGCTGCCGCTGCGCTCTCGCCGCCTTGCTTCTGCGCGTCCTGGTGTCGCAGCCATTGTTCGAGCATGGTCAGAATCCACACCATCTCGCCGTAGTAGCCCGGGTGCTCGGGCAGATGTTCGCTCGTCAGCCGGTGCAGGAAGTCGGCGCGGACGATGCCGCGTTTGGCGAGAGTCTGCAGAGAATCTTCGACCAGTTCCCTCAATGCGGGCGTGCGGGTCGTCCACACGCCGAATGGCAGGCCGAAGCCTTTTTTCTTCTTGGCGAGAATCTCGTCGGGCAGGAAGCCACGCAAGGCTTCCTTGAAGAACCAGCGCAGCTTGAAGCGGCGAAGCTTCCAGTCGGGTGGCAGAGCCATCGAGAAATCGGTCAGGCCGTCGGTCAACAGGGGATAAGCGACCGGGATGCCCGCCATGCGGGTGGCGCCACGCACTTTCGGCAGGTCGCTGTCAGCCAGCGTGTAGCGCCAGTCGTAGGCGAGCATGCGGTTGATCAGACTCGGCGCCTGGCACTCGTTCCAGGTGGCCTGCATATGGCTTGACGGTTCGTTCGAATCGATCCGGGCGAGAAAATCGGCGGTGAGCACGTTTGCCGGATCGAGTTGCATGAGCAGATTGAAACTCTGCAGGCGATCGGGCATGGGTACGCGCGAATGACGGACATAGCCGGTGGCCTGCCTGATGCCGGGGATTCGCCGCAGGGGGCTGCCGTCCGTGCACATCGGTTCGACCAGCCGCCTGAGGCCCAGCGGCAGGCTGTGGTAATACTCGAACACCCGTTGCGTCGCGTAGCGGGTGTTGCCGCCGAAAAGTTCGTCGCCGCCATCTCCGGCCAGCATCTTGGTGCAGCCATCGGCCTGTGCGATCTTGGCGCAGTAATACGCCGGCAGGGCCGAAGAGTTGCCGAAGGGCTGGTCGAAATGCCGGGCGACTGCCGGAATGCTGGTCACGAGATCGGCCGGCGTGACATAGTATTCATGATGTTCGCAGCCAAAGTGCCTGGCGGCGAGACGGGCGTATTCCATTTCGTCGTAGCCTTCGGCGTCGAAGCCGATCGAGTAGGCGGGCGCCGCTTTGCCGGTCACCTGGCAGAGCATGCCGGCGACCGTCGAACTGTCGGTGCCGCCAGACAGGAAAGCGCCGACGCGCTCGTGGCCGGCGACTTCTCCGGCGATGCTGTCGCGGATCAGCTTGCGGAAGGTGCTGCGCGCGGCGGTGAAGGGCTGGCGGTGTTTTTCGTCGAAATTCAATGGCCAGTGGCGACTCTCATGGGTGCCATTGCGGTCAATCAGCAGGCTGTTTGCTGCCGGCAGACGGCGCACCTCCTGAAAGATGGTGCGTGGTGCCGGGATCATGTGGAAGTAGAGGTAGTCGAAGATCGCTTGCGGATCGAAGGCATCGCCGCGCCCCTGGACGCAGTCGGCCCGGTCGGAGAAGGCGAGCGTCCTGCCATCGCTGCGATAACAGAGGGTCTCGATCGCGAAGCGGTCAACGGCCAGGAAAGCGCAGCCGCGTCGGCTGTCGACGATCGCCAGGGCATAGGCGCCGCTGATCCGGGAGGGGAGGTCTACGCCGTTCGCATGCCAGGCGCGGAGGACGTCGGCGGCCGGATCCGGCGGAGCACAAGCGATAACGGAGCCGGCCGGGAGCATCGAAGGTGAACCGATCAGCGCACAAACGGCATCGCTGTCGCGCGCCACATGGTCGGCCCGCAAGTCTAGCGAGCGGATCAACGCCGGTGCGGTACCGGGATCGAAGAGGCGGGTCAGGTCGAGCTGACCGGAAAGTCTGTCTTTCATGGGCTGTCTGCTGACGGCGTTGGGTTGTTGGCGGACGGAATGCTACGCTAAACCGTGGGCTCCTGCTGGGATGCTGAACGGCATGTGGCTCGCCTCGCCTGCCGCCAGGCGGGGCGCGCGAGCCCTGTGGCCGCAAGCATCAGTCCATCACCACGCTGGTATAGACCTCCTGCACGTCATCCAGGCTTTCGAGTGCGTCGATCAGTTTCTGCATGCGCAGCGCTTCGTCGCCGGCGAGCGGGGTCTCGTTTTCGGCCTTCATCGCCACGCCGCCATACTCGGACCTGAAACCGGCGGCCTCGAGCGCGTCCTTGACCGCCATGTAGTCGTTGGGCGCGGTGATCACCTCGACCGAGCCGTCGTCGTTGGTCAGGACGTCGTCGGCGCCGGCTTCGATCGCCGCATCCATCAGCGCCGCTTCGTCGGTGCCGGGGGCAAACAGGAGCTGCCCGCAGTGCCTGAACTGGAAAGCGACACAACCATCGGTGCCGAGGTTGCCGCCATACTTGTTGAAGGCGTGACGGACGTCGGCGACGGTGCGCGTCTTGTTGTCGGTCAGGCAATCGACGATGACCGCGGCGCCACCGATCCCGTAACCTTCATAGCGGATCTCGACGTACTCGACGCCTTCGAGCTCGCCGGTGCCTTTCTTGATCGCGTTGTCGATCTTGTCCCTGGGCATGTTGACCCCTTTGCCCTTGTCGATCGCCAGGCGCAGACGCGGGTTGAAGGAGGGATCGCCGCCGCCCATCTTGGCGGAGACGGTGATTTCCTTGGCGATCTTGGAAAACGATGCGCTGCGCTTCTCATCCTGGCGACCCTTGCGGTGCTGGATGTTGGCCCACTTGGAGTGTCCTGCCATGCTGACCTCTCATGATTGCTGCCGATGTCGTTCGGTTGTCGGCCGGGGCAACAAAACCGGTCGCAAATGGTTGATAATCAAGCGCCGCATTCTAGCACTTCCCGTATTGCCTTCCGTTTCTGTCATTATTTTCCGGAGTCGATCATGGTCAAACCCCTCATCATTGCCCGCCACCAGGACACCGAGCTGGCCCTCCTGCCGGCGCTGGCCAACCGGCATGGCCTGATCACCGGTGCCACCGGGACCGGCAAGACGATCACCCTGCAGCTGCTCGCCGAACGTTTCTCGGCGATCGGCGTGCCGGTCTTCATGGCCGACGTCAAGGGTGATCTCTCCGGTCTCGCCGCAGCCGGCAGCCTGACGCCCCGGCTGCAGGCGCGTCTCGACGCGCTCGCGATCGACGATTGGGCGCCGGCGAGTTGTCCGGTCACCTTCTGGGACGTGTTCGGGATGCAGGGACATCCGGTGCGCGCGACGGTATCCGACATGGGGCCGCTATTGCTCGCCCGCCTGCTCAATCTGAACGACACCCAGGCCGGGGTGCTGCAGCTGGTGTTCCGCATTGCCGATGACAATGGTTTGCTGCTGCTCGACCTCAAGGATCTGCGGGCGATGATTCAGTACGTCGGAGAGAACGCCAGAAGCTTCACGACCGAATACGGCAATGTCTCGGCCGCGTCGATTGGTGCCATCCAGCGCGGGCTGCTGAACCTCGGCGAGCAAGGCGGCGAGATTTTCTTCGGTGAACCGATGCTCGACATCGCCGACCTGATGCAGACCGCCGATGGCAAGGGGATGGTCAATATCCTCGCCGGCGAGAAGTTGATGGCTTCGCCGCGCCTCTACTCGACTTTCCTGCTCTGGCTGCTGGCGGAGTTGTTCGAGCAGCTGCCCGAAGTTGGCGATCTCGACAAACCCAAGCTGGTCTTCTTCTTCGACGAAGCGCATCTGCTGTTCAATGAAGCGCCGCCTGCCCTGCTGCAGAAGATCGAGCAGGTGGTGCGCCTGATCCGCTCGAAAGGGGTCGGCATCTATTTCGTGACCCAGAATCCGCTCGATCTTCCCGATACCGTTCTCGGTCAGCTCGGCAACCGCGTTCAGCATGCGCTGCGCGCCTTCACGCCGCGCGACCAGAAGGCGGTCAAGGCGGCGGCACAGACCCTGCGCGCCAACCCGAAGTTCGCTGCCGAGACGGCGATCACCGAACTCGGCGTCGGCGAGGCGCTGGTTTCCTTCCTCGACGAGCAGGGCCGGCCAAACGTCGTCGAGCGTGCCTTCATTCTGCCGCCGGCGTCGCGCATCGGTCCGCAGAGCACCGCGGAACGGCAGGCGGTGATCACCGCTTCCGCCATTTACGGCCATTACGAAGAGAGCATCGACCGCGAGTCGGCGTACGAGAAACTCAAGGCGGGTGCCGGCCAGGCGAACGCCGGCGAAGCGGCAACGCCGGCTGCCGGCGGCGGCTGGCTCGACAGTCTGGGTGGTCTTTTCGGCGGTGGTTCCGGCAGCAGCCGGGCGCGGCGAGGCGATTCGGTGATCGAGACGGCAGCCAAGAGTGCGGCACGTGCCGTCGGCTCACAGGTCGGCCGCGAGATCATTCGCGGCGTGCTGGGATCGATCCTCGGCGGCGGCTCCCGGCGGCGGTGACTGACGGTGGCGGCGCAGCGCCGGTGGTTGCGAATCGCTTCCCGGCGCTGCGCCGACAATGTACGCCGGCGCACAGAATCCACCGGCCGGGCAAGGGACAATGCCGCCATCAACCCAGGAGGATCAGTCCATGAACGTCACCGCTCTTGATCAACATTCGCCGGCCCGGTCACTGCTTTCCGACATCCCGACCTTGCGCCAACGCGCCCGACAGGACCTCGAGAAGGGCGCGGTAACGCCCGGCTATGCGGCCAATCGCGAGCATGTCATCGAGGCCCTGAACGAAGCGCTGGCCACCGAGCTGGTTTGCGTGCTTCGTTACAAGCGCCACTACTTCATGGCTGCCGGCATTCACGCCGCGCCGGTCGCGGCCGAATTCCTCGAGCATGCGGTCGAGGAGATGGCGCATGCCGACCTGCTCGCCAAGCGCATCATCGAGCTTTGCGGCGAGCCGAATTTCTCGCCCGACGGACTGGCTGCGCGCAGCCATGCCGAATACGTCGAGGGTGATACGTTGAAAAGCATGATCACCGAAGACCTGGTTGCCGAGCGAATCGCCATCGAGAGCTATCGCGAGCTGATTGCCTATCTTGGTGACCACGATCCGAGCACGCGCCGCATGCTGGAAGAAATCCTCGCGAGCGAAGAGGAGCATGCCGAAGACCTGTCGTCCCTGCTCCAGGGAATGCAGGACTAGGCTACGAGCTACAGCCTATAGTCGCAACAGCCTATAGTCGCCCCGTCAGCAACAGAATCAGCAGGACCAGCACCACCAGCCCGATACCACCGCTGGGACCATAACCCCATCCCCGGCTGTGCGGCCATGCCGGAATCGCCCCGATCAGCAGCAGGACCATGATGATCAGCAGAATCGTTCCCAGTGTCATTTCAGTTCTCCCGAAATCGATCGTTGCGGCGCTCACGATTTGTCTTCTGCGCCGTTCTTTTCATGCTACTCAGACGAAGGCCAGGGTCTGTACGGCACCGTACACAGAAGCCTGCTGCTCTTTGCCGCGAACTGCCAATGCCCCCTGTGCGCTGGTGCACAGATCAGGCGGCAAGCGAAGGCAAAAATGCGCCGCTGGTGGGGGCACATCGGTTCGCATCTTGGTTCCGATCAAAGCGAGCAAAGTGGGCCAGCGTACAGACCGGGTCGGACCCCGGGAATACGCTGGCAACCGCGTAAGTGCTTGTCTTTGCAGCGGTCTGCTGGTGTTCGTCGGCGCACCGCTTTCGCTTCCCCGTCCGGCCGTCTGACACCGTACGCCGCACAGTGCGGGTCAGGAGTGGCCAGGGCAGGGGAGAACAGTGATACCCGACGGGTAATTCCGCCCGTCGCTTTCCGAGAAAAGGAGTTCGAGATGAACTGGGATATCGTCGAAGGTAACTGGAAGCAATTCAAGGGCAAGGTGAAAACCCAGTGGGGCAAACTCACGGACGACGAACTGGACATGATTTCCGGCAAGCGCATCGAATTGGCCGGCAAGTTGCAGGAGCGCTACGGCATCACGAAGGACGAGGCCGACGAGCAGATCAGGAAGTTCGAGGAGAGTAACCGGGATGACCGCGTCTAGAATCCCCTTCCGCTGTCGTCCCTCGTGACCGATTGCTGATCACCCGCGATCGCCGGACCTCGTGTTTGGTGAGCGCAGTTCACCGGTCGGTCATCGGCCTCATCCACTGGCTCGTCTGTTTCGCGCTGTCCCCCATCGGTCGCCGCCTCGAGTGCGACGGATCGAGGGCGTTGCCGGTCGGCAAGGCCGGGAACGACTGACCCGGCATCCTGGACGATCTGCCGGCAGCCCGGCGCCCGAAGTGTTTTCCTGTCGCAGTCAGGCCGGCAAGGGGGCGGGCAGGCAGGGGACGCGGCCGGTGGCGAGGTAAGTTTCGCAGTGTTCGATGTATTCGCTGGTGCTGCGGGGCATCGGCGTGCGCGCCCGGGCGATGTAGAAGACCAGGGCGCGGCCGTTACGGAGCAGCTGGAGGCCATCGGAAACGCGGTACACGAAGCGGTCGCCGCGTTCTCCCTGGAATTTGGTCACTTGCATGGGCGTGAAGTTGGCCAGCCGTTCGCCGGCGGTCACCAGCTGTGCCCAGACGTCGAAAATGTCCGGGTCGGTGCGCAGGGTCTCGGTCTTGATTCTGGCCGCGTGGGCAAAATTGCGGACCGGGGTTTCGATGGCGGCAAAAGCGGGGATGCGGCTGAAGCTCGCGACCATGGCCTGGGCGATGCGGTCGATGTCGCGCATGCTCTGGCCGATCTTGATGTAGCGGCTTTCGTAGAATTCCTCGATCGAAACCGAAAAGGCCCGGAAAGGCTCGCCCCAGAGTTCGTCGATCCCCTCTTCGCCGCTGCGGTGGAGAACGACGTGGCCCAGGTCGATGGCGTCGAGCAGGCATTGACCGCATTCGCGCATCAGCGGGTCGTCGCTGTGGATCTCGATGCCGTCCGCCTGCAATTCGACGAGTTTCCGGAAAATGTCGGTGGCGCGGTTGAAGAGGGCGCCGGCAAGCATCGCCGCCTTGACCCGACGCCGGGCCGGCTCGGTCTCCGTCTGGTAACTGCGCCGCGCTTCGCCCAGCCGGTGCCCCGGAATATTGAGCCCGTGCTCGGTGTGGTTGAACAGGCGTCGCGAGAGCGCCTCGATCAGCAGCTTCTTCGCCTGCAGGGAGTCGGCAGGAACCGGGTAGGTCTTGATCCAGTAGCCGTCGTAGAGCACCCGCTCCTGATTGTCGATGATTCTTCGCGTTCCCTCGCAAGGCGGTGCTTCGCCATTCGCGGGCCATTCGAGTCGGTGGACATTGTTCATCGCTGCAACCTTTGCCAAAAATCCCGCTCACCGGGCAGCAAGAATCGTGCGAGCCATCGTCGCTGCCGTAAGCCATTGATCGAACTAGGGTTGAAACGGTATCATCGCCTGGCGTGATGAGCTGTGCGCTTCATCACGGTGCGCCGGAGATTGGCCAGGCACTCTTCCGATGCACGCTGCCGCGCGCTCGCCCCGACTGTCCGCGACGTTCAGCCCACCGCCAGCGCTGGCCGACCTTGAACAAAAAGAACGGGCGGGAAGCCGTGCCAGTGCTGGAGATTGGTTTTTCGGCCTTCATTTCGCACCCCCTCCCGTACCCGCTCCTGCTTGCCGCGGAATTCGCCCAAATCAGCGAGATACCAGGCTGTCGAAGCCGGTATCGCAGTCTGCCCCATCGCAAAGCGCCGCAGGGTGCTCATTGCCTGAACACTTCGACGCGATGGAAACCCATGTAGCGCTGGTGCTGCGAGCTCAGGTAAGCGACCCGAAGTGAGTGTTGAAGGTCGAACAAGACCAGCGCCTCATGCGGTAGCGCGCTCGACACCAACAGCTCGCCCGCCTCACCAACGCTCACCCAACCGCCGTCGAAGAGCGCATCCAGATGCGGAGCGAGCAGTAGTCCATTGAACACATCGAGTCGCTCGTCGTCCGAGTCGCACAACGCCCACGGCTTGATGTGGGAGGCCCGCAGCAGTTCCGGCACGGCAAGGCCGGTGACGCAGCATCGGCCGCGCCAGTAGCACATTGACCCGCGGCTGCGTGATGGGAGCCGTCGATGAAGACTGCCAACTGGTATTCGTCGTAGAAAAAGTCGGCGCTGGTGCGCGCTTGAGCGATGGTGTGCTGGCCACGATCGGGCTTGCGGTGGCCATGCTGCTCGACATAAGCCAGCCAGGCATGCTCCAGCGTACTGCCTGCCGTACGAGCCAACTCGGCGCTGTGCTGCTCGGCTGACCGCCCCTGAGTACCGAGCCTGGCTTCGGACTGCGTGAGGCGGCACAGCATCTCCAGCACCAGGCCACCTGCCTCTTCGTCCTGACGGTCGATGAGCGCGTGATCGGGCTGGTTGTAGTAGGAAAGCAGGCATTTGTAGCAGCCCGCTTCGCAGAGGGGCTGGCCGTCGTCGTTCAATTCCTCGTCGAGCGCAGCCTTGAGCCACGGCTGTCCTTCGGCCGGGCGCTTGAAGTGCATGATTTTCAGCGCCTTGCGAACGGAAGTGGCCATAGCCGCATGACGGACACAGGCGCGCCACCTCGGTGGCCAGGCGGGCGCCCTCGGTGACCTGGTCCTGGCTGGTGATGGTGAGTAGCGCTTTGGTGACCCGGTACTGGCTGCCTTCGTGATAGATGAGGCTGTACGGACCGAACTCGCCCAGCGCCAGGAAGCGCGGACGGGAGAGAAAGCTCTCGCGGCCGATGTTGCCCCGGCGCGCGGGAATGTAGGCCAGCAGAGGAAGGCGCGGGAAGTTGTAGCCGGGCAGGAAGCCCTGGCTCGCCAGGTAGCGGTAGGTGTAGAAGTCCGAGTTGAAGGCGCTCTCGCCGGCGAGCAGCAGGTCGCGCTGCTTGCGTGCTTCGTTATGGCGCTGTTGTGCTTCCCGGCGTTCGCGCTCGCTGGCGGCCGGATTGTTCTCGATCTTGAAGTTCAGCTCAATTTGCCGCGCCGTGGCGCGATACAGATCCCGCCAACGGTTCAGCGCTTCATCAAGCTCCTTGTACGCGCGCTGGAACACGGTCTCCGGCCACGCCTCGGTGAACCAGGGGCGCGCTGCGCGGTGAGCTCGCCCTTGAGCATGGCCAGTACGGCCAGGCCGCGCTGGTGGGCGCGCTTCTTGGCATCCGGCTTGTCCAGATCGTGGGCCAGGTCTTCCAGAATGGGCAGGGCGTCCGGGTGATTCATGTCGAGCAGGCCGCGGATGCTGCTGTCGAGCTTCTTGCCGGTTTCGGCCAGCCAGATGGCGTGCATGTGGCTCTGCACGAGTTCGCGGTTGGCCAGATCCAGTGTCGGCGGATGGACCTGCCCATGGACCATCCGCACCGGGTCGCGGAAATAATACTGGTCGTTCGGGCTCTGGCTCGCGCAGTAGGTGATCGCCAGCGCCGGTTGAGCGGCGCGCCCCGCTCGGCCGCTGCGCTGGGCATAGTTGGCGGGCGTGGGCGGCACGTTGCGCATGTAGACGGTGTTGAGCGACGAAATGTCGACGCCCAACTCCATGGTCGGCGAGCAGAACAGGACGGGCAGCCATTCCAGTTCGCTCCCTTTCCTGTCGCGCCACTCCTTGCGGTCCTTGTCGGTGAAGCGGAAACGCGCCTCGCGCTCCAGGCGGTCTGCTTGCTCGACTTGCGCGGTGTGCTCCCGCGCCTCGAAATCGAAAAGCTGGTGCTCGGGATTGGCAAGCATTCCCGCGATGTTCCGGTACAGGTTGCGAAAGAACCGATTGTCACTCGATTGCTTGGGACTGACGCCGTCACCCGGGCACCACAGCAGAGTCGCGCCGTTCAGCTGCCAGCCGGTAACACCCACATCCGTTTCTTTCTGGCGGACGAGGCCGTAGCTCTCGGCAGCCTTCAGCAGTGCAGCGATGACTTCGGGGTAGGTGTCGTCCTTGATCTGCCCCACATACGGGTTGCCGCCGCCCCAGGTGCTGGGCTTCTTCAATTCACGCCCGATGCGCGAGCGGCTCGAACCTATGACCAGGAAATCGTCGAGGTTGAGCTTCCGACCACGAGGACCCATGTCGTCTTTCGGTCGGCGTGTAACGAACCAGCGCGCTGGAACGGGTCGCTCATCCTCCGTGAATCCCCACGGCTCGCAAAGGTTGGCATAGCTCTGCGTGCGTAACTGGTCGAGTTCGGTCCGGTCGAGGTAGCGGGTGGCAATGAACTCTCACCCGCTGCGGCAAGGCTGATGGCCTCTTGTTGGTGAGTGTGAAGGGGCAGCGGAATGCCGACGGATGAGTCGCTCTTGCCCAGGCGAAAAATCTCGGCGCACTGGGGATGTAGTTGCCCGGCTTCCACGAGCTGTTGAACGGTCCCGCCCGGCTTGAAATTCGGATTGACCTGGATCAGTGGCTCGGGCCAGTACTTCTGCGAGTCATAAGCCCTGGTGACGTACGACTGTATGTCGTCGGCCTTGATGCGCGTGAAACTGCGGGTGAACACCGAGTACTCGTTCACGAGGTGCTGGCGGAAATCGAAGACGTTCAAACCGAGCCTCCCAGTTTCTTGGTACGCCGAAGGCGCATCGGAGCATGACCTCGTGTGACCATCGTGGTCCCGCGCCAGAGGACGCGCGTCCCGAATAACTTGTCCTCGGCCACGTGCCGAAGGATGAATGTCGTGCCGTGGACAATGTGCGTCTTGCGGCGGACGGGCTGGGTAGTGCAGACAAAGACGCTACGAAACGGCTGCTCGGTCAGGTCCCAGTGATGGGCGGCGCTGGCGCCGCCGACATCGAAGCCCGAGCTGGTCTACTTGATCTCCTGGTAGCCCCGCTTCACGGTGTTTCATGGAGTGGCAATGTGTCAGATAGATCCAGGGGTTTCTTGGGGTGCTCCAGAATGCCTTGATCCCACCGCCAGGGCTCAGACGTTGAACAGAAAATTCAGCACGTCGCCATCCCTGACCACATACTCCTTGCCTTCGGCGCGCATTTTACCGGCTTCGCGGGCGCCCTGTTCGCCCTTGCAGGCGAGGAAGTCGGCGAGGGCGATGGTCTGGGCGCGGATGAAGCCTCTCTCGAAATCGGTGTGGATGACGCCGGCGGCCTGCGGCGCGGTGTCGCCGACGTGGATGGTCCAGGCGCGGACCTCCTTGACACCTGCCGTGAAGTAGGTCTGCAGGCCGAGCAACTGGTAAGCGGCGCGGATCAGGCGGTTGAGGCCGGGCTCTTCGAGGCCGAGGTCGGCGAGAAAGAGCGCCTTGTCTTCGTCTTCAAGATCGCCGAGCTCGGCTTCGATCTTGGCGCACAGGGCGACCACCGGCGCGCCTTCGGCGTCCGCGTACTGACGCAGGCGGTCAAGGTGCGGATTGTTGCGGAAACCGTCTTCGAGCACGTTGCCGACGTACATCATCGGCTTGATGGTCAGCAGGCACAGGGGCTTGAGCAGGAGCTTCTCGTCGGCCGACATGGCCAGCGTGCGCGCCGGATTACCCTGGTCGAGATGCGGCAACAGGCGCTCGAGAACGGCCGCGAGTTGCTGCGCGTCCTTGTCGCCGGCGCGCGCCTTCTTGCTCTCGCGATTGAGTGTCCGCTCGACGGCGGCGAGATCGGCCAGCGCGAGCTCGGTGAGGATGGTTTCGATGTCGGACAGCGGATCGACGCGACCGGACACATGCACCACGTTGTCGTCCTCGAAGCAGCGCACGACACTGACGATGGCATCGGTTTCACGGATGTTGGCCAGGAACTGGTTGCCCAGCCCTTCACCTTTCGAGGCGCCGGCGACCAGACCGGCGATGTCGACGAACTCGACGATTGCCGGCTGGATGCGTTGCGGCTTGACGATCGCCGAGATCTGCTGCAGCCGCGGGTCGGGGACTTCGACGATGCCGACGTTGGGTTCGATGGTGCAGAAGGGATAATTCTCGGCGGCGATTCCCGCTTTGGTCAGAGCGTTGAAGAGGGTGGACTTGCCGACGTTCGGCAGGCCGACGATACCGCATTGGAGGCTCATGTGGATTCCGATACTTAAAGGGTCTTCAGGTGCAGTTGCCGCTGGGCGGCGGCGTAGTCGCCGGCGGCGAGCAGGGGCCAGGCGAGCAGGCAGCGATCGATGGCCGGATCGATCAGTGCCTGTTCTTCGCGCCGGGGAGCCCTGAGGACGTGGTTGATGACTTCGGCGCGTTCGCCGGGATGGCCGATACCGAGTCGCAGCCGCCAGAAATCGGGAGTTGCCAGGCGTGCCTGGATGTCCTTCAGACCGTTATGGCCGCCGTTGCCGCCGCCCTGCTTGAGGCGGAGGCTGCCCGGCGGCAGGTCGAGATCGTCATGAACCACGAGAATCTCTTCGGCGGCGATCCGGTAGAAACGGGCCAGGGCGGCGACGGCCTGGCCGGAGAGGTTCATGTAGGTCATCGGCTGCAGGAGCCAGAGCTCGCCCACGCGAGCGACCCGGCCGAAGAATTTCCCCTGCGGGATGAGCGTCGCCTGCAGTTGACGGGCCAACTGGTCAGTGAACCAGAAGCCGACATTGTGCCGGGTATCCTGGTACTCGCTGCCGGGGTTGCCGAGGCCGACGATCAGGCGGGGAGGAGACATGGGAACGCTTGCCCTGCTACAAAAAGAAGCCGCCGCGGGCATCGGGTGCCGGACGGCGGCTTGGCATTACTGCCGGATTCAAGCGGCGGTCGCTTCGCCCTCGGCGTCGTCGGTGGCCTTCTTGGCCGTGATCGAAACCACGACATAATCGTCACCGTGTGTGACGGGTGTCACCCCGGCGGGGAAGACGAGGTCGGAGGAATGGATCGACTGGCCGGCTTCAAGGTCCTTGAGGTCGACTTCGATGTAGGCGGGCAGATCCTGCGGCAGACAGCTGACCTCGATGTCGTTGTGCGTGTGCGAGACGCTGCCGCCACTGATCTTGACGCCGGGTGCAATGTCGGTATTGATGAAATGCAGCGGCACACGCTGGTGGATCGCGTGCACGGCGTCAACTCGCTGGAAGTCGCAGTGCAGGATCAGGGGCTTCCACGGGTGGCGCTGCGAGTCCCGGAGGACGACGCTTTCGGCGACGCCATCAATGACGAGCGTCAGCACCGACGCGTGGAAAGCTTCCTTGCCCAGGTTGAGCAGGATCTGGTTGTGGTCGATGTCGATCAGCTGCGGTTCGGCTGCGCTACCGTAGACGATGGCCGGTACCCGGTTCTGACGGCGCAGGCGGCGGCTCGCTCCGGACCCCTGCAAGGTGCGCTTGCGCGCTTCGATTTCAAACTTCATGGATGACTCCTGGCTGGCTGCAGACCCCGCCCGCGACCAGGCGGGGGGTTGGGAAATTTCACGGGCAAGGCACGCGAAAGCGCCTTACTCGATGAAAAGGGAGGAAACGGAATCCTCGTTGCTGATCCGCCGGATCGTTTCCGCCATCACTTCGGCGACCGACAACTGGCGAATGCGCGGCGAATTCCTGGCGTCGTCGCGCAACGGAATGGTATCGGTCACCACCAGCTCGTCGAGGTCTGAGTGATTGATTCGGTCGACGGCATTGCCCGAAAGCACCGGATGCACGCAGTACGAGAGGACCTGCCTCGCGCCATGCTCCTTGAGCGCGGTGGCCGCTTTGCAGAGGGTGCCGGCGGTGTCGACCAGGTCGTCCATGATCACGCAGGTGCGTCCGTCGACCTCGCCGATGATGTTCATCACCTCGGAGACATTGGCTTTCGGGCGGCGCTTGTCGATGATCGCGAGGTCGCACTCGAGACGCTTGGCGAGCGCGCGGGCGCGCACGACACCGCCGACGTCCGGCGAAACGACCATCAGATTGGCGAAGTCGCGTTTCCAGACGTCGCCGAGCATGATCGGCAGCGAGTAGATGTTGTCCACCGGGATGTTGAAGAAACCCTGAATCTGCTCGGTGTGCAGGTCCATGGTCAACACCCGGTGCACGCCCGCTGCGGTCAGCAGGTCGGCCACCAGTTTGGCGGCGATCGGCACCCGTGCCGAGCGCACGCGGCGATCCTGGCGGGCGTAACCGAAGTAGGGGATGGCGGCGGTGATGCGGGCGGCCGAGGCGCGCTTGAGCGCGTCGGCCATCACCAGGAGCTCCATCAGGTTCTCGTTCGCCGGTGCGCAGGTGGACTGGAGGATGAAGACATCCATGCCGCGTACGTGCTCTTCGATTTCGACGCTGATCTCGCCGTCGGAAAAGCGACCGACATGGGCGCGACCGAGTGAGATATTGAGCCGCTTGAGGACATCGGCGGCCAGCGCGGGATTGGCGTTGCCGGTGAATACCATCAGGCTGTCATAGGCCATGGTGCGCTTTCCGTGGCGCCCCGAACATCGGCGCTGTATAAAGCAAGACGGGCAGGTAAGGGTGCCTGCCCGCTTTGACAGAAATTGAATGGCTGGGGAAGAAGGATTCGAACCTTCGAATGCCGGAATCAAAATCCGGTGCCTTAACCAACTTGGCGACTCCCCAACGGTCGCTTGCATCGCCTGGATGTCGAGCGAGGCGCGCATTATACAAAGGATCCGCGAGAAAAAAAAGCGCCGTGATCGACAAATGCCTCATCGGCTCGGGTCGCTCAATCGGCGAGCGCCGACAACGGATGCCGGGGCAGGCCCGCTGCGACCCAGCTGCGCATGCCGTCGGGCAAGCGGCAGCGGGCGGCTGCCGCCGCTTCCGGGCAGGCAAACTCGGCGAAAACGCAGGCTCCGGAGCCGCTCATGCGTGCCGCGGCAGGCGCCGCGACCGCCGACAGGCAGCTGAGGTGTTCGGCAATCGCCGGAAAGTGCTTGCAGGCGACCGCTTCGAGGTCATTGCCGCCGTCGCCCGGCTGCCACGTACCGGGTTCGATCCGCGGCGAATTGCGCTGCAGTTCCGCAGCCCCGAAAATCACCGCAGTAGGAACCTGTAGCGGCGGTTCAAGAACCAGGTACCAGCGCGGCGGCAGTTCGACCGCGTGCAGCAGGTCGCCCACTCCCTCGGCAAAAGCGTTGTCACCGAAGACGAAAACCGGCACGTCGGCGCCGAGCGTGAGGCCGATCTGCTGCAGACGCCGGCGGGGCAAGCCCAGTTGCCAGAGATGATTGAGCGCGAGCAGGACGGTCGCCGCGTCCGAGCTGCCGCCGCCGAGGCCGCCGCCGAGCGGCAGACGCTTCTCGAGGCGAATATCGACCCCTGCCGGGCAGGCCGTCTCGGCCTGCAACAGGCGGGCGGCGCGAACGGTCAGGTCGGCCATCGCCGGCACCCCGGCCACCGGTGTCAGAAGATTCACCACACCGTCGGTGCGCGGCGAAAAGTGCAGGCTGTCGCCATGGCCGAGAAAGCGAAAGACGGTCTGCAACAGGTGATAGCCGTCGCTGCGTCGGCCGACGACCTGCAGGAAGAGGTTGATCTTGGCCGGTGCCGGGTAGACGCTCTGCCAATCCCAGCCCTCGCGGCCGGCGCTCATCGGTCTTGCTCCCCGGGCGTCAGTGGCAGCCACTGGTCGATGCTCAGACGCAGCACGAAACCGTCCTCGCGGTCGACGAAGAGGCGGCTTGGCAGCGCTTGCGGCTGGTCGCTGTCGTATTCGTAGGCGATGCGCAAGTCTTCGTGGCGCAGCTGCTGCGGTCGTTCCAGCGCATCGCGGACCAGTTCGTCGCCCGCCGCATGGCGGCCGCGCAGCCAGTCTGCGAGCTGGCTCAGGGACAGCGGGTAGGCGAGGGCCGACTGCAGCAGTTCGTCGACGCTGCTGGCCGTCTGCGAGTGGCCGTCACTGCCGCTCAGTCGCGCACCGTCGGCGTCGCCGACGATCTCGAGCATGGCTTGCCCGAAAGGCGACGAGAGCAGCAAGCGGTTGCGGTCGCCGTCATGCTGCCAGTCGATCCGGCCCGCATGGCTGCTGCCTTCGTGGCGCAGGGAAAAGCGACCACTGAGCGAGAAAGCGTTCAGCTGGTCGCGCTGGAGGGCGATGACGGCTGGCGCAGCGGGCGGTTGCAGGGTGCTGCAGGCGGTCAGCGCAAGACCGCCGATGAGCAGCAGGAGGGCGCAGGGGCAACGCATCGGAGGTCCCCGAGCGAGTGGACGGCGGGCCTCAGGGAACGAAGCGCTGCATCGTCCGCTGCAGCACCTCGTTCGACGGATCCTTTTTCTGCGCCTCTTGCCAGGTCCGCAGCGCTTCATTCCGGCGGCCCAGCATCCACAGGACTTCGCCGGCATGGGCAGCGATTTCGGGGTCCGGGCGCAGGCCATGGGCACGCTGGAGGTAGCTCAGCGCCCCTTCGAGGTCGCCCTGACGGTAGAGGAGCCAGCCCATGCTGTCGAGAATGAACGGGTCTTCGGGGGACAACAGGAGGGCCTTGTCGAGCAGTTGTCGGGCCTCGGGTAGCCGGAGGTTGCGATCGGCGTACGAATAACCGAGCGCGTTGTAAGCCTGGGCGCTCTCCGGTTGCAACTCGATCAGTTTGCGCAGGCGGCTTTCCATCAGTTCCAGGCGGCCGATCTTTTCCGCCATCAGCGCCGACTCGTAGAGCAGGTCGGGCTGCTCGGGCTGTTTGCCGAGTTCGCGGTCGAGCAGTTCGAACGCCGCCTCGTTCTGCTTCGCGTCGCGCAACAGGGCCGCTTCGGCGATCGACAGCTGGACGCTGAACTGCGGGTTTTTTTCTGCCGCCTGGTCAAGCTGTTGCCGGGCCTCGTCGAGCCGGCCCGAACGGGTGAGCAGGGCAGCGCTGCGAACCTGCGCCGGGACATACAGCTCACCCGCTTCGACCTGCTGGTAATGGCCAAGCGCCTCGTCGGTGCGCTTGTCCTCTTCGGCAATCTGACCGAGATAGTAATAAGCGGCACTCTTCTGCTGGAAATCGAGGGTGAGGAGGTGCTTGAGCTGTTTCTCGGCCAGCGCCGTATCGTTTTCCTGCAGCGCCAGGATGGCCACCGGAAACACCACGTCCGGATGATCTGGATAGGCGAGTAGCAATTGTTCGAACTGATGCTTCGCTTCGCTGTAGCGCTTTTCGGCGACCAGCGCGCGCGCGAGCTGCAGTTGAACGTCGCGCGCTGCCGGATGGCGTTCGACAAAGCGTTGCAGAAAGGCGATCGCCTCGGTCGAGGAGTCCTGGGCGAGCAGCTGCGCTTCGAGCAGGGCAGCCATCTCCCAGTCCGGGCGCAGTTCCAGCGCCCGGCGCACTTCGCCGAGGGCGGGTAGCCGTTCACCGGCGGCGGCGGCGGCCACGGCGACCGCGTAGTGTGCTTCGGCGAGGCCGAGAAATGGTTTGCACACCTCCCTGATCAGGCGCAGGACCGCCTGACGATCGGGGCTGCGGGCAAACATCCGGTTGAGCGCCAGCAGGTTGGCCGGCAACGCCGCCGGATCCGCCTCGAGGATGCGGATCAATTGCGGCGCCATACCGTCCAGTTGATTGGCCAGAACCAGGACGCCGATCAGGACCTGCTGCGCGCGCTTCGAGTCCGGCTGCACCTCGACCCACAGGCGCGCGAGTTCAAGCACGAGATCCATGCGCCGCGCGTGGCCGGCCACCTCGGTGGCACGTTCGATCACCCCGGGATCGCGGGTGCGCAGCGCGAGGTCGGCGTAGGCCTGGCTAGCCAACTCCTTCCTGCCGCGCTGCAGCGCGACTTCGGCGAGCAGCAGCTGATAGACCACCTGCCCGCTGAGATCGCTGTAGTCGTGGGCGTCGGGTCGCAGGGCCACCGATTCGGGCAGGGGGCGTCGCGGCTCGCGCTTCGTCGGCCGGGGCTTTTTGGCGCCTGCTTCGCCGGCCGCAGTCACCGGCAGGCTGATCAGGGCCAGCGCCAGAGCAGCGCAGAGGAGGATATGCTTGGTCGGTTTCATGGCTTCCTTGCCCGCGGCAAACAGTTGCCGGATCTGACAGGAGTTTGCGTCATAATCCGTTTGCGCATGTTATGGACTTTTCGCGGTAGCAGCAATGCCAGAACTCCCCGAAGTTGAAGTAAGCCGTCAAGGACTGCTGCCGTATCTTTCTCAGCAATGTATCGTCGGCGCGGTCGTGCGGACGGCGAAGCTCCGGCACGAAATTCCTGTCGGGCTCGACGCGCGGCTGCGCGGGCTGCGGGTAGACGCCCTCCTGCGGCGCGGCAAGTATCTTCTGTTCGACTGCGAGAGCGCGCGCGGCGGCGGCTGGCTGCTGCTCCACCTCGGCATGTCGGGAAGCCTGCGTCTGGTGTTGCCGCAAACGCCGACCCGCAAGCACGACCATTTCGACCTGGTTTTCGGCGAGACCGTTCTGCGTCTGCGCGACCCACGCCGCTTCGGGGCGGTGCTGTGGCATGAAGGCGCCGACATCGACCGCCATCCCGCGCTGGCCGGGCTGGGCATCGAGCCGCTCTCCGCCGGCTTCACCGGCGACTGGCTCTACGCCGCGACGCGCGGCCGGCGGGCGCCGATCAAGCCGCTCTTGATGGACGCCCGGCTGGTGGTCGGCATCGGCAACATCTATGCCGCGGAAAGCCTTCATCGGGCAGGAATTTCGCCTCTGCGCGCCGCCAACCGGATCGCTCGGGAACGCTACCGGCGGCTGGCAGAGGCCATTCGCTCGACGCTGACGGCGTCCATCGCAGCCGGTGGCAGCAGTGTCCGTGACTACGTCCATAGCGACGGTGGCGCCGGTTGTTTCCAGCTTTCCTGCGCCGTTTATGATCGTGCGGGAGAACCCTGTCCGACCTGCGCCGGGCCGGTGCGGGTGATCCGCCAGGCCGGCCGCTCGACCTTCTACTGCACCCGTTGCCAGCGTTGACGCCTCAGCCATCCCCCGGCCGCTGAGCGCACACCCCATTGTGATAGAGTAAGGCACTGTGCCTTGTGCTGGAATCCGATATGACGCTTGCCCAACATTTTGCCGCCTACAGCGAATGGCGTGCGCAGATCTCCCGGGTGCTCGAAAAATTTGCCGGCTGGCTGGTCGAAAACGACCTGACCGACGCCCAGACCGACCGCCGCATCGTTCACCTGCTGGAGAACCTGCGCGAGGACCGTCTGCATGTGGCTTTCGTCGCCGAATTTTCGCGCGGCAAGTCGGAGTTGATCAACGCCATCTTCTTTGCCGGTTATGGCAACCGGATTCTGCCCTCGACGGCGGGCCGGACGACGATGTGCCCGACCGAACTGATGTACGACAAGTCGCGGCCCTCGGCGATCGAATTGCTGCCCATCGAGAGCCGCGAATCCCGCGCCAGCATCAGCGAGTACAAGCGCTATGCCGACGAGTGGACGATCGTCCCGATCGACACCGCTTCGGCCGAAGCCATGCAGGATGCCCTGCGCCATGTCAGCGACGTCATCCGGGTCGACCGCGAGACCGCGGCGCGGCTCGGGTTTGCGGTCAGCGACGGCGATTCGGCGGTCTTTCGCGTCGATCAGGACGGCCGCGTGGAGATCCCCCGCTGGCGCCACGCGGTGATCAATTTTGCTCATCCGCTGCTGGCGCAGGGGCTGGTCATTCTCGACACGCCGGGCCTCAACGCGATTGGCACCGAACCCGAACTCACCCTTTCGCTGCTGCCCAACGCCCACGCCGTGCTCTTCATTCTCGCCGCCGATACCGGCGTCACGCAGTCCGACCTGACCGTCTGGCGCGAACATATCGGCACCGCCGGCGGCCGCCGCAAGGGGCGCATCGTCGTTCTCAACAAGATCGACAGCCTGTGGGACGAGCTCAAGTCAGGCGAAGAGATCGACGCCGAAATTGCCCGCCAGGTCGATAGCTGTGCGAGGACGCTGAGCTTGCCCGAGAGCCAGATCTTTCCGGTCTCGGCACAGAAAGCGCTGGTCGCCAAGATCACCGATGATCCCGAACTGCTGATCCGCAGCCGGCTGCCGGGGCTCGAATATGCGCTTTCCGAGGAACTGATCCCGGCCAAGCAGGAGATCGTCCGCGACAATACCGCGGCCGAGTTCGTCGACTGCTACCAGCGCACGCGCAGCCTGCTCGAGTCGCGTCTGGGCAGCCTGCGCGAACAGGTGACCGAACTGACCGAACTGCGCGGCAAGAACAAGGGCGTTGTCGAGTACATGATGGGCAAGGTGCGGGTCGAGAAGGAGGAGTTCGAGTCGGGGCTGCAGCGCTACTACGCCGTGCGCAGCGTTTTTTCGCAGCTGACCAACAACCTCTTCGCTCATCTCGGCCTCGATTCGCTGCGCCTGCTGAGTACCTCGACGCGCGAAGCGATGGTCAACGCCACCTTCTCGACCACCTTGTCGGCAGCGATGAAGCATTTCTTTGACGTGGCGCGCGGCAACCTCGCCCGTTCGACGAGCGAGGTGAGTGAAATCCTGAGCATGATGGAAGCGATCTACAAGAAGTTTGCCGTCGAGCACGGACTCAAGCTCGATGCGCCGATCGGCTTTTCGCTGATGCGCTACGAAAAGGAGATCGACCGCCTCGACCAGTGGTGCAGCGACCACATCAACAGCATGTTCCAGCTGCTGACGCACGAAAAGAGCCAGCTCACGCAGCGCTTCTTCGAGGAGGTCGCGGTGCAGGTGCGCAAGACTTTCGAAAGCGCCAACCGCGACGCCGAGTCATGGCTGAAGGCGATCATGGCGCCGATGGAGATCCAGATTCGCGAGCACCAGATTCAGCTCAGGCGTCGGCTGGAGAGCATCAAGCGCATCCACCAGGCGACCGACACTCTCGAAGAGCGCATCGACGAACTGCAGCACGTCGATGACAAGCTGGTCGTGCAGATGCAGGTGCTCGGCAAGATCGGTCAGAACTTTCATGACGTGCTGCAGCAGACGGTGAGCGGCGGGGGCTTGCGCAGCGCCGCCTGAGCGCGTTTCGTCGGCCGCTGCTGCGGCCGCTGAAGCCCTCTTCAGCCGCCCTCGTGATTGCCGGTCATTGCCACCGGGCGCACCCAGCGCGCGAACTCCTCTTCGCTGACGTAACCGAGCGCGAGCGCTGCCTCGCGCAGCGTGCTTTGCTCGCGGTGGGCGTGCTTGGCGATTTCGGCGGCACGGTCGTAGCCGATGTGTGGCGTCAGCGCGGTGACCAGCATCAGCGAGCGATCGAGCAACTCGGCGATGCGCGACGGCCGCGGCTCGATGCCGCGCACGCAGTGCGCCTCGAAGCTCTGCATGCCGTCGGCGAGCAGACGCACGCTGTGCAGGAAATTGTGCGCGAGCAGCGGCTTGCAGACATTGAGTTCAAAATTGCCGGCAGCACCGCCGATGCCGATCGCGACGTCGTTGCCCATCACCTGGCAGCAGAGCATGGTCAATGCCTCGCACTGGGTCGGATTCACCTTGCCGGGCATGATCGAACTGCCGGGTTCGTTTTCCGGGAGGCCGATCTCGCCGAGTCCCGAACGCGGCCCCGAGGCGAGCCAGCGGATGTCGTTGGCGATCTTCATCAGCGCCACGGCAAGCGTCCTCAGCGCCCCATGCGCGGCCACCAGGCCGTCGTGTGCGGCCAGCGCGGCAAACTTGTTGGCCGCACTGACAAAAGGCAGGCCGCTGCCGGCGGCGAGTTCGGCCGCGACGCGGTCGCCGAACGCCGGATGCGTGTTGAGGCCGGTGCCGACCGCCGTGCCGCCGATGGCGAGCGGGTAGAGCGATGGCAGCGCGCCGCTGATCAGCGACTCGGCGTGCTCGAGTTGCGCGACGTAGCCCGAGAACTCCTGGCCCAGGGTCAGCGGGGTGGCATCCTGCAAATGCGTGCGGCCGATCTTGACGATGCCGGCGAAAGCGGCCGCTTTCGCCGCCAGCGTCGCCCGCAGCCTGGCGAGCGCGGGCTGCAACGTCTGCACCAGCGCCAGCGCCGCCGCGAGGTGCATCGCGCTTGGGAAGACGTCATTCGACGACTGCCCGAGATTGACCTCGTCGTTGGCATGCACCCGGCGCGCTTCACCGCGCTCGCCGCCGAGCAGTTCCGAAGCGCGGTTGGCGAGCACCTCGTTTACGTTCATGTTGCTCTGCGTGCCGGATCCGGTCTGCCAGACCGACAGCGGAAACTCCTCCGCGTGCTGCCCGGCGAGGACTTCGGCGGCAGCGGTGGCGATCGCCGTCGCCTTGTCCGCCGGCAACAGGCCCAGTTCGCTGTTGACCCGGGCGCCGGCAGCCTTGATCGCGGCGAGCGCGTGCACGATCGCCATCGGCATTCGGTCGCCGGCGATGGCGAAGAATTCGAGCGAGCGCTGCGTCTGCGCGCCCCAGAGTCGGTCGGCCGGCACTTCGATGATGCCGAACGAGTCGCGTTCGCTGCGCGTGGCGTTCATCGCGGCCTCCACGGCAGCTTGACGGGGACAGCCAGGTCGCTGGTCATCGGCTTTCTCCTCACGGGTCGACGAAGACATTTTAGCTTGCCCATGGCGGCAAAGCGTTTATCCTGTTCACCTGTAGCCACTTCTGCAGGTCGGATCGACGGTGTCAACGCAGCCTTCAGAGGCGTTGACAGAAAGTTCAACGCCAGGACTTGCTGCTTGCCGGACCGCTTCCCCCATGCAAAAAATCCTTGTCCTAGCCGCGCTGCTTGCCGCGCTGCTGCTCTCCCTGCCTGCCTCTGCCGCCGTGCCGCAGTTGCAGGCGCCGGCTGAAGTGCGGGCCTTGCTGAGCGAATTCCTCGTTCTCGACGAGCTGCCTGACGTTCCCGCGCAGGCCGCTTTCGAGCGCCGGATGCAGGTCGAAGTGGCGAGCCTGCTTGCCACCGAGGGCTACTTTTCGCCCGTCGTCGGGCTCCGCCAGGACGCCGGGCAGCTGCTGCTCGAGGTCGATCCCGGCCTGCGCTCGCACATCGGCAGCGTGCAGCTCGAGATCGTCGGCGACCTCGATCCGGCGCGTCGCGAGGCGCTGCACGAAGGCTGGAAGCTGAAGACCGGCCAGCCTTTCCGGCAGGCCGAATGGGACGATGCCAAGCAATCGTTGCTCGCCGACCTGCTGGCGGTGGACTACGCCGGCGCGCGCCTGCGCGACACCCGGGCCGAGGTCGATGCCGAGGCGCGTCGGGTCGACCTGCGGGTGGTCGCCGAAAGCGGGCCGCGCTACCGTTTCGGCGAGCTCAGGATCACCGGTCTGAAGCGTTATTCGGCCGATCTGGTGGAACGTTTGAACCGCAGCGTCAAGCCCGGCGACGACTACCGGGAGGATCGTCTGCTGGCCCTGCAGGCGGCCCTGCAGAGCACGCCGTATTTCTCGTCGGTCAGCGTCTCGCTCGAGCGCAGCGATGACGACGCGCTGGCCGCTGCCGGTCAGGAGCGGCTGACGGCGCCGGTGCGCGTGGTGCTGCGCGAGCGTGCCCCGTACCAGCTGTCGTTTGGCATCGGTTACAGCACGAATACCGGTGCGCGGGTCGAAGCCGCTTATCGCAACCACGATTTTCTCGCTCGCGCCTGGGAACTGCAGAGCGGCGTGCGGCTGGAACAGGTGCGCCAGACGGCCTATGCCGACGTTTTCCTGCCACCGGACGAGAAGCAGCGCCGCGACGGCGTCGGCATGGCGTTCGAAAACTCCGACATCGAGGATCTGGGCATCGAGCGTTTCGCCATCGGGGCGACTCGCGTCCAGCAACGCGGCAGCATCGAGCAACGCCTGGGAATCAACTGGCAGAACGAACGGCAATCGCCGCAGGGCTCGCCATCGACGACCAACCGTGCGCTGACCGCCCAGGTCGGCTGGACCTGGCGTTACGCCGTCGACCCGCTCGATCTCGCCGAAGGGATCGCGCTGCAGTTCCAGCTCGGCGGCGCCAGCAAGCAGTTGCTTTCCGATCAGAATTTCCTGCGCACCTATCTGCGCTACAGCCAGGGGATACCGCTGGGCGCCAGCGACGGGCTGCTTTTTCGCGGTGAGCTCGGGGCGACACTGGCGCCTTCGTCGGACGGCATTCCTCAGGATTTCCTCTTTCGTGCCGGCGGCAGCAACTCGGTGCGCGGCTACGCCTATCAGAGCCTCGGGGTGGAAGAGGGTTCGGCGATCGTCGGCGGCCGCTACCTGGTGACGCTGAGCGCCGAGTATACCCACTGGATCACGCCGAGCTGGGGGGCGGCGGTCTTTGTCGATGCCGGCAACGCCGTCGATGATTGGCAGGCGATGAGCCTCGCGGTCGGTTACGGGCTGGGCGCGCGCTGGAAGAGCCCGGTCGGCCCGCTCGGCGTCGACCTCGCGTATGGCGAGCGCGAGGGCAAGGTGCGCCTGGACTTTTCGCTGGCGATCCCCTTTTGAACCACCGGCTCGAGGATCCCCGGCGATGACCGACGAGACGACTGCCCTTGTTCCGCCCTCACCGCCGGCAGCGCCGGCAGCGCCGGCGCGCCGCCACTGGCGATGGCTGCTGCCGCTCGGCGTCCTGCTCGTGGTGCTCGCCGGCAGCGCCTGGCTGGTCGGCAGCGAAGCCGGCTGGCGCCTGACCTGCCGGCTGGCCGAACGGCTTGCGGGTGGCCAGTTGACGCTGGTGGGGCCGGCCGGCAAGCTGAGTGACTCGTTTTCCCTGGCGCAGGTGCACTGGCGGACAGAAACCAGCGACCTCCAGCTGACCGACCTGCAGCTGGACTGGCAGCCGGCCGAACTGCTGCGTGGCCGCCTCGTCGTCAACCGCATCGCCGCGCTGAAACTGCGCGTTGCCAACGTGGACAGCGGCGAGCCGCTGGGGCTGCCCGCAAGCCTGCGGCTGCCGCTCGCGGTCGAGATCGGCGAGCTGCTGCTCGAACGGCTCGAAGTCGGCGACCACGCTCAACCCGAAGGCGAAGCGGCGACCGTCGCCGAGTCGCTCGCCGGGCAACTGGTGAGCGATGGGGGGCTGCATCGCGTCCCCGAGCTGCGCGCCCGGATCGCTGGCCTCTCGGTCATCGGCGAAGTGACGCTGGCGGCAGAGAAGCCATTTGCGCTGACGGCGAAAGTCGGCATCGAGGGCGAAGCGGCCGGGCGCGCGCTCGCTTTCGATCTTGCCGCCGACGGCCACCTCGAAGAATTCACCCTGCTCGGCAGCGCACGCTCGCTGATCGCCAAAGCCGACGACCGCAAAGCCGACGACCGTTTCGCTGGCGAACTTTCGGCCCGGATCGCGCCTTTCGCGCCGCAACCGATCGTCGAAGCGCAGGCCCGGTTGTCAGGCATCGACCCCGCCGCCTGGATCGCCGGGGCGCCGCAGGCGGAACTCGATCTGCGGGCCGAGCTGCGCCCGGGCGACGATTCGACGCTAGGCGGCAAGCTGCTGCTGGTCAACCATCGTCCGGGCGCCGTCGATCGCCAGCTGCTGCCGGTCGAATCGCTGGCTGCCGGACTCACCATCGGTGAAGACGAGTTCCGCCTGCGTGACATCGACCTTCAGCTGGCTGGCGGCGGACGCCTGCAGGGCAGCGGCAGCCTGCGCGATGGTCTCCTCGCGCTGCGTCTCGCGGCAAGCTCGCTCGATGCGAGTGCGCTGTACAGCAGCCTGCGCCGCACGCAACTCGCGGGTCCGCTGCAGGCGACGATCGGTCTGAACAGTCAGCAGCTGGAGATCGATCTGCGCGACCCGCGCTTCTCGATCCAGGGCAAGCTCGCGATCGACCCGGTCGAGGTCGCCGTCGAGGCGCTGCGCCTGGTCGCCGACGACGCGCAACTGACCGCCAGCGGCAGGATCGGCCTGGTCGAAAGCGGCAAGTTCGACCTGCGCGGCAGCCTGCAGAACTTCGACCCCAGCCGTTTTGCCGACCTCCCGGCGGCGCGCATCAACGCCGAATTCACGGCCCAGGGTCGCCGCCAGCCACAGCTCGTCGTCGATCTCGATTTCCAGCTGCGCAACAGTCGCCTGCGCGGTGAAGCGCTCGCCGGCAGCGGCCGCATCGATCTCGCCGGTGAGCGGCTGCGCGAGGCCAAGGTCGAACTCGCAGTCGCCGGCAATCGTTTGTCCGTCCGCGGCGCTTTCGGCGCGCCCGGTGACCGGCTGACGCTGTCGATCGCCGCGCCCAGGCTCGACCCGCTCGGTGTCGCCGGTGATCTGCGCGGCGAGGTCGTCGTCAGCGGCAGCATCAGCACCCTGCAGTTGGCGGCCGATGTCCATTCGACGCGGCTTTCGCTCCCCGGCCTTGGGCAGTTGCGCGGCCTCGACCTCGACGCGCAGCTGGGCGAAGGCAGCCAGGGGACGCTGGCCGCCAGGCTGCGCCTCGCCGGGCTTGATCTGGCTGAGGGCGAGACCGTTGCCGAAGACCTGCGGCTCGACGCCGAAGGGGTGCGCAGCCGGCACAGCCTGCGCGGACAGCTGACACTGGCCGGCAGGCGCGAGCTCGGCCTGCTCCTCGTCGGCAGTCTTGCGGCGCCGGCGGGCGGCCTCGCCTGGACGGGAAGCTTGAGCGAACTGAGCCTCTCGGCGGCGGGCAACCGGCAGAAAGCCTTCGTCCGTCTGGCGGCGCCGATGCCGCTGTCGATGTCGGCGGCCAGGGTCAGCGCCGGCCCGGGCGAGCTGGTCGGCGGCGACTGGTCGACCCGGCTCGAAGAACTGCGCTACGCGGCCGGCCGCTGGCAGACGAGCGGCAGTCTGCGCGCCCTGCCGGTCGCCGCCATCCTCGCCGAATTCGCGCCGTCGTCTGACGCCCTGGCGACAGGCAAGGAGACGACCTTGCGCGTCAATGGCGAATGGGATATCGGCAATGCCGGCGGTGCCAACCGTTCTGCCCAGCCGGCGCCGGCCGCCGCCCTGCTGCCCAGCGGGCGCCTGCGGCTGTGGCGCGAGAGTGGCGACGTCCGGCTCGGCAAGCTCGCGCTGGGCCTCGATCAGGCGAGCGTGAACCTGCTCGCGAAGAGCGGTCGCCTCGCCGGTGAGCTCAGGGTGCGCGGCCAGCGGATCGGCGAAGTCGACGGCGAGTTCAATGCCGCGAGTTCGGCCGATACCTTGATCGACCGGCTGGCGCCGTGGCGCGGTCAGCTCCGCGTGAACGCCCCGGATGTCGGCTGGGTGGGACCGCTGCTCGGCCCCGACTGGCAACTCGGCGGACGTCTGGCCGGTGATATGTGGCTTGGCGGCACGCCGGCGAAGCCGCGCCTGGATGGTGAATGGCGTGGCGATGCTCTGGCCGTGCGTGCGCTCGACCAGGGAATGCGGCTGGAGCGCGGCAAGCTGCTGCTGCAATTGATCGGCGAAGCCGATGGCGACGTCCGTCTGGTCCTCCGGCAACTGGATTTCGAGAGCCTCCTGCAGCCGATGCCACGGCCTTTGTTGCTCGACCCCGACGTTGATGTGGCCAGCCTGACCGGCAGGCCGGGGCGCCTCGAGGCGAGCGGCGAACTGCGCACCGGCAGCATGGGCGGTGTCCTCACCGTCAAGGCGGATCGCCTGGGGGTCACCCAGCGTCCGGACCAATGGACGCTGCTCTCGGGTGACGCGCAGATCGAGTTTGGCAAGCAGGCGCTGGCGATTGCCGGCAAGTTCAAGCTCGACGCCGGTTACTGGGAACTGGCCAAGGCAGGGACGCCGCAGTTGTCGGACGATGTCGTGATCCGGCGCGCCGGCAGCGGACCGGCCGCGCCTTCGGCGTCGCAACGGCTGCTCTCGGTGAACCTCGACGTCGACCTTGGCCGCAGCTTTCACTTTCGCGGCGCCGGGGTCGAGAGCGAGCTGGTGGGGGCAGTGAACATCCGCTCGCAGGGTAGCGAAACGCTGCGCGCGACCGGGACGATACGCACCCGCGGCGGGCGCTTCGACGCCTATGGCCAGCAACTCGAGATCGAGCGCGGCATCCTCAACTTCCAGGGCCTGATCGACAACCCCGGTCTCAATATTCGGGCCGTGCGCGCCAACCTGCCGGTCGAGGCCGGGGTCGAAGTCACCGGGACGGCGAGGCGGCCGATCGTCCGTCTGGTTTCGGACCCCGAAGTGCCGGACGCCGAGAAGCTGTCGTGGCTGGTCCTTGGACATGGCTCGGACCAGCAGGGCGGGCAGGAGTCGGGAATGCTGCTGGCCGCCGCGCAGACCATCCTCGGCGGCCAGGACGGCGGGCCGTTGAAGGCCATTCAGCGGGGTCTCGGCATCGACGATTTCGGCATTCGGTCAGGGACTCTCGACGGCTCCGGGCGGGCGACCACCAGCCGGATCGCGAGCACCACGGGTTTTGGCGCCAGCGACACGACGACTGGCCAGATCGTGACCGTTGGCAAGCGGCTGTCGTCGAACATCCTGTTGAGCTATGACCAGTCGCTCACCACCGCCGGCAGCATCGTCAAGCTGACGGTTAACCTGAGCCGCAATTTTTCGCTCGTCGGCCGTGCCGGCTCGGATACCGGCATCGACCTGCTGTGGAATTATCGCTTCGGGCGTTAGCCCGGGCGCGTGGCCAGTCTACGGGCGGCGCTCGGGAGCGACTTTGACGCGCGGGTCAACTGTCGCGCCGGACCCGCAGGCGGCTCGCTGCAGACGGTCGGCGACCGCCGCCCAGGCCGGCGAAGCCGGAATCTCCTCGACCACGATTCCTGCGGCGCCGGCCTGGTCGAGTTCGCGCAGCGCCGCGTAGAGCTGGCTCGCGTAGCCGCGCGGGTCGTCCGGCAGGCGGCGCATGGCCTGCACGCCGGCGCCGGGCAGCCGGCTGTGGCAGAGGACGGCACAGCGGCCATGCAGGCGGTCGATGGCTTCGGCCAGGTGTTCTTTCGCCACCAGGCGCAGCGGCGTCGTCGGTGCGTAGTGCGCGCTCAGCGAACCCGAGACGCGGGGTGTGTGATCGCCGGGTCTGCGGCCAACGATCTGCGGCAGCACCCCGATCACCGTCGCAATCTGTTCCGGGGTGATCCGTCCCGGCCGCAACAGGCGCGGTGGCTCGCCGGCGCCGAGCGTCAGGTCGAGAATGGTCGACTCGATGCCGACCGGACAAGGACCGCCATCGAGGATCAGGCCCACTGCGTCGCCGAGCTCGTCGCGGACATGGGCGGCTTCGGTCGGGCTGATGCGGCCGAAGCGGTTGGCCGACGGTGCGGCGACGCCGCAGAGGCCATTCATCCCGCCGCCCGCTTCGGCGAAGGCGATGAGAAGACGAAGCGCGAGCGGATGCGCCGGCACGCGCAGGCCGACGCTGTCCTGGCCGCCGGTGACCGCCGTCGGCACTCTCGCGGCGCGGCGGAGGATCAGGGTCAGCGGCCCCGGCCAGAAGGCTTCGGCGAGTTCCCGGGCGGGTGTCGGAATGTCCCGCGCCCAGCGGTCGAGTTCGCCGCCGGCTGCCAGATGCACGATCAGCGGGTGATCGGCCGGCCGCCCCTTGGCGGCGAAGATGCGGCCGACTGCCGCCGGGTTGGCCGCATCGGCGCCGAGGCCGTAGACCGTCTCGGTCGGAAAGGCGACCAGTTCGCCGGCCTGCAGCAGCGCTACCGCGCGCTCGATTGCGCTCATCTTCGAGCGGGCCGGCAGGGCGCCGGCGCCGTCCGTCCGTCATCCGCACGCAGGCGGGAATGGGAATGAGGGGCTTCGGCAGGGGGTGGGCAGCGATTCACGGGTTCTCGGGGGCGTTGCCGATGCCGATCGCCGCGCGCGCCGCCAGCGCGAGTTGCCGGGCCCGTTCGGGGTCGCCATCGATGACCGTGAAGTGTCCCATCTTGCGCCCGGGACGGGCGTGATGCTTGCCGTAGAGGTGCAGCTTGAGACCGGGAAAGGCATGGAGCTTCGACCAGTCCGGCTCGCGGTAGCGTGGGCCGGCGGTGCCGGTCTCGTACCACAGGTCGCCGAGCAGGTTGACCATCGCCGCTGCCGAGTGCGCGCGCGCCTCGCCGAGCGGCAGCCCGCAGAGGGCGCGCACCTGCTGCTCGTACTGGCTGGTGATGCAGGCGTCGATCGTGCAGTGGCCGCTGTTGTGCGGCCGGGGGGCGATTTCGTTGATCATCAGCCGGCCCTCGACGACGAAGAACTCGACTGCCAGGGTGCCGATGTAGGCCAGCCGATCGGCGATTTTCGCGGCCAGCTCGGCGGCCTGCGCGCAGAGTGCGGGGGTCGCCCGCGCCGGTACCAGCGAAACGTCGAGGATGCCCAGGCGGTGCGTGTTTTCGGCGAGCGGAAAGCTCCTCACCCGGCCCGTTTCGTCACGTGCGAGGACGACCGAGACTTCGTAGTCGAGTTCGAGCTTCTGTTCGAGGACGCAGGCTTCGCCCTTGAAGTGCTGGAAAGCGGCGATCGCCTGCTGGCGGTGGGCGACCACGGCCTGCCCCTTGCCGTCGTAGCCGAAGCGGGCGACCTTGAGGATTGCCGGAAAGAGCCGCTCGTCGGCGTTGCGCAGATCGGCTTCGCCATGCACGGCGGCGAAAGCGGCGTGGGGCAGGGCGTGGTCGCGCAGGAAATCCTTTTCGGCGATGCGGTTCTGGCAGACGCTGACCGCCGCCGCCGACGGGCGAACGACGACGAACTTGTCGAGGTAGTCGAGGGTGCCGGCGGGAACGTTCTCGAACTCGGTGGTGATCGCTGCACAGCCGTCAGCCAGTTCGTCGAGTGCCGTGAAGTCGTCGTAGGCGGCGATCAGGTGGCGGTCGGCGATCAGCGCCGCCGGGCTGTGCGGGTCGGGGTCGAGAACCCAGACCGGATAGCCCATCTCGTGCGCCGCGCTGACGAAGAAGCGGCCGAGCTGGCCGCCACCGAGCATGCCGAGGGTCGCCGGCGGAAGAATCATGCGCTGCTGCGGAAAGTCGCTCACACTTCCGGCAACTTCATCGCCATCACTTTCCCGGTCTGTGCCCGGCGGAAATCGGCGAGGCGCTGCGCCAGGGCGGCGTCGCCGGTGGCCAGGATGGCGACGGCGAAAAGCGCGGCGTTGGCAGCGCCCGCTTCACCGATGGCGAAGGTTGCCACCGGAATGCCTTTCGGCATCTGGACGATCGAGAGCAGCGAATCCTGGCCGGCAAGCGCTTTCGATTGCACCGGCACGCCGAGGACCGGGACGAGGGTCTTGGCGGCCAGCATTCCCGGCAGATGGGCGGCGCCGCCGGCGCCGGCGATGATCGCTTTGAGTCCGCGCGTGGCGGCCTCGCCGGCGTACTCGAAAAGCAGATCCGGCGTGCGATGCGCCGAGACGACGCGGGCCTCGTAAGCCACTCCGAATTCCTTGAGGATCACCGCCGCCGCCTGCATCGTCGGCCAGTCGGAATCGGAGCCCATGACGACGCCGACCAGCGGCTGCGCGGACGGCATCAGTGCACCCCTCGTTCGGCCGCTTCGAGCGTGTTGGCGAGCAGCATGGTGATGGTCATCGGCCCGACTCCACCAGGAACCGGCGTGATCAATGAGGCGACTTCGCTGACGCCGGCGAAATCGACGTCACCGCAGAGTTTGCCATCGGGCAGGCGGTTGATGCCGACATCGATCACCACCGCGCCGGGTTTCACCATCCCGGCGGTGACGAAACGCGCCTTGCCGAGCGCGGCGACCAGGATGTCGGCGCGGCGGGTATGGAAAGCGAGGTCGCGGGTCTGCGAATGGCAGATGGTGACCGTCGCGCTGGCCTGCATCAGGAGCATCGCCATCGGCTTGCCGACGATGTTCGAGCGACCGAGGATCACGGCTTCCTTGCCTCTGGGGTCGACGCCGGCTTCGGCGAGGAACTTCATGACCCCGTAGGGAGTGCATGGGATGAAGCGCGGGTGGCCCTGCATCAGCGCGCCGACGTTCTCGGCGTGGAAACCGTCGACATCCTTTTCCGGGGCGATCGCCTTGAGCACCGCGTCGCTGTCGAAGTGCTTCGGCAGCGGCAACTGCACCAGGATGCCGTGGATCTTCGGGTCGGCGTTGAGTTCGGCGAGCTTGTCGAAGACGATCTGCGGCTCGACGTCGGGCGCGTAGGTGATCTTCTCGGAGTAAAAACCGGCCTGCGCGCAGGCGTTCACCTTGTTGCGCACATAGACCTGCGACGCCGGGTCTTCACCGACCAGAAGCACCGCGAGGCCCGGGCGATTGCCGCGCGCGGCCAGCGCTTCGGCGCGCATCTTGAAATCTGCACGCAGCTTTTGCGCCAGCACGTTGCCGTCGAGGAGGGTTGCCGTCATCTTGGATTTTCCTGCATTTTCCTGGAGTAGCCGGGAGCAAAGGGAACAGAAGGGTGAACGGTGGCGTGACAAGGATCCGGGCGAAGGTCCACCCGCCGTCGATCGATCCAGGCCGAGGCCGCGATTCTAGCGTAAATCGGGCGCTTCGGCTTTCTCCGCCTGTTCGGCGGCCAGGCGACCGGCGGTGAAGGCGAGGCGGTTGAGTTCGACGAGTTCAGCCTTCTTGCGTGCGAAGCGCTTGAGGATGCAGCGCTCGAGCACTTCGGCCGGGAACGGCAGGTGGTCCGCGATGGCGCCCAGCATCACCGTATTGCCGAGGCGAACGTCGCCGAGTCCCTGGGCGATGTGCGAAGCGTCGAAAGCGAAGACGCGGGTGCCGGTCGCGCGCATGCTGGCCACCGGATCGTCGGGGTAATCGTAGAGGCCCATTTCGACGACCGGCGGCACCAGGCGGCCGGTGTTCATCAATACCAGGCCTTGCGGGCGCAGCATATGGCGCCAGCGCATCGCCTCGGCGGCCTCGAAACCGAGCAGCACATCGGCCGAACCGGGGGTGATCTGTGGCGACAGGACCTTCGCACCGAAACGCAGGTGCGACGAGACGACGCCGCCGCGCTGCGCCATGCCGGCGACTTCGGTCTTCTTGACGTCGTGACCGAGCACGATCGCCGCTTCGGCGAGGATCTCGGTGGCGGTCATGACCCCCTGGCCGCCGGTGCCGACGACGAGGATGTTGGTGGTGTCGAACTTGCCTGTTTCAGCCATCGCAGAGAAACCTTTCAGCAGCGGGGGATGCGGGGAGCGGGCGCGGGTGCAGCGCGGACCGCCCGGGGGCTACGCGTTGGGCAGCGGTGCGGCGCTCTTCCGGATCACCTTGATCGGCATCGCGAGGGCGTCGACATGGACGATCGCATCCGGCGCACAGGGCTTGAGGCAGAGACCGCAGCCGGTGCAGGCGGCGCTCTCGATGCGCACGAAGGCGAGCTCGACTTCGCGCCCGTTGGCTTTCGTCACCCGATCACGACGCGTGACGTGGATCGCCGGGCAACCGACATCGATGCAGTTGCCACAACCGGTGCACCTTTCCTCGACCACCCGGTACGGCTTCAGCGGCTGGTAGTCCCTGATCAGTACGCAGGGCTGGCTGGTGATGATCACCGATGGCTCGGGGATCTTCGTTTCCTCGCGCAAGGTCTTCAGCAGGACCGGCAGTTCATAGGCGTTGACCACATGCACGCGTTCTTCGCGCACGCCGAGCGCCTTGACGAGGCGCGCAAAATCGACCCGCGGTGCCTCATGGCCATGGATGTCGCGGCCGCTGCCCGGATTGTCCTGGCCGCCGGTCATGCCGACCGCGCGGTTGTCGAGCAGCAGGACGGTGACATTGCCGCGGTTGTACACGATGTCGAGCAGGCCCTGCATGCCCATGTGGAGGAAGGTCGAGTCGCCGATCACGGCGACGATCTTCTGGCCCTTCTCGGTGTCGCTGCGTCCCTTGTCGAGACCCAGCGCCATGCCCATCGAGGCGCCCATCGAGATGCACGCATCGAGCGCGTTCCAGGGCTGGCCGAAACCGAGCGTGTAACAGCCGATGTCACCCGAGATGGTGACATTGCGCAACTGCGAGAGGGTGTAATAGACGCCCAGATGCGGACAGGCGACACACATCGTCGGCGGCCGTGGAAAAACCGGCAGCGGTGCGCTCGCCGCAAGTTCCGGCAGGGCCTCGCCGAGCAGCCCGGCGATCGCGGGCTTTAGCACCTGCGGCGACAACTCGCCGGAGAGCGGCAGGATCTCCTTGCCGGTGACCGCCATACCCTGCGCCTTGAGTTCGTTTTCGATCAGCGGCTCGACCTCCTCGACCACCACCAGCCGCTCGCACGCTTCGGCGAACCTGCGCAGGCTTGCCAAGGGCAGCGGGAACGAGAAGCCGAGCTTGAAGACCGGTGCATCGGGGAAGCTCTCCCGCACATGCATGTACGCCGGGCCAGAGGTGACGAAGCCGATCCGGCGGTCGCTGCCTGCTTCGGCGACGTTGAGTCCGGAGATCTCCGCTGCGGCGCGCAGCCGGCGTTCGCGCTCGAACATCAGCGGCAAACGTCGTCCGGCGGCGCTGGGGACCATCACCCAGCGGCCGACGTCCTTGGTGAAACCGGCGACCGCTCGTGCGCAGCGTTCGCCGACGCTGACCAGACCCTTGACGTGGCAGATGCGGGTGGTCAGCCGGAGAATCACCGGCACTTCGAAGCGCTCGGAGAGTTCGAAGGCTGCCAGCGTGAAGTCATGCGCTTCCTGAGAATCCGCCGGTTCGAGCACGGGAACGTGCGCGAAGCGACCCCAGTAGCGAGAGTCCTGCTCGTTCTGCGACGACGAGAGGCCGACGTCGTCGGCGATCGCGATCACCAGCCCGCCGGCGACGCCGGTCAGCGTCATGGTCATCAAGGCGTCCGACGCGACATTCATGCCGACATGCTTCATCGCACAGAAACTGCGCGACCCCGCCATCGAGGCGCCGAAAGCGACTTCGAGCGAGACTTTCTCGTTCACCGACCATTCGGTGTAGATGTCCGGATAAGTCGACACACACTCGAGCATTTCGGTCGCCGGTGTGCCGGGATAGGCCGCCGCGACCCGTATTCCCGCTTCCCATACGGCCCGCGCCACCGCTTCGTTACCGGACATCAGAAAGCGGCCGGGCGCCGCCACGGGCTCGCTTGATATCGCTGCTGCTACGGACATCGCGTCTCCTCGAACGAAAAAATGCTTCGGACAAAGGCGAGACCTTAGCGGCAAGGCAGCGCTGCCAGGTTGACGCAGGTCAACTTCGCTCGGGGAGGGCAGCCAGCCACAGGTTATGGGTTACCGGACATCCGCGCCGAAGAAGGGTCCCGTGCCTTTGCTTTCCTGGCCAGATCCAGCAATCGCTCCGCCGGCAGCTTCTTCAGTCCCTCGGTGTTCTATTTGCAGAAGGTCGTGTTTGCGCAGCGCAGGTGCATTGCGTCGAATCGCCGATCGAGTAGCGCTACTATGACAGGGGGATTAGTGGAGTGGGAGATATGCCGCGAGGAGGTGAATCTATACGGCGCTGGAGTGTGTCGATAATTTTTACACGGGGAAAAATCACCGCTTTTTGAGCTTCCGGGAATTATTAAATATATGGTTTTAAATCATGATGTTATTATTTATTTAAAGTAATCTGGCACAGATCATGCATTATTGTGACGCGCTGGCCGTGAGTGGCTTCGTATAATTTTTTTTAATCCGAATATCACGCTCCGGATGGCTGACGATAAAATTTATTTTTGTCTGATTCGATCGATAATATTTTGAAACATATAAATATAATGAATATATCTGGCGTTTAGGAACACCGCTATTTCGCCGCTGGCCGGGATTTGCAGGGTCGCGATCGATGACAAAAACAGGTACGGACAATTCCGACGTTTGATCCCGCCAAAGCAGGCCGCTCAACACTGCAAAAGCCGGTCCTAACTCGGTACGAGGAAGGGAGTTAGGGGGGCGCGGGCCGCGCAGTGGCCCGATGACGACTTTTTTCTCTGGCTAGTAAAGGAACAATGTGATGAGAGCGAGGATTCCAGTGATAACCTGTCCGGCAAGACCAACCCGCCTGGCGCTGGCGCTCCGTGAGGAGTCAATACACGGCTTGAGCGTCGTGAACGGTTTCGAGCAAAGCCAAGGTACCCCGGCTCCAGCGAGATCGGATGCGTCCTTTCCGAGATTACCCTTGATGATGGGAATGGCGGCCGTGGGGATGGCGCTCGGTAGCTCGCCGGCGTTGTCGGATCCACCCGTCAACCCGGCTCTCACGTGTGCCGGATCTGGTCCGAGTGCGGAACATCCTGCGACGACAGTATCCGGGGCAGCGATATTTTCCCTGAACACGTCAACCAACCCCAGGACGCTAACGCTGATCCTGAAGAACATCGGCGCGCCGACGCCTACCCAAGGCGATACGCTCACAGGTGTCGTTTTCAGCATCAACACCAACCCGTCGTTGTCGTACGCTGCGACGGCCAATCCTGTGCTTGTTCCGGGAAGCACCATATATACAAGTTCCACCATCACCAATCCTTCCGAACCTTTGTTCAATGGCACGGGATCCTCCTGGACAAATGAACTCAACCCCAATTCTTTCGGTTCCTATGGGGTCGCGACCACCGGCTATTCGGGACTGTTTAACGCCGGCAGTATTAAAGTTGGAAACGGAGGCCCCAACCATTCGATCACTGCGCCAGGCAGCTTGCCCTCGGGGGGCGGCTATTTTCCTGTCGTTCAAAATGCACTGCAGTTCGTTTTCACGACGACAGACACCTTTACGGAAGCCGATATCACCGGGGTAAAATTCCTCTATGGCACCGACGGCAATGCCGGGCTTCCTCCCAATGGCAATCCGATTCCTTGCGTTGAGACGGACTTTGGCGACGCGCCTGATCCGAGCATCGGCACGGCCGCGGGTACGCCGACGACGCCACCCAACTACAACACCACGCTTGCCGATGGCGGGCCATCGCATGTGCTGGGTGAGAATGTGTATCTGGGCCTCATCAAGTCCGATAGCGACGATGGGACGCTGCAGAACGGTAGCGCAACTGCCGACAACAATACCGCGACCGATGACGAGGATGGCATCGATCTGAAGAACCTGCCGACCCTCCTCACCACGACGACGTCGGTCAAGATGAACGTCAAGGGGACCAACCAGACCAGTGTGGATGCCGTTCTCGCCTGCTGGATAGACTTCAACCGTAGCGGCGTCTTCGGCGAACCCATGGCGGGAGAGGGGGCAACCGTCGTGGTTCCTGCGGGCACTCCGGCGGGCACGAGTTTCGTCCTCAACTTCAATGGCTTCGTCACCCCCCTGACGGCCGGCCCGACCGCGGTGCGCTGTCGCATCAGCACCGACGCGGATTGGAAAGCAGCGCCCACCCCCGTCGGGTCTGCCGAGAACGGCGAAGTGGAAGACTACATGGCGAACGGAATTTACGAACCCTGCGTGACTTCCCCGATCACCTCGCTTCCTGCCGCCCCGCCGCTCTTCAGCGGCGTGCAGTTCACCGTTTCGCCGAATGGATCGATGACTGGCGGTATCTCGTCCATACAGTGCCAGAAGACGATCAACATTGATCCGGCCACGGGTATCACCTTCGTTCCGCCAGGCACGCCGGTGGTCGCGAGTGCGCCACCGACCTGGACCTTCACTCCGGCTGCAGGCTCCGTACAGGTCACAGCCCGAAAAATGAGTACCGCTTCCGGAACGATCGCCTGTACCGCGACCGACTCGGCGGGCCATACCTGCTCGACCGATCCATGGTTTGCGACCGGCCTGCGTCTCAAAGGCAGTGACCCCGAGGTGGCCGCGAGCCAGCTCATTCCCATCGTGAGCCGCGTGGACGACTATGTCACGATCACCAACGGCCAGCCTGGCATCCGGAAGCTCGAAATCACCGTGAACAGCACGAAATTCAAAGTGAACAGCCTGCAGGACGGAGAAAAGAAGACTTTGTGCATTACCTCGGCGATGCGCGATGATACCGAAGGCAACAGTATCTACATCGTTGCCAAGGGCAGGCCGGGCGGTTCTGCGGAAGTAATGGGCGAACCCGGAAACGGAAGATGCAATTAGTTTAGGCGGTGGCTGAAACCCCTGTGCGGCGACATCCGCACAGGGGTAGGTTTGCCTCCCCTCTTCGGCGACGACCCTCTTTTCCTGCTCGGAAATGGCCAATACAAAATGCTGAATACTCGACAGGGTCTGTTGGTTGCGGCGGCCCATGGTTTCCTGAGCCGAGCTTGCCCGCGTGCAGCATGAATCCCGCGGGAAGTTGAGGGAGTCGTGGAGGGACGGTTCCGGCATGAGGGTCGGCTCCGGACCGACCGAATTTGTTTCTTTTATTTGAAAGGTAAAAAAAATGAACGCAGAGAAGCCAGATCAGTCCTCCCTTGCCAGTGGAAATGAGGGGGTTGAGCAGAAGACCATGTCACGCCGCGAAGCGCTGGCGATCGTGGGTAAACACGCCGTCTATACGGTGCCAGCCGTGCTCGCTGTCCTTGCGGTGACGAAGTCGAACAGCGCTCACGCCGATACCTCTTTGTGAAACTGTCGGCTGCACCGACCCGTGCTCTCTGGGTGGCCGCAAGCCGTTTTGACTTGAGCCGAGGAGGGATGGCTCGTCCCCTGGCCATTGCCGTCAATGCGAGGCAAGTCGTTCACGCTGTATTGCAGGCCCGCGCCCCATCGAATTGAGAGATTTCACCTTAGACCTTGCGGACTGTCTGCAGAAGGAACTGCGCGCTGTCGATGATGGCGCGCAGTCTCTCGATCGTCCTTTCCTGCACCGTCTGGACGAGGCCTCGGTGCTTTATTATCCCCTCACCGACAGACTCCTCGTCCTCAACGCGACCGCGACGCTGGTCTGGGAACTGCTGGCCAAAGGCTATGAAAAAGGCGACATCGCGTCGGTCTTCGCGAGGCATTTCGCGATTTCCAACGAGCACGCTGCGCGCGATGTCACGCAGGTGATCGCCGAATTGACCCGGGACGGCCTGCAGAACAGTCGGGACGCCGAAGATACGGTAGCCGGGGCAGGCCAGCAGGAGAATCTCTTCGCCGTTGGCGAGCAGCAGAGAGCGACAGACTGCGGCGTCTTCCGTTTTGGCCGAGACCGGATCAAGGTGCTTTCCTCGGTCCCGGAAGTCGATGAAGCATTTTTCTCGCGTTTCCGGCAGCGCGCCGTCGATGACGGCAAGGACACGGGGCGCCTTGAAATTTCGCGGGGCGAGGCGCTCTATCGGCTGACGTATCGGGATCGTCTCATCGCGACGCCGAAGACGATCAATCAGACGATCTCGCGCCTCGTTGAACTGCTGCTCGGCATCGAGCATCCGGGGACGCCGCTGCTCGCCTATTTTCACGCCGCCGGGGTTAGCCGGCGAGGGCGCAGCCTGCTGGTCCCGGGCAGCAGCGGTATCGGCAAATCGACCCTGACGGCTTTCCTGGTGGCCAATGGATTCAGTTATCTCGGAGACGACACGATCGCCATTGGTGAAGACGATGGGGCATTGCTGCCACTGCCCACCTGTCTGTCGATCAAGGCGGGCTCCTGGACGCTTCTCGAGCCTTTCTACCCGGTGTTGCGGCAGCTGCCGACCCTCAGTCGCTATGGTCGCAGCGTTCGCTACATCACACCCGCGGGGAACCATGAGACGCTCGAAATGGCCGCAGCGCCGGCGGCGATTCTGTTTCCGGTTTATGTCGCGGGCGGCGGGCGGGCACGGCTGACTGGCATACGTCCATTGCAGACCCTGATTCGCCTGCTGGGCACCCACGCCCGCCTGTCCAGCCCGGCGAGCGAGGCGAAGCTGGCCAAACTGATCCGCTTCGTCGAACTGACGTCTGCCTACGAACTCTGCTATACGGAGCTTCCTGACGCCCTGCAGGCGATCGATGGTCTCTTGCAAGACGCGCCTATTTCTGTTATTTAATCGTATTTTTTACAGGAAACAGGGTCTTCGATCATGGCTCAAGAACTGCTCTACAAGCACTTCACTCCCTATGCCCCGCAAGCGGGCGAGGAGTTCATGAACAGCGCTCAGCTGGCTCATTTTCGCGCTATCCTGGAAGATCTGAAGCAGCAATTGATGGAAGACATCGAGCGCACCGTGCATACCATGAAGGATGAGGCGACCGTTTTCGCTGATCCCAATGATCGTGCGAGCCAGGAAACCGATATCGCGATCGAACTGCGCAACCGTGACCGGGAGCGCAAACTCATCAAGAAGATCGAGGAAACCATCGCGCGCATCGACAGTGGCGATTACGGTTATTGCGCTGCCTGCGGCGTCGAGATCGGGATCAAACGCCTGGAAGCGAGACCGACGGCGACCTTGTGCATCGACTGCAAGACGCTCGAAGAGGTGCGCGAAAAGCAGATCGCCAAATAGGCCGCTTGCCGCCCGAGCGGGTGATCTGCGGAGAGAGAAAAAAGGACGCCTCGGCGTCCTTTTTCGAGTCAGTCCAGGTCTTGCCTAAGACGCTGGCGTGGCGACCGCCCCCCCTTCTTCTGCGGTCAGTGCTTTCATCGACAGCCGCACGCGACCCTTCTCGTCGGCTTCGAGGACCTTGACGCGGACCTTCTGGCCTTCCTTGAGATAATCGGCAACGGCATTGACGCGTTCGTTGGCAATCTGCGAAATGTGCAGCAGGCCGTCACGTCCGGGCAGAATGCTGACGATCGCACCGAAGTCGAGTAGTTTGAGAACGGTGCCGTCGTAGACCTTGCCGACTTCGACGTCGGCGGTGATCGACTCGATGCGCGCGCGGGCAGCGTCGGCGGATTCACCGCTGACCGAGGCGATGGTGATCGTGCCATCATCCTTGATGTCGATCGTCGTGCCGGTTTCTTCGGTAATGGCGCGGATCACTGCGCCTCCCTTGCCGATCACGTCGCGAATCTTCTCGGGGTTGATCTTCATCGTGTACAAACGGGGAGCGTAGGTCGACACCTCGTTACGGTGTGCCGACATCGAATCCTGCATCTGTTTGAGGATGTGCAGACGAGCTTCTCCCGCCTGCGCCAGGGCGACCTGCATGATCTCCCTGGTGATCCCCTGGATCTTGATGTCCATCTGCAACGCAGTGACGCCCGACTCGCTTCCGGCAACCTTGAAGTCCATGTCACCCAGGTGATCCTCGTCGCCGAGGATGTCGGTCAGCACGGCGACCCGATTGCCTTCCTTGATCAACCCCATGGCGATGCCGGCGACGTGCGCCTTGAGCGGCACGCCGGCATCCATCATGGCGAGCGATGCGCCGCAGACGCTGGCCATCGAGCTGGAACCGTTGGACTCGGTGATCTCGGAAACGACGCGAATGGTGTAGGAAAACTCTTCCGGGGTGGGCAGCACGCCGAGCAAGGCGCGCTTTGCCAGACGGCCATGGCCGACCTCGCGCCGCTTCGGCGTGCCGACACGACCGCATTCGCCAGTCGCGTAGGGCGGGAAGTTGTAGTGCAGCATGAAGCGCTCACGGTATTCGCCGGAGAGCGCGTCGATGATCTGTTCGTCACGCCCGGTACCGAGCGTCGCGACGACGATCGCCTGCGTTTCGCCACGGGTAAAAAGCGCCGAACCATGGGCGCGCGGCAGAACGCCGGAGCGGATCGCGATCGGCCTCACGGTGCGGGTGTCGCGACCGTCGATGCGCGGCTCGCCGGCGAGGATGCGGCCGCGAACGATGCGTGCTTCGACTGCGGAGACCATGTTGCGGACGGCGTTGGCGTCGGGAGCGTTGTCATCACGGCTCATGGCTTCGACCGCATAGGCGGTGATCTCCTTGATCCGCTGGCTGCGCAGCTGCTTGCTGGTAATCCGGTAAGCTTCCTGCAACTCGGCCTCGACCAGGCTATCGACCTTGCCATGCACGGCTTCATTGCGGGCTGCCGGCGCCCAGTCCCATTCCGGCTTGCCGGCTTCGTCAGCCAGTTCGTTGATGGTGTCGATCGCGGCCTGCATCTGCTGGTGTCCGTAAACCACGGCGCCGAGCATGACTTCCTCGGACAGTTCCTTGGCTTCCGATTCGACCATCAGCACGGCCGCCTGAGTGCCGGCGACGACCAGATTGAGCTGGCTCGCTGCCAGCTGCGTGGCGCCTGGATTGAGCACGTATTGGCCATCGATGTAGCCGACGCGGGCGGCGCCGATCGGTCCATCGAAGGGGATGCCGGAAATCGCCAGCGCCGCCGAGGCGCCGATCAGCGCCGGAATGTCCGGATCGATTTCCGGATTGAGCGACATCACCATCGCGACGATCTGGACTTCGTGGTAGAAGCCTTCCGGGAAGAGCGGCCGCAGCGGCCGGTCGATCAGGCGGGAGGTCAGCGTTTCCTTTTCCGACGGACGCCCCTCGCGCTTGAAGAAGCCACCGGGAATGCGGCCGGCAGCATAGGTCTTTTCGATGTAATCGACGGTCAGCGGAAAGAAGTCCTGACCCGGTTTGGCGGTCTTGTTGCCGACCACGGTCACCAGGACGACGGTGTCGTCCATCGATACCATCACCGCTCCGCCGGCCTGACGCGCTATTTCGCCGGTTTCCAGGCTGACCTGATGAGCGCCGTAGGCGAAGGTTTTCTTCACTATATTAAACATGGTCTCTTTCTCAATAATCTGGCGTGCGCCTGCCCACGACTCCGGCAGAGCATTCAATCGACACGCCTATTTGCCAACCAAGCGGCAGCAGCAAAAACAGCGGCCCAGCCCGCGATGGGCTGGCCGCTGACGGTTTTTCCACGTGCCTGCATCACCGACCGCCAGGCGGTTCGGAGAGCACAGCCTATTTGCGCAGGCCGAGACGCTGAATCAGGGTGCGGTACGAATCCACGTTGGTGCGTTTCAGATAGTCCAACAGCTTGCGCCGACGGCTGACCATGCGCAGCAGACCGCGCCGCGAGTGGTTGTCCTTCTTGTGCTCCTTGAAATGACCGGTCAGATCATTGATACGTGCGGTCAGGAGGGCTACCTGGACCTCGGAAGAACCGGTGTCGCCGACCGCACGCTGGTAGTCGGTCATGATTTGCGCTTTTTGCGCAACTTCAATCGCCATGTCAAACTCGCTTTCCTGAAAACGGCGCCGCCCCGGTTTGATAGAGCCAGCGCCAGATGGATGAATGGTTCTTTTTCGCTTGGCGAAGCGAGGCGGCGATTGTAACTGCTGGGGGGATGGGCGGCAAGCAGCGGCCTTGGCAAGACGCCGGGGAGGGTTGCAGGAAAGTGTTCTTTTTCGCGCGTTTCCTGCGCGTGCAAGGTCTGCCTGGACAACAAAAAACCGCCCGAATGGGCGGTCTTTTCCTGGGCAGGGGTCCTGTTTCAGGATCTGCGGCGACGAGCGGCACCGATGCCCAGCAGGCCAAGACCGACCAGCAGCATCGAAGCCGGCTCGGGAACCTGGGTCGGCTCGATAAATTCGTAGATGACCTCGATTTCGGCCAATGCTTGCGTGTTGATCTGCGAGATGAGGTTGCCCGCGCCGCTGGCCAGAGACAGTCCGGTCGCGACGACGTTGATGTCGAAGGTGCCCAGACCAACGTAAGGGGCAAAGCCGCTATTCAGGACGGTTGTATCGCTGTCGTTGCCGACGGTCGGGCCGACAATGGCCCCCGAGGTGCCGCCAAAGTCGATGGTTCCGTCGAAAGCAGAAACACCGATGGGCCCGGTAGACTCGGACACCGTCAGGCTGTTGTTGATCGGCCCGCCAAAAACCAGATCTGCTTGCGAGGTTCCGGTCAGGGTAGCGGCTGCCGCATCCAGGCTCTCGAGCCGGAAAATGGTGCTGACCTGCCCCCGGTAGTTCAAGGTGATCGACTGCAAGGTGCCCAGCGACGGGTCGAACTGCTGCAGCGTCAGATTCTCATTCCAGTTGGTCGGAGCCAGACCGAAGGAGTCGCTGAATGAAATGCTTGCTGCGCTCGCCGAACCGGCCGCCATTGCCGCCGCGACGGCCGCTGCCAACAGAATCTTTCTTGCCATTATTTTCCCCTTTGTCAATAAATCAGCATGATTGAACTCAGTGAGCGCTCGCTGTCGAGATCACCCAGCCGACACAAGCATGTTACGTGCCAGCAATATTTTCTTCCATGGAAACAGTCCCCGGGCTTTTTACACCCTTCCCGATATGGGCTGTGTCCCTCCGGCAAAGCTGCAAAACGCCCTGGACAAGGCCGCCGGAAGCCTCCCGCGATCAAATATTTGCACTTTCAGCTGACGTTCCACGCTCAAATCGGGTATGGTGCGGCACATGCACACGCCCCCGAGGGACCGACACCGGCAGATTTCCGAAGACGATCTCGTCTTCATCCGCCCGTCGATCGCCGATCATCCGGCGTCGAGTCGCAAGACCGGGTCGAAGCCGGGGTGTGAAGGGTGGAACCTGGGCTATCCGTGGGTCAAGGACTGTCGCCCGCGGCGATCAGCGCTCGCATGAAGAAACCGCCTGAACAGGTCGATGTCACGCCAGCGCAGATCGACGAACTGCTGGCCCTCGCGAAACCGGTGTTTCCGGCCCCGCAGTACGCCCGGCTCAGCCAGATCCTCTCGACCTTTGTCTTCGTCATGCAGGCCCTGCAGAACACGAAGCTCTCGCTGGCGCGTTTTCGACAGATGGTGTTCGGCGCCCCGACCGAGAGCAAACGCCATCTCCTAAAGCCGCTCCCCCAGACGGACGAAATACCCGCCGCTGCGGATGCGGCCGCGCCCGGAGAGACCGCGGCCGGAGAGACCGCGCCCGCCGAAGCGAGTCCCCCGAAGCCAGGCCACGGCCGCAATAGCGCGGCGAAGTATGTCGATTCGCAGGTCATCGAAGTGAAGCTTCCGGGTCTGAAGGCCGGCGATCCCTGCCCGAACTGCGACCAGGCCAAGGTCTATGCCTCGCCTCCCCGCATCGTCGTCAAAGTGGTCGGCCAGCCACCGATTGACGCCACGATCTACCGCCTGGAAACCCTGCGCTGCCGGATGTGCGAGACGACCTACGTGGCGCCGCTGCCCGAAGGCGTCTGCGCGTCGAAATATGACCCCAGCTGTGCGAGCCTGCTCGCCCAGTTGCGCTACGGCAGCGGGATGCCGTTCCATCGCATCGAAGGGCTGCAGGCGAGCCTCAACGTGCCACTACCGGATTCGACGCAGTGGGACATCCTCTCTCAGGCGGTACCGGCGCCGCGCGCCGTCTTCGACGAGCTGATTCGCGAGGCCGGACAGGCTGATCTGCTGCACTGCGACGACACCCCGATGAAGATCCTGTCGCTGATCGCCGAGAGGAAGCAGATCGAAGCCGCCAGCCTGGAAGCGAAGCGCAAGGCGATCAATACTTCCAGCATCGTCGCCGTGCTCGATGAGGGCAAGCACGTGGCGCTGTATTTCACCGGTCACCCCCACGCCGGGCAGAACCTCTCGGCGGTCCTCGCGAAGCGGGAGCCGGGGCTGGCAATCCCGATGCAGATGAGCGATGCGCTCGCGAGCAACTTCGTCGGCGAGTTCGCGACGATCATCGGCAAATGCATCGCTCATGGCCGCCGCCGTTTTGTCGATCTGGTGCCGCATTTCCCCGAGCACTGCCGCTATGTGATCGAGACCCTGGCCCAGGTCTATGCCCACGAGGCGCATTGCCAGGCCCAGAAGATGTCGCCCGACGAGCGCCTGCGCTACCACCAGGAACACAGCGGCCCGCCGATGCAGGCCATGCGTGACTGGATCGGGGATCAGTTCGCGAAGTCGCTCGTCGAGCCGCACAGCAGTCTGGGCAAGGCCCTGACCTACCTGAGCAAGCACTGGGACGGCATGACGCTCTTTCTACGCCAGGCCGGCGCCCCCCTGGACAACAACCTCGCCGAAAGGGCACTCAAGCGGGCGATCATGCATCGCAAGAATTCGATGTTCTACAAGACCCCGAAGGGGGCCGAGGTGGGCGATGTCTACATGAGCCTGATCCATACGTGCGAGCTCTGTCGGGTCAATCCGTTCGCCTATCTGCAGGCCTTGCACAAAAACGTCAGCCAGGTGCTGGCCCAGGCGGCGCAGTGGCTGCCCTGGAATTACCACCAGCAACTCGCCGCCCTCTGAGGCGATTTCCAACAAACCTCGTACCGGTATTCTGCCTAATCGTGGAGAAGCGGGTAGATGCATCCGCCTGTGGCCGCCTGCTTCCTCGGCTTGGCGGGTAGAGGAATTTCCTGAAATCACCTGAGCGCTGGCGACCCTACGCCGCGAGGCGGCGCCAGGCCGGCGCCGCGCGGGTCCGCGTGGGGTCGCCGGCCATCAGCAGCACCTGCAGCTCGCAAGCCTGAAGCGGCTGGAGCGGCGCCGTACCATCGGGCCAGAAGGCAAACCGGCCACTCGACAGACGCTTCTGGCAGAGCCAGAAACCCTGGCCATCGTAGACCAGAATCTTGATCGCTGTCCGTGCGCGGTTGCGGAAGATGAACAGCCCGCCGCTGAACGGATCGGCCGCCAGGCGCTGCCGGCAGATGCCGGCCAGCCCATCGATGCCGGCCCGAAAATCGATCGGTTCGACCGCGACCAGGAGACGCATGTGCGGCGTGATCTGGATCATGCGGCGCACCAGAAGGCGCTGCACAGGCCGGCGAGACCGGCCAGGCCCGGGCCATTGAGTTCCACCCGCATCTTGGCGCCGCGTGGGTTCTCGAGTTCTATCGTGCACTCGCAGAGGCGCTGAGCGACGGGCTCCTGGGCGGGCGACACCGTCAATTCGACGAACCGGGTTTCATTTCCCCTGGTCCCGAGCGCCCCCCCGGCCTGCCCCTGCTGGCGCCGCTTCAACCCTTCATAATTCAGCTGGAGTTCCCGCGCGGTGACGTGCAGGCCGTGTTCTCGTGCGATGCCAACCGCCGCCGCCCACAACGATCGAGGAATGTGCTCCCCGCGTCCCCGCGTTTCACGCCAGCCCTTGAACCGCTCCCGTACCTCCGCCAGGCTCTCGCCAGAACCTACTGCCGCCACCTTCTCCAGGTTGTCCATCTGCCGCTCCTCTTCAGGTTGAATTCGCAGCCAACCTTACCAAGGACGTCCAGCGATTTCATGCAATCTTGCCGGAAGGACACGACCGACCAGCAACATCGAAGCCGGCTCGGGAACATCGTTGACCCGGTACTCGTAGATCACATCGATGTTGGCAAAGGCAGTGGTGCCGATCAGGGAGATGAGATTGCCGGCGCCACTCGCTGACGACAGGCCGGTCGCGGCAACGCTGATGTCGTACGTTCCCAGGCCCAGGAAGGGGGCAAAGCCGCTGAAGAGGGTGGTCATGTCGCTGTCGGTGTCCGTGATCGGGCCGGCGACCACTCCCGAGGTACCGCCAAAGTCGATGGCCCCGTCAAAAGCCGTGACGGCGAGAGGACCGGTCGTGCCGCTAGCGTTCAGCGTATCGCTGATCGGACCGCCAAAAGCCAGCATGGCGCTGGACGTACCGGTCAGGATAGTGGCTGCAGCATCCAGGCTCTCAAGGTTAAAAGTGGTGCTTACCCCACCGCCATAAACGAATTTGATTGACAGCAGGGTGCCGAGCGAGGTGTCGAATTGCTGCAAGGTCAGATTTTCAGTCCAGTTGGTGGTCGCCGGGCCGAAAGAGTCGCTGAACGAGATCGTCGCCGCGCTCGCCGAACCCATCGCCATCGCGGCTGCCACAGCGGTGGCCAGTAGAATTTTCTTGGTCATATTATTTTTTCCTGTCAATTAATTGAGAAAGCATTCGAGATTTTTCACTGTGTCCAGTCCATTGGGTGGCCACTGACAAACAATAAGCATGAACCGTGCCATGTAAAACTATTCCAATTTAAGTCATGGCATTGGGCATTTTTATGAATGTTGTCGCGGGTCAAGTGTAAAGAGAGTCGACACCGCGTCGGCCTGTGGGCAGGTATTCGCTGCAGGGAGAACACGACAACTTGGGCGGGCGGACTCTTCTGGACAGCCTCAGGCAAGGCCCGGCAAGTCGCCGCTCGCTCGCCGTGTGGTGGGGCTGGCGGTTTTGAGCGTTCCCTGGAAAAGCGCTTCGATCACCGGCGGTTGCCGCCACGGTTGATCGAGAAAAGTCAGCGCGACTTCTTCGGCGAGGGCGCCCTGCCAGTAATGATCGGCAAGTTCATCGAGCCTCGACAGGTTGAGGCTGTGCGGCAGCCGCAGGTAGTCGAGCCAGGTCGAATCGTGAAAAGAGCAGACGTAGGCGCCTTCGCTGCGCATCCGGAAAAGCCTCCTGCCGGGAACACGAGCCGGATGTCTGCTGCAAAAGGTGTCGGCGTCTACCCGGGTTGCGAAGAGCAGGCGGGCATGCAGGCGGCTTGGGAAGTGCGGGTAGAGGCGCTGGCGGAAATACTCGAGGTGATACTCGGCGAAGTAGTTCTGGACCGCCGTGAACGGCTCGCCCGGATGCGCTTCGCCGAACGGATTGCCGAGCAGGATGTCGCCGCCGGGCAATGCGCAGTCGTCGGCCTGCCAGGCGTATAACTCAAGGGGAGCGCTGTCCTTGAGGAGATGGCCCATCCTTTCCTGCCGGGAGCAAAGTTCCTCGACCGGCGCAACGCTCAGCGGACGCGGCCGAACTTCTCGACCAGCTGGTCGAGTTTCCCGGCGCGCTGGCGAGCCAGTGCCTCGGCTTCGCGTTGGGCTTTGCGCTGTTCGTTCTGCTTCCGGAGCCGTTCCTTGATCAGCTCTGACGCGTAGGTGCGGTGCGTGTCCGGGATTTGGTCGGCCGGCTGGCCATCGAGGTCGACACGGACGGTCGCTATTTCCAGCGCTTTCAGGTAGCGCAGCGAGTGCGTGTGCATCCCGAGCGCGCTGCGCAATGTCTTGCGATCGAGTCCGGGTAGCCGGGCCAGCAGTTGCCTGTCGATGCCGATGGCCAGCGGCAGGCAGTCACGGAAAACCGGGAAAGTCGTTTGCAATTCTTTCAGCAGTTCCCGGGAGTTGACGCCATGGACAGGGGTAGGGGTAAGGGTGGTCATGGTGATTCAGAAGTGAATTCCGCGCATGATCTGCGAGAAGGCGATCTGGTCGGCCGTTTGCGCGGCGGGCTCCTGCGGTTTCTGCTCCGCTGCACTGGAGTTGGGAAACATCCGGAAAGAGGTGTTCATGGTGATCTGCGCCACCTTGGGCATCACCGAGTGCAGCAGGGCGCCAAAAATACCCAGTCGGGTGGCGATACGAACCGGTTTGTGAATGATTGCTTCGACCACCAGATCGGCGGCCTCTTCCGGTGAGAGCGTCGGGACCTGATCGTAGAGTTTGGTTGGCGCGATCATGGGTGTTCTGACCAGCGGCATGTTGATGGTCGTGAATTCGATCCCGCGATCGGCAAATTCGGATGCGGCGCAGCGTGCCCAGGCGTCCATGGCGGCTTTGGAAGCGACGTAAGCCGAGAAACGGGGAGCATTGGTGAGGACGCCGATCGACGAGATATTGATCACGTGGCCCTTGCGTTTGGCGATCATTCCCGGCAGCAGGCCCATGGTCAGCCGCAGCGCTCCGAAATAGTTGACCTCCATCGTCCGTTCGAAATCATGGAAGCGATCAAAGGAGTTCTCGATGCCGCGGCGAATCGAGCGCCCGGCATTGTTGACCAGGATGTCGACGCCGCCGTGCTCTTTCGCCATGAACTGGAGGAAGGCGGCGCATTGCTCCGGATTGGCGATGTCGACCGCTTGCGTGATCAGGCGCAGGCCGGCGGCCTCGAATTCGCGGCGCACATCTTCGAGCGCCTGGGCATCGCGGGCGATGGTGACAGCGATGGCCCCGGCTTCAGCCAGCTTGCGGATGGTCGCCTTGCCGATCCCGGACGAGCCGCCGGTGACCACGACGACCTTCCCTTCGATCTGCCCGCGCAAGGTGCGATCGACGAAGAGATCGGGGTCGAGGTGACGTTCCCAGTAGTCCCACAGGCGCCAGGCGTAGCTGTCCAGCGGCGGCACGGCGATGCCGCTGCCTTTGAGGGCGCGCTGGGTCTCGCGACAGTCGAAGCGGGTGGGGTAATTGACGAAGGTGAGAATGTCGTCGGGCAGCCCCAGGTCTTTCATCACCGCGCTGCGGATGCGGCGAATCGGCGTCAGGGCGAACATTGCCTGCCGTACCGAGCGTGGGATGAAGCCGAGCAGGGCTGCATTGACGCGCATCGCCATTTCCGGCGCGTGCGCCGCCCGCGCGAAGGTATTGAGCAGATCGCCGACGCGCATCGGGGTTGGATCGGTCAGATGAAAGCACTGGCCGTCTTCCTTCTCGAGGTGGGCAATGTGATCCATGGCCGCGACCACGAAATCGACCGGCACGACATTGATCCGCCCGCCTTCGATGCCGATGGTCGGCATCCAGGAGGGAAACATCCTGCGCATCTTCTGGATCAGTTTGAAGAAGTAGTAGGGGCCGTCGATCTTGTCCATTTCCCCGGTTCGCGAATCGCCGACGACGATCCCCGGGCGGAAGATCCGCCAGGGGATCCTGCACTCCTTGCGGACGATCCCCTCCGAATCGTGCTTGGTGCGGAAGTAGGGGTTGTCAAGGTTCTCGGCTTCGTCGAACATGTCTTCGCGAAACAGCCCCTCGAACAGTCCGGCCGCCGCAATCGAACTGACCAGATGGAAGTGTCGAGCGCCGATCGCTTCGGCCAGGCGGACGGTGTTGCGCGTCCCGTCGACGTTGGCCCGCTGCTGATCTTCCGCACTCGCCTTGAGGTCATAGATTGCGGCGAGGTGAAAAAAGTGTTCGATCCTGCCCTGCAGTCGGTCAATGTCGTCTTTGCTGACGCCCAGTTCGGGCAGCGTCAGGTCACCGACAATCGGCATCAGGCGGCTGGCGTCACCCCCCCAGTATTCGATCAATTCCTGGAGGCCGGCAAGCTCGGTGGTGCGAGTCAGGAAATAAACGGTCGCGCCGGGACGGGCCAGTAAGCAGGCGACCAGCCTCTTGCCGATGAAGCCCGTGGCGCCGGTAACGAAGTAATTCATTGCGGTCTCCTGCTTTCCATTGTTCTCTCCAGAATTCTTGCGGGCCGGACTGCCATGAGCATTTAGTGTGCGTTCTCTAGATATTGTCACTAGACTGGCTTCTCAGGGCAAGCAAAAAACTTGTTGACCTATTGATCACAACCTTGAAGGAGATGAAAATGGGCAAGAAACTCAAAGAATTGGCGGGTGAGGCGTCGGAAAACCAACTGGCGTCTACCGTCAGGGAATCGGCACACCAGATCTGGCTGGCAGGGCTTGGCGCTTTTGCCAAAGCGCAGGAAGAGGGAGGCAAGGTCTTCGAAGCCCTGGTCAGGGAGGGTGAGAGCATTCAGTCGAAGACTCGCCAGGTCACCGATGAACGGCTGGCACAGGCCGCCGGCAAAGCTGCGGGAACCTGGGACCGCCTCGAGCAGGTGTTCGAAGATCGTGTGGCGCGCGCGCTGGGCAGCCTCGGCGTGCCGAGCAAGCAGGATATCGAGCGCCTGTCCCAGCGCGTGGTCGAGTTGAGTGTTGCCGTGCAGACGCTGACCGAAGGCAAGGCCGCTGCCAAAGCGGTCCCGCAGGAGGAGGACGAGGCTGCCGATCCTGGCGCCGAGCCCGTGCCGGCCAAGCCCGCTGCGAAAGCGGTGACGCGCAGGACGAGAGCCCGGCCTGCGGCGGCCAGGGTGGTCACCCCGGCGGATGTGCTCAATACCCTGCCGCAGACCGGCGAGTAAGCCCTGCTGCCGCTTGCCGGGGATGTCTGAGCATAACAACCAGGGACGGTGCGCAATGTCTGCGACCCACAAGCCTTCGAAGATCGGGCTGGCACTCGCCGGTGGCGGTCCGGTGGGCGGGATTTACGAGGTCGGTGCGATGGCTGCGCTGGCCGAAGCCCTTGAAGGCCTGGACTTCACCGGCTTCGACATCTACGTCGGGGTCAGTTCGGGTGCTTTCGTTTCGGCCGCGGTCGCCAACGGGCTGGGGCCGGCGACTCTGGCCCGCATGCTGATCGAGAACGATACCAACGAGGTCTTCGACCCGGACATGCTGCTGCGCCCAGCCTTTGGCGAATACCTCCGGCGCGCGCTCGCGGTACCGGTCTTGTGCTGGTCATCGTTACGCGAGTACCTGTCGGACCCCTGGCATCTGCGTCTGGTGGAGGCGTTTCAGGGCCTGAGTTACGCCATCCCGGCGGGCATTTTCAACAGTTCGGGGATTGACGAGCTGTTGCGCCGGCTGTTTTCGAGCGGCGGACGGAGCAACGATTTTCGCCAGCTCAGGCATCGGCTGTTCATCGTCGCGACTGATCTTGACACCGGGGAGTCGATCGCTTTCGGATCCGAAGGGCACGATGAAGTACCCATTTCGGTCGCGGTGCAGGCGAGCGCCGCCCTGCCGGGCCTGTTTCCGCCGGTCAGGATCGGCGGCCGCTATTTTGTTGACGGTGCCCTGATCAAGACCCTGCATGCCTCTGTGGCGCTGCATGCGGGCGCCGATCTCGTGCTCTGCATCAACCCGCTGGTGCCCTTCGACTCGCGGCTGGCGGCCCAGCGTCCTTTACATGGCAAACGGATGCCGGCGCCGGCGCATCTGGTCGAGGGTGGCCTGCCGGTCGTTCTTTCCCAGACCTTTCGCGCCATGATTCATTCGCGCATGCGTACCGGCATGGATCGCTATCGGCTCGAGTTCCCGGCGCAGGATGTGGTGCTCTTCGAACCGACCCGCGACGATGCAGACATGTTCTTCACCAACGTCTTCAGCTATCGCGATCGTCGTCGGTTGTGCGAGCATGCCTATCAGCGCACGCGCAGCGACCTCTATCGGCGGCGACATGAACTGAGGCCGATCCTGGCGCGCCACGGGATGGAACTCAATCTGGGCGTACTCAAGGACCATCGCCGTTCGCTGCTGTCACACAAGCGTCGTCCGGATCTGGCGAGCAGCGCGAGCGCCCTCGACGCTTGCCTGAACGACCTGGGCGCCTGGCTGCAGGCGCAGCAGGGCTGATCTGCAGCCCTGCTGCCGGGAGGTTTTGCCGATCGGCTGACGGGTGTTATGCTGAGTCCCTGGAGCGGATCACGGCAGAGAGGCGATGGACAGGAAACCGAAACGGCGAACACGCGAACGGATCATCGAGACCAGCCTGCGACTGTTCAATGACTTTGGCGAGCCGAACGTGACCACCACGGTGATTGCCGACGAGATGAACATCAGCCCCGGCAACCTCTATTACCACTTCCATAACAAGGACGAAATCCTGGAAACGATCTTCGCGGTCTTCGAACGCGAAATCGAGGAGACCCTGGCGGTGCCGACGCGACGGCCGGCCAACGTCGAGGACGTCTGGTTGTTCCTGCATCTCCTGTTCGAGCAAATCTGGAGATATCGTTTTTTCTACCGTGACCTGAACGATCTGCTGACCCGCAATCGCGTGCTTGAAATTCATTTCCGGCAGATCCTGGCGCACAAGGTGCGCACCGCGACCAGCTTGTGCGAGGGTCTGGTGTCGGCCGGTGCCATGCGTGCGAGCCGCGGGGAACTGCGGACCCTGGCGACCAACATGGCGGTGATCGCGAGTTACTGGCTGTCGTTCGAGTACGTCTGTGACCCCCGTGGCAAGGTCGAGAGTGACCGGATCGGCCGCGGCGTGTTTCAGGTGATGGCGATGATTTCACCCTTTCTCGTCGGCGAATCGAGAACCCTGCTCGAAAAGCTGTCACAAGAGTACCTTCGCGCCCGGCCGATCGGCTGAGGCAGTCGATCTCTCACCTGGAGGCAGATTCACATGGCCTGGAACAAGTTTCCCTATCCGGACGACGCCTACCGTTATCCCGGCGCGGCGCTGCGCGAGCACTGGCAGCGCCTGCATCGTGGCGACTGCGAGCCTTTTCCCGACAATGCGGAGGTCGAGGATGCCTGGCGCAGTTATCACGCCGGGGATTTTGGCCGCGCCGTCGATGACGGTCTCGCCTGTGGCGTCGCCGGTTACAACGTCGCCAACAAGGCGGCGGTGGTCTACGCCGGGTATCTCGAAACCGATGACGAGCGCAAGCGCACGCTGCTTGGCGAGGTCGCGCAGCGCTGTGAGGAGCAGCAGCAAAAGACCCCTTTCGACGCCAACGCCTGGTATCTCCATGCGTTCGCGCTCGGTCGCTACAGCCAGAGCATCTCGGTCGCCAAGGCGCTCGCGCAGGGGCTGGGCGGCAAGATCAAACACAGCCTGACGCAGGCGCTGGAACTTGTACCCCTGCACGCCGATGCCCGCGTCGCGTTGGGTGCCTATCACGCCGAGGTGATCGACAAGGTCGGGGCGCTGGTTGGTGGCATCACCTACGGGGCTCGCAAAGATACTGGCGTGGAACTGTTTGCCGCCGCGCTCGGACTCAACCCCGATTCCGCGATCACCCGCATCGAATATGCCAATGCCCTGGTGTTGATGTTTGGCAAGGCGCGGATGAAGGATGCCGAAGGTCTTTATCAGGAAGCTGCGGCTTGCTGGCCGATGGACGCCATGGAGCGTCTCGACGTCGAAGCGGCAAAGGCGGAAGTGGCCGACTGAGGCCGGTCGGACGTCTCGTTCAGGCTGGCTGGCGGCCGGGCAGTCGCTCGTCGGCCAGCCAGGCGAGGTCCGCGGCGACGGCGTCAGGGTCGTCAAGCCGCGCTACAGGCTCGAGCAGCAGGAGCCAGAGGAGTTTGTCGAATTCATCGGCGAAACGATCGACAATCTGCCCGGGATCGTCGACCAGATTGCGGTCGGTGATCAGGCCGAACTGTACCCGGCCATTGTAGGAAAGGATGCTGACGCCGATGCCGATGTCGCCGGCTTGCGGTACCCAGACCATTTGCTGGTCGATCCTGCTGCCGGCGAAGTAGCGAGCCTGCGGCGATCCCGGGACGTTGGTCATCACCGCGGTCGTTTTGCTGGTCAATAGATTGAGGATTTGTTCCTGGACGGTCTTCGGCGTCCGGCCGGCGGCAGCGAGCAGCGAGAAGGTGAGTTGCGCCTGATAGGAGGTCTTCAGTCTTTCGATCCGGGCCCGCGTCTCATACAGCCGGGCAAGCGGGTTCTCGATGCCGAGCGGCAGTTCGAGGGCGACGAGACCAAAGCGATTGCCGAGTTCGTCGCTGGCGGCCGGTGCGCGCAGGTTGACCGGCACCATGGCGCGAATTTCGCAGGCGTCGACCGGGTCGCCTTTTGCCACCAGATAGCTGCGCAGCGCGCCGGCTACCGAGGCGAGCAGGGTGTCATTGACCGAGCAGCCGAGGAGCTTGCCGACGACCTTGATGTCGAGCAGGGGAAGCGGCTCGGACCAGGCGACGCGCTTGATGGTGCCGGGCTTGCCCTTGTAGCGTGTCGGACTGTCGTTGTTCATCAGTGCCAGTCGGCTGACTTCGCGCGCCACCGATCCTGCGGCACGCGCGTAGTCGAGGAGAGTTGCCGGGTCATTGCGCAGACCGAGATATTGCCCCCAGAGATGGCCGCCGACGTGGATCGAGGTGAGCGCGAGGTCGGTCAGTGGCGCGAGGATGGTTCGCCAGAAAGCGTCGTTTTCATCGCTTGTCGCGTCTTCGTTGTCCTGCGACGTTGCCGTCTGCAGGTCGCCGGCTTCCGGAGCATCGACCCGGTCATCGGTCAGCGAGTCGATGACGCCCAGGAGTGCGATGCCGTCGGCAATTGCGTGATGGATGCGAACGACCAGCGCCGAACTGCCGTCGGCGGTGTCGACGAGATTGAATTCCCAGCGGGCTCGTGCCGGGTTGAGTGGCGTGCTGGCCATTTCGGCGACGAATTTCTGCAGTTCGCCTTTGCCGCCGGGTGCCGGGAGCAAGGAGTGGCGCACGTGTGCATCGATGTCGAAGTCGGGGTCGTCGATCCACCACGAGGCTTCGTTGTCGAGCCGGGCAATCTGCCGGAAGCGTCGGTAACGCCGCAGGCGCTGCGCGACGGTACGCCGGAAGCGTTCGGCGTCGATGCGGTCCGCAAAGATCATGACGCCGAGGATCTGCATCAGGTTCTCGGGCCGGTCCATGCGCAGCCAGGCGTGGTCGACGGGGGAAATTCTTTCGCGCGCGGTCATCGCAGGCACTCCGGGAAGAAATCGCAAGCCACCCCCTATCATAGCAAGCCGTTTCCATCCCTCAGCAAGCGGATACTGCCTGGATCAGCGCCGCTGAAGACAGGCGGTCGCACGCCCTGCGGTATCCCGACAGGCGTGATCAGATCGCGAAGTTCTCATCGAAAAAGCGGTGGACCTCGCGTTCGATGGCGGGCTTGAGCGCGAGAAGGAGAAAGCCCAGGCGGAGGTCGAGCGTCACCTCCCGCTCATCGACCGACAGCTCGCCGTTGACTCCCGGCCGTTTGAAGGTCATCACATCGCCATTCCAGGCGTAGCTGAGGTCGAACTCTTCACTCAACTCGGCGGCCATGTGATCGGCCGAGGCGCGGGCCTCGGCGAGGCTCTTGCCATGCTGGCGGCGAATGCTGATTTCGCTCATGCGAAGGCTCCTGTAGGGTTAGCCGATTTCGGCGCAGAGGGAACGGAAAGCCGCATAGCGGCGGGGGGCGATGTCGCCGTGCCCGACTGCGGCAAGCACGCTGCAGTCGGGTTCGTGCTCGTGCCGGCAGTTGCGGAAGCGACACTGGCCGAGCAGCGGCCGCAGTTCGGGAAAGGCGTGCGCAATGTCTTCCGGCGAGAGATGGTGCAGCCCGAATGCCGTCAGCCCGGGCGAGTCGATCAGCGCCGACCCGGCGCCGGGACGATAGAGGCGGGCGTGCGTCGTGGTGTGCTTGCCGGTCTGGAGCGCCTGCGAGATCTCGCGGGTCGGCGCATCGGCACCGGGAATCAGCGCGTTGATCAGGGTTGACTTGCCCATCCCCGATTGGCCGATCAACAGACTGGTGTGGTTGGCGAGATAAGGCAGAAGGAGCTCTCCGTTCTCTCGCGCCGAAAGCCTCACGACACGGTAACCCAGGTCTTCGTACGGCAGCAGCGCTGCGCTGGCTGCGGCCAGACGCTCGTCGAGGTCGCACTTGTTGAGAACGATGAGGACTTCGATCGCCTGATTTTCGGCGGCAACGACGCAGCGGGTGAGCAGTTCATCGGAAAACGACGGTTCAGTGGCGACGACGACGATCACCTGCGTGACGTTGGCGGCGATCAGCTTCTGCTTGAAATTGTCCGAGCGGTAGAGCAGGGTCTGCCGGGTTTCGAGCGCGCCGATCACCCCCTGATCGGCGCTGGTTTGCTGCACCATCACCCGGTCGCCGCAGACCAGTTCGCTCTTCTTGCCACGCGGGACGCAGAGCAGCATCACCCCGGCGGCCAGTTCGACGCGGTACTGTCGTCCGTAAGCAGCGACGACCGTGCCGGCGAGGTTCAAATTTCCGCCAATGCTTCGATCTTGGCTGCGCAGATGAAATCGTTGCGTGACAGGCCGCCGACGTCGTGGGTGCTGTAGCTGACCTGGACGCGGCCGTAGCCGACCGCGAGATCAGGGTGATGATTCTCGCGTTCAGCCAGAGTCGCCACGGTGTTTACGAAAAGCAGGGTGGCTGCGTAACTGGCAAAGAAAAACTCCTTGCGCAGCAGGCCGGCTTCGTCAATCTGCCAGCCCGGCAGGCTGATGAGGAGGGCAGAAGCCTGCGAGCGGTCGAGAGCGTGTTCGTTGCCACGCAGGGGGCGACAATGTTCGTGGGCAAGGGACGGTTCGGTCATCGTCATGGTTTCCGGTTGATCGTTCAGGCCTCCCGCAGGCGCGCGATGCGCAGGTTCGCAGGGGGATGTGAATCATAGAAGAGGGAGTGTAGCGGGTCAGGGGTCAAGGTCACGGCATTATCTTCGTAGAGTTTCACCAGTGCCATGGCCAGATCATGGGCCGAGGCGTGTGCGGCCGCGTAGCGGTCGGCTTCGAACTCGTCGCGACGCGAGAGAAAGCTCATGACCGGCGTCAGCAGAAAAGTGAAAACGGGTCCGGCGAGCAGGAAGAGCAGTAGCCCCAGGGCGGTGTTCTGCGCGTCGACCCCGAGACCGCCGAAGAACCAGTCGGCATCGATCAACTGGCCGAGCAGGGCGAGAAAAGCGAGTGACAGGGCGAAGAGCAGAACGATTCGTTTGACGATGTGCCGGTGCTTGAAATGACCCAGTTCGTGGGCGAGAACGGCTTCGACTTCGGCCGTCTGCAGGCGACTCAGCAGGGTGTCGAAAAAAATGATGCGCTTCGTCTTGCCGAAGCCCGTGAAGTACGCATTGCCGTGGCTCGATCGTCTGGAACCGTCCATCACGAAGAGGCCCGAACTGCTGAAGCCACAGCGGGCGAGCAAGGCCTCGACGCGTGCCCGCAACGGCTTGTCGTCGAGCGGGACGAACTTGTTGAACAGTGGCGCGATCCAGGTCGGATAGGCGAACAGGAGCAGCAGGTTGAAGGCGCACCAGAACAGCCAGACGTAGAGCCACCAGCGATCGCCCATCTTCTCCATCAGCCAGAGAACAGCCAGCAACACCGGCGTGCCGATGACGATCGCCAGCGCCGCCTGTTTCAGCAGATCGCCGAGAAAGGTTTTCGGCGTCATGCGGTTGAAGCCGAATCTCTCTTCAATGACAAACTGGCGGTAGATCGACAGCGGCAGATCGACCATCGCGGAAAGCAGGGTAAAGCTGAAAATCAGGGCGACGCCGTACGCCAGACCATCGAGCCGCGCTGACCAGAACTCGTGCAGCGCCTGCAGCCCGCCGCCAAAGGTGAAGGCCAGCAGCAGCGCCACTTCGACGAACAGGCCGAGGCGGCCACAGCGGGTGCGGGCGACGGTATAGTCGGCAGCTTTCTGATGGGCTGCGAGATCGATCCGGTCGGCAAAACCGGTCGGGACGGCGTTGCGATGGGCGATGACATGCGCAATCTGCCGGCGAGCCAGCCAGAGGCGCAGGGCAAGCATCAGCAGCAGGGCGGCGAGAAAGACGAAGGAGAAGGAATTGAGCATGCGCTTGTGACACAATGAGGTCTTTACAGTTCAGGTCGATTATATGACACAGGCTGGCACGCGCCTCGTTTGGCTGGATATGGAAATGACCGGTCTTGACCCGGAGCGGGAGCGCATCATTGAACTCGCGATGGTCGTCACCGACAGCGAACTGAGCACCATTGCCGAATCCCCGGTCTGGGCGATCCACCAGGAAGCGTCCTGTCTCCTGGCGATGGACGAGTGGAACCGGAAAACGCACGCCCGTTCCGGTCTGATCGAGCGGGTCAGGACCTCACTCTTCGACGAGGCGACTGTCGAAGCGGCGGCGCTGGCTTTCGTCCAGGCGTATGTGCCGGCCGGGGCCAGCCCGATGTGCGGCAACTCGATCGGCCAGGATCGTCGCTTCATGGTGAAGTACATGCCGCAACTCGAAGCCTGGTTCCATTATCGAAATATTGATGTCAGCACGCTGAAGGAACTGTGCCGCCGGTGGAAACCCGAAGTCGCCAAGGGCTTCGTCAAGCGCACCGAGCACAGCGCACTCTCCGACATCCGCGAGTCGATCGAGGAGTTGAAATACTACCGGGAACACTTCATCCGGCCCTGACGCGGCAGTTTCGGCCTACCTGCCGGCTGCGCCGGCGCGTTTCGCCTGGCGCCGGTAGAGGTACAGTTTCTCGCTGTCACGGCGGTCGACCGGACGGCCACCTTCCCAGATTCGACGCCAGTCGCCGGTCGCCGGGAGGGCGCCGCCAGCTTTCACCAGGCCATGGATGAGTAGCAGTTCACAGCGCTTGCCGGTCGCCGATCCTGCATCGACCGTGCGGATGCTGTCAAAGTAATCCAGGGAAGCGAGAAGGGCTTCAGACGCGTTGGCATTGGCAATGCAATTGCGCTTTTCAGGCAGCGCGGCGGCGAGCGATGCCGAAACTCCGCGATAGGTCTTTCCGTAGTCGATCCACGGCATCCAGAGGGTCGTGACCAATAGCCAGAACAAGCTCAGCCCGGCCATCCAGTGCACGATCCCGCGCATCGGCGAGCGCGGACTTGAGGCAATCAGCCAGCCCCAGAGCAGGGTGCCCAGCAGGCCAGTGCCGGCCGCGGCAAGATCGAGCTGGCCCGTGAATCCGGGCGCCAGTCTGACCGCCTGTCGGGCGAGCTTCTCCGGCCAGCCGAACGTCATCGCGCACCAGCCAATCCAGGCGAGCACGGCAAAAATGCTGAAGGTGATCATGCCGAACCAGTCAAAGGCGTTAGCTGCGCCGCGCCGCAGCGAAAAGACTCCTGGTACGGCCAGCAGGACGAGCGGGGGCAGCAGCAGCAAGGCCGGCGCACTACCCGACCCAAGCCACAGGCTGACCAGCAGCAGAGTGGTCAGCAGGGCGAAGATCGGCAAGACCAGCGCAGTGCTTGTCAACTGCCGGCGCTTTGCCCACAGGGTCCAGCCGACCAGCGGGAAGGCCGGCCAGGCGTACCAGGGAAGCATCAGCAGCAGCCGCCGGAAACCCGGCAAGGGTTGCGCGCTGCCGCCCAGTTGAATCAATTCGTGTTGCCAGAACGACGCAAGGTAAGCGGGGGCGACGACAGACAGGGCGGCCAGCCAGCAGCCGACCACGACACAGGCGAGCACCAGTGAAGCCAGCAGGAGCATGGCCGAACGTTGGCGGTTGTCGGATCGCCAGACGACAAATGCCGCCACTGGCAGCAGCGGCAGCATGCCTGCCAGGCCATTGGCGAGAAAGCCGGCACCCAGTGCCGAACCGAAGCAGAGCGCGCTGCGCAGCGGTCGCCTGCCGATCTGTGTCAGACCCCAGTAAGCGGCCGTGTGCGCCGTCAGCGTGGCCAGCATGGGCTGGGCTTCGTGGGCATGGAAGAGGAAACCGATGCTGCCGGCCAGCAGCAGGGGTGCCGCTGGCGCCTGCTCGCGCCCGTGCAGTTCGCGCGCGGCGAGCAGGATGAAGCCCAGGGCGAGCAGCGTGAACAGGCCGCTGGCCAGTCGTGCCGCCTCATGCAGGGGCAGCAGCCAGGAAAACAGATGGCCGCTGGCAGCGGCTACCCAGTAGTAGAGGGGGGCGTCGGGGTAAGGGCGGCCGGCAAGGCTCAGCGTCAGCCAGTTTCCGGTCGCGATCAGGTCATGGACGACGCCGATGGTGACTGCGTCATCATGTTTCCAGGGGTCGTGGCCGGTCAGCCCGGCGAGTACGTAGACACCGAGCAGGAGGGCCACGGTCCAGCCGCCGAGCGGCATTGAAACGCCCCTGAAACGGGCATGCTCCGATTCGACTGGCATCTGCAGGCGGGGTTCTGGCGGCATCGGTGAACGGAAATGAAAAAGGCAGCCGCGGGGCTGCCTTTTCTATCGACACCGGTCGACGTTAGGCCGGCTTGCGCATGGCGCCGTACTTCTGGTTGAACTTCTCGACCCGGCCAGCCGTATCGATGATCTTCTGCTTGCCGGTGTAGAAAGGATGGCAGGCCGCACAGACCTCGACGTGCAGCGCTTTCTTCATCGTCGACCGGGTGGTGAAGTGGTTGCCGCAGGAGCAGGTCACCGCGATTTCGTTGTATGCAGGATGGACGTTGTCTTTCATGATGCTTTTCCTGTGCGTTAGAGCTGTCGGGCCGTCGCTGGGCGGCGGCCGAAAGATGAGAAATCCGGAAAAAACGGGATTATCGGTGATTTTGACCTCATCTGCAATCCGCTTTCAGCGGTAGCCGGTCGTGGCTGTGGCTGTCCGGGCCGATCAGCGGCGCATGGAGTCAAAAAATTCGGCGTTGTTCTTGGTCGCCTTGATCTTGTCGAGCAGAAACTCCATGGCTTCGAGATCGTCCATGTTGTAGAGGAGTTTGCGCAGAACCCACATCTTTTGCAGAACGTCGGGCTTGAGCAGCAATTCCTCGCGCCGCGTGCCCGACCGATTGACGTTGATTGCCGGGTAGACGCGCTTCTCGGCCATGCGGCGATCCAGGTGGATCTCCATGTTGCCGGTGCCTTTGAACTCTTCGTAGATCACGTCGTCCATGCGGCTGCCGGTATCGATCAGGGCGGTGGCAATGATGGTCAGCGAGCCGCCTTCCTCGATATTGCGCGCCGCACCAAAAAAGCGTTTCGGCTTCTGCAGTGCGTTGGCGTCCACGCCGCCCGTCAGGACCTTGCCGGAGGCCGGCTGAACGGTGTTGTAAGCGCGCGCCAGGCGAGTGATCGAGTCCAGCAGAATGACCACATCCCGCTTGTGCTCGATCAGCCGCTTGGCCTTCTCGATGACCATTTCGGCGACCTGTACGTGGCGGGTCGCCGGTTCGTCGAAGGTCGAGGCGACGACCTCGCCGCGCACCGAACGGGTCATCTCGGTGACTTCTTCCGGGCGTTCATCAATCAGCAGAACGATCACCGTGACGTCCGGGTGGTTGGTCGTGATGGCATGCGCGATGTGCTGCATCATGACTGTCTTCCCGCTTTTCGGGCTGGCCACCAGCAGACCGCGCTGGCCCTTGCCGATGGGCGCGATGATGTCGATGATGCGACTGGTGATGTTCTCTTCCCCGCGAATATCGCGCTCGAGTTTCAGATGTTCGGCCGGGTGCAGGGGCGTCAGATTCTCGAAGAGAATCTTGTTCTTCGATGCCTCGGGTACTTCACCGTTGATCTTGTCTACCTTGACCAGCGCAAAGTAGCGCTCTCCATCCTTCGGGGTGCGGATTTCACCCTCGATGGTGTCCCCGGTGTGCAGGTTGAAGCGCCTGATCTGGCTTGGGCTGACGTAGATGTCGTCGGTGCTGGCGAGATAGGAGGTATCAGGTGAACGGAGGAAGCCAAAACCATCGGACAGCGTTTCCAGCGTACCGTCGCCGAAAATGCTCTCACCTTTCCTGGCCTGATTTTTGAGCAGGGCGAAGATGAGTTCGTGCTTGCGCAGCCGGTTTGCGCCATCGACATTGTTGTTGATGGCCATGTCGAGAAGCTGGCTGACATGGAGTGCCTTGAGTTCGGATAGGTGCATGTGCTGGAGACGGAGAAAGGAAAAACCAAACGCACTGTGCGCGTCGCCGCGAATAAACGCGTGCAGGGAGGAGTGCCGTGAAGCCGGCAGGGGTAGTGCTAAGGGAGAGGATGCCTGAAGGTTGCGTGCGGCCCGCAAATTTCCGGGGGGCCAAGCTTTGCACCAGTGAAACCTTCAGACGGGCAGGGTATAGGTTTTAGAGATTGCTGTCAATGAAGGTTATCAACTGCGAGCGGGATAGCGCCCCGACCTTGGTCGCTTCGACATTGCCGTTCTTGAACAGCATCAGCGTCGGAATGCCGCGGATGCCGTAACTGGCCGGGATCTTCTGATTCTCGTCGATATTGAGCTTGACGACCTTCAGGCGACCGGCATAGTCGAGGGCGATGTCGTCGAGCAGCGGTGCAATCGCCTTGCAGGGACCGCACCATTCGGCCCAGTAATCAACCAGGACAGGTTCGATCGATTGCAGCACTTCGGTACCGAAGCTGTCGTCCGTAACGTGATGGATGTATTCACTCATTGAAAAGCCTCTTGCGGGATCTGGAATTGGCGTGCCTGGCAGCGGCGGGTAGCATGGCGATTGGCATAGGTTACAGCGAGCCAGCCATCCAATGCTAGCGAAAAAATCCCGACAAGGGAAGCCGCAGGTCTGTCCTGGCAAGGCCAAATAGGCTATAGTCGTCGTCTCAATTTGCCGAAGCGCGACGATGACGTACGTTGTTACTGAAAACTGTATCAAATGCAAATTCACGGACTGCGTTGACGTATGTCCTGTAGACTGCTTTCACGCGGGGCCAAACTTCCTCGTCATTGACCCGGAAGAGTGCATCGATTGCACGCTATGTGTTCCGGAGTGTCCGGCAGAAGCGATTTTTGCCGAGGACGATGTGCCCGAAGCCCAGCGTCGCTTCATTGCGCTCAACGCCGAACTGGCTCAGACATGGCCGGTCATCGTCGAACGCATCGAGCCCCTGCCCGACGCCGATGAGTGGAATCAGAAGCCGGACAAGCTGAAATACCTGGAGCGCTGAGTCTGGCCGTCTACGGCCGCCGCCTCGATTCCCTGCTGAGCGCCCATCAGTCGCTCACCGACCACCCGCGCATCAACCCCGCTCTGCGGCTTCTCCTGAAGACCAGACTCGCTGGCGCTCGCCCTTTGTCCCCGGCATGCGCTGGCGTCCGTGGAACGTGCATGAAATCCCTTAGAATGAAAACCGTAGTCTCAACCATGTCGGAGTTTTTTGGCAGACGACCGGCGGACCGTCTACGGTTGGTGACGGCGACGCCTTTTTCCATACAGAAGAAGTCACCCAGGAGAAGAGCAGATGGAGAAGATCTGGCTGCAGAGTTATCAGAAAGGCGTTCCCGCCGAGATTGATCTGAACGAATTCCAGTCGCTTGGCGAACTGTTCGAGAAAAGCGTTGGCCAGTATCGCGACCGTGTGGCCTACATCAACATGGGGGCAGAACTGACCTACGGGGAACTCGACAAGTTGTCACGGGATTTTGCTGCCTATCTGCAGTCAGTGCTCAAGTTGCCGCAGGGGACACGAGTCGCATTGATGATGCCGAACGTGCTGCAATACCCCATCTGTATCTTCGGTGCCTTGCGGGCGGGTTATGTCGTGGTGAACGTCAATCCCTTGTACACGCCACGCGAGCTTGCGCATCAGCTGAACGATTCGGGCGCCGAAGTGATCGTCATTCTGGAGAATTTTGCCGTCACGCTCGAGCAGGTCGTAGCGAAGACCCCGATCAAGCACATCGTCGTCGCGCGGCTGGGCGACATGCTCGGTTTTGCCAAAGGCACAGTCGTCAACTTCGTCGTCAAATATGTCAAAAAGATGGTTCCGGCGTGGACCCTGCCGCGTCCGGTCACCTTTCGCGCGGCGCTCGCCAAGGGTGCGTCCAGCGAGCTGAAGTCGGTCCGCGTGAGCCAGGAAGATCTGGCTTTTCTGCAATATACGGGCGGCACGACCGGCCTCTCGAAAGGCGCCATGCTCCTGCATCGCAACATTCTGGCCAATCTCGCGCAGGCGCACGCATGGATCAGGCCGGCGCTCGGCACCGAGTCGCAGCTGGTGGTCACGGCGCTGCCTCTATACCACATCTTTGCCCTGACAGCCAACTGTTTCACCTTCTTCAAGATCGGTGCCGGCAACCTGCTGATTACCAATCCGCGGGACATTCCGGCTTTTGTCGCGGAACTCGCCAAGCACCCCTTCACCGTGATCACCGGCGTCAATACGCTGTTCAATGCCATGCTGCACAACGACGCCTTCTGCGCGCTTGATTTCAGCTCGCTCAAGGTCACCCTCGGCGGCGGGATGGCGGTGCAGCGAGCGGTCGCCGAGAAGTGGAAAGCGGTGACCGGCAAGCCGCTGATCGAGGCCTATGGTCTGACCGAAACCTCGCCGGCGGCGACCATCAATCCCCTCAACATCGCCGCCTACACCGGTGCCATTGGGGTGCCGATCTCGTCGACCGAAGTCGTCATTCGCAACGACGCCGGCGTCGACGTTCCGCTCGGCGAGCGTGGCGAGCTGTGCATCCGCGGTCCGCAGGTGATGAAGGGTTATTACAACCGTCCTGACGAGACCGCCAAGGTCATCATGCCCGACGGTTTTCTCCTGACCGGTGACATTGCGGTGATGGACGACGCCGGCTTCGTCCGCATCGTCGACCGCAAGAAGGACATGATTCTGGTTTCCGGTTTCAATGTGTACCCGAATGAAGTCGAAGATGTCGTTGCCCTGCATCCTGGCGTTCTCGAAGTCGCTGCCGTCGGTGTGCCTCATGACAAATCCGGAGAGGCGGTGAAGATCTTTGTCGTCAGGAAGGATCCGGCGCTGACTGCCGAGGCTTTGGTCGCCCATTGTCGAGAGCACCTCACGGGCTACAAGGTGCCGGGCCAGGTCGAATTTCGCGGTGAGTTGCCAAAAACCAACGTCGGCAAGATCCTGCGGCGGGAACTGCGCGATGAGGCGCTCAAGAAAGCGTGATCCGTATCCTTCGGTGATGCAGCGTTCGTTCCGAGCGGTCGCCACTGCGTATCAGCAGTTCTGGCGGCGCCGATTTTCAGTTTTTCGCAACTGCCGACCGGAGGACCTCGCTGGTGATCGGATGCTGGTTCCTTGACGCGTAGAAGATCGGCATCTTGCCCGTCTTGTCCTTGACGCTGGGGTCGGCACCGCCGGCGAGGAGGACTCGCGTGACACGGGGCTGGCCGGTCGCGGCGGCCAGATGAAGCGGCGTCTGGCCGGTGTCGGTTCGCGCATTCGCGTCGGCTTTCCGGTTGAGCAGCAGTTCGACTTCGTGCCTGCCCCCGGACAGGACCGCGGCGTGCAGTGGCGTCATCCCGATCCGGTCGCGGGCGTCGATGTCTGCCCCGCTGGCCAGCAGAAGCTCAGTGGCCCGGGTGCGCCCGTAAAAAGCCGCCATGTGCAGCGGCGTGCGGCCCAGCGCGTCGCTGACATCGACTTCGGCACCGCTGTCGAGCAGCGTCCTGATCGCCGCCAGATCACCGCGAGTCACCGCTCTGGCGAGCGGTGAAGCGGCGGTCGGGACGTCATCAAGGCTGCTCGCATCGGGCTTTTCTGCGCTCCCGCCGGCACTGTCATCGGCTTCTTTGCCACAGCCGCCGAGGGTCAGCGTGAGGATGGTCAGGACCAGCAGGGCGGCGCGAGACAAGATTTTTTTCATCGGGGAACTATCTCCTGCCGGGAATCAGGCTGCTGCGTACTTTAGCAGCTTGTGTCGGGCAGCGAGTGGCTATCGGCGAATCAGGACGATTCTCTGGCTTCGGCGAGCGGCTTCGCGAAGCGATCGAGGTACAGGTACACCACCGGCGTCAGGTAGAGGGTGAGGAACTGCGAGAGCAGCAGGCCGCCGACCACCGCGAGGCCGAGCGGCCGCCGGACCTCGGCGCCGGCGCCGATGCCCAGGGCGATCGGCAGGGTGCCGACCAGCGCCGCCATGGTGGTCATCATGATTGGCCGGAAGCGGATCAGACAGGCCTGGAAGATCGCGTCGCTGGCGGTGCTCTGCAACTGGCGTTGTTGCGTCAGCGCGAAGTCGATCATCATGATGGCGTTTTTCTTCACGATGCCGACCAGCATGATGATGCCGACAAAGGCGTAGAGACTGAGATCGACGCCAAAGACAAGCAGCGTCAGCAGCGCGCCGAGACCGGCGGAGGGCAGACCCGAAAGAATGGTCAAGGGGTGAATGAAACTCTCGTAGAGTACACCGAGCACCAGGTACACCACGAGAATCGCCATCAGGAGCAGTATCCCCAGGCCCTGCTGTGATGCCTGGAAGGCCTGCGCGGTCCCTTGCAGGCTGGTGTTGAGCGAAGCCGGGACAAGCAGTTCCTGTTCCAGCGTCCTGATCCTGTCCACAGCCTGGCCGAGCGAGACTTCCGGCAGCAGGTTGAAGGAAATCGTCACCGCTGGTAATTGCCCCTGGTGGTTGACGGTCAGGGCCTGCGTCTTGCGACTGAAGCGGGCAACCGTGTCGAGCGGGACCAGCTTGCCGCTGCTGCTGCGGACATGCAGCCTGGGCAGCGATTCGGGATCGGCCTGGTAGGCCGGAGCCACTTCGAGGATGACCTGGTACTGATTGCTGGTGCCGTAGATGGTGGATATCTGTCGCGCGCTGAATGCGCTCTGCAGGGCGTCTTCCACCTGGCCGTAGCTGAGGCCGACAGTGGCCAGCTTGTCGCGGTCGATGTCGAGCGCAATCACCGGGCTGAGCTGGTTGAGGTTGTTGCTCACGTCGATGAATCCGGGCAGCCGGCGGACGCCATCGGTGAGGGTGGCGGTCCATTGATAAAGCTGCTCGAGGTCGGTGTCCTGCAGCGTGTACTGATACTGTGCGGCGGTCAGCTGGCCGCCGATCCGGATGACCGGGGGATTCTGCAGGTAGGCCTTGATGCCCGGCACTTCAGCCAGCTTGGGACGCAGGCGCTGAATGATCTCGTCAGGCGACGAGTGGCGCTCGTCGCGCGCTTTGAGAATCATGAAGAGGGTGCCGGTGTTGGCCGTCGGCCGGACACCGCCGGCTCCCACCGCGGACATGAACGAGCTGATATCGGGTTCCTGGGCGACGATTTCGGCCAGCGCGCGCTGATGCTCGACCATCGCCGCAAAGGAGACGTCCTGTGCGCCTTCGGTGAAGGCGATGATGCGGCCGGAGTCGCCGCTCGGCAGGAACTCCTTGGGCGTCACCGCGAAAAGCAGTCCGCTCAGCAGCAGCGTTGCCAGGAAACTCGCCAGCACCATCCGCGGGTGTCGCATGGCCAGCCTCAGGGTCCGCTCGTAAGCGGCGTGCAGGGTGGCAAAAAAGCGCTCGAAAAGCTGGAATGTGCGACCATGGGCTGCTGGATCGGTGTGCGTGATGTAACGGCTGCAGAGCATCGGCGTCAGGGTCAGCGAGACGAGACCCGAAACCAGGATGGCAACGCAGATGGTGACCGCGAATTCGTGCAGCAGGCGGCCGACGATGCCGCGCATGAAGAGGACCGGAATGAAGACGGCGATCAGCGAGACGGTCATCGAAATGATCGTGAAGCCGATCTCGCGCGCCCCCTTGATCGCCGCCTCGAACGGTGTCTCGCCCCGTTCGACGTGCCGGACGATGTTCTCCAGCATGACTATCGCGTCATCGACGACGAAGCCGACCGACAGGGTGAGGGCGAGCAGTGACAGGTTGTCGAGGCTGTAGCCGAGAATCGACATGGCGCCGAAGGTGCCGATGATCGAAATCGGCAGTGCCAGACTGGGGATCAGCGTTGCCGACAGGTTCCTCAGGAAGAGCAGGATCACCAGCAGCACCAGCAGGCCCGCGAGAAGCAGCGTGAACTGGACGTCGTCGATCGCTTCCCGGATCGAGACGCTGCGATCGAAGAGCACCTTCATTTCGATCGCAGCCGGCAACCTGGACTGGAAAGACGGCAGCACCTCCCGGATGGCGGCGACCGTTTCGATCGTATTGGCGCCGGGCTGGCGCTGCACGGCGAGGACGATCGCCCGCTGGTCCACATTCCAGCTGGCGATACGCTTGTTCTCGACGCTGTCGACCGCGTTGGCCACCTCCTCGAGGCGAACCGGCGCGCCGTTGCGCCAGGTGATGATCAGCGGCCGGTAGGCGGCGGCCTGGCTCAGTTGCCCGTCATCGCGGATGGCAAAGCTCTGGCGGCGGCCGTCGAGCTGGCCGATCGGCTGATTGACGTTGTTCTGCGACAGCGCCTGCTGCAGCTCGTCGATGCCGATTCCCCTGCTGGCGAGCTGATCGGGGTTGGCCTCAATGCGGACGGCGAACTTCTGCGAACCATAGATCTGCACCTGGGCGACACCGGCAATGGTCGACAGACGTTGCGCGAGCTGGGTTTCGGCGTATTCGTTCACCAGCGACAGCGGCAGCGTCAGGGACGACATGGCGATGTAGAAGACCGGTGAGTCGGCCGGGTTCACCTTGCGGAAAGAGGGTGGTGAGGGCATGTTCGGCGGCAGGCGACGCAAGGCGGCGGAGATGGCCGATTGAACGTCCTGGGCTGCGGCATCGATGTTGCGCTCGAGCGAGAACTGCAGCGTGATCGCCGTCGAACCCTGGGCGCTGGTCGAGGTCATCGAGTCGAGACCGGCGATGGTCGAGAATTGTCCCTCGAGGGGCGTCGCAACCGCTGCCGCCATGGTTTCCGGTGACGCGCCGGGCAGACTCGCGGTGACCGAAATGGTCGGAAAATCGACATTCGGCAGTTCGGAAACGGGCAAGGCGCGATAGGCGACGAGACCGAAAAGGAGCAAGGCCGCCATCAGCAAGGTGGTCATTACCGGGCGACGAATGCAGACTTCGGACAGATTCATGCGCCGCAGTTCAGCGAGCCGGCCCGGCGACTGGCGGCGAGAGTGCGGCAGCGCCATCGATCGCTTTGACTGCCGCCGGCGGCCGGCGACTCTTGACTAATATCGGGGCGCCCGCGGTCAGTCTGAGCTGGCCGTCGACGACGATGGTTTCATCGGCGGCAAGGCCGCTCGCGATTGCCGCCAGTCCGCGGTAAGTGGCCTGGACCTCGATCTGCCGGATGTCGACAGTGTCGTCGGGGCGCACGACGAACAGAAAAGTGCCGTCCGGCCCCTGCTGTACCGCCTCGGCAGGAACGACGACGGCATGGGTCAGGGTGTCGAGCGAAATGCTGACATCGAGAAACTGTCCGGGGGTCAGCTGCTGCTCGCGATTTTCCAGCAGGGCTTTCAACTGGATGGTACCCGTCGTGGCATCGACGGCGTTGTCGATAAAGCCGATGGTCGCCGCGAGCGACTGGCCCGGATCGCTGTCGCCGGGGATCGTGATCCGCGCGTGCAGATCCCCGCGACGCATCGCACTACGCAGACGGGGCAGGTACTTCTCGGCCACCGAAAAGGTCACATAGAGCGGCTGCACGCGATTGACGACGGCGAGTACCGTCTCATTGAGCTTGACCGCCGAACCCGGAAAGACCAGCCGAGCGCCGACGACACCGGTAAAAGGCGCGCGGATGGTGGTGTAGGAGAGCTGACGCCGCGCGAGTTCGAGCGCCGCCTGGTCAGCCTTGACGCTTGCTGCCGCTGCCGCTGCCGTGGTGCGTAGCTCGTTGACCTTTTCCTCGGAGACGAAACCGCGAGCCTGCAGGGCGACGTAGCGCTCGACGTCGGTCCGGGCCCTGGCCAGCAGCGCCTCGTTCCTCGCCAGATTGGCCTGCGCCTGCCGCGCCCGGGCTTCGAAATCGCCGGCGTCGAGGAGGATCAGCAATTCCCCCTGCCTGACCTGCTGCCCTTCGCGGTAGCGTACGCTGGCCACCTGGCCATCGATTCTCGACATCAGGGTGACGCTCTCGTACGCTTCGGCTCGCCCGACCACTTCGAGCACGATCGGCAACTCGCCGAGTGCGGCGCTGGCGACCGTCACCGGCACCGGCGGGACCGGCTTCGCCTGCGTGCCGGCGGCGGGGCGAGCCGCGTGATACCCGTAGGCGCCGACCGCGCAGGCGATTGCCAGCGCAAGCAGCATCAGCATCCTGCTTCGGGTCATCAGGCCGCTTGTCCGCTCTGCCTGGTTTGGCCCCAAGTGGGCAGGTGCAGCTTAGCCGATGCATGGTCGCTCACTCGGTGACCAGTTCGCGCCACGAGACCCGGCGAACCGTCTCGCCTGGCGGCGGGGTCGGGATCTCACCTTCCTCGGTCCCCGGCCGGTCGGTACGGGTGAGCCCGTAAAGCCGGTCGTCGCTCAGCACCACCACGGCTGCCCGGGTAGCGAGAAAATCGCCGATCTTGACGCCGATGATGCCCTCGGTTCCTTCAATCGCATTGCCGGTCCGGTAGTCGAGGAAATAACGGAAGCTCGTCGCCGTGGGCACGCATCCGCCGCCTTCGAGCGGACGGTTGGTGGTGAAGACGAGGGTCTTGCGTTGCAGGCTCGGGTCGGTGTTGCTCTGTTCACCGTCGCCCGGCAAGTCCAGATACCAGCCATCGTTGTACGGGCCCATGGCGTCCTTGATGGCATGCTGCGCGGTCTGCCGGGCTTCCTCAAGGCGTGCCGCATAGGCTTCGGCCGTTTCGCCTGTAATGCGAGGGTTGACGACCACCGTCGAATCGGCTGCCTTGCAGAAGCCAACATTCTCCGGGCACTTTCCGCTGCCGATCGTCCAGGCGGTAAATGACTGGACTGTTGCGTCGCCCTTGACCACCTCGCGCTCGCGCGGGTTCCCGTAGTCGGTGGCGTCCAGTCGGTCCTTGATGGCGTAGAACGATTGCGGCTGGAACTTGGGAGCATTCTCGTTGACCGGATCGAAGTCGCTCGGGCCGAGCAGCTTGCCGGTGCCGACAAAGACCACCGGATGGTTTCTGACCTTGCCGAGTTCGGGCCGGGTCGAGATCGGTTGCGCGTTGCCGGCCGCATCTTCCAGCGTCGCCAGGCGATGGGCGTCGTGGCCATCCGGAGGGATGTCGCCGTTGACATCGAAGCGCCACAGGTTGCCGAGCAGATCGCCGCCATAAACACGTTCGGCGGTGTTATTGACCTCCGGGAAGTTGGCCCAGGCGCTGATCCGCGCGAGACCGCTCGGTGTGGTCGCGTCTCCCGCGCTGCTGGCGAGGGTCCTGATCAGCTCGCCGGTGTTGGCATTGAGGATGAACAGGCGTCCCTGGCCGTCGCCGGGGCTCGTGTTGTTGTAACCCGAAGCGACGATGACCACCCAGGTGCCATCCTTGAGTTTGGTGATCAAGGGGTTGCCGTAGCTGTAGCCCAGGTTGTCGTCGCTGAATTCCCACAGGGCCTTGGGTGCGAGCGGGTCGGTGATGTCGAGGGCGTAGTAACCCCGTCCGCCACGATTCAGGCCGCCGACCAGAATCGTCTTCCAGAGATCGGGGCTGTCTGCGCTCCCGCAGTTGGCGGCCGTGTCGGCGCAGATGTCACCCATCACCGGCGTGCCATCGACCATGAATTGGTGATTGCCGGGATAATTCTTGTCCGCGAGCTTGTAGAGCCGGGGAAAGACCAGCGCAGGGATGTACGCCCAGGCTTCGTCACCGCCCTTGATGCCGTTCTCTGCGTCGTCGTCGGCATGGAAGGCATGCAGCATGCCGTCGTTGGCGCCGACATAGACCATCGCCCGGCGCGTCTTTTGGGCCGCCTTGAACTGGGCATACTGCTGATCGACGTAGTTCCACGGCGGCGCCTTGACGTAGACCGCTTCGGAGCCGGCGATGTCACCCAGCGGCCGGTGTTCCTCGCGACCCTTGACCAGGCGTTGGCGGTAGAAGCGGTCGAGATCGGTCACTTCCCCTTCGTGGGTGCTGTTGCCGCGCAGGAAAGCGAGCAGGTTCTCGCCACCAGCGCGGGGCTTGTCCTCCTCTCTGAGGCAGGTGACGCCGCCTGTGCACATTTGCGACAGGTCGTCGATATGCGGCCTGCTGAGGTACGCCTGCTGCTGAGTCGAGATCGCGTTCCAGACGAACGGGGTCAGGGCCTTCTCCCCGGAATCGAAGGTGTAAATGGTGCGATCGGCCACCGCTTTCTTGCGCAGTTGCGCTTCGGCGGACCAAGACACGTCCTGCGAGATCATCAGTTTGGTCTCGCCGTCGATCTCGACGATCTCGGCCGTCCGCTTGGCCACGTCACCGGCCCAGACGCCGACCTCGAAGGAGACCTCGAAGATGCTGTTGTCTCCGGCCGTGAAGTTCGGCGAGATCACGCTGACCGCGGCCAGCGATCCTTTGGCGATGCCGATGTCGGCCAGCGCGCTGCTGATCCCGGCGGCAAGGGTCGAGGGGTCGCGGGCGCTGTAATAGGTACCGCGCCCATTGACCGCTGCGTGCCAGAGGTCGTCGATGTTGGTCTGTGTATTGCTTGCCGGTGGGGGCCAGTCGCAGGTACCGCCCGATTGCCACGAACAGATGCCCTGCTCCGGATTGGCCGTGGTGGTCCAGCGGATGCTGGCGAAATCGGAGCCGTCCCCTTCCTTCGCCTTCGGGTAGTCATCGGCGTACTGCATCAGGCCTGATGCGCCGAGGCCCAGGGTGTAGGTCAGCATGCGCTGTCCCTCGTCGGCATCAGTCACAGGGCCGCAGACCGAGGCCTTGTTCCGATCCCCATTGGGCCAGCAGTTGTCGAGTTCCGCGGTCCGCAGGTCGGTCATGTAGTAGTACTGCGCGACATCGGCAAGCGTGTCCGGTGTCGAGTTCCTGGGTTCGATATCGCAGGTCTTCCTCCAGCATTGCTGCGGATCGTTGGTCGGACAACCCACCGGCGCCTGCGAAATGCAGACATTGCCGACTTCGACGACCAGCCTGTTCACGTCAATTTCTCCTTCCTTCGCATACTCCGTTGTGCAGGTGGTTGTCACGTAGTCATTTGTGGCGTCAGCGATCTCGTCGGGGCGACACTCGGCGACATACTGACTCCTGATGGGGAGCGGGGCGCACTCGATGATCGTGATCAGGCCGTTTGTGTCCCGGCTGGTCGATCCCGTGCAGTCGAGGATCGGCTCGCCAATTGCGGCAGACGCGCTGTATTCCAGGTCTGGGCAGGTGATCAGCGAACGTGTCGGGCCATTATCGGCGGGCGTGCATTGAGCAACGTCCGTCGTTACGGCGCTGCCGTACCGGCAGCGGATCACCTCGGTTTCAACGCACGCATCGGTTCTTGAATCGAACTTGTCGGTCTTCTGGCTGTACGCGCTCCAGTTGGCCTGACAGCGCCTGCTGCCGTCCTTCCACTTCCATCCCCCGAAGCCATCAGCAACACAATCCGGGTCGTTGGATGTCCACTTGCCCCCCGAGATGGCAACGACCTGGCATTGTTTCACCTCGCTTGGCGTGCATTCGCTGCCAGACGACCAGTTTGTGGGCCAATCGGCGTAACAGTTTCTGCTGACCGTTTTGCCGGGGAAGTTGACCAGGGTCTTTCCTGTGGCGAGGTCTGTTTGATCACAGGTCTTGAATCTGGAGTCAATTGCGGACCAGTCGTACCGACATTCTGCGTGCGGGTTGCACCTCTCGGCCGAAAACCATTGGTCTGCGTTCCGCGTACACGTCACCTGGGTCTTCCAGTTGGGTGGCCCCCGGTAGCCTGCTATTGCTGCGCATTCCGAGACCTCGTTTGCTGTCGTGGGAGCCAAGGCCCGGCATTGTGTTTCGGTGTCGTCCTGTTTGTGCGTTGTGCACTCGTCGACATTCCTCCAGCCGTCATGATTTCCATTCCAGTTCTTGCCACCGTTCGTCGTGGATCTCGCCTGGATCTGCATCACCGTCTTCGTATAGCTGCTGCGCTGTTGCTTGAGCTCGCCAGTCTGCAAGGTCTTCGCGCGTTCGCGGGACTCCTGTCTGCTCTCACTGGCGAGAATCGACTGCACGGTCAGGGTCGAGATCGACATTGGGTAGACCCTGCTCCTGACTTGCGCAGTCTTCTTCATCGGCTGTTTCTTGGTTGGCGTCGTCGTCATCAGGAGGCGGCTTTTCGTCCGTGTAGTCACTTGCCCGCCGCCGTCGAGTTGCGGTCGTTCAACCCTGGCCGGGACGGTGACTTCGCTGCTGTCCTGGTCGCCAACCTGGTTGCCATCCAGCTTGAAGCCGTCACCTGCGGTCCAGTAGCCGTCCGTAGACAGGATCGTTGCATTCTTCTGACAGTAATACTGCACCGGATCGGTGACGTTCACCCCGTTAAGCGTCGATTGGTTGTACTTGCCGGCATAGAGGTAGCCGGCCTTCGACAATGCCTCGCGTAGCGGCGTGTTGTTGCTGGGGGCCGCGGCGAAGAGTTCGTCGTACCAGTCTTTCTTCTGCGCGCCGTTGAATTCCTGGATGTTCAGGAAATCGCTGCCGGTGTTGTTGTTGATGCTCATGTAGCCCACGCGCCGGGTTTCGTCGATCTTCGCGAAGGAGTGGCTGGCGGCGGTTTTCATCGCCTGCATGCGGGTATGGTAATAGGCCCACCAGTTCGCATAGTTGGTCATTTCCTGCTCGTAGCTACAGGTGGCAACTTCGACACCACCGCAGTCGACCCGGCTGGATGCCTTGGGGTAGGCGGCGACGCTGTTGGTGATCACTGTCAGGCGAACGTCTCCCGGTGCCTGGTTGGCTCCCCAGCGTCCGAACCGTTGGTCGACCCTGATGCTGCCGACCTGGGTCAGTACCGGTGTTGCATCAACGGCTGCCGGGGCGGTGATCGTCACCACGCCGTTGGCCGCAGTCGCTCGATAACCCGGCACGGTGCAGCTTCCGACGAGTCCAAAGGTGCATTCCTCGATCGTCGCGGCGATGCGGGTGGCCAGCACGGCGGCATCGTCCTGCCAGGGAATGGGCGCCGACAGAATTTCCTGGCCAGCGACCCGGATGCTGTCGACCGAACCCGCGGCGCCGATCGTCAACTGGCTGGTGTGCGGCTCCGGCATGCGGGGGAACTTGAACCAGGTGTCGGTCTGTAGCGCCCGGCAGGCGCCTGCTTCGGGAGCAGCGGCTCGCGCTGCTTCTTCGCTGTGGCACCAGCGCAGCTGGGCGGGAACCTTGTAGGTGTCGTCGGGTGCGGCTTGAGCCCGGCAGATGCGCAACGTCCGGTCAGTGCAGTATTCGCCGGCCACCGTCGTGTAATAGTAGGCGGCGCGTTGCAGATTGACGGTCGGGCGCTCGGTGAGGTAGCCGTTGTCGAATACCCGTGACCAGTTGTTCGTCGCGTCGTTCGTCTGGCTCGGATAGCTCGTCGTGTCGGGAAGCCCGGCGGCGGTGAAATAACTTGGCGAGCGATAGAAAAGCGCCGGGTTGTAGGCGATGCCGTTGAAGCCGGCGTTGCTGCTGCGCACCTCGGGGATGGGCAGCTGTTTGTTGTGATCAAGATTCGGATCAGCCCAGTCGGGCAGGTAATTCCAGGACATGCTGCCGGAGTCGTCGAGCACGAACAGGATGTTCGGAAAGATCTGGACCGCCGACGCGCCCGACAAGGGGGCCAGGGCAAGGTCGGTGTTGGCCGCGTGCACACTGCCGATCAGGGCGAGGAGTGCGACCAGGGGTCGAGCGCTGGCGATTGGTCGATAGGCTTTCATGACGAACTCCCGGGAAGGATGGAGCGGGTATCGATCAGATGGCGACGATGGTCTGGATGTAGCTGACGGTCCCGCGAGGACCGTCGATGCGCGTGGTGATCCGGTAATAGACCTGCTTGGGGGCTGCGGGAGCGATGCCGCCGCTGCTCTGGCTGCCGCCGCTGGAGGCACTCGGAGGCGGCTGCGTGCAGGGGTTGGGGGGGGCGGTGGTGTTCGGTTTGCCGGTGGTCTCACAGAGCCGGTGGATGACGTATCTGACGGTGTTGCCGGCGGCGTCTGGGGTGGCGGCGGCATCTTCTGGGCAGGTATCCTCCAGGTAGGGGGAGTTAGCGGGCATCGCCTGGCCGTCGTCGTCCAACGTTCCAGTCCAGAAATTATCCCAGTCGCCGTCATCCAGGCCTACGTCATCCGGGTCTACCCGGTGGGCCACATAGCCTTTAGTGCCCGCATGCAGCTTGTCTTTGTCGAGGCGATCCAGGCAGTAAACCGCCCGTTCGGTGCCTCGCTCGCCGGCATTGGTCGCCGATTGATGAAAAGCGAGGTTGCCGGCGATGATGTTGGCGGTGTCGACGGAACGGATCAGCGCGACGCCGGCCAGCGTCAGGGCGACCAGGATGATCAGCGCGACGACCAGGACGACGCCGCCTTGCCGATGCGGCGGGCGGCAATGAGCGAACTGCGGGGGCGGGTTCACGAACATTTGGCCATCCAGGGCAGATTGCGAATGGGCACGGTGGTTTCGAAGACCTTGTAGCGATAGTTCTGCCAGTTGGCCGTCTCCGTCAGGTCGAAGGCCACGCCGCCCCTCCAGGTCGGCACGGTGGCGGTGACGATGCCCTGGTCGACCTGGCTGTTGCGGGCCACCACGGCGATCCGCAGCGCCGCCGTCCGGGCCCACTCGCAGCCGGTGCCCGGCGTGGTCTGGTTCCACGTTTCGACGCCGGGGGTATTGTCGTTGTCACGACCATACTCGGCGCGCAGGCTGACGATGTTGCTGGCGATCGGGACCCAGATCTCCGGATCATCCGTATCGTCTTCATCGCCACAATCATTGCTCAGGTAATCACAGACCGTGAGATTGCCGTTGCGAATCGCGTATGCCCGGATCGTCGGTGTCGCGCCGAGATTGAAGAGCAATTGACCCGCCGCGGCACCCGCCTCATCGACCGTGACCCGCGGGGCGTCGACGGCGCTTACCCGGTCGAGGGTCAGCGTCAGCGCACAGGAAGTGTTTCCATCGAAAGCCGATGCGGCGATCACCGCATCGTCGACCGCGAAGTTCGCCGGGGTCTGCACGTTCAGAATCTTGGGGTCGCCCGGGTTGATCGCGGTGATCGCATCGCCTTCGGGCGAGCCACTGCTGCTGCCAAAGGTGACCAGCAGCGTATCGGTGTTGTCGTCTCCGGCCGGCAGCAGCAGGGTTCCGTCTGCCTGTCGAGGGTTGACGATTGCCGGGCCGAGCGCGGGGAGAGTGGCCTCGGATGGCGTACCCAGAGCAAGCGCGCAGGTCAGGAGGCTTGGCGTGTTGACGCCATAGCCGGACTGGCGAATGTCGCGCTGCAGTTCGTAAAGCGCCAGGGCGCCACTGGTCTGGGCGTCACCGGTGCCGGTGGTCGTCCGCTTCTGTCCTTCGGCGGTGGCGAAGACCTGCATCATGATGATCATGCCGATCATGCCGATGACCATCGCCACCATGACTTCGGCGAGCGTGAAGCCTGCCTGCGAAGCGGGTCGGAGAGGGTGGGAAGGCGTTTTTTTCATCACGGCGTCGGGAAAGCGATTTGTGAGGTGACGACGTGACGGTGCCGATCGTCCGGCCTCATTTGGGGAGTGCGCCAGTAAATGGTAACTGTCACCGTCGCAGCGCTCGCTCCGGGGGGACGCACGGGGTAGTCAGGATCAACACCGTGGACTTTTACTTCGACGGAGGGCAGGGTTGATTTATTATCGTCATCGTCGGCCACGATGCCGGGAAGCGAGGCAGTGGCTTTCACATCGCTGTCTAGCCAGGTTTGGTAGGCTGCGCCGCCCCGCTCGAAACTGGCTTTGAGATTCTCTGCCGTGCCACCGCTGGCCCACATCTGTCCGATCAGCTTGTCGGCCAGCAGGCTCGCGTCAACGCGGTATTTGGCGTCACTCGCCAGCTGGATCGATGTGGCCTGCAGGGCGACCAGCGAAAGAATCCCGAGCGAGAAGATGAGGACCGCGATCAGCGCTTCGAGCAGCATGACGCCCGCCTGCGCCCGGACGAGATTTGAAGTCCGGTTCATGGGCGGCAGGCCTGGGTATCGCCGTCGGGCAGGGCAGGATCGCACATCCGGATCTGGCCGCCAAGGCTGACCACGACCCGCAGGCAACGCACCGGCCCGCCGTCCTCAAGGCAGGCTTCGCCGCTCGTGCTCGAGAAATTGACATTGCCGGCGGGTGTGGCGCGCCCCAGGCTGTTGAAGCCAAACGATGATGTATTCGATGCGATGGTCGTCGCCGCGCCACCCTCGGCTGCGCTGCGTGACTGGATGATCCGCGGCGCCACCGTGTCTGATGAGGGGGTGCCGCAGAGGCCGCTCGGGTCGTCGAGGCTGACGACCCAGTCCGGACCGGTAGTGTCGAGGGCGCAGTCGGCACCGGTGGTGCTGACGAGATGGAAGCCGACCGGGGTATTGCGCCGCACCGCTTCCGCCCGCGCCAGTTGCAGGCCGTTCTGCACCGACTCGGCGGTGGTGCGCACCCTGGCATTGCGCAGCCAGTTGCTGAAAGCGGGCATGGCGAGGGCGAGCAGGATGCCGAAGATGAGCATGCCGACGATCAGCTCGATCAGGCTGAAGCCACGCAACGCTTTCAACAGCCACCACCCTTGCTGGTCACCCAGCAGTTCACCTCTGCCGTTCCCCAGCCGGCCGGGGCTGTGGCGGCATCGATGGTGGTGGTGCGGGCGTTGGCCTGGTTGAGGGTATACACGAAACCGGTCATCGAACTCTTGCCGGTGGCGGTCAGGAGATACACTTCGGCCTCCCCCGCAGCGGGGCAGGTCGCCGAAAAATTGAAGTAATTGCCGCTGTTGTCGGCGGCACAGGGAGGCGCCGCGACATAGGTGTGATTGTCCTGAAAGAACTGCTCCATCCGCACTCGCCTCTCGGCCAGCCCCGACGTCGCCTGGGTGATCCGCGAGCGGGTGAGGTAATCGCTGTAGTTGGGAACGGCGATGGCGGCGAGGATGCCGATGATGATGACCACCATCATGACTTCGATCAGGGTGAAGCCTGCGGGTCTTTTCAAAGCATTTCCTCGGGCGGGTCAGGGATGGGCAGCGTTCGCGGGTAGCTTACGAATCATAGTCGAGGGTCACCGGCGATCCAATGCCAGGCGATATGCGGCGCCCTGGGGTGGATGAGTGGCACGGCCTGTGCTGCCTGCGACGATAGAATTCTGCTGCCGGCGGCTTGGGTATCGACTATCTTCCGGCATATCTTTCCTGCACATGGGGCGCTTCTTGACACTGTTTTTCTCGGCCGGAGCCGAATGGACGCGGCACAGGAGACTGTTTGCGGCGCTGCTGGCGTCGCTGCTGCTGCATCTGCTGCTCTGGTCGTTACACCGACCGGTGCTGCCGAGCGCGGGTTCGCAAGGGGTGTTGGCGGCGGTCCTGCTGCCCGGCGAAGCGGACGCGGCTGCGCCGACGAGGCCCGGGGATGAGCCGCTGTCGCGCAGCGATCAGGCACCGCCGGTGGATGATCCCGCACGCGCTCAACGGCAGACCGGGTCGCCGTCTGCGGCGCTGCTGCTGACGGCTCTCGGCGAGCGGCGACTGGTGGCACAGGTGCCGGATTACCTCGCGACGGTGCTCGATGTTCCCTCGGGGAGCTGGTATTTTTCACCGGCCGAACTGACGGTGGCGCCGCTGCTGCAGGAGGCGCCCTTGATCGAGGCGCCGGAGAACCCGGACAGTGCCAATGCGGGCGTTGGCAAGGTTCTCTTGCGGGTGTTGGTCGCTGCTGACGGCGCGGTCGATCGGGTTGAACTCGAAAGCAGCGATTTGCCGGCCGCTTTCGCCGATGCTGCGGTCGCGGCATTTGCCCGTCTGCGCTTTCGTCCAGGCGAGATCGACGGCGTTGCGGTAAGCAGCGAGCGGCGCTTCGAAGTCCGTTTCGATGGCAGAGAAAGCGGACGCAGCCATTCGACCGGCGACGCCGGCGTGCGCTGAAAGCTCGCTTTTCCCGGCTCGATGCCGACGATGCCAACGATGAGGACTACTGCAACTCGCGCGGCAGGGCGAACGTCACGTTCTCCTCGGCGCCGTCAAGGCGGCCGACGACGGTCGGGTCGCCCGCCGAGAGTCGGTCGACGACGTTCTGAACCAGGACTTCGGGTGCCGACGCGCCAGCCGTGACGCCGATGTGGCCAACGCCGCTGAGCCAGGCGGGGTCGATCTGTTCGGCCTGATCGACCAGGTAGGCGCGGCTGCCAATCAGTTCGGCGACTTCGCGCAGCCGGTTCGAGTTGGAACTCGACCGGCTGCCGACGACGATCACCACCTCGCTGCTGCGGGCCAGTTGCTTGACGGCATCCTGCCGGTTCTGCGTCGCGTAGCAGATGTCGTCCTTGCGCGGGCCGATGATTGCCGGAAAACGTTCCTTGAGCGCCGCGATCACCCCGGCGGCGTCGTCCATCGACAAGGTGGTCTGGGTGACATAGGCCAGACGGTCCGGGGTTCGCACTTCGATCTGCCGGGCGTCGCTCACGGTCTCGACCAGATACATGCCGTCGGCACTCTGGCCCATGGTTCCCTCGACCTCGGGGTGTCCCTTGTGGCCGATCATGACGATCTCCCGGCCGGCGCGACGCATCCGGGCAACTTCCAGGTGTACCTTGGTGACCAGCGGACAGGTGGCATCGAAGACCTTGAGGCCGCGCGTCTCGGCATCGCTGATCACCGCTTTGGCGACACCGTGGGCGCTGAAGATGACGATGCTGCCGGTGGGGACTTCGCTCAGCTGGTCGACAAAGATTGCGCCCTTGGTGCGCAGGTCGTCGCAGACGAACTGGTTGTGCACCACTTCATGGCGGACGTAGATCGGCGCGCCGAATCTTTCGATGGCGCGTTCGACGATGGCGATGGCACGTTCGACGCCGGCGCAGAAGCCGCGGGGATTGGCGAGAATGACCTGCATACGGGGCCTCACATGATGGCGATGACTTCGACTTCGAAGCGGATCGGTTTGCCGGCCAGCGGATGGTTGAAGTCGAACAGCGCGCTGCTCTCGTTCAGTTCGCGCAGGAAGCCGGCGAAACCGGAGGTGCCGTTGGGCGACGTGAATTCGATCAGCGAATTGACCTGCAGTTCGATCTCCGGCGGCAGGGCGCTGCGGGCAATCCGTTCGACCAGGCGGGGGTTGTGGCTGCCAAAGGCGTCGAGACCGGCAAGCTCGAAGACGTGGCGCCCGCCGACGGGCAGCCCGAGCAGGCAGTTCTCCAGCGTTTCGGCCAGTTGGCCGCTACCCATTTGCAGGGTGGCCGGCGAGAGATCGAAGGTACTGACGTACTCGCTGCCGGCGAGGTCGGCGAGGCGGTAGTGCAGGGTCAGATAGCTGTCCGGCCGGACCGTTGCCGGGTCGGTCGGGGAAAGTGCGTCGTTGTGCGGCATTGCTGTCATCCCGGTTCGGTTTTCGTGTTGGCTTTTCACGGCTTTTGCCGGCGCTGGTCGGGGTCGGAAGCCGGCGCCGCAGGGCGGGTGGCGAACTGGTCCCAGGCCATCAGCACGGCGCCGACGCTGATCGCTGCGTCGGCGATGTTGAAAGCGGGCCAGTAGAAGCCGGCCGCGTGCCACTGAATGAAGTCGATCACGGCGCCGAAGCGCAGGCGGTCGATGACGTTGCCGAGGGCGCCGCCGAGGATCAGGGTGAGCGCCAGCGAGAGCCGGAATTCGCCGCTGTGGCGGGGCAGGATGCTGACGATCCAGGCGGCGACGGCGAGCGCCAGGGCGGTGAAGAACCAGCGCTGCCAGCCGCCGGCGTCGGCCAGAAAGCTGAAAGCGGCGCCGGGGTTGAAGGTCAGCACCCAGTTGAAGAAGGGTGCGACGTAGATCGAATCGCCGGGTTGCAGCCAGGCGAGGATCAGCCACTTGCTGACCTGGTCGAGGACGACGATGATCCCGGCCAGCCACAGCCAGCGGTCGATGTTACGCGAAGGCACGGATTTCGCCTTCGCCGTACAGGTTGTCGATGCAGCGGCCGCAGAGACCCGGGTGCTCGGGGTTTACCCCGACGTCTGCGCGGACGTGCCAGCAGCGCTCGCACTTGGCGTCAGACAGCGGGGCACAGAGCAGCTGCTCGCTGGCGTCGCGAATCACCGTCGCCTGCGAGCAGATGAAGACAAAGCGCAGATCGTCGCCGAGCGAAGCGAGCAGGTCATGCTTTTCCCCGTCGCAGTGGATCTTCACCTCGGCCTGCAGCGACGATCCGATGCGGCCTTCGATCCGCAGCTCTTCGAGGGCGCGCATGACGGCCGCCCGGTAGCCGCGAAGCGCTTGCCATTTGCTTAGCAGTTCGGCCTCGGCGGCCGGGGCCGGCAGCGGCTGCCAGGTCTGGAGCATCACCGACTGTTCGCCGTCGCCGGTCTGCAGCTGCCAGATTTCTTCGGCAGTGAAGCAGAGCACCGGCGCCATCAGCCTGGTCAGGCACTGCAGGATGTGCCACAGCGCCGCTTGCGCCGAGCGGCGAGCCGGCGAACCGGCGGCGGTGGTGTACAGCCGGTCCTTGAGGATGTCGAGATAGAAGCCGCCGAGATCCTCGGAACAGAAGGTCTGCAGCGACTGGACGACGCGGTGGAACTCGAAACGTTCGTAGTCGGCTTCGCATTGCGCCTGCAGTTGCCGGGTCATGGCGAGCGCGTAGCGATCGATCTCCAGCCAGTTTTCGACCAGTGGCATGTCGAGCGCCGGGTCGAAGTCCGAGGTGTTGGCGAGCAGGAAGCGCAGCGTGTTGCGGATGCGGCGGTAGGCTTCGACGACGCGCTTGAGGATCTCGTCCGAGATCGACAGTTCGCCTGAATAGTCGGTGGCCGCGACCCACAGGCGGAGAATGTCGGCGCCAAGCGTGTCGGCGATCTTCTGCGGCGCGATGACGTTGCCCTTCGACTTCGACATCTTCATGCCCTTGCCGTCGACCACGAAGCCGTGCGTCAACAAGGCCTTGTAGGGCGCCCGCCCGTCCAGCGCGCAGCCGATCAGCAGCGAACTCTGGAACCAGCCGCGATGCTGATCCGAGCCTTCGAGGTAGAGATCGGCCGGATAGGCGAGTGCGCTGCGGTGCGAGCCGCGCAGCACGCTCGAGTGCGTCGAGCCGGAGTCGAACCAGACGTCGAGCGTGTCGCTCATCTTGCGGTATTGCGCCGCTTCGGCACCGAGCAGGTCAACGGGGTCGAGCGCAAACCAGGCTTCGATGCCGGCCTCTTCGACGCGCCGGGCGACGGCTTCGACCAGTTCGGCGGTGCGCGGATGCGGCGCACCGGTTTCGCGATGCAGGAAGAAAGGCAGCGGAACGCCCCAGTTGCGTTGCCGCGAGACGCACCAGTCGGGGCGCGTACGCATCATCGCTTCGAGGCGCGCGCGACCCCAGGAGGGGAAGAAACGCGTCTCGTCGACCGCCCGTTCGGCGCGCCAGCGCAGCGTCGGCTCTTCTTCACTGCGGTGCAAAGACGAGGACTCGGGTGGCGGTGGCCGGTGGTCCATGCCGATGAACCACTGCGTCGTCGCACGGAAGATGATCGGTGTCTGGTGGCGCCAGCAGTGCGGATAGCTGTGCCGGATTTTCTCCGCCTTGAGCAGGCGGGCGCGGGCATCCAGTTCCTGCAGCACCAGCGGGTTGGCTTCCCAGACGGACTTGCCCGCGAGTTCGCCGCTCGAGAGCGCCGGTGTGCCGGCAACGAAGCGGCCGTCGTCGCCCACCGGGTTGTTGACCGGCAGGCCGTAGACCTTGCCGATCAGATAGTCGTCGGTGCCGTGCGCCGGCGCCGTGTGCACGAGACCGGTGCCGGCCTCGACGGTGACGTGCCGGCCGCAGATGATCGCCACGTCGCGCGACTGGAAGGGATGTTTGAGCAGCACCTGCTCGAGCGCGCTGCCTTTCGCCGTACCGATCACCGTGCCGGCCAGCGCATAGCGCTGCAGACAGGCCTCGGCGAGTTCGCGGACGATGATCAGCGCCCCGCGCGCGGTGTCGATCAGCTGATAGCTGAATTCCGGGTGGGCGCAGACCGCCTCGTTGGCCGGCAGGGTCCACGGCGTGGTGGTCCAGATGACGGCGAAAGCGGGACCGCGCAGGTGGGTCAGGCCGAAAGCCCTGGCCACCTTGTCGGCGTGATGGGGATGCACTTCGAAAGCGACGTCGATCGCCGACGAGGTCCGGTCTTCGTATTCGACTTCGGCTTCGGCCAGCGCCGAACCGCAGTCGAGACACCAGTTGACGGGTTTGAGCCCCTGGTAGAGGTAGCCTTTTTCGAGAATCCTGCCGAGCGCACGGATTTCGTCGGCCTCGGTCTTGAAGGCCATGGTCAGATACGGCTGCTCCCAGTCGCCAAGAACGCCGAGGCGGATGAAGTCCTTTTTCTGGCGCTCGATCTGTTCGCCGGCAAAGGCGCGGCATAACTCGCGCACGCGCTCGGCGGCGACGTGCTTGCCATGCAGCTTCTCGATCTGATGCTCGATCGGCAGGCCGTGGCAGTCCCAGCCCGGCACATAAGGGGCGTCGAAACCGGCCAGCGTGCGTGCGCGCACGACGATGTCCTTGAGGATCTTGTTCACCGCGTGGCCGATGTGGATGTCGCCATTGGCATAGGGTGGGCCATCGTGGAGGACGAAACGTGGTCGCCCCTGCGAGACCTGACGGATCTTTTCGTAGAGCCGGTTCTGCTGCCAGGCGGCGACCCATTGCGGTTCACGCCGGGCGAGGTCGCCCCGCATGGGAAAGGGGGTGTCGGTGAGATTGAGGGTTTTCTTGTAGTCGGCCATCGCGGTTCTCACAAGTGGAAGTACGCTTTCACGGCGGCAACGTCGCTGGCGATCTGCGCCTTCAGGGCATTGAAGTCGGGGAATTTCATTTCGTCGCGCAATTTGTGCAGAAAGCGGACGTTGAGATGGGCGCCGTAGATGTCGGCAGAGAAATCGAGCAGATGCACTTCGAGCAGCGGTCGTCCCGGCCGCTGGGCGCTGGGGCGATAGCCGAGGTTGGCGGCTCCCCGGTGCGGTCCACCCGGCAAACCCTTGACCTCGACCGCAAAGACGCCCTGCAGGGGCGGTCGCTCATGCTTGATGCGGATGTTGGCAGTGTTGAAGCCGAGCTGGCGCCCGATCTTTTCGCCATGCACGACGCGGCCGTCGATCGAGTAGGGGCGGCCGAGCAGGCGAGCCGCCTGTTCGATCCGGCCCGCCTGGAGGGCGTCGCGAACTGCGGAACTGGACGCGCGCTGATCGTCAACGGTGACGCTCTCCATCGCCTCGACCTGAAAGCCCAGGCGCTCACCGCTTGCACGCAGCAGGGCAAAGTCGCCGCTACGCCGGGCGCCGAAGCGAAAATCATCGCCAACGATCAGTTGCCGGACGTGCAGCGCGCCGACCAGGACCCGATCGATGAATTGATCGGCACTGAGAGCGGCGAAGCCGGCGTTGAAATGGCAGACATAGGTCAGATCGACGCCGTCGTCGGCGAGCAGTTCGAGCTTTTCACGCAGCGTCGACAGGCGCGGCGGCGCCGTTGCCGGGTCGAAGAACTCGCGCGGATGCGGTTCGAAGGTGAGCACCGCTGCCGGCAGCCCGGCCTTCGCGGCGGACGCCGTCAGGCGAGCAAGCAGCGCACGATGACCGACATGCACGCCATCGAAGTTGCCAATGGTGAGGACGGTGGCCGTGTGCGCCGGCTGTGAAAAACCGCGATAGACGAGCATCGGACGCGATGGGAACGAACAAAACGTGCGATTATAGCCGGTTTGGTGCGCCGTTCGCCGGCGCCACCTTCTTTTCCTGTATGCAGCAGTGATGAACCTTGCCAATTGTTACCATTGCGGCCAGCCCGTACCGACTGCGGTCGATCTTGCGACGACCATTGACGGGCAGTCGCGCGCCATGTGCTGCACCGGCTGTCAGGCGGTCGCGCAGGCGATCGTGGACCATGGGCTGGCCGATTACTACCGCACCCGGGATGCGCTGCCGAACACGCCGCGCGAAGCCATGCCGGCGATCGTCCAGGGTCTGCAGCTCTATGATCACTCGGATTTTCAGAAAAGCTTCGTGCGCGTGCTCGCCGCCGAGAGCGGCGAGCGTGAGGCGTCGCTGATCATCGAGGGAATCACCTGTTCGGCCTGCATCTGGCTCAACGAGCAGCACCTGTCGCGCCTCGCCGGGGTGACCGCGGTCGATATCAACTACGCCACGCGGCGGGCGCGTGTCCGCTGGGACGAACGACTGATCCGGCTGTCGGAGATTCTGGCGGCGGTTGCTGCCATCGGTTACCGTGCTTATCCTTATGACGCGGCCAAGAGCGAGGAACTCGCGCGCCGCGAGCGGCGCAGCGCGCTGTGGCGCGTCTTCGTCGCCGGTTTCGGCATGATGCAGGTGATGATGTACGCCGTGCCGGTGTATCTGGCCGGGTCCGGCGAGATGACACCGGCGATCGAACAGTTGCTGCGCTGGGCGAGCCTGGTGTTGACGGTGCCGGTGATCTTCTATTCGGCCGCGCCGTTCTTTCGCAATGCCTGGCGCGATCTCCGCTTGCGGCGGGCGGGCATGGACGTGCCGGTGGCCCTGGGCATCGGCGCCGCTTTCGCGGCCAGCGTCTGGGCGACCTTGACAGCCAGCGGCGAGGTCTATTTCGACTCGGTGACGATGTTCGTCTTCTTTCTGCTCAGCGGTCGTTTCCTGGAGATGACCGCCCGTCAGCGTGCGGTCAGTGTCACCGAAGCGCTGGCCAGGCTGATGCCCGGCATGGCCACACGCCTTCCGGCCTATCCGGCGAATCGTGACGGCGAGCAGGTGCTGGCCGCCGATCTGCGGCCGGGCGAGGTGGTGATGGTCAGGCCAGGCGAGACGATTCCGGCTGACGGCCGGGTGATCGAAGGCGAGAGCAGCACCGATGAAGCCTTGCTGACCGGCGAGAGTGCGCCGGTGGGCAAGCGTCCGGGAGTCGAAGTCACGGGCGGCGCGGTCAATATCGACAGTCCGCTCCTGATCGAGGTGACGGCGGTGGGAGAGGGCACGCGCCTGTCGGCGATCGTTCGCCTGATGGAACGAGCGGCCATCGACAAACCGCGAATCGTCGAGCAGGCCGACCGCATCGCCAGTTACTTCATCGTCACGCTGCTGCTGCTGGCCGTCGCCGTCGCTGTCGCCTGGTGGTTCATCGATCCTTCGCAGGTGCTGTGGATCACCGTTTCCGTCCTCGTCGTGACCTGCCCCTGCGCGCTCTCGCTGGCGACCCCGGTGGCGCTGACCGTTGCGAGCGGTGCAATGGCCCGGGCAGGACTGCTGGTGACCCGCAGCCATGCGGTCGAGACGCTCGCGCGCGCCAGCCATTTTGTTTTCGACAAGACCGGCACGCTGACCACCGGCAGGATGCAGCTGCTCGAAATCCTGCCGCTCGGCAGGCTCGACCGCGATGCCTGCCTCGCGCTGGCAGCGGCCATCGAGCAGAGCTCTGAGCATCCGATCGCTGCCGCCTTGCGCGCGGCCGCTGCGGCGCACCCCCTGCCGCTGGTCGATGGCGTGCAGAACGAACCGGGCTCCGGTCTCAGCGCGCACCATGCCGGACGCCGGCTGCGCCTCGGTCGTCCCGAGCATGTCCTCGCCCTGCACGGCGAAGTGCTGCCGGCAGGGGCGCAGGCACTCGGCGGGGGCGGCGACACGATCATTGCCCTGGGCGACGAAACGGGCTGGATCGCGCTCTTTCGTCTCGGCGATGATCCGCGGCCGGAAGCGGTGGCGCTGATCGCAGCCTTGCGTGCCGCCGGGCGGCAGGTGGTGCTGCTGACCGGCGACGCCGTGCCGGCGGCTCGTCGAGTGGCCCTGGCGCTGGGGATCGACGAGGTGGAAGCGAACGCGTCACCGCAGGCCAAGCACGATTACGTGCGTCGTCTGCAGGCCGCCGGCGCGGTGGTGGCGATGGTGGGGGACGGGGTCAATGATGCACCAGTGCTGGCGCAGGCGCAGGTCTCGGTGGCCATGGGCGGCGGCTCGCACCTCGCGCGCGCGCAGGCGGACCTCGTCCTGCTCTCGGAGAACCTGGATCACCTGCGGCGCGGCGTTCTCGTTGCGCGGCGCTCGCTGCGCGTCATCCGGCAGAACCTGTGGTGGTCGTTCGCCTACAATCTGGTCGCGCTGCCCCTCGCCATGGGCGGCTTCGTGACCCCCTGGATGGCCGGCATCGGCATGTCCGGCAGTTCATTGCTGGTGGTCGCGAACTCGCTGCGGCTGCAGCAGGCCGGCGAGCGCTGAAAGATGCTGGAAACCCTCTATCTGCTGATTCCGATCTCCGTCGTGCTGGTCTTTCTGATCGGCATCGCTTTCTGGTGGTCGCTGCGCAACGGTCAGTTCGACGACCTGGAAGGGCCAGCCTATCGCATTCTGATGGACGACGATCGCTCGCCGCCGACGCCGCCGGCAGGCGATGTGCAGCCTCCTGGCGCCGATCCTGGCGGCGTCTCCGGAGCCGGAAAAAGTGACCCATCGGCGGCCAATCTCGATGACTCTTGATCCAGGTCAAGGCGATTTGCCTCTGGCTGGGGATAATCCCCCGGTCGATGGCGTGGGGCTGCGGCACTCGGCGCCAGAAGATCAAGGAGAGTTTTCTCTGTTGGGGTTCGGGTGCGTTTCGGCGCACCCTTTTTTTGTTCATGATCTACGGCTGTGGACCCGTCTTGCGACGGTTTATCGGTGTCCAATCTTTCCGTCTAAGGGTTACAATGGTGTAGTTAAAGTCACTGCTCTTAGTAAGGGCATTCATGGCGTTGAACGCCGGTTTTTTGGTCAAGAATGAGGTGAGTCCATGCTGGAAACTCAGTCAACATACAACTACAAGGTGGTGCGGCAGTTTGCCGTGATGGCCGTCGTCTGGGGAATTGTCGGAATGCTGGTCGGTGTCATCATTGCCGCCCAACTGGTCTGGCCGGAACTGAATGTGAGCTGGCTGCATTTTGGCCGCCTCCGTCCATTGCACACCAACGCGGTGATCTTCGCCTTCGGTGGCAGCGCTTTGTTCGCCACTTCGTACTACGTAGTCCAGCGCACCTGCCACGCGCGTATCTTCTCAGACGGGCTGGCGGCCTTCACCTTCTGGGGCTGGCAACTGGTCATCGTCCTGGCTGCCGTCACCCTGCCGCTGGGTTTCACTCAGGGCAAGGAATACGCCGAACTCGAGTGGCCGATCGACATCCTGATCGCAGTCGTATGGGTGGCCTACGCGGTCGTCTTCTTCGGCACCATCGCCAAACGCAAGGTCAGTCACATTTACGTTGCCAACTGGTTCTATGGCGGGTTCATTCTTGCCGTCGCCCTGCTGCATATCGTGAACAGCGCAGCGATTCCGGTGTCGTTCACCAAGTCGTACTCGGCCTATGCCGGCGTACAGGATGCCATGGTGCAGTGGTGGTACGGGCATAATGCGGTCGGTTTCTTCCTGACTGCAGGCTTCCTCGGCATGATGTACTACTTCGTACCGAAGCAGGCCGGTCGGCCGGTGTACTCGTACCGTCTGTCGGTGGTGCACTTCTGGGCGCTGATCTTCACCTACATGTGGGCCGGGCCGCACCACCTGCATTACACCGCTCTGCCGGACTGGACGCAGTCGGTCGGCATGATTTTCTCGCTCATTCTGCTGGCGCCTTCATGGGGTGGCATGATCAACGGTGTGATGACCCTCTCCGGCGCCTGGCACAAACTGCGTGACGATCCGATCCTCAAGTTCCTGATCACCTCACTGTCCTTCTACGGCATGTCGACCTTCGAAGGCCCGATGATGGCGATCAAGACGGTCAACGCGCTGTCGCACTATACCGACTGGACGGTCGGCCATGTCCATTCCGGGGCGCTCGGCTGGGTGGCGATGATTTCGATCGGTTCGATCTATTATCTGTTGCCGCGTCTGTTCGGCAAGCCCGAGATGTTCAGCGTCAGGCTGATCACCGTGCACTTCTGGGTGGCGACGATCGGCGTCGTGCTCTACATCGCGTCGATGTGGATTGCCGGTGTGATGCAGGGCCTGATGTGGCGGGCGGTCAACCTCGATGGCACGCTGACCTACAGCTTCGTCGAATCGGTCAAGGCATCGTATCCGTTCTGGGCAATCCGCTTCCTCGGTGGCTTCCTCTTCCTCTTCGGCATGCTGATCATGGCCTACAACATGGTCAAGACGATCGCCGGAGGCCGGGCCGTCAATGACGCACGCGTCTTGTTGCCTGCCGCTCATCACGCCTGACCTGACAGGGGAATCAAATGAAACTTACGCAAGACGCAATTGAACGCAATGTCGGGCTGATGGTATTGCTGACCCTGCTGGTGGTCAGCGTCGGCGGGCTGGTCGAAATCGTACCGCTGTTCTTCCAGAAGTCCACCACGGAACCGGTGACCGGACTCAAGCCCTACGATCCGCTTCGTCTGACCGGCCGCGATGTGTATATCCGCGAAGGCTGCTTCCTTTGTCACTCGCAGATGATTCGTCCTTTCCGTGCAGAAACCGAGCGTTATGGACATTATTCGGTGGCTGGTGAGTTCGTTTATGACCATCCTTTCCAGTGGGGCTCGAAGCGCACCGGTCCTGACCTGCATCGGGTCGGTGGGCGGTATTCGGACGAATGGCATCGGGTCCACCTGATCAATCCGCGAGACCTGGTTCCGGAATCCAACATGCCCGCCTTTGCCTTCCTCGAGAATGCGCCAGCTGATGCGAACAGCATCGAGGGCAAGATGCGTGCGCTGCGCAAGGTCGGTGTTCCCTATACCGACGACGAAATCGCCGGCGCCCGGAAGCAGCTCGAAGGCAAGAGCGAACTCGACGCCGTCATCGCCTATCTGCAGGGCATGGGCCTCGAACTGAAGAACGGGGGGAGGTAACCGATGGATATCAACGACCTGCGATCCATCATCACGGTCGTCTCCCTGTTGACGTTCCTCGGGGTGGTGTGGTGGGCATACGGCGTGAAGGGCAACAAGCAGCGCTTCGAAGAAGCTTCGATGCTGCCCTTCACCGATGAAGAAGCAGATTGGGCCGAACTGGGCCTCGATCGCAACGGACAAAGGAAAGCATCATGAACGATTTTGTCAATCAGTTCTGGAACTGGTACGTCATCCTCCTGGTGCTGATCAGCATCATTGCCTGCGGCGTTCTGCTGTGGACGCAAAGTACGCCGCCTGCCGCCAGCAAGGCTGATACCACCGGCCATGTCTGGGACGAAACACTTGAGGAATACAACAATCCGCTACCGAAGTGGTGGATGTGGCTGTTCTATATCACGGTGATCTTCTCGCTGGTGTATGGCGTGCTCTATCCGACGTTTGGCAGCTACCAGGGCGTTCTCGGCTGGTCGTCGAGTGGCCAGCACGCGAAGGAAGTGGCGAAAGCCGAAGAACAGATCAGGCCATTGTTCGACAAGTACATGAAGATGGACCTGTTGACGCTGGCGGCCGACAAGGAAGGTAACGAGACCGGCAAGCGTCTGTACCTGACCTATTGCATGCAGTGTCATGGTGCCGATGCACGCGGCTCGAAAGGTTTTCCCAATCTTGCTGACAGCGACTGGCAGTGGGGGGGCGAACCGGCCCAGATCGTCGAGACGATCGCCGGCGGCCGGATGGGGGTGATGCCACCGCATGCCCAGCTCGGTGGCGAAACGATCAAGGATCTTGCTGCCTATGTCCGTTCGCTGTCTGCTTTGCCAGCCGATCCCCTGCGCGTCGCCAAAGGGCAGGAGACCTTCAACAGCGCCGGCTGCTCGGGTTGTCATGGCCCGGATGGCAAAGGCATGCATGCCCTGGGCGCTCCCAACCTGACCGACAAGGTCTGGCTCTATGGCAGTTCGGAGTCGACGATCATGGAAACCATTACCAAGGGTCGCACCAACCAGATGCCGGCCTGGAAAGAGTTTCTCGGTGACGAAAAGGTGCACGTCCTTGCCGCTTATGTCCTGAGCCTCAACCACGCGGCTGTTGCCAAGTAATGTTTTTCACCGAGGGAGCGGCGCCCGCCGTTCCCTCACCTCCAGCCAGGCTTGCCCGGACGCCCGCCGCCGCCGGCCACTCTTTTTCATTGCCGCGTTGACACAGCCAGGCCCCGCTGCGCGTGCACCGGGGCCTGGATTCCGTCTTGATGCATATCAAGTACACGCTCGCGCCAGAATGTAGTATTAGCGTTTGATGAAATTCTGAAGTAGATCGGAAGCGAAATCATGGATCAGGCGGTTACGGGCAAGAGCAAGGCAATTCCCATCAATATTGACGGCTTGTACGAGAAGCACCGGACCGTCTACGCGCGAAGTGTGACGGGGCGGTTCAACAACTGGCGTTGGGTCATGGTCGTCATCACCCAGGCCTTGTTCTATGGCCTGTGCTGGTTGGAGTGGGGCGGCAGGCAGGCAGTCCTGTTCCATATCGTTGAACGCAAGTTCTACATTTTCGGGCTGGTCTTCTGGCCGCAGGACGTCATCTATCTGGCGATCCTGCTGGTGATTTCCGCTTACGGGCTGTTTCTGGTCACCGCAATCGGCGGGCGACTGTTCTGCGGCTATGCCTGTCCGCAGACCGTATATACCGAGATTCTGATGTGGATCGAGCGCAGGATCGAGGGGGAACGTCCGGCGCGGATGAAACTCGACGCGCAGCCGATGAATCCGCGCAAGTTTCGTCTCAAGCTGACCAAGCATGCGCTGTGGTTGCTGATTGCGTTATGGACGGGAATCACCTTTGTCGGCTACTTCACACCGGTCAAGGAACTGCTCGGCGCCATCCGCGATTTCGAGTTGGGGCCCTGGGAAGCGTTCTGGATATTCTTCTACGCCGGTTTCCTGTATTTGATGGCGGGTTTCCTGCGTGAACAGGTGTGCAAGTACATGTGTCCGTATGCGCGCTTCCAGGGGGTGATGTTCGACCCCGATACCCTGATCATCAGTTACGACCCCGAGCGCGGCGAACCGAGAGGCCTGCGCAAGAAAAGTGCTGCAGCCAAAGCGCAGGCGTTGGGCGATTGTGTCGATTGCAGCATCTGTGTTCAGGTCTGTCCGACCGGCATCGATATTCGCAACGGCCTGCAACTGGAATGTATCGCCTGTGCGGCCTGTATTGACGCCTGTGATCAGGTGATGGACAAGGTCGGCTCGCCGCGCGGCCTGATTCGCTACTCGACCGAGAACGCCCTCGCAAAACGCTATACGGCAAGCGAAATGTTTGCCCATCTGCTGCGGCCGAGGACGCTCCTGTACACCAGCATCCTGCTGTCGATCATCCTGGCCGCGGCGTGGAGTCTCGGCCATCGCGTCCCCCTCAAGGTCGACGTGCTGCGCGACCGGACGATACTCTCGCGCGAGGCGGACGACGGACGGATAGAGAACGTGTATAGACTGCACATCTCGAACACCGACGATGCAGCACATCGCTTTTCGATCAGCGTCAGCGGCATCGATGGCATCGCTGTGGTCGGAGAACGAATGGTCGAAGTGCCGGCCGCTTCGTCGACGACGGTTGCCCTGTCAGCGCGGGTCGATCCGGACGTGGGCAAAAAGGGATCGACCCAGATATTCTTCATCGTCACCGCCGAAAATGACGACCAGATCGCAGTTCGCGAGAAAACGAGCTTCTACCTGCCATGAATAACAGACTGAATGCCGACCGCGGGCCCTGGTATCGGGAGCCGTGGCCATGGCTCCTGGCGCTGGGCCCGGTGACGGTCATCATCGCCGGCTTCATCACCGCCTATCTCGCAGTCATCAGCAACGATGGTCTGGTCGAGGATGATTACTACAAGCAGGGCTTGACTGTCAATCAGCGCACGGCGCGCGATCAGCGGGCGGGAGAACTGGCGATCGAAGCGGATCTGGTTGTTGGCGGTTCAGGTGACCGGATTCGCGCGCTGCTGCGGGGCAACGAGGAATTCCAGCTGCCCGAAGCGCTCACCCTGCGCATCGTCCATCCGACGCGCCCGGGTTTTGATCAAGCGGTGGTACTCCGTTCCGAGGGTGGCGGAGTCTATGCTGGGGTGCTGACAGCGGTGCAGGGTCGCTGGCACCTTGCGCTCGAGGACGACCGCCAGGAGTGGCGCCTGGTGGGCGACTGGATGACCGGCCAACAGCCGCGTTTGACCACAGCAGCCCCGGCAACGGCTGCACCAACGAATTCATACGGGAGATAAAGCATGGCGTGGGATCTGTTGTTTTCGAGTGATTATGGTTTATTCAGCTTGTTCGTGATCGTTTTCGTGATTGGCATGTCGGTATGGTTTCCGTATTACTTCGGCAAGAAGATGCGCGAAGAAGAGGTGCAGCAGAAAAAATGAGTCCGCGCACCAGCTGCCGCCAGCGCTCGCGCTATCGGCGCTGATTCATGCTTTTCTGTTGACAACGGTACCGATGGTGGCACCGCTACGCGTCGACCTGGCGCCGACGCGAATAACGGCCGTGATCAAGGTTTTGCCGCGGCCGACGCCGTCCGGGGCCGTGCAGCCAGAGGTGGCGCCGGTCGTGGCGCCGCCGCTCCAGCGGCGTACTCCGGGCCAGCGGGCGCATGTCCCCGAGACCGTTCAGGAGTCGTTGGCAGCGATTTTGGCGAGGCCCTCTGCTGAAGGATCACTGCCTTCCGAGACGGCGCCGGCGGCCGCTCCGGTCGTTGAGCGTGAAGGTGTCAGCCCTGATGCCTTGCGCCAGTATCGAATGGCGCTGGCCGTTGCTGCGCGCCGCTTCAAGCGCTATCCGCCGCTGGCGCGGGAGCGCGGCTGGGAGGGCAGGGTCGAGGTCGCGGTGAGTATCAGCGCATGGCACGGGCCACGCCTCTCGCTTGTCCACTCAAGCGGACATGTCCTGTTGGACGAGCAGGCGGTATCGATGATCGAACAGGCGTCAATGGCGACGACGCTGCCGGCAGCGCTGCAGGGCATCGACTTCCGGCTCCTTCTGCCGATCGAGTTTACCCTCGACGACGAATCCTAAGGTGCCTCGGTTGGCAGCAGATCATCCTCGTGGAAACTGAATCGTCCGCACCTGCGGTCAGAAAAAAACGCTTTCAGGCACAGGGTCACACTCTGAAAGGCAAGCGATTGCCAGGGGAGGGTTTCTTCGGTGAACAGCGCGGTTTCGAGGGTTTCCAGACCGGGAGCGAAACGCCCATCGATCAGTCGAGCACGATAGAAGAGATGCACCTGGTTGATATGTGGAATGTTGACCAGGGAAAAAAACTGGTCGATGTGTACCCGGGCGCAGGCTTCTTCGAGGGTTTCACGGATGGCAGCCTGGCTGGTCGACTCGCCGTTTTCCATGAAACCCGCTGGCAGGGTCCACCAGCCATAACGCGGCGAAATCGAACGCCGGCAGAGCAGGATCTGATCCCGCCACTCGGCGATACAGCCGACCACCAGTTTCGGATTGAGGTAATGAATCATGCCGCAACGTTGGCAGACGTGGCGTGCCAGTTGGTCCCCGTCAGGAACCCGCAGCGTCACCCTGTCGCCGCATTGACTGCAGAAGTTCATGCCTTGATGACCTGACCGTCGCTTGATGTTACGGCAAGTTTATACGATTCGCGCAGAGCGTGAGTTGTCCGCGCCAGGTTATCCGCAAAAGCCGACAATGGCCGGAGCGGAAGTGGGCTTGGCGGCTGGGCCTGTTCGCTGCCCGGGAACGGCAATCTGGTTACAATGACGGGCTTTGGCCGGCGACCTTCATGGCGCTTGTCGTGAGCAAGGAGAATGAATGTTTCTGATTGTTGGGTACGTGGTCATTCTGGCGTCGGCCCTGGGAACCTATGCGGTGCACGGCAGTCTCGCCGCCCTGTGGGTGCCCCTCGAGTACATTGCCATCATTGGTCTGACAATCGGTGGCTTTGTCGCCGCCAACGACATCAAGGTCATCAAGGCGACGGTCGTCGCCTTGCCGGGGATCTTCAAGGGTTCGAAGTTTACCAGGGTGCTTTATGTCGACCTGCTGGCGATGCTCTTCGAGGTCCTCGCCAAGGTGCGCAAGGAAGGATTGATGTCGATCGAAAACGACGTCGAAAACCCCAAGGATAGCCCGATATTCGGCAAGTATCCGGCGCTTGCGGGGGACCATCATGTGATGGAGTTCATTACCGACTACCTGCGCATGATGGTCGGCGGCAACCTCAACGCGATCGAGATCGAAAGCCTGATGGATATCGAGATCGAGACCCATCATCACGAGGCGGCGATACCGGGCCATGTCATGGCCAAGGTTGCTGATGCGGTGCCGGCTTTCGGGATCGTCGTGGCCGTGATGGGGGTGGTCAACGTCATGGGTTCGGTCGGCGAACCGCCGGCTGTGCTCGGCAAGATGATCGGTGGGGCGCTGGTCGGCACTTTCCTCGGCATTCTGATCAGCTACGGCTTCGTCGCTCCGGTGGCGAGCCTGCTCGAGCAGAAGTCGGAGGAGGGTGGGAAGATCTATCAGGTGATCAAGGTCGTCCTGCTGGCGTCGATGTCCGGTTACGCGCCACAAGTCGCCGTCGAGTTCGGGCGGAAGACGCTGGTTGCCGGCCTCCGTCCGACTTTCATCGAGCTCGAAGAAGAACTCAAGAGTCGCCGCGGCAAGTAGCCCTGCAGCTCATTCCCGCCCGAGGAAAGTGAATGAACGACGACGTACGGCCGATAGTCATCAAACGCGTCAAGAAGGTCGCGGCAGGTCACCATGGCGGTGCCTGGAAAATCGCCTATGCCGATTTCGTTACCGCGATGATGGCCTTTTTCCTCCTCATGTGGCTTCTGGGGTCGACCGCGAGTGGTGATTTGCAGGGAATCGCCGAGTATTTCCAGAACCCGCTCAAGATTTCCTCGCAAGGCGGCTCGGGAACGGGCGACAGTTCGAGTGTTCTCAAAGGGGGGGGCAAGGATTTGACGCGTACGGCCGGGCAGGTCAAGGCTGGCGACATCGATGCCAAGAACAGGGCCTTGAACCTCAAGGAGACCAATGCCGAACTCGTGCGCAAGGAATTCGAGGAGCGCGAGAAGGTGATGCTCGACGAACTCAAGCAGAAAATCGAGAAGCTGATCGAAAGCAATCCGGCCCTCAGGCAGTTCAAGAGTCAGCTCCTGATCGACATTACCAGCGAGGGCTTGCGGATTCAGATCGTTGATGAGCAGAACCGCCCGATGTTCGACACCAGCAGCGCAGACCTCAAGCCTTACACCAGAATCATTCTGCATGAGATCGGCAAGGTGCTCAATGCCGTTCCCAACCGGTTGAGTCTGTCGGGCCATACCGACGCTGCCCAGTTCGGTGGCGGCGACAAGGGTTTCTCCAACTGGGAACTGTCGGCCAACCGGGCCAACGCTTCCCGGCGCGAATTGATCTTCGGCGGCATGGACGAACACAAGGTGCTACGCGTCGTCGGGCTCGCGTCCACGGTCCTGTTCGACAAAAACGATCCGCTCAGTTCGATCAATCGCCGGATCAGCATCGTTGTTCTGAACAAAAGGAGCGAAGAGAATCTGTTGCAGGAAGACGGCAAGGGCGTCACCACCGAAGTGAACGGCGAGGGAATCGACGCCAGTCAGATCACTCCGCGCGACAGTGCGGCCGACAGCAAGCGCTGACCGGGACCGCGATTGCGCCGGCAGATGCGCCGCAGCGCCCCGGCGGAGGATTACCGATCAGGCTTGCGGGATCGTCTCGATGAAGGCCGGGCGTCGCATCAGCTTGTCGTAGAGGCGGGTGAGGTTGGGGTGTTTCACCTGCCAGTCGATGGCCGGAAAGCGAAAGACCAGATAGCCGAGGGTACAGCCGATGGTGACATCAGCAAGCGAAAAATGGGTACCCATACACCAGGCTTGGTCGCCGAGTTCGTCGGACATGAAGGCCAGGCTGCGAACGATCTTTTCTTCCTGGCGGGTGATCCAGTCCGAACTCTGCTGGGCCAGCGGCCGCTTGTGCTCGAGAAAAAGCAGCGCTGCTGCGTCGCAGGTACCGTCTGCCAGAGCTTCCCAGCGCTTGACCTCGGAACGTTCGCGATTTGGCGAGGGCATCAGCTTGTTGTTTGGCGCCACGTTGTCCAGGTACTCGACAATGACGCGTGAATCGAAGAGAACGGTGTCGTCGTCGAGCACCAGTACCGGGATTTTGCCGAGCGGATTGACGTCGGCCACCTGGTTGCCCTCTACCCACGGAGAATCGATCGCGAAATCGTAGTCGATCTTCTTCTCCGCCAGAACAACACGCGCCTTGCGGACATAGGGACTCGTCAATGATCCGATAAGCTTCATACGCTTCCTGATTGCAGAGGTTCGCCAAGGATTATAGCATCGCCTTCGCATCGCGTTCAGGAGCGCATCCTCGAGAACAGGTAAAATACCGTCCTTACCGTACACGCCTCCAGGACCCATCCGCATGCCTTTTGCCTCGCTCACTTCCCTTTCACCGCTGGACGGCCGCTACAGTGGCAAGGTTGATCCGCTGCGCCCACAATTTTCCGAGTACGGGCTGATCCGGCGCCGTTTGCAGGTCGAAATCGAATGGCTCAAGGCGCTCGCGGCAGAGCCTCATTTTGCCGAGATCCCGGCTTTTTCCGCCGAAACCCTGGCCGAACTGGCGGCGCTGCTGGCCGGTTTTGACCCATCTCAGGCGGCCGAGGTGAAGGCGATCGAGGCGCAGACCAACCACGATGTCAAGGCACTGGAGTACTGGATCAAACAGCGCCTGGCGAATAATGCGGAAGTGATGCGGGTTGCCGAGTTCATCCACTTCGCATGTACGTCGGAAGACATCAATAATCTTGCGCACGCTCTGATGCTGCAGGCGGCGCGTGACGAAACGATGCTGCCGACACTTGACCGGATTCATTGCCGCTTGCGGAGCCTCGCGCATGAGTTGGCCGACCTGCCGATGGTGGCGCGTACACATGGTCAGCCGGCAACACCGACGACGCTCGGCAAGGAAATGGCCAATGTCGCGAATCGTCTGGGGCGAGCCCGGTCGACCATCGCCCGGGTGACGCTGCTCGGCAAGATGAACGGCGCCGTCGGCAACTACAATGCCCATCTGGTCGCTTATCCCGACTACGACTGGGAGCGCTTTGCCCGACGCTTCGTCGAATCGCTGGGACTCGAGTTCAATCCCTACACGACGCAGATCGAACCGCACGACACTTTCGGCGAGCTCTTCGACGCCTTTGCCCGAGCCAACCTGATCCTCCTCGACCTCAACCGGGATCTCTGGGGTTACATCTCGCTCGGCTTTTTTCGACAGAAGCTGAAAGCCGGGGAGATCGGTTCCTCGACCATGCCGCACAAGGTCAATCCGATCGATTTCGAGAACTCCGAAGGCAACCTCGGTCTGGCCAATGCGCTGCTGCGTCACTTGGCCGACAAGCTTCCGGTCTCCCGCTGGCAGCGGGATCTCACCGATTCGACCGTATTGCGCAACATGGGCGTTGCGCTCGGCTATACCTTGCTCGCCTACGACTCGCTGTTGCGAGGCCTGAACAAGCTCGAAGCCGATGGCGCGCGCCTGCACGAGGATCTCGATGCCAATTGGGAGTTGCTCGCCGAACCGGTGCAGACGGTCATGCGGCGTTACGGTATTGACTCCCCGTACGAGAAACTCAAGGAACTGACGCGCGGCAAACGCATTTCGCGAGAGGACATGCGCTCATTCATCGAGACCCTCGAAATCCCGGCGGCGGCGAGGAGCGAACTGCTCGCGCTGACGCCATCGGGCTATACCGGCATGGCCAGCCAACTCGCGCGGAGAATCTGATGGGAATCGAACAAGGGGTGCCGAAGGTCCCGGGGCAGACGAATGAAGCGGTGCCAGGGATGAAGGTCTGCCCGGGTTGCGAACGCTTGCTGGCCGTCGAATCGCTGTATTGCCCCGATTGCTGCGGCGAAGATGGCCGGCGTGGCGCGACGGCGCGTGGCGCAATGTTCGGCTGGCTGTTCGGTTTTCTCGCCGGCGGCCTCGCGAGTGCTGCCTGGTCTTCCTTTGTCGGCCCCGAGCAGGTCGGCTGGGCACCGGTCCTGACCGTCACTCTGGGCGCGGGAGCGGTCGGCATGATCGTCGGCATGATCGTGAACCGGAAGCGCTGAGGAATGGCGCAGTTTGCTCAAAATCTGAAGAGGCTGCCGGGGATTGTCGCCTCTTGCTGCGATTCGTCTGCCTGACCCCCGCGGGCGAGGTGCCCGGCGACGAATCGGTTTGAACGCAGTTGCCTGGCGCCGGCCTAGACGACGGCGCCATCCTCATTGGTCCCGGTTTCGGTCTGCTTCTTCGGCCGGATGAACTGCTCGCGCGAAACGCCGAGCCACATCACCAGCGGACTGGCTACCAGCACTGAAGAGTAGATACCGAAACAGATGCCGATGGTCAGAGCCAGCGAGAAGTAGTAGAGCGTCTCACCGCCGAAGATCAGCATCGAAAGCACCATGACCTGCGTCGAGCCATGCGTGATGATGGTGCGCGAAATGGTGCTGGTGATCGCGTGGTCGAGCACCTGCGGCGTCGTCAGGCCACGGACCTTTCTGAACGTCTCGCGCACGCGGTCGAAGACGACCACCGACTCGTTGACCGAGTAGCCGAGGACGGCCAGTACCGCTGCCAGCACCGACAGCGAAAACTCCCACTGGAAGAAGGCGAAGAACCCCAGGATGATGACCACGTCGTGGAGGTTGGCGATGATCGCCGACACCGAAAAGCGCCACTCGAAACGAAAAGCGAGGTAGACGACAATGCCCACGATCACCAGCAGGAGCGCCAGGGCACCGTTCTCGGCAAGTTCCCGGCCGACCTGCGGGCCAACGAACTCTACCCGGCGAAGCTTTGTCCCCGTCGCACCGGCGGCGAGCGCCTGCATCACCGACTCGCCGATCGCGGTCGTATTTTGATCGGCTCCGATCGGCAGACGAATCAGGACATCCTGACTGGAGCCAAAATTCTGTACCGAAAAGTCGCTGTAGCCAGCTTTGGCGAGGCCTTCGCGAACCTTTTCGAGATTGGCTGCCTGCGGGTAGTTGATCTCGATCAGCGTGCCCCCGGTGAACTCGACCGAGAGATGCAGGCCGCGACTGAACAGGAAGAACACCGCCAGCAGAAAGGTGAGCAGCGAGATGACGTTGAACACCACGGCATGGCGCATGAACGGGATATCCTTGCTGATGCGGAAGAATTCCATTTTCGTGCTTCCCTATTTGATTGCCGCAGCGGTGGTGTCAGCGGGTTTCCAGACCTGACCGATGGCCAGCGACTCGATTTTTCGGCGACCGCCGTAGATCAGGTTGATCATCGCGCGCGAGATGACGACAGCCGAGAAAAGGGAGGTCAGAATCCCGAGACAGTGCACCACAGCAAAACCACGCACCGGACCCGAGCCAAAAATGAGCAGCGCAATGCCGGCAATCAGGGTCGTGATGTTGGAGTCGAAAATCGTTCCGAAAGCGCGCTCGTAGCCGCTGTGGATGGCCGCTTGCGGGGATGAACCGTTGCGCAACTCCTCGCGGATGCGCTCGTTTATCAGAACGTTGGCATCAATGGCCATGCCCAGCGTAAGCGCGATGGCGGCGATTCCCGGCAGGGTCAGGGTGGCCTGCAGCAACGACAGCAGGGCAACCAGGAGGAGCAGGTTGGAGGCCAGGGCAATCACCGAGACCAGCCCGAAAAGCCGGTAATAGGCGATCATGAAGACGGCAATCGCGGCAAAACCCCACATGGTCGATTGAAAGCCCTTGCGGATGTTCTCGGCACCGAGGCTGGGGCCAATCGTTCGCTCTTCGATGATGTCCATCGGAGCGGCCAGCGAACCGGCACGCAGCAGCAGTGCCGTGTCGTTGGCTTCCATGGTGCTCATGCGGCCGGAAATCTGGACACGACCGCCGCCGATCTCGGCCCGGATGACGGGCGCCGTGACCACTTCGCCCTTGCCTTTCTCGATCAGCACGATAGCCATCCGTTTGCCGACATTGTCGCGCGTGACATCCTTGAAGATGCGTGCTCCGGCCGAGTCGAGCGTCAGATGGACCGCGGGTTCGTTGGTCTGGGTGTCAAAACCGGGCTGCGCGTCAGTCAGACGGTCGCCGGTCAGCACCACCTGCTTCCTGACCAGAAGCGGCAGGCCGTCACGTTCAACGTAGAGTTCGGTGCCGAAAGGCAGCTGACCGGCCTGCGCTGCTTCGAGGGCGCCAGGGGATTCTTCGACCATGCGGATTTCCAGCGTCGCCGTGCGGCCGAGAATGTCCTTGGCCTTGGCCGTGTCCTGCACGCCCGGCAACTGGACGACGATGCGGTCGGCACCCTGCTGAGCGATCACCGGTTCGGCTACACCGAGTTCGTTGATCCGGTTGTTCAGCGTCGTCATGTTCTGCCGGATTGCGAACTCCTGGATTCGCTTCATCGCCTCGGGCTTGAGCGTGCCGACCAGCCGCAGGTCTTCGCCTTCGCCCTGGTCGGCCAGCAGCAGGTCGGGCTGGTTGTCCTCGATAAGGTTCCGCGCCTTGCTGCGCGTTTCGGGGTCACGGAAGCGAATGAGCACCCGCTCGCCCTCGCGGCCGATGCCGCCGTGGCGGATCGTCTTGTCGCGCAGCAGACTGCGCAGGTCAGCGCCGATCGAGTCCAGCCGTTTGGTCAGAGCGCCCTGCATGTCCACCTGGAGGAGGAAATGCACCCCGCCGCGCAGATCGAGGCCGAGATACATCGGCAGGGCGCGCAGGCGGGTCAGCCATTGCGGTGAACTCGACAACAGGTTGAGGGCGACGACATACTGCGGGTCACTAGGGTCAGGGTTGAACTGCTTCTCCAGCAGATCCTTCGCCTGGAGCTGGGAATCCGTACTCGGTAGACGGACCTTGACGCCGTTGCTGTCGAGGAAGATGCCGCTGCTCTCGATAGCCGCGCTCTGGAGGACGGTCATGACGCGCTCTCGCGTCCGATCGTCGATCTTCAGAGTCGCCTTGGCGCTGGAAATCTGGACCGCAGGCGATTCACCAAAGAAGTTCGGCAGGGTGTACACGAGGCCGAACAGCAGTGAGACGGCGACGATGACATATTTCCAGAGCGGATAACGATTCATGGATGCTTGCGGCCAGAGGGTGCGGGTGCCGGGGAGGGCAGGCCACCCGTCAATGAGGTTAGAGTGCTTTCAAGGTGCCTTTGGGAAGAAGCACGGTAATCGCCTGCTTCTGCACCTGCACTTCGACGTTGTCGGCGACTTCGATGCTGATGAAGTGGTCGCCGACGCGCGTGATGCGACCGGCCACGCCGCCCCCCGTGACCACCTCATCGCCCCGGGCGAGGCCTTCGATGAGCGCCTTGTGTTCCTTGGCGCGCTTCATCTGCGGCCGGATCATCAGGAAGTAGAGGACGACGAACATCAGAATGATCGGCAGCAACTGCATGAAGCCACCCATTGGATCGGCGGCAGCGGCTTGTTGGGCGTGGGCGGTGCTGATCAGCACATCGGTCTCCTAAAGCAGAAAATAGAAAATAAGGCGCGGATTGTACCATTAGCGCCCGGACTCCTGAGCACCTGCGTGGAAGTCGGCGAACGCTGCGGGAAGGGGGCAAGGGCGGTCTGGGCGCGCCCTGCGCGTGTCGATGGCTGATTCGCCGGCTGCGCCGGCCTGCGGGTCAGGCCGGCGAGCGCCGCGCTACCGGTGTTGCTGCAGGCCCCTGGCAACCAACGGCATGCCGGCAGGAAACATTCAGGATTCGGTACTGGCCCGGTCGTCCTGAGGTGATGCGGGGGGTGCGCAGCCGCAGCTGTTCAGCCGAGTTCGTCCTGTAGCGCGGGCAGGATTTCGAACAGGTCGCCCACCAGGCCGTAATCAGCCACCTGAAAGATCGGCGCTTCGGCATCCTTGTTGATCGCGACGATGACCTTGCTGTCCTTCATTCCGGCCAGGTGCTGGATCGCACCCGAAATGCCGACCGCGATGTAGAGCTGTGGCGCGACGATCTTGCCCGTCTGTCCGACCTGGTAGTCGTTCGGCACATAACCGGCATCGACCGCGGCGCGTGATGCGCCCAGGGCGGCGCCGAGCTTGTCGGCCAGCGGTTCGAGCAGGCGGTGGAAATTGTCGCCGCTGCCCATGCCGCGACCCCCCGAAACGATCACTTTGGCGGCAGTGAGTTCGGGACGTGCCGACTGGCTGAGCTCACGACCGATCACTTTGCTTTGCGCGAGATCAGGGCCGACAGGCAGTTTCTCGATGGGCGCGCTGCCTCCCTCGGTGGCCGCTTCGAAAGCCGTCGTGCGGACGGTGATCACCTTGACCGGATCGGCTGACTGGACCGTGGCGATGACGTTGCCGGCATAGATCGGACGGGCGAAGGTGTCGGCGGAAAGCACGGCGACGATCTCGGAGATCTGTGCCACGTCGAGCAGCGCGGCGACGCGGGGCATGAAGTTCTTGCCGCTGGTGGTGGCAGCAGCCAACAGGTGACTATAGGCAGCGGCATGGGCGACCACCAGCGCCGCCAGGTTTTCGGGCGACTGATCGGCGTAGTGCGGCGCATCGGCGACCAGCACGCGGCTCACCCCGGCCACCCGCGCGGCTGCCGCTGCGGCCGCGGCGCAAGCGCTGCCGGCCACCAGCAGGTGGATATCGTTGCCAGCGATTTTCCTCGCCGCGGTGACGGCGTTGAGCGTTGCCGCCTTGAGCGAACTGTGGTCGTGTTCAGCAATGACGAGAATGGCCATGGTCAGATCACCTTTGCTTCGGTCCTGAGTTTCATCACCAGATCGGCGGCATCCGCCACCCTGACGCCGGCCGTCCGCTTTGCCGGTTCGGCCACCCTGAGGATCTTCAGGCGCGGCGCGACATCGACCCCGAGGGCTGCCGGGGTGGTCGTTTCGAGCGGTTTGCGCTTGGCCTTCATGATGTTCGGCAGCGTTGCATAGCGCGGCTCGTTGAGGCGCAGATCCGCTGTCAGCACTGCGGGCAGCGCCACTTCGACGATCTCCAGGCCGGCGTCGATTTCGCGTGTCACCGTCGCCTGCTGGCCGCTGACGACGACTCTGGAAGCAAAGGTTGCCTGCGGCCAGTTCATCAGGCCGGCCAGCATCTGTCCGGTCTGATTGGCGTCGTCGTCGATCGCCTGTTTGCCGCAGAGGACGATCTGCGGTTGTTCCTTGTCGCACACCGCCTTGAGCAGCCTGGCCACGGCCAGCGGCTGCAACGCCTCATCGCTCTGGATCAGGATGCCACGATCAGCGCCGATGGCCATTGCCGTGCGCAGCGTCTCCTGGCAACTGGCCGTCCCGGCCGAGACCGCGATCACTTCGCTGACGACCCCGGCTTCCTTCAGTCGGACGGCCTCCTCGACGGCGATTTCATCAAAGGGGTTTATCGACATCTTGACGTTGGCCAGGTCGACATCGCTCGCGTCAGGCCTGATCCGCACCTTGACGTTGTAATCGACGACGCGCTTGACTGGAACGAGGATTTTCAATTTTCTCTCCCTGCAGTACGATTGGCTGGCACCCGCCGGGTATCGCCGCGAAACCTACTTGTCGGCCGCCTCGCGCTTCTGCCGTGAAGTCGGCATCAAGGTCGCTTCGCCATCGATCACCACCTTGCCGCCGACCGTGCACACGGTATCAAGGACCACCCGGCACTTTTCTGCGATCACTTCCTTGACCGTCACCCGGGCATGAACGGTGTCGCCGGGACGGACCGGCGCGCGGAAGCGCAAGGACTGGTTCATGTAAATCACCCCGGGGCCGGGTAAACGATTACCAAGCACCGCGGAAATCAGGCTTGCGGACAACATGCCATGCGCGATCCGGCCACCAAACATCGTGGTCTTGGCGAAGTCTTCATCCATATGAACCGCATTGACGTCCGTGGAGACGCCGGCAAACAGCACGAGGTCTGCATCGGTAATGGTCTTGGCGATTTCCGCGCTCATGCCGACCGATAAATCTTCGATATCGTAACCATTCTGGGGATTCATCAAAATCCTTTCTGATAATCATCAAAGCGGAAATGGCCGCATCCGGAAAGCGGCGCTTCATTCTGCCGGCGCCACTTCATTTTTTCGAAGGCTTCGGGATATCGGGAGGAGTTAAGCTCCTGCGGATCAAAACCCGAACCGAACAGGTACAAGTATCCTTGACGACTCCATTTTCGTCAACCGTCCAGGACGATGTGAAAATCTGCACATGTTCGAGGAAGGACGGTTCACGGATCATCGATTCGGCTTAATCGATGGCAATGACGACTTTACCCGTTGACCTGCGGCTCGCCACCTGATCGATTGCATCGGCTACCTGTGCGAGGGGATAGATCGCCGAGACATGGGGCTTTATCACGCCGTCCAGATACCATTGAATCAGCGTCCGGAAACTGCCGGTCATTACCCGTGGATTCAATTCGGCATAGGCCGGCCAGTTCAGACCGATCACGTCCACATTCTTGACCAGCAGGTGATTGGCGGGAATCTGCGGCACGCGGCCGCTGGCAAAACCAATCACCAGGAGCCGCCCTTCGAAAGCGATGCTGCCGAGCGATGCGGCGAATGACTCGCCGCCCACCGGATCGTACACCACGTCCGCCCCGCGACCCGCGGTGAGTTCCCGGATTCGCCTACGCAGGTCTTCTCGACTCGTATCAATCAGATGATCGGCGCCGTGCTCGCTGGCTACCTGCAGTTTCCCGGCGCCCTTGGCCGTGGCGATGACGCTTGCCCCCATTTTCTTGCCGATGGCAACGGCCGAGAGGCCAACCCCGCCGGCGGCGCCATGCACCAGCAGCGTCTCCCCGACCTGTAAGCGGGCACGGTGCGACAGGGCGACATGCGAAGTGCCGAAAACCACAGGCAAGGCTGCGCCCTGTTGCCAGGACATCGCTGCCGGCATCACCACACAGCAGTTCCCCTCGGCGATGACCTCCTCGGCATAACCCCCCTGGGCAGTGATGGCGATCACCCGCTCGCCGACGGCAACGGTTCTTACCCCAGCGCCCAGTTCCAGCACCTCGCCGGAGACTTCGAAGCCGGGGCTGAAAGGCGGTTGTGGCTGTTTCTGATACTGGCCGCGGGTGATCAGGCTATCGGCAAAATTGACGCCACAGGCGCGGACCCGGATACGCACCTGGCCGGCACCGGGACGGGGTGGCGGCAGTTCCTCCAGCCGCAACGCCGCCGGACCGCTGAATTCATGGCAGACGATGGCCTGCATGGCAAGGATTCTCTCCGATACAGCAAAACCCCTTCTCCATCCCGAAAGACGAAGGACGAGAAGGGGGCCATAATTCCCCGCCGCCGGGGCAAGGCGGGGGGAGCGACAGGCGGGAAGAGGTTAGGCGCCGATGATCTTGCGCACCACGTCAGTCATCGAGATGACGCCCACCGGCTGGTCCTTTTCGGTCACCACCAGGCGATGCATCCGGCGGCTCGTCATCAGGCTCACTGCATCGCTCAACAGGAGATCCGCGTCGCAGGTCGCGCAGCCCGGCGTCATGATCTCGGCGGCCCGCAGCGACCGTGCCTGATCCGGTGTGCGACCCTGCCGGGCGAGCACCATGTCGGTCTGCGAGACGACACCGACCGCCTGGCCCTGGTCATCCATGACCACCACCGCGTGGATTTCCTCGTCGACCATGATCCTGGCCACCGTGGCGACGGTATGGTCGGGCGTACAGGAAATGATGCCATGATGCATCAGATCGCGAACCCTGGTGCCGTCGTCGGCGATGGTGATCGGCTCGCCTTCGGCGATGCCCGGCAGCGGGGTGGACATGGGGTAAGGCGCTGGCGTGGTATGGACATCACCCTTGGGCAGTGTCGGGTGCACCAGGGTCACGGGTGATCTGGCGCTGGCGCCGAGACCGAAATCGGCGGCACCGATCAGCACCGACATGTTGCCGTGCGGGTGTTGGTTGTCGTGCATCAGCTGATGGGCAATCGGCAATTCTGCGTAGGTGAAGGCGCGCGACATGCAGGGATCGAGCCGGCCACTCAGCGCCAGTTCGTTCATCTGGTTGGCCTGCACGTCATTGGCGAAATGCGAGCCTTGCAGGCGTTTCTGGCGCATCCACAGATAGCGCAGGTCGACGGTCGCATTGTAGCCGGTCGTCCCGGCACAAACGACCACCATCCCGCCGGTCTCGCAGACGAAGATCGAGGCCGGGATGGTCGTTTCGCCGGGATGCTCGAAGACGATGTTCGGCGCCCGCTTCTCGCCCAGCACCTCCCAGATCCTGGCGCCGAACGAGCGCACGCCCTTCAGCCACTTGGCGTAGCCCGCGTTGTCCTTCCAGTGCGGCAACATTCCCCAGTGATCGAAGTCGTTGCGGTTGATGCAGCCTTTCGCCCCCAGCTTCATGCAGTAATCGAACTTGTCCTCGCCGGACACCATCGCCACGGAGGTCGCGCCGACTGCCTTGGCGATCTGGATCGCCATCGAACCGAGGCCGCCGGCACCCCCCCAGATCAGCGCCACGTCTCCCTTTTTGATGGCGTTGGCGCCCCAGCCATGCAGCATCCGCCAGGCGGTGGCGGCGACCAGCGTATAGGCCGCGGATTCTTCCCAGGTCATGTGCCGGGGTTTGGGCATGCACTGCTGGCCCTGCACCTTGGTGAACTGGGCAAAGCTGCCATAATTGGTTTCGTAACCCCAGATTTTGAAAGAGGGCGAGTACATCGGATCGCCACCGTTGTTGACCCATTCGCAATTGCGGTTCCATTGACCGCAATGCATGACCACTTCGTCGCCCACCTTGACGTTTGTCACGTCCTTGCCGACCGCGTAGACGATACCTGAAGCATCGCTGCCGCCGATGTGAAAGTCTTCGGGTTCGCCGGCCTTGTTGCGTGCGGCGATGACGTTGACGGGGATCCCCAGACCCGCCCAGACGTTGTTGTAGTTGATTCCCGCTGCCATCACCATCACCAGGACTTCGTCGGCGGCGATCGACGGGGTATTCACGACTTCCTTCTGAAAAGCGTCCGTCGGCTTGCCAAAACGATCCGCCCGGATCAACCACGCATTCATTTTTTCCGGGACGTCGCCCAAGGGAGGTCTGTCGCCCAGTGCATAGAGTTGCTTACTCATGATAAGGATGCTCCTATCTGGTTGAGTTGCTTGATTATCTTTCCGGTGTGAAACGGGAAAGTATGTGCATGCGCAGACGCTCATACTCGCCAAACTGATTGCAACGATTGTCTCTCAGTCGCTGGCAGATCCTGCTGCGGCCCCCCGCCAGCGCCAGGCCAAAGGTTCCGAATTCATTTTTCAGCAGGCGAATCACCCAGGCGCTCTGATGACTCGCCCGCAATTGCCCCAGCAGGTCACCATCGGCGAGAAATCTGCGGTGACGGTCAAGATGGGAAAGGAGTGGTTTGATTCCGGTATTCATCGTCGCGCTCACCAGGCATACCGGATAATCCCAATGCTCCCGGCGATCCGGCCGCGAGACGCTGCGGCCGATTTCGCTTGCGGTCTTGTCTGCCGGAGCGCCAAGGTCGGATTTATTGACGGCAAAAACATCGGGGATTTCGATAATTCCCGACTTGAGATACTGGATGGTGTCGCCCGACGCCGGTTGCGCGACATAACAGACCGTGTCGGCGATTTCAGCAATATCGATTTCGGTCTGGCCGACGCCGACCGTCTCGATGACGACGATATCGAAGCAGGCCAGCATCAGCCAGCTCATCGGCCACACCTCGTTCGCCACCCCGCCGAGCTGACTCCGATTGGCCAGTGAGCGGATGAAGAGACCGTCATCGTGGAGTGAGCTCTTGATCCGGATACGGTCCCCCAGCAAGGCGCCCCCTCCCAGTTCGGGCCGGCTGGATGGATCCACCGCCAGCACGCCGACCGTCCTGTCCTGGCGGCGCCATTCACCGATCATCGCGGCTACCAGCGACGATTTTCCGGCGCCGGGAGGGCCGGTGACCCCGATCAAGTGGCCCGTGGTCGACCAGTGCTCCCCGGCCAGCGACGCCAGCAGGCGTGCCGCGGCCTGGCGCGCTGCTGCGAGTGTGTTGTCCAGCAGGTTGAGGCCACTGGCCACCGCCGCCCGCTCGCCAGCGAGGATCCGCAAAGCCAACTGCTCGGGGTCGGGAAGCCTGACTTCGCTCATCATCGATCGCTCAAGGCATCGGGCCAAGCCGTTCGAGCCCGTTGCATTCGCGGATCACGTTGACCATATCCTCCATGATGGCATTGAGGTTGAAGTCCTTCGGGGTGTAGACGGCCCGGACACCCATCGCCTCGAGTTTCTCGGCGTCTTCCCGCGGGATGATGCCGCCGGCGATCACCGGCACGTTAGCCAGATCCCGCAAGCGCAGCTCCCGCAGAACGGCTTCCACCAGTTCCATATGACTGCCCGAAAGAATCGACAGACCCACCAGATGCACCCCTTCTTCCTGCGCCGCTTGCGCGATCTGCTGCGGAGTCAGGCGGATACCGTCGTAGACCACCTCGAAGCCGACATCCCTGGCCTTGACGGCGACCTGTTCAGCGCCATTCGAATGCCCGTCCAGCCCCGGTTTGCCGACCAGGAGTTTCAAGGGACGTCCGAGCGCGTTGCCCGTATTGGCGACTCTTTCCCTGAGGTCGGTGACCTGATTCCTCTTGCCAAGCACTTCGCGGCTGTCGATGGCAATGTCGATCCCGGTCGGCGGCCTGAACTCGCCGAACACGGCACGCAGCGAGTCTCCCCATTCGCCCGTGCTGACGCCCGCCAGGGCACAGCGAATCGAACTGGGCATGATGTTCTCGCCGCACCTTGCCGCATCGCTGAGTCCCTGCAGGGCAACGCGAACTTCGTCATCGTTACGCTGCCGGCGATGTGCCTGCAGACGCTCGATCTGCTCGCGTTCGGCCGCCGGATCGGTTTTCATGATGCTGCCGTCGCTGCCCAGGGTCAGCGGCGACTCGGCCGTTTCCTGGAAGCAGTTGACGCCGATGATCTTCAGCGCTCCCGATTCGATGGCGCGCAAGCGGTTCATGTGGCTGGCGACCAGTTCCCGCTTGATATAGCCGGATTCGATCGCGGCAATGATTCCGCCCTGCGCTTCGACATTGTCGATCTCCCGCCGGGCGCCTTCGACCAGCTCGCGGACCTTGGCGGCAATCACTGGCGAGCCATCGAGAATGTCCTCGTACTCCAGCAGATCGGTTTCGAAAGCCATCACCTGCTGCATGCGCAGCGCCCACTGCTGATCCCAGGGGCGTGGCAGGCCCATCGCCTCGTTCCAGGCCGGGAGCTGGATGGCGCGGGCCCTGGCGCGTTTCGAGAGCACCACCGAGAGCATCTCGAGGACGATTCGCTGGACGTTGTTTTCCGGCTGCGGCTCGGTCAGCCCGAGGGAGTTCACCTGCACGCCATAGCGGAACCGGCGCAGCTTCGGATCTTCAACCCGGTAGCGTGCAAGTGTCAGTTCGTCCCACATTTCGCCGAAGGCCCTGAGCTTGCAGCACTCTTCGACGAAGCGTATGCCGGCATTGACGAAGAACGAGATTCGCTCGACCACCTGTGGAAACGCATCCGGTCTGATCTCGCCCGAAGCCTTGACCCGGTCGAGAACCGCCATCGCGGTACACAAGGCATAGGCGAGTTCCTGAACCGGTGTCGCTCCCGCCTCCTGCAAGTGGTAACTGCAGATATTGGTGGGATTCCACCTCGGCACATGCTTGACGGTGTAGTTGATCGTGTCGGCGATCAGGCGCATCGACGCCCCCGGCGGATAGATGTAGGTGCCGCGTGACAGATACTCCTTGATGATGTCGTTCTGGGTGGTACCGCTCAGCGTCGCCGGATCAATCCCCCGCCTTTGCGCCAGCCCGATGTACAGCGACAACAACCATGCCGCAGTGGCATTGATGGTCATCGAGGTGTTCATCTGATCGAGCGGGATCTGATCGAACAACTGATCCATGTCCTCGATGTGGGAGATCGGCACGCCAACCTTGCCGACTTCCCCCCTCGCCAACGGGCTGTCGGCGTCGTAGCCGGTCTGCGTCGGCAGATCGAAAGCCACCGATAAGCCCGTCTGGCCTTTGGCGAGATTGGTCCGATAGAGCGCATTGGAGGCCCTGGCCGAACTGTGACCGCTATAGGTCCGCATCAACCACGGCTGATCCCTTTTATTCTGGACGGCGACCATGACTATCCCCTTTTCCTGATCAAGAGACGCCTCTCTACCTCAAAAATCTTCTGTTCAATCTTTTCCTTGCCGATTTCCTTCTTGTCATTTTCCCTGACGAACAGGTCTTCACCATAGCGGGCGAGCGCGTCCGCCGCGCTGATGTTCTTGACGCCGATCATCTGGAAACTCACCACTCCGAACTTCGCAGCGAGCTTGCCTGGCGCGTCTTCGGCCGCCAGGACACGCGACAGGCTGGCCAGCGTATCGCCACTCACCGTCGGTTGCGTGTGATAGCCCTCGGTAAAACCGAGATCCCAGGCGCTGTTCTCGCTCACGTCACGGCTCGCCAGCCCCTCCAGCCAGGCGAAAACCAGGCCGCCATAAACGATCGGATCGCCACTCATCTTGCCCGACAGGCCGGCACTGAAGATCCGATCGAAATGCAGCGGATGCGTATTGCCCACTGCGTAAGTCAGCGGCAGGTGTTCATCGGTGATGGTTCGACCGTTGGCATGAACGATCACCTCGCCGCGCGGGAAATCCTCGAAAAAGGAATTGGGGCCAGTGAGATCAGACGGCCACTGCTGCGGGAAGTCGGGTAACCGGACCTCGGCCTCCTCGATCCACGGGAAAGGGGATAGGTCGCCATTTGCCGAGGCTGGCAAGGGCGTGGTTGGCGGGCGGTCGCCGCGTTCGGCAACCATGATTTTCCGCTGGTATTGCAGAACGACTTCGTCGTTCTGGTTGATGCCGAGGGTCTGGATGGTGACGATTCCGGGTTTGCCGGCACCGCGCACCTTGCGGTCGATGACCCGGGTGAGCGAGCGAAGGGTATCCATCGCATGAACCGGACGGAGGAACACGGCGTCGTAATAGCCGAGATTGGCCATCGCCTTCTCGGAATCGTTCTGAACACCGAGGGAGAGAACGACGTTGAACACCATCTGCGGCGAAGCCAGCAGGCCCGGGAAACCGGCGGCCCGGGCGTACTGGTCGTTCAGGTAAAGCGGATTGCACTGCATGCAGATGCGGGCGAAGGCCTCCATCTGGGCAGCGAAGAAAGTGAACCCTCGCGCGTGGACGAAAACCTGCCCCGGTACGAACTCCTCCAGGTAACGGCCATAATGGGGATGGCGGACCTTTCGGAGGTCCACTTCCACCTTCTCGGACAGTCCGGGCTGGGCGCGAAAACGAATGGCTTGCGACATGAAATCTTCCTTTTGGCGTGGCAATCGGTCGGGCGGGTTTGTCGTGCTCGTCTACACGGGAACCTGGACGGCGTCGATCAGCGAGCGGGCAATGACTTTCAGCGCCAGGGTTTCTTCGGCCCCCTCGAAGATCGACAGCACGCGGGCATCGAGGAAATAGCGGCTGACCGGGGATTCTTCGGCATAACCCATGCCCCCGTGAATCTGCATGGCTTCGCGGGTGAGCCACTCGGCCGTCCGGCAGGTAAACAGTTTCACCATGCTCGCTTCCATCTGGCCACGACCTTGATCCATCAGTCCGCCGACCGCATAGGTGAACTGGCGGGAAACGGTCAACAGGGTCGCCATGCGCGCGAGCTTGACGAGCGTGAGTTGATAGTCGCCGATGGGTTTGCCGAAGGCCTGACGCTCCTGGGAATAGGAAACCGCCCGTTCGAAAGCCGCCTGCATGACGCCAATCGCCCGCGCGGCAGTCTGAATGCGGCCACCGGCAAATCCGGCCATGGTGAAATAAAAACCCTTGCCTTCGCCCTCCGCTCCGCCCACCAGGTTTTCATCCGGAACAAAAAAGTTGTCGAAGAAGACCTCGTACGAATGCATTCCGCGATAACCGATGGTGGCGATCGCGCGGCCGGTCAGCAGGCCGCCCTCTGCCTGGCGATACTCGAAGTCGTGGCCGTCGTAAGAGTCCTTTTCGACCAGGAACATGCTGAGCCCCTTGTGGCCGAGCGCTCGCTCGGGGTTGCTGCGAGCGAGGACGAGCAGAAGGCCCGCCTTGCCGGCCATGGTGCACCAGGTCTTGACGCCGTCGAGGATCCAGCCGCCATCGCATTTCGTTGCCTTGAGTCGCATCGCCGCCACATCCGATCCGGCATCGGGTTCGGTCACGGCAACCGCACAGAGAGGATCGCCCATCGCTACCCGCGGCAACCATTTCTGTCTTTGCTCTTCGGTACCTCCCTTGAGCAACGCCCGGCTGAGGATTTCCGGCCGGGTGATCAGACTGCCGGCGGCGCCGAGCGAACCGCGCGAAAGCTCCTCGGTGACCACGATCATCCCCATGTTGTCTTCATGATCGTCGCTCTGCAGTCCACCGTAGCGCTCGGGGATGGAGAGACCGAAGCAGCCCATTTCGGTCAGCGGATCGAGAATCTCCTGCGGAATGATCCGGTCCTCGCGATGAATTTCCTCGGCCAGCGGCATGACCACATGGGTTGCCAGCTTGCGAAAGGAGTCCTGCATCATCATGGCATCGTGACTGAGCAGGTAGGCACCACTCGCGCCATTCATCGCAATCACTGCTCGGCCCAGCGTTTCGAGATGGCCGGCGTCGAGTTGCGACTGGCAGAAACGGGTGAGGGTGGATGCCGTCAAGGGCGCCAGGTCTGCTTCGTTCAGACCGAAGCTTTGCGGTCGCGCCGAGAAACGATGATGAATGTTCTGCAGGGCTTCGGCACAGAAAACCCGCGCCATCCGCGCTTCCAGACAGTCACCATCGCCGCTCTGGCTCAAGGCCACTTTGCCGGCATATTCGGCGGCGAACCGGGCGGCAGCGGATTCGGCAGCAGACCAGGCGAGGTCGAAGCTGGCCATTTGATGTCGATCGAGTTTTTCGTTCGACATGCCCTTGCTGCCGGCGCATTGCTGCCCGATCCAGGTCAGCGATTTCCTGATCAGGGCATCGGCGGCTTCGAGATGCAGCAAGGAATCCTGCATCCCGGTCTTGATTTCAGTCATGGTTAATCCTTTCTTCCTGCCCGGACAGTGCTTATTTGGCGGCACGATTGTTGACGATACGAACAAACGAACGGGAACGCAGTTCGTCAAGCGTAATCCCGGTGGCCAGCACTTCCTGTTCGGTGATCGCGCCGCAGGCCATCCCGCGCAGGAAGAAATTCAGCAGGCCCTGACCGGTCGCCGCATCGTCGAAGGTGTTGCCGACCAGAGTGGCCTGCGCCGCCTTGTTGAGGAAGGCGTTGAGCCGGGTCGAGGCGTCCTGCAGACCACTCAGGAAGAAGGTATCGACCGCCGCATAGCGCACCGGCAATTGCCCCGGATTCAGATCCCATCCCTGGTAGTAGGCGTGCGCCATCGAATGCATGATGTTGTCGTAGTGCAGCTTCCAGGCGCCATGCACCACGGCGCGATTCTCGTCCATTTGCTGCGGCGACAGCGGACGCTCCGGGCTTCCCTTGTGGGGTCCGATCGGCATGCTGGTGGTCGCACCGTCGCTGATCGTGATGCCGGTTCCGGCGAGGCTGACCTGCAGCACATGACGGGCAAAATCACAGGCCGGATGGCTGTGACTCTGGTGTTCGGCGGTGATATTGCAGGAGGCCGTGTAATCGTAAGTGCCGAAAATGGCGGAACGGCAACGGCCGCTGGCCGCCGCCACCAGCAGGGGGACCGTGTTCTCGCCCCGGTGATTGATGATCGACTGGGTCGTTTCGATCATGATCTCCATTTTCAGCGAATTCCTGGCAAAGCCCAGTCGGGCTTCGAGGCTTTCGAGCACCTTGACAAAGGTGGACACCTGCGTCGTCGTGGTGACCTTCGGCAGCGTGACGATGAAGTTCTGGGGCAGTTTGCCGCCGGTTTTCTCGGCCAGGCGGGTGAGGAAAATGTCGAGGGTACGCAGCGAGCGAACCTTGCACTCGTCCGAAAGGGTTTTTACCCGGATACCGATGAACGGCGAAAGCAGATTTTCGCTCATGCCTTTGGCGACTTCATCGGCAGCCGAGACGGCATGCCCATCTTCCTCGTCATCCGGGCGATTGCCGTAGCCATCCTCGAAGTCGATCCGATTATCTTCGATGGGTTCGCTCTGCAGTTTCCTGATTACCCGGTTGTACACCGTGAAAGCCAGCCAGGCGGCCGGCTTGATCTCGCCCACCTGCACCGGATTGGTTTCGAGGGCGCGGGTCAGGCTTTTGAGCTCGACCGGATTGGTGGGTAGCGTCCCCGCCCCGGGCAGTCCGAGAACCCGGGCAAAGACATGGTAATTGGGCGCATAGGTATCGAGCGTCCTGAGCGCCGCCTCGCCCAGCTTGGCGGCAAAACCGGCCTTGAAAAGATTGGCACCGCCATACACCGTATGGACCGGCTGCCGCTCATAGGAATCCGCCGGATAATGGACCCTGAAAGCCTCGTTGGATTCGTGCAGTTCGCTGCAATAGGCGTTCATTTCGTCAGGGGTCAGCGTGAGCTTCATGTATTGCCTCCATAATCTTGGCTAAAAATCCACAGACTTCACCTGCTGCAAGCGCTGGACTCGAATCAACGCCCGCTCGGCGTCAATCCGGAACGAGGGCGTTTCCTTTCGATCGCTATGTTTTTTCGAACGGGAGACTGCTCAGGGCAATGGGCGGGCCTCCGGAAACGCGTTTGCTGCGGCGGAAGCCACGGGACGAACTGAGGAAGTTGGGCGAATGCCGCCGGGCGCCGATCGACATTCGCCCGGGAAAATTGTCCGCATCGACGTGAGGACGGCAGCGGGGGGCGATGGATAAATCCTTGCCGGTGCGGTCGACCCGGGGGTCGGCAGCGTCGAGCGGTTGCAGCAAGTGGGCATTGCCTGTTCCCCCCGAAACTTCCCGCGGCAAGCGAGCGAGACCGGCCTGCGCACCGCATGGATCAACATTTTCTATGCTTGGACATGCCGCAATCTGACCGGGCGGGGCAAACTGGAGCTGCTGCATAAATAAATACGCATAAAAATGACCGCCGACAACGACAGGCAAGGGGAAAATGCTTCTACAAGCGACAAGCTTCAACGACTAATCATAAGCCCGTCTTATGGAATGACTAGCGGCAAAACGATTAATGTCCCGGCTTTCCTGATCCCCTTCTGCGTTTGGAGCGCGGGCCGCCGGACTTTCCTCTTCGCCCGCTGACGAAGCCTTGTAAAGCCCCCGACGCCGATGAAAGTATATGAGCCGCCATCTCGCGCTGTCAATCCAGGCATCTGATTTTTTTTGTTTCCCGACGGTTTTCCGGCAACTCGTCGGCGAGCCCGGGTATGCTCGTGCCGTGATCCGGCTTCCGGTTTTTCCCTTGCGCAGCGGCAGGCGTCGGTTATACGTGCGCTCGACTGCTTCGCGCCGCATGAAAACGCGTCATCATCTCTGTTAGTGAGCCAAGCACAATGGCCTCGCGAAGATCCCGCATCAGATCCTGATAGTAATGGAGATTATGCAGCGTACCGAGATGAGCGCCGAGAATCTCGCCGACGCGATTGAGGTGGTGAAGGTAGGCGCGGGAAAAATTGCGGCAGGTGTAGCACGGGCAGGTTTCGTCGAGCGGTTGCAGGTCATTCCGGTGCCTCGCGTTGCGGATGCGTACGTCGCCGTGACGAGTGAAGAGATGACCGTTGCGTGCGTTGCGCGTCGGCAGCACGCAGTCGAACATGTCGATGCCGGCTGCGACGGCAGCGACCAGATCCTCGGGAGTACCCACGCCCATCAGATAGCGTGGCCTGGTCGGCGGCAGACGGGGCGCCGTGTGCGCGAGGATGCGCGTCATGTCGCTCTTGGGTTCGCCGACCGACAGGCCGCCGATGGCAAAGCCGTCGAAGCCGATCTCGATCAGCCTCGCCAGCGATTCGTCACGCAGGTCTTCGTACATGCCGCCCTGGACGATGCCGAACAGCGCGTTGCGGTTGGCCAGTTCATCGTGCTGCGCGCGCGAGCGCGCGGCCCAGCGCAGCGACAGTCGCATCGAGGCGGCTGCTTCAGCGTGGGTCGCAGGATGGGGCGTACATTCGTCGAGGATCATGACGATGTCCGAATCGAGCACGTGCTGGATGCGCATCGACTCCTCCGGGGAGAGGAAAAGACGGTCGCCGTTGATCGGCGACTGGAACCTGACGCCCTCCTCGGTGATCTTGCGCAGGGCACCGAGCGAGAAGACCTGAAAGCCGCCGGAATCGGTCAGAATCGGCCCGTTCCAGCACATGAAGCGGTGCAGACCGCCATGCGTGGCGATCACCTCCAGCCCCGGTCGCAGCCACAGATGGAAGGTGTTGCCGAGGCAGACCTCTGCACCGGTTTCGCCGAGGTCACGCGGCGTCATCGCCTTGACCGTTCCATAGGTCCCGACCGGCATGAAGGCGGGCGTTTCGATGCTGCCATGGGCGAGCGTAATGCGGCCTCGACGGGCCGCGCCATCGTTGGCGAGAAGTTCAAAGTTCATGGATCGCAGAATAAAGGGGAGCGCGGGAATGCGCGCTGGCGCATGGCACGCAGCGCATGCCGGACCCGCCGCAGTGGCGGGTTGCTGGAGGTTGCGGGGGATTGACCCGCAGACCGGGAGTGATCGCCCACCCGGCGGAGGTTTGCCGAGGGACGCGCCCTCCTGGCGAACCAGGAGGGCTCAGGTGGCTAGACGAGGCGTTTAGTCAGCGTTGTCGATCGCTGCCTGCGCTGCCGCCAGACGGGCAATCGGCACCCGGAAGGGCGAACAGCTGACGTAGTCGAGGCCGGTGCGATGGAAGAACTCGATCGAAGTCGGGTCACCACCGTGTTCTCCGCAGACGCCGAGCTTGATGCCGGGACGGGCAGCGCGACCTTTTCCGACGGCCATCTCGACCAGCAGGCCGACGCCTTTCTGGTCGATCGACTGGAAGGGATCGCGTTCGTACATGCCGTCCTTGAGGTAGCTCGGCAGGAACTTGCCCGAGTCATCGCGCGAGAAGCCCATGGCCATCTGTGTCAGGTCGTTGGTGCCGAACGAGAAGAACTCGGCCTGCTGGCCGATGCTGTCGGCGATCAGCGCGGCGCGCGGGGTTTCGATCATCGTGCCGAGCATGAAGTCGAGTTTCTCGCCCCGTTCGGCAAACACTGCCGCTGCCGTCTGGCGGATGATCTTCGCCTGCGCGTTGAATTCACGCACCGTTCCGACCAGCGGGATCATGATTTCGGCCTTGACGTCGTAGCCCCTGGCTTTCATGTTGAGGCCCGCTTCGAGGATGGCGCGGGTCTGCATCTCGGTGATTTCGGGGTAGGTGATCCCCAGCCGGCAGCCGCGATGACCCATCATCGGGTTGAACTCGTGCAGATCATCGACCCGCATCTTGATCACGCCGAGAGGAACGTTCATCTCGTGTGCCATGATCCGCTGGTTTTCTTCGTCGTGCGGGACGAACTCGTGCAGCGGTGGGTCGAGCAGGCGGATGGTGACCGACAGGCCGCTCATTTCGCGGAACAGACCCTCGAAGTCGCCGCGCTGCATCGGCAGCAGCTTGGCCAGTGCGCGGCGGCGTCCGGCTTCGTCATCGGCGAGAATCATTTCGCGCACCGCCTTGATGCGGTCACCTTCGAAGAACATGTGTTCGGTACGGCACAGGCCGATCCCCTTGGCGCCGAAGTTGCGCGCCGCCTTGGCGTCGTCCGGAGTATCGGCATTGGCGCGGACGGCCAGCCGCTTGTAGCGGTCGGCCAGTTCCATCAGGGCGCCGAAGTCGCCGGTGAGTTCGGCTTCCTTGGTCGGCACCTGGCCCAGGTAGACCTCGCCGGTCGACCCGTCGAGTGAGAGCCATTCGCCTTCGGGGTAGGTCTCGCTGCCGATCGACATCGTGCGCGCGTGGTAATCGACATGCACCGCGCCGGCGCCCGAGACACAGCACTTGCCCATGCCACGGGCGACGACTGCCGCGTGTGAGGTCATGCCGCCGCGGGCCGTCAGAATGCCCTTGGCGACGCTCATGCCGCGCAGGTCTTCGGGCGAGGTCTCCTGGCGCACCAGGATCACATCCTTGCCTTTTCTGACCCATTCTTCGGCCTCATCGGCAAAGAAGACGATCTGCCCGGTCGCGGCGCCCGGCGATGCCGGCAGGCCATGCGCGATCGAGCGCGCTTTCTTGATTGCCGCCGGGTCGAAAACCGGGTGCAGGAGTTCGTTGAGGCGCTCGGGGTTGACCCGGCGCAACGCTTCCTTCTCGTCGATGATGCCCTGGCGCAACATGTCCATCGCAATGCGCACCATCGCCGACCCGGTCCGCTTGCCGTTACGCGTCTGCAGCATCCACAAGCGGCCTTCCTGGATGGTGAACTCGACGTCCTGCATGTCGGAGTAGTGCTTTTCGAGCTTCGTCTCGGCGCGCAGGAGTTGCTGGTAGATGTCGGGCATCAGCTCTTCGAGCGACGGGAACTTGCTGCGCCGGTCTTCTTCGCTGACCAGCGCCAGCTGCGCCCAGCGGCGTGAACCCTCGAGGGTGACCTGCTGCGGCGTGCGGATTCCCGCGACCACATCTTCACCCTGGGCATTGATCAGGAACTCGCCGTTGAACAGGTCTTCGCCGGTGCTCGCGTCACGCGTGAAGGCGACGCCGGTACCACTGTTCTCGCCGAGATTGCCGAAGACCATGGCCTGGACATTGACCGCCGTTCCCCAGGAATCGGGGATATCGTTCAACTCGCGGTAAACCTTGGCGCGGTCGTTGTTCCAGCTCTGGAAGACGGCCATCACGGCGCCCCACAGCTGTTCCCAGGGATCGGTCGGGAATTCGCGGCCGACGCGGGCACGGATCAATCCCTTGAAACGCAGGACCAGTTCCTTCAGGTCATCCGTGTCGAGATCGGTGTCGAGCTGGACGCCCTTGTTTTCCTTGACCATGTCGATGACGACTTCAAAGGGGTCGTGGTCCTCTTTCGATACCGGCTTCAGGCCCATGACGACGTCGCCGTACATCTGGACGAAGCGGCGGTACGAGTCCCAGGCAAAGCGCTCGTTGCCCGCCTTGCGCGCCAGACCGGCCACCGCTTCGTCATTGAGGCCGAGGTTCAGGATGGTGTCCATCATTCCCGGCATCGACGCGCGTGAGCCCGAACGGACGGACAACAGCAGCGGATCCGAAGGATCGCCGAATTTCTTGCCCATTTCCTCTTCGACGAACGCCACGCCCTGACGGACGTCGGCCTCGATCCGCTTGAAGACGGCTGCCTTGCCCTGTTCGCTATAGACCGTGCAGGCTTCGGTGCTGATCGTGAAGCCGGCCGGCACCGCGATGCCGAGGCGACACATTTCGGCCAGGTTGGCCCCCTTGCCGCCGAGCAGATTCTTCATTGTTGCATCGCCGTCAGTTCGACTGGCGCCGAAGACGTACACGTTCTGGGTTTCAGTTGACATACATCCATACCTCGCAGGTGAGGAAACATGAGAAGGACACTTCAAACGACACGCTCGAAGTGCCCGCAGAGCCGGTGGCCCGGACAAGACGCCGGGCCACGGCAGGTGGTTCTTTGCTACCGGAGCAGCGGGTCAGGAACGGCCAGACCCCGGGTGTGGAGAGTCAGATTTCCTCGGCTACCATCTTGATCGCGCCGCAGGGACATTCGGCGACGCACATGCCACAGCCCTTGCAATAGTCGTAATTGAACTCGAAGCGCTTGCCGGGGCCGAGCTTGATCACCGCATTGTCGGGGCAGACGCCGTAGCAGTTGTCGCATTCGAAGCAGTTGCCACAGGAAAGGCAGCGTCGGGCTTCGAACAGTGCGTTGCCCTCGTCGAGGCCGCCCTGCACTTCGTCGAAGGTGGACTGACGACGAATGATGTCGAGCATCGGGCGCACGGTCTTCGGGGCGTCGGCGTAGTACCAGGTGTTGAGCTTGTCGAAAGTGGCGACTTCTCGCTGCACCGGCGGGACGTACTGCTCGTCGCGCAGCCAGGCGTCGATATGCCGCGCCGCCTGTTTGCCGTGTCCGATACCGACCGTCACGTTGCGTTCGGCCGGCACCATGTCGCCGCCGGCGAAGATGCCCGGATGGCCGGTCATCATGTTCGCCCCCACTTCGACGACGCCATCGCTGACCTGCAGGCCGGGAACGCCTTCCAGCAGACCCAGATCGACGTCCTGGCCGAGCGCAAGGACCAGCGAATCGGCTTCGATGGTTTCGAACTCGCCGGTCGGTTGCGGGAAGCCCTTGCCGTCGAGCGCCATCTTCTCGATCGTCAGCGACGACTCGTGCGCCTGCTTGATGGTCGACAGCCACTTGACCATGATGCCTTCCTGCAGCGCTTCCTCGAGTTCGAAGTCGTGCGCCGGCATCTTCTCGCGCGTGCGGCGATAGACGATCAGCGGTTCGGCGCCCATCCGCTTGGCGGTGCGGGCGACGTCGATCGCCGTGTTGCCGCCGCCATAGACGACGACTCTCCGGCCCAGGAGCGGCTTGTCCTCGCCTTCCATGCTGCGCAGCAGCGAGATGGCGTCGATGACCTTGGCGGCGTCACCGGCCGGGATCATCGCCCGCTTGCCGATGTGCGCGCCGACCGCCAGGAAGGCAGCATCGAACCGGCCTTCGGCCATCGTCGCGAGGATGTTATCCACCTTGCTGTTCAGCTTCACCGTCACGCCGAGGTCGACGACGCGCTGCATTTCGGCTTCCAGAATGTCGCGCGGCAGACGGTACTTGGGGATACCGAAACGCATCATGCCGCCGAGCAGCGGGCCGGCCTCGTAGAGGGTCACACTGTGGCCGAGCCGGCGCAGGTGGTAGGCGGCCGACATGCCGGATGGACCGGCGCCGACGACGAGAACGTGCTTGCCCGATTCGTGGGTCGGCGGGGTGAGCTTCCAGCCCTGCTTCAGCGCTTCGTCGCCGAGAAAGTGCTCGACCGAATTGATGCCCACCGGCGCGTCGAGTTGACCGCGGTTGCAGGCGCCTTCGCAGCTGTGATAGCACACCCGGCCCATGATCGCCGGGAAGGGATTGTCTTTCGTCAGATGCCGCCAGGCGCTTTCGTAGTCGCCCGATTCGGCGTGGAACAGCCAGCCCTGGATGTCCTCGCCAGCCGGGCATTGCTTGTTGCAGGGCGGCAGGCGGTCCAGATAGACCGGCCGCGACGTGCGCCACGAGCCGGTGTGGTTGGCCAGCGATGAGCCGGGGTCTAGGGTAATGGCAAAGGGTTTTTCCATCAGTTCGCCTCCTGGTCGAGCAGTCCGTACCTGCGAATGTTCTTGTCTGCCGCCATCTGCAGGCGGGCGATCGTTTCCACTGCCGGCTTCTTGCCGAACAGGTGCGCATAGCGCTTCTGCAGTTTCAGATATTCCTCGACCGGCTGCTGGCGACGAATCTTCAGCGAACTCGTCAGTTCGCCATTCTCGGCTTCGAAAACCGGGAAGATGCCGGTTTCCTTGGCCAGGCGCGCCAGTTTGATCGTGTCTTCGGAAGCCGCGCCCCAGCCCAGCGGACAGGGAACCAGGATATGGATGTAGCGCGCGCCGCGCATCCCCATCGCCTTGGTGACCTTGTATTCGAGGTCGCGGAGGTCGGCGACGGTGGCTGTTGCGACGTAGGGAATTTCGTGCGCCATGGCGATCGCCGGGACGAACTTGCCCTGGCCGAAAGCGTTGCCGGGCTCGGGGCCGACCGGCATCGTCGTCGCGGTGCGCGCCGCCGGCGGGGTCGCCGAACTCCTCTGCACGCCGGTGTTCATGTAGCCACCGTTGTCGTAACAGATGTAGAGCACGTCATCGTTGCGTTCGAACATCCCCGACAGGCAGCCGAAACCGATATCGGTGGTGCCACCGTCACCCCCCTGGGCGACGACGCGCACGTCACCCATCTGGGCTTTCTGCCTTTTCACCTTGATCGCCGCGGCGATGCCGGTGGCGACCGCCGCGGTGTTGCCAAACAGCGAGTGAATCCACGGGATCTGCCACGAAGTCTCGGGGTACGGCGTCGAGAAGACTTCGAGACAGCCGGTCGCATTGGCGGCAATCAGGCGGCCGCTGGCCGCTTTCATCGCCGCATCGATGGCGTAGCGTGCGCCGAGAGCTTCACCGCAGCCCTGACACGCGCGGTGCCCGGAGTTCAGTGAATTGGTACGTTCCATGTTCGCCTGGACACTGCGTTCTTCCTCGGCGAGCAGGCGATTGCCGACCGTGAAGGTGCCGGTCTGATAGAAATGGACGGGTTGGTTGCTCATCGATAGTCTCCTCAGCCAATACGGGCGGCAACGACGCCGATGTCGCGCAGCATGCTCTCGGCTGCCGGACCCGAACGGCGCGTCTTGCGCTCGCGCTCGAGCTGCTTGTTGACCACCTTCCAGTCGAGATCGAGGAAAGTCAGGTGCTCGAGTTCGCCGCGCCCCGCTTTGGTGAACAGCGCATGCAGCGATTTCCTGGTGATCGCCCGGCCGCCGAGACCGGCAACGACGGTGTGTCCCCGCAACTGCAGACCCGACATCGCCATTCGCACGTCGGTCGACACGACGCCGCCGATGCCCACCGCGAGGCTTTTTTCAAGGACGACGACGCGCTGCGCGTTCTGCAGGGCTGCGCGGACGCTGTCGATCGGGAAAGGACGGTACGAGGTGATGCCAAGCACGCCGATCTTGTGGCCTTCGGCGCGCATCTCGTCGACCGTATCCTTGATCGTTCCGAGCACCGAACCCATTGCAACGACGATCGTTTCGGCGTCCTCGGTCAGATAGGAATGCGTCAGGCCGCCCGAATCGCGGCCAAACACCTCCTTGAACTGTTCGGCCAGCTTCGGAATGAGTTCGAGCGCCTGCATCTGCTTGGCGTGCGCCAGGTAGCGCACTTCCGAGAAGGCTTCCGGGCCGACCATCGCGCCGATCGACACCGGATCGGTCGGATCGAGCACCTGGCGCGGTTCGTAAGGCGGCAGAAAGGCGTCGACCTGCTCCTGGGTGGGTACGTCCACCCGCTCGTAGGCGTGCGTCAGGATGAAACCGTCCATGCACACCATTACCGGCAGACTCACTTCCTCGGCCAGCTTGAAAGCCTGGATATGCAGGTCGAGCGCTTCCTGGTTGGTTTCGGCGAAAAGCTGGATCCAGCCGCTGTCGCGCTGCGAGAGCGCATCGGTGTGATCGTTCCAGATGTTGATCGGCGCGCCAATCGCCCGGTTGGCGACCGTCATGACGATCGGCAGGCCGAGACCGGAAGCGTTGTATACCGCCTCGGCCATGAACAGGATGCCCTGCGAAGCAGTGGCGGTGTAGGTGCGCGCGCCGGTCGCCGACGAACCGATGGCAACGCTCATTGCCGCGAACTCGGATTCGACGTTGATGAACTCGCAGTTGTCGACCTCGCCCGCCTTGACCATCTCGCCGAGCCCCTCGACGATGTGCGTCTGCGGTGAAATCGGGTAGGCGCAGATCACTTCCGGCCGGCAGAGGGCGACCGCTTCGGCAACGGCATGTGAACCTTCAGTCTGTTTAAGCATGTGCAGCCTCCTGATGACTGGCGATCTCGTCGCGGACGAACTGATACGCCTCGGTGGCCGCGGCGATGTTGGCCGCGGCGATCTTCTCCGGGAACTTGGTCGTGATCGCCTTGATCACCGACTCGAGCCGGATCAGACCGGAAGCGGCAGCGAAACCGGCCAGTAGCGGCACGTTGGGCATTGGCCGGCCGACATGCTTGCGACTCAGATCGGTGGCCGGCACCGTACATAGCCTCGCGGCCGGCCAGTCGCGGACATAATCCCCGAGTCCCAGCTCGTCGAAGGTGCGGCTGGTGTTGATCAGGATGTAACCGCCTTTCTTCAGACCGGAAAAGACGTCCACCTGCAAGAGCAGCGTCGGGTCCTGAATGATCAGCGCATCGGGTTCCATGATCGGTTCGCGCATCCGGATTTCCTTGTCCGCGATACGGCAGAAGGCGACGACCGGCGCACCCGTACGTTCTGAACCGAAACTCGGGAAGGCCTGGGCGTGGCGGCCTTCCTCAAAAGCAGCAATCGACAGCATCTCGGCAGCGGTCACAACGCCTTGACCGCCGCGACCGTGTATGCGTACCTGGAACATAATTCCTCCATTGTTTACATCGTTCTCTCGACGTTCGCGCAGCATATCTGAGTTCGAGTCCGATGAAAACAACGATACCGCAGCGTATGGAGGACGAGGAACGAAGCCCTTTCCGGGGCGCTCGTCCGCGCGTCACCGCTGGCTACCACGGATGTGGCCCGGATTCGGATTACGGGCGCTTGGCGGCAGGCAAGTGCTGCCGGAGCAGACGGCGAGGGAAGGTTGGCGAGCAGGCGGCCGACCGCTGCAGATGCTGATGAGCCCGTTGATTGCGGTGGAGGTCGCTCGCCGGAAATTCTGCAAAACGAGCGCTACGCTCTTCTCGGTACCAGCACCGTATAGTCGAAGTCGAGCAGCACGCTCGACTCGTAGCGCCCTTCGGCGGTCTTGTAGGGAAAGTCGGCGCAAGGCTGGTCCTTGGTCGCTACGGTCCGCAGGCGGAGCGCGCCGAGGTCGTTGCGCCCGGGCAGGACCATCTGCTCGATCACTTCCGACCAGGCGTAGATGGTATCGCCGGCGAAGGCCGGCGAGACGTGGCGGCCGCCATTGATCGCCACGACGCTGAAGGCGTTGGCCAGACCGTTGAAGGAAAGCGCGCGCGCGAGGCTGATGATGTAGCCGCCGTAGATGATGCGGCGGCCGAAGCGCCCGCCCTTTTCGGCCTGCTGGTTGAAGTGGACGCGGGCGGTGTTCTGGTACAGGCGGGTGGCCATCATGTGTTCGCTCTCCTCGATGGTCATCCCGTCCACATGATCGATCCGTTCGCCGGCCTGATAATCGTCCCACAGGTCGGGGCTGCCCGACAGGTTGCAGTCATACTGCTCGACGCGGATTCCCACCGGAATGATCAGGTCGCCGGCGGCGACGGCATCGGGCAGTTCGGGGACGACGCTGGCCGGGGCAGCCGACGCCGGATCGCGTTTGCGCACCATCACCCAGCGGCAGTAATCGAGGGCGATCTGCCTCCGCTGATTGATGCCGCAGGAGCGGACATAGACGATGCCGGTCTTGCCGTCGCTGTTCTCCCTGAGGCCGATGACCGTCGAATCGGCGGTCAGCGTATCGCCCGGGTAGACCCGATGGCCGAAGCGGCCCGCCGCATAGCCCAGGTTGGCGACGGCATTGAGCGAGATGTCCGGCACGGTCTTGCCAAACACGATGTTGAAAGCGAGCAGGTTGTCTACCGGCGCCCGCGGAAAGCCCAGGCTGTGAGCGAAGGTATCGGCAGAAGTGGTGGCGAAGCGCGATCCGGTCAGCGCCGTATACAGCGCCACATCACCTTCGGTGACGGTTCTCGGGGTCGGGTGCGAGATCGTCTGGCCGACGAAAAAGTCTTCGAAAAAATTGCCCAGTCTGGTTTTTCCGCTCATGCGCCGCTCTCCCTGTGGTTTTGATGTATCGGTCTAGAGGCCGTAGGCCGTTGCCAGCTCCGGGTCACGTCTGGCGACCAGTCGCGCCAGGTCGACGATGACGCGGGCCTGTTTCCAGGTGGCGTCGTCCTGCATCTTGCCGTCGATCGTCGCCACGCCGCTGCCATCGGGCATCGCCTCGAGAATTCGCTTGGCAAACAGTACTTCCTTGACGTCGGGGCTGAACACCCGTTTGGCAATCGCGATCTGGTTGGGTGCCAGCGACCAGGCGCCCGAGCAACCCATCAGGAAGGCATTGCGGAACTGCGCTTCGCATGCCGCTTCGTCCTTGAGATCGCCGAACGGACCGTAGAACGAGCGCAGACCATGTGCCACGGCCGCGTCGACCATGCGGGCGACGGTATAGTGCCAGAGATCCTGCTGAAAGAATGCACGCTGATCGTCTCCGGCCTGCGCGTCGGCGAGAACGCCGTAGCCCGGGTGTCCACCGCCAACGCGGGTCGTCTTCATGCCGCGCGAAGCGGCCAGGTCAGCCGGCCCGAGGCTCAGTCCGTGCATGCGCGGGCTGGCGCCGCAGATGGCTTCGACGTTGGTCACCCCCTGCGCCGTCTCGAGCAGGGCATGCAGCAGGATCGGTTTTCTGATCGAGTATTTCGCTTCGAGCAGCGAAACGTACTGATCGACGAAGTGGATGTCCCATGGCCCTTCGACCTTGGGGATCATGATCACGTCGAGCTTGTTGCCGACCGCGCCGATGATCTGCTCGAGGTCGTCGAGGACCCACGGGCTGTTGAGGGCATTGATGCGCACCCAGATCGCCGTGTCGGCGAAGTCATGGCCTGCCAGCAGCTCGATGAAACCGGCACGCGCAGCGTCCTTCGCTTCGATTGGAATGGCGTCTTCGAGGTTACCGCACATGACGTCACACTGCTTCGCCGTTTCCGGCGCCTTGGCGCGGATCTTGTCGATGTGCGGCGGAAAGAAATGGATCATGCGTTCCGGCCGGACCGGCAGTTCGCGCAGCGGTTGCGGCGCACCGATGGCGAGCGGTTTGTAGAAATGAACGGGTGGTTTCATGGCATTCCCCTGGGTCAAGAGACAGCTGGTGGATGCGGCGGCGGCCAAGAGGCCACCGCGGTCGATTTCAGGCCGGTCCGGCGACCACACGTGCGTCGTGCAGGCGGCCGACTTCGGCTTCGCTGAGGCCGAGGATGTCGAGCAGAATCTGGTCGGTATGCTCACCCAGCCGGGGCGCCGGCATCGCCGGCAGACGTGGCACGCGGTCGAAGTCGAGCGGCGTCGCGGGCATCAGATAAGAGCCGATGCCGGGCTGTTCGAGGTGGGTGAACATCGGATTGTCGGTCGAGCAGTCGGGGTCGAGGGCAATCTCTTCGCGCATACCGCGATAAGGGCCCCAGGTGACGCGGTGCGCATCGAGGGTCAGCGCGACTTCCGCGAGCGTGCGGGCATGGAACCAGGGTTCGAGCAGGGCAGCGATCGCCTGGCGGGCGCGATAGCGGTGACCTTCGTCTTCGAAGTCGAGGCCGAGCCGGGCAGCGAGTGCGCTGATCGCGTCGCGCAGACCGGTGGCTTTGGTCAGGCGGTGCCACTGCATGCCGGTCAGGCCGACGACCATCAGCCGCTTGCCGTCGAGCGTCGCAAAGTCGCGGCCAAAAGCGCCGTAGAGATAATTTCCCTGCCGCGGCCGGTCGGCGTCATTGACCATGACTTCGGCAATCATGCCGAAATTGCCGAGCATCGCCAGTGCCACGTCCTTCAGCGCCAGGCGAACCAGCTGGCCGTCGCCGGTCATTCGCCGATGCCGTTCGGCGGCGAGCAGACCGAGGGCGATCATCTGGCCGCTGATGAAGTCCCAGGCTGGAAAAACGTGGTTGACCATCTCGGTCGAACTGTCGGGCCCGGTCATCATGGGCAGGCCCACCTGCGGGTTCAGCGTGTAATCGACCTCCGAACCGCCGTCACGTCGGCCGGTCAGGTTCACCATGATCAGATCCTGGCGATGGGTCTGCAGCGTTTCATAACTGAGCCAGCCTTTGGCCGGAAAATTGGTGCTGAAGAGGCCTGTGCCTTCGCCCGGCGCGCAGATCAGCTGGGTCAGCAGCTCTTGTCCACGCGGCAGACGGAAATCGACGGCGATCGATCGCTTGCCCTTGTTGAGTCCCGCCCAGAACAGGCTGTGCCGCCCGTCGAGGGTCAGCGGCCAGCGCCGGTAGTCGAGGCCGCCGCCGATCGGATCGAAGCGGATGACCTCGGCGCCGAGCTGGGCGAGCGTCATCCCCCCCAGCGGTGCAGCGACGAAAGCCGATCCTTCAATGACCCGCAACCCTTTGAGAATTCCCTGCATGGATTCTTTTCCCTGTTCCGCCACGTTCAGATCACGCGTTTCTTGCGCAATCCCTCAATCTCGTCTGCCGCCAGGCCCAGCAGTTCCGAGAGCACCGCCTCGGTATGCTGCCCGAGCTTCGGACCGAGATGCCTGATGCGGCCCGGCGTCGCCGACAGCCGCGGCAGCACCGAGGGAACGATGACCGTCTCGCTGATGTCTTCCTCGTCGATCGCGACCAGATTGCGCCGGGCGTGAAACTGCCGATCGCCGAAGATGTCGGCGATGCTGTTCAAGGGGCCTGCCGGTGCGCCGGCGGCGAAGCAGCGGTTGAGGAGATCATCGCGGTGCATCGAGCCACACCAGTCACGAACGATTTCATTCACGTCGTGGCGGTTTTCGAGCCGCGTCTTCTGGTCGCCATAGACATGCGCAGCCGCGAGTTCAGGCCGGCCCATGGCCGTCGCCAGGCGCTCGAAGAGTTTGTCGGTGACGCAAGAGATCGCCACCCACTTGCCGTCGTCCTTGGTCGGAAAGTGGCCGTGCGGGCAGGCGAAGTCGTTGTGCGACGGGCCATGCCGCTCGCGGATGCGACCGAACATGCCGTAGGCCGGCGCCAGTTCGTCCGTGCAGCGAAACACCGACTCGTAGAGGGCGGCGTCGATGTATTGCCCCTGGCCGGTCCGTTCGCGATGACGCAACGCCATCAGAATGCCGATGCAGCCATAAAGACCGGTCATGTAGTCGCCGAGAGTGGTCGACCCGGGCGTCACCGGGGTGCCGCGCGGCATTCCGGCGAGAAAGGCGATGCCGCCGACCGCGTGCGCGACGCGGGCAAAACCGGGTCGGTCACGGTAGGGGCCGGTCTGGCCATAACCGGTGACCCGCAGCATGATCAGACCGGGATTGATCTGGCGCAGGACTTCCCAGCCGAGACCCCATTTTTCGAGCGTGCCGGGACGGAAGTTTTCGCACAGCACGTCCGATTTCTCGATCAGTTTCTTGAACAGTTCGACGCCCTCGGGCAGGTGCAGGTCGATGGTCACCGATTTCTTGTTGCGCGCTTCGCTGAGCCAGGCGAGGGTGTCCTTGCGTTTGGTGGGGGTGCCGAAGTAACGCATCGGGTCGCCGCCGATCGGGTTCTCGACCTTCAGCACCTCGGCGCCGAATTCGGAGAGGATGGTGGCGCTGTAGGGCGCGGCGATGACCGTCGCGGCGTCGATGATGCGAATGCCGGTCAGGGGCAGCCGGGCCTCGGTTTCTTCAGGGGTGCTCATGGGAGTCCTCGCAAGGGGTCCGTTCAGATGATCTTGTGCTGCCGCAGCCGCTTGATTTCCTGCGCCGAGATGCCGAGCAGCTCGCGCAGGACTTCATAGGTCGCGTTGCCGAGCGGCGGGCCGAGATTGGAAATCCGTCCCGGCGTTTCGGACAAGGTCGGAACGACTCCCGGAATGACCACTTCACCGAGGCCCTCTTCCTGCAGGCGGGCGAGGTTGCCGCGGGCCCGGAAATGCTCGTCCTCGAAGATGTCGGCGATGCTGTTGACCTTGCCGATCGGCACTTCGCCGCTGATGCAGCGTTGCATCACCTCGTTGCGGGTCAGCGAACCGACCCATTCGATGACGATCCGGTTGACCTCGTCGCGGGCTGCCAGGCGTTTGCGCTGATTGCCGTAGCGATCGGCGGCGGCGAGTTCCGAGCGACCCATGACGCTCGCGAAGCGTTCAAACATCTTGTCCGTGGTGCACGCGATGGCCACCCACTTGTCATCGAAGGTGCGGAAATGGCCGTGCGGCACGGCGACGAAACTGCCGGCGCCCTCGCGCTCGCGGACCTTGCCGAAGAGACCGTAAGCGGCGGCGATTTCGTCCATCTGGCGGAAGACGGCTTCGTAGATGCCGATGTCGATGATCTGGCCTTCGCCGGTCGCCTCGCGGTGGCGCAGCGCGACCAGGATGCCGATCGCCCCGTAGAGGCTGGAGAGGTAGTCCCCCATCGGCGCGGTCCCCGGTACCACCGGGGTTTCGCCGGGGAAACCGGCGAGGTAGGAGAGGCCGGCGAAACCGTGCGCGATGTGGGCGAAGCCCGACCGCCTGCGATAGGGACCGGTCTGTCCGTAGCCCGAGACGCGCAGCATCACCAGCCCGGGGTTGGCCTGGCTCAACTCCTCCCAGCCCAGGCCCCATTCCTCCATCGTACCCGGACGGAAATTCTCGATCAGCACGTCCGACTTGGCGACCAGCTTGAGAAACAGGTCGACCCCTTCCTGCTGGCGCAGATCGAGGGTCACCGATTTGCGGTTGCGGCCTTCGCTGAGCCAGGCGAGGGTCGCGTCATGGCGTTTCGAGGCGGTCCCGAAACGGCGCATCGGATCGCCGGCGATCGGATGTTCGACCTTGAGGATTTCAGCGCCGAACTCGCCCAGGATCGACGCCGCATAGGGCCCTGCGAGAAAGGTGCCGACATCGATCACGCGCAGGCCGCTCATCGGCAGCTGCTCGTTTTCGGCCGACCGTTCCTGGTCGGCAGCGTCAGGCCGGGGCGGGTCAGCCGCGGGTGGGTCATTCGCCGGCGGTACTGTCGCGCTGCCTTCGCATCCCGTCGCCAGTGGCACGACGGACTTCTTCGACGCTGCTCCCTCTTTCATGACCCTGCCTCCCCCACAACCTCGCCGGACAACCGCTCCACGTCCCGATCTGGAAACAGGCAAGGTACCGACGAAAGGGCGACAGTATATGAGCAAACGCGCTGCCCCGGCGCAAAGATCTGAGCGCTGCGCTCGATTGCTGCGCCGGGTCGATGCCCACTTGTGTTTGCCCGTCTGCTGTGCGGTAATTGCCGACCGCTTCCGGAACTCCCCGAAAGGAATGTTTCATGTCTGATGCAACAAGCGATTACGGCCAGTGGATTGGCCGGCAGGAAACCACCGACGATGAACTCTGCCTGGCACCGGCACTGGCCGCGGCGGCGATGCTCGACGACACGTCAACGCCTTTCGCCAACGGTCATGCGCTGCCGCCACTCTGGCACTGGTTCTACTTTCTGCCCCGGGCGCCGCAGGCGCTGCTCGATCTCGATGGGCACCCCCGGCGCGGTGGCTTCATGCCGCCCATCCCGTACCCGAGACGGATGTTTGCCGGCGCCCGCATGCGCTTCCATGCGCCGCTGCTGATCGGCCAGCCGGCGCGTCGGGAAGCGCTGATTCGCGATATCCGGCTGAAATCCGGCCGCTCCGGCGCGCTCGCCTTTGTTTCCGTCGTCTACCGCTTCCTCCAGGATGGCCGGCTGTGCATCGAAGAGGAGCAGGACATCGTTTACCGCGAACCGGGGCCGGCGGTCGCCTGTCCCGCCGTGCTCGACTGGCCGCCGCTGCCCGAGGGCGCCGTCGCGCGCGTCGTCGTTCCCGACCCGAAACTGCTCTTCCGCTTCTCGGCGCTGACCTTCAATGCCCACCGGATTCACTACGATCGACCGTACGCCGTTGGCGAAGAAGGCTATCCGGGTCTGGTGGTGCACGGGCCGCTGACCGCGCTCCTGCTGATGGAACTGGCCCGCCAGCAGGGCGCCCGGCCGCTGCAGGGCTTCAGCTTCCGTGGCCTGGCCCCGCTCTTCGACCTGGCGCCGTTTCGCCTGCTGTGCACTGCCGGCGACCGGCAGCTGTCGCTCGTCGCCCAGGCCCCCGACGGCGCGCCGGCGATGACCGCGAGCGTTGACCTCGCGCCGGCGCCCTGATGGTTGCCGACCTGACAGCGCCAAGGCGTCGCCGTGACCGAGGGTTCGCCCTTGAGCATTGATTCCGCCGTCCGCGTGCGCCTTGCGGGTTTCGCCTGCATCGTCGCGTCGGCGGCGGGCTTCGGCGCGATGCCGATCTTCGGCAAGCTGGCCTACGCCGAGGGGGTAGATCTGCCGAGCATGCTGTTCCTGCGCTTCGCGCTCGCCGGCGGGCTGCTGGCCGGGGTGATGCAACTGTGGGCGATGCCCTGGCCACGCGGCCGTAATCTCTGGCTATTGATCGGCATGGGCGGCCTCGGCTACGTTGGCCAGTCGTTCTGCTATTTTGCGGCACTCCAGCATGCGACGGCCGGCCTCACGGCGCTGCTGCTCTATCTCTATCCGGCCATCGTCACCGTGCTCTCGGCGCTGCTGGCGCGGCAGCGGTTGTCATTGTTGCGCATGCTGGCCGTCGCGGCGGCGCTTTTTGGTACCGGCCTCGCGGTCGGCGGCAGCCTTGACGGAAGCGCCCTCGGCATTCTCCTCGGCGTTGCTGCAGCGCTGATTTACTCGGTCTATATCCTGGTCGGCGAGCGCGTGACGCCGGTCGGCGGGGCGATGCCTTCGGCGACGGTGATCATGCTTGCCGCGGCGGCGGTATACGGGCTGATCGTGTTGTTGCGCGGCGCGGCTTTTCCGTCCTCCCCGGTGGCCTGGGCGGCGGTCGGCGGCATCGCGCTGTTCTCGACGGTGATGGCAATGATCACCTTTTTTGCCGGCATGACGCGCCTCGGCGCCGCCGACGCGGCAACCTTGTCCACCCTCGAACCGGTGGTGACCGTGGTGCTGGCGGCACTCTTCCTCGGCGAAGCGGTCGGCCGCTGGCAACTCGCCGGCGGCTCGATCATTCTTGTGGCGGTGATCGTCCTCGCGCGTTCACGTCCGCCGAAGCCCTAGCGGGTCGCGCATTTTCACCCACGGGCTGGCGGCCACCGCGCTAGTCTAGGCCAGGACGTCGGGCTCCAGTTGCTGCTCGAGCAGGGTGATGCGGTCCTTGAGCAGGAGCTTGCGCTTCTTGAGGCGCCGCAGCAGCAGGTCATCGGGGGGAGGGTTGAGCATCAGATGGTCGATCACCTGATTGAGGTCATGATGCTCGATCTGCAGTTCATGCAGGGTGGCGCGGTGGTCAGCGATCTGGTCTTCGGTCAGCATGGTCGGCGATATCCTCAGGTGGTGATGCGGCACGCCCGCCCGGCAGGGCTTGCCGGCTGCACTGGCGAACGTGCCGGCAGGTCAGGTCGGCGGTGGTCAGGGACTCGCCCGGCAATGCGGGCGGCACGGCGCCGTCGACCCGCGGCAGGCAGGGAACTATGGTAGGCGCGCCCAGGGCAAAAGACAACGGGTGCGTGGATGACGACGATCGCCGCCGGCGAGCCGGCAATATACTCTCCACGTCGGTCTCGCAACTTGCGGTGTGCGGCGCTTTTGCGAATAGAATAGCGGTTGAATTCGTAACCTTGAGACAGTGCCGGGAGGAGGCAGATGGTTTATCACATTATCGTGTCGTTTGGCCGGGAGAGTCAGTACGAGTTCAAGTTCTCCCAGACCGAACTCGCTGCAGGTTCTCCCGAAGAAGCACGCCGCTGGTTTGAGAAGGAATTCGCCAATCTCGAATGCGAGCCCAGCAACCCGATGGGCAAGGTTCTGATCATCGACAAGATCCTCAATGTCGCCCGTTACGGTGGCGAGCAACGGTTCATCGAAGGCAAGGACTGGGCGACGCGCTTCGCGCGTTACACGGCGCTGGCGCTCGGCCGCGATACCGTTCGCATTGACGTGGCCGCGTTCAATATCGGTTACTGATTGATCCTGCCGGGCAAGTGGCGGCGCTGGTGCTTGCCCGGCGCCGTTGTTTTTTGACCCTTGGCGCGGTCCACTGCGGTGCTCGAGTGCTCCGGACGAGGTTCGGGACGAGGCGGGACACCCTTGTTGCCCGGGGACCAAACGATGAACGAGACTTTTACCAGCGACACGGCTGACGATGAGGACGAAGAGGACGTCTCGCTTCGCCTGCCGCAGGGCACCCGCAACTACATCACCCCCGGCGGGCACGCGCGTCTGCACGACGAGCTGGCGCAATTGCTGCGCGTCGAACGACCGCAGGTGGTCAGCGTCGTGCAGTGGGCTGCCGGCAACGGCGACCGCTCGGAAAACGCCGATTACCTCTATGGCAAGCGGCGGTTGCGCGAGATCGATCGACGCATCCGCTTCCTGACCCGGCGCCTCGACCTCGCGGAGATCGTCGATCCCCTGCGGCGCGAGAACACCGAGCAGGTCTTCTTTGGCGCGACGGTCACCATCGGCGACGCGCAGGGGGTCGAAAGCACTTACCAGATCGTCGGCGTGGACGAATCCGATACGGCGCGCGGCCGCATCAGCTGGGTGTCGCCCCTGGCGCGTGCGCTGCTCGGCTCGCGGGCAGGCGATGGCGTGCGCTTTCGCAGTCCGGCCGGTTGGCGCGAAGTGGACGTGCTGGCGGTCGACTACCGGACCATCGCTCCCTGAACCGGGCGCGGTGGCCGGCAGGGCTTGAAATGGCGGTGATCGTCCCCACTTGCACAGCCATTGCGCGCGGCCCGACGGTCGCCTTTTTCATCAATCCTCTTCTCGGAGTCCGGCATGGGTGCACAGAAGGAAACACTGGGTTTTCAGGCAGAAGTCAAACAACTGCTGAATTTGATGATCCATTCACTGTACAGCAACAAGGAGATCTTCCTGCGCGAGCTGATCTCCAACGCTTCCGACGCCTGCGACAGGCTGCGTTTCGAAGCCTTGAACAATCCCGGACTCTACGGGGACGACGGCGAACTCCGGATCCAGGTCTCGTTCGACAAGCAAGCCCGCACGCTGACCATTGCCGACAATGGCATCGGCCTGTCGCGCGACGAGGCGGTCGAGCACCTGGGGACGATCGCCAAATCGGGGACGCGTGAATTCTTTTCGGCACTGACCGGCGATCAGGCCAAGGATGCCCATCTGATCGGCCAGTTCGGCGTCGGTTTCTATTCTTCGTATATCGTTGCCGACAGGGTGACCGTCCTGTCGCGCCGGGCCGGCGTCGAAGCCAGTCAGGCGATCCGCTGGGAGTCGTCGGGCGAGGGCGAGTTTACGATCGAGATGATCGAGCGGGCACAGCGCGGCACCGAGGTCACCCTGCATCTGCGCGAGGGCGAGGACGAGTTCCTGTCGAACTGGAAGATTCGCGAGATCATCCGCAAGTACTCCGACCACATCACGCTGCCGATCCTGATGAAGAAGGAGCAATGGGACGAGGAGAAGAAGGCGCAGGTCGCGACTGACGAAGACGAGACGGTCAACCAGGCTTCGGCGTTGTGGACGCGTCCCAAGTCGGAAATCAGCGACGAGCAGTACAACGAGTTCTATAAGCATGTCGCGCATGATTTCGAGAATCCGCTGGCGCACGTCCATGCCCGCGTCGAGGGCAAACAGGAATATACGCAGTTGCTCTACGTCCCGTCGCGGGCACCGTTTGACCTCTTCGAGCGGACCGCCCGCCACGGCATCAAGCTCTACGTGCGCCGCGTCTTCATCATGGACGATGCCGAGCAACTGATGCCGATCTACCTGCGCTTCGTGCGCGGGGTGGTCGACTCGAGCGATCTGCCGCTCAACGTCTCGCGTGAAATCCTGCAGCAGTCGCGCGATATCGAAACGATCCGCGGCGGTTGCGTGAAAAAGGTGCTGAGCCTGCTCGAAAGCCTGGCCGACAGCGAAGACGCCGCCGAGAAGGAAAAATACGTCACCTTCTGGAAGGAATTCGGGCGGGTGCTCAAGGAAGGCGTCGGCGAAGACTTCGCCAACAAGGATCGGATCGCCAAACTGCTGCGCTATGCCTCGACCCATAGCGATACGCCCGAAGAGAGTGTCGCCCTCGCCGATTACGTCGCGCGCATGAAGGAGGGCCAGGAGAAGATCTACTACGTCACCGCCGAAACCTTCACTGCCGCCAAGAACAGCCCGCATCTCGAGATCTTCCGCAAGAAGGGAATCGAAGTGCTGCTGCTCTCCGACCGCGTCGACGAGTGGGTGGCCGGTCACCTGACCGAATTCGACGGCAAGCCGCTGCAGTCGGTGGCCAAGGGCGGGCTCGACCTCGGCAAGCTCGAGGACGTGGCCGAAAAGGAAGAAGCCGAGAAAGCGGCCGACGAGTACAAGGAACTGATCGAGAAGGTCAAGGTGACCCTCGGCGAAAAGGTCAAGGACGTTCGCGTCACGCTGCGTTTGACCGATTCGCCCTCTTGCCTGGTCGCCGACGAATATGACCTCGGCGGCAATCTGCAGCGAATCCTCAAGGCCGCCGGCCAGCAGGCGCCAGCGAGCAAGCCGATTCTCGAGATCAACCCCCGGCACCCGGCGGTGCAGCGTCTGAAGTATGAAGAGACGCGCTTCGACGACTGGGCGAACCTCCTGCTCGAACAGGCGACCCTGGCCGAAGGCGGTTCACTCGACGATCCGGCCGGTTTCGTCAAGCGCATCAACGACCTGATGCTGGCCCTCTCGCTGGGTAGCAGCCGGTGATCAGCGGCGGCAGGCCGCAGTTGCTGCACGGTCTGCCGCCGATTCTCGATGCCGGCGTCAGGACGCTGATTCTCGGCAGCTTTCCTTCGCCGGCTTCGCTCGCCGCCGGGCAATATTACGCGCATCGCCAGAATCAGTTCTGGCGCCTGCTCGCCGCCTTGCTCGACGAACCGCTGCCCGAACTCGATTACGCCGACCGGCAGCGACGCCTGCTCGCGCATCGCATCGGCGTCTGGGACGTCTACCGCGAGTGCCGGCGGCAGGGCGCGCTCGATGCGGCGATTCGGTCAGCCACGGTGAACGATTTTTCGCGCCTGCGCGAGCAGGCACCGCAATTGCTCTGCGTCTGCTTCAATGGCCAGACGGCGGGCAAGGCCGCTGGCGAATTCCGGCAGGCGGGCTACGAAACGCGGCTGCTGCCTTCGAGCAGCCCGGCCTATACCCTGGCCTTCGCCGACAAGCTTGCGGCCTGGCGCGCGGCGGCGATCGACGATCCCGACCGTGCGCCTTCCTGCGCTCGGCATTGAGCCGCGCGGCTGGTGTCCGGTATAGTGACCGCACCTTCTCCTGGAACATTTGTCCATGTCCACCGCAGCGGTCAGCATCGTCCATGAACATCGTCTGGCCTTGTCGGAGATCCTCGCCTGGCTGGTCGAAGACGGCCTGGTCAATCCGCCGGAGGCCGATCTGCTGCTCAAGGAGAGCCGTCTCAAGCGGCTCTCGGCGCATCCGCTGGTGATTGTCGCCGACCAGAAATGGAAATCACAGCTGGAGCCGTATCGCGCCCTGACGCTCGAAGAACTCGGCGAATGGCTGGCGCAGCGGGTCGGCCTCGAGTATCACCACATCGACCCCCTGAAAGTCGATTTCACCGCCATCACCGAGGTCATGTCGAGCGCCTACGCGACGCGCTTCGGCATCCTGCCGATCCGGGTGACGGCCCGTGAAGTCCTGGTGGCGACCACCCAGCCTTTCCTGCGGGACTGGGAAAAGGAGATCCGGTCGATCGTCAAGAAGGAGATTCGCCGGGTGTACGCGAATCCGGTCGACGTGGCACGCTATCTGATCGAGTTCTACAACCTCGCGCGCTCGGTCAAGAAAGCGGCACAGCTCGGCGGCCCGACCGGCAACCTCTCGTCGTTCGAGCAACTGGTCGAACTCGGCCGCACCAATCGCCAGTTCGATGCCAATGACCAGCACATCGTGAATATCGTCGACTGGCTGTGGCAGTACGCTTTCGATCAGCGGGCGAGCGACATTCATATCGAGCCGAGGCGCGAGGCGGGGATCGTTCGCTTCCGCATCGACGGTGTCCTGCATCAGGTCTACCAGATTCCGATGAGCGTTCTGGCGGCAATGATCAACCGCGTCAAGATTCTCGGCCGCATGGATGTGGTTGAAAAGCGCCGGCCGCAGGATGGCCGGATCAAGACGCGAACCGCCGAGGGCCAGGAAGCCGAACTGCGCCTGTCGACCTTGCCGACCGCTTTCGGCGAGAAGCTCGTGATGCGGATTTTCGACCCCGAAGTGCTGGTCCGCGGTTTCTCCGAGCTCGGCTTCAGCGACGAGGACCAGGCGCGCTGGAAGGCCATGTCGGAGCGGCCCAACGGCATCATCCTGGTCACCGGCCCGACCGGTTCAGGCAAGACGACGACGCTCTACTCGACCCTCAAGCAACTGGCGACACCGGCGGTCAACGTGTGCACCATCGAGGATCCGATCGAAATGGTCGAGCCGGCGTTCAACCAGATGCAGGTACAGAACGTCATCGACCTCAGTTTTGCGCAAGGGGTGCGCGCGCTGATGCGCCAGGATCCCGACATCATCATGATCGGCGAAATCCGCGACCTGGAAACCGCCGAAGTGGCGATCCAGGCGGCGCTCACCGGCCACCTGGTGCTGTCTACGCTGCATACCAACGATGCCCCGGCCGCCATCACGCGCCTGCTCGACCTCGGCGTTCCGTCGTATCTGCTTGCGGCGACGGTGCTCGGGGTGATGGCACAGCGGCTGGTGCGCATCCTCTGTCCGCAGTGCAAGCAGGCGCACGCAGCGAGCCCGGTCGAGGAGACGATGTGGGATCAGCTGGTCGCCCCCTGGAAGTCGAACCGTCCGTCGCGCTTCTACCGGCCGGTCGGCTGTCTGGATTGCCGGATGACCGGCTATCTCGGACGCGTCGGGCTGTACGAAATCCTGCTCCTGTCGCAGGACGTGAAGCTCGCGATCAGCGAAAACCGGGACATCGCCAAGGTGCGCGACCTCGCTTTTCGGGAAGGGATGAAGCCGCTGCGCATCTCGGGAGCGATGAAGGTCGCCGCCGGGGTGACCACCCTGGCAGAAGTCTTCAAGGTCGCGCCACCGGTCGAGTCGTGCTGATTGCGCAGCCCTCCCGGGCGGCCAGTCGGCGCTGCAGCGCTGGCCTGAGCTGCGGTCGCTGCCAGCGTTCAGCGAGGTGGTGGTAATGGCCGATCGGCCGCCACCGGTGCGCGACGATCTGCCGATGTACTGGGCGCCGTCGCTGGCCTTCCTGAAATACACCGCTGGCGCGATTCTGCTGACTGCGGCCGGGACCCTGCTGGTCATCCTGCTGACCATTCCCGATCAGCCATCGCGAGCGATCGGTCCGGCGGTGCTGATGCTGCTCGCGGCGAGTGCTCTGGGTCTGCTGGCGAGCGGCCGCGTCCGCGCTGCGCTGGCACTTCTCGTCTGGGGGACGTGGCTGACGGTGGTCGGTATTTCGACCTTCTTCGGTGGCCTGCACGGCTCGCTGGTCATCACCTATCCGCTGCTGATCCTGACCGCTGGCTGGCTGCTCGGGACGCGCACCGCCCGCGTCATTGCCGCCCTGACGGCGATGGTGATCGTCGCTTTCCTGTTCGCCGACCGCTGGGCCCTGCTGCCCGAGCAGCCGCCGACGCCGATCCTGATCTACGGCCTCGTCCAGCTGGCCTCGGTCGCGGTGGCGCTGCTGCTGATCATCCATCTGATCCGCTCGTATCTGAGCCGGATCGACGAAGTGCGCCAGTTGAGCCATGATCTCGCGCTACGCACAGCCGAGTTGCAGGGGCGCGAAGCGGATCTCAACCGCGCGCAGGCCGTTGCCCATGTCGGCAGCTGGGTGTACGACCTGGCCGGCGGCAGGATACAGATGTCCGCCGAAACCTGCCGCATCTGCGGTCTTGCAGAAGGCACGACGGGCAGCATGGCGGGCTTCGTGCGACTGCTTCATCCGGATGACCGCAAGGCGCTGCAGGCAGGTCGTCTGGCAGCGCTCAGGGGAGAACCGTTCGACCAGGAGCTGCGCATTGTCGTCGCCGGCAGGACGCGCTGGATCGCGCAACGCGCGGAGATGGTCTTCGACGCCGCCGGCAGGCCCTGGCGCAGCATTGGCACGATGCAGGACATCACCGCACGCAAGGAACTCGAAGCCAGTCTGCGCGAACAGCGGGAGTTCTTCCAGCTGATTTCCGAGAGCATTGGCGAGCACATCGCGGTGCTCGATCTGCAAGGGCGGCGGCTGTACAACAGCCCCTCGTATCAGCAGCTCTTTGGCCCGGCACGCGACCTCTCTGGCAGCGATTCCTTCGGCGACGTCCATCCCGACGATCGCGAGCGGGTGCGGCGGGTCTTTCGCGAGACCACGGAAACCGGCGCCGGTCAGGAAATCGAGTATCGTCTGGTGCGCGCGGACGGCAGCATCCGGCACATGGCTTCGGCCGGCAAGGTGATCAGGAACCGGCAGGGGCAGACCATGCGCGTCGTCGTCGTCTCGCGCGACATCAGCGACCGCAAGCAGGCCGAGCAGTGGGAGCGGATTGCCGCGACCGCTTTCGAGTCGCAGCAGGGAATGTTCATTACCGACGCCAGTGGAGTCATTCTGCGGGTCAATCAGGCGTTCACCGAAATCAATGGCTACACCGCCGAGGAGAGTATCGGCCGCACGCCCAGGCTCTTCAGTTCGGGTCGCCACGACGCAGCTTTCTATCGCGCGATGCACGAAAGCCTCGAACGGACCGGCGCCTGGCAGGGTGAAATCTGGAACCGGCGCAAGAACCACGAAATCTTTCCGGAATGGCTGACGATCACGGCGGTCAAGGACGGCGATGGTCGGGTGACGCATTTCGTCTCGACGCTGAGCGACATCACCCTGCGCAAAGCGGCGCAGGAAGAAATCCAGCATCTGGCTTTCTACGATCCCTTGACCGCCTTGCCCAATCGCCGCCTGCTGCACGAACGGCTGCGCGTCGCCATGACCACCAGCGCCCGCCGCAGGCGGCAGGGCGCGCTGCTGTTCATCGACCTCGACAACTTCAAGACGCTCAACGACACGCTCGGTCACGAGATTGGCGACCTGCTGCTGCAGCAGGTCGCCAAGCGCTTGTCCGACTGCGTTCGCGACTGCGACACGGTCGCCCGTCTGGGCGGCGACGAGTTCGTGGTCATGCTCGAGAACCTCGGTTCGCAGGCACAGGACGCCGCTACCCAGAGCCGGATCGTCGGCGAGAAGATTCTCGACGTTCTCAATCGTCCCTACGATCTCGCCGGCTCGGCGTACCACAACACGCCCAGTGTCGGCATCACCCTGTTCGGCGGCCAGCAGGTCGGCATCGACGAATTGATGAAGCGCGGCGATCTCGCGATGTACGAGGCCAAGGCAACCGGTCGCAACACCTTGCGCTTCTTTGATCCGCAGATGCAGAGAGTGGTCACGGCGCGCGCGGCGCTCGAGAAAGATCTGCGTGAAGCGCTCGCGAAGGACGAGTTTCTTCTCTACTACCAGCCGCAGGTCGACCGCAGCGGTCATCCCGTGGGGGCCGAGGCGCTGCTGCGCTGGCGGCATCCCGAGCGCGGTCTGGTTTCCCCGGCCGAGTTCATTCCGCTCGCCGAAGAAACCGGCCTGATCCTGCCGCTCGGCCTGTGGGTGCTGGAAACTGCCAGCGCCCAGGCGGCGCTCTGGACGGCCCAGGCGGGAAGAGAAGAGTTCACCATATCGATCAATGTCAGTGCCCGCCAGTTGCGGCAGGCGAATTTCGTCGAACAGGTGCTCGGTGTTCTCGCGAGCAGCGGGGTGAAGCCGCACAATCTCAAGCTCGAACTGACCGAAAGCATGCTGCTCGACAACGTGCAGGAGATCATCGCCAAGATGATGGCGTTGAAGGCGTGGGGTTTCGGCTTCGCGCTCGACGATTTCGGCACCGGTTATTCGTCGCTGTCGTATCTGAAGCGCTTACCGCTCGACCAGTTGAAGATCGACCAGTCTTTCGTCCGCGACCTGCTCACCGATCCCAACGACGAGGCGATCGCCCGGACGATCATTGCCCTGGCGAGCAGCCTGGGGCTCTCGGTGATTGCCGAGGGGGTGGAAAGTGTCGAGCAACGCGACCTGCTGGCGGCCCAGGGCTGCCACACCTATCAGGGTTACCTGTTCAGTCGCCCCTTGCCGCTGGCCGAGTTCGATCGCTTCCTGGAGCGGTATTGAAGATCGATCGTGCTCATGGCCTGCCATTGGTACGCGCCATTGCGGTGATCAACCGGGAAACCCCAGTTGATCACCCGAGAGATCTTCGACCCGCCCGCTGGGCGGGCTGCTCAGGGCGATCGCTGATCGTCGTCGCTCTCCGATTTGAGCGTTTCCTGCAGGTCGTCGAGGTCTTCCCGGTTCTGCCGCAGAAAGAACCGCAGCCCCCAGACGAGGCCGGCAGCGACGACGATCATCAGGGCGACGGCACCCCAGTCGAGGGTGGCAAAAAATTCAGAAGCCATCGAGTTCTCCTGACCATGAAAAAGGGGTGTGACGCTAATCGGCTTCGTCGAGCCGGGCGAGCAGCCCCGAATGACGCCGGGTCCGGTTGGCGCAGGCAGCGATGAAGATTTCTCTGCGGCCGACTACCCGGACCTGCTTCGACGCCCGGGTGACGCCGGTGTACAGCAGCTCGCGGGTCAGTACCCGGCTGCTCTGTTCGGGCAGCAGCAGGAGTACCGACTCGAACTCGGAGCCTTGCGATTTGTGCACGGTCATCGCGAAAGCGCTGTCGTGCGCCGGCAGGCGGATCGGTGCGATCGACCGGAAACCGCTTTCCTGCTCGGGAAACCAGACCAGCAGTTCGCCCGACGGCTCGGGCAGGCAGATGCCGATGTCCCCGTTGAAGAGCTTCAGCAGGTAGTCATTCCTGAGCACCATCACCGGCCGGCCGGGGTACCACAGCGAGCGTGGCCCGGCCAGCGCGGGGCGGGCGATCGCTCGCTGCAGGTGCTCGCCGAGCCGCTGGTTGATCGCCTGCAGGCCGCGTGCCGTTTCGCGCACCGCGCACAGCACGCGAAAGCGATCGAAAGCGGCAAACACCTGTTGACGCTGCTCGGCGGGCGCCAGGCGCGGGTCAGCGAAAGCCTCGGCGAGGGCGTCGAAATAGGGGCGATAGCCGGCGAGGATGGTCTCTTCGAGCCGCGGGGTGAACGCGGCGCCGTCATCGGTCAGCCAGCCGACCGACCGGTCTTCGCCGCTCGCGAGCCAGTCACACGCCTGTGCGCCACGGCCGGCGTTGATCTCGCCGGCCAGTCTGCCGATCCCCGAAGTGCTGGCGAAGCGGTGGCTCTCGGAAAACCAGACGACGCAGTCGACGAGCGGCGTCGGGGTGAGGGCGGGCGGGGGGACGATCTGCAGCGCTGGCGTCGCGGTCAGCGCGGCGAGTTCGGCGACGCAGGCCGGGCTCAGGGTGGGGTCGGCCGAGAGTTCGGCAAAGACCGCTCCCGCTTCGACGGCGGCGAGCTGGTCCTTGTCGCCGAGCAGGATCAGGCGGGCAGCGGGCGGCACCGCCTCGCACAGCCGGCAGGCGAGCGCGAGGTCGAGCATCGACGCTTCGTCCACCACCAGGGCGTCGATCGGCAGCGGGTTGCCGGCATGGTGACGGAAACGGCCGGCTTCCGGCGTCACCCCGAGCAAGCGGTGCAGTGTGTGCGACTCGCGCGGCAGCAGCGCCTGCAGCTCGGGCGCCAGCGTGCCGGCCCGCGAACGCAGGGCTTCGAGCATGCGCGCTGCCGCTTTGCCGGTCGGCGCCGCGAGGGCGATGCGCAAGCCCGGGTTCTCGCCCAGCAGGCAGGCGAGCAGCGCGACGACGGTGGTCGTCTTGCCGGTTCCCGGGCCGCCGCTGATGATCGTCAAGCGTCCTCGCCAGGCGAGCGCCGCGGCCAGCTTCTGCCAGTCGGGACGGCCGTCGAGGCGCTCGGCATTGGCGGCAAAGAGCGCTTCGAGCTGTCCTCGCAGGGCGTCGCCGGCAAGCGTCGGGCGGTGCCTCGCGCGCCGGCGCAGGTTCTCCGCCAGCCGCTGTTCGTAGGCGAAATAGCGGTAGAGGTAGACACGCCCGTCGCCATCGAGCAGCAGCGGCAGGGGAGGGGTCGATGGCGCGGCCGCTTGCTCACCCGCTTGCTCGCCCGCGACCACGCCGCTGGCGAGCAGACGGCGGCGTAGCTCGGTGGCGGAGAGGTCGGGGAAAAGGGCGGCGAGGGCATTGATTTGAGTACACACGTGTCCGGCCTGGGTGGCGAGGCTGCTCTGGCGGGCGGTAGCGGCGAGCACGGCGAGGCTGTCCGCCGACGCACCCTCGGCCTCGGCCCAGGCGACGAGATGGCGGGCGAAACCCTCGGCAAGGTCGTTGGCGGTGCCGTTCGCGGCCGGCGGTTCGGCGGCAGCAGGAGCGAGCGCGCTCATTGGCGGCTGGTGAGAGAACTGCCCGAGAGCAGCGCGTCGAGCGAGTCGATGGTGCTCCCGGAGGGTCGGTGGTGATGGACACCGCAGGTCTTCGCCTCGCCGCTCGCTGTCACCCACTGCCAGCCGGGGCGGACGCCGCGAACGAAGAGGTAGAGGACACCGCCGAAATGGCGGTCGTAGGCGTAGTCGGCAATCCGGCTGCGCAGGTAGCGGTGCAGCGCCAGGCAGTAGAGCAGGTATTGCAGGTGGTAACCGTGTTCGGCCATGGCTGTCGCCATCGGCTGCTCGCCATAATCGGCGGCCGCGTAACCGAGATGGTTGGATTTCCAGTCGAGCACGTAGAAGCGGTCGTCGTGGCAGAAGATGAGGTCGATGAAACCCTTGAGGTAACCCGAGAGCGGCGCAAAGGCGAGCCTTGGCACCGGGTAGCCCTGCGCCTGCAGCCAGCCGTTGAGCCGCTGCGCAGTCACTCCCGCGGCGGGCAGGTTGAACGCAAGCTCGATCAGACGGTGCCGGCGCGGCACCGATGCGAGGACGATGCCGTCCGGCAGCACGCTCGTCAGCACGTCGTCGAGCAACCGGCGCAGCATCCGTGCCAGCCGGCCGGCGGCTTCGTCGGCCGCCAGGCCGGGCAGCGACTGCGGATAGGCCGCCAGAGCCTGGTCGATCAGGGCCGGCCAGGGGGCCGAATCGGTAAAGTCGATGCTTTCGAAGAGCGCATGCACGCAATCACCAGCGTTCGGACCGCGCGGAAAGTAGAGGATGTCGTCGGGCGCCAGACTCTCTTCGCCGGCGTCGAGGACGAGCGGCGTTGGCATCGTGCGGCCATCGTGGTCGCTCGCCGCGGCTTCGTTCTCGCTGCCATGCTGGAGGCTGCTGAAGCTGCCGATGCGCCAGCCGGGAAGGATTCTTGCGGGCGGCGCCAGCGCCTCCAGGTGGTCGGCAAAGGTTTCGGCGGCGGCGAGCGGGATCCCCGCGGTGCTCGGCAACTCGTGCAGGGCGATCGCCGCCCCGGCCCCGGCGGCGAGCGCCTGCCAGTCGGCGTCGATCGCCGCCACGTCTCGCTGGTGCGCCAGCCATGCAGGATACGGCTCCCTGCCGGCCACCAGCCAGTTGAGCAGGCTGCGTCGGCTCTGGCTCAGCGAGCGACGGCCGAAGGTCTGCGTCGCGTAGCAGCCGGCGATCAGGTAACAGCGGTACACCGCCCGGCTCAAGGCGACGTAGATCAGCCGCATGAACTCGGCGTCCTTCTCCTGTCGCCGACGTCCGCTGATCTCTGCCACCTCGGCGGCGGCGAGTTCGGGGCGAAAGTCGATCACCGGCTGGCCGTCGTCGTCGTGATACTCGCAGCCTTCGAGTTCGCCGAAAGCCGAGACGTGTCCATCCCACAGGAAGGGACAGAAGACGACGCCATATTCGAGACCCTTGGCCTTGTGGATGGTGACGATCTGGACCAGGTTGCGGTCCGATTCGAGGCGCAGCTGGGCCACTTCGCCGGCGTCGTCGTCTCGCCGCTTGCCGGTCAGCCAGCGCAGCAGGGCGTCCGGGGCCGGATGCTCGGCCTGTGCCTGCTGCAGCAGTTCGCCGAGGTGGAGCAGATTGGTCATTCGCCGATCGCCATCGCTGCGTGCAAGCAGCCGGAAAGCGACTGCCTCCTGCTCGAGCCAGTGGCGGAACATGACGCCGAAACTGCGCTGCAGCCAGCTCTCGTGGTAGGCCATGAAGCGCGACATGATCTGCAGCAGGCGTTCTTCGTCGGCTGCCAGCGCTTCGACCGAGAGTGCGTCGAAGCCCATCAGTTCGGTCGCCAGGGCAGCCATGAGCAGCGGCGGGCGAGCCGGTTCGAGAATGGCCAGCAGCACCCGTTCCAGCTCCGCTGCATCGGCGCTGTGGAAGATGCTCTGCTGCGACAGCTCGACGCAGCCGACGCCGACCTGCTGCAGGGCTTCGCGGGTCAGGCGACCCTGCGCGTGGCTCTTGACCAGGATGGCGATGTCGCCGGGCGCCAGTGGCCGGTCGCCGACCGTCAGCTGGCCCGCCTGCGCCGCGCGCAACAGTCTCGCCACTTCGCCGGCGGTGGCGTCCAGCGCCGCCTGTTTGGCTTCCGCACGCAGCAGGTAATCGCCATCCGCAGCGGGGAGCTGCCAGAGGGTCAGCGCCGCTGCCGGGCTGGCGGCGGGTGAGCGATCGACCAGCGCCGGCCGCGGCTTGTTGCCGCTGATCACCGGCTGGTAAGCGAGACCGGCGAGGATGAAGGCCTTCGGGTTGGCCATGAAGAGCGCGTTGCAGGCGTCGATCAGCGCGCTCGTCGAACGCTGGTTGTGGCGCAAGGTGTAGGGCATACCGGCGGCGCGGCGGGCGGCGAGGTAGGTGTGCAGGTCGGCGTTGCGAAAGCTGTAGATTGCCTGCTTCGGATCGCCGACGAGGAACAGCGGGCCGGGCGGACGATCGGTCGTGGCGCCGTAGATGGCCTTGAAGATGGCAAACTGCAGCGGATCGGTGTCCTGGAATTCGTCGATCAGCGCCACCGGATAGCGGCGGCGCAGCGATTCGCCCAGGCGCGCGCTGTCGCCGGCAGCCAGCGCGGCGGCGACGTTGTAGAGCATGTCGTCGAACGACAGCAAGCGCTGCCGGCGCTTCTGCTCGCGCAGGGTGGCGCCGGCCTCGGCGAACATCCGGCGCAGCAGGCGCAGGCGGGCGAGGGTCAGGACCCGCAGCAGCGCGGCGTGCGCGGCGAGCAACTCGGCGGCAGCATCGAAGAAGGGGTGCGCGGGGGAAGTCTGCCTCTTCTTCGTTTTGGCGAGAATGAAATCGGCTGCGAAGAGCTGCGCCTTGCCGCTCTCGGCATCGGGCGCGGCGAGCGGGTCACCGCTTGTGAGCCAGCGCTGCCAGGCGTCGGCGGCGATCTGCACGGCGGCCGCTCGATAGGACGTGGCGTTGAGCGCTGGAAGACCAGCCAGCAGCGCTGCGGTCGCTTCACCGCCATCGCCTTGCCAGAGCCGGCAGGCGCGTTCGAAGCGCGCTCCGAGGTCGGCCAGGGCGTCCAGGGTGCGGTCTTCTGCCGCGCTCTCGGTACCTTCCGGCCAGATCAGCCGGGAGCGCGGCTTGGCCATCTGGCGGCCGAGCAGCCGCGCCCAGCTCTCGGGCGAATCCTTGTGCGAGCACAGGGCGTTGGCGAGCGCCGGGGAGATCGCGTCATCGGCGATGTGCCGCCGCCAGAAGTCGCTGACCGCTTCCAGGCGCAGCGGCTGGTCGTCATGCAGCAGCTCGAGGCGAAACGGCAGGCTGGCGGCAAACGGCGTCTCGGCCAGCGCGCGCTGACAGAAACCGTGAATGGTGAAGACGGCGGCTTCGTCGAAGGTGTGCAGCGCGGCGTCGAGGCGGACCAGCATCTGCCGGCGATCGACGCCGGCATTCCCGGTCACCGCCGCCACCAGGCGGGTGACGAAAGGGTCGGCCATCGTGCCGCGTTGCAGGTAGGCGACGACATCGACGATCCGGCGGCGGATACGTTCGCGCAGTTCGGCGGTGGCGGCATTGGTGAAGGTGACGACCAGGATCTGCTGGACTTCGAGATTCCTTTCGAGCAGCAGGCGCAGGTAGAGGCCACAGATGTTCCAGGTCTTGCCGGTGCCGGCCGAGGCCTCGATCAGCCGCAGGCCGTCGAGCGGGCAGGCGAAGACATCGAGGTCGATGGCCTCGAGGGTCTCAGCCGGGGTGCTTGCGGTCATCGGCGGGAGTCCTCGAGATAGTCCAGCAGCGGTCCGAAGACGGTGCTTGCGCAATGCTCGAAAGCGGCATCGAGAGGCTCGCCGAGGCCGCGCAGGGCGAGCTGGAAAGCGGGGTCGGCCGCTTCGCCCCAGGCCGGGTTGCCGCTGTTTTGCCAGCGCTGGCGGGCGGCGGCGAGGCTGTGGTCGCGCCCGATGTACGCCCAGGCACTCTTCGGGAAGAAGTGCAGCGGTGCCGACAGGCCGTCCCGGTAAAGGGCCACCAGTTCGGCCAGCAGCGCCCTCGCGGTGGTCGGATCGCAGGCGGTGAGGCGATAGCCGCCGTCACGCGAGTGCCAGGTGGTCTGCCACGCGACGTCGGCCGGGGCCGCGGCGCAGAGGAAGAGGTGATTGATCCAGCCGGCGAGGTAGTCGGTCGGGCGCACATCGTCGTAGCGATACCGCAGCAGACCGCTGCCGCGCAGGTCGCTGAGCGCGCCAGCGAGCTGCCAGCTGCCGTCGGCCAGCGGCCAGGCGAAGCGCGCGTGCACTGCCGGCAGCGGCGCCTCGGCGAGAAGCGGGCGCAGCGGCGCGGCGAAGCGCTGCATCCGTGCCAGTTCCTCGACCAGCAGACGTTCGCCGAAAGCGCCGGACGGGAACTCGTTGCCGGCCAGCGCGAGACGCAGGATCTGCGCTTCATCGGCGCCGGCCAGCACGCTGGGCAGCAGTCGCCGGGCCAGTGCCTGCCGGCCGGGATAGTCGGGCAGGAAGGGCTCGTCGTCCTGCAACTCTTCCTCGGCGACCGTGAGGCCGATCTTCAGGCGCTGGCCGAGCAGGGTTCTGCAGGGGTTGACGAAAAAACGCAACAACTGGTCGAGGCTCACCTGGCGCCATTCCTCGCCGGGTGCGGCGAGGGCGCGGGTAAAGAAGGGCAGGCTTGCTTCCCGGATGGGTTCGTCGCCGGCATCAGCACGGTCGTCAGCGTCATGGGCCGTGCTCAGCGCGAGGGTTGCCGCGCCAGTCAGGCCGTGGCGCAGCGCGAGACAGTATTCGGCGTTGAAACTGCGGCGGCGGGGGTCGCTGCCGGCGAGAAAGTAGTCCGGCGAAAAAGCCTGCAGGGGATGCTCGACGGTCAGCCGCCGACGCACGGCGTCGACGCTCGCCGGGTCGGTCGGGTCCTCGGCGCAGGCGGTGGCGGCGTAGTCGAGCAGTTCGGCGAGCAGCACCGAGGGCGGGGTGATGCTGTTGTCGCGGATGCTGCGGCCGCTGTAACTCAGGTAGACGCGCTGCCGGGCGGCGAGGATCAGGTCGAGGAAGAGATTGCGCTCGTCGAGGCGGCGCTGGCGGTCACCGGACTGCGGCCGCAGCACCATGAGGTCGAATTCGCACTGCCGGTGGGCGCTCGGGAAAGCGCCGTCGTTCATGCCGAGCAGGCAGATGACGCGGTAGGGCAGGGCGCGCAGGCTCATCAGCGACGAGAAGGTGACGCCGCCGGTCGGCACGCCGCCGCGCCCGGGGTCGTCGAGCAGTGCGTTCAGCGCGCTGTGTACGACGGACAGCGGCAGCTGCGAGCGGACGCCGCCGCGCAGCATGTTGGCGTGCAGTTCGTTGATTGCGGCCTGCAGCGTGCGCAGGTCGTCGAGCAGTTCGCCGTCGACCCGGGTGAAGCGCTCGAGCGCATCGCTCAGCGAGCGCTGCCAGGCGCCGGCGTCGCGCGCCTGCGACCAGTCCTCGCGCAGTTCGCGGATCGCTTGCAGGAAACCCCACCAGCGGCCAAGCGTCGCCGCTTCGCCCCCTTCCGGATTGGCGGCGGCGATTCGCCCGGCGACGACGGTATTGCGCGCCAGCGGCTGATCGCCAAGCGCGTAGGCGAGGAAAAGTCGGTGCAGGCCGTCGGCGAAGCTGTGTCGGTCGCTGGCCGGCAGGTCGAGGCTGCGGCGATGCTCGCCGTCGATCCCCCAGCGGATGCCGGCGTCGCGCATCCAGCCACGAATCAGCGCGAGATCGTCGCTTTCGAAGGCGAAACGGGCAGCCACCGGCGCCTGTTGCAGGAGGTCGAAGACGGCACTGGCGGTGAAACGGCCGCCGCAGAGCGCGAGCAGGCGGTCGAGCACGCGCGCGATCGGATTGACCCGGGTCTGCGGCAGACCGGTGATGGTGTAGGGAATCCGGCGGGGGCTGGCGACGGTGCCGAAAACCGCGTCGATCAAAGGCGCCGCCGCCGGCAGATCGGGCAGCAGAACCAGAATCTGGTCCGCGGTCGGCGGGTCGGCGGCAGCGAAGTGTGCGAGCAGCTGGTCCTGGAGAATCTCCAGCTCGCGCGTCAGTGAATGGCAGACATGGACTTCGATGCTGCGGTCGTCGTCGGCGAGGTCGATGCTGCCGGGTTCGAGTTCCTGCAGATCGAGGATCGCGTTCTGCAGCCTGGAGAGCAGGCGATCGCCGCCAGCCGGCAGGAACAGGCTGTCTTCTTCGACCATCTGGCCCTGGTCGGAGAACAGCAGCTCGATGTGCGCCTGGGTCTGTTTTCCCCAGGCCGCGAGCAGCGAGTTGCCGATCTCGTGATAGCTGTCCTTTGCGCGTGCCGCGAGGTAGCTCAGGCGCTTGCGGTCGACAATCTCGAACCAGTATTCGGCGCAGGGGTTCACGGCATAGAGACGGATGTCGATCCAGCGCGACAGCTGACGCAGAATGTTGAGGTACAGCGGCGGCAGGGTCGGCAGGCAGAAGATGCTGACGCTCGCGGGCAGGCCGGTCCGCCGACGGGCGTCGCTGCCGAAGCTCTCGATCTTCTCGAAGAAGGCGACCGCCGGGTGCTGGCGGTGGATGCCCAGTTCGACCGTCAGCCGCCGCCAGAGATCCGCCTGCCAGCGCTCGTCTTCGCCGGCGCCGGGAGGATCGTCCGGATCGGCAATGCCGGCGCTCCGGCCCTCCGCCCACGCGGCCAGCCATTGCGGACGGTAGGTGATGTAGTTTTCGATCAGCTGCGCACAGCGCTGGGCGAGATCGAGGCGCATGACCGGGTCGGCGCCGCCGAGGTAGCGGGCGAGACGCGGATGCCCACTGGTGAAACCGGCATCGCCGAGCAGTTCGAACACCCGCCAGGCCAGCAGCGCGGGCGCGAAGGGCGATTGCTCCCGGATTTCGACCAGATGGCCGATCTGCGTCCACAGCCACTGTGCGAGATACGAAAACTCGACATTGGCGCAGATCCCCTGGCGGTCGGCGCAGGCCAGCTCGAGCCGACGGCGCACCGCGGTACTCGGAATGATCACCTGTTGTGCCATGAACGGCGAGCCGGTTTCAGCCGCCAGGCGATCGAGCAGGTTCTCGAGCAGCAACTCGAAGCGGTTGGAGAGCGTCAGGCGAAACATGGCGAAGGCGTCGGCAGGCCAGCCGGCGCCCGGCAAGAGAGGAAAACGGTCAGGACTTGGATCATCGAGGCGCCTGGCAAAGCCATGACCATGAATAATGCAGTGATTATCGCACTTGTGGGTAGTCAGCGACGATCGCCGGCATCGTCGACAGGCCGCATTTGACGAGGCCGTCCGGTCAGGCGATCGGGCGGCTCCGGTGGTCAGGGAACGAACCCTTCACGCTGCCTGCCGGATCGAGCATCCGCCAGCAGCCGGCAAGGCATCTTGTCGCATGAACTGGCAAACGGCAGGGAAATCCATTATCCTCAGCGCTCCGGAACGTAAATAAAGAGGGAGTTTGACGCATGAACAACAAAGGGCAACTGTTACAAGACCCGTTTCTCAATACCTTGCGGCGCGAGCGCGTGCCGGTTTCCATCTACCTCGTGAACGGCATCAAGCTGCAGGGGCAGATCGACTCCTTCGATCAGTATGTCGTTCTGCTCAAGAACTCCGTCACCCAGATGGTGTACAAGCATGCGATTTCGACGGTCGTTCCGTCGCGCCCGATCACCCTCCCGCAGGACGCCGATAGCCAGGGATGACAGGCTCACTGATGTGTGACGGCCTTTCGCCGCTTTCCCTTTGCCGCGCATCCATTTTTCTTTCCTGCTCCCTGCCGGTGGACGGACGTGGCTGAGCGGCCGTCGATCGAGGAGCGGGCGGTCATTGTCCAGCTCGACTTCGGTCGGGAAGAGGTTGCCGAACAGCTCGAAGAAGTTCGTCTCCTGACCCGATCGGCGGGTGCCGAGGTCTGTGCCGTGGTGCACGGGCGTCGGCACAGCCCGGATGCGGCCACCTATGCCGGCAAGGGCAAGGTCGAGGAGATTGCGGCCGAGGTGGCCGCACACGAGGCCGACCTGGTCATTTTCAATCACGAGTTGAGCGCCGGACAGGAACGTAACCTGGAGCGCCTGGTGCAGTGTCGCGTCATCGATCGCACCAGTCTGATTCTCGATATCTTTGCCCAGCGAGCGCAGAGTTCGGAGGGCAAGCTGCAGGTCGAACTGGCTCAACTCGAACATCTGGCGACGCGACTGGTTCGCGGCTGGACCCACCTGGAGCGGCAGAAGGGCGGCATTGGCCTGCGCGGCCCGGGCGAAACCCAGCTCGAAACCGACCGTCGTCTGCTCGGCATTCGCGTTCGTCTGCTCAAGACGCGGCTGGCCAGAGTCGAGCGTCAACGCGGCGTGCAACGCAAGGCGCGAGGGCGGGGTGAACTGCTCAACGTTTCGCTGGTCGGCTATACCAATGCCGGCAAGTCGACGCTGTTCAATGCCCTGACCCATGCCGGCGTCTTTGCCGCCGATCAGCTGTTCGCCACCCTCGATACGACCACTCGCAAACTGTGGCTGCCGGACGCAGGCCATATCGTCCTCTCGGATACCGTCGGTTTCATTCGCAACCTGCCGCATTCGCTGGTCGCGGCTTTCCACGCGACCCTGGAAGCGACCGCCGAGGCCGATCTCCTGCTGCATGTCGTCGACTCGGCAAACCCGGCGCGCGACGATCAGGTCGCTGACGTCAATAAGGTGCTGGTCGAGATCGGCGCTGCCGATGTGCCGCAACTGACGGTGCTCAACAAGCTTGATCTTACCGGCCTGCCGCCGGCTGTCGAGCGGGACGAATATGGTAGAATCCTGGCCGTTCGCGTCAGTGCCCGGAGTGCCGCAGGCTTACCGCTGCTGCGTGACGCGTTGGCCGAAATTGCGCTGGCGAAGACGACCGATGCGCGCGAACGTGTATCCCTCGCGCCTGCTTCAAAGGATGCCGACAGGATGCGTGATGCCGAAGGTTCACCATGATTCTTAGCTTTGGAGTGCTTATGTCGCTCAATGACCCACAGTGGGGTAATCGCGGCAGCGATAATGGCGGCGGCAAGCGTCCCGGTCAGGGGCCGCCGGACCTGGAGCAGTTGTGGCGTGATCTCAATCGTCGTCTGTCCGGCATCTTCGACAAGAAGCGGGCAGGTGGCGATCGCGGTGACGGTGGCGGTGGCGGCCGGCCGCCGATCGAGTTCAGCCCCAAGTTTCTCGGCGGTGGCATCAGTCTGCTCCTGGCGCTGGTCGTCATCGTCTGGCTGGCAAGCGGCTTCTATATCGTCGATGCATCGCAGCGCGGGCTGGTACTCCAGTTTGGCCGCTACAAGGAGAGCACCGAGTCCGGACTGCGCTGGCGCCTGCCGTATCCGATCCAGGCGCATGAACTGGTCAATGTTTCCGGCGTGCGGACGCTGGAAATCGGTTATCGCGGGAGCGAAAAGACCAAGGTGCTCAAGGAATCCCTGATGCTCACCGATGATGAGAACATCATCAACATCCAGTTTGCCGTGCAGTACATCCTCAAGGATCCGGTCGAGTACATCTTCAACAACAGGTATCCCGACGAAGCCGTGATGCAGGTGGCAGAGACGGCGATTCGCGAAATCGTCGGCAAGAACCGGATGGACTTCGTCCTCTACGAGGGCCGCGAGCAGATCGCCGTCAATGCCTCGCAGTTGATGCAGGAGATTCTCGATCGCTACAAGACCGGCATCCTGATTTCGAAAGTCACCATGCAGAATGCGCAGCCACCGGAGCAGGTGCAGGCCGCGTTCGACGATGCGGTCAAGGCGTCGCAGGACCGCGAACGGCAGAAGAACGAGGGGCAGGCCTACGCCAATGACGTGATTCCGAAAGCACGCGGCACGGCGGCGCGGCTGCTCGAGGAAGCGGAAGGTTATCGGCAGCGGGTGATCGCCACCGCCGAGGGTGACGCGAGCCGTTTCCGGCAGGTCAATGCCGAGTATGTCAAGTCGCCGGAAGTGACGCGCAGTCGTCTGTACCTCGACACGATGCAGCAGGTCTATGCCAATACCAGCAAGGTGCTGGTCGATTCCAAAGGCTCGGGCAACCTGCTCTATCTGCCGCTCGACAAGTTGATGCAGGCCGCCGGCGCCGTCGCGGCCAACGCCGGCGGCAGTCCAGAGACGGCTGCCGCGGCGCGACCGTCGGCGGTAATTTCCAACGAGGTGCCGCCACAGGTGGTCGAGAAGACCGAAGCACGTTCGCGCGAGAACCTGCGGCAGCGTGATCGGGAGTCCCGCTGATGAAAGCCGGAATCAATATTTTTGCCGTCGCTTTCATCGCCGTGCTGGTGGTGCTCGGGGCGACCATCTTTACTGTCGATCAGCGGCAACACGCGATCGTCTTTCAGCTGGGCGAGGTGCGTGAGGTGATCGAGGAGCCCGGCCTCTACTGGAAGTGGCCCCTGATCCAGAACGTGCGTTATTTCGACAAGCGCATTCTGACCCTCGAAAGTGCCGAGCCCGAGCGTTTCATCACCTCCGAAAAGAAGAACGTGCTGGTCGATTCCTTCACCAAGTGGCGGATCATCGACCCGAAGCTCTATTACATCTCGGTCGCCGGTGATGAGTCGCGGGCCAGGACCCGCATCTCGCAGACCGTCAATGCCGGTTTGCGCGAAGAGTTCGGCAAGCGCACCGTCCATGACGTCGTTTCCGGGGAGCGTAACCAGATCATGGCGCAGATGCGCGAAAAGGCCGACCTCGATGCGCGCAAGATCGGCGTGCAGATCGTCGATGTACGCGTCAAAAGGGTCGAACTGCCCAACGATGTCAGCGAGTCGGTCTATCGGCGGATGGATGCGGAACGTAAGCGGGTGGCCAACGAACTGCGTTCGCAGGGTGCTGCCGAAGCCGAGAAGATCCGTGCCGACGCCGACAAGCAGCGCGAGGTGATCGTTGCCGAGGCCTATCGCGATGCCCAGAAGATGAAGGGTGAGGGCGACGCCAAGGCCGCCGGCACCTATGCCGAGGCGTATGAAAAAAATCCCGAATTCTATGCCTTCTATCGTAGCCTCGAAGCCTATCGCGGCAGCTTCAAGAACAAGAACGATGTGCTCGTCCTCGAGCCCAGCTCGGAATTCTTCAAGTACATGAAGAGCGTCAGTCGGGGTAGCGACAAAGCGGTCAAATGATCGACAACCTGTTGCTTGCTCTGGCACTGATGCTGGTGCTCGAAGGGCTGCTGCCCTTCGTTGCGCCCAGCGCCTGGCGTGAGACGTTTCGTCGCCTGATTCGCTTTTCCGATGGGCAGATTCGTTTCGTTGGTCTGACTTCGATGTTGATCGGACTCGTGTTGCTGATGATTTTCAGATGAACTGGCTGTTGCCCGAACATATTGCCGATGCGCTGCCGTCGGAAGCGGCGCGGATCGAACGGCTGCGGCGTCAACTGCTTGATCTGTTCGAGGTGCACGGCTACGAACTGGTCATGCCACCCCTGCTCGAGCACCTCGACTCCCTGCTCACCGGCTCTGGCCAGGATCTGAAGCTGCGGACTTTCAAACTCGTCGATCAACTGTCGGGACGCACGCTCGGGGTGCGTGCCGACATGACGCCACAGGTTGCCCGGATCGACGCCCACCTGCTCAATCGGCAGGGGGTTACCCGGCTGTGCTATTGCGACAGTGTTCTCCATACCCTGCCGGCGTCGTTGGCGGCGAGTCGCGAACCGCTGCAACTGGGCGCCGAATTGTTTGGCCATGCGGGGCTTGCCGCCGACCGTGAAGTCATCCGCCTGATGGCGACAGCGTTGAGGGTGGCCGAGGTGCCGGCGGCGCGGATCGACCTCGGGCATGTGGGCGTCTTTCGGGCACTGGCGGCGATGGCCGATCTCGATGCGGGGCTGGAGGGAACATTGCTGCTCCTGCTGCAAGGCAAGGATGTGCCGAGTCTGCGTGAATGTTGCGCCCTGCTCGATGCGCCCGTGCGGACGGCGCTGCTCGCGCTGCCCGACCTCTATGGCGGCAGCGAGGTGCTCGCGGCGGCGGCCAGGGCATTGCCTGCCTTGCCGGAAATTACCGCCGCTCTGGAGACCTTGCGCACATTGCAGGCGGCACTGCCCGATCTGCCGCTGTCGTTCGATCTCGCTGACCTGCGCGGCTACCATTATCACAACGGCGTCGTCTTTGCCGCTTATTGCCCGGGATTTTCGACGGCCATCGCGCGCGGCGGCCGTTACGACGGCGTCGGCAAGGCGTTTGGCCGCGACCGACCGGCGACCGGTTTTTCGACCGACCTGCGCGAGCTTGCGCGACTCACGGCGCGGGCCACGCCACCGCGGGCGATTCTCGCCCCGTCTTCGGCGATCTCGTGCGCGCTCGCGAGGGCGATTCTCGCCCTGCGCGAGCAGGGCGAAATCGTCGTCGAACACCTGCCGGGCGAAGTGGCCAGCGAAGGACCGCCGTGCGACCGCCAGCTGGTCGAAAGTGACGGCCAGTGGCGGCTTGAGGCAATCAACAGGAACGGATCACAATAATGGCAAAGAACGTCGTGGTCGTGGGGACCCAATGGGGAGACGAGGGCAAGGGCAAGATCGTCGACTGGCTGACCGATCATGCCAGAGGAGTCGTTCGTTTTCAGGGGGGGCACAATGCGGGCCACACGCTGGTGGTCGGCGACAAGGTCTACAAGCTCAACCTGGTTCCCTCCGGGATCGTTCGCGAGGGGGTCGATTGCTTCATCGGTAACGGTGTCGTGCTCGATATCCATCACCTGATCAGCGAGATCAGGGTACTCGAGTCCGGTGGCATCGACGTTCGTTCGCGGCTCAAGATCAGCCCGGGGTGCCCGCTGATCCTGCCCTACCACGTCGCGCTCGACCACGCGCGCGAGACTTTCATGGGCGTGGGGGGTCGCATCGGCACGACCGGCAAGGGGATCGGTCCGGCCTATGAGGACAAGGTGTCGCGGCGGGCGCTGCGGGTGTATGACCTCTTCTATCCTGACCGTTTTGCCGAAAAGCTGAAGGACAACGTCGACTATCACAACTTCGTCCTGACCCGCTATCTTGGTGCGCAGGCGGTTGATTTTGCTGCCATTCGGGCGCAAGCGATGGCCGATGCCGAAGAGATCAAGCCGCTGGTGACCGACGTTTCGGCGGCGCTCCATGCGCTCAACCAGGCGGGTGAGAACGTGCTTTTCGAAGGTGCCCAGGGCGCCCTGCTCGACATCGACCACGGCACCTATCCCTTTGTCACCTCGTCGAACTGCGTCGCCGGCCAGGCCGCTGCCGGTTCGGGAATTGGCCCGGGGATGCTGCACTACGTGCTCGGCATCACCAAGGCGTATTGCACCCGTGTCGGCAGCGGGCCTTTCCCGAGCGAACTGGACATTGAAAGCGAGGGCCTGCCGGGCCATCAGATGTCGCACAAGGGCCGTGAAGTCGGCACCGTCACCGGCCGCAAGCGACGCTGCGGCTGGCTGGATGCCGCCGCACTCAAACGTTCGATCCAGATCAACGGTGTCACCGGGCTGTGCATCACCAAGCTCGATGTCCTGGATGGTCTGCCGGAGCTGAAGATCTGCACCGCTTATCGTCTCGAAGGCAGGACCGTTGACCTGTTGCCGATGGGGGCCGACGAAGTCGCGGCCTGCGAACCAGTGCTCGAGACGATGCCCGGCTGGTCCGCATCGACCTTCGGGGCAAGCGCCATGGAAGCACTGCCGGCAGCGGCCCGGGCCTACCTCGAACGAATCGAGGAGCTGTGCGGGATACCGGTCGACATCGTGTCTACCGGTCCCGAACGCCGGGAAACGATCGTCCGTTCCCATCCACTGATACGACAAGGATAATGACCCATGCACCCCGAAGAACTTCGCGACCGGCTGCTCGCGCCCCTGCTGCAATGGACCCGCATCGGACGACAGAGCAGTGAATTGATGACCGGTTCGCTGGCCGTGATCTGGCAGCGCAGCAATGCTCTGCGGCGCGGCGTCATGCTGCAACAGCAGCATGACTGGAAGGAAATGGGCCTGATGACGAAGGAAAAGGTGACAGTGCCGATCGAGGCACTGGTCGCCATGGGCCGGGCCCTGCACGCCGAGGCGCTGCAGTTCGTCCCGGCGAGCGGGCAAGCCGCGCTCGCCGTCGCCGGCAGCGCCGCGGCACTCGCCAGCGGCACCGCGCTGCGCACCGGACAGGCCGCTCTGTACCGTTCGCTGCTCGATGCGGCGATCAACGGGTATCAACTCTGGGGGCGCGCAGCGACCGTCGCCGAAGCGGGCTTGCAGCCCATCCTTCGTCAGGTCAACGGCAACGCCCAACGCCTCGGCGAGCGTTAGACGACCGGCTGCAATCCACGCACAAGTCGCGCGCCAGGGCGCGCTCGAGCGGCTTTGCCGACGGGAGGACATTCGCGAATGTTCGCCCTCGCCGGCTTCGGGCCTGCCTTGAGCATGCTAGAATACGCGGCCTGATCAAGACGGCGACATTCCCCCCGAAGTCACGTCGCTCGCGGAAAGAAGATGGAAGCGTTCGCCAAAGAAACCCTCCCGATTAGCCTCGAAGACGAGATGCGTCGGTCGTATCTCGATTATGCGATGAGCGTCATCGTCGGGCGCGCCCTGCCCGACGCCCGCGACGGCCTGAAACCGGTGCATCGACGTGTCCTCTTCGCCATGCACGAACTGTCGAACGACTGGAACAAACCATACAAGAAGTCGGCGCGTATCGTCGGCGACGTCATCGGCAAGTACCATCCGCACGGCGATACCGCGGTCTATGACACTATCGTGCGCATGGCGCAGGATTTCTCGCTCCGCTACATGCTGGTCGATGGCCAGGGCAACTTCGGTTCGGTCGACGGCGACAACCCGGCGGCGATGCGCTACACCGAAGTCCGCATGGCACGTATCGGCCACGAGCTGCTGGCCGACATCGACAAGGAAACGGTCGACTTCGGACCCAACTATGACGGCTCCGAGCACGAGCCGCTGGTCCTGCCGGCACGAATTCCGAACCTCCTGATCAACGGCTCGTCGGGTATCGCGGTCGGTATGGCGACCAACATCCCGCCGCACAACCTGAGCGAAGTGATCGACGCCTGCCTCGCGCTGCTGCACAACGCCGAAATCACGATTGACGAACTGATCGCGCTGCTGCCGGCGCCCGACTTTCCGACCGCCGGCATCATCTACGGCGTTGCCGGCGTGCGTGAAGGGTATCGCACCGGCCGTGGACGGGTCGTCATGCGCGGCAAGGTGCACGTCGAGGATATCGGCCAGACCACCCGGCAGGCGATCATCATCGACGAGCTGCCGTACCAGGTGAACAAGCGCACCCTGCTCGAAAAGATCGGCGAACTGGTCAACGAGAAGCGCATCGAGGGGATTTCGGATCTGCGCGACGAGTCGGACAAATCGGGCATGCGGGTGGTGATCGAGCTCAAGCGCGGCGAAGTCGCCGAAGTGGTGCTCAACTGCCTGTACAAGCAGACGCAGCTGCAGGACACCTTCGGCATGAACATGGTTGCGCTGGTCGATGGCCAGCCGCGGCTGCTCAACGTCAGGCAGATGCTCGAGTGCTTCCTCTGGCACCGGCGCGAGGTGCTCACCCGGCGCACCGTCTTCGAACTGCGCAAGGCGCGGGAGCGGGCGCATATCCAGGAAGGCCTGGCGGTGGCGCTCGACAATGTCGACCAGATCATCGCCCTGATCAAGGCGTCGCCGACGCCGGCCGACGCCCGCCGCGCGCTGATGGCGAGAACCTGGACCTCGCCAACGGTCAGCGAGATGCTCGCCCGCGCGGCGCTCGACGCGACGCGTCCGGAAGGGCTGGCGCCCGAGTTCGGCCTGTCGAAGAAGGGTTATCTGCTCTCGGAAGCACAGGCGCAGGCGATTCTCGAATTGCGTCTGCAGCGGCTGACCGGTCTCGAACGAGACAAGATCATCGGCGATTTCGCCGAACTGCTGGAAAAGATCGCCGACCTGATGGACATCCTGGCGCGTCCCGAGCGGATCACCGAGATGATCGTCGAGGAACTGACCGGCATTCGTTCCCAGTTCGGCGACAAGCGCCGTTCCGAGATCGTCACCCATACCCAGGATCTGGGCATCGAGGATTTCATCACGCCGCTCGACATGGTCGTGACGCTCTCGCACACCGGCTACATCAAGTCGCAGCCGCTGGCCGATTATCGGGCGCAGAAGCGTGGCGGGCGCGGCAAGCAGGCGGCAGCAATGAAGGCCGACGATTTCGTCGATCACCTTTTCGTCGCCAATACGCACGATTTCATTCTCTGCTTCACCAACCGTGGCCGCGTCTATTGGCTGAAGGTGTATGAAGTGCCGCAGGGCACGCGCACCAGTCGCGGCAAGCCGATCGTGAACCTCTTCCCGTTCGAGGAGGGCGAGAAGATCAGCGCCATCCTGGCCGTCAAGGAGTTTGTCGACGATCGCTACCTCTTCATGTGCACGGCCAACGGCACGGTCAAGAAAACGCCGCTGTCAGACTTTTCCAACCCGCGCCGCAACGGCATCATCGCCGTCGCCCTCGATGAGGACGATGTCCTGATCGGCGTCGAGATCACCAACGGCAGCCAGGACGTGATCCTGGTTTCCGACGCCGGCAAGGCGGTCTGGTTCGACGAGGAGGAGGTGCGGCCGATGGGTCGCACGGCGCGTGGCGTCCGCGGCATGCGGCTCGGCGAGCAGCAGCAGGTGCTGTCGCTCCTGGTCGCCGACAACGAACAGCAGACCGTTCTCGTGGCGACCGAGAACGGCTTCGGCAAGCGCACGGCGCTGGCCGATTTCCGCCATTCGGGCCGCGGCACGCAAGGGGTGATCGCGATCGCCGCGAGTGAACGCAACGGCAAGGTGGTCGCCGCGCGTCTCGTGCGCGATGAAGACGAGATCATGTTGATCACCACCGGCGGGGTCCTGATCCGCACCCGGGTGAGAGAGATTCGCGAACTCGGTCGCGCCACCCAGGGAGTGACCCTGATCGCGCTCGACGCGGGCGAGAAGCTCGCCGGTCTTGAGAAGGTCGTCGAGACCGAGGACGACGGTGACCTCGCGGAAGCGCTCGCAGAGCAACCGTCGCAACCGTCGGCATCGCTGCCGGAGCCGCCGGACGCCGCTCCGGCGTCGGAATAGGGCGCGTGGTCGAGGGCTCGCACCCAGGGTCGCCACCCGCCAGGCGCGTGCGCCAGGTCGCGCGACTGCTCGCTGGCAAGGGTCGTACATGGACGCCGGCGGCGCCGCGGGCCGGCGCGTGATGAGCGAGAATCTGCAGCAGGAGCTGGCCGTCGTCCGCCAGCAGATTGACCATCTTGATGGGCAGCTGCTGGCGCTCTTGAACCAGCGTGCGCGCTATGCGCAGCAGGTCGGAGAGATCAAGGCGCGCCACGGGGAGGCCGGCTTCATCTATCGCCCGGAGCGTGAGGCGCAGATCCTGCAGCGGATCCAGCAGCTCAACCCGGGGCCGCTGTCGAACGAGAGTGTCACCTGGTTCTTCCGCGAAGTGATGTCGGCCTGCCTGTCGCTCGAACAGCCGCTCGGCATCGCTTTCCTGGGGCCGCTCGGGACCTTCTCGGAGAGTGCCGCGACCAAGCATTTCGGTCACGCGGCGCGCCTGATGCCGCAGATCTCGATCGACGACGTCTTTCGCGAAGTCGAAGCCTGCCATGCCGACTACGCGGTGGTGCCGATCGAGAACTCGACCGAAGGCGCGATTGGTCGCACACTTGATCTGCTCCTGACCACGCCCCTGAAAATCTGCGGCGAGGTGGTGCTGCGCATCCATCAGCACCTGCTGTCGAACGAGCCGTCGCTGGAGCGGGTGAGCAAGGTCTATTCGCACGCCCAGTCGCTCGCCCAATGCCACGAGTGGCTCAACCGTTCGCTGCCGCGGGCGCAGCGCATTCCCGTCGGGAGCAACGCGCAGGCGGCCCAGCTCGCCGCCGCTGAAACCGATGCGGCAGCGATTGCCGGCCAGGCGGCGGCCGAACGCTATGCCCTGCCCGAGCTGGCAAGCAACATCGAGGACGAACCGAACAACACGACCCGCTTCGTCGTCCTCGGCCGCCATGACGCCGGGCCCTCGGGACGCGACAAGACTTCCCTGATCATGTCGGCGCAGAACCGGACCGGGGCGCTGAGCCAGCTGCTGGCGCCGTTTTCCGATGCCGGGGTGTCGATGACCCGGCTCGAATCTCGCCCGGCGCGCCACACGCTCTGGGAGTACGTCTTCTTCGTCGATGTCGATGGTCATCGCGCCGACCCGTCGCTGTGCACGGCGCTCGCCGAGCTCGCTCGTCGGGCGCCCTATCTGAAGCTCCTCGGTTCGTACCCGGTGGCCGCTTACCAGGCTGATTGATTTTTTCCCGAGGCCCGTCGATGTCACTCCAGGCGCAATCATTACCTTATGTCCGGGCGATCTCGCCCTACCAGCCGGGCAAGCCGATCACCCAGCTCGCGCGCGAGATGGGGATTGCCGTCGAGCAGATCGTCAAGCTCGCCTCCAACGAAAATCCTCTCGGCATGAGTCCGAAGGCGCGTGCGGCAGTCCTCGCAGCGATCGACAACCTGGCGCGCTACCCGGACGACTTTGCTCTCAAAGACGCCCTTGCCGAGCGCAGCGGCCTCGGCAGCGAGTGTATCGTGCTCGGCAACGGCTCGAACGACGTGCTCGATCTGGTCGCCCGCGTGTTTCTCGCGCCGGGACGCTCGGCGGTCTTCTCCCAGTATGCCTTTGCCGTCTATCCGCTGGCGACGCTGGCCAGCGGCGCCGAGCCGATCGTGGTGGCGGCGCGTGATTTCGCGCATGACCTCGACGCCATGCGGGAAGCGATCCGGCCCGATACGCGGCTGCTCTGGATCGCCAACCCGAACAACCCGACCGGCACCTTTGTTCCCCATCCCGAGCTCAGGCGTTTTCTGCAGTCGCTGCCGGCCGAGGTGGTGGCGGTGGTCGATGAAGCCTATAACGAATACCTGCCGCCGGCCGAGCGGGTCGAGACGACGGCCTGGCTTGCCGAGCTGCCGAACCTCGTGATCACCCGCACTTTTTCGAAGATCCATGGCCTGGCCGGGCTGCGCGTCGGCTACGCGCTGACTTCGCCCGAGATCGCCGACCTGATGAATCGCGTTCGCCAGCCGTTCAACTGCAACAACCTCGCGCTGGCCGGGGCGGTGGCAGCGCTCGACGACCATCAGTTCGTTGCCGCGAGCTACACGCTCAACCGCTCGGGCATGGAGCAGGTCGTCGGCGGACTGAAGCGCCTGGGATGTACGCACATTCCCTCGCACGGCAACTTCGTGACCTTCCGGCCGACCGACGCTTTCCGGGTCAACCAGCAGCTGCTCAGGCAAGGCGTGATCGTGCGCCCGATCGCCGGTTACGGGATGCCCGAATGGCTGCGCGTGACCATCGGCAGCGAAATCGAAAACGCACGCTTCCTTGCCGCCCTCGAGGCTTCGCTATGAATCCGCTGCCGTCAGCTCCAGCCATCAGCGAACAGCCACTTTTCGGCAAGGTCGTCGTCTTCGGCGTCGGCCTGATCGGCGGCTCCTTCGCGCTGGCGCTCAAGGCGGCCGGGCAGGCCAGCGAGATCGTCGGTTTCGGGCGCACGCTCTCGTCCCTGAACCAGGCGCTGCAGCTCGGGATTGTCGATCGGGCCGGTTTCAACGCCGCGCAGGAGGTGTCGGATGCCGACCTCGTGCTGATCGCGACGCCGGTCGGCAAGACCGCCGAGATCATGTCCCGCATCGCCTCAAGCCTGGGATCGCGGACGGTGGTGACGGACGCCGGCAGTACCAAGGAAGACGTCGTCGCCGCTGCCCGCCTGCACTTCGGCGGTCGCATCGGCCAGTTCGTTCCCGGGCACCCGATCGCTGGCGCCGAAAACAGCGGCGCGCTGGCTGCGCGCGCCGATCTCTACCGGCAGAAACAGATCGTCCTCACGCCCTTGCCGGAAAACAGTCCGCTGCAGGTCGCGCGCGTCCGTTCGGCGTGGGAGTGCTGCGGCGGGCTGGTCAGGGAACTGCCGGCCGGCGAGCATGACCGGATCTTCGCTGCCGTCAGCCATCTTCCCCATCTGCTGTCGTTTGCCCTGGTGCATGAACTCGCCGAGCGCAACAACCGCGAGACCCTCTTCGCCTTTGCCGCCAGCGGTTTCCGTGACTTCACGCGGATTGCCGCGAGCCATCCGGAAATGTGGCGCGACATCTGCCTTGCCAACCGCAGCGCTCTGCTCGACGAACTCGACCGCTACCGCCGGCAGCTCGACGACTTGCGCGATGCCCTGCAACGCGGCGACGGCGCGCGCCTCGAAACGACCTTCGCCGTTGCCCGGACGGCGCGCCGTGATTGGGCCGAGAAACAGCCATGAGCGAAGACTTCATTGACCTGCCGCAGCTGCTTTCGGCGCGCGGCAGGGTACGCCTGCCGGGTTCGAAGAGCATTTCCAACCGGCTGCTGCTGCTCGCGGCGCTCGCCAGCGGCCGCACCGAGCTGCACGACCTTTTGCAGTCGGACGATACGGCGCGCATGCTCGACGCGCTGCAGACCCTCGGCGTCGGCATCGACCTGCGGGCCGACCATGTGCTCTGCATCAGCGGCGGCGCCGGCGCTTTTCCGGTTGCCGAGGCAGATCTTTTTCTGGGCAACGCCGGCACCGCTTTCCGGCCCCTGACGGCAGTGCTGGCGTTCGCCGGTGGCCATTACCGTCTGTCCGGCGTGCCGCGCATGCACGAACGACCGATCGCCGACCTCGTCGACGGCCTGCGCCAGCTGGGCGCCGACGTGAACTACCTCGGCGCATCCGGGTTCCCGCCCTTGCGGATTGGTCCACCGTCGCCCGGCGATCAGCAGGTGGTCAGGCTGCGCGGCGACGTGTCGAGCCAGTTCCTGAGCGGTCTTCTGATGGCGCTGCCGCTGCGCGGCGTCGAGACCACGGTCGAAATCGTCGGCGAGCTGATTTCGCGGCCCTACGTCGAGATCACGCTGGCCAGCATGGCCCGTTTCGGCGTCACCGTGCTGCGCGATGGCTGGCGACGGTTTACGGTGGCGGCCAGCAGCGCGTATCGCTCGCCGGGCGTCGTGCAGATCGAGGGAGATGCCTCGTCTGCCTCCTACTTTCTCGCCCTGGGCGCGATTGGCGGCGGACCGCTGCGCGTCGAAGGGGTCGGTCCCGACTCGATTCAGGGCGACGTCCGCTTTGCCGATGCGCTCGCCGGCATGGGGGCAAGGATCACGACCGGCGCCGGGTGGATCGAAGCGTCGGCGCCGTCAACCGCGACCGGCGGCCGTCTGCAGGGCATGACGCTTGACTGCAATCACATTCCCGACGCGGCGATGACGCTCGCCGCCACCGCCCTCTTTGCCGAAGGGCCGACGACGCTCACCAACATCGCGAGCTGGCGCGTGAAGGAGACCGACCGCATCGCCGCCATGGCGACCGAGTTGCGCAAGCTCGGGGCGACGGTCGAGGAGGGGGCCGATTTCATCCGCGTCTCGCCGCCCGTCGGCGGTCAGGGCCTGCGCCCGGCAGCGATCGACACCTACGACGATCATCGCATGGCCATGTCGTGTTCGCTCGCAGCCCTCGGCACGCCCCTGCGGATCAGGCAGCCGACGACCGTCGCGAAGACTTTCCCCGACTATTTCGAACGTTTCGCCGAAGTCGGCCAGGCGGTGCCGGTGGTCGCCATCGACGGCACTTCCGCCTCGGGCAAGGGCACGGTCGCGTCGCGCGTCGCGCAGGCGCTCGGCTGGCATTATCTCGATTCGGGCGCCCTTTATCGGCTGACCGCGCTCGCTGCCGGCCGCGCCGGAATTGCCTGGGACGATGAGCCGGGAGTCGCGGCGATTGCCGGCGAGCTCGACATCGAGTTCGCCGGTGGGGCGATCCGGCTGGCGGGGGAAGAGGTTTCCGACGCCATCCGCAGCGAAGAAATCTCGGCCGGCGCTTCGCGGGTGGCCGCGCTGCCCGCAGTTCGCGCCGCGCTGCTTTTTCGTCAACGGGCCTTCCGCCGGCCACCCGGTCTGGTGGCCGACGGCCGCGACATGGGGTCGCTGGTCTTTCCCGATGCCAGGACCAAGGTTTTTCTCACCGCCAGCGTCGAGATGCGCGCCAGCAGACGGCATAAGCAGTTGATCGAAAAAGGAATGGCTGCTAGTATCACGGACCTCTCGCTGGATCTGCGCGAGCGCGACGAACGGGACAGCCAACGGAGCGTCGCGCCGATGCAGCAGAGTACGGATGCTGAATTGCTCGACACGACGAACCTGACCATCGAAACAGCGGTGGCACAGGTGCTGGGCTGGGTCAACAAGGGTCCGCATGAAGGGTAAAACGGCAGCTACCGTTGACCCGAGGTGTCACCAGTTCGACGCGTCGTTCCGTGGGCCCGGCCGCACTGCCGTTCAGGTGTTTCGGTGCAGTGTCCTTGCTTGCCGCCATGGTGAGGTTTCCGGATTCGCCGGAACTGGTGATTGTTCTTAACTCACCCCGCAGTTCTGCGGTTAGGTAATTCAACTCATATGTCAGCCAATCCCACCATGCAAGAAAGCTTTGCCGAACTTTTCGAAGAAAGCCTCGGACGTCAGGAAATGCGCCCTGGCGAGGTCATCACTGCGGAGGTCGTGCGCATTGACCATAACTTTGTCGTCGTCAATGCCGGTCTGAAATCCGAGAGCTACATCGAAATTGCAGAGTTCATGAGCGACAAGGGCGAAATCGAGGTCAAGGTCGGTGATTTCGTCCAGGTCGCCATCGAGCAGCTCGAGAACGGTTTCGGTGAAACCCGCCTGTCGCGCGACCGTGCCAAGCGGGTCGCGGCCTGGAATGCGCTCGAACAGGCCCTCAACGACGGCACACTGGTCAGCGGCACCATCACCGGCAAGGTCAAGGGGGGGCTGACGGTCATGACCAACAGCGTCCGTGCCTTCCTGCCGGGTTCGCTGGTCGATATGCGGCCGGTCAAGGACACCACCCCCTACGAGGGCAAGACCTACGAATTCAAGGTCATCAAGCTCGACCGCAAGCGCAACAACGTCGTCGTTTCCCGCCGTGCGGTCCTCGAAGCCAGCGTCGGCGAAGAGCGCGATGCCCTGCTCGCGGCCCTCAAGGAAGGCAGCATCGTCAAGGGCGTGGTCAAGAACATCACCGATTACGGCGCTTTCGTCGATCTTGGCGGCATCGACGGCCTGCTGCACATCACCGATCTGGCATGGCGCCGCGTTCGCCATCCCTCCGAGGTGCTGGCGGTCGGCGACGAAGTGCAGGCCAAGATCCTCAAGTTCGACCAGGAAAAGAACCGCGTCTCGCTCGGCCTCAAGCAGCTCGGCGAAGATCCCTGGGTCGGCATCTCGCGTCGTTACCCGCCGACCACCCGTCTTTTCGGCAAGGTGACCAACCTCACCGACTACGGCGCTTTCGTCGAGATCGAGCAGGGCATCGAAGGCCTGGTGCATGTCTCCGAGATGGACTGGACCAACAAGAACGTTCATCCGTCGAAGGTCGTCCAGCTGGGTGACGAAGTCGAAGTGATGATCCTCGAAATCGACGAAGACCGTCGCCGGATTTCCCTCGGCATGAAGCAGTGCGCTGCCAACCCGTGGGACGATTTCTCGATGAACTACAAGAAGGGCGACCGCGTGCGCGGCGCCATCAAGTCGATCACCGACTTTGGCGTCTTCATCGGTCTGCCGGGCGGCATCGACGGCCTCGTCCATCTCTCCGACCTCTCCTGGTCGCTGCCGGGCGAGGAAGCCATCCGCAACTTCAAGAAGGGCGACGAGGTCGACGCGGTGGTGCTGGCGATCGATACCGACAAGGAACGGATTTCGCTCGGCATCAAGCAACTCGATGGCGACCCCTACACCAGCTATATTGCCACGCACGACAAGAACAGCATCGCGCGCGGCGTCGTCAAGTCGGTCGATGCGCGGGGCGCGGTCGTGACGCTCGAAGGCGACATCGAAGCCTATCTGCGGGCTTCAGAGGTTTCGCGTGACCGGATCGACGATCTGACCAAGGTGTACAGGGAAGGCGACCGGATCGAAGCGATGATCATCAACGTGGACCGCAAGACCCGTTCGATCAGCCTCTCGATCAAGGCCCGGGAGCAGGCTGAACAGCACGAGGCGATGCAGAAATTCTCGGCGGACAGCAGCGCCAGTTCCGGCACCACCAACCTCGGTGCCTTGCTCAAGGCCAAACTCAATAACCCGCAATAGGATCGGGGAATGACCAAGTCGGACCTTATCGCCGAACTGGCCAGACGCTTTCCGCAACTGGTCGCCAAGGACGCAGACATGTCGGTGAAGATGATTCTCGATGCGATGGCCGAGGCCTTGGCCAGGGGTGACCGCATCGAGATCCGCGGCTTCGGCAGTTTTGCCCTCAACTATCGGCCACCGCGGGTCGGCCGCAACCCCAAGTCCGGGGACAAGGTGGAGGTGCCCGAAAAATGGGTGCCGCATTTCAAGGCCGGCAAGGAGCTTCGCGAGCGCGTCGACGGCTCGCCGGAATCGACCTGACGCTCGGTTGATGATCGCTGGCGGGCGGTAACGAAAGTTGCCGCCCGTTTTTGTGAGGAGGTAATTGATGCGTGCCTTGCTCTGGGCCTCGAGAATCTTCCTCTTTCTTTTCCTATTGATGTTCGCCGTCAAGAACACCGAACCGGTCGGCGTCCACTTCTTTCTGGGGACGGTCTGGCAGGCCCCGCTGATCATCGTCCTGCTGGCTTTTTTTGTTGCCGGGGCGGCGCTGGCGGTGCTCTCGCTGATGGGCTCGCTGTTTGCCCTGCGGCGCGAAGTGGCGCGCCTGAAGCGGCAGCAGCAGGCCTTGCCGGCGAGGCGAAGCGCAAGCCCTGAACCTGCGCCGAGCGACGCTTCGCCGCCAGTCTGATCTTCCTCGTTGCCGGCGCTGCGACCGCCGCACCTGACCACACCGCGAAAGCTTCATCCATGATCGAGTTCGAGTACTGGCAGCTGTTGCTTTTCCCGCTCTTCTTCGGGCTGGGCTGGGCCGCGGCCCGGATCGATATCCGGCACCTGGTGAAGGAGTCGCGCGCCCTGCCGCGTTCGTACTTCCAGGGCCTCAACTTTCTCCTCAACGAGCAGCCGGATCGCGCCATCGAGGCTTTTGTCGAAGCGGTCAAGGTCGACCCGCAGACGATCGAACTGCACTTTGCGCTGGGCAGCCTTTTCCGCCGGCGCGGTGAAACCGAACGGGCGATCCGGATGCACCAGAATCTGATCGAACGTGACGACCTCGATACCGACTTGAAGCTGCAGGCGCTCACCGAACTCGGACAGGACTATCTCAAGGCCGGTCTGCTCGACCGTGCCGAGGAGGTCTTCGAGAAGCTGCGCAACTCGGCGCTGGCCGAGGACGCGAAGCGCAACCTGCTCGAAATCTATCAGCTCGAAAAAGTCTGGGAGAAAGCGATCGCGATCGCTTCCGAGCTGCCGGATTTCGCGTCGCACAAGGAAATCGCCGAGTACTACTGCGAACTGGCGGCGGCAGAGCTGATCCGCTCGCGCCGCGACCTCGCCACAGGCTACCTGCAGACGGCGCTCGAACGTAACCGCAAGTGCGTTCGCGCGAGCCTGCTGCAGGGGGACATCGCGCTCCAGCTGGAGCAGCCGGCCGCCGCGATTGCCGCCTGGCAGCGGATCGAACAGCAGGATCCGACTTACCTCGCGCTGGTCGCGCAACGTCTGCTCGACGCTTTCCGCAAGCTCGATCGCCGGGAAGAAGGGTTGCAGCTGTTGCGCGGCTATCTTGAACGCTACCCGTCACTCGACCTCCTCGACGTGGTTTTCCAGCTGGTACTCGAGAGCGATGGTCCCGACGCCGCTTACAGGCTGGTACGCGACGAACTCAAACGCAATCCGACGCTGCTCGGTTTCGACAAGCTCCTCGAAGCGAGGCTGCTCTTTGCGTCGCCGGAGATTCGGCCCGACCTCGACCTTGCGAAAGGGATCGTGCAGACCTACACCCGCCGCCTGGCGCGCTATCGGTGCGATAATTGCGGCTTCAAGGCGCGTCAGTTCTATTGGCGCTGCCCGGCCTGCGGCGGTTGGGAAACCTATTCGCCGAAGCGCACCGAAGAATTCGACCTGACACCTTAGGAGTTCCGACCTTGCCATCTTTCGCGCGTGGCCCTCAGGGCAAGCGCTACGTGTGCACCGTTTTGTCGCTCTCGACCGCCCGCGATGCGCCTCGCTGACCTGTCGGCGGCCCGATTGCTGATCGTTGGCGACGTGATGCTCGACCGCTACTGGTTCGGCGATGTGGCGCGCATCTCGCCCGAGGCGCCGGTGCCGGTAGTCAAGGTCGCACGCAGCGAAGAGCGCCCCGGCGGTGCCGCCAACGTCGCGCGCAATGTCGCCGCTCTCGGGGCGAGCGTCGTCCTGCTCTCGGTGGTCGGCGAGGACGAAGCCGGGCAGAGCCTGCAACGGCTGTTGACGGCGAGCGGAATCGCGGTCAGCCTGCATGTCGATCCGGCGATCAGCACCACCGTCAAGCTGCGCGTCATTGGCCGCCAGCAGCAACTGTTGCGGATCGATTTCGAGACCACACCCTCGCACGAGGTGTTGCGCGCCAAGCTGGTCGAGTTCGAGTCGAGGCTGCCGGCGTGTGACGCGGTGATCCTCTCCGATTACGGCAAGGGCGGCCTCGCACACATCGGCGAGATGATCCGCCTGGCGCGCTTCGCCGGCAAGCAGGTGCTGGTCGATCCCAAGGGCGACGATTTTTCGAAGTACGCCGGCGCGACCGTGGTGACGCCCAACCGCGCCGAGTTGCGGGAGGTGGTCGGCCGCTGGCACGATGACGACGAACTCGCGCGCAAGGCCCAGGCGCTGCGCGCCCATCTCGGACTCGCGGCCCTGCTGGTGACCCGCAGTGAAGAAGGAATGTCGCTCTTTCATGCCGATGGCGCGCTCCACGAACAGGCGGTGGCACGTGAAGTGTTCGACGTTTCCGGCGCCGGCGACACGGTGATCGCCACCCTGGCGGTGATGCTCGCCTGTGGCGCGAGCTGGGCGGAAGCGGTGCATGCGGCCAACGCCGCGGCCGGCGTCGTCGTCGGCAAGCTCGGCACGGCGGTGGTCGGGCGCGATGAACTCGCGGCTGCACTCAAGTGAGGTAAGGACATGTATACGATAGTCACCGGCGCTGCCGGATTCATTGGTTCGAATCTCGTCAGGGCGCTCAATCAGCGCGGGCTGCGCAAGATCATTGCGGTTGACAACCTGACCCGCGCTGACAAGTTCCGCAATCTCGTCGATTGCGACATCGCCGACTACCTCGACAAGCGGGAGTTTCTCGATCGCCTGCTGGCCGGCGACTTCGACGGTGACGTTGATGCCATCCTGCATCAGGGAGCCTGCTCGGACACCCTCGAGAGCGACGGCCGCTACATGATGGAGAACAACTACCGCTACTCGCTGGCGCTGCTCGACTGGTGCATGGATCAGGAAGTGCAGCTGCTCTACGCATCGAGTGCGGCGACCTATGGCGGCGGCAGCGTTTTTCGCGAAGAGCGACCGCATGAGGCGCCGCTCAACGTGTACGGCTACTCGAAGTTCCTCTTCGACCAGGTCGTCCGCCAGCGGCTGGCAGTCACCGGCTCGATCAACTCGCAGGTGGTCGGTTTTCGCTACTTCAACGTCTATGGCCCGCGAGAGTCGCACAAGGGACGCATGGCGTCGGTCGCCTATCATCATTACCAGCAGTTTCGCAGCGCTGGCAAGGTCCGGTTGTTCCAAGGCTGTGCCGGCTATGCGGACGGTGAGCAGCGGCGCGATTTCGTCTATGTCGATGACCTGGCCCAGGTCAACCTCCATTTTCTCGACCACCCCGAAAAGTCGGGGATCTTCAATGTCGGCAGCGGCCGCGCCCAGACTTTCAACGAACTCGCCGTGGCCAGCGTCAATGGCTGCCGGGCGCTCGCCGGCGAGGCGGCACTGCCGCTGGCAGAACTGGTGCAGCAGGGCCTGATCGAGTACATCCCGTTTCCGGCCGACCTGCGCGGCAAGTACCAGAGTTTCACCGAGGCCGACCTCTCGAAGCTGCGCAAGGCGGGTTATGAAGCGCCGTTTGCCAGTGTCGAGACGGGCATCCCGCAATATCTGAAATGGCTCGAAAATCATGCATAAGACCCTTGATGATTATGTCGGCGGCACGCCGCTGGTGCGCCTGAAGCGCCTTCCGGGGGCGGCTGGCGAAGCGCGCGGCAACCGCATTTTCGGCAAGCTCGAGGGCAACAACCCGGCCGGGTCGGTCAAGGATCGCCCGGCGCTGTCGATGGTCGCGCGCGCCGAGAAGCGCGGCGAGATCCGCCCGGGAGACACGCTGATCGAAGCCACCTCCGGCAATACCGGCATTGCGCTGGCGATGGTCGCTGCCGCGCGCGGCTACCGGATGATCCTGGTCATGCCCGAGAACCAGAGCGTCGAGCGCCGGCAGACCATGCAGGCCTTTGGCGCCGAGCTGGTGCTGACGCCGAAGGATGGCGGCATGGAACTGGCGCGCGACGTTGCCGAAGGCATGCGCGATGAAGGCCGCGGGATCATCCTCGACCAGTTCGCCAATCCCGACAACCCGCTCGCGCACTACGAGGGAACCGGTCCCGAGCTGTGGCAGCAGACCGCCGGCGAGATCACCCATTTCGTCAGCAGCATGGGCACCACCGGGACGATCATGGGCGTTTCGCGCTACCTCAAGGAGCAGAACCCCGCCATCTGCATCGTTGGCTGCCAGCCGGAAGACGGTTCGCAGATTCCCGGCATCCGCAAGTGGCCAGAAGCCTACCTGCCCCGGATTTTCGATCGCGCTCGGGTCGACCGCGTCGAAGCCGTGTCGCAGACCGAGGCGGAGGAAATGACCCGGCGCCTGGCGCGCGAAGAAGGCATCTTTGCCGGCATCTCGTCAGGTGGCTCGCTGGTCGTCGCCCTGCGGCTCGCCGCCGAGCTCGAGAACGCGACCATCGTCAGCATCGTCTGCGACCGGGGTGACCGTTATCTCTCGACCGGCGTCTTTCCCGCCTGAAGCCGGCGATGAAGCCGGTCCTCGCTTTTGACATTGAAACCCTCCCCGACATCGACGGGCTGCGTCGGCTGCATGGGCTCGACATGGCGCTATCCGACGACGAAGTCGCCGAACTCGCTTTTCAGCACCGGCGGGCCGCGAGCGGTCACGATTTCCTGCCGCTGCACCTGCAGCGCGTTGCGGTGATCTCGTGCGCGCTGCGCGTCGGCAAGGATTTCCGCGTCTGGTCGCTGGCCGAACCCGAGCAGGGGGAAGCCGAGATCATTCAACGCTTCTTCGATGGCATCGAAAAGTTCACGCCGCAGATTGTTTCCTGGAATGGCGGCGGCTTCGACCTGCCGGTGCTGCACTATCGCGGGCTGATCCATGGCCTGGCGGCGCCGCGTTATTGGGATTTCGGCGACGGTGCCTATACCGACAGTCGCGATTTCCGGTGGAACAACTACATCAACCGTTATCACACCCGCCACCTCGATCTCATGGATCTCCTGGCGATGTATCAGCCGCGTGCCAGCGTGCCGCTCGACGAACTGGCGCAGCTGATCGGCTTTCCCGGCAAGCTCGGGATGGACGGCAGCAAGGTCTGGTCGGCGTGGCAGGATGGCCGTATCGCTGACATCCGCGACTACTGCGAAACCGACGCCCTCAACACCTATCTCGTCTCGCTGCGCTTTCGCCTGATGCGCGGCGAGCTTTCACGTCCCGAATACGAGCACGAGATCGCCTTCGTTCGTGGCCATCTCGAAAGCCTCGCCAAGCCTCACTGGCAGCAGTTCCTCGCCGCCTGGGAGCCGGGCGGGCGCGCCGGAACAAAGCCGGAAGCTGCGGCCAGCGATCCACCCGCGGGAGATGATCGAGACGGCTCAGGGGCCGGGGAAGCGCAGCGCGACGCCGCGGAATGATTTCTTGCTTGCCGGCACTTTCTTGTCCTTGCAGTTCCGGCCATCGACCTCTTCGTCGCCGTCATCGCTGAGAAGATAGATCTCCTGCCGGTCCGGGAAAGCAAAGAGGGCTTCCGGCCGCAGTTTGCCGAAATCGACATCCCGGCGCCGCTGTGGGACATCCGCCGCCTCGCCGGACCAGGTGTAGAGGGCAAAACCCTTGCCGCTCTCCTTGCCACCGTCGAACGGCCCGGCGACGATCAGGAAAACCCGGCCGACATGATCGATGCTGCGGATCGCCCGCCCGCCGAGATCGAGCAGGATCGGATCGCCGAAGACCGGCGGCGCTGCCCGTTCGATGACCGCGGCCGGATTCTTCAGGCGCAGCAGCAGCGCCTTGCCCTGCGGCAGCGGGTTGCGAAAACCGATCAACAGCTCGCCGGCGGGCGTTGCGGCAAGGCCTTCGATGTTGAGACCCCCGGCCGCCTCGGCGGCGATCGCCTGCGCACTCGCCGTCGCGACGGCAGCGAAGCGCGGGTCGGCGACGAGATCCTCGATCAGCTTCAGATAGGGCGCGGTCGTTGCTGCCTTGAGCGAGGGTCCGGCGGCGGTAGTCACCAGATCGGTGGCAAACAGTTGCCGCCGGGTCTCCTGCAGCTTGCCCTTGCTGTTGCGCCCATGCGAAGCAATCCAGTAAATCCGGTCACCGATGCGCGCGGCTCCTTCGAGGTCGGCTTCCCGCGCTTTTCCCCCGGCCCGGCCAAGGTAAGTGGTGAGGTCAAGCGTCGCCGTCGCTTCGCTCTGGCCGCGTCGGTAGAGGGTCAGGATGTTGCTCTCGTCGTCGGCGACGACGAAGTGCTCCGGACCGAGAGCGACGGCCGCCGAAGCATCGCACAGGCCACGGTAATGCGTCAGCTCTGCCGCGGCCGGTGCGGCGGCAAACGCAAGCCCCAGGATGGCGGCACGGATCAGGAAGGTCATGGTCGGTTTGGCCGGAAGTGTGGGAAGGCAGGTCGGATGGAACCTTGTCGACGGCGGCGCGCTGCTCGGCGACGAGACGAACGAATTGTATTTCAGGCCAGCCAGCGTTTGGCAGGTCGCGACCAAAAAGGCTGCCGGTACTCCTTGCTGCCGATGCCGACCAGTTCCTTTGAGTAGCTGCCTCGCTCCGGGAATTTCGGCAGGCTCTTCACAACGTCGGCCTGACGTGCAATCCGGCCAGGCGCAGCGATGCGCCACGCCCGCGAAAGCGATTTCCAAAAGGCAGCGCAGATGTCAGAATTCCCGCTTGTGAATGGCTTGCCTTGGGGAAAACATCTATGTGGATCAATCGCGGGCTGCGCCTGCTCGTGCTCAGTCTGTTCCTGTTCCTGGCCGGCCCGGTATCGGCCGCCGGGACGCTCGACAAGATCCGGGCGTCAAAGACGATCTCCCTCGGTTACCGCGAGGCTTCGGTCCCCTTCTCGTATACCGGCGATGACAACCAGCCCTGGGGCTATTCGGTCGACCTGTGTACCCGCGTCGTCGCCGCCATCGTCAAGCAGCTGGGCCTCGTGGAACTGCCTCTGATCTGGGTTCCGGTCACCCCGGAGACGCGCATTGCCAAGCTGACCTCGGGCGAGATCGACCTCGAATGCGGCTCGACCACCAGTTCGCTTGCGCGGATGCAGGAAGTCGATTTCAGTCTGTTGACCTTCGTCGATGGCGCGACCTACCTCTCGCGCCGTTCCGCGGAGATCCGGCGGATCGAAGATCTTGCCGGCAAGCGGATCGCCGTCATTGTCGGCACCACCACCGAGCGCACGATGATGGCTGCGCTGCTGCAGCACAGGATCGGCGCTGAATTGATCCGGGTCAGCGACCATCAGCAGGGCATCGCGGCCATGGCCAAGGGAAGGGTCGATGCCTACGCCTCTGATCGGGCGCTGTTGGTCGGCCTTGCCCTGGACTCGGGCAACCAGGCCGACTGGGTGATCGGTCAGGAGACCTTCTCCTACGAACCCTATGGCCTGATGATGCGCCGCAACGACGCCGATTTCCGACTGGCAGTCAATCGCGAACTGGCGCGCCTCTCGCGCAGTGGCGAGATTCACGCGATTTATGATCGCTGGTTCGGCTTCCTCGGCAAGCCCGGCAGCCGGCTGGAAAACCTCTATTTTCTCAACGGCCTGCCGGAGTAGGCTGAGCCGGGGAAGTGGCCGCGTCGTCCTGCGGGTCGTCCGGCTGGACCAGGTCGCGATAGGCGTGCCAGGTGGCGTGGCCGACCAGCGGCATGATGAGCAGCAGCCCGAAGAAGAGGGTCGCGAAACCCAGGCTGACGAGGAAGACGATGCAGGCGGCCCAGAGGATCATCGTTGCCGGGCTGCGACCACAGGCGATGAGGCTTGCGATCGCCGCCGTGATGGCATCGGTTCGGCGGTCGAGCATCAACGGCAGGGCGACGACACTGATCGCGAAGACGAAGGTCGCGAAAAAACCGCCGACCGCGAAGTAGACAAGCGCAAAGTCGGGCTGCTCGAAAGTGAGCACGGCGCGCACCACGTCGCCGAAAGTCGGCAGGCCGCCGGTAAAGAAGAGCGCGAAGACGACGATCGACGCCCGCGCCCAGACCAGCAGGACCACTGCCAGCAGAGCCGCGAAGACGCCGACATTGGCAAGGTTGCCGCGCCAGGCGGCAAGGGTGGGGAGAAGTTCCGGCGCTTCCCCGTGCTCGATCCGCCGGCTCAGGTCATAGAGCCCCAGGGCGAGGAAAGGGCCAAGCAGCAGAAAGCCGGTGGTCAGTCCGGCAAAGAGGGCGTAGGCCTCGGCAAAGACCACCTGCATCAGCCAGCCGGCGGCGGCAAAGCAGGCGCCATAGAACAGGCTGGCGCGGCCTCCCTGTCGGCAGTCCTGCCAGCCGGCGCGTAGCCAGCCGACGATGGCTCGTGCCGGCACTTCCCGAATGACCGGGAATCGACTCGCAGGGCTCGCGGCGGGTGGGGTTGGGTTTCCGTTCATGGCGGGTCTCCGTTACTGTTAAAGTCGCTCCCGCGACTGACCATTCGAGTCTACCCGGACTTCAACCGGGATGTGGCTTCGCGTCGTTTCACACTGTTGATCATCGGGAAAGGGGAATCACGACATGGATGTTTTTCTGCTTCTGTTGGGACGAGTCGCCGGCATCAGCGGCCTGCTGCTCTGTCTCGCCGCCGCCGCTTTGCGTTTTTCGGGACACTTCTATTTGGGGACCTTCCAGGTGACGACCCTCCTGCAGGCCGGGATCGGGGCGATCATCCTGGGCTGTTTCTTCCTGCTGCTCACCCTGACGGCGCAGGGCAGGGCAGGGCAGTCGCTGCGCTCACGGGAATGAGCTGACTCCCCCCATGGCGCCTCATGCCTGCAAACTCTGAACTGGGAATGTCGAGTCTAGCCGGATTTCGACCGGGAAGTGGCGCTTCGCGACGGCCATGATCATCGTTCCGGCCGCCTGGCGGACGGAGACCTCATTTGATCACTCGCGAGCCCTTCGACACGCCCGCTGCGCGGGCTGCTCAGGGTGAACGGAAGCTCACCGATTGTGGGTCAGCCGAAAAAATCCCGTTGTGCTGAGCCTGTCGAAGCATGAGCCAGTCGAAGCATGAACGGGATTCCCCGCCCCCTTCGAAGTCATTCAGCGCAAACGCTAAAAGATCAGGATTTTTTATTGACCAGCGTGACCAGCCTCGCTAAACTCCGTCGGTCTTCCAGCTTGCTCCGGGTTCGCCTTGAACAATCTTCTGGTCAATCGCGTGCGTTTTCGTGGTGTTTTTCCCACCTGTGGCACTTTTTCACGGCTTTCGCAGGGAATCGTGGGGCATGATCGTCGTCTGCTGGATGCCGCCTGCACCCGTCCTCGCTCTCCTTTCCACGGTACCGGCCTCGAACGTTCAGGGGTGCCGCAACCTGACTGCTTTCTTGGATAACTCTCGCTCATCAGTCGCCGTCACCCTGTCGGTCTGGAATGCGCTCTTCCTGCGCGAAGCCCTCAGCCGGATTTCAGGTGGCCGCGCAGCCTGGGTATGGCTGTTCATGGCGCCGGTCGCCCATCTGGCGATCCTCATGGTGATGTTCTCGACCATCAGGACCCGCTTCGTCCCCGGCGTCGAGATCGCGATGTTCCTTTCCGTCGGCATCCTGGCTTACGGGCTTTTCCGCAGCTCGTCGACGCGCTCGATGGCGGCGATCTCGGCCAATCGGGCGCTGTTTGCCTACCGCCAGGTCAAGCCGGTTGATGTCGTTCTCGTGCGTGCCTTTCTCGAAGGCGTCATCCAGCTTTTTGTTGCCCTGATCGTTTTCGCCGGCATGTCGCTGTTCGGCTTCGACGTTCTGCCGAGTGACCCGCTGATGGTGATGCTGATTTTTGTTCTCCTGTGGATCTTCGGCACCGGGCTCGGACTGCTGCTCTCGGTCGGGAGCACGCTGGTACCGGAGATCGGCCAGGTGGCCAACCTCCTCTTCATTCCCCTGTATTTTCTGTCGGGGGTCTTGTTTTCGCCGTCGATGTTGCCGCCGGGCTTGCTGGAATGGTTGTTGCTGAACCCCCTCATGCAGGGAATCGAGTTGCTGCGCGGCGCTTTCATGTCCGGCTACCAGATGGTGGGCGGTCTTGACCTTTTCTACCTGACGGCTTTCGCCTTTGTTTCGCTTTTCCTGGGGCTCGCGGTGCATGTGCGCTTCTCGTCCCGGCTGCTGATGCAATGATCCTGGTCGAGGACGTGCACAAGCGCTACCAGACCGACCATGGCCCCGGCAAGTGGGTCCTGCAGGGCGTTTCCCTGACCATCCCGCCGACCGTGAACGTCGGTCTGGTCGGGCGCAACGGTGCCGGCAAGTCGACCCTGTTGCGCCTGATCGGCGGCGTCGATAACCCGACCCGGGGGCGGATCGAGCGCCGCTGCCGGGTCTCCTGGCCGATGGGATTTGGTGGCGGTCTGCAGGGCTCCCTGAGTGGCCGGCAGAACGCCAAGTTCGTGGCGCGTGTTCACGGTCATGAAGAGGACGTGGACGAGCGCCTGGCGTACGTCGAGGGTTTTGCCGAACTCGGGGCAGCCTTCGACGAGCCGGTGAAGACCTACTCGTCGGGAATGAAATCCCGGCTTCAGTTCGGTCTTTCGCTCGCTTTCGACTTCGATGTCTATATCTCCGACGAAGTCACCGCGGCCGGCGATGCCGCTTTCAGGGCGAAAGCGGCAGCGGCCTTCAAGGATCTTGCGGGCCGTGCCGGCCTGATCATGGTCTCGCACAACGATGGTACGCTGAAACAGTTCTGCTCGGCCGGAATCTGGTTGCACGAAGGCCGCGCGCACTGGTTCGACGCGCTCGATGATGCCCTGAAAGCTTACAAGGAAAGCAGCGCCCCATGATAGACCGCATCCGCGAGCACCCGCTGCCGCGTTTCATCGGCAGCCTGCGGGATCGGCTTGCGCCGCATCTGGTCCGCCGCCGTGCCCTGCAGATCGCTCTGGTGGCGATCCTCCTCGCGATCATCTACTGGGGAGGCGTGGCGTCCGATCGCTACGTTTCCGAAGCGATCGTCGTGATCGACCGCACCGACCTCGGCGGCGGGCAGAACATGGACCTCGCCTCGCTGTTTACCGGTAGCCGGGACGACCACGAGCTGATGCTGATGCGCGACCATCTGCGCTCGGTGGACATGCTGGAGAAGCTCGAAGCCCGGCTGCAGCTGCGTGCGCATTACAGCGACGAAACGCGTGACCCGCTTTCGCGGATGTGGTTTACGGACGCTGATCAGGAATTTTTTCATCGTCATTACCTTTCGCGCGTCGGCATCGAACTCGACAATGTATCCGGCGTGTTGCGCATCAGGGCGCAGGCCTACACGCCGGCAATGGCGCAGGCGATCACCAGCACGCTGCTCGAGGAGGGCGAGCGCTTCATGAACGACATCACGCACCGCCTGGCGCGTGACCAGGTGGCTTTCCTGGAGAAACAGGTCGGCGAGATGAGCGAACGCGTCCTCAAGAGCCGCCTCGCGCTGGTCGATTTCCAGAACGAGAAGGGTTTTCTCTCGCCGCAGGCCGCGGCCGAGGCGCTGACCAGCATCGTCGCCCGGCTCGAAGGCGAACTCAGCCAGCTCAAGGCGAGTCGCGCCACCATGCTCGGTTACCTGAGCCCGACTGCACCTGACGTCGCGCAGATCAACCTGCAGATTAGCTCGGTCGAAAACCAGTTGCGGGCCGAGAAGGGGCGGCTGACTTCACCGAAGGGCGGCACACTCAACCGGACGGTCGAGGAATACCAGCGCCTCGAGATGGTCGCCACATTCGCGCAGGACGTCTACAAGACGGCGCTGACGGCGCTCGAAAGGGGCCGCATCGAAGCCATCAGAAATCTCAAGAAGGTCTCCATCATCCAGAGCCCGACGCTGCCGCAGTACCCGCTGGAACCGCGAAGGATGTACAACATCATCGTCTTCGCCCTCTCCGTACTCGTACTGGCCGGCATCGTGCAACTGCTTGCCGCAATCATCCGCGACCACCAGGACTGAAACCATGATCCGGCTGCCTTTTTTCCGCTTGCCGATGAGCCATCCATTCCAGGGACTCGCGGCGTCGCTGTCGGCCCGGCCATCGCTTCGTTCGTCGGGGGGAGGGCTGGCCTCACCGCTTTCTGCGCCGCTGCTTGCACTTTTCCCTGCCTTCCTGCTTTCCCCGCTGCTGGTCATCACCTGCCTGCTGTTCTGGATCACGACCACGGCTTTCGCTGTCACGACCGACCCCCTGCCTTTCGCGACCACCCAGAATCCGGCGAAGACTCAGCCAATGACTCCGGCGGCGCCGATGGCGCTGCCGCCGGGCAATCTGACACAACCGCTGCCCGCGGCAGCAGCCACCGTCGCCCCCGAGCTTCGCACCCAGCCGCCGCAGTTCTTCGATTACTCGGCCAACCTCAACAGCGACGCCTTCGGTGCCAATTTGTTCACCGGCGCTTTCGCCCGCGAGGGGGCGACCCAGTTCAACCCCGATTACCTCGTCGCGGTGGGCGACCGAATCCAGGTTCGCCTGTGGGGTGCTTTCGAGTTCGACGCGCCGTTGACCGTCGATCCCAAGGGCAACATCTTCCTGCCGCACGTCGGCCCGATCCCGGTCATGGGCGTGCGCAATCAGGACCTGCAGCACCTCGTCGAAGCGGGGATCCGCCGGGTTTACCGCGCCAACGTCTACAGCTACGCGAGCATCGCTGCGGCGCAGCCGGTGCGCGTCTTCGTCAGCGGTTTCGTCAATCGCCCCGGCCTCTACAGCGGCACCAGCATGGACAGCCTGCTGCATTACCTCGACCAGGCCGGCGGTATCGACCCCGAGCGGGGTTCCTTCCTCAACGTCCAGGTCAAGCGCGGCAGCCAGACGCGCGCGACGCTCAGCCTCTACGATTTCCTGCTCGCCGGGCAGATCCCGCTGATCCAGCTTTCGGATGGCGACGTCATTTTCGTCGCTGCCCGTCAGAACACGGCCAAGGTGAGCGGTCTTGCCGAGAATGCCAAGCGCTTCGAGTTCAGAGCGTCCTCGATCACCGTCAGCGAACTGATCAGGCTGGCCAAGCCGAGTGCGCTCGCCACTCACGTGCGCGTGGTGCGCAACACCGGCACGGTGAAGAACACGGAGTATTTCCCGCTCTCCGACGCGGCGGTGGTGTCGCTGGGAAATGGCGACGCCATCGAGTTTACCGCCGACAAGCGACCCGGGACGATCGCGGTACGCGTCGAGGGCGAGCACATGAGCGTCCAGGAATATGTACTGCCCTACGGCGCCAGACTCGGCGAACTCGTCAGGCAGATCCAATTCACTGCGCAGTCCGATGCGGCTAGCCTGCAGCTTTTTCGGGTGAGTGCCAAAGAGCGCCAGCGGCAAGCGCTGCAGATCACCCTCAAGTTCCTCGAGAACGCCGCCCTGACGGCTCGCTCGGGGACCAACGAAGAGGCACAGTTGCGCAAGGAAGAGGCGGATCTTCTTCTCAAGTGGGTCGAACGCGGCAAGAGCATCGAGCCCTCCGGCCAGGTGTACATCGCGCAGGCGGCAGACCGCGACGCACTGCTGCTCGAAAACGGCGACATTCTGCGCATCCCGGTCAAGGACGGACTGATTTTTGTCAGCGGTGAAGTGATCTTCCCGAACACCATTGCCTATGACGCAGCGCTCGGCCTTGGCGACTACATCCAGAATGCCGGCGGCTACACCCAGAACGCCGATGCCTCGCGGGTGGTCGTCGCTCACCACGATGGCAGTTACGACGAGAGTGTCCGCCGAGGATTCTTCAACCTCGGCGGCAGCGAACCGACACTACGCCCCGGCGACCACATCATGGTGCTGCCAAGGATCGACGTGAAATCCCGTCAGATCTTCCGGGATGTCATCGAGGCGCTGTTCCGGGTCGCAGTGATCGTCGGCGTGGTGACCAATTGACAAGCCCAGGTGAAGTCAGCGTGCAAAGCGACGGTCAAGGACGGGAGCAGAAAAAAATGAACACGGTAATCGCCACGGGCTGTCCTCACAGTGCCTGGGAAATGGTCATTCCCACCCTGACGGGCGTTGGGCTGGGAAGTGCCGACACGACCCTTGCAGAATGGCATGACGAGGTATTGGCGGCTGCCGGTGTCCGCGACCTGCTGCAATGGCGCGAGCCCTTGCAGCCCGCTGCCGGCCTGGCCGAAGCACTTGCCGCGCGATGGCCCGATGACGCACTGATGGCGGGTAGCATGGATAGCCGCAGCCTGTGGCTGCTCGACTTCTGGGCGGCCACTTCCCCGGACGCGAAATTCCTTCTCTTCTTCACCTCTGCCGAAACTGCTGTCGCCCATGCCTTGCGCTGCGGCATCGAACCCGGCGACTTCGTCAGTTACTGGAAAGCCGCCACGCGCCACCTGATGCAGTTCCAGCGCCGTCATCGGCGGCGGGCGATGCTGCTCGATGCCGAGTCGGCGAGCCGGCAACCGGAGGCATTGATCGACGCAGGCCGACTCCTGGGGCTTTCGCTGCAACTGCCCGCGGACTGGATCGCCCCGGCAAACGCCGCACTCCCCGAGATGGCGCGCTTTCTCGCCAGCCGCATCGTGGTCAATGATTCATCCATCGCTGCCCTGCAGATGGAACTGGAAGCGAGAGCCCAGCCTTTGGCCGACTCGGCGATTCCCGTCTCGGAGGTCGCTCTCGACGACCTGGTGAAAAGTTATCTCCAGACTCTTCAGGATCGTGAGCAGGTGGGTTCGCAACTGCAAGACGTTCAGGAAGCGCTTGAGCAGAGCATCCGGGAAAAGCGGCAGACCGAATCGGCAAGGCAGGCGCTGGAGGCGGCCAATCAGGCACTTGAGGCCAGCAGAACCGAAGCACTGGAAGAGTGCGCGGCGCGGCTTGAACAACTGCATGAACTCCAGGAAGAACTGAAGAGTGCGGTGGTTCGGGCGGAGCAACTGCAGCAGGCGCAGGGTGCAACCGTTGCCGAGTTGCAGCAGCTGGAAGTGCGGCTGGCACAGGCGGCAGAGACCCGCAGGGATCTCGAGGCCGCCAACCAGTCGCTGGGTGCTGCCAGCAAGGAAGCCGGCGAGGAGAACGAACGGCTTCTCAAGCAACTGCACGGGGTGCAGGAAGAGCTGGAGAGGATGGTCCTGGAGAAGCAGCAGCTGGTGCAGGCCCAGAACGCCACGGTCGCCGAGTTGCAGCAGCTGGAAGTGCGGCTGGCACAGGCGGCAGAGACCCGCAGGGAACTCGAGGCCGCCAACCAGTCGCTGGGTGCTGCCAGCAAGGAAGCCGGCGAGGAAAACGACCTGCTTCTCAAGCAACTGCACGGGGTGCAGGAAGAGCTGGAGAGGATGGTCCTGGAGAAGCAGCAGCTGGTGCAGGACCAGAAAGCCACGGTCGCCGAGTTGCAGCAGCTGGAAGTGCGGCTGGCACAGGCGGCAGAGACCCGCAGGGAGCTCGAGGCCGCCAACCAGTCGCTGGGTGCTGCCAGCAAGGAAGCCGGCGAGGAAAACGACCTGCTTCTCAAGCAACTGCACGGGGTGCAGGAAGAGCTGGAGAGTATGCTCCTGGAAAAGCAGCAACTGGTGCAGGCCCAGAAAGCCACGGTCGCCGAGTTGCAGCAGCTGGAAGACCGGCTGGCACAGGCGGCAGAGACCCACAGGGAGCTCGAGGCCGCCAACCAGTCGCTGGGTGCTGCCAGCAAGGAAGCCGGCGAGGAGAACGAACGGCTTCTCAAGCAACTGCACGGGGTGCAGGTAGAGCTGGAGAGGATGCTCCTGGAGAAGCAGCAGCTGGTGCAGGCCCAGAAAGCCACGGTCGCCGAGTTGCAGCAGCTGGAAGTGCGGCTGGCACAGGCGGCAGAGACCCGCAGGGAGCTCGAGGCCGCCAACCAGTCGCTGGGTGCCGCCAGCAAGGAAGCCGGCGAGGAGAACGACCTGCTTCTCAAGCAACTGCACGGGGTGCAGGTAGAGCTGGAGAGGATGCTCCTGGAGAAGCAGCAGCTGGTGCAGGCCCAGAAAGCCACGGTCGCCGAGTTGCAGCAGCTGGAAGTGCGGCTGGCACAGGCGGCAGAGACCCGCAGGGAGCTCGAGGCCGCCAACCAGTCGCTGGGTGCCGCCAGCAAGGAAGCCGGGGAGGAGAACGAACGGCTTCTCAGGCAACTGCACGGGGTGCAGGTAGAGCTGGAGAGGATGCTCCTGGAGAAGCAGCAGCTGGTGCAGGCCCAGAAAGCCACGGTCGCCGAGTTGCAGCAGCTGGAAGTGCGGCTGGCACAGGCGGCAGAGACCCGCAGGGAGCTCGAGGCCGCCAACCAGTCGCTGGGTGCTGCCAGCAAGGAAGCCGGGGAGGAGAACGAACGGCTTCTCAAGCAACTGCACGGGGTGCAGGTAGAGCTGGAGAGTATGCTCCTGGAGAAGCAGCAACTGGTGCAGGCCCAGAAAGCCACGGTCGCCGAGTTGCAGCAGCTGGAAGTGCGGCTGGCACAGGCGGCAGAGACCCGCAGGGAGCTCGAGGCCGCCAACCAGTCGCTGGGTGCTGCCAGCAAGGAAGCCGGCGAGGAGAACGAACGGCTTCTCAAGCAACTGCACGGGGTGCAGGTAGAGCTGGAGAGGATGCTCCTGGAGAAGCAGGAGCTGGTGCAGGCCCAGAAAGCCACGGTCGCCGAGTTGCAGCAGCTGGAAGTGCGGCTGGCACAGGCGGCAGAGACCCGCAGGGATCTCGAGGTCGCCAACCAGTCGCTGGGTGCTGCCAGCAAGGAAGCCGGCGAGGAGAACGAACGGCTTCTCAAGCAACTGCACGGGGTGCAGGTAGAGCTGGAGAGGATGCTCCTGGAGAAGCAGGAGCTGGTGCAGGCCCAGAAAGCCACGGTCGCCGAGTTGCAGCAGCTGGAAGTGCGGCTGGCACAGGCGGCAGAGACCCGCAGGGATCTCGAGGCCGCCAACCAGTCGCTGGGTGCTGCCAGCAAGGAAGCCGGCGAGGAGAACGAACGGCTTCTCAGGCAACTGCACGGGGTGCAGGTAGAGCTGGAGAGGATGGTCCTGGAGAAGCAGCAACTGGAGCGAACCTGGAAAGCGGCCAGCGCAGAGATCCACCAGCTAAAGGCAGCTATAGCGGAAGCGGAGCAGAGTCGTGAGCAGCTGAAAGCAAGTCACCTGGCACTTGAGGTCAGCGGGAAGGATGCACGGGAAGAGATCGAACTGCTCCTCAGGCAACTCCATGAGGTGCAGGATGAGCTTGAACACTATTTCCTCAAGTATCAGGAAACCCGGACTCGGACGGAGCAGGTGGCAAGCGAGCCGGCTGCGGCATTGCCAGTGCTCCCTCAGATCGAAGAGAAAGCGCAAGCGGTAGGGCAACGAAAGAAAACCACTGTCTGGACCAACCATGTACTTATTCGGTCCTTTATCAAGCCCTTCAAGGGTCCGGATAAAAAACAGGAAAAAATCAACAGGCAGGCAGCGGTGCTCAAGAAATCCGGATGGTTTGACCAGCAATGGTATCTCTCGGAATATCCGGACGTGGCCTCGGCCGCGATCGACCCGGTAGAGCACTATCTGCGCTTTGGTGCCGCTGAAGGGCGCAACCCTTCGCCGACATTCGATACCCTTTACTATCTTCAAACGAATCCGGATGTCGCGGCGGCCCGCGTCAATCCGCTCCTCCACTATATCGAATTCGGCATTTCGGAAGGTAGGCAACCATGCGGCTAGGCAACGATACTCTGACACTCGCAGAAGCAGGCTCAGGCCCGGCAAGCGGCGAGAGGGAGGCGCACCCGGCAATCGACACGCTTGTTCATTTCGGCGCCGGTCAGTGTAGCGAACTCGATGCTTATCTTGCGCTAAAGCCGGAAAAACTACTGCTGATCGAGGCTGATCCCCAGCTTGCGGCAGCGTTGACGGCCAGAACCTCGCATCTGCCCAATGTACAGGTCATCGCCAAGGCGGTCGCCGCGATGCCTGGCGCGGCGATCTTCCATCGTTACCATCTGCCCGGGACCGGCGGGCTCCACCCGGCAACCGGCCTGCTACAACTGTTCCCGGGGCTGAAAGTCCTGGAGCAGGTCGGAATTGAAGCGCTTGGTGCGGCGACCTTGCTCGAGCCTCTACAGTTGACGGCGCAGCAGGAAAATCTGCTGGTAATTGATCTGCCGGGCGAAGAGTTGCCTGTACTGCAGGCGCTGTGGGAGGCGAAGCAGTTACACCTCTTCAGTCAGGTGAAACTGCATTGCGGTCGTGAGCCGCTTTACGAAGGCGCCGAACCGGCCGCGCGGATATTGCGCTGGTTGCAGGAGAATGGATTCGATTTGTTGTCGGAAGATGCTCCTCACGATCCCGACTTTCCCTGCTGGACACTGCAACGCAACGCACTGCAACTGCGCAATCTGGAACTCGCGCAACAGTTAGCCGTTTTCCAGGAACAACTGAAGCAGTTAAGCCAGACCAGCGACGTGCAGGCCGGGAAACTGGCAGAACGACAAACCATGCTCGCTCGAGCGGAAGCCGCAAAGGCTGCCCAGGAGAAGCTGTCTGCCGAATATCTGGAACAGATTCAGGAGCTCAGCCGGGTTCGGGATGAGCAGGTAAAGCTGGCAGGTGAGAGCAAGGCGCATTTGAACAGGGTGCAGCGGGAGCGCGACGCAGCGGTCAGGCAACTCGCCGATCAGAAAACGCAACTGGAGCAAGCCAATCAGGCGAAGCTTGCCCAGGAGAAGGCCGCGCTCGAACGTCAGGAGCAGTTCCAGCAACTCAGCCGGGCTCGGGACGAGCAGGCAAAGCTGGCAGGCGAGAGCAAGGCGCAATTGAACAGGGTGCAGCAGGAGCGCGACGCAGCGATCAGGCAACTCACCGATCAGAAAACGCAACTGGAGCAAACCAGCCAAGTCAGGCTTGCCCAGGAAAAGGTCGTTACGCAACGCCATGAGCAGATCCAGCAACTCACCCGGGCTCGGGACGAACAGGCCAAACTGGTCAGCGAGTGCAAGGCTGAGTTGGACAAGCTGCAGCAGGCGCAGGAGGCAGCACTAAAGGAGTTCGCTGACCAGAAAACGCAACTGGAACAGACCAGCCAGGCCCGGGCTGAACAAGAGAAGATTGCCGCGGAACGGCAGGAGCAGATTCAGCGGCTCACGCGGGCTCGGGATGAACAGGCCAAACTGGCCAGCGAGAGCAAGGCGCAGCTCAACAAGCTGCAGCAGGAGCATGATGCCGCGGTCCGGCAACTCGCTGCTGACCAGAAAACGCAACTTGAGCAGACCAGCCAGGCCCGGGCTGAACAAGAGAAGATTGCCGCGGAACGGCAGGAGCAGATTCAGCGGCTCACGCGGGCTCGGGATGAACAGGCCAAACTGGCCAGCGAGAGCAAGGCGCAGCTCAACAAGCTGCAGCAGGAGCATGATGCCGGGGTCCGGCAACTCGCTGACCAGAAAACGCAACTGGAACAGACCAGCCAGGCCCGGGTTGAACAAGAGAAGATTGCCGCGGAACGGCAGGAACAGATTCAGCGGCTCACGCGGGCTCGGGATGAACAGGCCAAACTGGCCAGCGAGAGCAAGGCGCAGCTCAACAAGCTGCAGCAGGAGCATGATGCCGCGGTCCGGCAACTCGCTGACCAGAAAACGCAACTGGAACAGGCCAGCCAGACCCGGGTTGAACAAGAGAAGATTGCCGCGGAACGGCAGGAGCAGATTCAGCGGCTCACGCGGGCTCGGGACGAACAGGCCAAACTGGCCAGCGAGAGCAAGGCGCAGCTCAACAAGCTGCAGCAGGAGCATGATGCCGCGGTCCGGCAACTCGCTGACCAGAAAACGCAACTTGAGCAGACCAGCCAGGCCCGGGTTGAACAAGAGAAGATTGCCGCGGAACGGCAGGAACAGATTCAGCGGCTCACGCGGGCTCGGGACGAACAGGCCAAACTGGCCAGCGAGAGCAAGGCGCAGCTCAACAAGCTGCAGCAGGAGCATGATGCCGCGGTCCGGCAACTCGCTGAGATCCAGACTGAACTGGAACAGGCCAGGCAGGATAAAGCCGCGCAAGGAAAGCTTGTTGCCGAACAGCAGGAGCAGATCCAGCAGATCACCCAGGCTTGCGATGAGCAGACCAGGCTGGCCGGTGAATTCAAGGCACGGCTCAACAAGGTACAGCAAGAGCGGGACGTGAACGGCAAGCTGGTCGCCGAGCACAAAGCGAAACTCGATCAGGCCCATCAGGCTAGCGCGGCACAGGAAAAGCTCATTGCCGAACGGCAGGAGAAGGTTCAGCAGCTAGCCCGTGCGCGCGACGAGCAGGCCAGGCTGGCCAGCGATCGCCAATCACAACTCGAAAAGTTGCAGCAGGAACGCGAGGTCGCAGCCAGGCAGTTCTCCGAGCAGAAAACTCGATTGGAACAAACCCTGCAGGAGAAGGTTGCACAGGAAAAGCGCGTAGTCGACTGTCAAGGGCAGCTTCAGGAAAAATCCAGAATATTCGAAGAGAACAAGATTCTGTTGGAAACGAAAGACAGCGAAATCAGCAAACTGCAAACAGCCCTGAAAAAAGAAAATACACGAGTGAGCCAGTTTGAAGCGCAGATTTACGAGATGGAATTGCGCCAGAGCGTGCTTAAGGAGGAAATGCTCAGGGCGGAAGGGCAACTCGACTTGATCAAGGATCTGCTCTTGCGTGAGGCGGACCTATGAGCAAATCAGACAAGCACAAAAATAACGCCATCAACACCCCTGGCAAGGGGAAAAAAACAGGCAAGAGCCAAAAGCGGCGCCTGTCGTCGGTGCGTCTGCCTGATTCTCCTGGCGGGCGCCAAAACGTAGACTTGCCGTCTTCCCAGGCCACTCCAACACGCGAGGTGACCCACACCGAATCGGAGGTCGTTCCCTACGACGAAAGACTGCTTGAACGCTCCCGTACGCAATGGCAGTTCGGCGATTGGGACAGCCTCGTCAAACTCGATCGAGAGACCCTGCAACATCACCCCGACCGCGCCAAGCTGGCACTCCTGGCTGCTGCCGGCCATCTTCAGACCGACAGCGGCGGTCCGGCGAAACAATTCATCCGTCTTGCGCAGGATTGGGGCTGCAGCAGGAAGCTGATGGCCCAAATACTTGCGGCAGGTGTGCATAACAGCCTCGGCCGCGCAGCGACTATCTGCGGTCAACAAGCCCGCGCTCTGCAGCACTTCGAGACCGCCATCGCCGTTGGTACTCCAGGCGCGGAACCCAATCTGCTCGCCAATGCGCGAGTGGTCGAACAGTATCGTCAGCTCGGCCTGCTTGCCGGCTCCACCCGGATCCAAGATCAGGGAAACAGGCGCTTGCCTCAGGGTATCCAAAGTGGCGGCCAGCTTCCAGGCGCAGAGCAAAAATCGGACAGCTTTGCTGTCTCAGGCCTTTCGGCAATCAGGATAAACACGGAAGCCATTGAATCGATCGAGAATTTCATTCCAGCCGACGACTTTGTTTCAGCGAAATATGATGTCACAAAAATCTCTCGCCTGGATAAGGTTCTGATCTTGCTGAGCACTCCTCGTAGCGGCAGCACCTTACTCAGCGACATACTGAGAAGCAACGAGGTCTGTCTACCGCACGAATACTTTCAGCCCTATCAATACATGCCGATTCTGGCCGATCGATGGAGTGCGATTGGCAAGGATAATATCCTTGATGGCAGGCAATATATCCAGTCGTTGACCAGATGCAGAACTTTCGTTGGCGGTTGGCTGGGAATCAATCTTCATGAATCGCATCTTCATATTTATGAAAGGTTGAGAACATTTTTCCCGGAAGTCCCTTTCTTTTTTGTTCACATATCCCGTTCAGACCTGATAGCCCAGGCCATATCCTATCAGATCGCTCGACAGACAAAAAAATGGTCATCCAACTTTCGTCTTGAACAAGCGCCGGAGTATGATTTTGATAAAATCACCAGCCTGGCTTCGCAAATCCAGTCGCAAAACTTTCTCATCCAAAAATACTGTCATTCAAGAGGGATAAGTTGCCATACAGTCGTGTACGAAGATCTCATTGCCAGTCCAGCTCGCTGCCTGAACGAGCTTTCCCTGGCGCTTGGCCTGCCTAAGAGTCTTGTTTTCCGGACTGATCTAAAAAGGCAGTCGGACTCGATCAATGGCGAATGGAAATCATTATATATGTCTGACCTGGCCAGGAAATATAACCCGAGCAGGATTGGCGAAATAGCATTCATCAATCCATGAGGGGCGCTACCTGCCGGCGCGTGGAAAACCGCACGCAGTCAGGCCCGGCAGCCATGAAATGTGGTGAAGCTTTTAAGTGTGAGTTTTTTTCCGCTCCCTGTACGAAGGGGAGTATCAACATGGATTTTCAGCACGTAACCAGATGATATTTAAACGATGAGCATATTAAACAGGCTGCTGCCGGTCATTGGAATCGATCCTTCTAGGTGCTTCCGGGGAGCCAGGTCATGACAGACACCGGAATTACACTTCGCGACGCCAATGCATCTTTCCGCGCCGCCCGCTACACCGAGGCATTGGCGCTCTATGACATTCTCGCACGTGAACAGCCGCGCAACTTCTGGCTGCGCCTGAACGCCGTCATGGCCTGTCTGCGTGCCAAGCTTCCGGCCGAAGCGGCACGCCGTCTCGAGGCGATCGATCGCTCGCCGCAGATCGGTGACGATGTCCTTTCGAGCACGCGGGCGGTGGTGCAACAACGCCTGCGGGATGCAGGTAGCGTCCCTCGGCTATATGGTCCGACCGATTACCTGCAGTGGCAGCGGACCTCGCGGCGCCTGGCTCCCTTGCGGCGCTTGAGAGCGAACAAGAGCTTTCCGTCCGGTTATCCCTTCGAACTGGAATTGCCTGCGCTGCATGGTAACGGCAATGACTACCGCTTCATCGTGGACGTGGTCAATCGCAGTCGCGCTACAGGGCGGAAGTCCACCGCCAAAATTCTGGTTGTGGTCTTCGCCAGCGCGCAGGATGACGTCGACCATGCGCTGGCACTGCTTGCGAGCCAGAGTTTTGCACACGAACAGGTGGAAGTGCTGTTCGTGGCCGTCAACCAGCCGGAATGGCCGGCGACCGAGCATGCTTTCCACAGCAGTTGGCTTCCCTACGACCGCGGGCAGCCGGTAGCGCAGATCAATCAGGCCATTGCCGGCCGAAATGCCGACCTGGTGGTTTTTCTTCCACCCGGCGTCGATCACAACCCCTGGCTGCTGGAACAACTGAGTCACTACCATGACGTGACCGACCTCGCAGTGTTTGCCTTTCACACGGTGGATGCCGCTTCCTCGGATGCGTTGATACTGGACCGATTCGACGCGGGAGCCAGTCTCAACTGGCGTGGAGAACGATATGGGTTCCGGAAGGTGGGAGCAGGCAACCTGGTGGTCTCGGCAGCACGCCTCCGACGCGTACAAGGCTTTGCTGCCGAACTCTTCTCTCTTGAGACTGCCTTTCGCGAACTCGGCTATCGCCTGTACCTTGACGGCGCTTACTTCATGCCTGCTCCTGCGGAGTGCCATATCACCGCTGCATCCCGGAAGGCCTGGGTCGCGCACTGGCTGACAAGCACGCCGACGGAGCGTTTCGAGGACTATTGCGCCGGCCATTGGTGGCGCAAACAGGATGGGCGTTATCCGGTACCCAAGGTGTCGGTCTACATCCCCTCCTATAACAACAGCGCGTACATCGTGCAATCGGTTCAGAGTGTGCTCGATCAGGATTTCCAGGATTTCGAGGTCTGCATCTGCGACGATGGATCGACCGACGATACGCTGATGCGCCTCCAGCAACATTTCGGCCACGAACCGCGGGTGCGGGTTCTGGCCGGGGCAAACGGTGGCATTGGTGCCGCATCGAATCGTGCGGTTGCCATGGCTCGCGGCATGTATATTGGTCAGCTTGACTCGGATGACTTGCTCAAGCCAGAGGCACTTGGCCGGATGGCGGCATTCCTGGATGACAACCCGGTCGTCGGCTGCGCTTATGCCTCATGCGAGCGTATCGACGCTCAAGGTCATCACGTCAAGCCTGAATACAGCTTCCCGGTATTTTCCCGCGAGAAGATGATGATGACCTCGATCGCGCATCACTTCCGGATGTTCCGTCGCCAGAGCTGGGCGCGGACGGAGGGATTCAGAGAAGACATCGTCAATGCGGTCGATTACGACATGTTCCTGAAGCTGGCAGAGATCACGACCTTCCATCATATTGACGAGGTGCTTTATCAGCGGCGTTGGCATGGGAACAACACCTCGCTGGTGAATGAGGGCGCTCAATCCGCCAACACCCTGGTCGTTCTGAACAAGAGCCTCAAGCGCCAGGGGCTGCAGGAGTTCTGGGCCGCCACGGCACCGAACCCGAACCAGCCGCGAAAGATCACCTACCGTCGCCATCAGCCGACCACGCGGGTTTTTTTCTGGCCCGATTACTCGGCAGCCAACCCCTACCAGTGTCTTCTCTATAGCAGACTTGACGAACGCTTTGACGTACTCTCGGGAGATCTCCAGTGTGCACTGAAGGCGATCACCGACCAGCCTGCCGTCGGTCCCGTGGTCTTCCATCTCCATTGGACCAATACCTTCTTCAAGCCTGGCGACGGGGCAGAAAGGGTGAAAGAGGCCATTGCCGCTTTCGAGGCGCAGTTGGCAGCGTTCAAGCAGCGGGGTGGGCATGTGGTGTGGACCATCCACAATGCAGTCTCCCACGACAACAACCAGCACGCCGAACTCGAGCGAGATTTCATGTGCCGACTGGCGATCGCTGCAGACCGCATTCACATGCACTCCGCGGGCTCGTTTGCAGAATTGAACCTCGATTTGTCGGCAGCGTCAGGCAAGGTGTTCGTGGTGCCACACGGCAGCTATGCCGGACACTATCCTGATTACGTCACACGCGCCGACGCGAGACGTCACCTGGGTTTCGACGACAGGGACTTCGTCCTTCTTTTTACCGGGCAGGTCAGACCCTATAAAGGTCTTGAACGACTCCTCGAAGCCTTTGCCGCAGAGGCAGAAGGGAAGCCGTGGCATCTGCTGGTGGCTGGCAAGGCAAGCGCAGATTTTGCTGCCCACCTGGCCACCCTGGTTCCGCCGGCGATTCAGGACCACGTGACCATCCTGAACGGATTCGTCGATGACCATGCACTGCAGCTGCTTTACCGCAGTGCCGATCTGGCCGTATTTCCTTACGAGAGGATTCTTACTTCAGGTTCTGCGCTGTTGTCGATGAGTTTCGGCGTAGCGCCAATTCTACCGCGTGTGGCCATGGTTGAAGAACTGCTTGAGGGCGGACGCTGTGGCTTGATTTTCGATCCCCAGGATACGACTGATCTGCGTCGCGTACTAGCCGAAGCGTACACGGCACATCTGCACGGCGAACTCGCGTCGATGAATAAAGCCGCGCGGCAACGAGCAGAATCGCTCGCCTGGCAAGGGGTCGACAACTTGCTGTGTTTTACCGCCTGATACTTCGATGGGTGCCAGAAGCGAAGCATCATGACTGATCACTCGAACAGATTCCTGATTGATGCATTCCGGCTGCAGGTGCCCTGATCCCGGGCGGTCGGGGTCTATCCGCGGCCGGCAATGCCGAGGTCGCCGGCAAGTGAAGGGGCGCTTTCAAGGACAAATTTCGCGAATTATTATGATTGGATTACGTTGATGGAATTTGACCACGTTGACGAGTTAAGCATCACTGGCGACCTGACGATTGATTTCTGGCTATGCCTGAGGTGCTGGCCAGACAGGTGGATTGATTTGATAGCGAAAAAGCATAATGAACGCAAGAGCGAATATTGTGTCCGAATAAAAAATTCGGAAACCGCAGAGTTTTATTTCGGTTTTTATCAAGCTGCTGTAGTATTAAACTGGAGTCCGAACGACGCCATCAGACTGGGTGAGTGGACGCATGTTACCTGCGTAATAAAATGCGGTGAATTTGCCAGAATTTACATTGATGGAATGCACCTGTACGAGAAGCGGTTGCCAGCCGATATTAGTATCGAGAAGACGGGGGCATCCTTGACGATCGCTTCCGGCCGCGAATCCGATTTCGCCGGCAAGATGCGCAACATCAGGATATGGCAACGGGCACTGGATGATGAGCAAATCATACTGCTGATGGACAACACCGGAGTTTCCGGAACGGATCTTTTGGCAGGTTGCTGCTTTGCGCATGACGGACAATTTTACGAGAAGGACCGGCATCCTGGCGATGCCTCTGGTTCCCATGCCCATGACGGCTTTTTTTCAGGGGAGGTGTCTGATGACCAGATCTCGAGGAAAAAAGAAATCGCATCCTGCTTCAATAAATTGATAATCGATTGCCCGGATGAATATTTTGAAAGTCTGGCCAGGATACCGGATATATATCCGGCTTACGAAAGGCTGGGCGACGCTTTTTTCAAGCAAAAAAAATGGGGTGCCGCAGCAAACATTTTTTCAGGAATGTTGTCCTCGGATGTGCGGATGCCAAAATTTTCCGTCTTTCAAAAAATGCGGGCGGCACTGAATGAAATAAAAAATCCAGAAACGTCCAGAAATGCCTGGATAAATACCTGCAGCAGCAATGCGATTGCTGCCCAAAGTTGTTACAACATGATTTCGAGCGGAATGCATGAAAGAGCTTTGGCCGACTTTTCTGTTCTGGTCAGAAAATTGTTCGGGGAAAGCCCGGCCGGTGACCTATGGGTCGATTCTTTCCAGTCACTGTCCGACCTGTTTCAAAGCTCACGCCCCGAGATACCGAATTCAAGTGTCTGCAATAGCCCGGTTCCTCAAAAAAAAATTATTGTGTCCGGAATGGGTTGGTCCGGATCGGGAGCGCTTTATGATTTTTTCCGGGAATTCCGGGGCGTCAGATCGGTAAAAGGGGAATTTACGCATATTGAGGGTGAATCTGGCTTGTTCGATTTAAGCAAATCATTGAGCGATGTCCCCGGTTTCAAGAAGAAACTGTTGAAGCATTTTGGTCTGGTTTTGCTCGGGCTGGCAACGTATGGAACGTCAGCGGGTTACAAGACAAGCCGCAGTGCACGTTCGTATTCGCTTTCAAAAGCCAGAAACCATTCCTACGCCGCGGGCGTAAATATATTCATAAAGTCAATCGCGTCGATTATTCCAGAGGGCCCGCAAGATCGCATTGACGCCCAGTCGTTCGCGCAAATTGCCAGCACCTTCCTGGATAATACGTGCATCGGAAAATATTCACAGAATGACGATTTCGTTTTGCTGGATAATGTCGTTCATATAAAAAACGTCAAGGCCATGTCCTTCATTGATAACGCCCTTCTATTTGCGACCTTCAGAGATCCACGTTCTAATTTTGTTGCCATGAAAAAGGAGCTGGGGTGTTTCCTGACCAGTGCATGTGACTATGCAACCAACTACAGAAAGGTCAGGAAAAAATTTGAGAGTGATTTATCAACCATGGGCAGGAATAGAGATAACGTGGTTGTCGTTCAGTTCGAGAATTTCGTCCTGTCCGAGGCGTACCGGCGGCAGGTCATGGAAAGTGCTGCTCTCGAAACGGCTGATCAGGATCAGTTCAGGTATTTTCAGCCGAGCGTGTCGGAGAAAAATGTATTTATTCACGAGTCTTATGAAAATCAGGACGAAATTAGAATCATCGAAAATGAAATTCCCGAATATTGTGTTGATGTTCACCAGATCAAGCTGGCCAGCGAGCAGGCTTCGGCACTGCCAGTGATTCCCCAGAGCGAAAAAAGAGATCAACCGGGAGGGCAGCGAAATAATCCCACCACCGGGACAGGCAATGGGCTCCTTCGGTCCTTTATCAAACCGTTCAAAGGTCCGGATAAAAAACAGGAAACAATTAGCAGGCAGGCAGAGGTGCTCAATGAATCCGGATGGTTTGACCAGCAATGGTATCTCTCGGAATATCCGGACGTGGCCTCGGCCGCGATCGACCCGGTGGAACATTACCTGCGCTTTGGTGCCGATGAAGGACGCAACCCTTCGCCGACATTCGATACGCTTTACTATCTTCAAACGAATCCGGACGTCGCGGCCGCCCGTGTCAATCCGCTCTTCCACTATATTGAATTCGGCATTTCGGAAGGCAGGCGACCATGCGGCTAGTGAACTCTCGTATTCATGACTTCCGGTGATTTTCCAGAGCTGTTTTAAAATCGCGAGATGATCTATTTTTGCCTTCATAACTAGACATTTCCCTGCTTTGATTTTTTTCTTTAGAGTTCCGCAAATGAAAACAGTGTATGTAGGAATGAGTGCCGACCTGGTTCACCCCGGTCACCTGAATGTATTGCGGCGTGCGGCCGAACTTGGCGAGGTGACCGTCGGGTTGTTGACGGATGAGGCCATCGCTTCGTACAAACGCGTGCCCTACATGACTTTCGATCAACGCCGCGAAGTAATGGAGAGCATCAAGGGAGTGAGCCGCGTGGTTCCGCAACCGACGCTGGACTACGTGCCTAATCTGGAAAAAATCAAGCCAGATTTCGTCGTTCACGGCGATGACTGGAAGGAGGGCGTTCAGCAGACCACGCGCCAGCGGGTGATCGATACATTGGAGCAATGGGGCGGCAAGCTGGTTGAGGTCACCTACACCCAAGGCATCTCGTCGACGCGCCTGTGTGGCGCACTGAAGGAAATTGGCACGACGCCCGAAGTCCGCCTGAAGTCCCTGCGTCGTATGTTGAAGGTCAAACCCATCGTGCGCATTCTCGACGTTCACAATGCCCTGAGCGGCGTGATCATCGAAACCACGCGTATTGACACTCCGCAAGGTGCGCGCGAGTTCGACGGCATGTGGGGCAGCAGCCTGACGGACTCGACCGCCAAGGGCAAGCCGGACATCGAGGCAGTGGACGTCTCAGCACGGGTGACCACGCTCAACGAAGTGCTCGAAGTCACGACCAAGCCCATCGTCTATGACGGAGACACCGGCGGCCGGGCCGAGCATTTCGTCTTCACCGTCAGGACCCTCGAACGTCTGGGCGTTTCAGCCATCATCATTGAGGACAAGACCGGGCTCAAGAAGAACTCGCTGTTCGGCACCGATGTCGAGCAGACTCAGGCCAGCATCGAGGAGTTCTGCCACAAGATCCGCCAGGGCAAACTCGCCCAGGCCACTGATGATTTCATGATCATCGCGCGAATCGAGAGCCTGATCCTCAACAAGGGGATCGACGATGCGATGGAGCGTGCCCAGGCTTTCCTCGATGCGGGTGCGGACGGCATCATGATCCACAGCCGGCAGAAAACGCCGGACGAGATCTTCGAATTCTGCCGGCGCTACAACCAGCTGGAAAACCGCAAGACTCTTGTCGCGGTGCCTTCGAGTTATAACCAGGTGACTGAAGAGGAACTGGCGGCGCATGGGGTGAACCTCGTGATCTATGCCAACCAGTTGTTGCGCAGCGCTTACCCGGCAATGCTCAGGACAGCCAAGTCAATTCTCGAGCATCATCGCTCGGCCGAGTGCGACTCGCAGATGATGTCGATCAACGACATCCTAGAACTCATTCCGGGGACCAAATAATGATTTCACCGGCGGACTTTCTCGAGCAACTCAAGCACCGCGGCATCGGGCTATTTACGGGCGTGCCAGACTCGTTGCTGAAAAACTTCTGCGCGCTGGTCGACGATCAGGGCGGCGATGTCGGACACATCATCGCCGCCAACGAGGGCAACGCGATCGCCATTGCGGCGGGTTACCACATGGGTAGTGGCAAACTCGCCGCGGTCTACATGCAGAACTCGGGCCTCGGTAATACGATCAATCCGCTGACATCGATCGCTGATCCCGAGGTTTACCGGATTCCGTTGCTGATGATCATCGGCTGGCGGGGTGAGCCGGGCGTCAAGGATGAGCCTCAACATGTCAAGCAGGGCCGCATCACGCCGGGTCAACTCGAACTGCTGGAAATACCGCATTGGATTCTTGAGGCGGACTCAGACCCGAAGAGCGTCCTTGACGAGGCATTCGCCACCATGCAATCCAGCAATTCACCGGTCGCCTTGCTGGTGCGCGCCGACACCTTCGCGGACTACAAGACCCGTCGGAAGCCGCTACCACTCAGTTCTCTCAAGCGCGAGGACGCGCTGCGCAAAATCTTCGAGCTCGCCAACCCGGATGATGTCGTCGTGTCCACGACGGGCAAGACCTCGCGCGAGGTGTTCGAGCTTCGTGTCGAACGTGAAGAAGTTCAACGCGATTTTCTGACGGTGGGTGGCATGGGCCATACGGCCTCGATTGCGCTGGGGGTGGCGCTGGGCAATCCGGGACGAAGGGTGCTCTGCCTGGACGGCGACGGATCTCTGCTCATGCACATGGGCGCAATGGCGATCATTGGAGACCTCAAGCCAGCCAATCTGGTGCATGTCCTGCTCAACAACGGTGCCCACGAATCGGTCGGCGGACAGCCTACCGTTGCTGGCCAGATGGACTTCGCTGCCATTGCCACGGCTGTCGGTTATGCCGTCTACTTCAAGGCTGCCAGCCTCGACGAATTGGCTGCCGTCTGGCCAGCGATCAGCGGGCAAGCGGGGCCGGTGCTGCTCGAAGTCCGTATGAGCGCCGGCTCGCGTGACAACCTCGGTCGCCCGACGAGCAGCCCCGAAGAGAACAAGCGGGCCTTCATGGAGGTCGCATGTCGGAGATGAACGCGGGCCGCTGGTCCTATTACAACCCGGTACGCATTACCGCCGGAGCAGGATGCTTCGCAGATATTGCACAGGCCCTGCCAGCGGCGGGAAGCATCCTGCTCGTGACCACGCCGGGGTTTACGCGAAGGGGCCTGACGGCTCGACTGGCCGAGCTGTTTGTCGATCGCCTGCAGGTGTGTGACGTGGTCACGCCCAACCCGGAACTCGAGGACGTCGATGCGCTGACCGATCGATTTCAGGACCAAGGTGTTTGCAGCATCGTCGCTTTGGGGGGCGGCAGCGTGATGGACACCGCCAAGGTCCTGTCGGTCACTTTGCCCTGTGCTCAAACACGAGTGCTGGAGAGTGTCCTCCGTCAGGGTTGTGGACGCGTCTGGCGGGAACACCTGCCAGTCGTCGCAGTTCCTACCACCTCCGGTACCGGGGCGGAAGTGACCCCTTTTGCAACCATCTGGGACCAATCGACAGCCAGCAAGTATTCGGTCACCGGTGACGAAGTCATTCCGGCGCACGTCTTTCTTGACCCGAACCTGACGCTGAGCCTGCCGCCAACCGAGACCCTCCATTCGGCACTCGACGCCATATCGCATTCGCTTGAGTCGATCTGGAACAAACGGAGAACTCCCCTGAGCGAGGCCTACGCCCTGCAGGCACTGGATTACGCAACAGAGGCTCTGCCGGCACTGCGGGCCAAGCCTTGCGATCTTGCCAATCGCGCACGCATGCAGCAGGCCAGCTTGATGGCTGGCTTGGCCATCAGTGAAACCCGTACCGCCATCGCTCACGCAATTTCCTATCCGGTGACCAGTCTCTACGGGGTGCCACATGGCCTGGCATGCAGCTTCACCTTGCCGGCCCTGCTCGACTCGTATCTGCCAACCTTAACAGACGGCCGGGCGCGCGACGTCCTTTTGCGCGTACGCTCCTTATTGCACACCCTGAACCTGCCCTCCGAGATCTTGAAGTATACCGACGCAGAATCACTGATCAGCCATCTGGACTTGATGTTCCATCCTGATCGCGCCGGTAATTATTCTCTTGAAATGAAGAGAGAAGGGGTTGCTGATATACTGAAAAATTCCTTTTCAAGGAATTGATCGCACATAGTCCTGATCCGGAATTACACGGCAAGCGGCATCGCCGTTCAAAAATGATAAAAAAGACCTCCATGCTACCTACAACTATTTGGGCAAAATAAAACATATGATTACGACATCGCCAACGAACGGGGCTGGTCTGCTAAAACGGCTGATGAACGAGAGAGGTGAATCAACCGGTCCCCGGCGACCGAAAGTCGGGATTGCGGGTTTTTATGGTTACGGGAATTTCGGCGACGAACTCTTTCTCAAGGTTTTTGCCGAGCACCTGGGCGATGAATTCGACTTGTCCATAGTTTCAGATCTGCTCGAAAAGCCTTACTTTTCAATGGATATCAAGGAGATCGTTGCCGGTCTCGACGCCATTATCATCGGCGGTGGCGACCTTATCCAGCCATGGGCTACCGACCCCAGATATTTCGATAAAGCGCTTTTGCAAAAACCGGTCTTTGTTTGTGGCGTTGGCGTGCCTATTCGATCCGCAAAATATCCATCGCAGCAAGTGGAAAAGGACTTCATCGTTCAAAGATATCTCCGATTCCTCTCCCACCCCAACGTGAAATTCATTCACGTACGTGATCCACAGTCCCACACATGGCTGATTGACCGCATTAACCCGCCTGTCGGTGTACTCGAGGCACCTGACATTGTCTGTTCAATGACCCTGCCAGCAGTCGCTCCTCCATCCCCTGGCAAACCACCCATCCTGGGTATCGTTACACGTCATCGTCCTAATAGAGCCGAGCCGGATGATTATTCAAAAGTCGTTCAACTGCTAGAAACTGCTCTGCGAGATGGCTGGCATGTTCGGCATATCGTACTCGGTAATGGTCGTGTCGGCATACAGGATGTGGAAGATGCAAAACGTATATCTCCCCTCGAAAAGCAGTTGATCTATACCGACGATCTCGATGTCATGTGCAGGGCAATCGGACAATGCACATGCCTGGCCAGCATGAAGTTTCATGGCACAGTCGTCGCCACGATGTATGGCGTCCCTTCAATCGTCATGATTGCTACCAGCAAGAATCGGAATTTCATGCGCCGCATCGGACGTGAGGATCTGCTTTCCAGTTTTGACTCGGAGGCACTGATTGACAAGTTCCTGAGCAAGCCTGAGCCGATTTCAAGCAGCAGTGTGGAAGATATCAAACAGGGGGCCCTGGAAGCCATGTATCGATTGCGCAGCGCCCTGCGCGCAGAGCTTTGCTGAGACTGTTTTGTCGTCATGATGGTTTTGAACAGTGAGGGGCTACCTTCCTTGATTGAAACAACTGAACCTCCTTCCTTGCTGGCGCAATGTACCGAGAGGGATCTTGCCGAGATTTGCAGGAATGCCTTAAGAACGAAGGACCGGTCTCTGGCTGCAGAAATGTGGGGCCGGGTAAGGAATATAGAAGAGGTTTCATTACTAAAGCCGATCGTTTTTGAATATTTAGGGGAAAGCCTTCGCCTTGGCAAGAGATTGGCAGAAGCCCGCGCCGCTCTTGATTTAGGCTTCTCCCTGTTTCCCGACGATTTCGGCATAAACAGGCAGATCGGGGAACTGGCCCTGGCTCAGCATGATTATAAAGCGGCCATTAAATACTGGCTGTCATGCTTTCAGCATCGGCGCGGCAAAGTCCCTTTTATTTACAGAAAATTAAGCCTGGCCTTGCGAAGAGCCGGCAGTCTTGATCGGTCGAGGGAAATAGTTGATGAAGGAGCGGCTTTATTCCCCGAAAACATTCCTCTTCTTGCCGAGGCACTGGATGTTGCGGCAGAGTGCGGCCTGTGGGCGAAGATAATGAAGTTGGCTCCGGTTCTAATCCTGAACAAGGAGGCTTGTCCCCGATCAGTTTATTTATCCTACAGCCGTGCCTTGCAGCAGCAGGGCGATGGCGAAGAAAGTATTGAAATACTGAAGCAGGCGATGGCTGCCTTTCCACAAGATGCGCCTTTTGTCCGGAAATGCAAGGATGGAATTGCGCTGGCGACAGTGGGCGTTGAGGTCATTTCAGAAATCGCTGGTTCGTATAAAGTCACGTACTATCGCCAAATCACGGAAGCAAGCAAGATATTTTTTACCTTTGGCATTCGCTTGTCGGATTTCGATACGCGGCCATTTGGTTTCCCATTTCTGACGAACGCCGGGTTCGATCATGTGCATGTGGCTCAGGCCGCCGGAACACAATATCAAAACCTGAGCATCGAGCAGTTCCGCAGTTTCGCGATCCCCTTGTGCAGGAACAAGGAGGTTTTTACGTACGGATCAAGTCTCGGTGCTTACGCCGCGATTTATTTTGCGGATTCGATTGCCGCCCAGGCGATAGCAGGGAGCCCGATACTACCTGCTCACGATCTGGCCAGAAGATATCCTAACGACAAGATCAGGATAAACCATGTCGATTTAACCGGGATGAATTCGTCGACTTCTCCAGTCATCTTTTTCGATCCACACAATCGTGACGACAAGGCTTTCGTCAATAAATGCATTTTGCCAGGCTTTCCGTTCTCCCGACTGTTTCCGCTGGAGTTTTCTGGCCATGAGTCTCTCAGGCTCCTGCAGGATGTCGGTGTCTTGAAGGATGCGGTCATGAATGTCGTGCGGCGGTCGGAGACGATTTTAGACATTGCCGGTGGCGCTCTGGAAGCGAGCGTTATCTACCTGCAGGGAAAGGCGGAATTCAATGAGCGTCAGGGGCAGCATGAAAATGCGATCTCCATTGCCAGGCAATGTAACGCTGCTGGCCCCTCATTGAGAGCCTATAACACAATCATAAGATCATATGTTCGTCTAGGCATATGTTCGTCTGTTAATGAGGTCGACCCGAGGGCAGTCCGTGCTATCACCACATCATCGAAACAGCGTCGCGAGCGCCGCGCGACCGGAATCATCGTTCCAGCCGGTGAGCGATATTTAAAAATAAACCAGTTCGGCAATATTTCCCGTTAATAGATAACAGCGTTAATATTATACTGGTTCAATGAAAATTAATCTAGAAGATAGCGCATAAATATGGATAACTCATTGAGATTCAAAATCGGTACACAGCCGAGCATTGCCGACGGTAACCGCCTTTTTCTGGATCGTAAATATGCGGAGGCTTTGGATGTCTATAAGGAAATGTCCTCGAAGCATCCCGCGCTGGCCGGCGCTCTAAAATCCAGCATCTTACGATGCGAAGATAAGATGCGTTTATCTCGGCATGACACGAAGGATGTATCGCTTGATAAGTCCGTACAGATGAGCGCGCTACCCACCGTTAAGGGCGGAATTGGGAGAGAGGTACACCAACCTTCGGCACGCCCCCGCGACCTGGTACCAGAGATCACCATTACCCTTACCACGATCAAATCGCGTTTGTCAAATCTTAAACCAGTAGTGGAAAGCCTGCACAGGCAAGCGCTGCTGCCAGCCAGCATACAGCTCAACATTTCACAAGAACCTTATCTGCTGGACGAAGGAATTGACGCCAAGGATAGCCTGCTAGCTCAGTTGAGCGCTTTCCCTCTGCTTAATGTCAACTGGGTAGAAAATACGGGACCCTACCGGAAAATATGGCCGCTGCTTGAGCGGCACTTCGCGCAGACTCTGACGAATGACAAAATATTCGTTACCGTGGACGACGACACAATTTACCCGGATTATTTTCTTCAGACACTATACGACACCTACCTGACTCATGATTGCGTCGTCGCATACCGGGGTCGCCACATTGAAACCCATGAAAACAACCTGACCCCGTATAATAAGTGGACCTGGGGGCAGAATGCGCCGTGTTTGTCGAACTTGCCTACTGGCAAGGACGGTATTATATATAACACCAATTTTTTTACGAGAGATTTCCTGTCGCTCAAGGATGCATTGCAAATGGCGCCAACGGCAGACGACCTCTGGATCAGATGGCACTGTGCGCTTAATGGTGTTCCTGCGATAATTCTGAACCCCGAAGCCTGTACTTCCGACTATAAAAGCTTTCCGGTCGTGGACTACTCGCCTGAATACCGGAACGTCAGCCTCTACGCCAAGCATAATTCGTCGACTTCGCACGGAAAAAATGACCTCTCAGTTCAGGAACTGGAGCGGCACTTCCTTGCCAAGTACGGTTACAATTTGAACGCCCTGCTGCAGCAGGTGGATGGGATGAGTTGATGAACGAGATACGCTATTTTGGATTGCCGGACCCATTGTCGGGCATGGCTCTCTTGATTCGCATCAGCGACAGTGGCACGTTCTGCGGCAGTGTTCTCGATAAATTCGCCCGCCAACTGGAACTGCTTCACAAGCGATTCGCCTTTCATGTTTTAATCTGTACCGCAGCACCTGAACCGCTAGGCATTGCCCGAGTAACCCAATGGTTGTTCGACGGACTTCTTGCTCAAGTCGTTTATTCTGGCGCCAACGAATTCCTGCTGCACGACCTTACTGTCGCGGCAGTGCGCTCGCAGAATGCAAAAATCATCTTTGTGGATGCCCATGACCTGGTCTTTCGATTCGCGCCGGTGGTCAAGTTCATCGTTTCGTGCATTGGCCTGGACACGCCTGTACGTATCAGCAAGTGTCAGCGCATGCTCTATTGCACCCGCCCGCTATTGCGCAAGGCCGGGCTGGCGGATGCCGGCGATGACTGGCCGACGGGGCTTCAGAGATTGGCACTGCGTCTTGGAGTGGTGCTGGGTCAAGGGACTGCGGTCGCAACAGTATCGGTGATGGACACCTCACCCTCGGGCCCTTCTGCTCAGATTCCATGCCGCAAGTGCCACCTTTTTCTGACTCATTCTGGTGTACAGAGGCTGGGGGGCTATGAGTCCCTGACTCGCAAGCCGATGATCATTGGCGGCTTGCATATCGAGAAGTTTGATGCCTACTGGGTTCTGGCCAATGGAGCCGAGAGTTCCCTCAAGGAAAGTGCCCGTGAGGCTTCGAAACTCGCCGGCAGTATCCCTTTTCTCGCCTATCATCCGTCGCCAGCAGGCAACCGTGCGGTAGTCTTCGACATCAACCCGGCGACACTGAATGTCGCTGATGGCCTCCCTGCCATCATAGACAAGGAGATCAGAGTTCCGAGACAGGTTCTGTTCGCGCGCGTTGTTTCCGGCTTGCCGGCACATCCGCCCGTCGATGGCGAGGCGCTGTTCATTGTTTCCAACTACAACAAGGAAAGATATATTCACGCCACGTTGTACAGCCTGGTAATGCAGACCTATCCTCAGGTCAGCATCGAACTGGTCGATGACGTAAGCGATGACAAATCGATCAGCGCGGCAGAAGATTTTGTGCGATTGCTGATGACCTCCGATGAAGTGATTAAGATACGCACAAACACAGACAACAGAGGTACTTACTGGATCAGAAATGATATCGTCAATCGGAATCTGGAAAAGGCGCCAGTCTACTTCATCAACGATTCTGACGACTACAGTTCAGCCCAGCGAGGATATCTCCAGATGGCAGCCAACAAGGCTGCTTCCGGTAGGGAAGGCTGCTTTTTCGATATTGTGCGAGTTGACCAGAATTACCGGCTGCTGCCACTCAACGAAGAAGTTGAACGTTATGGCACCGCGTCGCTGTGCTTCCAATCTGGCCTGATAAAAAAAGTGGGGTATTTTCAGAACGTTCGCAAGAATGCCGATACTGAATTTATTGAACGTATCAGGTCCTTCCTGGGCAACACGGTGCTGCCGTGGATCCGCTATCCTGTCCTGTTTCAGCCGTTTGATGGAGGCAATCTTACGGCAGACATCTACAGCCTCAATAGCGACACTGGAGCCTTGTCACACATTTCTGGAACACGAGCAACGCATACCGATGCGTTCAGAAAGCATCACAGCAGAATTAAGAAAGAGAACCTCATTTCGCACTTTACTTTCCCGACCGCAAGTCTGCCGCGTGAGTATTCAAGCCTCAAGAGTGACTTCCTGATTCGGGGTTACGAGTCGGTGGACGAATGCATGATCCTGATGCCAGAAGAACCGGATTCCGCAGAGGCTGCGCGTTGGCTGGACAAGGGATACCGCCTTCTCTTCCTGACCCTGTTTAGCACCTGGAAAATCCTGACGCCGAAGCAGCCTGAATACAGTACTGACCAAGACCTTGGCAGCACCTTGATCAGCTATCGGGACCGACGCGGATTCAGTGGCTACATTATACCAGCTTCAGTGGTTGCGCCCTTCAAAGCACCGGCGGTCTCTCCGGGTCGCTTACTGGGTAACTTTCTGAAGGAGCTGATCTACCAATCCAAGCGCGATGGTGACAGATATGCCTACACAACAGGTCTAGATCGGCTGGATCCATTTCTTTACCTCCGAGAAGCGGCCGAAAATCAGCCTCTCTCCAAACCGGCAATAATGCACATTCTTGCTATTCTGAAGGATCAATAGATATGACTCCTGCTTGTGTACGGCTAGCGCCAGTGCACCGCCAGTTCATTATTTACTATCGGCTCCTTGCAGCACTCATCTTATGGGGATCCTGCATGGCTGGCGCAGCACCATTGGTTGCTCTGGATTTTGAAGGCCAGCCCGATTCGATTGATATGGCCACGACACAACCACCCAAAGTCAGTGGCGGGGATGCGGTACAGATTGACTGCGCCGTGGCGCGAACTGGTAAGTGCTCGCTGCGGACGAAAGTCGCCAATACTCCAGACTACTTTTCCGCAGGAAAACAGCGCGTTGAATGGAATCTCGCAACGCGTAAGGAGCTGAGATATAGCGCGGGTGACCACGTCAGCTACCGGTTCAGCGTTCGGGTTCCGGAGGGCTGGAAACGGGATGTCAGGGCTTCGCCCGATATCATCTGGCAATTCAAGCGATTCGGAAGCGTACCTGACGCATTCGTTGCGATCAAAGGAGCCGGTTTGGTCCTGCGAGTATTCGGAAGCCGCCAGGTTGTGCTGCTGAAGGAATTACCGACTGGTCAATGGATCGACTTGAAATTTGAGGTCTCCTGGTCGCCACAAGCCTCGGGAAAGATCATCTATCAGGTACAGCTTGCAGGGCAACAGAAGCCAGTCAGTAGCGGGATGCTGGAAGGTGCCAATATGATCAACGGAAAACCTCACGCGGGCTATATCAAGTTTGGCATTTATAAACCCGAATATGCCAAGTCGCCTGATCAGGCACCCCGAGTAGTATACATCGACGACATAATTATTGAGCGAGTTCAATGAGCCTGAGGAAGAGTAATTGAAAATGAACAATTACCTTGAACCTGACTACTGGAATTCATGTAGCTCACTAGATTCCAAGACCGAGCAAAATCTCCAGCAGCTCTCCACGGCTTTCTGGAAAGATCGGCGAGAGGATGCCATTTATTCCAGGAAAATTGGTGCTTTAAGCGCGTTGGGATTTCTCGACAGGCTCATGCAGCGTGAGGATGAATGCTACCCGAAAGCCTTGCTTTATCGCTACGAACTTCTCTTCCGAATGAAAATGTCGCAGGAAACATTGGCTCTCGCGAGTAGACGCAGTTTTGTTTTTGAGGAAGGAACTCTAGGATATTATGAAACCTACTACCTTGGTGTCGCTTACTGGCAGTTGGGGCGCACCGAAGATGCCAAAGCCTGTTTCGAAAAATTGCCGCAAAAAATTCGGCCTAGTATTCGCAGGCATATCGACCAGTTTTATAAGCAAATGGCACAGACGGAGAGTGGGCTAGACAGTACCTTCGATTTCGGAGTTGTTGCTGAGCAGATTATCGGCTTCGATATCAGAGCAAGTACCCAGCAAATATTGAGGTACTACGAGGCGCAACAGGTCAGTAATATAAATGGTGAAGATTTGAGGTCTCTCCTGTGTGCTGCAGCACTCGCTATCAGAAACCTTAAGCGCCACGAAGCTGCCCTCGCGGAGACTGATGATGCTCCCTACGATGGGCAGTCTTTCGGCCAGCACCTTCTCTTCGTCACTGGCTTCGGATGGTCCGGTTCTGGAGCGGTCACCGACTTTCTGAGCCATTACAAGGGAATTTCAACCGCTCTTGGAACCAATCAGGAACTGGTATGGCTCCAAGGGAGGAAAGAACTGGTCGCTGTCTATGACTGCATCTGCCAACCTTTCGCACTCAACAATGTTATTGAGTTCCTCATGGGAGGAATTCTCGGTTTGCCATCGCCTTTTCACAATAACAGCAGGTCGGCTAGGCAGTTCCGACTAGAGCGGTCCATCATTGGTCGAGCCCTGTCAGACAGTTCAGCGATCGCTGATTTGTTATTTCTTGCTACTGAGTTCATTTTGAAGTTGGTTCTGGTTCAGACCGCTCGAGAGTACAGACATGCATTTATATGGCTGCTCCTGCGCTTGATGTACTGCTACTACGATAAAAAACCGATCCTGCTGATTAATAATGGTCTTCTGGCACATAAATTTGCGCTTGCTCGGCACATTCCAAATGCTTCTTTTATTGTGGTTAGACGTAATATCCTTGATACCTATTGTGCTCGAAAACTTGAGTCGCCTAACCCAGGAAGCTTGCGAAATCCGCTGCAGTTCGTAGAAATTACACGATCGAACGACAGCGCTTACTGCACTGCACTAGCAACACATCGCTCATCACCGAACAGTGGTCCCGTATTGGAAATATCCTTCGAAAATTTCGTCAGGCAAGCTAGCACGAGAGAGGAAGTGATACGATTCGTTGGCCCATTAATTGGAGATTCAATAGTAAGCGATGTCGTGCCCAAAGGCATAAAGGAGTTCGATCCGACCATTTCCGAAAGAAATATTGATATCTACAAGACATTTCCCAATGCAGAGGATATTCAAATCTTGGCGCGAGAGTTTGGGATAGAGTACCCTTAACTTCATTAATTTAGCGCTTCTCAAAAAAACTTTAACTAAATTCTGACGAGAGGTAACTGTTTGCATTCTTCTCGCCGCGCATCTCCTGTCTGCTAGCTTAATACATTTTTCGGCAGCGGAGAGAACAAGCAGAAGTGGTGTTAACAATCAGCGTGGGCCTAGTGGGCAATGGGCGATGGTGATTTTTCAGAGTTCAGGAGAAAAGGTGGGTAAATTTTTTCGTTATGACGTGGCTAAAATCGTTTTTGGCTTTGTGGGATTGGATGAATATCATTTGTATTATTCCGGTTCATTCCACTCAGCAATACCCAGCTTGAACGGTATTCAGAGGGGCGATGTTGAGTCCGTGTTGGCCAGCAACGAAGCGAGAATCGCACATTCAAATGGATGGCGAGTTCATGAAATTACAGCCGCGAATGAATCGCGCATCTCTAGCGAAGGATTTTGGGAGTTCGAATACTCGAGATCTGTGCCTCATCGTGATAGGATAGTTTTTACCGGCTTTTGCCCTGTTAAGGCGGTGCTGAATATATTTGTAGACGAGTGTATTTTTCATCAAACGGAGATAGATGGAAATTTTTCAGTTATTATCAATACGGCTAAACGGCTGAAGCCCTCATTGAGAATAACCTTCGTCGCCAACAACACTTTCCTGTTGTATAAGGGCCGTGACGAGTTTTATATAGCTACCGAGAGTGATGAAGGCAACTTTATTGATCTCAAAGAGATGGCGGTCTCCAGCTTTTACCTTAACAAGAAAAACGGTTTGTCGCCATTATGTTTTCAGAGCGATGAGCAGAAAAATGAGTTTCTATCAGGTTATAAGATTCTTAGAGCGTTTTTTAAAGACGCGTTTGACTATGACCTTTATCTTACGCATGGTACGCTGCTGGGTTTCATCCGTTCAGGCGATTTTATTGAGCATGACGATGATTTTGATTGCGCTTATCTTTCGCGATTTACTGACGTCGTCGATGTTATTTCGGAAAGGGGCAAAATTATTGAACGCATAAAGCAATCGAAGCTAAGATCATCTCTTGGTTTGACCGGACATATCAAGTACAAATTTAAAAATCTGATAATTGACGTAATGCCAGCATGGCTTGACGGCGACTACTACAACGTAAGTAGCTTTACTTCAATACAAATGAACCGTGACGCACTGGTTCCATTAAAAGAGGTATTGTTTCGAGGCGTATCTGTACTTATTCCTTCTGATCCGGTTTGCTTTCTTTCATTAAATTATGGGGAGCGTTGGCGCATGCCAGACCCGACTTATCGAAGCACGAGGAATTCCCGTGCGCGCATGCATTTTGACTTATTCAAGCCAGTGCAGCCGTTATCCGGATTGTAGGTTATTTTACTTTAGGGAAGCACTCATTTAGCCGCTTGATATTCGTTTGGTATACTTGATTCACCCAACACAGCTCGAGCAGGCCGAGGAAGCCGATGATTTCTTTCCCAGCCGAGAGTGAGAGCAATGAAGCAGATCACGAGACGAGAGCGTTTTCTGACGGATGTGAACCAGGTCATGTCCTACCCTTGCACAAAATGGATTTCGCATACTATGCCGACTTCCTGGCGTCCCTCAAGCCATGATCCTGCATACTTTTTTGCCCGGGCCGCACTGTTTGGTGGGAATGCGGTTAGGCACCGCCAAAGCTGTGCGAGATGATCAGCAGAATCGCCATGCTCGGCGGTTTCCTCGGACGGAAAGGCGACGGTGAGCCCGGCGTCACGACTCTCCGGCTTGCTTCACGCGGCTCCGAAACTTCGTGAGTGGGGTCGAACATTTGCTCTTAGTTTATCGAAATGAGTCGTTCATGAAAGAATGGAATAGACCACCCCGCTTCGGCTGGCAATTCAATTGTCATTCGACTGATATCCACATGCTTTCGGACACATCACCGGATCCGTGCTATCGGATGTTATAAACTATAGCAATGCCGCTTCAGGCAGAAGAATTTTGATTTCTGTGTGCTCGTATAAGGAGTTCATAAATGGAAAAGACTTCGTTCGACGTGGTTGGGTCCGAGGCTGCTGCAACTGCTGCCCCAGTTTCTTTCCTTCAAACTGCAATCGCCAGCAAGATGCCTTATCCGTATTATGGCTATGCCATGTACGTCGGTGTGCAGCAGGCCAGGATGCTCGGTATCAAGAAGGTAACGGTTATCGAATTCGGCGTGGCGGGCGGTAATGGGCTCGTTGCCATGGAGTCGCATGCTGCTGCGATCGAGGAGGAGTTAGGGGTCGTTATTGATGTGGTCGGCTTCGACACCGGTATTGGGATGCCGCCGTGCGTCGACGAGAAGGACATGCCACACCTCTTCGTGGAGGGGAATTACGCGATGAACGAAGAGAAATTGCGGTCAGTACTCTCGCGGGCGAAGTTGGTCCTGGGCAACGCTGTGGAAATGTTCCCCCGATTTCTGGACGAACTCCAGGCTCCAATCGCCGCCATATCTTTCGATCTGGATCACTATCACTCGACCTTATCCATCCTGAACGAGCTTGCAGCCCGGCGCAACATCGGCGTGCTGAGCATCCCGAGGTTGATGACTTACTTCGACAACAGCGTTGGTAACCACCTGAAGGCCTATAACGAGTATGCGGGCGAGTTACGGGCGATCAACGATTTTAATGCGGCGCATCAAAATAAGAAGATCACCATGTGCCGGGACTTCCTGCGTTTCAGATATAACCGCGAATGGTATCACCAGATCTATTTCATGCACTTCTTTGATCACCCGAAATACAACACGACCATCATCAAGCACCGGCCGACAAGCCTCTCACTGAAAGTTTGAGCAAGGTTTTACAGTGGCCATGAATGAATGGCTTCAGCAGGTCATTGCCAGTGGTTCTGGCTGGTAAATTTTTGAGGCCGATGCCTTTGCTCCAGTTTTCTATAAACGAGATAAAATGGCAATGAGCCCAATCTTGCTAGCAGATAAACTTGCTCTTTTTCGAGACAATAAATTGCAGGTCACTCGTATTGTTGCCCCGGATGATGCCCAAGGCCTGGGCATTTCAGGTGAGGCGAAACGGCTTACCAGGCTGCTCTTCGAACGAAATATCGGAGTACATGCGCAGGGTATAATCGGCGCCAAGAATCATTCATTTTTCGGCGCACATAGCTATATCAATGCCGGCGGTTATTTTCGAGCCTGGGTTTTTGTTGGCCGCTACTGCTCGATTGGTCGTCGTGTTACCATCGGCGCCGGATCACATAGTATGGATGGTTTGAGTACTTCAACGATTCTGCGTGGGAGTGGTGCACTTTACCTTAATCCGTGTGCTTTTGTCATAAAAAATATGCAACCTGTTGATTGTGTGTTAAATTTGGCGTCACCACTTTTCACCAAAATTGAACATGCCCCGTTTTTCCCTGAAGGAATCGCACCGCCAGCAGACCTCCTGCGCTGGCCTGTCGTTGATCGGCCAATGCTGCGAAGTGGCGCAGGTTGATCAGATTCTTGGCGCGGCGATGCCGGTAGCCACAGGCCGCATGACCACCGCGGATCTGTTCAAGAGCCTGACGGCCTTGATTTCGCTGGGCAAGAACGACTTTGAGGCGATCGAACCCTTCCGCAAGGATCGTTTCTTTCGCGAAGCGCTGTCGATTGGCAAGGTGCCGAGCAGCGCATGGCTGCGCCAGCAACTGGATGCCCAGGGGGCTAAACTGCGCGAGCACACCGATGAAGCCAGCCTGCGCCTGCTGAAACTGGGCAAAGCGCCGATCACCGCGCACAAGGGCTACGTCTGCCTGGACTTCGACACCTTCGCGATGGACAACAGCAACAGCCGGAAGGAAGAAGTCAGTCGCACCTACCAGGGCTTTGACGGCTACACCCCGATTGCCGCCTACCTGGGTAACGAGGGCTGGAGCATCGGACTCGAACTGCGACCTGGCAAACAGCACTCGGCCCTGGAGACGGACTACTTCCTGGAGCGAGTCTTCCCGCGTGTCGCCCGTTTGGTGCCGGCCGCTAGCCCGGTGCTGGTCCGCTCCGACAGTGGCTTTGACAGCGCCTGCCTGCTGTTCGCGCACGCACAGGAGCGGGATCGGATGGCATCTCTTGGCCGCGGCTTTGAGTACCTCATCAAATGGAACCCGCGCGGCCAGGCCGCCGCGAAAAAGAAGCCGACGTGGGTTGCCCGGGCTGAAGCCGCCAATGCCTTTCGGGAGGTTCGCCCCGGCAAACGGGAGGCCCTCCTGAATCTTGACGTGGAGCGCGCCTGGAAAAAGGAGCACCGACGCTTTCGCCTGATCGTTCGGGTCGTCGAACGGACCATCGACAAGAAGGGGAAGCGCTTGCCGGAACCCGAAGTCGAGATCGAAGGCTGGTGGACGAGCCTTGTCGAAGCGCCCGAAATGGTCATCGAGCGCTACCAGGATCACGGCACGCACGAGCAGTTCCATTCGGAGATCAAGACCGACCTCGATCTGGAACGACTGCCCTCGGGCAAGTTCGATACCAACGATGCGGTGCTGCATGTCGCGATGTTCGCCTACAACTGTTTGCGTCTGATCGGCCAACTGGGGCTGATCGGCGAACTGTCGTCGGTCAGACATCCGGCCATGCGTCGTCGCCTGAAGACCGTATTGCAGGAAGTCATGTACCGGGGGGCGCAGTTCATCACCAGGGCGCGGTACCTGTTCCTCGACTTTGGCGCCTGCGCAGGTCACATCGTGCCGGTCTTCGCCCATGTTCAGGCGCGACTGCTGGCGGCGCGAAGTCCATGAGACCGCACGGGATCGTCCTCGATGCGCTTCCGGCAGTCCTCCGGGCAGGAAGGGGTAGTCTTGCCTGGCTGACAGGGAAAGAGGGTCTGGACATGACATCGCGCCGCTGCGCCACGCTTTCCGATGCTGACCGGGGGGTATTTGACCGCCTTTGAGGGGGAAAATTGATCGGCCAGCTGAAAAATCATGATTATATTTCATTCGAAATGAATTAATATTTTTCGCCCACGGATTCAGGCTTTATTCTGAAACCCAACGAATGGCGGCAGGATTGATGCCAGAACGTCTACCAGGCAGCAAATCGAAGTTCACTATTATCGAGTCCGATGTTTGGATAGGGGATGGTGCCGTGATCTTGCCCGGCGTTACGATCTCAACCGGCGCGGTCATTGGCGCTAATTCGGTCGTCACGCGTAATGTAGAGCCCTACATGATCGTGGCAGGCGCACCCGCTCGTCCTTTGCGCAGCCGCTTCGCTCCGGCCATAGTGGAAGCTATTTTGGAAACCCGTTACTGGGACTATTCGACCGAATTCATCAAATCACTACCTTGTGGCAACGTGTTCGAATTCATCGATTCATTCCACGCCAGCGTGAAGTCACCCGAGCCTTTCGAAACCTATGGAGTTGCTCAGACAATACCCTGAGATTGCTGCCGTCTTCGAGGCCTTTGCTGCTTGCCAGCAAACAGGCATCAACTTCGTCGCAGAAGCAAGAGCTGGCACAGCAAGAAAAGCCGAAGTACAGGCAAAAGCGGGGCCGAGTCGTTCAAATACTAGTGAAGTCGAATGATCACGTTATACAGGGCGAATTCTTTTTGACCAAGAGTCAACTTCAGTCCGTTGTTTGGCGAAGAAAAGGTTTGTTCGGATGAGTCTGGCGCCGATATCTGCGCGACACAATATCGGCCCCGCCGGGGCGGCGTGATCATGCATGATCAATTTTGTGCTGAGTGGTATTTGCAAACCTATCCCGATGTCGCTGCGGCTGGAATGGATCCATTTCAGCACTATCTGGCTCATGGGCGTGCAGAAGGGCGCCTGCCGCGAGAAAACCGGGCGCGTTTGCTGGCAGAGAAGTTGTGGGGTGGTTTTTCCGAGTGGGCTGCCGAGGGTCTGGAGGCACTTCTCGTGGATGATTGTGGACGCCCAGACGAGCATGCTTATGCGGCATGGGCCCTGGCCGACTGGCTGGCCTTCGGTGGCCACGACTGGCGGCGGGTGGCCATGCTGGCGGCACGGGCTCGATCGGCAAACTTCCCGTCCTCTATTGGCCCTCTCTTGCTGGAGAGCGACGCCTTGCGCCGTGAGGGGCGCATGATCGAGTCGAGGCAAAGGTTACGGCGGGCGATGAGTGAGCAGGCCCAAGCCGTCGATCTGCAGCTCGCTTATGCCAACGCCTGGTCGGATGGGCCGGCGGCGCGACGACTGGAGTGGCTCAATCGGGTGTTGCTGGGAGGGGGCCTCGCGACCATGGCGCTTCGCGATCCAGGCCAGCCGTTGGCGCTCGATAACCTTGCGGTGCCGTCTGCCCCTGCGATCGAGACATTTTCGGGGCAGAAGGTCAGTGTCATCGTTCCCCTCTGCAATGCCGAAGCCACCGTGATGACCGCGCTGGAGAGCCTGCTGGGGCAGACCTGGCGCAATATCGAAGTGCTGGTGATCGACGACTGCAGTCGCGATGGCAGTGTCGGATTGGTCGCCGAACGGGCCAGGCGGGATCCGCGAGTGGTCTTGCTCAGGCACCCCTCCAATCTCGGCACTTATGCGGCGCGCAACACCGGACTGGCGCACGCGACGGGGGATTTCATCACCACCCATGATGCGGATGACTGGTCGCATCCGCAGAAACTGGCTTTGCAGGTGAAGGCCTTGCTGGCCGCCCCAGCGGCTCAGGCGTCAGTGTCCCACTGGGTCCGTTGCAGTTCCTCCCTGATCTTCTCGCACCAGCCCAGGCAGGCGAACTGGGTGCACGGTAATGTCTCCTCGCTGATGTTCCGTCGTCAGCTGGTACAGACCCTGGGCTATTGGGATGCGGTCACGGTGGGTGCAGACGCCGAGTTCTACTACCGCCTGTTGACCCTTTATGGTCAGAAGGCGATCAGGGAAGTGCTGCCGGGCATCCCTCTGGCGTTTGGGCGGCACCACCCGGATTCGCTGACCCAGCGCCCGGAATCGCATGCTCGTTCCTTGTCCTACGGATTGAGGCGCGAATATCAGGAGTCGTTCGACGCCTGGCACAGGTCGACGAAGGGCGCCGCATTATCCCCCTTGCCGGCGCAGCCCCCGGGCCGCCTCTTTCCGGTGCCGGAGACGATGTTGCGCCAGGCGCCAGTCACCGAGGTCAGGCGAATCGTGGTGGCCGATTTTTCGGCGGATTCACCGCAGGCCGCCGCAGTGGAAGCCTGTCTGCGACAGCTGTCGGATTTTGAGGGACAACTTGCCGTCTTCCATCTGGCCGACGTCACCCGGCCGGTACTGGGTCGGGTGAGCGACGGCGTCCGGGGACTCATGCGGGAGCGCGGCATCCTCACGCTCCTGCCGGGTCAGAAGGTGCGTTGCTCATTGCTTTTTGTCTGGAGGCATGCCGGGCTCGCTTTGCCTGTGGACGAACCGCCGGCGCTGGCGGTGCTCGATCACTGCTGGTTGCTGAACGCTCATCCGCAGGGGGGGCCGCCGACCCTGCCGGACTGGATCCACTGCGCTGGCAGGATTCAATCGTGTGCCGGCGGGGTGGTGCAGTCACCTGCGGGATGGGCGGTGCTGGAGTCCGGCCTGTTCGATTCGGCGTGGTATCTGCGGCGATACCCGGATCTGGCCGAGAAGCGCGTTGACAGCTTGTGGCATTTTCTCGCCCATGGCCTGCGGGAAGATCGCGACCCCGGTCCGGGCTTCAGCAGCAGCGGCTATCGGGCCCGTTACCTTGCCAGCGATGCCGACCCCCGGGTGCCTGAGAAAGCGCCGGCAGTCGCTGCGCTGCTCGATTATCTTGATCGAGGGCGGGAACAGGGTCATGCGCCATTGCCGATGTTTGCCGGGGGGCTGGCTTTTCGTGCCGGTGCGCGGACAATCCTGGTGTGCGCGCATCTGGCCGGGCCGTATCTCTTTGGTGCCGAGATTTCCTTCCTGGATGTTCTGGATGCATTCGACCGCCTGGGAATGAACGTCGTGGTCTGTCTTCCCGGGGTACATCATGCGGCCTACTTCGCCAGGGTCAGGCAGCGTGCAACCCAGGTTGCGGTGTTGCCTTACGGTTGGTGGAAGCAGGGCATTGCGCCCTGCGAGCCCATGGTGATGAATTTCCGGCGCCTGATGCAGGAAGCGCGGGTCGATCTCGTCTACCTCAACACCGTCGTGCTGGACGAGCCAATAGGGGCAGCAAAAGCGCTGAAGCTGCCGGTGATCCTTCATGTGCGCGAGTTGCCGCAGCACGATCCGGCGCTTTGCGGGATTCTCGGCGCTCGGGCGGATGAGATTCGCGAGCGTTTGCTGACCTGCACCGACAGCCTTGTGGCCAACTCGCAGACGGTCAGGCGCTATCTGCAGGGCAGCAACGGATGCGCAGCATGTCCGCCGGTCGATGTCGTTCCGGATATTGTCCTCTGCCCGGATTTCGACCTGACCCTGCCCGATGAGGGCACCCCCTTCAGGGTCGGCATGATCAGCAGCAATCTTCCGAAAAAGGGTATCGTCGATTTCGTCGAACTGGCCCGCGCACTGGCTTCGCTTTCGCCGCAGATCCGTTGCCTGCTGGTCGGTCCCGAAACGGTGACGATCACCGCTCTGCGTGCGCAACAGCTTGCTGGTCTGGTGCCAGGAAACGTCGTCTTCCGTGGCTATGCGGCAACGCCACAGGAAGCCTTGTCGCAAATACACGTGGTGGTCAATCTGTCGCAGGTCGAGGAGTCGTTCGGCCGCACGGTACTCGAAGCCATGGCCGCCCGGCGCCCCGTGGTCTGTTACGACCGCGGGGCCCTGGCGGAACTGGTGGTGGACGGTGAAACCGGTTTCCTGGTACCCCCCGGTGAGGTCACGACTGCGGCTGAGCGGATTCATCTGCTGTCGCAAAACCCGGAGATGCGGGCGCGGATGGGCGAAGCCGCCCGAATGCGCGCGCAGGAGAGTTTTGGTGCCGCGGCGCTCGATGCTGCACTCGCCAGCGTATTGGCACGCTTCCCATGAGCCGGATGACATCAGTGCGGAGAGGGTCGCGCGGCTTGATGCCGAAACCTCATGTGAAAAAGTTGTGCTACGCGCCGGCTGTTCTCCGCTACCATCGTGGCTTTTCTCCGGCCTCGGTGCCCCTCATTCCCCGCCACCCTTTTTCCCGCACAAGGCATGAAGCGAGAATGCCTCGTCCGTTCACCCCGCAGCAAGCGATTGGAAATCCGGCATGACGCAGTATCAAAGCTTTCCCGGCGTCAAAGGCGCTTCGGAGTCTCTCGCCAAGCTCGAAGCCCTGCGCCTGCCCCCCTTGCAGGGCAAGCGCTTTCTTGATGTCGGCTGCAATGAAGGCTTCTTCTGCGGTTACGCCCGCTTCGACGGCGCCACCGAGGTGATCGGGATCGATGCCTCGAGAGCCACCATCGCCCGCGCTCAGATCCGGTTTCCCGACTGCTGCTTCCTGGCCCGTTCCTGGGATCAGCTGCCGGAAGGCCGGTTCGACGTCATCCTGCTCGCTTCGGCGCTGCATTACGCGGACGATCAGGCGGCGCTGATCCACCGCCTGATCGCTTCCCTGACCGACGAGGGGACCCTGGTGCTGGAGATCGGTCTTGCTTCCTCGGGCAAGAGCGAATGGGTGCGGGTCAAGAGAAGCATCGATGAACGCCTCTTTCCCAGCCGGGGCAAGCTCGCGGAGATTCTGGACGATTACGCCTGGAAGATCGTCGGCGACAGCGTGCAGCAGGCAGGCGATCCCCTGCGCCGCTACGTGGTGCATGTTCGCCGGCAGAAGCCCTTTGTCTTCCTCCTCCTCGAACCACCGGCTTCGGGCAAGACGACGCTCGGGCGGACGCTTTTTGCCCGGGCAAAGGTGCCGGTGGTGTCCGGCGATCTGACCTATCTGCGGATGTCGACCGGCAAGGTCGCCGCTTCGGAAGCCCTGGTGTCCTGCATCAACACCGATTTTTCCCCGCAGTACAATCTCGTCGCTGAACGCGTCCTGGCGCAGGGACTGGTCGGTGATCTGGTCGATGTCTGGTGCCAGCAGGGGGGCGGCGGGGAGTTTGCGCTCGACTCCTACGTCCCGGAAAAATATCAGCAGCAGGTCAGGGACGCCTTTCTCGACCGCGGCTACATTCCTGTGATGCTCACCTGGGAGATGGAGAAAAGCATGTCGGGACCGGGCGAGGCGGCAAGCAGGGCGGCGGTGTATGTCGACGCGCTGGCTGAGCGGGCGGTGGAAAGCGACGCGCCGAGCCTGCAGGTGACGAGACTGAAGTCGCCGGCGCTGGTCACTCTCCTCTCGGGTTGGCACCTCGATTCCCCGGCGAACGGTCAGGTGCTGATCGAGGATGAGCCATTGACGGTTGCCGGCTGGGGTTTGACGAACGACCTCGGGGCGACCGATCTCCAGTGTTATACCCGGGCGGGGGAGACCTTGCAGGTGTTCAGGCTTGACCGGCCACGGCGGGATGTGATCGATGCGCGCTTGAAAGACCACCCCCACCTGCACGAAAAACTGCTTCATTGCGGTTTTCGCTTCACCTGTCCGATCGACGAACTCGCAGCCGGAATCGAGTTCGGCTTTCTTGCCAATGGCGAGGAAATCCCGGTTGCGCGCTTCGGGCCTGCCGCCCCCGCAGCGGGCAAACCCTCCCTGAGCCGCAGCTTGCTGAGCAAGGTCGGCGCAAGCCTCTGGCCCCGGCGGTGAGTGGGTCGCTGTTCACTATAATTGGAATATTTTCATGAAAATTGCCATCGCCGGGACCGGTTACGTCGGTCTCTCGAACGCCATCCTGCTGGCCCAACATCACGAGGTGGTCGCGCTCGACATTGTCCCTGCCAAGGTTGACCTGCTCAACCGCAGACAATCGCCGGTGATCGACGCCGAGATCGAGGATTATCTGGCGAACAGGGAACTCAACTTCCGCGCCACGCTTGACCCGCACGAGGCCTACCACGGGGCCGATTACGTCATCATCGCGACGCCCACCGACTACGACCCGCAGAGCAACTATTTCAACACCACCTCGGTCGAGGCAGTGATCCAGCAGGTCATGGCGATCAACCCGCAGGCGGTGATGGTGATCAAGTCCACCATCCCGGTTGGCTACTGTGCCAAGCTGCGGCAGCGTTTCGATGGGGTCAACCTGTTTTTCTCGCCGGAGTTCCTGCGCGAAGGCAGCGCGCTTTACGACAACCTTTACCCGTCGCGCATCGTCGTCGGCGAACGGTCGAAGCGGGCTGAAGTCTTCGCCGGCCTGCTCCAGGAGGGGGCGATCAAGGAAGACATTCCCACCCTGTTTACCGACTCCACCGAGGCCGAGGCGATCAAGCTCTTTGCCAATACCTATCTTGCCATGCGCGTCGCCTATTTCAACGAACTCGACACCTACGCCGCAACCCACGGCATGGACACTCGGCAGATCATCGAGGGCGTCTGCCTCGACCCGCGCATCGGCGGACATTACAACAACCCGTCGTTTGGCTACGGCGGCTATTGCCTGCCCAAGGACACCAAGCAACTGCTCGCCAATTACCTCGACGTGCCGCAGAATCTGATCCACGCGATCGTCGAGTCGAACAGCACGCGCAAGGACTTCGTCGCCGACAGCATCCTGAAGCGGCAGGCGAAGGTGGTCGGCATCTATCGCCTGACCATGAAAGCGGGTTCGGACAATTTCCGGGCGTCGAGCATCCAGGGCATCATGAAGCGGATCAAGGCCAAGGGAATCGAACTCATCATCTATGAACCCATGTTCGACGAGGCCGAGTTCTTTCATTCCCGGGTGGTGCGCGACCTCGCACAATTCAAGCAGGAGGCCGACGTGATCGTCGCCAACCGCGTCACCGACGAGATTCGCGATGTGGCCGAGAAGGTGTATAGCCGGGATCTCTTCGGGCATGACTGAGCGCTCGTCATCCACCTCTTCGACCTCCTCGACCCCCTTTTTCACTGTTTGAAGCAGGGGACGAGCTTGCCGGGATTCCTTGATGTGGCGTAAGGTGCTGGCGGTCGGTCGCCCGTCACCCATTGGCTCGAAACACCTTCGGCTGCAGCCCCAGGCCCTGGCCGACGTCCGCTTCGACGAGAGCGACGGCAGATGGCTGCTGACCGGTCCACAACCGAGGCTGGTGCTGCTTCCCGAGCAGGGGCAGCACTTGAGCGGCTGGGTCTTGCTGCGCGGCAAGCTCTACCGCCGCGGGACCGATTTCACGGCGCTCCTGTTCACCGAACAGGCCGGGGCGCCCGGCGAGTGGTCCGAACACGCCATTCCGGTCTCGCTCAAAGGCACGGTCATGCAGCTCGTCCATTTCAAGGAAGGCGTGACCCGGCTCGAGTTTCAGCCGATGGCGGACAGCGGGAGCTTCGAACTCGGCGATTTCTACCTGCAGAAGATCAGCTATCCGGATCTGTTGGTGCGCCGCGCACAGCGGGTACGCCACGTCTTTGCCACCAAGCCGCGCAGCCGGCGGGAAAAGATCGGCCTCTACTGGTACAGCCCGTTCCTGAGTCTTCGAAAATCGTATGAGCTGAGCGACCGGCTGCGCGGGCACTATCCCACGCTGAGCTATTCCCGCTGGCTCGAGGAGGTTGACGCGCTGACGCTTGACGACCGTCGGCGGATCACCGAGCAGGTGAGGAAGTGGCGGGTGAAGCCACGATTCTGGGTGTCCATCCTCGCCGGGATCGCCGACGGGGAGCGTCTGAAGATCACCCTGAACTCATTTCAGAGCCAACTCTACCTGAACGTCCAGGTGCGGGTGATCGCTCCCGCAGACGAGGTTGCGGGCCTGCGGGCAATGACCCGGGCGGCTGACTGGCTGACCATTGAAGCAGAAAAGAGCGCCGGCCCGAGCAAGCGATCAGAGGTCGTTGCGGCACATGACTGGCTGATGACCGTTCCGCCGGGCACCGTGCTCGCCAGGCACGCGCTCTACTGGTATGCCAGCGTGGCCTTGCGGGATCGGGAATGCCGGCTGCTGTATGCGGATCATGATTTCCTGGCCGCCGATGGCGAGCGGGTCGACCCGCAGTTCAAGCCGGACTGGTCGCCTGAACTCTTGCGTTCGTCGAATTACATCGATGTCGCGGTGGCGGTACGCGGCGATCTGGCAGCGGCAGTGTCGCCGGACACGTTCACCGGCGGTCCGCTGGCGATGGCCACTGCAGTGGCGGAAGTGGCGGAATGGGGGGTCCATGCCTACCTCCTGCGCGCGACAGCGCGGCTGGCACCGAGCCAGATCGAACATATCCCCGCTGTTCTGTTGCACCTGCCGGCGGCGGATGCGCTGGCGGTGGACCCGGCACGTGCGGTTGCGTCGGTGGCGACTCATCTGATCGAGGTCGGGATAGACGCCGAGGTCAGCCTGTCGGCCCACGGCTATTGCCAGGTGCGCTACCGGTTGCCGGCGTCCCCGCCGATGGTCAGCATCGTCGTGCCGACGCGCGATGGCGTCGACCATCTGCGCGCCTGTGTCGACAGCGTGCTCGACGCGAGCACCTACCGCAATTTCGAAATCCTGGTGGTGGACAACCAGAGTGTCGAAGCGGCCACCCTGGCGTACCTGGCTGCGCTGCAGGCGAGACCGCAGGTCCGGGTGCTGCCCTTTGCGCGGCCGTTCAACTATTCGGCCATCAACAACTTTGCCGCGGCCAACGCCCGTGGCGAGGTGCTCTGTCTGCTCAACAACGATACCGAAGTGATCACCCCGGACTGGCTCGAGGAGATGCTCGGTCATCTGATCCAGCCGACGGTCGGGGTGGTGGGCGCCAAGCTCTATTTCGGCGACGGACGCGTGCAGCACGCGGGCGATACCGTCGGGCCGGGGGGGTGCGCACATCACCTGCATTCGTTCCTTCCCCGCGATGCGCCGGGCTATTGCGGGCGTGCCGTTCAGGCGCAGGATCTGTCGGCGGTGACCGGTGCCTGCCTGTTGACCTGGCGAGCGCTCTATCAGTCGCTGGGTGGTCTCGATGAAGCGAACCTGCCGGTCGCTTTCAACGATGTCGACTACTGCCTGCGGGTGCGGGAGGTCAAGCGGCGCGTGGTGTGGACGCCGTTTGCGGAGTTGTATCATCACGAATCGCTCTCCCGCGGCAAGGACGACAATCCTGAAAAAGCCGCACGCGCGGCGCGCGAAGTCCGCTTCATGCGCCGCCGCTGGCAACACCTCCTGCAGCATGACCCCTTCTACAACCCCAACCTCAGCTACGAGCGGCCGGATTTTTCCCTCAGCCATTCGCCGGTGATTGCCTGGCCTTGGCGGCGTTGAGCGTGTCGACCTCGAATTTCCAGGCGCGCGGCCTGCTGAACATTGCCTTCCTCGCGTGCAACCGCAATCCGGGACTCTTCCACTTCGACCCGTCGTTCGTCTACCGCTGTGAAAATCTCGGTCTTGCGCTGCAGGCGATGGGTCATCGGGTGAACTGGCTGCACTGGTCGGCACTTCGCCTGCAGGCGCGATTCGATGTCGTCGTTTTTCACCGCCCCCGTTTCTCGCTGCTCTGGCGGGCGCTGCTGTGGAATCTGCGACGTCGAGGGACGATCGTCGTCGCGGATGTCGATGATCTGGTGTTCGATCCTGCACTCGCCGCTTATAGTCCAGGCGTCCTCAACGGTCTCATCGAACTCGCGAAGATGCGGCGGCAGTTCAAGGAAAACCTCTCGGCGCTCGCCGCGATCGAGAAGGTGACGGTTTCGACGCAACCGCTCGCCGAGCATGTCGAGCGCTGTCTGCCGGGAACGGCGGTGCGCGTCCTGCCGAATGCGGTGCATCTCTCCTGGCGGGCGGCGGCAAGAGATCGCGGGTCGCGCGTCGGGCAGCCGGTGGTGACCCCGGTGGTGACCTACTTCCCCGGAACGCGCAGCCACGACCGCGATTTTTCGGTGTACGCGGCCGGGGTCGAGCGATTCCTGGCCGCCCATGGCGATGCCCGGCTCGAGGTCACTGGCCCCTTGCGCTTCACGCTGCGCGCGCGCGCCGGTCAGGTGGTGCATCAGGATAAAGTGCCGTTCGCCGACTACGCGGAGCGGGTCGGCGACTCCTGGGTCAACCTCGCGCCGCTTGAATCGACCCCGTTCACCCGCTGCAAATCGGCGCTCAAAGTGCTCGAAGCCGGTTTTCTGGGCAGGCCGACGATTTCTTCGCCCTTGCCCGACGCCGAGCGTTTCGCCGCCGCCGGCGCCCTGTTCGCGGAAGACGACGAGGCGTGCTGCGCGACGCTCGAGGCGTTGACTGCACCTCAATACTATGCGGCGCTGACGGCGGATCTTTCCCCGCGGGTCCTGGCACAGGCCGACGCCCATCAGTGTGCCGCCGAATTCCTGCGCTTCATCGGCGCGCCGCACGTGTCCGAGGGATGACCGTCTTCAGTCTGGAATCCACTTGGCTGGGACGCCGGGGGGGAGGGCCCGACCTGCCCGCCTGGTCACGCTGGGCCCCTTTGCTGCTGCTGCGCTGGGGGGCACAGCTACGCCGCGACAAGGGACGATACGACCCATTCACCCTCGCCTTGTTCCGCCGCATCCGGGCGCGCGACCGTCGTCCGCAAGCGCTCCTGGCTTATCTGATGTTTCGGCGCGACCTGGGGTGGCCGTTGATGAAATGGCATGTCCCGCTGCTGATGCAAGCGCTGGCGCAACTGAGTCAAGCACAAAGGCGCTGCGCGCTGAATCTGCTGACTGAAGCGGGATACCCGACTGCCGAAGAATTCCCTTTGCCGGGCGCGACCGGGGCAGAGGAAGGAAGCGGGGGCGGAAGGACGGAGAGCGAAACGGATGGCAAATCGGATGGCAAAACGGGCAGCGCGATCGGCGTCGGCATACGCGCCATGCAGACGGTCTGGCGCGCGGATTTTGCCCAATGGTTGCGGCAGCGAAGCGCCGACGGTATCTGCGTCGTGGGCAACGGCGGCCGCCTGCTCGGTGCCGGTCTCGGCGAGGAGATCGATCGGCACGCCGTGGTGGTGCGTTTCAACCAGTTTCGCGACGCCGCCAACCACCTGGCCGATCTGGGATCGCGGGTCGATGTCTGGGTGACTTCGCCGGGCTTCTCCGGCGCCGTGCCGGCCGGCGTCGAGTGGGTGGTGGTGAGCGGTCCCGACATGGCTTTCAGACTGCAGGACTGGCGTCGATTCGAGACCCCCCGGCGCCTGGGGGCCAAGGTCCTGACCATACCCCTGCCGCCGTGGGCCGATCTGGTGCAGCGGCTTGACGCGCCGCCGAGCGCGGGACTGTTGTTCCTGGCCTGGGCCCGGAGCTTGCTCGGATCGTGGCCGCCGATCCGGGCGCTGGGTTTTGGCGATGCGATCGATGGCAGTCCTGTGCCACATGTCGTTGCCCGTCATCAGCCGAGCGGCCGCCACCATTGGCCGGCGGAGCGGCTGCTGTTTTCTGCCTGGCAGGCGCAGGGATTGCGAGCAGAGTATTCGCCGAGCGGCGGGGATTGAGCATTTTCCCTCTTAGCCCTCCACTTCCGGCACTTCCCGCCATTCGGGTAGTAGCATAGGGGCAATGAACAGTGGCACCAGCTCTAGGGAGAATGAAGATGAAGAAAGCACTTATCACGGGAATCACGGGCCAGGACGGCTCGTATCTGGCGGAGTTCCTGTTGGAGAAGGGTTATGAAGTCCACGGCATCAAGCGCCGTGCATCGCTCTTCAACACGGCACGCGTGGATCACATCTACGAGGATCCGCACGTCGAGAACCAGCAGTTCGTTCTGCATTATGGCGATCTCTCGGATACCTCGAACCTGACACGAATCCTGCAGCAGGTGCAGCCGGACGAGGTTTACAACCTGGGCGCGCAGTCGCACGTTGCCGTGAGTTTCGAAGCCCCGGAATATACCGCAGACGTGGACGCTCTCGGCACGCTGCGGATGCTCGAAGCCATCCGGCTGCTCGGGCTCGAGAAGAAGACGCGCTTCTACCAGGCCTCGACCTCCGAGCTGTACGGCCTGGTCCAGGAAACGCCGCAGAAGGAGACCACCCCCTTCTATCCCCGCAGCCCTTATGCGGTCGCCAAGCTCTACGCCTACTGGATCACGGTCAACTACCGCGAGGCCTACGACATGTACGCCTGCAACGGCATCCTGTTCAACCACGAATCGCCCCGGCGGGGAGAAACCTTCGTCACGCGCAAGATCACGCGCGGGCTGTCGAACATCGGGCAGGGGCTTGAACAGCGCCTCTACATGGGCAATCTGGATGCCTTGCGCGACTGGGGCCACGCCCGCGACTATGTGCGGATGCAGTGGCTGATGCTGCAGCAGGAGAAGGCCGAAGACTTCGTGATCGCGACCGGGGTGCAGTTCTCGGTTCGCGACTTCATTTCGATCGCCGCCCGGGAACTCGGGATCACCTTGCGCTTCGCGGGGGTCGGGGTGGAAGAGAAAGGGATTGTCGCCGCGGTGGATGGCGACCAGGCGCCGGCGGTCAAAGTCGGTGACGTGATGGTCGCGGTGGATCCGCGTTATTTCCGGCCAACCGAGGTCGAGACGCTGCTCGGCGATCCGACGCGGGCGAAGGAGAGGCTGGGTTGGGTACCCGAGACGACGCTTGCCGAGATGGTGCGGGAGATGGTCGCCTACGACCTCGAGCAGGCGCGCAGTCATGCGCTGCTCAAGCGGCATGGCTACAAAGTCACGGTTTCGAGGGAGAACTGAGCATGGCACGTGATCTTCAACAGCGTGTGTTCGTCGCCGGCCATCGCGGCATGGTCGGGTCGGCGATCGTTCGCCGGCTCGAGGCCCTGGGCTACGCGCATCTCCTGACCCGCCCGCACGCCGAACTCGATCTGACGCGGCAGGCCGAGGTTGACGCGTTCTTCCGCGATCAACGGATCGATCAGGTCTATCTGGCGGCGGCCAAGGTCGGCGGCATTCATGCCAACGACACCTTTCCGGCCGAGTTCATCTACGAAAACCTCGTGATGGAAAGCAACATCATCCAAGCCGCGCACCGGACCGGCGTCCAGAAGCTGCTGTTTCTCGGCTCCTCGTGCATCTATCCCAGGCTCGCTCTGCAGCCGATGCGCGAGGATTCGCTCTTGACCGGAACGCTGGAACCGACCAACGAGCCCTACGCGATCGCCAAGATCGCCGGCATCAAGCTGTGCGAGAGCTACAACCGGCAGTACGGGCGCGATTACCGCAGCGTCATGCCGACCAATCTGTACGGACCGAACGACAACTATCATGCCGAAAACTCGCACGTGATTCCCGCCCTGCTGAGGCGCTTTCACGAAGCGGTGCAGACGCGGGCGGCAGAGGTGGTGATCTGGGGGAGCGGCCAGCCGATGCGCGAGTTCCTGCACGTCGACGACATGGCGGCCGCCAGCGTGCATGTGATGGAGCTCGACGCCGAGGCCTGGCGAGCGAACACGCAGCCTTTGCTGTCGCACCTCAACGTCGGCACCGGCGTCGATTGCACGATTCGCGAACTGGCCGAGACCGTCGCACGGGTCACCGGTTTCACCGGCAGGCTCACGTTCGATGCGAGCAAGCCGGACGGGACACCGAGAAAACTGCTCGATGTGTCGCGTCTCGCCGCTCTGGGCTGGCGGGCCAGCATCGGGCTGGAAGAGGGGTTGCGGGACGCCTACCGGTGGTTCGTCGCCAACCAGGATCGTTATCGGGGATAAGGCGGATTCAGGGCGGATTCAGACCGGCAGCGGTTCCGGATTTCCGAGCGCCGTGGTGTTCAGTCCGCCATCGACGTACATGATCTCGCCGGTGATGGCGCTTGCGAGATCCGAGAGCATGAATGCGGCGGCGTTGCCGACTTCGTCGATCGTGATGTTGCGGCGCAGCGGCGCATTGTGCGCGTTGTAGGCGAGCAGGCGCGAGAAGTTGCCGATGCCGGAAGCGGCCAGGGTCTTGATCGGGCCGGCCGAGATGGCGTTGGCGCGGATCCCCTGCGGACCGAGGCAGAAGGCGAGATAGCGGGTGGCGGCTTCGAGGCTCGCTTTGGCAAGACCCATGGTGTTGTAGTTGGGCAGGGTCCGTTCGGCGCCGAGGTAGGAGAGCGCGAGCAGGGCGGGGTTGCGGCCTTTGAGCAGCAGCGGCCGGGCGGCCTTGGCCAGCGCCGGGTAACTGTAGGACGAGACGTCATGGGCAATGCGGAAAGCGTCGCGGGTGATGCCGTCGAGAAAATCGCCCTCGATCGCTTCGCCGGGGGCATAGGCGATCGAATGTACCAGACCGTCGAGTCCGTCCCAGTGCTGGCCGAGGTCGGCGAACAACTGTTCGATCTCGGCATCCTCGGCGACGTCGCAGGGAAAGACCTGGGTGCTGCCGAATTCGTTGGCGAACTTGGCCACGCGATCCCTGAAGCGCTCGTTCTGATAGGTAAAGGCGAGTTCGGCACCTTCCCGATGACAGGCCCGGGCGATGCCGTAGGCAATCGAGTGCTTCGATAGCACGCCGGTGATCAAAATACGCTTGTCGGCGAGGAATCCCATGGGTTCTCCGGTAACTTAAATTGGCTGGGTGGGGCGGTGGGTGTCTGGATCAGCCTGACCACGCCATTATAAAGGATTCCACCCAGCCGCCGACGATCGCCGTTGGAGAGTCGGAGAGTCGGAGAGTCCGCGGTGCCGGCTGACCCCATCGGGCGGACTTCGCGTTACACTGCGGCCCATGCTTTTTGCCCGCTTTTTCTTGCCGATTCTGCTGCTCCTGCTGGCCGCCTGCGACAGCGAGCAGAACGATCCCTATCCGCGTGCCGAGCGCGGGCGGAACATTCTCTATTCGGCGTTCACCGATCGCCCCAAGCATCTCGACCCGGTGCAGTCGTACAGCGAGGACGAGATCACCTTTACGGCGCAGATCTACGAGCCGCCGCTGCAGTACCACTACCTCAAGCGGCCGTACACGCTGATTCCGCTGACCTGCGATGCGCTGCCGGTGCCGCGCTATTACGACGATCAGGGCATTGAACTGCCTGCCGATGCGCCGCTCGCAGCGATTGCCGAGAGCGTCTACGAGATTCGCATCCGGCCCGGCATCCGCTACCAGCCGCACCCGGCCTTTGCGCTTGACGAGGCCGGTGAGCCGCGCTATCGCGATCTCGACCGCGGGCAACTGCGGGCGATCGAGACGATTGCCGACTTCCCGCAGAGCGGCACGCGCGAGCTCGTCGCCGACGACTACATCTACCAGATCAAGCGTCTGGCGCATCCGCGCCTGCACTCGCCGATCTTCAGCATGATGGCCGAGCGCATCGTTGGCCTGCGCGAGCTCGGTGCGGCACTGCACACAGCCGCGCAGGCGCAGCCGACCGGGGACTGGCTGGATCTCGATCGCTTTCCGCTCGCCGGCGTCGAGCACGTCGACCGCTACACCTATCGCATCCGGCTGCGCGGCAAGTATCCGCAGTTCGTCTATTGGCTGGCGATGCCTTTCTTCGCGCCGCTGCCGCGCGAGGTCGACCGCTTCTACCAGCAGCCCGGGATGGCCGAGAAGAACCTGACCCTCGACTGGTATCCGGTCGGGACCGGTCCGTTCATGCTCACCCGGAACGATCCCAACAGCCGCATGGTGCTCGAACGCAACCCGAACTTCCACGGCGAAACCTATCCCTGCGAGGGCGAAGCCGACGACCAGGCGGCGGGCTTGCTCGCCGACTGCGGCAAGGCGCTGCCGTTCATCGATGAGGCGATCTTTTCGCGCGAAAAGGAAAGCATTCCCTACTGGAACAAGTTCCTCCAGGGTTACTACGATGCCTCGGGGATTTCGTCCGACAGCTTCGACCAGGCGGTCCGTCTCGGCGTTGGCGGCGACGTGCAGTTGACCGACGAGATGCGCGACAAGGGGATTCGCCTGCTGACCAGCGTCCGCGCGTCGATCTTCTACATGGGTTTCAACATGCTCGATCCGGTCGTCGGCGGTCTCGGCGAGTCGCCGACCAGGCTGCGGCAGGCGCTGTCGATCGCCATCGATCAGGAGGAGTTCATCTCGATCTTCATGAACGGCCGCGGCATCGCGGCGACGAGTCCGCTGCCGCCGGGAATCTTCGGTTATCTCGAAGGCGAGGAGGGGAGCAACCCGGTGGTCTATGACTGGATCGACGGACGGCCCCGGCGCAAGCCGCTTACGGTTGCCAGGCAACTGCTCGCCGAAGCCGGCTGGCCGAATGGTCGCCACGCGACGACGGGCGAGCCGCTGGTCTTGAACCTCGACACGACAACCGGCGGCATGGGCGAAAAGTCGCGGCTCGACTGGCTGACGCGCCAGTTCGCCAAGCTCGACATCCAACTCGTGGTCCGCTCGACCGACTTCAACCGCTTTCAGGAGAAGGTTCGCAAGGGCGCGGTGCAGCTCTATTACCTCGGGTGGAATGCCGACTATCCGGATCCGGAGAACTTCCTCTTCCTGCTCGCCGGCTCCGAAGGCAAGGTCGCCCGGGCGGGTGAAAACGCTTCGAACTACGTCAATCCGCAGTTCGACCGTCTGTACGAGCAGTTGAAGGACATGGAGAGTGACGGCCCGCGCGGCAAGGAGCGCCTGGCGATGATTCGCCAGGCGATCAGCGTGCTGCAGCACGACGCGCCCTGGATCTACGGCTTCCATCCGAAGAGCTACACCCTGGGGCATCGCTGGCTGCACAACCGCAAGCCGACCGATGTCGGCAACAACATCCTCAAGTACCAGCGCGTCGATGCCGCCGAGCGGCAGCGGCTGCGGCAGCAATGGAATCAGCCGGTGCTCTGGCCGCTGGCTGCGGCCGCGCTGTTCCTGGTCGCGGTGATCCTGCCGGCGGCGATCGCCTATCGCCGACGCGAGCGCAGCACGGCCCGCTGATGCGCATCCCGCAAGCGATCCGCGCGGGCGGCAATGAGTGGCCGCGAGCGATCATTGAACCCGGATCGCGGCGATCGACCGTCATTTCCCGCTTGCCGAGCGCGCCGCAGCGGTCATTGACGACGGCTTGAGGTATATTCGCCGACCATGCTCGCCTATCTCGTCCGCCGCCTGCTCTACGCCCTGCCGATCCTGATCGGCGTCAATCTGATCACCTTCGCGCTCTTCTTCATCGTGAACACGCCCGATGACATGGCGCGCATGCAGCTTGGCGTCAAGCGCGTGACGCCGGAAGCGATCGAGCGCTGGAAAGCCGAACGGGGTTACGACAAGCCGCTGTTCTTCAATCCGGCGGCCAGCGGCGCGGGCGTTATCACCGACACCATTTTTTTCAGCAAGTCGGCACGCATGTTTGCCGGCGACTTCGGACGTGCCGAGGACGGCCGTGACATCGCCCGGGAAATCGCCAGCCGCATGGGGCCGTCGCTCGCCATCGCGCTGCCGACCTTCATTCTCGGCCTGTGGGTGACGATCTCGTTTGCCCTGCTGCTGACCTTCTTTCGCGCCAGCTATCTCGACTTCTGGGGGGTGGTTGTCTGCGTCGCGATGATGTCGATCTCGGGCCTCTTCTATATCATTGGCGGCCAGTACCTGGTGAGCAAGGTCTGGAAGCTGGTGCCGATCTCGGGCTACGGCGGCGGTCTCGACGCCTGGAAGTTCCTCATCCTGCCGGTGCTGATCGGCGTCGTCTCGGGGATCGGTTCGTCGACCCGCTGGTATCGCACGATCTTCCTTGAGGAAATCTCGAAGGACTATGTGCGCACGGCGCGCGCCAAGGGGCTGTCCGAAGTCACCGTGCTCTTCCGGCACGTCCTGCGCAACGCGCTGATTCCGATCCTGACCGGCGTCGTCGTCGTCATCCCGCTCCTCTTCATGGGCTCGCTGCTGACCGAATCGTTCTTCGGCATTCCGGGGCTCGGCAGCTACACGATCGACGCGATCAATGCGCAGGATTTCGCCGTTGTTCGCGCGATGGTTTTCATCGGCTCGGTACTCTACATCGTCGGCCTGATCCTCACCGACCTTTCCTACTCTTTCGTCGATCCCCGGATTCGCTTCAGCTGATGTCTTTTCTGCCCGTCATCCTCTGGTCCGATGTGCTGATCTGCTTGCTGCTGGTCGGTGCCGTCGTCCTCGGCGCCTGCTCTTCGCGCAACCCCTTGTTGCGCGCAGCCTGGCAACGGGTCGGTCGCAGCCGGGCGGGAATGGCCTCGGCGACGGTGCTGATTGCCTTCGTCGTCGTCGGCCTGCTCGATTCGCTCCACTATCGCCCGCGCCTCGAAAACACTGCCGGCCAGGGCGCCGGTAGCAGCCAGCAGCCGGTCTACGCGGTCGAAGTGTTGTCCCTGCTCGATGGCATGATCAGCGTGCTGCGCACACGCAACGAGAAGACCTATTCGGAACCGCTGGCGACGCGCGCGCATGCCAAGGAATCGATCGAACTGCGGGGCGCCGATGGCGAGCTGCACACGGTTCGCGAATACCCGCGCCTCAAATATGGCGGCGCGCATCTGGGTAGCGATGAAGCACGGCGCGACGCCGACATCGGCCGTCGCGTCGTGCAGGCGCTGGCCATCGCGCTCGTTGTCTGGTCGGCGCTGGCGGTCGCGACGGCCGTCTTTCTCGCGCGTCGCGAAGCCTGCTCCGCAGGGGATGCGTGGCGGCGAATCTGGCGCAACGAGAGCGATTTTGCCTGGAATGCGGTGCTCGCAGCGATTGCCGGGCTGCTCATGATCGGCCTGCCGCTGGCGCTGCTGGCGGTCGATTACCATGTCTTCGGGACCGACAAGGTCGGCCAGGACGTTCTCTACCAGGTGTTGAAAAGCGTGCGCACGGCGCTCGTCATCGGTCTCGTGACGACGCTGGTGATGCTGCCGCTGTCGATTCTGCTCGGCGTCATCGCCGGCTACTTCCGCGGCTGGGTCGATGACCTGATCCAGTACCTGTACACCACCCTGAGTTCGATCCCCGGCGTTTTGCTGATCGCCGCCGCCGTGCTGATGATGCAGGTGGTGATCGACAGCCACCCGCAATGGTTCGCGACCGCTGCCGAACGCGCCGACCTGCGCCTGCTGGCGCTCTGCTTCATTCTCGGCGTCACCAGCTGGACCGGGCTGTGCCGCTTGCTGCGCGGCGAGACGCTGAAGCTGCGCGAACTCGAGTACATCCAGGCGGCACAGGCTTTCGCCGTCTCCGACCTGCGGATCATCGTGCGCCACATCCTGCCCAACCTGATGCACATCGTGATCATCGCGCTGGTGATGGACTTTTCGAGCCTGGTGCTCGCCGAAGCGGTGCTCTCCTATGTCGGTATCGGCGTCGATCCGACGATGATCAGCTTCGGCACGATGATCAACAACGCGCGCCTGGAGCTTGCGCGCGAACCCATGGTCTGGTGGTCGCTGGCCGCTGCCTTCGTTTTCATGTTTGCGCTGGTGCTGGCAGCCAATCTGCTGGCGGACGCCGTGCGCGACGCTTTCGACCCCCGCCTGGCGGGTTCGGCATGAGCCGGGAGGACCGCTTGAACGACGAAGTGCTGCTCGCCGTGCGCACGCTGCAGGTCGCTTTTGTCAGCGCCCGTTCGCTGCTGCCGGCGGTCGATGGAATCGACTTCGAGGTCGCCGCCGGCGAGACGCTGGCGCTGCTCGGCGAGTCGGGCTGCGGCAAGTCGGCGACCGCGCTCGCGCTCCTGCGCTTGCTGCCGGCGGCGGGGCGGATCGTTGGCGGTGAAGTGTCGTTCGCGGGACGCGATCTGTTGTGCCTGGCCGAAGCCGAGATGCGCGACGTTCGCGGCGGCGGCATGTCGATGATCTTTCAGGAGCCGGCGACCAGCCTCAACCCGGTGCTCACCGTCGGCCGCCAGCTCGCCGAGGTGCTCGAACGTCATCTCGACCTGGCCGGTTCGGCGGCCCGCGAACGCTCGCTCGAGCTGCTGACCGCGGTCGGCATCGCGGATCCCGAACGACGGCTCGGCGAGTATCCCTTCCAGCTCTCCGGCGGCATGAAGCAGCGGGTGATGATCGCCATTGCGCTCGCCGGCAGGCCACGCCTGCTGATCGCCGATGAGCCGACGACGGCGCTCGACGTGACCATCCAGGCGCAGGTGCTCGAACTGCTGCGCCGGCTGCAGGCCGAGCACGCGATGGGCATGCTGCTGATCACCCACGACCTGGGGGTCGTCGCGCAGATGGCGACGCGGGTCAGCGTCATGTACGCCGGCGAGATCGTCGAGGAAGCGCCGCGCGAGGTCTTTTTCTCGTCGCCCCGCCACCCGTATACGCAGAAACTCTTTGCCGCCTTGCCCGATCTCGCGCGCCGCGGTGGCCGACTGGAGACGATTCCCGGCCAGCTGCCGCCGTTGGCCGAGATGCCCGGCGGCTGCCGCTTCGCGGCGCGCTGTTCGCACGCCTGGGAGCGCTGTCGCCAGCAGTCGCCCGAGTGGCGGCAAATCGGCGTCGGCCATCGTCTGCGCTGCCATCTCGATGGCGGGCAGGGGGCAGGGCGGGTCAGCGCCGATCGGGCTGCCGAGTCTGCTTCGGCAGCTGTTGCCGCCGGGCCGGGGAACGAAGCGGTGCTGCTTTCGGTGAGCGATCTGTGCGTGCACTTTCCGATCCGGCGCGGCATCCTGCAACGCGCGGTCGGTGAAGTGCGTGCGGTCGATGGCGTCTCGCTCGAACTCGCGCGCGGCCGCACGCTGGCACTGGTCGGCGAATCGGGATGCGGCAAGACGACGGTCGGCAAGGCGATCCTGCAACTCCTGCCGGCCACCGGCGGCAGCGTTCGCCTGCTCGGCGAGGCCCTCGGCGGTCAGTCGAGGCGTGCCTTGCGGCCGCTGCGCCGACGCCTGCAGATGATTTTCCAGGACCCGTTCGCATCGCTCAATCCGCGGCTGTCGGTTGGCGAGATCATCGGCGAAGGCATGCACGCGCTGGGAATGGCCGCCGCCGCGGGGGGAAGCGATGCGCGGCGCGCGGCGATCGCCACCGTGCTGCAGCAGGTCGGACTCTCGCCGGAAGCGGCTGGCCGTTATCCGCACGAGTTCTCGGGCGGTCAGCGGCAGCGCATCGCGATCGCCCGGGCGCTCGCGGTGCAGCCGGATCTCGTGATCTGCGACGAACCGACGTCGGCGCTCGACGTCTCGGTACAGGCGCAGATCCTCAACCTGCTAGCCGCGCTGCAGGCCGATCTCGGCCTCGCCTACCTGTTCATCACGCACAACTTCGCCGTCGTCGATCATCTTGCGCATGAGGTGGCGGTGATGTACCTCGGCCGCATCGTCGAGCGCGGGACGGTCGATGAAGTGCTGCGCTCGCCCCGGCATCCGTACACCCGCGCCCTGTTGTCGGCGGTGCCCAGTCCGCGCCTCGATGCGCAGCCCGAGTTCATCCGCCTGCCGGGTGAAACCCCGTCACCGGCCAATCCCCCTCCAGGCTGCCATTTCCATCCCCGCTGCCGGCACGCCATGCCGATCTGCCGGGAGCGCTATCCCGGGACGACGACGCTGACCACGACGCAGACGGTGAACTGCCACCTCTGGCCGTAATTGCCGGACGCTTCCTCATACACGCAAACGCCGCCTCGCGGCGGCGTTTGTCCTGGCAAAGTTTGTCCTGGCAAAAACACCGCGCCGTCAGTAGGCGTTCTGGACGAGCTGGATGGTCAGCGTCTTGCCGGGCTTGAGGCCCTTGCTCTCGATGCGGTTCCAGCGCAGGATGTCGTCCTTCTCGACCCGGAACTGGCGGGCGATCGAAACCAGCGTGTCGCCCTGGCGAATCGTGTATTGCGCGACCTTCATCTGCTTCCGGCCGCCGCGGTGGTTCTGCTCAGAAGCGCCGGCCTTGCTGCCGGTCTTTTCGACCGTCCTGGCTTCGGTCCTGGCGAGGCTCGGGCGCCCTTTGACAGTCTTCTCGAGCCGGCTCTCGGCGACCTCGCCGCGCGCCCTGTCTGCGGCCGGTTTGCTGACCGGCTCGGCGGCGGCCAGCATCAGCCTGGTGCCGGCGTTCACCTGGTTGTCTTTGAGTTTGTTGATCTGCTTCAGTTCGGCGACCGAGAGATCATAGCGGCTGGCCACCTGCGAGAGCGTTTCGCCTTTGCGGACGGTGTGGCTGCGGCTGCTGGCGACGCTTTGGGCGGCGCTCCTGGTCACCGTCTGCTTGCTGTCTGCCTTGTCCTGCTTTTCCTGCTTGCTGTCGTTCGCCGCCAGCGTGGCGCGTTGCGGCTTGCCGATCGCATCGGGTGCGGTGACCGACAGCCGGGTGCCGGCGTTCACCTGGTTGGCGCGCAGCTTGTTGATCGCTTTCAGTTCGGCGAGGCTCATGTCGTAGCGCTGGGCGATCCTGAGCAGCGTTTCACCCTTGCCTACCGTGTGCGTGCGCGTCGCCGGCGGCGCTTCCGGGGTCGGCAGCCGGCGCGCTTCGACGGCGGCGATCCTTGGCGGTTCGGCGGCAATCGTCCGCGTCGCCGCAATCGGAGCTTCCCGCAGTCGCTGCTCGAGCGGTGGCTGCAGTGCGGCTTGCTGGCCAGGCTGGTCGGCCAGGTCGGTCAGGTCGGCGGTGCTCGTGCCCTCATGTCCGGCGACCAGCAGGGTCAGTCCGGGAGCCACCCGGATCCTGCCGCTGATGCCATTGACCGCCTTGAGGTTGGCCACTGTCATGCCGAAACGCGGCGCGACCTCTTCCAGCTTGTCGCCTGCACGCAAGGTGTAGGCCTGCCACGAGGACAAGGGCTGTTCGCTCTCCTCATGGGCTTCGAGATTGCTGATGAAGGTGTTGACCTTGTCCGCGGGGATCACCATCGGTGTTTCGGACTTGATCACCGGGCGATTGTGCGCCGGGTTCAGCGCGACGAATTCCTGCACCGGCATTTCGGCAAGCTTTGCGGCCAGCTTGACGTCGATGTTGGCGGTCTGGGTGACCGTCGCGAAATAGGGCCGGTTGGGGACGCCCCGGATGTTGAGGCTGGCCAGGATGTTGGGGTTGCTGAAGACGTTTTTCAGGGCCTGAAGCTTGGGGACGTAATGCCGCGTTTCCTCGGGCATGTTCAGTCTCTGATAGTCGGTTGGCAGCCCGCTGGCCTTGTTCTTGTTGATCGCCCGGCCGACCGCGCCTTCGCCCCAGTTGTAGGAGGCGAGCGCCAGGTGCCAGTCGCCGTGCAGGTCATAGATGTACTGCAGGTATTCGAGGGCGGCGGCGGTCGAGGCGACGATGTCTCGCCGCTCGTCGACCCACCAGTTCTGTTGGAGCTTGTATTGCTTGCCGGTGGCCGGGACGAATTGCCAGAGACCGGAGGCGTGACTGCGCGAGTAGGCCGTCGGGTTGTAGGCGCTTTCGACCATCGGCAGCAGGGCGAGCTCCATCGGCATGCCACGCTTCTCGATTTCCTCGACGATGTGGTGCAGGTAGCGGCTGCTGCGCTCGACCATGCGGCGCAAGGACTCGGGGTGATTGAGATACCACTGCTGGTAATGGAGAACCAGGGCGTTGTTGATGTTCGGCATGGCGAAACCCTGGCGCATGCGCTGGAACAGTTCCTCAGGCTCGGAGGTGAGGTCAATGGTCTCCGGCAACTGCAGGGGGGCGACGAGTTCGACGACCGGCAAGGCCCCGTGCAGTCCTCCGCCGGCATCAGCCGTATCGGCCTGCAGCGGGGGGAGGTTGCCGGGCAGGGTCTGGCTGGCCATTTCTTCAGCCGATACCATCCCGCAGGCAAACGCAAACGCAACTGCAAACGCGATTCGTGGCGTCATCCGTACATCCTGTTCTCGCTCTCGGGTGGGCACCAGTTCATCCCGCTGCACACGAGGGATCACCTGGTCAAATGATTAGACTGCAAGCCGATGATTATAGAACAGACTGGCCGTCGAGGTGGACGACAATTGGGCGAAAAGCGTAGCCGGCGCCATGGGAATTGCACAACAAAAAAGCCCAGTCGTGACTGGGCTCTTGCTGGGTTGGCGGAGTGGACGGGACTCGAACCCGCGACCCCCGGCGTGACAGGCCGGTATTCTAACCAACTGAACTACCACTCCCTGTTTCTGGAACAACGACTTCTGCAGCGCAGGTCTGCTGGCGTGCGATGTTGTGCTGACGCCTTGGAAGCTGCGCATTATAGCGACTTTTCGCCGGCAAGCAAGAGGCGTCAGAAAGTTTTGAAATGGATGAGGTCGGCAGCGTCATCGCTCACTGCCTGTCCGGCGCTGATGATCCCCCGGTCGTGCAGGGGGAACTCTTCACGCTGCACGAAATAGCGGGCGCCGTTTTCGAGGAACAGGTAGGTTCCGTTGGTGCTGCCATCGACCAGAATGAAGCGGCCCTGGCGATACTGGATGTCGGCGTGACTGCGGGACACCCGGTCATGATCGAGCACCAGACTGTTCTTTTCCCCGCGACCAATGGTGAAGATCGGCGAATCGGGCATCATCTCGAACGTGACGCCGCGGTGCATGAGGACCAGGCGAGCGAACAGCAGGGCGCGCAGTTCCTCGGGCTGCCCGAGGCTGATGACCTGGGTCAGGCTCGAGGCCTCCTGCCAGATCACTTCGACGATTTCGATCTCCTCCTGCTTGCCGCGCACCCGTGAGCGACCGAGGCTGCGGGTCATCTGTTCGAGATCCTGCGGCAGGTGGAGAGCCGTTTCGCGGGTGGTGATGATCTGGTCAGCCTTGGCCAGCGAAACCATCCGGGCGGCCACATTGACCGCATCGCCGAACAGGTCGTCATGTTCGACGAGGAGGGGGCCGTGCTGCAGACCAATCTTGACGGCGATATTGAATTCCATCAAGGACGGCGAATCCTTGATGGCGGCGTGCATTTCGCAGGCGGCATTGACCGCTCGTCCGGCATCCGGAAAGCGGCTCATCAGTTCGTCGCCGATGGTCTTGATGACTGTACCGTCGAACTCGGTGGTCTTGACCTTGAGCAACTCGAGAACCTGGCTCTCGATCTGACGCGCCTGCCAATCGCCATATTCTTCGAACAAGCGGGTGCTGCCGCAAATATCGGCGAACAGCACCGTTGCCGATACCTGCCGAAGCGCCCGGGGCCGGTCACCGGGCGCGACCGCCGGCCGGCGAGGTGTCAACTGGCCGTCCGAATGTCCCGGCATCAGCCGAAGCGGCGCTTGGTCTGTTCGCGGCGCTCCTGTGCTTCCAGGCACAGCGCCGCCGTCGGTCGTGCCAGAAGCCGGGCGATGCCGATCGCTTCGCCGGTCTCCTCGCACCAGCCGTAGTTGCCGTCGTCGATGCGGCGCAGGGCTTCGCGGATTTTCTGCAGGAGCTTGCGCTCTCGATCCCGGACCCGCAGTTCGAGGGTATGCTCTTCTTCGGCGCTGGCTCTATCGTTCCAGTCGGAACTCGTTCCACTCTCCTGCAGGTGGCCCGCGGTCGCCTTGACGGCCGAGAGCAGGGCCTGCTCGTCGGCGAGCAGGCGGCGGCGAAAGAAAGCCAGTTGCCCGGCCGACATGTATTCTTCCGGTGAGGCTGACAGCAGGCTGGCTTCGGTCTCGGCTGCGAGTCGTTCAGCGGGCTTGTCCATGTGTCCTACTCCTTCGTGTTCCTGATTGGCCACTGGCGACGGCGAGGGGCCTGACGCCTCGGCTGACGAATCCGGACCCCGTGGGCTGGGCTCTCCCCTGCCTTGGCAACGGTCCTGGCCTGAGTCATCAGACATTCTCGATCATTCGACGACCCCCGCACAGCGCGGGCCGTTCGTCAGCAACTGTCCCATGTTATCGCATTGCCTGATAGCGGCATAGTTGAAGAGTTGAAGAGTTGAAGTCCGGCTTCGCTTCCGGTCGCCAAAGCCCAGAACGAAGCGGGCGCGGCCCAGACAGTGTTTTCGCAAGCACCGCAGCGATCGGTCAGCATGCCGTCGCTTGGCGCCGTTCCCGGCAGGGGAAAGAAATAACGCCGCAGCAAAGAAAAAGCCGCCCATGGGCGGCTTGATCATGCTGTCGATGAATTGACTGTCTTCCAGGGATATCTGGCCGCCAGAGCAGCCGGTGATCGAGATATGCCTGGTAGGCGCGATTGGACTCGAACCAACGACCCCCACCATGTCAAGGTGGTGCTCTAACCAGCTGAGCTACGCGCCTTCATCAAAGTCCGACTGCATGCGACTTCAAGGAAGTGCGCATTATACGGCCCCAACAGGCCAAGTCAAGCACCAGGCTTGCAAACCCTTGTAAAGCGACCTTCCGCTCAACGCGTGATCGGTTTGTAGCGAATCCGTTTCGGTTTCGCGGCATCTTCGCCGAGCCGGCGTTTCTTGTCTTCTTCGTACTCGTGATAGTTGCCGGCGAAGAAGGTCCATTGCGAATCCCCCTCGCAGGCGAGGATGTGGGTGCAGATGCGGTCGAGGAACCAGCGGTCGTGCGAAATCACCAGCACGCTGCCGGCAAATTCGAGCAGGGCGTCTTCGAGTGCGCGCAGCGTTTCGACATCCAGGTCGTTCGAAGGCTCGTCGAGCAGCAGGACGTTGCCGCCGGCGATCAGCGTTCTGGCCATGTGCAGGCGACCGCGCTCGCCGCCGGAGAGTTGGCCGACCCGCTTCTGCTGATCACCGCCCTTGAAGTTGAAGCGGCTGATGTAGGCCCGGGCCGGAGTTTCATAGCGGCCGACGGTGAGCAACTCGGCTCCGCCGGAGATCTCCTCGAAGACGGTCTTGTCGCCGTCGAGGCAATCGCGGCTCTGGTCGACGTAAGCCAGCTTGACGGTGTTGCCGATCTCGATTTCACCCGAGTCCGGCTGCTCGCTGCCGATCAGCATCCGGAACAGCGTCGACTTGCCGGCGCCGTTGGGGCCGATGATGCCGACGATCGCTCCTGGCGGTACGTTGAAGCTCAGCTTGTCGAGCAGCAGGCGGTCGCCAAAGGATTTGCTGACGTTCGAGAATTCGATCACCTTGCCGCCGAGGCGCTCACCGACCGGGATGAAGATCTCCTGGGTTTCGTTACGCTTCTGGTATTCGACGCTCGACAGTTCCTCGAAGCGGGACAAGCGCGCCTTGCTCTTCGCCTGGCGGGCTTTCGGGTTCTGCCGCACCCATTCGAGTTCCTGTTTCATCGCCTTCATGCGGCCCATTTCCTGCCGGCCTTCGGTTTCCAGGCGAGCTTCCTTCTGTGCGAGCCAGCTCGAATAGTTGCCTTTCCAGGGGATGCCGTGGCCGCGGTCGAGTTCGAGAATCCACTCGGCGGCGTTGTCGAGAAAGTAGCGGTCGTGCGTCACGGCGACCACCGTGCCGGGGAAGCGGACCAGGAACTGTTCGAGCCATTCGACCGACTCGGCGTCGAGATGGTTGGTCGGTTCATCGAGCAGCAACATGTCCGGCTTCGAGAGCAGCAGCCTGCACAGCGCGACGCGCCGCTTCTCGCCGCCCGAGAGCTTGCCGATCAGGGCGTCCCAGGGTGGCAGGCGCAGCGCGTCGGCAGCGAGTTCGAGCTGGCTCGCAAGATCCGGTCCGGCGCTCGCGATGATCGCCTCGAGACGCGCCTGTTCTTCGGCGAGCTGATCGAAATCGGCGTCGGCTTCGGCGTAGGCGGCATAGACTTCATCGAGCCTGGCCTGAGCCGCAAACACTTCGCCGAGACCGGACTCGATTTCCTCGCGGACGGTCCTCGTCGGGTCGAGCTGCGGTTCCTGCGCCAGGTAGCCAATGTGCAGGTTGGGCATCGGCGTCGCTTCGCCGATGATGTCCTTGTCGATGCCGGCCATGATGCGCAGGACGGTCGATTTGCCCGAGCCGTTGAGCCCAAGGAGGCCGATCTTTGCTCCAGGGAAGAAGGAAAGCGAGATGTCCTTGATGATCTGGCGTTTGGGCGGGACGATCTTGCCCACGCGGTTCATCGTGAATACGTATTGAGCCATGGCTTTGCTGTCGATCCAGGGTTGAAAAGCGGTCGGCGAACCAGAGGCGTCCGCAAAAGCGCAAGTCTACCCGAGACTGGCCCCGGAAAACCGCTCCGCCTATTTGTCGACGAAGGCCCGCTCGATGACGTAGTCGCCCTGCGCGCCGATGTACGGCGACACCTGGAAGCCGCGACTGTCGAGCAGGGCACAGCAGTCCTTGATCATCGTCGGGCTGCCGCAGACCATCGCGCGGTCACGCGCCGGGTCGAGGGGAGGCAGGCCGAGGTCGCTGAAGAGGCGGCCACTGTCGACGAGCTGCGTGATCCGGCCCTGATGGTGGAAGGGTTCGCGGGTCACCGTCGGATAGTAGATCAGCTTGTCGCGCACCAGATCGGCGAAGAATTCGTGCTGCGGCAACTGGTCGCTGATGAACTCGCTGTAAGCGAGATCCTTGATCCAGCGGACGCCGTGGATCAGCACCACCTTTTCGAAACGCTCGTACGTTTCAGGATCCTGGATCAGGCTGATGAACGGCGCGAGGCCGGTACCGGTGGCGAGCAGGTAGAGGTGCTGGCCTGGTCGCAGGTCGCGCAACACCAGCGTGCCGGTCGGCTTGCGGCTGACGACGACCTCGTCACCGACCGCCAGATGTTGAAGCTTCGAGGTCAGCGGGCCGTCGGGCACCTTGATGCTGAAAAATTCGAGATACTCGTCGTGGTTGGCGCTGGCGATGCTGTAGGCACGGGTCAGCGGTCGGCCCTCCTGCGGCAGACCGACCATCACGAACTGGCCGTTGATGAAGCGCAGACCGGGATCACGGGTGGTGCGAAAACTGAACAGGGTTTCGTTCCAGTGATGAACCGAAAGGACGCGTTGGGCGGAATAGTTGCTCATCGTTTTCACCATGGTGGACTCTTGATGCGGCAATCGTATTCCCGCATGCTATATTTGTAAAACCGATTTTTTGAATAAACGATATCTGCAAAATAGATATGCGGTACAGCCTTCGCCAGATTGAGGTCTTTGTTGCCGTCGCTCGGCGCGAAAGCGTTTCGCGGGCGGCCGAAGACCTCTCGTTGTCGCAGTCGGCCACCAGCAGCGCGCTTGCCGAACTGGAACGAGCGTACGACACCCAACTTTTCGACCGGTTCGGCAAGACCTTGCGCCTCAACGAGCTCGGCCAGGGGCTGCTGCCGCAGGCGGTCGAGCTGATCGAGCGGGCGGCGGCGATCGCCAGCGTCCTCGAAGGTCGCGCCGGTTACGGCCAGCTGCGCATCGGCGCGACGCTGACCATCGGCAACTATCTGGCAACCCTGATCGTCGCCGATTTCCTCAAGCGCCACCCGGAGAGTGCGCTGCAGCTGAAGGTGCACAACACGACGACGATCATCGATCATCTGGCGCGTCACGAACTCGATCTGGGACTGATCGAAGGCAGCTGCCGCCACCCGGATCTGGTCACCGAACAGTGGGTGGCCGACGAACTGGTGGTGTTCTGTGCGCCGGGCCATCGTCTGGCCGCGGCGGGCAGGGCGACGCTCGCAGAACTCGCCGACGAGTCATGGATCGTTCGCGAGCCGGGTTCGGGGACCCGCGAGACGCTCGACCAGGCGCTTCGTCATCAGCACCGCGCATTGACGATTCGGCTCGAACTCGAACATACCGAAGCGATCAAGCGGGCCGTCGAGTTCGGCCTCGGCATCGCCTGCATCTCGCGCCTCGCGCTGCGCGAAGCCTTCCGTCGGGGCAGCCTGGTGGCCATCGAGACGCCCGAACTCGACCTGCGCAGGTCCTTCCAGTTTCTCTGGCACCGCCGCAAATTCCAGACGGCGGGCATGCGCGAGTTCATCGGTCTGTGTCGGGCGATGACCGGCGGCATCGAGCGCAGTGACGAGATCGAGTGGTCATTCATTCCCTGACCGCGCCAGCGGCCGGAAATGAGCGACAATGGTCGATCTGGAATCGACCTCAAAGACCATCAAGACCATGAAGATCTTCCCGACGCTCATCCTCTGCTGCACGCTCTTTTTTTCCGCTTGCTCGCAGCCGCCGAATTTCAAATCGAACGACATTTCCGGGGTCGATTGGGGCAAGCAACTCGCCTTGACCGACCATCATGGGAAGCCCCGCCGACTGGCTGACTTCCAGGGCAAGGCGGTGATTCTTTTCTTCGGCTTCACCCAGTGCCCGGATGTCTGCCCGACGACGCTGCTCTCGATGCGCGAAACATTGACCCTGCTCGGCGACGACGCCGGCCGCGTCCAGGTGCTCTTCGTCACCCTCGATCCGGCACGTGACACGCAGGAACTGCTCGCCGCGTATGTCACCACTTTCCACCCGAGCTTCATCGGACTTTACGGCGACGAGGCGACGACTGCCGCCACGGCCAAGGATTTCAAGGTTTTCTATGCGCGGCAGGCGGGGACGACAGCCGAGAGTTACAGCATCGATCACTCGACCGGCAGCTATGTTTTCGATCCCCAGGGTCGCTTGCGCTTGCTCGTCCGCCACGGTGAAACCCCCGCTAACGTCGCCGCCGACCTCAAGCTGTTGCTGGCCGGCAAGTAGTATTTCGGAAAAAAGACATGCAACGCATTTTCCTGCTGCTCGCTTTCCTTTCCCTCCCGGCCGTCGCGGCGCCTGCGGCCGAGCAGATCAACCTCGACATCGGCACGCCGCCGGTGGTGGTGGTCAAACACAGCCTCGCGCAGCGCGCTTCGCGGCTGGTCCGTTTCTACGACGCAGGGATCATCGGCCTCGGTTACGATGGCATGGTCAAACTGCGTGACGGCAGCCGCCTCAACCTCGCGCAACGGCAGATCGCCGAGAAACTGATCGACAACGAGAACCCGGACCGCAACTCGCTGATCTTCGCCATCGCCGAAGCGCATGGCGGTCAGGCCTGGGAGCCGGCTGCCCGCGCAGCCCAGGTCCGGCGCTGGCATGAGCAGTTCCATGCCGGCTGGTGGATCGAAGAGTCGCCCGGCCACTGGCGAATCAAGCCCTAAAGAGCGGTCACCAGCGCAGGCAGCATCAGCGCTCATCGATAATCGTATTTTTTTAACGAGCAAGGAGAACAAGATGAACAGAAGACAAACCGTGGGCGCGCTGGCGCTGTTTTGCAGCCTGTCGTCGGCGGCAGCGATCGCCGCCGATGTCGAAGTCAAGGCGCCCTGGGTACGCGGCACGGTCGCCAGTCAACAGGCGACCGGCGCTTTCATGGAGATCACCAGCAAGTCGGGAGCGGCTCTGGTCGGCGCCAGCAGCCCGACCGCCGGGGTCAGCGAAATCCATGAAATGACGATGGCTGGCGGCGTGATGCGCATGCGCGCGGTGCCCCGGCTTGAACTGCCGGCTGGCAAGCCGGTGCAGCTCGGGCCGGGGGGCTACCACGTGATGCTGATGAAGCTCAAACAGCCGCTGAAGAAAGGCGATGTGGTGCCGCTGACGCTGCAGATCGAAGGCCGGGACAAGAAGATCGAGTCCATTCAGGTCCAGGCCGAGGTGCGCGAGCTGACCGCCGCCTGGCCGGCGAGCGAACACCAGCACTGAGCATCCCGCGCCGACTTCTCGCGTCACCGGCGCTGCTGGTCCACGGGACCTTCAGCGCCGGTTCATCTGTTTGCGCTCACTCAATTGAGGTCGATCGCGTGCCGCTTGAGGTCGTCGAGGCTGACGATCAACAGGCAGGCTTCATTGGTCGCGTTGAGAATGACCCGGGGAGCCTTGCCGGCCTGCAGGGCCTCGCGCCAGCGCGCGGCACACAGGCACCAGCGGTCGCCCGCCTTGAGGCCGGGAAACCCGAACTCCGGCCGCGGCGTGGACAGATCGTTGCCGCGGGCTTTGGAAAATTCCAGGAAATCGCTGCTGAGCAGGACGCAGATGGTGTGACTGCCGAAGTCCTCGTCGCTGGTGTTGCAGCAACCGTCACGAAAAAAACCGGTGATCGGTTTCTCGCTGCACGAACCGAGCAGGCCTCCGAGCACGTTGCGCTGACTGCCGCCCGTATCGTCAGGTTTCATGCCAGTTCGTCGATCCAGGCTTGCTGAATCGCTTCGAGGATCTTTTCGCCACAATGCCTCGCATCATCGTCGAAGTCGGGCAGGGCCAGCACCCAGTGCATCAGGTCGACGAAGTTGATCTTCATCGGGTCGACCGCGGGATGTGCTTCCGCAAGCTCCACCGCGAGGTCGTTGATATCGGTCCATTTCATCGCTTGCCCTCCTTGATCATGTTGATCGAGTAGCGCGGAATCTCGATCACCAGCGGTTGCGTATCGACGATTGCCTGGCACGACAGGCGGGAATTCGGTTCGAGGCCCCATGCCTTGTCGAGCAGGTCGTCCTCGACCTCGTCCGAAGGCTCGAGCGAGTTGAAACCTTCGCGAATGATGACGTGGCAGGTGGTGCAGGCGCAGGACATCTCGCAGGCATGCTCGATGGCGATGCCGTTCTCGAGCAGGTTCTGGCAGATCGATTCGCCGAGCCTCGCGTCGAACAGCGCGCCGTCCGGACACAGATCAAGGTGGGGCAGCACGATGATCTGGGTCATGCCGTTTCTCCCGTCTTCTGCGCTTTGATTTCCCGGCTGAGGTCATTGATGTTGCGGCCGGTGAAGGCGCGCCGGATCGACTTGTCCATGCGCCGGGCGGCAAAGTTCTGGGTGTCGGCTTCGAGGTCGTCCATCGCCAGCATGATCTGCCGCCGGTTGTCGCCGCGCGCCGCTTCCTCCAGCCTGACGAGGCTTGCCTCGACCCGCGCCAGCTCTTCGGCGGAAAGCAATTCGCCATCGGTTGCGAGCGCCGAACGCACCGCTTCGAGCAAGCGCTGGCCATCCACCTGCGATTCCTTGAGCGCGCGCCGCACGGCGTCATCCTTGACGTGCGCCAGGGAGTCCTTGAGCATGCCGGCAATTTCGTCATCGGAGATGCCGTAGGAGGGCTTGACGACGATGCTCGCAACAACTCCCGAGGTCTGTTCGCGGGCGGTGACCGACAGCAGACCGTCGGCATCGACCTGGAAAGTGACGCGAATACGGGCGGCGCCGGCGACCATCGGCGGAATGCCGCGCAGTTCGAAGCGCGCCAGCGAACGGCAGTCGCTGACCAGTTCGCGCTCGCCCTGGACGACATGCACGGCGAGCGCCGTCTGGCCGTCACGAAAGGTCGTGAAGTCCTGCGCTCTCGCGGTCGGAATCGTCGAATTGCGCGGGATGATCTTCTCGACCAGGCTGCCCATCGTCTCCAGCCCCAGCGACAGGGGAATCACGTCAAGCAGCAGCCACTCGTCACCGGCGAGACCATTGCCTGCCAGCAGGTTGGCCTGGGTGGCGGCGCCGATGGCGACGACCTTGTCCGGATCGAGGTTGTTCAGCGGCTCCTGGCGGAAGAAATCGCCGGCAGCGCGCTGAATCTGCGGCATGCGCGTTGCACCGCCGACCATCACCACTCCCTTGACGTCGGCGATCGACAGGCCGGCGTCGCGCAGCGCCTTCTTCACCGGTTGCATGGTCTTGGCGACCAGGGTCTGGGTGATCTCGGCAAAGATCTCGGTCGACAGCGTGAGATCAATGGTTTCGCCACTGCCGAGCCGAGCGTGGATCGGCGCAACGCCGTGAAAGGTCAGGTATTCCTTGGCCTCACGGGCGTGGGTCAACAACATGCGCGCATCCTCGGGCGAGAGGGGCTTGAGCCCGGCAGTTTCGAGCATCCAGCAGAAAATGCGGTGGTCGAAGTCGTCGCCCCCGAGGGCGGAGTCGCCGCCCGTCGCCAGCACCTCGAAGACGCCTCGGGAGAGCTTGAGGATCGAGATATCGAAGGTGCCGCCGCCCAGATCATAGACCGCGTAGATCCCTTCGGCGGCATTGTCGAGACCATACGCGATGGCTGCCGCAGTCGGCTCGTTGAGCAGCCGCAGCACCGGCAATCCGGCGAGACGGGCGGCGTCCTTGGTGGTCTGGCGCTGGGCGTCATCGAAGTAGGCGGGAACGGTGATCACGGCACCGACCAGCGGTCCGCCCAGCGCCGCCTCGGCACGCAGCCGCAGCACCCGCAGGATCTCGGCCGACACTTCGACCGGGCTCTTGCGCCCGGCCACCGTCTGCAGGCGCAACATCCCGGGCGCATCGTCGAAGACGTAGGGCATCGCTTCGCGCAGGGCGATGTCCTGCAGGCCGCGGCCCATGAAGCGTTTGACCGATGCGATGGTGTTGCGCGGATCCGAGGTCTGCCTGGCTTGTGCCTCGTAGCCGACTTCAGTCTGTCCGTTGGGCAGGTAACGGACCACCGAGGGCAGCAGCGGGCGCCCGAGTTCGTCGCTGATGACCACTGCCAGCCCGCTGCGCACGGTTGCGACCAGGGAATTGGTCGTCCCGAGGTCGATGCCGACGGCCAGCCGATGCTGGTGCGGGGTGGCTGACTCGCCAGGTTCCGCGATCTGTAAGAGTGCCATGAAGAAAGTAAGATCCTGAGGCTGGTTGCTGGTGTGGCTTCCGGGCGTTGAAAGACGAGCGCTCTGCCTCCTCTTCGCTACCCGTTGCCCCGCTTTTTCCTGTTCCTGCCTAGCCGTCGCACGCCGTCATTGCCTCGTCGATCTCGACCAGCAGCTTCTCGAGGAACATCAGTCGTCGCACGCGGTCAGCCGCCTGCGCAAGGTCGGACTGATCGTCAAGCAGCGCCGCGACCTCCTCGTAACGTTCCAGCATGTCGCGCTTCAAGCGATGATGCAGACGTTCAAGCTCATGATGATCGCCGGCGGCGCGCGATTCGGCGACCGCCTCCCGCCATTCCATCTGTTCGACGAGAAAATCGACCGGTATCAGCACACTGCTCTCGCTGCCGATCTCCTGCCCTGCCAGCTGCAGCAGATATTTCGCTCGCGCCAGCGGTTTCCTGAGCGTCTGGTAGCCTTCATTGACCCGGGTCGCCCACTGCAGCGAATGCCGCCGCTCGGCTTCGCTCGAATTCGCAAAGCGATCCGGATGGATCCGGGACTGCAACTCGAGATAGCGTCGATCGAGCAGGGTGGCATCCAGCCGGAAAGCCGGCGGCATGTCGAACAGCGAAAAATGATCGGCCAGGAAACGCTCGGCGTTGAATTCCATGATGTTTGGAAAAATCACACGTTGAAGCTCTCGCCGCAGCCGCAGGCATCCTTGACGTTCGGGTTGTTGAAGCGGAAACCCTCGTTGAGGCCCTCGCGGGCGTAGTCAAGCTCGGTTCCGTCGAGGTAGGGCAGACTCTTCGGGTCGATCAGCACCTTGACGCCGTGCGATTCGAATTCGATGTCATCCACGTGGGCGACATCGGCGAACTCGAGTTTGTAGGCCATTCCCGAGCAGCCGCTGGTGCGTACCCCGAGGCGCAAGCCGATTCCCTTGCCGCGTTTGACCATGTAGTTGGCCACGTGGCTGGCGGCTCGTTCAGAAAGCGTGACTGCCATGCAAATCCTCCTGTATCTGTAGTCGGGTTTGGCTGCCGGTCAGGCAACGATCGGTTCGCTGTGTTTCTTCTTGTAATCAGCCACCGCCGCCTTGATCGCGTCCTCGGCGAGAATCGAGCAGTGGATCTTGACCGGCGGCAGCGCCAGTTCTTCGGCGATCTGGGTATTCTTGATGTCCAGTGCCTGATCGATCGTTCTGCCCTTGACCCATTCGGTCACCAGCGAGGAGGAAGCGATCGCCGAGCCGCAGCCGTAGGTCTTGAACTTGGCGTCTTCGATGACGCCGCCCTTGCCGACCTTGATCTGCAGCTTCATCACATCGCCGCAGGCCGGGGCACCGACCATCCCGGTCGCCACGCCTTCCTCTTCCTTGCCGAACGAGCCGACGTTACGCGGATTTTCGTAGTGATCCAGAACCTTGACGCTATATGCCATGACGTTTCTCCTTGGCGTGCTTTATCAATGGGCGGCCCAGTGGACCGTACTCAAATCAATCCCTTCCTGCACCATCTCCCAGAGCGGTGACAACTCGCGCAGCCGGCCGATCTTGTCGTGCAGGAGCTTGATGGCGTAGTCGATCTCTTCTTCGGTGGTGAAGCGACCGAGCGTGAAGCGAATCGAGCTGTGCGCCAGTTCGTCTTCGCGACCGAGCGCACGCAGCACGTACGAGGGTTCGAGCGAGGCCGAAGTACACGCCGAACCGGACGACACCGCAAGATCCTTGATCGCCATCAGCAGCGATTCGCCCTCGACGTAAGCGAAGCTGATGTTGAGGTTGTGGGGCACACGACGTTCCAGGTCGCCATTCACGAACACCTGTTCGATGTCCGACAATCCCTTCAGCAGGCGATCGCGCAGCATGCGGATGCGTTCGTTATCGGCGCCCATTTCCAGGCGAGCCAGGCGGAACGATTCCCCCATGCCGACGATCTGGTGCGTCGCCAGCGTCCCTGAGCGAAAGCCCCGTTCATGACCGCCGCCGTGCATCTGGGCGGTCAGGCGAACACGCGGCTTGCGCCGCACATACAGGGCGCCGATGCCTTTCGGACCATAGGTCTTGTGTGCGCAAAAGCTCATCAGATCGACTTTCAGCGTTGCCAGATCGATCGCCACCTTGCCGGTGGCCTGGGCCGCATCGACATGGAAGATGATTCCGCGGGCGCGGCAGATTTCACCGATCTCGGCGATCGGCTGAATGACGCCGATCTCGTTATTGACGAACATCACCGAGACGAGGATGGTATCCGCGCGCAGCGCCGCCTCGAACACCGCCAGATCAAGCAGGCCGTCGTCGCCGACGTCGAGGTAGCTGACCTCGAAGCCCTGACGTTCGAGTTCGCGACAGGTATCGAGCACCGCCTTGTGCTCGGTTTTCACCGTCACCACGTGCTTGCCCTTGCCGGCGTAGAACTGTGCCGCTCCCTTGATCGCCAGATTGTTGGATTCGGTTGCGCCCGATGTCCAGACGATCTCCTTGGGGTCGGCGTTCACCAGCTTGGCCACTTCTTCACGCGCTTCCTCGACAGCCGATTCTGCTTCCCAGCCGAAGGCGTGCGAGCGCGAAGCCGGGTTGCCGTATTTCTCGACCAGATACGGAATCATCTTCGCCGCGACGCGGGAATCCACCGGCGTCGTCGCCGAATAGTCGAGATAAATGGGCTTTTTCAGCATGGCTCTTGCTCCGGGTTGTAGAGGTTATTGCAGAAGGAATTCATTTCGATCTCGTGCCCCGGGCGATCAGACAGCCATTGCCGTCAGGTGTTGCAAGGTCGCGACCGTGGTCTGCAGCGTCTTCAGGAAGCCCCTGACCTGCTCTTCGTTGTTGCCACGACCCAGACTGACGCGCACCGCGCCGCGCGCGAGCTCAGGTGCCACGCCCATCGCCCGCAGGACGTGCGAAGGTTCAGGATTGGCACTCGAACAGGCAGCGCCGCTGGCGACCGCGTAGCCTGCCCGATCGAGATGCCCGACCAGCGTTTCGCCATCGATTTCGGGGATGGCAAAATAAACCGTGTTCGGCAGGCGCTCGGCGGCCTGCCCAAACAGAACGGCACCCAGCCCGAGCAGGCCGCATTCCAGCTCGCCACGCAACTTGAGCATCTGCGCGGCGAAGGCCGCCTGCCGCTCGACCGCCAGGGTGCAGGCGACGCCGAAGCCGACGATCGCTGCCACGTTCTCGGTGCCTGAACGCAGTCCGCGTTCGTGGCCGCCACCGGCAATCAGCGGCTCGACATCGAGCCGCTTGTCCATCACCAGGGCGGCAGCGCCCTTGGGGCCCCCGAGCTTGTGCGCCGACACCGTGAGGGCCTTGACCCCGGCCGCATTGAGGCGACGAAAATCGACCTCGATCTTGCCCAGAGCCTGTACCGCGTCGGTGTGAAAACACGCACCAGACGACCGGCTGCTTTCGGCCAGCGACTCGATAGTCTGGACCACGCCGGTCTCGTTGTTGGCGAGCATCACCGAAACGATTTTTGGTTTGAGCCGCATCACCGCGGCGAAGTATTCCTCATTGATCCTCCCGTCAGCATCGACGGTCAGTTTGTCGAGCGTCCAGCCCCGTCTGGCGAGTTGCTCGGCCGGCTTGATCACACACGGATGCTCGATCGCGCCGACTGCCAGCAAGCCCGGTCCGAGGCGTGCGGCCACCCCTTTTAAAAGCAGGTTGTTGGCCTCCGAACCGCCACTGGTAAACACGACCTCACTCGCATGTGCGCCGACCGCCGCGGCTACCTGGGCACGCGCCTGATCAATCGCCCGCCGGGCCGCCCGCCCATACTCGTGTCGGCTTGACGCGTTGCCGAACTGCTGCGAAAGGTAGGGCAGCATCGCCTCGACCACCGCCGGATCGGCGGGGGTAGTGGCGTTGTGGTCGAGATAGACGGGGGCGAACATGACCGGTAAGGGCTCAATCGTCGACGGTGACGACCTTGCTGCGTGGCCGCTGCCGTCGCCGGGCATCATGCATGACGTTCACCTGGCCGCCGCTTTTTTTGATCTGCTGGTCAACCAGTTGCGCCAGCGTCACCGAACTCAGAAACTCGTACATCTTGTCATTGAGCGTTGACCACAGCTCATGTGTCATGCAGCGCTCGTCATCGCGGCAGTTCTCGCGCCCCCCGCATTGCGTGGCATCGAGCGGTTCGTCGACGGCGCGAATGATGTCCGTGACCGTCATCTCGGTGGTCGACCGCGCCAGACAATATCCCCCCCCAGGGCCGCGCACGCTTTCGACGAGCCCGTAACGGCGCAGTTTGCCAAACAGCTGCTCCAGATACGAAAGCGAAATTTTCTGACGGTCGCTGATTCCGGCCAGAGACACCGGACCCTCAGCACAGCGCAGTGCCAGGTCGATCATCGCAGTTACTGCGAAACGTCCTTTGGTCGTTAGGCGCATTTTGTCTCCTTTGATAATAGTTGAACGTTTTACTACACTATAAGCAACACCTGAAAATTAGTCAACAATTTTACTCAGGTATTGCGGGTCGAACTGGTCGGTCGTGACCAGATCGCCATTCACCTCGACGCCGGCCTGCTCAAGTTTCCTGAGCAGCACGCCAAAGCGTCGGTCGACTTCGACAGCGTGATCGAGCAGTCCATGAATCGCCTTGGCCAGCGGATCATCCTGATCGCCGGCCAGGGCATACGCCGAAAATCCCAGCTTGCCGGCCAATTGCTCGCGCTTCTGGGCGAGTTCGCTGTCGAGGATCCGTGCCGGATTGCCGACGGCGGTGGCGCCGGCGGGAACATCCTTGACCACCACGGCATTGGACCCGACCTTGGCCGATGCTCCGACCGTGATCGGCCCCAGCACCTTGGCGCCGGCACCGACGACGACCCCGTTTTCCAGCGTCGGATGACGCCGGCCCTTGTTCCATGAGGTGCCACCCAGGGTTACGCCATGGTAGAGCGTGACATCGTCACCGATCAGCGCCGTCTCGCCGATCACCACCCCCATCCCGTGGTCGATGAACAGACGATGTCCGATCGTCGCCCCGGGATGAATCTCGATGCCGGTGAAGAAGCGCCCGAGGTGCGAAACCAGGCGGCCCAGCCAGCGCAGGCGGTGCATCCATAGCCAGTGCGCCAGGCGGTGCGAGACCATGGCGTGAATTCCGGGGTAACAGGTCAACACCTCCCAGAACGTACGGGCAGCAGGATCTCGGTCGAATACCGATTGAATGTCTTCGCGCAGATGGCGGAACATGGAAGGCAAGTCCTCGTGGGCAAATGCTCGAACAACGTTGATAAGTATAATCTATCGTACTGTTTTGGTCGACTATTTGCCATCGCGCCGGCTGGGGGCATCGGGCTCGCCCGGCGGCCGCTCGACGGCATCGAGCAGACCGCGCAGGATATTGATTTCGTCGCGCTCGAGTAAGGCTCGTCCGAACAGGCGACGCAGCTTGGGCAGCAGGCGCCGCGGGCGCTGCGGGTCGAGAAAGCCGCTGTTTACCATCACCCGCTCGAGATGCTCGTAGAAGCGTTCGATGTCCTGATGCCTGGCCAGGGGCGAGGCGAAAGGCACCGTCTTGCTGACCAGTGGGGGTTGGCTGTCGAAAGCCGCCAGGCGCAGTTCGTAGCACAGCAGCTGGACCGCCGAAGCCAGATTGAGCGATCCATAGTCGGGGTTGGCCGGAATGTACACCGTCGCCTGGCAACGCTGCACGTCGGTGTTCGACAGGCCGGCGGTCTCGTTGCCGAAGACCAGCGCCACTTCGCCGTCCCCGGCCCTGGCCAGCATTTCGGCGACCGCCGCCCGTGCCGGCTGCGCCGGCGGTCCGAGGTTGCGCTGCCGCGCCGACACCGCGTAGGCATGAATGGTGTCGGCAAGCGCCGCATCGAGGCTCGTACAGACCTTCGCCTGGCGCAGAATGTCGTCGGCACCCGCCGCCCTGGCTACCGCCACGTCGTCGGGAAAATGTTTCGGATCGACCAGAAACAGGCGCGACAAGCCCATCGTTTTCATCGCCCGTGCGGCGGCGCCGATATTGCCCGGATGGCTGGTCTGCGACAGGACGATCCGGATCCGATCGAGGGTCAAACTCGAACAATCAGACCCTGCAGGCCGGTTCATATTAGAATCGGGCTCCTCCACACCAATCGGGCGGCAACAGCCGCCCGTCGGGTTCTTTAAAAGCCATGCATCCAGCTCTCAACATCATCATCAAGGCGGCGCGTCGCGCCAGCCAGATCATCAACCGCGCTTCACTCGATCTGGAGCACCTGCAGGTCACCACCAAACGGCAGAGCGACTTCGTCACTGAAGTGGACAAGGCGGCCGAGGCAGCGATCATCGACGTCCTGCACGAGGCCTATCCAGAGTACGGCATTCTAGCAGAAGAGTCCGGTCAGGCCGCCGGCAGCGCCGCCGGCAGCGAATATCAATGGATCATCGATCCCCTCGATGGCACCACCAACTTCATCCACGGCTTTCCGCAATACGCCATTTCCATTGCTCTGGCATTTCGGGGCCAGGTCACGCACGCGCTCGTCTACGACACTGTGCGTAACGAGATGTTCACCGCCAGCAAAGGCGGGGGTGCTTTTCTCAACGATCGCCGGATCCGGGTCAGCAAGTGCATCCGGCTCGAAGACGCCCTGGTCGGCACCGGTTTTCCCTACCGGGTTTATGATCACATCGACGCCTACCTGGCAATCTTCAAGGATCTGGCACGCCGGACCGCCGGCATCCGCCGACCGGGTGCCGCAGCGCTCGACCTCGCCTATGTCGCCTGCGGGCGCTTCGACGGTTTCTGGGAATTCGGCCTGTCGCCGTGGGACATCGCTGGCGGTGCCTTGCTGATCTCCGAGGCCGGGGGCCTGATTGGCGATCTCGCCGGTAACGAGAGCTACCTGCAGACCGGCAACGTCGTCGCCGGCACGCCGAAAGTCTTCGCCCAGCTGTTGCAGGTGATCGACTCTCATCGCACCCCCGGCTTGTCAGCCTGAACGACCGCCAATCTTCCTCGACGAACATGCCTTTGTTGCGTGCCAACACTCGTCGCGAAGGGCTGCCCGGGGGCTGAGAATGGCTACCCTTACGAACCTTTTTTCGGCGCTGCCGGCAGCGGTCGCGGCGGAGGCGGGCGAGCAGTTCACCGAACTCCTTTCGCGACCCGGACTCATCATCGAGCGCATCGTCTCGACCGGCCAGTCGAGCTCCGAGGGCTTCTGGTATGAAGCGCCGCAGGGGGAATGGGTGCTGCTGGTGGCGGGCGAAGCCCAGCTGCGCTTCGAAGACGAACCAAGCGCGCGTCACCTCAAGACCGGCGATTTCCTCGACATCGCAGCGCACCGGCGGCATCGCGTCGAATGGACGCCAGCGGGGCAGACGACGATCTGGTTGGCGATCCATTACGGCGGGTAAGCGGCCCCGAGCCCGCACGCGCTGCCGCTTTCATCCCTCGGTCGACCAACCGGATGTCGTCAGAAGCGCAGGTTTTGCGTCGCTCGCGAACGGGCGTCGGCATCCGCAAGGCCTCGTAATCGCCGGCCTGCCTCGCGAGCGACCGGGGCTTTCGCCTCAAACCTGAACAGCCTTCCCCATTTCCCTGCCTGCCCGAGGCAGCGAAAGGCGGCCGCAGTCCCGCTACCAGTCCCGCGTCTTCCTCGCTTTCCCGAACAAATTCTGTCGCAAAGACGAACGGGGCCAGGGTTCCTGGCTTTGCAGGATGATGTCGTGCCGAAAAGGCGCAGACCCATAAACCTTTCCTGGAGGTCGCTCGCTCGCTTGCGCAACGCTGGCGCCAGAACCCTCAAGCAAACGGGAAAGCACACCATAACCACATTAAGGACATGGTGTCGAAGAATTTTACACGGGCACGGAGCAGGCTTTTAACCGACAGTTTGGAAATGATATAAATCAGCACCAGAATGTATGTGGCACAAGATTTGCTTTGACTGTCCGGAAAGTCGGTGGAGCGACCTGAGATGGTGGTCAGTCGGTTCAATGACGGGCAATGCCGGCCGCCTGATGATCCAGAACAGGTCGGGAGGTTTTGGCGAACGCATTAGGGTTGTTCATGAGGCAGTTAATCGGGGGCGAGAGAGGGTTTCCAACGACCGAAGGGCACATCAAGGATGATTGAGCGAAAAAATTTGCGGGCGAGGCGAATCTGCGGACTGAACGCGCAGCCATCAGAAAATCGTCATGACGGCAGTCGATAACGGATTTTTCTCATCGGCTCTTCATAGGAGAAGTTCCCGAATTTCAGAATTCCCGATTCAGGCCGCCGCCCCGAACCACTTCCGGACAGAATGATCCGGCAAAACTGATTATTATTCTGCAGTCCATACCCGTTTCAGACAACTTGTTTCCGTCCGGCTCGATGATTATCCATCAAGTGACGGTAGACGATGACTATTTGATAACCAAAAAGGAAAAAATCATGCCGCTCTATCAACCCCCAACCGTTTCGTTCACGATTTTCATGCCCGGCGTCGGCCAAGGAAACCCCAGCTATGGTGATAAGCCTATCGTCAGTGGCGCAAGCTACAGTAATGCAAGGGTTTATTCAAGTTACGAATACGATATCCTGCGCAGCAACCCGGGCTTCGCGACAGTGGGGGATGACGGCTTCACCTCTATGACTCCTCAACTGCCGGGCACCTCTATTCCAACTGATCCGGCACACCCGTTGCAACCTTATCTTGAGAACCTGGACATCGTAAACTGGCTTCTGAACAATATTTCGCCGAGCAGCACGGTTTATAGCGATACAATCAAAAATGTCCAATACGACAATATTGCCTATTACACGGTAACAGGTGTCACGGGTCCAGGCTCGTTGTTTACCTATGGCGACATTCAACAGACTATCTGGCAATTGCTTGGCGACGGCTGGAGTTCCAGTTCCGCTTCACCCTCTCTGGGCATGGTTGATCAAAATCGTGTCATCGCATTGGTAAATGAGCTGGCAGACCCATCAACCGGGACTTGAACCGGATGGTACCTACATCCCTGACGCCGGAGAGAAAATCGCTGTCATCCTCGATGTGCAGAGCAATCTAACTGGCTCGGCTCGCCAGCCGACTATCATCCAGACCGTCGCCGCCAAGCTCGGTGACTTCGTCTGGCACGACAAGAACGCCGACGGTGATCAGGATACCGGAGAAGAGGGCATTAATGGGGCCACGGTAAATCTCTGGCGCGATCTGGACGGCGAGGGTGATTTTGATGGTGGACTTGAGCTGCTGGCGACGACGACGACGTACACCAAAAACGGCGCCGCGGGATACTACGAGTTCAAAGGACTCACTCCGGGCCTGGAGTACCAGGTTCAGTTCGTCACACCGAATGGCTTCAATGGAACGAGCCCGCGGCAGGCAGACGGGATCTCGGCATCGGGCTTGAACAGCGACGGCGAGATTTCCGACAAGATATATCTGGCGCCAGGCGATTTCAACACGACCATCGACTCGGGTTTTTATCTCGCCGCGATCGACATCGAAAAATATGTCAAGGGCAGCTACACGGTCGAAGGCGGCGGCGGCGAAGGCCTGACGCCCGGCTTCTGGAAGACGCACTCGGAAAATGGGCCGGCGCCGTTGGCGGGGTGGCCAGAAACCGGTTACGATCCTGCTGCCAGCTACGAAACCATTTTCGGCGTCAATGTCAGCGGCACTCCGACGCTGATGGACGCGCTCGGCAGCAACGGCGGCGGTATCAACGCGCTGCTGCGCCACTCGACGGCGGCGCTGCTGAACGCGGCCAATCCGTACGTCGATTATGCGTATACCGTGGCGCAGGTCATCGCGATGACCCAGGCGGCGCTGAGCGGAAGCGCCGCGTTGATCGAATCGACGAAGAACCTGTTCGAAACCCAGAACCAGCTCGGCGCCGACCTCGACACCCCGGCCACCGGCACCACTGTCGAGACGGCGTGGTACGACGCCGATGGTCCAGGCACCGGCCCCCTGATTCCGGTCGGTGGCGAGGCCATCTTCCGCTACGAGGTGAAGAACGTCGGCTCCGTCGGCATTGCCAACGTCGTCGTTACCGATGACCGGCTGAATAACGTCAGCTACGAAAGCGGCGACACGAACAACAATCAACTTCTCGAAGTGGGTGAAACCTGGATCTACACAGCTTCGGAAACCGTCGTGAGCGGAAGTGAAATTGCCAACGTCGGCACCGTCATAGGGACGGGCGGCAGTATTGCGGTCACTGACAGCGACAAGGCTCATTACTCGACGACCGGTCTGGGTCAGTCTCTGGGTGATCGGGTCTGGCTCGACAAGAACGCCGACGGCGTTCAGGATGCGGGTGAACTGGGCCTGGCCAACATCGTGGTCAGCCTCACGGACACTTCCGGCAACGTGCTGCAGACAACGCAAACCGACGATAACGGCAACTACCTGTTTGACGTCGCGGTCGGCAGCTACAAGGTCGTCTTCGATACGCCGGTCGATTATGTCGTCAGCCCACGCGACAAGGGGGGCAACGACGACCGCGACAGCGACATCGATCCGGTCAGCAAGACCACCGGTACGGTCAGCATTGCCGCCGGGGAACAGAACCTGAGCGTCGATGCCGGCGTCTACCAGACGGCATCGATCGGCGACAAGGTGTGGCTCGACTGTGACAAGAACGGCCTGCAGGGCCCGGATGAACTAGCGGTGAGTGGCGTCGCCGTCCAACTGATCGGTGGAGGCCTTGACGGTCTGATCAGCACTGTCGGTGACAACACCTTGACGACGACGACCACCAACGCCCAGGGCGAGTACAAGTTCAGCGGGCTGACTCCCGGCGTCGAGTATCAGGTCAAATTCACGGCGCTGTCGGGCTACAGCTTCACCACCGCCAACGTGAACAGCAACGGATCCGACAGCATCGACTCCGATGCCGACAGCACCGGCAGGACGCAGATCGTTACCCTGGCCTCGGGGGAATACAACCAGACGCTGGATGCCGGCCTGACGCCGGTTTGTCGTCCGGTGACCTTCGATTTTGACGGCTGCAGCGCCGTGGACGGCAGCGACGGCAATTCGCGGACCTTCATCGATGCGCTGACCGGCGTGTCGGTCACGGCGCGCGCTTTCAGCCAGACCAAGGGCGCCGACACCTGGCAAAAGGCCTGGCTTGGTGCCTACAGCGGTGGTCTGGGCGTCACCGACTCGAGCGAGAGCGGCAGCGGCAACACGCACACGATCGATAACGTCGGCCGCAACAATTACGTCGTGCTGCAGTTTTCGCAGGAGGTGACGGTTGACAAGGCCTTCCTCGGCTACGTTTCCGGTGACAGCGATCTCGAGGTCTGGATCGGCGACGCCGCGGCGCCGATCACCGTGATGAACAACAATGTGCTGACCGGTCTCGCATCTTCCGGTTTTTACGAGCAGAATCTGACGACCAGCGGTTCGACCCGCTGGGCCGACCTGAACGGTTCCCAGGTGAGCGGTAACACGCTGATCATCGCCGCCGATACCCGGGACACGACGCCGGACGACTATTTCAAGCTGCAGATGCTGGCGGTTTGCGCCCCCGACTACTGCGTGCCGGTGGCCAAGGCGAGCATCGGCAATTTTGTCTGGGAAGACAAGAACTACAATGGCCTGCAGGATGCTGGCGAGAGCGGCATCGCGAATGTCACGGTCAAGCTGCTCAGCGCGCTTGGTGCCGTGCTCGACACGACCACTACCGATAGCAGCGGCTACTATGATTTCAGCAATCTCAACCCGGGAGACTACAAGATCGAGGTCGTCGAGCCGAACGGCTACTACGTGACCAAGCGGGACGTAAGTTCCAACAGCAAGGACGCCATCGATTCGGATATCGACACCAACACCGGCACCACCGTGGTCACGACCCTGTCGGCCGGCGAGAACGACACGAGCTGGGATGCGGGCCTCTACCGCAAGGCGTCGGTCGGCGACCGGGTGTGGGACGACATGAACCACAACAACATCCAGGATGCGAACGAACCGGGGATCAAGAACATCACGGTCAAGCTGCTGAATTCGTCAGGCACTGTGCTGAGCACCACGACCACCGACGCCAACGGCAACTACAAGTTCATCAACCTGAACCCGGGGACCTATCAGCTGCAGTTCGACAAGACCAATGTCCAGCACTACAACTACAACCAGTGGAACAACATGAGCTACTGGAAGTGGGCGAAGAAGGATGTCGGTAGCGATGATGCGAGGGACTCCGATGTGACCGGTGATGCGGTGTCGACGACCAATGTCACCAAGACCAGCACCTTCACGCTGGTCTCTGGCCAGAACGACATGACGAAAGATGCGGGCATCACGCCGATCGTCATTGACCTTGACGGCAACGGTGTACAGACGGTCAGCCGCAGCGCCGCCGGTGGCACCTTCGACCTGTTCGGCAACGGCGTCTCGGTCGCGTCGGGCTGGATCGGCAGCGGTGATGGCTTCCTGGCGGTCGACAAGAGCGGCAATGGTCGCATCGACAGCATCAGCGAGCTCTTCGGCGGCAGCGCCAAGGGCGCGGGCTTCGCGCAACTGGCCGAGTACGACAGTAATGGCGATGGTCTGGTCAATTCGAGCGACACCGGTTTTGCCGCTTTGAGTATCTGGCGCGATGCCAACGGCAACCACCAGACCGACGACGGTGAACTGATGAGCCTGGCCGAGGCAGGGATCAGCGGGTTGAATGTGAGCTACATCGAATTGCCGTTCCTCGACCGCCAGGGCAACCTGCACCTCGAACGCAGTAGTGCATTGATGGCTGATGGCCAAACGGTGGACATGACCGACGTGTACTTTGGCGTGTCGGCTGAAGATGCCGCTGCGGCGGGAGTCGATCTGCCGGAGATCGCCGCGCTGCTCGACGGTTTCGCCGCGGCACCGGTCGTCGATGCCGGCTGGTTGTTCGCGTAAGTTCTGCTCAACTGACGGCTCGTCACCTGTGGCGAGCCGTCAGCCTGCGAGCCCTTCGACATGCCCGCTGCGCGGGCTGCTCTGGGTGAACGGAAGCTCGCCCATTGGGTGAAACGAAATATCCCGTTCGTGCTGAGCCTGTCGAAGCATGAACGGGATTTTCCCCCGCTAACGGAGGTTTTCAGGCTGAAGCGCTCCTGGCGTCGGCTTCCCTTCGTCAACTCGCCGGAGCACCCGCTGCGAGATCGGTGACCAGCCTGACCAGGCGGGGCAGTGTCCTGGTGTGGAGGTCGAAGCTTTGCTGGATGTCCCGCCGTGCCTGGGCTCGCAGTGGCTGCATCTGCCGCGGTTCGGCAAGGACCGAGAGGATCGTTTCGGCGAGCGCGGCAGGCGAGAAGAAATCGACGAGCAGTCCGTTGTGACCCGCCTTGATGACCTCGCGCACGGGCGGGGTATCCGAGGCAATCACCGCGCAGCCGCAGGCCATCGCCTCGAGCAGCGACCACGAAAGGACGAAGGGGTAGGTGAGATAGACATGCGCGCTCGAAAGGCGCAGCACGTCGATGAATCGAGGATAGGGGACTTTTCCCAGAAAATGCACCCGTTTTGCGTCGATGGTTGAGCCGACCTCGCGCAGATAATGCGCCCGGTAGGTCTCGCCGCCCGGCGGTGGGCGCCCGTAGCTGACCTCTTCGCCACCGACAATCAACACCTGGAGTCGGGGTCGGGCCGCGAGCACGGCCGGCAGGGCTCGCATGAAGGTGTGGAATCCGCGGTAGGGCTCGAGATTGCGGGCGACATAGGTGAGTACCTCGTCACTGGAGTTCAGGGAGCCCTTGCCGTCGGGCAGCATGAATTCGGCAACCGTTCCCGGGCAGACGAGATCACACCGCACGCCATCATGGATCACCTGTGTTTGCTGACGATACATTTCGGGGTACTGGTCGCGCTGCCAGCGGGTCGGGCTGATGCCGGCATCGGCCGCTTCCAGACTGATCAGCTGGGTCGAGTTACGGACCCGAACCCGGCACCGGTCATCGAAGGAGACCGGAAATTCCGGATCGAAGCCCATGTCCGAGCCGCTGCCGCGATAGAAGAACTCGAGGTAGAGCAACAGTCGGGCGGCCGGGTAAACGTCTTTGAGGAAGAGCGCTTCACCCCAGGCAGGATGTGCGCAGATCACGTCCGGCGTGAAACCCTGTCTCTGCAATTCCAGCGCCAGCCGAACGACCGCCTGGCCGCGACGGATCGCCGCCTCGGTGCTGTGGAGGTAGTGGTGGGTTTGTCGCGAAGCCCCCTGCGGAGAGGGGTAGGCAAACAGCCGAACGCGCGGATGAAAGCCCTGCAGGCGTCGGATGCTCGTTTCCTCGCCAATCGCCAGCACCTCGTTGTCGCTTGAATCAGCCAGAGCAGGGGCCAGATGCCGGTACTGGCCGGGAAAGTTTTGATGCACGAAAAGGATTCGCATGATAAGTTGCCTTAATCTGGTAGGGTATATGCTGGTCGCACGATGGTAGCTGATTTCGTGCCCGGGCATCGCAGGCGAAGGGCCGGCGTCGTTGGCCACTGCACCGACCCGAGAGCCTGCGCGCAGTCGAGGCAGCGGTGTTTTCCTCGGCATGCGGCGGTCATCGGAGGTGTCGGTTTTTCTTACACTGACCTGCTCTCGATCTGGTTGATGAGGCTTCGTCAGGTAATTTTATTTCAATAAATAAGGCTCATGAACTTCTCATTTACAAGTGGCATGATCTGTGCTTATCTCTGTCGCCGGCGCTGAGGTAATGTATTCGGAATGAGTGATCAAAGATCGGTACATCGCCCGGGGGTGCGGCTATCCCTTTGTTCCGGGAAGCCGGAGCGCTCAGCAAATTTTTGGAGGATAAAAATGAAGACAGTACAAGAACAAGTAACCCCATCCGTTTCCGACACGACGGGAGTTGGTGAACCCAGAAAAATGTCCCGCCGTGAGGCGCTGGCGATCGTCGGCAAGCACGCCGTCTATACGGCGCCTGCAGTGCTGGCGGTGCTGTCGATAACGAAATCGAACTCCGCCCACGCTACCGGCGAATCCGGCCCAGATCCGGAAGACTGAACAGCCAAGCCAATGTTCAAGGCTGGGTGAAATGGCACCCGCTGCCTCGATGCCCGGCCGCCCTGATCGAAAGTTAAACTTCGGTATACGATGCTGTCGCCAACCTGCTCCGTGGGCCATTGAGAAGACATTTGGCGTGACAGTTATGGTCCAGGATTGATCGTGGTCCCCAGCGGCCCGAGGATAAAGAGGTAGCCGGGTTGGAATTTTCGCAAGACCCGCCTGAAGAACACTCCTGGCGTAACTCGATGATGTCTACGGAAGAATTCCTCCATCCCTTTGAAGAGGGTGGGGTGGTGTATTTCCCGCGGGCTGACAGGCTGGTGCTCCTTAATCAAACCGGACGGCTGGTCTGGGAAATGCTCGGCGAAGGTTTTGACCGTGAGGATGTTGCGGGTTTTCTCGCGGAGCATTTTGAGGTGGCTTATGGGCGTGCGTTGCACGATGTCGAACAGGTTGTGGCGCAAATCATGCTTGCCCGCACCGATGACGACACACGCGCGATGGTCCCGGCGCCAGCCAGCCCAGCGCCGATTGAGGCCGTGGCCGGAGCGGCACCATTGGAAGACTGCGGGGTATTCCAGTTCGGAACGAGTCGAATCTCGGTTGCTTCCTCGGTGCCTGACATCACGGGGATGATGTGGCGATTTCGTCACCGGAGCATTGGTGACGCAGCGGGTGCCGAAAAACTGGAGATTTCGGAGGCGGGTTCGGCTTATCGGGTGAGTTTCCGGGGCTGCGTGTGCGAAGAGAAAACGACGCGTCGACTGGGCGCAAGCGTCACGCAACTCCTGCTCAAGCTGGAATATCCGGATACGGGTCTCCTTGCCTATTGCCACGCGGCTGCGGTCAGCCACCGAGGGCTCGGGGTGCTCATGCCTGGCCGCAGCGGCGCCGGCAAGTCGACATTGACCGCTTTCCTGGTGCGCAATGGATTTGCCTATCTTGGGGACGACATCATTGCCATTGAGGAAAGCACCCGAGCCCTGTTGCCGCTGCCCTCCTGCCTCTCCATCAAGTCCGGTTCATGGCAGGTGCTGGAGCCGATCTATCCTGTCCTGCGGCAGGTTCCTGCAGTCAATCGCTATGGCCGCAGCATGCGCTACGTCGAGCCGCAGGGCAATTATGAAACGATGACCCGGGCCGAGGCATCGGTGATCGTTTTCCCGACCTACAGGAGCGGAGAGACGACCCGGCTGAGTGCCTTGCCGCCCCTGCAAACCATGGCTCGCCTGATCGGAACCCATTCGACCCTGATGACCCCGGGGACGCAGACTAAACTCGGCAAGCTCATCCGTTTCGTCGAAGAGACACCGGCCTATGAACTGACCTACTCCGAACTGCCAGAGGCCATGCAGGCGATCGATGACCGACAGTAGAGAGTAGGCATGCTTTCCTGCTTCGCTGGCAATGGCTCGCTGCCGACTGGCCGCACAGGCGCGCTTTCATTGCGTCGACCTGAGCGTCAGGCGCTCGCTGCGCTGCAGTACAATGCCGGCCGATGAACGACGAATTCTTCATGCGCGAAGCCATTTCCATGGCACAGGCGGCCGAATGCCTGGGTGAGGTGCCGGTGGGCGCGCTGGTGGTGCTCGATGGCGTGATCGTTGGCCGCGGTTTCAATTCGCCGATCGGCGAGCACGATCCGACGGCGCACGCCGAGATTGCCGCCCTGCGCGACGCGGCGCGGCATCTGCGCAACTACCGCCTGCCCGGTTGCGAGCTGTTCGTGACGCTGGAGCCGTGTGCGATGTGTGCCGGCGCGATGTTGCAGGCGCGCATTTCCCGGCTGATCTACGGCGCTCGCGACCCGAAAACCGGGGTCCATGGCAGCGTCGTCGACCTCTTTGCGGTGCCGCGTCTCAATCATCACACCGAGGTCCTGGGCGGGATTCTCGCAGCTCAGTGCGGGCAGTTGCTGTCCGACTTTTTTGCGGCGCGGCGCAGTCACGGTCGCAGCGGAGAATCAAGGTGAAGATCCAGATTTCGCTGGGTCGGCAGACCCTGACCCTGGTGGACGATGCCGGACAGATCCTGCGCCGCTATCCGGTGTCCACGGCAGCGAAGGGCGCCGGCGAGCGCTCGGGCAGTTTCTGCACGCCGCGCGGCAGGCACCTGGTGCGCGCCAGGATCGGCGCCGGAGAGGCAGAGAACACAGTGTTCATTGGCCGGCGGCCGAGCGGCGAGATCTATTGCCGCGAACTTGCCGAACGTTTTCCCAGGCGCGACTGGATCCTCACCCGCATCCTCTGGCTGTCAGGCTGCGAGCCGGGCCGCAACCGGCTCGGCGAGGTCGATACCATGCGTCGTTACGTCTATATCCATGGTTGCCCCGACACGACGCCGATGGGCCGACCGGGATCGATCGGCTGCATCCGGATGCGCAACGCCGACATCATCGAGCTGTTTGACCTCGTGCTGCCCTACACGCTGGTGGACATCAGCGAGGACTGAAAGCGCTCGCAGACTTCGCCCCCCGGATGGCCGTCGGCATCGAAGCTGCGTTCGAACCAGCTCGTCAGGCCGTCCCGCCGCCAGGTGAGCAAGGTCGACGCGCGGGTGCCATAGTTTTCTGAGCGGACGAAAACGGCCGAGAGGAGGCGCTCCCAGGCGAGCGACATGCCGGTTTCCGGCAGGTGTGCATCGGCAACGATCTCCCGATCGGCGAGCAGTTCGAGGAATGCGTCGGTTGACGGCAGGGTTGACAAGGCCGCGGCAAAAGCCGCCCGGGCGCTCGCCAGCTTGGGCCAGGGGGTGTCGAGCAGGTGGTTGGAGAGGCCGTAGATGCCAGCGCTCAGGCAGCGCAGCGAACGCTCGCCCCGGTTGGCAAAATACCCGAGATGGTCGCCATCGGCGACGAAGAGGTTGAAGCCGTTGTAGTCGCCCGCTCGCCGGGCGACCGCTGCCAGGTAAGCCCCGGGGCGACTGCTGCCGGTGAGGAAGTCGGCCACCAGGGCGCCGCGCGAACGGGCCCCGGCAAGCGGTTTTCCTCCCTCGCGATAGTTGGTGAGGGCGGCAAAACGCTGTTCGCGGCTGACCCCCAGCCAGCTGCCGCCGGCCTCGAGATCGCGCCCGGCCAGCACCTGCGGTGCCTCTGGCCAGAAAGCGGCGGCCGCCGTCGGGCGGCTGAAAAACTCGTCACGGTTGGCGGCAACGACCAGCGGGTAGTCGGGGTGGGCCCGCCAGGCGATGAGGATCAGGCACACCGCGGGGCGGGTCTCAAGCGGTCGGCAGGGTGCTGCTGGCGGGGTTGAGGCGCAGGCGCGGGCCACCCGGCGCGCCGAGTTCGAGATCTTCGTTGTCGGCGAAAGATTCCTGAACGACGGCCAGCGCTTCATGTCCTCCCGCCGGCGAGGGCGCGCCATTGACGATCATGCCGCACGGATGGAGGGGACTGGCTGGCGAATAGATCGCTTGCCCGGCGGCCATCGGGCTGGCGGCATGGGCGCGATGGAGGTGGCGCTTGACCTTGCCCAGATACTGGGTGCGGGCGACGATTTCCTGTCCGGGGTAGCAGCCCTTGTGAAAACTGACGGCGCCCAGCTGCTCGAAGTGGGCCATCTGCGGCACGAACTCCTCTTTCGTGGCGTCGCTGATCAGCGGGATGCCGGCGTCAATCTCCAGCCACTGCCAGACCGGGGTTCCAGCCGGCCGCGCATGCACCTGCAGTTGCTGCCAGAGCGCCGGGGCGGCGCCGGCATCGACGACGATTTCAAAGCGCTGCGCAGCGAGCCGGATGACCACGCCAGCGGCGAAGGGAAGCGCCTCCAGATCTGCCGCGGGAAGCGGCAGGCCGGCCAACAACAGGGCCGCTTCGGCATAGGGGCCGGCGATGCCGAGCAGGGGGGGGCTGGCGGACGGAACGGTGATCCTGACCTCGCTGCGAAGGACGAACATCTGCAGACGTTTGACGATCAGCGCCAGCAGATCGGCCGACAGTTGCAGGCGGTAGCCGGCGTCCCGATGGAAAACGAGGAAGCTCGCGAGCATCCGCCCCTTGGCCGTGCACCAGGCCGAATATTGCGCCCGGTCGGCGGCGAGGTGCCTGACGTCGCTGGTCAGCTGCTGGTGGAGAAAGAGGCACGCGTCCGACCCCGCGACCTCGATCAGGGTAAGGTGTGCGAGAGGCGAGAGGATCGTCGCTTCGCGGGCCGCGGCGAGTTCAGCGGCCGCATCGCCAAAATCCGTGACCAGCCCCCGGTCGATGCGTGCACCGTCAGCAGCCAGGAAGTTGAGCCAGTTTGCCAGTCCATTCGAGTTCATCGGTTTGCTCGGTTCCGTCAAGTTTCAGCTATTATAGGGCCACTTCAAGGCAATCCACCGTTCCCCCAGCAGCTTGTCGGCTGCGCCGGATTGATGCACAAACTCCTTCGCAATCTGTTGTTTTTCGCCCTGCTGGTGCCTCTGCTGTCGGCCGCTCTGGTGGCTGGCCTGGCGCTGGCACCGATCGGTCTGCCGCAGGAACGGGTCGAGTTCACCGTCCCGCGCGGCAACAGCCTGCGCAGTGCCAGCAGTGAAATCGTTGCCGCAGGAGTGGAACTCGATCCCTGGGTGCTGTTCATCGTTGCCCGCCTGCTCGACGTCGACACGTCGATCAAGGCCGGCAGCTACGAGATCAGCCGCGGCATCACGCCATTGCAATTGCTCCGCAAGCTGACCCGCGGCGACTTCACGCAAGCCGAGATCGCGTTCATCGAAGGCTGGACCTTCCGCCAGATGCGCGAGCGCCTGGCCGCACATCCGGATCTGCGCCATGACAGCAGCGGTCTCTCCGACGCCGAAATCATGCGTCTGCTCGGGGCGCCGGAAACCGTGGCCGAGGGCCTTTTCTTTCCGGATACCTATCTCTTTGCCAAACGCAGCAGCGAGCTCGAACTGCTCGCCCGGGGCTACCGCGCAATGCAGCGGCATCTGGCCCGCGAGTGGCCGGCGAGGGCGCCTGAGCTGCCTTACCGTGATCCTTACGAGGCCTTGATCATGGCCTCGATCATCGAAAAGGAGACCGGACGCGACGAAGATCGTCCGCTGGTGGCGGCGGTGTTCGTGAACCGTCTGCGCCAGGGAATGCGACTGCAGACCGATCCGACCGTGATCTACGGTCTGGGCGAAAACTTCGACGGCAATCTGCGCAAAAGCGATCTGCTCGCCGATACGCCCTACAATAGCTATCTTCGCCCAGGGTTGCCGCCAACCCCGATCGCGATGCCCGGCCTTTCGTCGCTGCGGGCGGCATTGCATCCGGCGCCCAGCGATGTTTTGTATTTCGTCGCCCGCGGCGATGGCAGCAGCCAGTTTTCGCGTACGCTGGCCGAACATAACCAGGCTGTTACGCGTTACCAGAGAGGCGGACAACCTTGAGTCAAGGTCAGAGCAAGAAGCCGCGGGGCAAATTCATCACCTTCGAGGGGATCGACGGCGCCGGCAAGAGCAGTCATGTCGAGGCCGCTGCGGCCTTTGTCCGCGGCCAGGGGAGAAGGGTGCTGACGACCCGTGAACCCGGGGGGACGCCGCTCGGCGAGAAGCTGCGCGGCTTGCTGCTGCACGAGGCCATGCAGCTCGAAACCGAAGCCTTGCTGATGTTTGCGGCGCGCCGCGAACATCTCGAACGGCTGATCGAACCGGCCTTGGCGGACGGTGACTGGGTCATCTGCGACCGCTTCAGCGACGCCACCTTTGCTTACCAGTGCGGCGGACGAGGGCTTGACCGGGAGAAATTCGCGCAGCTCGAGCAATGGGTGCATGCCCATCTGCAGCCGGATCTGACGCTGCTCTTTGACCTGCCGGCAGCGATCGCTGGCCGGCGCATCGCTGCGCAGGCACGGGCGCGCGACCGTTTCGAACAGGAACAGCCCGATTTTCACGAGCGGGTGCGCGAGGCCTATCTCGAGCGGGCGGCCGCGGCACCAGAGCGTATGGCAATCATCGACGCCGACCAGAGTCGCGAATGGATCGCGCAACGGGTTCAACAAACGATTGCAAGACATTGTCCATGAACCTCCTGGAATTGCATTCAACGGTCTGGCAGCAGCTCTGCGCACGGCGGGAACAGCTGCCGCATGCCTTGCTGATCTCGGGTCAGCACGGGATCGGCAAGTTCGACCTCGCCCGCTCGTTCGCCGAAGCGTTGCTTTGTGAAGCCGTCAGCGAAGCCGGCATGGCCTGCGGCAAATGCCTGGCCTGCGGCTGGCTGGGGCAGGGCAATCACCCCGACCTGCGGCTGCTGCAGCCGCAGGCATTGACGACCTCCGAAGGCGTCGCTGCGGCGCTGCCCGACGAGGCCGGCAGGAAGAAGCCCAGCCAGCAGATCACGATCGACCAGGTGCGCGCGCTCGATGACTTCCTGCATGTCGGTACGCATCGCCATGGCGCGCGCCTGGTGCTGCTCAATCCGGCCGAGGCGATGAATCGTGCGACCGCCAACGCGCTTCTCAAAGCGCTTGAAGAACCGATCGCATCCACCCTGTTCCTCCTGGTGTCGAGCGAACCGCATCGCTTGTTGCCGACGATTCGCAGCCGCTGTCAGGCGATACCCGTTCGCCGCCCGGCGCCACACCTCGCAGTGCAGTGGCTGAATGAAGCCGGCGTCCGCGAGGCCGAAAACTGGCTGGCGCTGGCCGGTGGTTCGCCGCTTCTGGCGCTTGAACTGAGCGCCAGCGGCGAGCGTGTCCTGCTCGATTCGCTGGTCGCGCAGCTCGCGCGCGCGCAGGGCTTCGACCCCCTGGCGGCAGCTGCCGACCTCGATCGGCAGGTCAAGGCCGACAAGCGACCGGGACCCCTGAAACGTGCTCTCGACTGGCTGCAGAAGTGGCTGTTCGATCTCACCCTGGCGAGCCAGGGGCTGCCGCCACGCTACTTTCTCGCCCACGCGTCGCGGCTCGCGCACCTCGCCCAAGGGACCGACACCCGCACGCTCTTGGCATTCAGTCGAAAAGCGATACAATGCAAGGCCGAGTGCGAGCAGCCGCTGAACAGCCGCCTCTTTCTCGAAGATTTTTTCCTCAGCTACGCCCGCCTTTTCCGAACCTCCTGAGAGGGACATGGCAGAAGCAGATATGATCAAGCCTGTGCCGGCGCCGCCGCGTCCGAGTGTCCTGTCGCTGAACATCAACTCGAAGTCGGCACTGTACGCTGCGTACATGCCGTTGCTGCGCAATGGAGGAATCTTCATCCCGACCACCCGCAACTACTCGATCGGCGATGAAGTCTTCATGCTGCTGTCGCTGATGGACGACGCCGCGAAGCTGCCGATCGCCGGGACGGTTATCTGGATTACCCCGGTCGGTGCCCAGAACAACAAGGCGCAGGGGATCGGTGTCCACTTCAAGAGCGACGAAAGCGGCGCCGAGGCGCGCCGACGCATCGAGGGGCTGCTCGGCGGCGTGCTGCAATCCGGCCGTCCGACCCACACCATCTGAGGCGATGTGATGCTGGTCGATTCCCATTGTCACCTCGACTTGCCGCAGTTGTCCGCCGGCATTGAGCAGGTTCTTGCCCTGATGCAGGAAAATGACGTCGGTTGCGCGCTGTGCATCGGCGTCACGCTCGAAGACCTGCCGCGGGTGCTGGCGCTTGCCGAAACCTGGCCGGTCCTGCTTGCCTCGGTTGGCGTCCACCCCGAGACGACCGGCTTGCGCGAGCCGACGGTCGCCGAGCTGGTCGACCTCGCCCGGCATCCGCGGGTGATCGCGATTGGCGAGACCGGTCTCGACTACTACTGGCACAAGGACGCGCCCGAGTGGCAGCGGGATCGTTTCCGAACGCACATCCGCGCTGCCCGGGAAGCGCACAAACCCCTGGTCGTTCATACCCGGGAGGCCGCGTCAGATACCCTGCGCCTGATGCAGGAAGAGGGCGCCGGCGAAGTCGGCGGCGTCATGCACTGTTTCACCGAGAGCTGGCAGGTCGCCGAGGCCGCGCTCGAGCAGGGTTTCTATCTCTCCATGTCGGGTATCGTCACCTTCAGGAAAGCGCTCACCGTACGCGAAGTGGCACAGCGTGTGCCGCTCGAACGTCTGCTGGTTGAAACCGACTCACCTTATCTCGCACCGGTCCCGTATCGGGGAAAAACCAACCAGCCTGGCTACGTCAAGCACGTCGCCGAAGAAATTGCGCGCCTGCGTGGCGTGACCTACGAGGCCCTGGTCGACGCCACCACGGCCAATTTCTTTCGCCTCTTCCCTGAAGCCCGTACGAAGGTTCCCCAATGAAAATCATCACCTTGTTGTTCGCCCTGTTGCTTCCCGCCCTGGCTTCGGCCGGGGCATATGAGGACATGGAGGAGGCACTGATCTCCGGCGACACCCGCTGGGCGATCCGCCTGATCGAACGCGGCATGGACGTCAATTCGGTCGATGCCGCCGGCAACACCTTGCTGATGCAGGCGGTACAGCGCGACAACGGCGAACTCGTCGATTATCTGCTGCAGCGTCGCGCCCGGCTCAATACGCGCAACCGCAACGGCGAGACGGCCCTCAGCCTCGCGGCCTACCAGGGCAAGCTGCCTTTCGTCAAACGCCTGGTCGAAGCCGGCTCGGACGTCAACCTCTACGGTTGGCCGCCGCTGATCTACGCCGCTTTCAATGGTCATGCGGCAGTGGTCGATTACCTGTTGCAGAAAGGTGCCGAGATCAATGCGACGACCGCCAATGGCTCGACGGCGCTGCTCTTTGCCGCTCGTTTCGGGCATCTCGCGGTGGTTGAACTGCTGCTGCAGCACAAGGCCGACCCGAACATCGCCAACGAGCGGGGCGCGACCGCGATCGACTGGGCGCTGAAGACCGACAACACCGACATTGCCGATCTTTTGCGCCGGGCCGGCGGCCGCGCCGGCGAGGGTTCAAAGTGATGCGAACGCCTGGCGGGGCAGGGGGCGCACCGGCAGCTTGCCGGCCTGCAGGCAGCGGTTGAGAATGCGGTAGATCTCGGGGTCGAAAAGCAGCCTGGCCGGTCCTTCCGCGAGGCGCGCCTGCAGCGCTTCCTCGCTGTGCACCGTGGCTACCAGACACCAGCGGTCAATCAGGTGAAGATCCTCGCGCAGGCCGAATTCGTCGCGTTCGGTCAGCACCAGCGGTCCTGGGCTAGGCCAGACGCTTACCTTCAGCCGGGCCAGCGCGGTCAGCAGACGGATGCCGTGCTGCGCCGGCGATTCCCGGCCGATGCAGACGCCGCGGCAGTTCTTCTGCCGGTAAGCGCTGCAGGCCGCTCCCCGGGTCGCCTCTTCGAGACCCAGCCACTGATGACAGAGATGGTGAGCGTCGGCCAGCGTGCGAAGATTGCGCAGCGCCTCGCGACGACTCGAGTAGAGCCCGAAAAGGTCGTCGGCCCGCGCAAAATCGAGTTCCTCGGCAAAGACCAGTTGCGGCTGAAAGTGGCCCTCGGCGCCTGCCTGCAGTTGCCACGAACAGACCTCATGCCCTGGCGCGCCTGACCGGTGGCGAGCCCCGTCGGCAGGCGGGGGCGGCTCGACCGGCAGGCACGAGCGGGCGAGTTCGCGCTCGTGCAGGCGGGCACCCAGTTCTCCTGCGGCCTCGCGCCACTCGATTCGCGAGGTGTCGCGGATCAAGGACGCTTGACGCTTGCTGGCCGTGAAGTGGGCGAGAACCTGCTGCCGCAGGTTGCTGCTGCGCCGGCAGAGCAGCAGGCGGCCATCCTCGCGGTAAAAGGCATAGGCGCCGGCCGCTTCCGGCAGGTCGTCGATCACCTGGGGATCGATCTGCGGCGGCAGTTCAGGGTGGCCGACGATCGCTGCCACGGCGCTCTGGATGGTCACCAGCGGCAGCTGCCGATGCCAGGATTGCCAAAGATCCCACAGCAGACGGGCATCGGCGAGCGCCCGGTGACGGTTTCCGGCAACGCTCAGGCCATGCCGTGTCACCAGGACGTCGAGGTTATGCCGGTGATGCTCGGGAAAGAGCTTGCGCGAAAGCCTGACGGTACAGAGCCGGGTCGCCCGGAAATCGACGCCCAGCCGTCTGAACTCGCCTTTCAGGAAACCGTAGTCGAAGCGGGCGTTGTGCGCGATCAGCAGGCGGCCGCGCAGGCGGTCGAGAAGGGCGGGTGCCAGTTCGCGAAAAGGGGCCGCCGTGCGCAGCATCGCATCATCAATGCCGGTGAGCCCGGTGATGAAGGAAGAGAGCGCCATTTCAGGGTTGACCAGGACGCTCCATTCCCGGACGCCGTGCGGGTCGACTTCGACCAGGCCAATCTCGATGATCCGATCATTGGCGAAGTTGGCGCCGCTGGTCTCGAGGTCGATGAAAGTCATCGGCTGGGGCACGAGCAGGCCGTTCATCGCTGATCCGCCGACGCCGCCAGGCATCGCGCTCGTTCAACGTGACGCCGCTTGCGCCACCGACGCGATGGCATCGGCGAACACCTCGCTCAGGGCGACCGGAAAATCGTGCGCCATTCCCGGGATCACCTGCATCCTGGCGCCCGGGATGTGCGCTGCCACGTCGTAACCACAGGCGACCGGGATCAGCGGATCGTCGGCCCCGTGCAGCACCAGGGTCGGCGCCTGGATGGTGGCCAGCAAAGCACGCCGATCGCCACTGGCGAGAAACGCTGCCAGTTGGCGGGTCACGCCGCGCGGATGAAAGCCGCGCTCATGTTCCTCGGTAAACAGGCTGCGCAGGCGCTGCGGACAACTCGGGTATTGGGGGCTGGCAACCGCCAGCTGGCGCCGGATGGCATCCTCGATCAAGGTTTCGCGGTCACGGGTCGCCGGCAACGGCGCCATCAGGGCCAGCGCCGCCGCCGGCGTCGGCGGCGGCAACTCTGGATGGCTGCTGGTAGACATGATGCTGGTCAGCGACAGCGTCCGCTGTGGATAAAGCGCAGCGACGATCTGCGCGATGGCGCCGCCCATCGACGCTCCCACGATATGGGCTTGCGCGATCCCCAGCGCATCGAGCAAGCCGATACAGTCGGCCGCCATGTCTTCGAGCGTATACGGCGCAACCAGCGGCAGAGCGCTGCGTAGCGCCCGAGCGATGTCCGGAACCCCGGCCGCATCGAGCTTGGTCGAGCGACCGCAGTCCCGGTTGTCGAAACGGATGACGCGAAAAGCGCGCGCCACGAGGGCTTCGCAGAGTTCGCTGTTCCAGCGACCGAGTTGCGCGCCAAGCCCCATGATCAGCAGGATGGCCGGCGCCGACTCGGGGCCGAAGCTTTCGAATTCGATCTGAAGATGGTTGGCAGTGATCTGGGGCATGGGAAGGCGAAACGGAATGGGCGACTGAAGGCAACTAAAAAACGGCAAGCTCGCCAATCTACCACTGAATCGCCCGGAATGGCCTGAAAACCGACCCGGTCAGCGTGAACCCCTAACAAAATATTACGGATAATTCATATTATGTAAACGGATGCGGTCGATCAAGGCGTTGTCGAGGGTCATTCCCGGACGCAGCTTGACGAAGAGAACGATCCGCAGGTCGTGCGCCCATTCCTGGCCAATCACCAGCGACTCGAGCACTTCAGGCAGTTGTTCGACCTGGCGATAGATCTCGGCAGTGCCGATGCGCACGCCGCCGGGGTTGAGCACGGCGTCCGAGCGACCATGGATGATCAGGCCCTGGTGCTCCGTGAGTTCGACGAAATCGCCATGGCACCAGACCTTCGGGAAGCGCGCAAAGTACGCTGCGTGGTATCGGCTGCCATCCGGATCGTTCCAGAAGCCGATCGGCATCGCCGGGAACGGCGCCGTACACACCAGTTCGCCACGCTCGCCCTGGCCGGCAGTCATCGGCCTGCCCTCGTCGTCGAAAACGTCGACCGCCATGCCCAGGCCGCGACATTGCAGTTCGCCACGGTAGACCGGCAGGATGGGACTGCCGAGCGCGAAGCACGAAAGAATGTCGGTGCCGCCGGAAATCGACGCCAGCAGGAGGTCGGGCTTGATGTCGCGATAGACATAGTCGAAGCTTTCCGGGGCGAGCGGGCTGCCGGTCGAGAAAATCGCCCGCAGGCGATCGAGGCGATGCGTCGCGCGCGGCTTGAGGCCGCACTTGGCGATCGCATCGATGAACTTCGCCGAGGTACCAAAGTGTGTCATTCCCTCGGCGTCGGCGTAGTCGAAGAGGATTTCTCCGGCTCGCCCGGCGGCACCGGGCAACAACGGTGAACCGTCATAGAGTAGCAGCGTTGCTCCGGAGGCCAGTGCCGAGACCAGCCAGTTCCACATCATCCAGCCGCAGGTGGTGAAGTAGAAAAGGCGGTCATCCGACTTCAGGTCGCCATGTAGCTGGTGCTCTTTCAAATGCTGCAGCAGGCTGCCGCCGTGCCCGTGCACAATGCACTTCGGAACCCCGGTGGTGCCCGAAGAGAAGAGAATGAACAGCGGGTGGTCGAAGGCCACGGGGGTAAAGTCGATTTCGCTCGCGGCCCAAGGGGCCACGAAGTCGGCGTAGCGCAGGCCGTTCTTCACTGCCGTCAGGTCGGCCGATCCGTCGAGATAGGAGACGACGATCACCTGCGTCAGGCTCGGCATTCGTGCCACCACTTCGGCGTTCCTGGCCATGCAGTCGACCGGCCTGCCGTTGTACCAGTAGGCGTCAACGCAGAGCAGCACCTTCGGTTCGATCTGCCCGAAACGGTCAAGGACGCCCTCGACGCCAAAATCCGGCGAAGCCGACGACCAGATTGCGCCGAGCGAGGTGGCGGCGAGCATGGCGATCAGCGCTTCGGGCAGGTTCGGCAGACAGGCCGCGACGCGATCCCCCTGCCCGACGCCAGCCGCTTTCAAGGCCTGTGCGCAGCGCGCGACCTCGGCGTAGAGAGCACGGTGGGAAAGGCGACGCCGGTGCCGATCTTCGCCCCAGAAAACCAGCGCGTCAGCGTCATCGCGGCGGCGCAGCAGGTTTTCGGCGTAGTTGATCCGGGCCTGCGGAAACCAGCGTGCGCCGGGCATCCGGTCGCCATTTTCGAGTACCGTCGGGCCGCGTTCGCCGAGCACCCGGCATTCGTCCCAGACCGTGGTCCAGAAGGCTTCGGGCTGGGCGACCGACCAGCGCCAGAGGCTCGCGTAATCCTGGCAATCGACCTGCCAGCGCCGGTTGACGGCTATCCTGAAGGCGTCGAGCCGGCTGCCCGCAATACGGGCGGCATCCGGGCGCCAGAGCGGCGCTTGTTCCATCCCCTTCCCTTCGTCTCTTCAGACCAACAGGTCTGCCCGCAGACGGTCCGGAATCGGCACCGATTTGCCGCTCGCCACGTCCATCCAGACGATCTTCGACTCGCCGGTCGCATAGATCGTGTCTTCAGTCAGGAGGCGGATTTCGTAAGCGGTCGGGACGCTGCTGCGGCCGGGTTTTCCGCAGAACATGCGGACTTCGACGACACCCGGATAGTTGAGCGGCACGAGAAAGGTGCAGCTCGCGTTGATAATCACCGGCGCCGAACCCTGTGGCATCACCCGGAAGCCGAGGGTCTCCAGATACTCGACGCGGGCCTGCTCCATGTAACGGAAGTAGACCGTGTTGTTGACGTGTCCGTAAGCGTCCATGTCACCCCAGCGAATCGGGATCAGGGTGGTCTGGACAAGTTTGCGTTGGCTTTGCATCGGCATTCCTTGGTCGACTGGCCCGTCGCAGCGACCGGCCCGGGTGAAGCGGAAAATGCCGGGCACCGGCGCTAGCGCCGAAGTGCCGGGCAACAAACGGGATCGGACCGATCAGAACATGTCTTCAGCGAGCCCCAGCACGCCTGCGGCGCCGTCGGTGATGCTGCTCGCGAGGCCGGCTGCCCGTGACAGGACATGGTCGGCATAGAAGCGCGTGGTGACGATCTTCGCCGCGTAGAAGGGGTCGCGCTCCCCTTCCTCGATTCTCGCCTGGGCGATCAGCGCCGCACGCGCCATCTGCCAGCCGCCGGCGACGATGCCAAGCAGCGTCAGGAAGGGAACGGCGCCCGCCGATGCGGCACGAACGTCGCTGCGGTAAATCGCCACCAGCCATTCGCCAGCGGCGGCCAGCGCATCGACGCCAGCCGCCAGCCGCCGGCGAATGGCGACAAAGTCCGCTCCGCCCTGCCCGGCCAGTTCGGCGTCGAGCGCGCGCATGGTGCCGATCACCCGTTTCAGGGTCGCCCCATCCTCACGCGCCATCTTGCGGCCGATCAGGTCATTCGCCTGGATGCCGGTCGTCCCCTCGTAGATGGTCGAGATCTGGGCGTCCCGCAGGTGCTGCGCGGCGCCGGTTTCTTCGACATAGCCCATGCCGCCGTGTACCTGCACGCCGATCGACGCAATGGTGACCCCGGATTCGGTGCTCCAGCCCTTGACGACGGGAATCATCAGGTCGACGAAAGCCTGATTGTCCCGGCGCAGTTCGGGGTCGGGATGGTGGACCGCGGCATCGTGCGCCGCCGCCACCACGTAAGCCAGTGCCCGCGTCGCCTCGGCATGGGCCCGCATGGTCATCAGCATGCGACGGACGTCGGGGTGATTGATGATCGCCACCTTTGGCCCGCCGCGCACTCCGATGTCGGTGCATTGGATGCGCTCGCGCGCGTAGTCGCGGGCGCGCTGATAGGCACGCTCGCAAGCGGCCACCCCTTCCAGGCCGACCCCGAAGCGGGCAGCGTTCATCATGATGAACATGTACTCGATACCGCGATTCTCCTCGCCGACGAGGTACCCGACGGCGCCCTGGCGGTCGCCAAAGGCCATGATCGCAGTCGGGCTGGCGTGAATACCCAGCTTGTGTTCGATCGACACACAATAAGCGTCGTTACGCTCGCCGAGGCTGCCGTCCGCATTGACCAGGAACTTCGGCACCACGAACAGCGAGATGCCCTTGACGCCTTCGGGGGCGGTGGGCGTGCGGGCCAGGACGAGGTGGATGATGTTCTCCGCCAGGTCGTGCTCACCATAGGTGATGAAGATCTTCTGCCCGAAGACGCGGTAGCTGCCGTCGGCCTGTGGCTCGGCGCGCGTGCGTACGGCGGCCAGGTCGGAGCCGGCGCTCGGCTCGGTCAGGTTCATGGTGCCGGTCCACTCGCCACTGACCATCTTTTCGAGGTAGGTCTTCTTCAAGGCCTCGCTGCCGGAGAGGACCAGCGCCTCGATGGCGCCGGTGGTCAGCAGAGGGCACAGCGAGAACGAGTGATTGGCCGACTTCCACATCTCGGCGATTGCCGCCGCCACCACTTTCGGCAGCCCCTGGCCGCCCCACTCCGGTTCGCTCGCCAACGCCGTCCAGCCACTTTCGGCGAACAGCCGGTACGCCTCCTTGAAACCGGCCGGCATGATCACGGCCTTGTCGTGCCATTTCGCGCCTTCCTGATCACCTGACCAGTTGAGCGGTGACAGGACCTGTTCGGCAAACTTGGCCGCTTCCTCGAGAACCGCGTCGACCAGGTCGGGGGTCGCTTCTTCACAAGTCGGCAGCTGCGCGACCTGTTCCAGCCCGGCGAGTTCCTTGAGCACAAACTGCATGTCACGGATCGGGGCAATGTATTCACTCATGTGTATCTCCTTTATGGCTGCGGTGGATCTTAGCGAGCGGCTTCTCGGGCCGCCGCAAGGTCAATCAGGAACAGGACTTCCTCGGCTACCGGCAAGCTGAAACCGCGGCGTTGTCCCTCGCGGTTGTCGCGCAGCAGCTTTTCCAGATAGTCGGTACACCCCGGTTTTCCCCAGAGCGAGATGATCTGGTCGCGAATGCGCGGTATCTCTTCGAGAGTCATCGCCTTGCCATCGATACCTTCCAACGGGACGAGCTCGAGGTCCTGGCGCGCCTCGCCGCCATCCCAGCGAATGATCTCGACGTTGAAATTCCGGTTGAGCTTCAAGGTCATGGCCTCGAATTCGTCGCGCATGTCGTGATGCTGGTAGATCTGCAGCAGCCGGATCCACGGCCGCAACGATTCCTGCGGCTCGGACGCCAGATATTCCTCGAGCGTCTTGGCGGCGCCGCTGACGCGGCCGAAAGTAAGCATGATCTCGGCCAGTTCGAGGGCGGGCGCAGCGCCGCCAAGCTCCGCTTCCGTGGCGGGTGGCGGGGGCACGACCGCAGCTGGCGTCGCCGAGCGGGTGGTAGCGGGGTGAATCGTTATCGCTGCCGGCGTCTCGATCGAGACAAGCGCTTTCTCCCCTTCTTCCACGCTTGATAAGCGGGGTTCGTCCAGAACCGGCGCCGACAAAGTCAGCGGCCCGGATGACTGTTCTTCTCTTGCGGCAGCGCGACGACGGAAAACGAGGAGCAAAACCAGCAGCAAGCCGCCGGTCAGGCCCACGTACAGGGGCCACGGCTCGGCACCCATCCACACCGGGGGTGATGCCTCTGCAGGCCGACTCGCGGCTGCCGAACTTCGCGCGACACTCGTCGGTGCCGGTGAAGGCAGCGCTGCAGCCTTCTCGGCGAGCCGGTCCCCGGCCCTTTTCAGTTCGGCCACATTCGCTTCCAGCCAGGCCAGCTTTTCATCCAGCGCTCGCTGGTCATCGTTCGTGTCATTGAGCATCTCTAGCGTCCGATGCTCGAGACGCCACAGTTCCCGACCAAGGTTACTGCTCTGCCCTGACACCGACAGTTCATCGCTCAGCTGCAATGGTGCTTCGACTTCGGCCGCTGCGCTGGCCGTTGCCGCGGGCTCGGCAGCGGCCAGCGGCTCAGCGTGCGTTTCTCCCGCCGCTGTCGAGGGTGTCTGCGCTGCGCTGCGCGGCGCTTGAACCGACGTCCTGGCGGCCGCCGCGGCGAGCGACAGGGTATAGCTTCGCGTCGCACCGTCGGCGCATTGCGAACGCACGCCGATGTGTACCACCGGCTCATTTAAACGCGCCAGTGAGACGATGTCGAGCTGGCTCCGGCCCCCTTGGCGTCGGTAGCTCAAGCGCGCCGCCGTGAGCCAGGCCTGATCGTCACTGGCTGACGGTGGCCGGTACAGGCGCAGGCATGCCGGGTCAAATCGTTCCGCCGGATGCTCCTCGATGGCGACCTCGGCGCGCACCACCTCACCTACCCGGGAATCGCTGCGAATCGGGCCGAGGACGATGGCGCCCGCTTCGGGCACGACAAGCGGCTGCAGTAATGCCAGAAGAGGTAGCCAGCGACGGATCCGCGAACTCATCAGCAAGGCTCACCCTGTTCTTGTACTTGAGAAAAGATCGACACAAAAGTCATGATCTTGCGTGAGGAAAGTTACTGGAAGGTCATTATCGGCCAAGAAACCGGACATCGTCGAAATCCGCCAGCAGATCCGGTCGGTAGACCGCAAACAGCGTACATGCCATCCCCGATAGCCAGGCCTCGGCAAAGCCCAGCAGAAGAAAATAAGGCAGGTACTCGCTGGTCAGGTAGTCGCTTTCGTATACTCCTGCCTGCGCCAGCAGCAGGCAAGCCGCCCCACCGACCGCCATCAGCGCCAGCGCCGAGGTGAAGAAACCCTGGCAAAAGATGTAGACGAACAGGTGGCGGGGCAGCACCCGGTTCACCAGACGATGGCCGGCGTGACTGATGGCGACGCCGACGCCCGCCATTAGCAGGGCGTTGACGGCGAAGGCCTCAAAACCGGCAGCGCCGTTCAGACTCACCCCCAGCAGGACCAGGCAGAGTCCGGTGAAGGCGAGCGCCCAGCCAAAGCACAGGGTAAAAACCGTTGCTCCCAACAGATGCAGAGAAAGGCCGGGTTTGACCCCGGCTTGCAGGTGCCAGAGCAGGGTCAGCATCACAATCATTGCCAGAAACACATTGAGACGCTTGCCGTCGGCCAGCACCTGCCAGGGCGCCTGCCGCGCGGCAAACCACACGAGGGCAGCAAACGGCAACCAGGCGAGCAAGTTCCAGTGACCGTCGAGCAGACCGTCGGGCAGGTTCATGCGCGTCGTGCTAGCCGAGTTCCGCCTGCAGAGCCGGGATGATCTCGAACAGGTCGCCCACCAGGCCGTAATCAGCCACCTGAAAGATCGGCGCTTCGGCATCCTTGTTGATCGCGACGATGACCTTGCTGTCCTTCATTCCGGCCAGGTGCTGGATTGCACCCGAAATGCCGACCGCGATGTAGAGCTGCGGCGCAACGATCTTGCCCGTCTGTCCGACCTGGTAGTCGTTCGGCACATAACCGGCATCGACCGCGGCGCGTGATGCGCCCAGGGCGGCGCCGAGCTTGTCGGCCAGCGGTTCGAGCAGGCGGTGGAAATTGTCGCCGCTGCCCATGCCGCGACCGCCGGCGACAATGACCTTGGCGGCGGTGAGATCAGGGCGCTCGGAACGGGTCAACTCACGGCCGATCAGTTTGCTCTGCGCCAGATCGGGGCCGGCAGCGAGACTTTCGATGGCCGCCTGACCGTCCTCGGTGGCCGCTTCGAAAGCCGTCGCACGAACGGTGATCACCTTGACCGGATCGGCTGACTGGACCGTGGCGATGACGTTGCCGGCATAGATCGGGCGGGCGAAGGTGTCGGCGGAAAGCACGGCGACGATCTCGGAGATCTGTGCCACGTCGAGCAGCGCGGCGACGCGGGGCATGAAGTTCTTGCCGCTGGTGGTGGCAGCGGCCAACAGGTGACTATAGGCAGCGGCATGGGCGACCACCAGCGCCGCCAGGTTTTCGGGCGACTGATCGGCGTAGTGCGGCGCATCGGCGACCAGCACGCGGCTCACCCCGGCCACCCGCGCGGCTGCCGCTGCGGCCGCGGCGCAAGCGCTGCCGGCCACCAGCAGGTGGATATCGTTGCCAGCGATTTTCGTCGCCGCGGTGACGGCGTTGAGCGTTGCCGCCTTGAGCGAGTTGTGGTCGTGTTCAGCAATGACGAGAATGGCCATGGTCAGATTACCTTTGCTTCGGTCTTGAGTTTGATCACCAGATCGGCGGCATCCGCCACCTTGACGCCGGCCGTCCGCTTTGCCGGTTCGGCCACTCTGAGGATCTTCAGGCGCGGCGCGACATCGACCCCGAGGGCTGCCGGGGTGGTCGTTTCGAGCGGTTTGCGCTTGGCCTTCATGATGTTCGGCAGCGTTGCATAGCGCGGCTCGTTGAGGCGCAGATCGGCCGTCAGTACCGCCGGCAAGTGCACTTCGATGGTTTCCAGACCACCGTCGATTTCGCGTGTCACCGTCGCCTGCTGGCCGCTGACGACGACTCTGGAAGCAAAGGTTGCCTGCGGCCAGTTCATCAGGCCGGCCAGCATCTGTCCGGTCTGATTGGCGTCGTCGTCGATCGCCTGTTTGCCGCAGAGGACGATCTGCGGTTGTTCCTTGTCGCACACCGCCTTGAGCAGCCTGGCCACGGCCAGCGGTTGCAACGCCCCATCGCTCTGGATCAGGATGCCACGATCAGCGCCGATGGCCATTGCCGTGCGCAGTGTCTCCTGGCAACTGGCCGTCCCGGCGGAGACCGCGATCACTTCGCTGACGATCCCGGCTTCCTTGAGACGCACCGCCTCTTCGATGGCGATTTCGTCGAAGGGATTCATCGACATCTTGACATTCGCCAGATCAACGTCGCTGCCGTCGGGCTTGACGCGGACCTTGACGTTGTAATCCACTACTCGCTTGACTGCAACGAGGATCTTCAATTTGCTCTCCTTTTTGACGACCCGGTAAGCGATCGCAAGCGCAATTCAGGCGGCCCGCGTTTGACATTGTCGAATTCTCACCGGAAAATGGGCCATACTCCATCGTATGGACAGCGTACGGTACCGTATGGGGCGGTGACTGTCAACCCGCTCGGACGACGACGCCGAACTGCGCCGACCATATTGCCTCAGCCAGGTGATTCAGGAAAGGATCCGATGACGATGAAGCGCGAAAGTCTCCGACCCCGTACAGCGCTGGACCGCAACGAGTGGATCCAGGCGGCAATCGAGGTACTCGCCGAACAGGGTGTACAGGGAATGCGGATCGAGCTTCTGGCGAAGACCTTTGGCGTCACCAAAGGCAGCTTCTACTGGCATTTCAAGGACCGTCCGGATCTCTTCCATGCCGTTCTCGAGACCTGGCGTGACGGTCGCATCCGTGACATCGACAAACAGACCGTTGCGACACCGGGCAGGGAGCACGAACAACTCCTGCATCTCATCGACGTTTATGGCGCGACCCGCAACCGCAAGGGAATCTCGATCGAGCTCGCGGTACGCGAATGGGCCCGGCGTGATCCCCTGGCCGCTGCCGTCGTCGAGGAAGTCGATACCTGGCGTCTCGAACGGACGCGGAAACTGTTTGTCGCTCTTGGCGTTGCCGACGCAGAGGCGAAAAGCCGCAGCCTCCTGCTTTATGCCTACGTCTTCGGACAGAGCCTGATGGCCTGCGAACGCTACGATTCCCGCTTGAGCGACTTCAAACGCTGGATCGCCGAGTTGATCGTGCGACCCTAGCAGCGCCTGCGGTCATTGCGGCCAATGAGCTCCCCCTCAACCCTTTCGACGCCCGATTGTCTGATCTTTCGCGGCCCGATTGTCTGATCTTTCGCCGCCGGATTGTCTGATGAAAACGATCTTCAGCCAGCAGTTCATCCTTGCCCTCGATCAGGGAACGACCAGTTGCCGTGCCATCCTCTTCGGGCGCGACGGTGGCCTTCACGGGCTCGCGCAGCAGGAGTTCACGCAGCACTATCCGCAGCCCGGCTGGGTCGAGCACGACGCCGACGAAATCTGGCATCGGCAGTTGGCCGTCGCGCGCCAGGTCCTGCGTGACCAGGGGGTTCAGGCGAGCCAGATCGCGGCCGTCGGCATCACCAATCAGCGCGAAACGACCGTACTCTGGGATCGCGACAGTGGCGAAGCGCTGCATCGGGCGATCGTCTGGCAGGACCGGCGTACGGCAAGCGCCTGCGACCGGCTGGCCGCCGCCGGCCACGTCGAACTGTTCCGCGAACGGACCGGCCTGGTCCTCGACGCCTACTTCTCGGGCACCAAACTGCAATGGCTGCTTGATCATGTCCCCGGTGCCCGCGCTCGCGCCGAACGTGGCGAACTGGCCTTCGGAACGATCGACAGCTGGCTGGCGTGGAAGCTCTCGGGCGGCCGGATCCATGTCACCGACGCATCGAATGCCTCGCGCACGCTGCTTTTCGATATCCGGCGCCGGTGCTGGGATGAAGCCCTGCTGAAGCTGCTCGATATCCCTTCCGCGTTGCTGCCGCGGATTGTCGAGAGCAGCGGCGTGATCACGACCATTGACACCGAACTGCTGGGCGCTCCGATTCCACTCGCCGGCATCGCTGGCGACCAGCAGGCCGCCACCTACGGTCAGGCCTGCCTCGAACCGGGAATGGCCAAGAATACCTACGGTACCGGTTGCTTCCTGCTGATGAACACGGGCCATCAGGCCGTGACTTCACGGCATCGGATGCTCACCACGATCGGCTGGCAGCGGCAGCAGCAGACGACTTACCTGCTCGAAGGCAGCGTCTTCATGGGTGGCGCGACCGTGCAATGGCTACGCGACGGACTCGGCCTGATTTCCCGTTCGGACGAGATCGAACCACTGGCGGCTTCGGTCCCCGACAGCGATGGCGTTTATCTGGTGCCGGCGCACACCGGTCTCGGCGCGCCGTATTGGGATCCCTACGCCCGCGGCGCCCTGCTCGGCATGACGCGGGGCACGACGCGGGCGCATCTTGCGCGCGCCGCGCTCGAAGCAATCGCTTTTCAGAGTGCCGAGGTTCTGGGCGCAATGGAACGGGATGCCGGCGGTCGCCTGCGCGAATTGCGGGTTGATGGCGGTGCTGCCGGCAACAATCTGCTGCTGCAGTTCCAGGCCGATCTGCTCGACGTGCCGGTGGTCCGTCCGCGGATCACCGAGACCACCGCCCTCGGCGCTGCCTACCTGGCGGGGCTGGCGGTCGGTTTCTGGCGTGACGAAGCCGAACTGAGCGCCCTCTGGCAGGTCGACCGTCGTTTTGAACCCGCAATGACCAGGCAGCAACGCGCCGACCGCCTCGCCAACTGGCGGCGTGCGGTCGAACGTTGTCGTCATTGGGTCGAAGCCGATCGGCGATGAAGCCATAAAAAAACCCGACCGTTTCCGGTCGGGTTTCTGGTCGTGGAGCAGAAAGCCGGTGATCAGGCGCGTTCGAAAATCACGGCAATCCCCTGCCCGCCGCCGATACACATGGTGACCAGCGCGTACTTGCCGCCGGTGCGCTGCAACTCGTAGATCGCTTTGGTCGCGATAAAGGCACCGGAACAGCCGACCGGGTGACCGAGCGCGATCGCCCCGCCGTTCGGGTTGGTTTTCACCGGGTCGAGACCGAGACCCCTGTTCACCGCGATCGCCTGTGCGGCAAAGGCTTCGTTGGCTTCGATGACGTCCATCTGATCCAGCGTCAGGCCCGCCTTCTTGAGCGCCAGCCTGGTGGCCGGGATCGGGCCTTCGCCCATGACGTCGTTGGGCACGCCGGCGACGGCATAGGCAACGAGGCGCGCGATCGGCGTCTGTCCAGCACTGGCAGCGAGGTCGGCGGCAGCCAGTACGAGGAAGGCGGCGCCGTCATTGATGCCCGAGGCGTTACCGGCGGTGACCGTTCCGTCCTTGTTGAAAGCCGGCTTCATCTTGGCCAGCGATTCGAGGGTCGTCCCTGCCTTGACGTGCTCGTCGGTATCGAACACCACGTCGCCCTTGCGGGTCTTCATGACGATTGGCACGATCTGCGACTTGAAACGACCCTCGGCGATGGCGGCAGCGGCGCGGCGCTGAGATTCGACGGCGAAGACATCCTGCTCTTCGCGGCTGATGTCCCACTTCTTGGCAAGATTCTCTGCCGTGACGCCCATATGACCGACACCAAACGGGTCGGTGAGGGTGGCGACCATCATGTCGATGGCCTTGGCGTCACCCATGCGGGCTCCCGTACGCATCGCCGGCAGCATGTACGAACCCCGAGACATGACTTCGACGCCCCCGCCGATGCCATAATCGGCGTCGCCGAGCATGATGTTCTGAGCAGTGGTAACGACGCCCTGCAGACCCGATGCGCACAGGCGGTTGACCGCCATGGCCACCGAATCCATCGCCAGACCCGCCTGGATCGAGGCGACCCGTGCCACATAGGCAAAGCGCGAATCGGTAGGGATGCAGTTGCCGACGGTCACGTAAGTGATCTGTTGCGGATCGACCCCGGAACGGGCGATCGACTCCTTCATCACGGTGCCGGCCAGTTCATGCGGCTCCATGTTGGCGAGGGAACCACCAAAGGTGCCAATGGCGGAACGGACCGCGCTTAGTACAACGACTTCTCTACTCATGAAGAAACTCCTGTAATTGATCGATCAACCGCCTACCAGACTGGCAAGCCCCAACAACAGCAACAGCAACAGCCACAACATCAGCGCTCGCCAGACCAGCCCCACGGCGCTCTCCATCGAATCAACATCAGCTTCTTCATCGGTACCGATCTCTGCGTGGCGGCCGATCTCCCCGGACTCGGGCGATCGCATGCCGAGACGGACTCCCAAGGCACCAGCACCGCTTGCCAGGACGATTCCCAGGCCATCACCCGGCGATTTTTCGGCTTGCGAACGCCAGCAATAGACCGCATCCTCGAAGTTGCCGACGATGGCGAAGGTCGCGGCGGTGAGCCGTACGGGTAGCCAGTCAATAATAGCAAAGGTTTGCCGTGCAAAACCGCCGAAGTCGCCGTCATCTGTCTCGTCACGCAGTCCCCAGGAATCGGCAAGGAAGGCCGACACACGATAGAGAACCGCGCCGCAGGGGCCCAGCAGGAGAAAACAGGCGAAGACGCCAAACAGATGACGATGCGAGGCGCACAACGCATCTTCGATGGTCAGCCGGACCAGTTCGGCAGACGACAGTCCATCAACTCCCCGGCCTCGCCACGCCACGAGAAGCCGGCGCGCCTGGAGCACGTCGCCGATGCGAAGTGCCTTTTGAATATCGGTATAATGGACACTCGGTCGACGCCAGCCCATAGTCATATAAAGCACCAGAACATTCCATAACCAGACGAGCAGGGGGCTCAGTATGGCCAGGAAGAGAGAGACGGTCGCCGTGACGAGCAGCAGACCGCCGACGCCGATCAGCCAGGCGCTGATGGCATGGCGTCGCTCACCTGCGTTCAAGCGGCTCTCAAGAAAACCGGCCAGGTGCGTCAGCGGTTCGTTGACGACCCGATCGTAGGGTAGCGGCCGGACCTGTTCGAGCAGCAGGACGGCGAGCAAGGAAAACAGGCTCATCCCGAAGTCTCGCCTAGGCAAAGCGGTGCAGGTTCAGGCGTACGCTCCATCCCCGCCTCAAGACTGGCCACCATACCATAATTCATCGGGACTTGCAGAAACCCTCAACTTCACGCAACATCGCCTTGCCGCCTTTGGAAAGCATTCGAGGATGAAACTGTCGCCCATCTTTTGCAAAACCCCGAAGGGCCTTGAGGAGATATCGACTCGCGCCAACCGCTTGCCTTCGCGAGTGCGGGCGATGCTCATCATGGTCGATGGGCATCGCACCGGCAACGAGCTACTTGCGCTGAGTACCTCCCTGGCCGAAGGCAAACGGCAACTCTCCGCCCTGCTCGATGGCGGCTTCGTCCAGATGCAACCGGTGCCGGGAAGCGCGGCGGAAATCCGCTCGCCGCTCCCCGACGAAGACATCAGCCTTGCCCGCAGCTACGCCGCCCGGACCCTGCAGGAATTGCTGGGTGCACAGGCAAACGCGCTGGTCGCCGAGATCGAGCAGGCAAGAACCCCGGATCAACTCCAGCGGCATGTCGAAAAGCTACGTTCGGCGCTGTGCGCAGCGTCGGACCAGAACAAGGCGCAGCAGTTTCTGGAGAAACTCAAGCTGGTGCTTGACTAGCCACAGGTCTCGACAAGGGCCTGGTAGAGCGACATGATGATTCCTGCGGTCGCACCCCAGATGAAGTATTCCCCATATGGCATGGCGTCGTAATGCCGCAGCCTGCCGCGATAATGCAGCGAGTGGCGCTGGTGATTGGCAGGATCCAGCAGGAAGGCGAGCGGCACCTCGAATGCCTCGGCGACCTCGAAGGCATCGAGCTGCAATTCAAAAGGTGGGGTGACCAAGGCCACTACCGGCGTCACCCGAAAGCCGGTGCTGGTGAGATATTCGGGCAGATAGCCGAGGATTTCCACCTGTTCCGGCAGAAGACCGATTTCTTCGGCCGTTTCGCGCAGGGCAGTATGCGCTGGCGAAGGATCCATCGCTTCTCGCCGCCCACCCGGAAAACTGATCTGCCCGGGATGATCCTTGAGATGCGCGGTGCGCTGCGTCAGCAGGACCGTCGGCGCCCCGGCTCGCCGAACGATCGGAAACAGTACGGCAGCCGGCATCAGTTCTTCATCGCCGACGCCGTCTTCGCGCACAAAGCGAGCGGGCGAAGGCTCGGCATGCAGGACCCACCGTATCCGGTCCAGATCGGCGGCCTCGCTGCTCCACCCCGAGGTTACGCCCAGGGCTTGCGTTGATGACTCCTGGAAGACCTCAGGTAACGGTCCCACATTTATCCTCCTCGATCTCCGCACTGACTGAAGCGAGCGCGTCCTGCAGCGTCTCTTCCGACAGGGCGTTGATCGAACTGGCCACCAGATCGGCTGACTTGACGGCGCCAAGTGGCAACTGGCTGCTGTCGAGAGAGGCGATCAGGGCAGCCGTCGCCCCCACCACCTGCAGCAGCGTCTGCCTTTCGCCCATCAGGAGCTCGAGCTCACGGCTCAGCATCGCTATCCTTTCGCTGCGCTGACGCATGTTCGCCCTCTCTTAGTAGCGCTTCCTGAGGATCATCGTCTGACCATCACGCTGCATTTCCATACGGTTCAAGAAACTCATGCCCAGCAAGGCAAAGGGCATGTCCTGGGGGTGCACCAGAGCATCAACGTTGTTCAGGACGATCTCGCCCACGCGGACTGTGTCGAGCTTGACGCGCGCGGCCATCGTCTGGCCATTTGCCGTGCTGACCAGCGCCGACTGACCCTTGCTGGTGTCGATACCGATTCGCCTCGCCTCGCCGACGCCGAGGGAAACCATTGTCGCACCTGTGTCGACAAGGAAACGCACTGTCGTGCCATTGATCGTGCCAGTGGTCACGAAGTGGCCGCTGCCATCAGCGGTCAAGGTCGCTCTCGTATCTGCCTGACCCGACGGCGGCGACGCGACATTCTGACCAACTCGCAGAATACGCCTCTTTCCGTTGGTTTCGATGATCGCACTGTCACGGTCGACAAAAACGACCGTAACCCCCTCGCTGGTCTTGCTGCCAACCGCGACCGTTCGCGGCGCGCCCCCGTCGATGGTCAGCAAGGCCTTGCCCGGAAAGACGCCAGCCAGACCGACGTCCACCGCCTGTAGAGGGGAGCAGACGGCGGCCAGAGACAGCGCCCGGGCGAGCCACCAGCGACGCTGCCCGCCCCAACCGGAAAGTGATTTACTCTTGCGCATCGGTAAAAAATCCCAGGCCGTCAGACGTTCAGCAAACGGTGAACAATTCAGCGATAGACGAGGACCGGAATTTTCGAATGCGTCAGCACCTTGTTGGTTTCGCTGCCGAGCAACAGCGCGCTGAAGCCGCGCCGACCATGGGAAGCCATGAAAATGAGGTCACAGCCGGCCAGGGTTGCGGCGTGGATGATCGCCTGGTAGGGGATGTCGCTGGTCAAGGACAGAGTCGCCACCTCAACATTGGCAGCCTTGCACAATTGAACCACGAAATCCAGCGTCTGTTGTGCCTGCTGTTCGGCAAGTTCGGCAAACTTCTCGGGCGTCGTCGGATCGATCAGCGTCCCTTCACCATAATAGCTGACAGGGTATTCCGGCTTGGCAAAGAAGACCGTAATGCGAGCGCCGGCCTCTCTGGCGAACGACACCGCTCGCCGGGCAGTTTCCTTCGAGAGTTCAGAACCGTCAGTAGGAACCAGGATGTTCTTGAACATGTCTTTCCTCCATTCTAAAGTCGCTCAACTATAAGCACGCAACCGGCTGGCAATCTTGATCGGCGTCAAACTGTGGGTCTGCGTGATCAGCCCGGGATCCGGTTGCCAGCCTTGCTGCCGCTGATCCCGGCGGCGAAAGAGATCGCGAAAGGACGCCAATCAATGAATGACTTTGTGCTCGACGCAAGAGGACTCGAACCGCCCGAGCCCATGCTGCGGACCATGGCAGCACTCGACCAGATTGGCCCGGCGCAAACGCTTCTGGTACTGCTTCCGCGCGAGCCTTATCCGCTCTACCGGGCGCTCGAGATCAACGGCTTCTCCTGGCAAACCCGGTATCGGCCGGACGGCACGGTGGAAGTCCTGATCCGGCATAGGCAGGTTTTTCCCTGATGAGCTACCTGATCCTGAAACAACTGCACATCACCTGCGTTTTACTCAGTGGTACCGGCTTTCTCCTGCGGGGTATCTGGATGCTGACCGACTCGCCATGGCTGCAGCGACCCGTGGTGCGGCGGTTGCCGCACCTCGTGGATACCGTTTTGCTCGCCAGCGCGATCGCCATGGCCGTCATCAGCAGCCAGAATCCCTTTGCGACCGACTGGCTGACCGCCAAGTTGGTCGGTCTGCTGCTCTACATCGGCTGCGGCACGATGGCCCTCAAGCGCGCGCGCAGCAAGGCCGCGAGATGCGCATTTCTGGTCGCCGCGCTGAGCGCTTTCGCCTACATCGTGTCGGTTGCCGTGAGCCGAAACCCGCTCGGCTTCGTCACATGGCTAACCTGAGGCCGCGACGGGACGGACCCGGCAAGCGGTTAGCCTCGCTGGTGAGTCATCAGTTTTCGCAAGCCCGAAGTGTTGAGAATCCGGACTTTTCGTTGATGGACGGCGAGCAGGCCTTCTTCCTGGAAGCGCGAAAAAGCGCGACTGACGGTTTCCAGCTTGAGGCCCAGATAGCTGCCGATCTCGTCCCGCGACATGCGCAGGTTGAATTCGGCCGGTGAATACCCGCGCGCCTTGAAGCGCTGCGAGAGATTGAGCAGAAAGGCTGCCAGACGCTCCTCGGCGCGCATCGTCCCGAGCAACATCATCACCCCGTGGTCGCGTACAATCTCTCGGCTCATCACCTTGTGAAAGTGATGCTGCAGGGTATGGATCTGTCGCGACAGTCCTTCGAGATGCGAAAAAGGGATCGCACAGACCTCGCTGTCTTCGAGGGCAATCGCGTTGCAGGAGTGGATTTCGCTGCCGATTCCGTCGAGGCCGAGAAGTTCGCCGGTCATCTGAAAACCCGTCACCTGGTCGCGCCCGTCCTCGATCAGCACGTCAGTCTTGAAAAAACCGCTGCGAACTGCGTAGATCGACTCGAAGACCTGGCCTGCGCGATAGAGATGATCACCGCGCTTCAGGCGTCTGCGCGTCGACACCAGTTCGTCGAGCTTCTTCAGTTCCTCTGCATCAAGGCCGATCGGCAGACACAGTTCGCGCAGGTTGCAGTTGGAACAGGCGGTTTTTACGAGTTCGAACTGCAACCTGGCAGCTGCCGCATTGTCGGACATTTCAGACCTTTTTTTCACTAAACCCTGCGTTTGATCCACGTCAACCTGACTGCTTCGCCGTGGTCCGATAATGCAGCCAACCAAGAGTGTAGTGGGACCATGAACCCTGTCACTGGCAACCTCGTTTTTGATCCACAAATCATCCGTCGCTTCGATGTCAACGGCCCCCGCTACACGTCGTACCCGACGGCGGACCGCTTCGTCGAAGCGTTTGGCTCGGAGGCATCGAGACTCTGGCTTGGCAAACGCAATATTGGCGGCATCAGCCGGCAACTGTCATTGTACTTCCACATTCCGTTCTGCAACACTATCTGTTATTACTGCGCGTGCAACAAAATCATCACCAAGGACCACGGGCGTTCGGCCAAATACCTCAGATATCTCGCGCGCGAACTCGCGCTGCAGAGCAGCTATCTGGAGGGGGGCGATCAGGAAGTGGCGCAGCTGCACTGGGGGGGGGGCACGCCAACCTTTCTTGCGCACGACGAGATGCGCCAGCTGATGGCCGCCACCCGCAGGCACTTCACCCTGATCGAGGGGGGCGAGTATTCGATTGAAGTCGATCCCCGGAAGGTGGATCGGGCGACGGTCGAACTGCTCGGTGAACTGGGTTTCAACCGCATGAGCGTCGGCGTACAGGATTTCGACGCGCGCGTGCAGCAAGCGGTGAATCGCATCCAGAGTGAAGAGGAAACCTGCGCGGTGATCGACGCGGCGCGCGCGAGCGGCTTCAAATCGATCAGCGTCGACCTCATCTACGGCCTGCCAAAGCAGACGATCATGGGTTTTGGCCGCACCCTCGACCGCGTCATCGATGTCAGCCCGGATCGCGTCTCGATCTACAACTATGCGCATCTGCCGAGTCTGTTCAAGCCGCAGCGCCGGATCCTCGAGGCGGACATGCCGTCGGCCGATGCCCGCCTGCAGATTCTTGCCCTGGCCATTCGCCGGATGACCGATGCCGGTTACGTGTATATCGGCATGGACCACTTCGCCAAGCCCGATGATGAGCTTGCCATCGCCCAGCGACAGGGCCGTCTGCACCGCAATTTCCAGGGTTATTCGACGCATTCGGACTGTGATCTGCTGGCCTTCGGCATCTCGGCGATCGGCAAGGTCGGCCCCACCTACAGTCAGAACGTGAAGACGCTCGACGAATACTATGATCTGCTCGACAGCGGTACGCTGCCGGTCTACCGGGGCGTCGAGCTGAACGCTGACGACCTCCTCCGGCGCTCGATCATTCAGTCGCTGATGTGCCACTTTGAACTGTCGATCGAGTCGATCGAAATTTCTCATCTGATCGACTTCAGGAAATACTTTGCCACCGAACTCGACGATCTGCGCGAAATGGTCCACGCCGGCCTGGTGCGCGTCGACGAAAAATGGATCACCGTGCTGCCGCGAGGGCGCCTGCTGGTACGCGCCATTTCGATGGTCTTCGACCGCTATCTGCGCGCCGACCGGCAGCGCACACGCTATTCGAAGGTGATCTGAAACGGGTCGGCGGTGGGCCGGTGAGGCGGAAAGAGTAGAATTCTCGCACTCCTCCCGCGGTTGCTGTCACCTGCCATGCCTGAATCCGGTTTTCTCTCCCTGTTGCTGATCGGCCTGCTCGGCGGCACGCATTGCGTCGGCATGTGCGGCGGGATTGTCGGTGCCCTGTCGATGGGCACGCCGGCCGGTTTCACCCTGCATCTCGCCTACAATGCCGGGCGGATCAGCAGCTATGCGGTGGCCGGCGCGATAGTCGGTGCGCTGAGCGAAGCGAGCCTGACGCTGTCCGCCCCGCTGGCCGCCCAGTTGCCGCTGCGGACCGTGCTCTATCTGTTCGCCAACCTGATGCTGATCGCCCTCGGCCTCTACCTGATGGGAGCGACCCGAGCATTGGCATTCAGCGAACGCCTGGGGCAGAGGCTGTGGCGACACCTGCAACCCCTGACCGGCCGCTTTCTCCCGGTGCGCAGCGTGGCGCAGGCTTTTCCGCTTGGCCTGCTCTGGGGCTGGCTGCCCTGTGGACTGGTCTACAGTGCCCTGGCAACCGCGCTTACCAGCGGTTCGGCCTGGCACGGTGCCGGCCTGATGCTGGCCTTTGGCCTTGGCACCCTGCCCAACCTGCTGCTCGCCGGTCTCTTTGCCGCCCGTCTCAAGGACTGCCTTCGCCGGCCGTTCGTCCGTCTGACCTCTGGCCTGGTGGTTCTCGGCTTTGGCGTCTGGGGACTTTTCGGCATCGCCGGTCTTTCGCGCCAGATATTTCTCCATTAGCGAGGCGCCAGATGGCCATCGATCCCCTCCCCCTGTGCCGGCGCCGCTTTCGGCCCCGAGATGCGCGAAGATGAGCGCGACGACCGCACCGGATCGTCTCGACCTGCCGATCAGCGGCATGACCTGCGCCGCATGCGCTGCGCGTATCGAGAAAGTGCTGAATCGATTGCCGGGGGTAAGGGCCAGCGTCAATCTTGCCAGCGAGCATGCGCTGATCCAGATCTACGCGGCCAAGACCAGCTCCCGGCAGATCGTCTCGGCGATCGAGCAGGCCGGATTCAGCGTCCCGCCACAGACCCTCGAAATGGCCATCGAAGGCATGACTTGCGCGGCCTGCTCGACGCGCATCGAAAAGTTGCTCAACCGTTTGCCCGAGGTGCACGCGGTGGTCAATCTGGCCACCGAAAGGGCGACGGTCCGCTACCTTCCCGGAGTCATCGCTCCGGCACAGATCTTCGCCACTGTCGAGAGCGCTGGCTTCGGCAGCCAGCGAGTCGACGATCGTTCGCACGAAGAGGAGCAGGCAGGAAAACGCGCCAGCCGGCAGGTCGAATGGCGTCGTTTCTGGTTCTCGGCTGCGCTGACGCTGCCCCTGGTGGCGCAAATGTTCACCATGTTCGATGGCGCTGGTCATCAGCAGGATCTGCTGCCGCGCTGGCTGCAGCTCGGGCTGGCGACGCCGGTGCAGTTCTGGATTGGCTGGCGCTTCTACGCGGGTGCCTGGAAAGCCGTACGCGGCGGTGGCGCGAACATGGACGTACTGGTCGCTCTCGGCACGACGATGGCCTACCTGTTCAGCTTTGCCGTGACCGTCGGCGGTGCGGCTCACCTGCACGTCTATTTCGAGGCTTCGGCGGCAGTGATCACTCTTGTCTTGCTCGGTAAGCTGCTCGAGGCCCGCGCCAAGGCGAAAACCACCGCAGCGATCGAGGCCCTGATCCGCCTGCAGCCGCGAACGGCACGCGTCGAGCGCAACGGCCAGTGGATCGAGGTCGCCGCTGCCTTGCTGATCCCCGGCGATATCTTCATGGTCCGTCCCGGCGAGAGCGTACCGGTCGACGGCGAGGTGATCGATGGGGCGTCGAACGTCAACGAGGCCATGCTCACCGGTGAGAGCATGCCGATTGCCAAGCAGCCCGGCGAGCGCGTCTTTGCCGCCACAGCGAATGGCGAGGGAATGCTGCTCTGTCGGGCAACCGGTGTCGGCGAACACACCTTGCTGGCCAGCATCATCCGCCTGGTCGCCGAAGCGCAGGGGTCAAAAGCGCCCGTACAGCGACTCGCCGACCGCGTCTCGGCAGTCTTCGTCCCGATCGTCTGCGTGATCGCCCTCGGGACCCTGATTTTCTGGTGGGCGTTCGCCGGCGTTTTCAGCACGGCGCTGATCAATGCCGTCGCCGTGCTGGTGATTGCCTGTCCCTGCGCCCTCGGTCTGGCAACGCCGACCGCCATCATGGTGGCGAGTGGACAGGCGGCCGCCGCCGGGATCCTGATCAAGAACGCCGAAGCGCTCGAGCGCGCGCAAAAAGTGAGCGTGCTCGCGATTGACAAGACCGGAACGCTGACCCTTGGCGAGCCGGTGTTGTCCGATCTGCTGCCGCTGACGGCATCGGCCGACGAGGCCCTGACCCTCGCTGCCGGTCTCGAACAGGCTTCCGAACATCCTCTGGCACGAGCCATCCTGCAGCATGCGCAGGCGGCCGGCGTCGTCCTGCCGACGCTCGACGAGTTTCGGGCCACCCCCGGCCGTGGGGTGCAGGGTCGGGTCGGCGGGCGCTGGCTCGCTCTCGGGGCGCCCGATAGCTTCGTCAGCCTCCCCCTGCCCCTTGAGCTGATCGACGCCTTGCAGCGCTCGGGCAAGACGGTGGTGGTCCTGGTCGAGTTTTTGCAGCCGATGACCTTCGCCGACGCGATCGAGGATGGCCGGGTCCTGGCGCTGCTGGCGATTGCCGACCCGCTGCGTGCCACTTCGCGCGCTGCGGTGGCGCGGCTCAAGGCGATGGGAATTCGGGTCGTGATGCTCACCGGTGATCATCTCGTCACCGCCGCATCGATTGCCGAGGCGAGCGGGATCGACGATTTCCGCGCCGGCGTCCTCCCGGGCGACAAGGCGGCGACGGTCAACACGCTGAAGGTCGGCAACGCCGTCGTGGCGATGGTCGGCGACGGCATCAACGATGCGCCAGCGCTGGCGACCGCCGATGTCAGCTTCGCCATCGGTAGCGGTTCGGATGCGGCGATCAGTGCGGCCGACGTGACGCTGGTCCGCGGCGACCTCCACGGCATTGCCGATGCCATCCTGCTGTCGCGAGCAACCCTGCAAAAAATCAGGCAGAATCTGTTCTGCGCTTTCATCTACAATGTGCTCGGCATTCCCCTCGCCGCACTGGGGATGCTGAATCCGGTGATCGCCGGCGCTGCGATGGCACTCAGTTCGGTCTCGGTGGTGTCCAACTCGCTGCGCCTGCGGCGCTGGCGTGCCGCCGGCAAGTAAGGTTGCCAGCTCGCAGCGTACGCAGACAGGAAAGGGAAGAGGCATGGAAACAATCGTCATTGAGGTTGCCGGGATGAGCTGCGAAGGTTGCGTCAAGAGCCTCGGCGCAGCCCTCAAGGCGCTGCCGGGAGTGGAACAGGTTGACGTATCGCTTGCCAAGGGTCAGGCCAGCGTGACCTGTGACCCTTCGCGGGTGAGCATTGCCCGCTTGCGCGACGTGGTCGAAGGCGCAGGATTCGACACCCCTCGTTAACCTTGAACGCTTTGCCGCCGGCGCGCTTGCGGTCGATCGCCCTGCCCGTCTGCCAGAAAAATCATGCCCAGAGAAAAGATGCCCCGAACAAAAGCCGGAATCGTTGAACCGCCTGTCGCGGATGTCGAATCGACCGAACCGGTCAGGTTGACCCGCTTCTCGCACGGTGGCGGGTGTGGCTGCAAGATCGCTCCCAGCGTCCTCGAACAGATCCTCGCCAAGACGTCCCCGGCCCTCGCGCCCAGGGAACTGCTGGTCGGCATCGAAACCAGCGACGACGCTGCCGTCTATCAGCTCAATGCCGATCAGGCGCTGGTCGCGACCACCGACTTCTTCATGCCGATCGTCGATGACCCGTTCGACTTCGGCTGCATCGCAGCGACCAATGCCCTTTCCGACGTCTATGCCATGGGCGGGGTGCCGCTGCTGGCGCTGGCGGTGGTCGGCATGCCGGTGAACAAGTTGCCGCTCGAAACGATCAGACGCATCCTCGAAGGCGGTGAATCGGTTTGCGCCAGAGCCGGCATCCCGATTGCCGGCGGGCACACGATCGATTCGGTCGAACCGATCTATGGGCTGGTGGCCATCGGCTTGGTGCATCCGGACAAGCTGAAACGCAACTCCGGCGCCCGACCCGGCGATCAGTTGATTCTCGGCAAGGCGCTGGGGATTGGTTTCTTCAGCGCAGCGCTCAAGAAGGGCCTCCTGTCGGCCGCCGATTACGCCGCGATGATTGCCTCGACGACGCAACTCAACACACCGGGGCGGGCACTCGCTTGTTTGGCCGGCGTGCACGCGATGACCGACGTCACGGGCTTTGGCCTGCTCGGTCATCTGGTCGAAATCTGCAAGGCCTCCGGCGTTTCGGCAGTGATCGATTACCGCGCGCTGCCGATTCTGCCGAACGCGCTCGAGTACGCGGCCCAGGGCTGCGTGACTGGCGCCTCGGGACGCAACTGGACGAGCTACGGCGAACACCTCCGGCGCGAGAAAGAGCCGTTCAGCGAAATCCAGCAAGCGCTGCTGACTGACCCGCAAACCAGCGGTGGCTTGCTGGTCGCCTGCGCCCCCGAAGTGGTCACTGAAGTCCTGGCGATTTTCCTCCAGGAGGGCTTCGATCACGCCACGGTGATCGGCGAGATGCGCGCCGGCAAGTCACAGGTTTGCTTGCGCAGGAACCCGGCCAGCTGAACCCTCGGCAGGATCCAGCAGCAGCGACACCAGCCCGTCCGCGAGTTTGGGTTCAAACCAGGTCGACTTCGGCGGCATCACCTGACCGGCGTCGGCAACCGCCATCAGGTCCGCCATCGGCGTTGGATACATGGCAAAGGCGACGGCCATTTCACCGCTGTCGACTCGCCGTTCGAGTTCGCCGAGGCCGCGCATCCCACCGACAAAATCGATGCGCGTGTCTCGCCGCAGATCGGTGATTCCCAGAAGAGGTCCGAGCAACTGTTCGGCAAGCACCGAAACATCGAGTCGGCGTACCGGATCCGACTGCGGAACCCGTTCGGGCCGGATCTCCAGGCGAAACCAGCGCGCGCCAAGATACATGCCACAGACGCCGCTACGCTCGGGCTTCATCGCTTCGGAGACCGGGTACAGGTCGTATCGTTCGCCGACCGCAGCCAGGAATGCGTTCTCCGTCAGACCGTTGAGATCCCTGACCAGACGGTTGTAGTCCATGATCAGCATCTGCCCGGCCGGAAAAATGACGGAAAGAAAATACTCGGCTGCGTCCGTTGCCGAATTCGCGGCACGTCGCTTCGCAGCCACCCGCGAGGCAGCCGCCGAGCGATGGTGACCATCGGCAATATAGAAGGAAGGCATGGCACCGAAGACCTCGGTGATGCGAGCGATATGGGCCGGCTCGTCGATCATCCACAGGGTGTGCCGGATGCCGTCGTCTGCCGTCAGGTCAGCGACCGGCAGGCGATCGGTGGCCAGCGCCAGCAACTGCTCGGCTTCCGTGCTCGCCGGGTGAGCCAGCAACACGGGCCCGGTCTGCGCGTTCAGCGCTTCGATCTGGCGCACCCGATCATCTTCCTTGTCGGGTCGGGTGAATTCGTGCCTGCGGATGCGCTCGCCATCGTAGGCGGCGATCGAGGCGGCGGCCACCAGCCCGGTCTGGATGTGCCGGCCCATGATCAGGCGATAGGCGTAATAGCAGGGGTGCGGGTCGCGGCGAAGGACCCCGCCGTCGATCATGCGCTGAAAATTCTCGGCCGACTTCAGATAGACCTCGGGAGCGTAGTGATCGACCTGCGGCGGAAGGTCGATTTCGGCCTTGGAAACGTGCAGAAACGACAGCGGTTTGCCGATCGCAGCCTGCCGCGCTTCTGCACTGGAGAGGACATCATAGGGCGGTGCCGCGACGGCTGCAGCTTCCGTGCTGCGGGGTCGAAGGCCGGCGAATGGGCGGATCAGGGAACGAGAGGGGGACAAGAAATTCTCCTGCGGGAACGGTTTCCGAAAACAACGGTAGCTGCCATTTCTGGTCGCACGGTGACACGCGGCCGACTCAGCCGACCCGGGCAGCGAAAGGTTCCGGCCAGCGCTGATCGGTTGCCGCCCGTCACCCTGCCATTGTACGGATTTGCCGCGTCAGATACTCCGGTACAGCGCCTCGTAGCGTAGCGCAGAATCCGCCCAGGAGAAATCCTGCACCATGCCTCGCCGTTGGACCTGGATCCACGCCGGCGTGTCACGATACAGCGTGAGGGCGTCAGCGATGCGAGCGGAGAGCGTGCGGCTGTTGGCATCATCAAAAACGAAACCGTTGGCGGTCCCCTCCTGAAGGCTTTCCGGTGTCGCGTCAATCACCGTATCGGCCAGACCGCCGACCCGCCGCACCAGCGGCAAGGTGCCATAGTGCAGGGCGTAGAGCTGAGTCAGACCACAGGGTTCGAAACGCGAGGGAACGAGCAGAATGTCGGCACCGGCGATGATCCGGTGTGACAAGGCCTCATCGTAGCCGAAGTGAACCGATACGCTGTGCGGATGTGCCGCGGCGGCCGCCCGGAAACCCGCCTCGATGTCGGCTTCGCCGCTGCCGAGAACAACCAGCTGTCCGCCTGCGGCCAGCAGGGCCGGCAGCGATCCGAGCACCAGGTCCATCCCCTTTTGCGCGGTCAGGCGGCTGACCACCGCAAACAGGGGCGCCCGGGAACGATGAGAAAAACCGGCTTCCGATTGCAGCTTGAGCTTGCAGATCTTCTTGCCCCGCAGATGGTCAACCGTGTAGTTCTTCGGCAAGGCCGGGTCGCTTCCCGGATTCCATACCGAATAGTCGACCCCGTTGAGAATGCCCGAGAGGTGGGCCCCGCGATCACGCAGCAGACCATCGAGCCCCCAGCCGAAATTTGGCGTACAGATCTCGCGGGCATAGGTCGGGCTGACCGTGCTCACCCGCTCGGCATGCACGAGCGCGGCTTTCATGAACGACAGTTGTCCGTAGAATTCAAGCGAACTGTGATCCGGACCGGAAATCAGCAAACCCAGGTCAGTGTGGTAATCGAGAGGAAACAGCCCGTGGAAGGCGAGATTGTGAATGGTAAACAGGGTTGCCGTGGTCAACGCCGGATTCTGCGCAATGTAGACCGGCGCCAGTCCGGCGTGCCAGTCATGCGCATGGACCACTTCGGGCTGCCAGCGAGGATCGAGTTCACCGGCGGCGAGGTGCGCCGCCACCCAGCCGAGCAGCGCGTAACGGCGATGATTGTCCTTCCAGTCGCGACCGTCCGGACCCAGATACGGGTTGCCGTCACGTCGGTAAAGGAAAGGGGCATCAATGACGTAGATCGGTACGCCACTGTCCGGCAGATGACCGAGTCGCAAGGTGATGACCGCCGCCCCGAAAGCCGGACCGAGGCGGATGATGCGCTTCAGGTCGCTGACGCCGTTGAGGATACCGGGCATGCCGGGGACCAGAACGCGGGTGTCCAGCCCGCGCGCGATCAGCGCCGCGGGCAGGGCGGCAACGACATCGGCCAGACCACCGGTCTTGATCAGCGGATAGATTTCAGCCGCAACGTGCAGAATACGCAAGAGGTATTTTTATTTCCGTATCAAGTGAGCTGTTCGAGCATTTTCCGGGTAATCAGGGTAACGCCATTCTCGGTCCGGCGGAAGCGGCGAGCATCGTCATGCGGATCCTCGCCGACGACCATCCCGGGTGGAATATTACAGTCGCTGTCGACGACGCAGTGGCTGAGACGGGCTCGGGCACCGATCGTCGTATCGGGCAGCACGACCGAGAGATTCACCCGGGAATAGGAATGGACGCGGCAACCGGAGAACAGCAGTGAACGATTGACTTCGCCGGAAACGATGCAGCCACTCGAAACCGAGGATTCGATGGCGATCCCCCGGCGATCGAGATGGTTGTGCACGAACTTGGCGGGTGGCAGTTGCTGCTGATAGGTCCATACCGGCCAGTTGCGGTCGTAGAGATTGAGTGCCGGCACCGTTGCGGTGAGATCGATGTTCGCATCCCAATAGGCGTCGATCGTTCCCGCGTCACGCCAATAATGCTCCCTGAACTGCTCGTCCGGGGCCACGATGCAGCTGCGCGAGAAGGAGTGCGCAGCCGCCACCCCGTGGCGTACGGCCCGCGGGATGATGTCCTTGCCGAAATCGTGATTGGACGTCGGATCGATGATGTCGCGCGCCAGTTCGGCATAAAGGTATTCGGCGTTGAAGACATAGACCCCCATGCTGCACAGCGATCTGTCGGGCTTGCCGGGCATCGCCGGCGGATCGGCAGGCTTCTCGACAAAGTCGGTGACGCGGCCATTCTCATCCACCGCCATGACCCCGAAACCGCTGGCTTCGTGACGCGGCACCTCGATGCAGGCAATGGTGCACTCGGCGCCACTTTCGACATGGTCGACCAGCATCACGGCGTAATTCATCTTGTAGACGTGGTCCCCCGCGAGAATCACGACGTATTCGGGCTTTGGGCGATAGGTTTCGAGGATGTCGATATTCTGGAAGACGGCGTCGGCCGTACCCCGATACCAGGATTCCTCGTCGACCCGCTGCTGGGCCGGCAACAGATCAACAAACTCGTTCACCTCGCCATGCAGGAAATTCCAGCCGCGCTGCAGGTGGCGCAGAAGACTGTGTGACTTGTACTGGGTGACCACGCCAATTCGCCGCAGCTGCGAATTGACGCAGTTCGAGAGAGCAAAATCGATGATCCGGAACTTGCCGCCAAAATGGACCGCCGGTTTTGCCCGCCGATCGGTCAGTTCGTGGAGGCGGCTGCCGCGCCCGCCGGCCAGCACCAGCGCGATTGCCTTGCGTGGTAGCTGGAATGTTTTCTTGTCAACCATCTTCTATCCCCTTGTTAGCTTGATTCATCGCATCGGGTAGTGCCCCAGGGGCCGCCAGTTCGCAGCCGCTCCTAGCTGATCACATCCGGGCTTTTTCTCCCGGTAATGAGGGCAATCTGTGCCACGGTGTCGGCGAGGTCGACCAGCGGTGCCAGAGCGGCCTGCGTCGGTACTTCATGACGGCCGGGGTCGGCAACATAGCGTTCGAGATAGACGCGCAGCGTGGCGCCGTCGGTGCCCGTGCCCGACAGGCGAAAAACCACTCGTGAGCCATCCTCGATCAGTATGCGGATGCCCTGCCGCTCCGAACGGGAGCCATCGACCGGGTCGGTATAGGCGAAGTCGTCGGCCGCAGCAATGCGCAAGCCGCAGCAGTTCGATCCCGGCAGTTGCGGCAGACGAGCGCGCAACTCATCCATCAGGCGATCACCCTGGAGGGTGTCGATGCCTTCGTAATCGTGGCGGGAGTAAACGTTGCGTCCGAAACGCTGCCAGTGATCGCGCACGATCATGTCGGCCGACAACTCGCGCACGGCGAGGATGTTGAGCCAGTAGAGGACTGCCCACAGGCCATCCTTCTCGCGCACGTGACTGGAACCGGTTCCGGCGCTCTCCTCTCCGCACAGGGTCACCAGGCCGGCATCGAGCAAGGAACCGAAGTATTTCCAGCCGGTCGGCGTTTCGTAGCAGGCAATGCCGAGTTCCCTTGCGACGCGGTCCACCGCGCAACTGGTCGGCATCGAGCGGGCGACCCCCGCGAGTCCATGGGCGTAAGCCGGAATCAGCCGATGGTTGGCGGCAAGAACGGCAAGGCTGTCGCTCGGACTGACAACGAAATCGGGACCGACGATCATGTTGCGGTCGCCATCACCATCCGAAGCCGCACCAAACGACAGGCCGGAACTGCGGTCCGCCAGTGCAGCGACCAGATCGGCTGCGTATACCGGGTTGGGATCGGGGTGGCCGCCACCGAAATCGGGCAGCGGGATGCCATTGACCACCGTCCCGGCAGGGGCGCCAAGACGGCCCTCGAGAATCGCCCGGGCATATGGCCCAGTCACCGCGTGCATGGCGTCAAAGCGCATGCGAAAGTCCGGACGCGCCAGCAGGCAGGCAATCCGCTCGAAGTCGAACAGCGACTCGAGAAGACTGGCGTAATCGGCTACCGGGTCGATGACGGTGACCCGCAGGTCGCCGATGGCGGCCTCGCCGTTTCGGCCGAGATCGATGTCCGGTGAGTCGACGGTGTGATAAACGGTGATCTCCCGCGTGCGCCGATAAACGGCATCGGTAAAGCCTTCGTTGGCCGGACCGCCATTGCCGAGATTGTACTTGATGCCGAAATCGCCATCGGGGCCACCGGCGTTGTGGCTGGCGGACAGGATGATGCCGCCGAAGGCCTGCCATTTGCGGATCACTGCGCTCGCTGCCGGGGTGGACAGAATGCCGTCTCGACCGACGAGCACCCGTCCGAAACCGGCCGCCGCAGCCATGCGCAGGATGGTCTGGATGGCGACGTCATTGTAGTAGCGGCCATCGCCGCCGAGCACCAGGGTCTGCCCCTGCTGGCCCGACAAGGTGTCGAAAATGGCCTGGACGAAATTCTCCAGGTAGTGAGGCTTACGAAATACAGTCACTTTCTTTCGCAGCCCCGAGGTCCCCGGTTTCTGGTCGGCAAACGGCGCGCTGGGAACACTGATCAGCTTGATGGTCATTACATGCCTCGTCGAAAATTGAAAGTCCTGAATCTGACAGAGGGTATCCTCACGCCAGATGCTGACGGCTATACGCCAGCAGCCCCCGGGTTGACGCATCGAGTCCAGCGGCCAGCGCCGTATTGGTGATCGCCGGCAGGATGCTGCTCGCCACCGCCTTGCCCAGCTCGACTCCCCACTGGTCGAAAGAATTGAGCCCCCAGATGACGCCCTGTACGAACACCTTGTGCTCGTACAGGGCGATCAGCGAGCCCAGTATCGACGGATCGAGTCGCGCCAGCAGCAGGGTTGACGAAGGCTGATTTCCGGCAAACACCTTGTGCGGCAGGAGGGCAGCAAGCGCTGCCGGTGACATCGTGCCGGCGAGTTCGCTGCGCGCCTCATCCTCGGTCTTGCCGAACGCGAGCGCCGCGCTTTGCGCAAAACAGTTGGCCAGCAAGGCCTCCTGATGACCGGGTAGGGGGTAGTCGGAGCGAACGGCGGCAATGAAATCACAGGGCACCAGTCGACCACCCTGATGGAGAAGCTGGAAAAAGGCGTGCTGGCCGTTGTTGCCGAGTTCGCCCCAGACGATCGGATTCGAGGCACAGGCAAGCGGCTGCCCATCGCTGCCGACCGATTTGCCGTTGCTTTCCATTTCGAGTTGCTGCAGGAACGACGGCAAATACTTCAGGGATTCGTTGTACGGCAATACCGCGTTGCTGGTGGCGCCCAGGAAATTGGTGTTCCAGATACCGATCAGGGCCATCACGACCGGCAGATTGCGCTCATACGGCGTGCTGCAAAAATGTTCGTCCATTCGTTCGGCGCCGGCCAGCAGTTCGCCGAAAGCGTGCGAGCCAATCGCGATCATCAGTGCGAGACCGACTGCCGACCAGAGCGAGAAACGCCCTCCTACCCAGTCCCAGAGAGGAAATATCGCGTCCTCCCTGAGGCCGAACTGGATCGCCCGCTCGGGTTTGGCGGTCAATGCGGCGAAGTGTCGGGAGACCGCTGCGGCGTCGCCCAGGTTGGCCACCAGCCAGTCACGCGCCGTCTGCGCGTTGAGCATGGTTTCCTGCGTGGTAAAGGTCTTGCTGGCGACCAGGAACAGGGTCGTGCGGGGGTCGAGCGTCTGCAGCAGCGGTGCCAGCTGAGCGCCATCGAGATTGGAGACGTAATGCACACCGAGCGTCGGATGAGAGACCGAACGTAGCGCGTAACCGAGCATCTTCGGCCCGAGGTCCGAGCCGCCGATGCCGATATTGACGACATTATGGATCGGCAGACCGGTGAAACCCAGGGCATGTCCGGAACGGATACGGTCGGCAAAAGCAGCCATCCGCTCGCGGGTAGCCATGACCTCGGGCATGACATCGAACTCCGCTCCCGGAAACGGCGCCTGCGACCGCCGCAAGGCGACATGCAGCACCGAGCGATCTTCGCTGGCATTGATCTTCTCGCCACCGAACATGCGCGCCGTCCAGTCGTCGAGCCGAGCCTCCCGAGCCAGAGCGGTCAGCAACGTGAGCGTGGTCGAATCGATACGTTGCTTCGAGAAATCCAGCAGGATGCCGTCGAAACCTAGCGAGAGTGAAGCGACACGACCTGGATCGCGGGCAAACAATTGCCTGAGATGCACCGGCGAAAGCGACTGACGGTGAGCTTCAATAGCCTTCCAGGAGGCTGAGTCGGTAATGTTCATGATTGATAAAAGCTCATTGACGAGTGGTCAGGCCATCGCGGATGGCCAGAGGAAAGGAGAGAGAAATGGATGCGAAAAAAATATGATGACAAGGGTTATTTCCGGCTATCAGCTTGCCAGAATGCTCGGCAGAACGCAAAAAAGAATGATCGGCGACCATTGCAGGGCAGTATGGGAGATTTATTTCCGAGTGTTTTTATTGGTTATTTGCTGGGAGTACGGATCAGAATCCCGACGCGCAGGCCGATTCGCGGGCAGGCCTGCCGACGCCGGGAAGCAGAAAAGAGAGCAGCGGACGGACACGCCGCAGAGTCAGGCGTGGTTTGACGGCTGGCGGCTGGCGGATCGCCGTCGGCACTCTCGCACGCTGTCGGCGAAAGGTTTGTCTTCTTCGGTGATGTGGCGCTCGAACCAGTACTCGGCGTAGCGCAGGAAGGAATGCACATCACGGGCGCCGTCACGCACTTCGACGAAAGCCTTGCGCAGCGCCTGCAGGTTCTCCTGATGAACCACGGCGTGAACGACGAAGTCGGCCCCCACTTCCCGAGCGATCCGCTCTTCGCTTGCAAAGTGATAATCCAGGAAATTGAGCAGACTGTCGAATTCATCCAGGGAGACAGGCCCGCTGCCGAAACAGGTTTCCTTGAGCGCTTCGATCCGGCAAAAGATCTCTTCATGCTGGGCATCGATTTCCGGCAGATCGATCAGCAGAGCCTCCGGCAACAAACCGGCTAGATTGATCTCCATCAACACGCTCCCAGGAAAGGTCGGACTTTTCTCTGGGTTCAGTATAAAAAAATGGCCAACAAAATTCCACTAAAATCAGCTCGGATTCTGGAAAACATGCCGAGAAGAAAGCATCGCGTCTCGCTGCAGAAATCCACAGCCATTTTTCTCCTGCCGACCGGCGATGGCTCCACAATCAACCCCGAACCGCAGTCGCCATGCGCTTCACATGGAATCGCCGCCGCGGATCAGTCCGACCGCAACGCCTTCGATGGCCAAGGTCCGCGCGTGGGTATCGATGATGATCGGCTGGAAATCAGGGTTCTCGGCGATCAGCCGGATGACGCCTTCGTGCTCCTGAAAGCGTTTGACCGTCACCTCGTCATCCAGCCTGGCGACGACGATCTGGCCGTTACGCGCTTCGCTGCTGCGGTGCACGGCGAGCAGGTCGCCGTCCAGAATGCCGGCGTTGATCATCGACAGGCCCCGTACGCGCAGAAGAAAATCGGCATGGGGTTGGAACAGACTGGCGTCAACCTTGTAGCGGCGCTGGACATTTTCCACCGCCAGCAGTGGACTGCCGGCGGCGACACTACCGATCAGCGGCAGACCGAGCTGTTCGACCAGCCGGATGCCGCGCGCCGAGCCTGGTTCGAGAATGATGATGCCTTTTCTCGCCAGGGCTTTGAGGTGCTCTTCAGCGGCATTGTGCGAGGCAAAACCGAAAGCATTGGCAATCTCGGCCCGCGTCGGTGGCGCGCCATGATTCTCCAGCGTACTGCGGATGAAATCGAGTATTTCGCGTTGCCGCGCGGTAAGCTGCGTCACCATGACTCTGAGCTCCTGTGGTCGGTTCTGTATTTTCGTACAGTCAGCAACCCGAAAGCAAGCCGCTTTGACGAATTGAACTTCCGGCTTCATCGAGGACCGCGAGCTACTTGACCGACGCTCCCGTTTTTTACAACAATCCAGCTCTCGAGCCTTGAAAGCCAGCAATGATCAACCAGACCGTAGATGACTTCCAGCTGCCGGCAACCGGTAACCAGACCTTCACGCTCTCGGCCTGCCAGGGGAGCAGTGTTGTCCTTTACTTCTATCCCAAGGACAGCACGCCGGGATGCACTGCCGAAGCGAAGGCGTTCCGTGATCTGTACCCGCAGTTCGTCGAGGCGGGCGCCATCGTCGTCGGGATTTCGCGTGACAGCCTCAGGTCGCACGAGAATTTCAAGGCCAGACAGGAGTTGCCCTTCGACCTGCTCTGCGACGGCGATGAGCTGCTCTGCACCCGCTTTGCAGTGATCAGGATGAAATCGATGTACGGCAAACAGGTTCGCGGCATTGAACGCAGCACCTTTGTCATCGACGCAAAAGGGGTGCTGCGGCGCGAATGGCGCGGTGTTAAGGTGGCGGGTCACGCGCAGGAAGTGCTGGATTTTGTCGTCCGGTCCTGACCGGGCGAACTCTCCGACCCCACCCTGGAATCACTCGCATGGCTCGCAAACCCGCCGGCAGCCCTCCCCCTGCCGCTACGCCAACCAAACTCTTCGTTCTCGACACCAATGTCCTGATGCACGATCCCAGCAGTGTCTACCGCTTCGAAGAGCACGATGTCTTCCTGCCGATCATGACCCTGGAGGAACTCGACAACCACAAGAAGGGCATGTCGGAAATCGCCCGCAACGCTCGTCAGGTCACCCGTACCCTCGATGAGATCGTCAGCAGCATGGATGAGGCCATCGACCAGGGCATCAAGCTTTATCAGGTCTCTCACCAGCTCGCCAGCGGCCGGCTATTGCTGCAGACCGAGGCGATCGCCAGTGACCTCCCGGCAGGATTGCCGACGGCCAAAGCCGACAACCAGATCCTGGCTGTGGTCATTCATCTGCAGCGGCGCTACCCGGAGCGTCCGGTGATCCTGGTCTCCAAGGACATCAACATGCGCATCAAGGCCCGCGCCCTCGGCCTGCAGGCGCAGGACTATTTCAACGACAAGGTGCTCGAAGACAGCGACCTGTTGTACACCGGCATGCGCGAACTGACCCTCGCCTTCTGGGAAGAGTGTGCTCAGGACCTCGAGGTCCGGAAAAAGGACGGGCGCACCTTGTACCGGCTGAAAGGACCGCTGTGCGCGCAATTGCTGGTCAACCAGTATCTCTACCAGGAGGGCGAAAACCCGCTCCATGCCATGGTCCGGACCGTCTCCGGGAGCAGCGCCGAAATCGAGACGCTGACCGACTTCACCCACCTGAAGAACAATGTCTGGGGGATCACGGCGCGCAACCGCGAGCAGAACTTCGCGTTCAATCTGCTGATGAATCCGGAGATCGATTTTGTCACCCTGCTCGGCCAGGCCGGTACCGGCAAGACCCTGCTGGCGCTGGCGGCAGGTCTGACGCAGGTCCTCGAAGGCAGGAAACACTATAGTGAAATCATCATGACTCGCGTCACCGTTCCCGTCGGCGAGGACATCGGTTTTCTGCCGGGAACCGAGGAAGAAAAGATGGAGCCGTGGATGGGAGCCCTCGAAGACAACCTCGAAGTCCTCAACAAGAGCGACGAAAATGCCGGCGACTGGGGCCGGGCGGCGACCCGCGACCTGCTGCGCAACCGGATCAGGATCAAATCGCTCAACTTCATGCGCGGCCGCACTTTCCTCAACAAGTTCCTGATCATCGATGAAGCGCAGAATCTGACGCCGAAACAGATGAAGACCCTGATCACCCGCGCCGGTCCCGGCACCAAGGTCATCTGCCTCGGCAACCTGGCCCAGATCGATACGCCCTATCTCTCCGAAGGCAGTTCCGGTCTGAGCTACGTGGTCGACCGTTTCAAGGGGTGGAAACACGCCGGCCACATTACCCTGCAACGTGGCGAGCGCTCGCGTCTCGCGGACCATGCTGCCGAAGTGCTATAATTTTCAGCCTGATCGGGCCGTGTCTTGGACACGGCCCGCTTGTTTCTGGTCCCCTGTCGGTGCTGCCGGATCCTTGCCAGAAAGGTTCGGCGCTTACCGGAGAGTCGATTGAAACGACGCGATTTCCTTGCTGCTGCGGCGGCGACTCTTTCTCTGCTCTCTCCTTCGTCGCTGCTTGCGGCCAACAAGAAGAAGAGCGCCACCGTCAGAAGTGTGGCCAAACCGGCCGGAAAAAGCCGCGCCAAACCCCCACCCCGGCCGGCCGGCAAAAGCGGCGGTGGCCGTCGGCAGAGCGAGCGTCCCGTCGCCAGGCCGCCGGCCGCAGCGCCGGTCGTCAGCGCGAGTCCGCCGCCGGCCGCCGAGCGGTACGATGCCATCAGCCTGCCGGACGAACCCCTGCCGCAGTGGCGTACCTACGACATCACTTCGATCATCTCGCTGCACCACGTCAAAGGGAACCTGCGGCTGTGGTTGCCCCTCGCACAGTACAAGGACACTCCTTGGCAGCGTTCGCTCGGGCATGGCTGGCGAGGCAATTTCGACAGCGCCGGCATCTACCGTGACCCGGTCGCCGAGATGGAGGTGTTCTACGCCGACTGGAAGGATGCCGCGGTGTCGCCGCAACTTCAGCTGGTCAGTCAGGTCGCCAAGCAGGACCGACATTTCGACATTACCCGCCGCGGCAGCACCGCCGAGCGGGGCGAAGTGCTTCGTCGCTGCCTGCAAGCGACGAAGCTGGTGCCGACCGACGGACTCGTGCTGCGCACCGCCGAGCACGCGATTGGCCGCATCAGGGATCCGGTCGCGCAGGGCAAGGCGATCTACGACTGGGTGGTGGAAAACACGTCCTATGACCCCGCTGCGAGCGGCGTCGGCCGCGGCGACATCGAGGCCATGCTCGACAGCGGCCAGTTGAGCGGAAAAAGTGCCGACATCGCGCTCTTGTTTGTCGGCCTGTGCCGAGCGATCGGCATCCCTGCCCGGCCCGTTTTCGGGCTGCGGGTCGATGCTTCCCGGCTTTTTGCGGGCCTCGGCGCCACCGGCAACCTGCGCACCCTGCAGCACTGTCGCGCCGAATTCTATACGCCGGGTTACGGCTGGATCCCTGTCGATCCTGGCGACGTGCGCAAGGCCATCCACGAGGAGCGCCTGAGCGATGGTGACCCGAAGCTGGTCGTGCTGCGCAAGCTGCTGTTTGGTTTCTGGGAGAAGAACTGGATCGCCTTCAACTGCGCTCAGGAGGTCAGACTGCAAGGCGCAAGCGGCGGCCTGCTGCCTTTCCTGGTTCTGCCACAGGCGGAGGCGGCCGGCATCCGCTTCGACAGCCTCGACCCCCAGCGCCTCAGCTACGCGGTCACTGCCCAGCGCGTCGATGGCTGAACTGGCCGCCGGCTCGGCGCTCAGTACGAGCCGGGATTGGCGAAATTCTCGAAGCGCGTATATTCGCCGAGAAAGGTCAGACGAGTGGTGCCGGTCGGTCCGTTTCGCTGCTTGCCGATGATGATCTCGGCCACCCCTTTTTCCGGCGTGTCCGGGTTGTACACTTCGTCGCGATAGATGAACATGATGATGTCCGCGTCCTGTTCGATGGCTCCCGATTCGCGCAGGTCGGACATCACCGGTCGCTTGTTCGGCCGTTGTTCGAGAGAACGGTTGAGCTGCGAGAGGGCCATCAGCGGCACCCCCAGTTCCTTCGCCAGGCCCTTGAGAGCCCGCGAGATCTCCGAAATCTCGGTGGCCCGGTTCTCGCCATGCGAGGTCGATGACATCAGCTGCAGATAGTCGATGACGATCAGGCCGAGCTTGCCGCACTGGCGGTGCAGACGGCGCGCGCGCGCGCGCAGATCAATCGGGTTGAGCGCTGGTGTCTCGTCGATATAGATCGGCGCTTCGTGCATCTTGCCCAGCGCAAACGAGAGACGAGCCCATTCGTCGTCATTGAGGCGGCCGGTGCGAACCCGATGCGCATCGAGCCGACCGACCGACGACAGCATCCGCATGGCAAGCTGGGTGCCGCCCATCTCCATCGAGAAGATGGCGACCGGCAAGCCGACTTCGATCGCCACATGTTCGGCAATGTTGAGCGCAAACGAGGTTTTTCCCATCGAGGGACGGCCGGCGACGATCAACAGGTCGCCGCCCTGCAGTCCCGAAGTCTTGGCATCGAGATCGTGATAGCCGGTGGGCACACCGGTAATGTCGGAGGGATTATCGCGGTCGTGCAGTTCCTGGATGCGCTCGACCACCTGCGTCAGCAGCGGGTTGATGTGCACGAAGCCGCCCTGATAGCGAAAGCCGCCTTCGGCAATCGCGAAGACCTTTGCCTCGGCCTCGTCGAGCAGGGTTTTGGCATCGCGCCCGAGCGGGTTGAGGGCACTGCCGGCGATCTCGTCACCGGCCGTCACCAGTTGCCGCAGAATCGCCCGTTCACGGACGATTTCGGCGTACCGCCGGATGTTGGCTGCGGAAGGCGTGTTGGCCGCCAGTTCGCCCAGGTAGACGAGACCGCCGGTGGCGTCGCCCTCTCCCGCCTGATCGAGGCCTTCGGCGACCGTCACCGCGTCGGCCGGCTTGCCCCGTTCGAGCAGTTTGCGAATCTGGCGGTAAATCCGTTTGTGCTCGTCGCGATAGAAATCGCCTTCGGTCATCACGTCGGCGATCTTGTCGAAAGCGGCGTTGTCGAGCAACAAGCCGCCGAGGACCGACTGCTCGGCCTCTATCGAATGCGGCGGCACGCGTAACTCGGACAGCACCGGGTCACTTAGTGGGGACCGCTCCCGGCGCATGGGGCGAGCGCTGGCACGTTGACCGTTGTCGGAGTCGGATGAATTGAAGAATCTGGCCATTTGAACTCCGCTAACGGGACGCGCGAGATCGCGAGTTTAGCGCGGCTGTGCCGCGTCGTCGTCCAGACGCAAAGAAGCCTTGCCCTGGGGGGCAAGGCTTTCTCTTCCGGCACCGAAAAACGGTGCCGTGCACGCACCTACAGTTTCGGCTGTTCGACCACCACGGCCACCGTGATGGTCGCCAGCACATCGCTGTGCAGCGCCACTTCCAGATGCGTCTCGCCAATCGTCTTGAGCGGACCGCCGGGCATGCGCACGGCGGATTTTTCGATCTCGAAGCCGAGCGCATGCAGCCCGTCAGCGACATCGAAGTTGGTCACCGAACCGAACAGGCGACCATCGACGCCCGCCTTGCGCGCGATCCTGACGACCGCCCCGCCAAGCTTCTCGGCATAGAGCTGGGCGGCTGCCAGTCTTGCTGCCGCAGCGCCCTCGAGTTCGGCACGCTTGGCCTCGAACTCCTTCAGCGCGGCGGGCGTCGCCCGCTTGGCCTTGCCTTTCGGAATCAGGAAGTTGCGCGCGTAACCGTCCTTCACCTTGAGGAGATCGCCGAGATCCCCGAGGTTGGCGACTTTTTCCATCAGAATGATTTGCATGGTCGTCTCCTCGCTTACTGGTGATTGTCGGTGTACGGCAGCAGCGCCAGGAAGCGGGCGCGCTTGATGGCCACCGACAACATCCGTTGATAGCCGGCCTTGGTACCGGTCAGGCGGGCCGGCATGATCTTGGCGTTCTCGGCGACGTACTCCTTGAAGAGATCGACATCCTTGTAGTCGATCTCTTCCATCTTCTCGGCAGTAAAGCGGCAGAACTTCCGCCGCTTGAACAGACCACTGCCGCGCTTCTTGACATTCTTGTCATCCTTCTTCTTGAAGAACCTTGCCATCTTGATTTCCTTCGACAAATTCGATCGTGGTGATATGCAGTCTCGGCTGCTTGCTGTGCCTGCTGCGGGCAGCGAGAAAACCCGTCAGGTGCAGGGCGGCACCGGGATTCGCTGCCTGCAGCCACTGTGCTGTCGCGCCCAGGGCAATCGCCTGGATTTCGCATTCGACCCGGCGGGGGCTACCCGCTTCGAGCTGTTCCGACTGGTGCCCGATCAGGCATTCGCTGACCGGCACACCGGCCGGTGTAAAGCGTAGCGCCTTGCGCTCGATCAGGATGCCGGTCAACTCGACGCGGTTCAGCAGCGCCTCAGGGGTCAGGCCGCGGGCTGCGCAGCGGGTTCCGCCGACGCCGGCTCACGAACTTCGAGCAACGACTTGGACTTTTCATCCTTCATCATCGGCGACGGGGTGCTGACTGCACGCTTGGTCCGGATGGTCAGATGGCGAAGAATGGCGTCGTTGAACTTGAAGCCGTGTTCGAGTTCGGTCAGCGTCGCGCCGTCACACTCGATATTCATCAGGAGATAGTGGGCCTTGTGCAGCTTCTGGATCGGATAGGCAAGCTGGCGACGTCCCCAGTCCTCGAGGCGATGAATCTGCCCCGCGCGCGTCGCGACGAGCGCCTTGTAGCGCTCGACCATCGCCGGGACCTGTTCACTCTGGTCCGGATGGACGATTAAAACGATTTCATAATTGCGCACGAATACTCCCTGTGGGTAAAGCCCCCCGCCATGCGAACGGTGGAGCAAGGTGGAAAAGCCCGGAATTATAGCGGCCTTGCCGCTTGCCGGGTAACTGATTCGTGTGCTGACGGGGAGACACCCGGCCAGATCTGGTCGGAGAGCGCCAGTAGCCGCGTAGCGGCAAGCGTCCAGCCGGTTTCGTCGCGGGCCAGCGCGCACGCGTTGCAGAAGCGCGACAACAGACGCAGCTGGGTCACTACCGAGTCAAGTTCGAGCGGCTTGACCGTCAGGTTGCTGAGCGTCTCGTCGTAGGCGCAGGCGATGGCGGAGAATGCCTGTTCGCCAGCTTCATCCGCCTGCAGCAACTTGCCGTCGAGCAGGTGCTCGATCAACAGCGACTCGGGTGCCATGATCGCATCCCAGAGTGTCGCACTGCGAGCCTGAGCCGCGGCAGCGGCGGCCTGGCGGCAGCAGCGGGCGAGCTCGATCGCGGCCTGCCGCTGGCCCTCTTCCTCGACAACCAGGGCCTGCATCGCCAGGCGGTTGAGCGCATTGTAAGGCCGGAAAGAGGCTTCTCCGGGCTTCCCCTCTCCCGCTTGATAATGAACCGCACTTTGCTGCAGAGCCGCGGTCATGGCGGTTGCGGCTGCCTCGTCGACCTGGCGCTGACCTGGTTCGCTGCTGTTCCCGGCGGCCAGCAAGCGGCGCGCGTGCAGGCTCGCCAGACGTTTGGCGGCGCTGCCGCGCAGGGCGCTGCGCTCGGCATTGACCGCTGACCCGGGATCCCGGGCCTGATCGGCAGCGCTGCCGAGCAGACGATCGAGCATCTCCAGTCGCGCCAGCGCGGATTGGATCATTGCTTCATTCTCGGTCTTTTCACCCAGACGGGCTTCGATGTTGGCCAGTTGCTCGATGGCGCGCATCGGTACCTGGCCGTTGCTGTCCTCGGACTGGATCGCCTCGATGAGGGAAGTGCGGGCCTCTTCGAGTTCGCCGAGGTCGGACCAGATCGCGCCGAGCGCCGACTGAATGATCGGCAGCCGCCGCCAGCCCGCCGGACAGCGGTCCTTCAGCAAACCTCTCAGGCTGCTGATCTCGGCGTCGATTGCGCGCCGCGTATGTCGATCGCTCCCCCGCGAAAGGTTCACGCGCCGGCTGGCCAGTTCACCGAGCAGTTCTTCGGGCGAAGCGTAGCCACTATCCCGTTCATTGTTACCGAGCAGGCGCGGCTCGGCCCGCCACCCCGGGTCGCCATAGGCCTGGAAAGCGCCCCAGGTGATGTCCTGGTGATTCTTTGCCCAGACCGCTTTCCGGGCTTCGAAGACCGCTTCTCCAAAGGGACGGCCATCGAGCAGGAGGCTGCGATAGAAGGTCTCCCCGAAGATCCTCGCGCCGTCGTCGTCCACTGCCCAACCGGCAACCACGACGCAGCGGACACCGATGTTGATCAACTCCCGGGCCACGCTGGCTGCCAGCAGATGGCCGTCGAGCACCGTGCGCTCGACCGATGCCTCGGCGAGGCTGATGGCGTCCACTTTGCCGAGATGGCAGCAGCTCAGGAAGACGAGTTCGGGGACCATCTCCATGGCCTTGATCTCGGCGGCAGTAATCAGGACGCCGTCCGAGAGAACGACTCCCGTGCGATACCGGCCATCGATATGCTTCTGATCGAAAACGCCGTGTGCCGAAATGTGCACCAGCCGATACGCCTGCTGGTAGAGAGCGGTCAGCACGTCAATCGCGCGGCGGTCGCTGCCGATCGCCGCCACCACCTGATAGCCCAATCCCTGCAACAGGCCGGCCACCGCGTTCGCCTCGCTTTCCGCCCCGGGCAGCAGCGGCGGGTCGAGCGCGTCTGGCCGACGCGGATCGGCGAAGGCCTTGACGAAACCCTCGACCGACGGATTGCCGACGACAAAAGCCAGGCGCTCGAAACCCTGGCGGACCTGGCGGCGAAACGCCGCGACCGCGAGTTGACGGACCACCGGCGTGCGCACCGCGAGCGGCAGTCTTTCGCCGGCATTGCCGGGCGCATCGGCGAACATCAGTTCCCAGGGCAGATTGGCCGTGTAGTCGTCGACCACCAGCACGATCCTTTCGAGCTGTCTCGCCGCGTCCTTGAAATCATGCGGCACCATGAGCTGGAAGAGCGCGCGGCCAAAATCTTCCTGCCAGATCTTGCAGCCGATCTGCTGGCGGACCAGCATTTCGACCAGGCCTGGCTGGCATTGCTGGAAGATCGACTCGGCGCGGGCACGCTGACCGACATAAAGAAAACGCAGACGTTCGGCGATTGCCGTGCGCGGTCGCCGTCGGGCCGCCTGAGTGTCATCGACCGGCAGGCCATCGCGCACCGCTTCGCCCTCCTGGCGTGCGGCGTCGGTGACGATCAGCCGCGGCCAGTAACTCTGGCTGCCGGCATCGAACAGGCGCCGGCACAGTCCTTCACCCTGCTCCAGTTCCTGCCGACAGTCCAGTGCCACGCCGTAGCGCCGGGTCAGTTCGGCCAGCCGCTCGGGCAGCCGGCGTAGCGCATAGGTGGCGGTGATCGCCGTATCCTGGTACAACTCGACGATGTCGAGGCGACTGACCCGGATATCGAACCGCGTCGTCTCGTGGAAACGGGCGTTGGCCTCGATCACCCCGCGCACCAGCGCTTCGACCGAAGTCGCAACCGACAGGTTGGCGGAAGAGTTGTAGCCGAGCAGCAGGGTCGCCAGAGGCAGTTCGCGCGGCTCGGCGCCGAGCACGTCGATCACCTGCAACAGATAGCGCAGGACGCCGGCCCGCACCGCCTCGGTCAGATCCCTGACGCTGAGGTCGCCGTCATAGGCACCGAGGCCACTGACGACGGCGCCGTAGAGGCTGCCGCGGTTGCGTTCCTGCGCATTGGGAACGCGCAGGACGACCGTCGCCGTTCCCAGCGGACCGGCGTAGAGGCCCAGGTTGTAGCGCTCGCTGAGGTCGCCGTCGAGCAGTTCGCGATCGATCAGCGCCTCGGCACCGGCGATCGGATCCTGCTCGTAATGACCGAGCAGGATCGGCTGCGTCAGGAAGCGCAGGTCCATCGCCCTGACGCTTACTTCGAGCCGACGTTTCGAGCGCGGCGAAATGCGGCTCTGCGGGGAGCCGCCGAGCAGGCCGCGTGCCATCGCATCGCCGGCGGCGAGGGTCGGCGGGCCGGCATCGTAGACCACCGGCCGCGCCAGTTCGTCGCCACGCACCACCGGCGGACTGCGCAGGAGACCGCCGGTCGCGCCGGTATGCAGCAGCTGGCCGAGGGCCGAAAAGTACTCGCGGGTCGACGGCAGATCGCCATGCTTGGCCGGCATGTAGTAGTAAGCGCCGATATTGCCGATGCGACCGGACCGCCAGCTCACCGTGCCGTCACCCTGCGTCGTGCCGACCATCTTCAGGCGGCCCTTCTCTTCGCGGATGCCGCAGGGCGTATTGCGCGCAACCCCGAAGACATAGATCGATTTCGGCTCGTAGGCTTCAGGCAGGGCCGGGGTCGGCGCGCCATCCTGTTGCCACAGCCAGCTCCCGGCATCGAGTTGATCCTGCGCCGGTGTCGCCGACTTGCCGTTGCCGAACCAGAGATCGAACACCTTGTTCTGGTAGTCGATCCAGGTTGCGCTGTTCTGGAAATCCTGCCGATCCAGTCCGCCGTCGGGATCCCCCTGAAAGGTATCGAGGAAGCCGGGTTTGGGCAGCAACTGCAGGGCGCCCCGAAAACCGCTGACGATCGCGAGCACTTCCTGCATGTCATGGTGGAGGTCGAGGCGCACCAGCGAACGCAGCGTATCGCCTTTGCCGAGCAGGTTCTCGACCATCGAGTAGGCCCCTTGATTGGGCGTTCCGAGCATCACCAGGCGAGCGCCGTCACGCGCCATCAGCGCGTCCATCACCGGCCGCCGCTTGTAGATGCAGGCGCGAACGACCAGCCCGCCCATGCTGTGTGCCAGCAGGCGGATCGGCTGCTGCGTTTCGCGCAACAGCCGGTCGAGAAACTCGGCAAAGCGTTCGGCAAGGACATCGAGCGGCTGCCGCCAGTCGTAGGCGAAGCGCTCGACACGGTGGCTCTTCGCGAGGAAATTGGAGATTTCGCCGTAGAACATGTCGAACAGCTTCTCGGCTTCGACGCCCGGTTTTTCCCAGGCGATCCTGGCGAGGTCGCCGCGGACGATGTCAAGCGGATCGAACCAGACCCGCTGCCGACGATCGACCCACAGATGCGAACCCATCACGCCCGGCAAGACGACCACCACCGGCAGATCGCTCGTGACTGCCGCACCCTCGCCACGCATCCTCGTCTCCTCCGGCGACGTCTCGAGATCGGCAAAAGGCCCGGGCAAGGGTTGAAAGGCGGTCAGCGGCAGCACCTCCGGGGCCACCAGCCAGTCGCGCAGGGCGCTACGCGTGTCGATGTTGGTGAAATAGCGGAAGTGGGATACCGCGGCATTCTGGTCGAACAGTGCCCGTGCCCGCGCCTGCGGAGCGATGCCGGCATACATCGACGCGGTGTCGACGACGAGATCGTTGTCGATGTTGTCGAAGAGCAGAAAATCGGTCAGCAGCACCCCCAGGCGCTTCAACAGATTGCCGCCTTCGATGTCGCCGGCGATCACCGCCATCTCGATTCCGCTACGCACGGGCGCATCGTGCAGCAGGCGGGCCATCGGCGAGTCGGGCAGCATCGCTTCGATGCCCGGCACCAGATGGGCGTTGGTCCGCTTGCGCGCGATTTCCAGCACCACCCGCTTGAACGCCGAATAGAGCGGACTGCCGAAGAAGAACGGCACCTGCCCGATCAGCGTCAGCAGACCGGACAGGAAGAGGTCCAGATTGCCGCTCGCCAGTCGCGTCCCCTGCGCCGGGCTCGCAACCCGCACGTAGCGCTGCAGGAGCAATTTCTTCGCGATCAGTTCGCCGGCCAGCTGCCGCAACTGCTCGCGCTGTTCGGCGTGGGCGGTTTCGAGGTCGCGGCCGACCCGTTGTCCCTCTGCCGCGTCGGCGTCGCCGATGCCCGGCAGCTCGGACCGGAACTGCTCGATCAGCGGGTAGAAGTCCTCCAGACAGAGGAGGTCGGCAACCAGTCCGCCGCGCGAGTGCGAAACGAGACTGAGCTGAATCCCTTCCGGTAACGCAGCGAGCAACTGGCGCGCATTCTCGATCGGCCCCTCCGACAGTGTCCGGTGCTCGAAGGCATAAATGCCCCCCGTAAACCGCCGCTCGAGAACACTCCACAGATCGCGCTCGTCGAGTTGCAGATCGCCGAAACTGCTGTGCGTGCTCGAACCTGTACCGTGCACAAACACGAGGACCGGCAACTTTTCGGCCGCTGCATTCTTCAGCGCCTGCTGTGCCCTTTCCCGGGCATTGACGTCGGTGAGTCTTTCGGCGTTGCCGCGCCTGCCCTGCCAGCAGTAGAGGCCAGGCTGACGATCGAGACGTTTCTCGATCGCCCACATCAACGCCTTGGTGCCAAGCCACGAGACGCCGAGTTCGCTCAGCGCATCGGCGCGGTTGCCGCTCAGCTCGGCGAGCTTCCGCTGCGCGTCTTCGATGAGTGGATCGCTGGTGACCCCCACGGTCAGGGCAAAAACCCGGGTGATCAGACCCCCGACGACTTCTCCAAGGACCCCCCGCGATCGCGCCCCTTCGCGGCGCAACTGATCGAAGAGGATCTCGCCCTGGCTGCCGATCAGCTCAGGCCGACTGAGTTCGAGCGACGCTTTGAGCTTGGCGGCGCTGGTGATCAGCACACTGCCATCGCTCAGTTCGATGACCAGCACCTCGCCGTCGCTGGCGTCGTACTGGTGAGACTCCACGGCGCCGCCGCGGACAGCGGTACCGACTTCGAAACACGCTCGGGTCCGGAGATAACCGGCAGGCAGGAAAGGATCCTCGGACTCGCCGGTCGAGCGACTGGCGAGCTGCAGCAGGGGCGGCAATGGCGCTTGGTCGTTCTGGTGACCGCTGAGGTCGAGCGTAATGGCTTCCGGCATCGGGTTCTCCATCGAGGATCAGGAAAAGATCTGGCGATTGCGTGCGTCGTCACTGCCAAAAATCTGCGGACTTTGCGGATACGATGCCGACGGCAGAAAAGCTGGGCTGATCCGGGCGTGCCAATCGGCATAGGTCGCGCTGGCCGGCAGGGTCTTCAGCGTCTTCAGCGCGTAATAGGTGAAGGCCCCGCAGGGGCGGCCGCTGATCCTCGCGTCGTAGCTGAAGTTGTTCGGCCCTTCCTTGCACCCGGCCAGCAGCAGGTCGCCACTCATGCGAGAAAATGCGCTGACAAAAGGCGACAAGCCGGAAGTCACGTGCACGGTCGTCAGCGGCTGGCCGCTGAAGCCGCGCGGCAACCGGTCGTCCGGCAGCCAGTTGCCCATCGGCATGAAACGGGGGCGGAGGACATCGTCGGCATCGGGATCGGGCGCCGCTTCTCGGGTCACCGTTCCCGAATGGCAACTGTCGGAAATGAGCAGCAGCCGCACCCCCGCCTGGCGCGCGCTGAACAGGGTATTGATCTCGTCGTCGATCAGCGCCGCGCCGTTGGTCTGCAGGTCGTACGGGCAGAGGGCTTCGTCGAGCCCGTCGATCTCGTCGCCGTTGATATCCGGGACGTAGGTGCCATGCCCGGAGAAGGTGATCACCACCACGTCCCCGTTGACCGCAGCCGCGATCAGCGAGCGGATGGCACTGACCATCGCCGCCTTGGTGGCCTGGCTGTCGATCAGCTTGTCGACCCCGAACCCACGCCCGGCCAGCTCGGCCGCCCAATCATTGGCATCGTTCACGCAGCCATTCAGATCCATGTGGGTGCCGGGGTAGTTGTTGATGCCGATGCAAAGTGCGCGCTTGCTCATGACGTTCTCCTCTGGATTGACCATCGATCGGGACTACCCTCGTCAGTCTAGCAAGAGGGCGCGCAATTAAATACCTCGGCGGCGAAGCCGGACCTTGCCCGGTGTCCACGCCGCCATCGATCCGCCCGGCGGGGCGCTGCACCGCCCAAGCGTCGCAGGAAGGGTTCGCGGCAGCCGCTCCGGAAGACCTTCGCTTACCTTACAATACCGGCCTCGCTCCCTTCTCGTTCACCGCCACTTTGGATCGGAAGCCTTCGATGTCGCCTTGTCTGGCCAGACCGCTGCCGGGCTTTGCCGCCCTCCTCCTCGCTGCACTGACAGATCAGGAGAGCGTATGAGCTTCAATACCGATTATGCTGAAATCGAACCCTTGCGCAGTGCGCTCGAGGTCCTCTCCGGAGCCTCGGTGGTCGAGTTTGGCGCGCCGTGGTGCCGGCACTGCCTGGCTGCGCAGCCGCTGCTGGAGAGCGCCCTGAGGAGTCACCCCGCGGTACGGCACCTCAAGGTAGAGGATGGCCCGGGTCGCAGGCTGGGCCGTTCGTTCACGGTCAAGCTCTGGCCCACCCTGATCTTCATGCGCGATGGTGTCGAAGTGGAACGTCTGGTGCGCCCCGCCGATGCCGCAGCGATTGTCGAAGCGCTGGCGAGAATCGACCCTGCCGCTGCGCGCTGAGGCAGGGCTGCGAGTCCCGCAACGGGGATTCAGCAGTTCGCTCCGACCGGACAGGCGGCCATGGTCGCCGCTGCTGGCGTCAGCGGACGGCCTTCGCTGGCCCAGGCGCGAAGGCCGCTCTTCACGTTGTAGACCCTCCGGTACCCTGACTGGCCAGAGAGGAACTGGCTTGCCACCCGGGTGCGGTTGCCGCTGCGACAGATGATGATCAGCGCCTGGTCCGGCCGGGCGACTTGCTGCACCTGCTTCAGCCAGGCCGCGGGGTCGGCGCGACCCTGCTCGTCGAAAAGGGTCAACAGCCGGCTGCCCGGAACGATTCCGGTCTCCTGCCATTCGCTGGCGGTGCGGATGTCGATCACCGGCACCCCGGCAGCGACCAGTCGCGCCATTTCCGCATTGTCGATATCGACCACCTCGGCACGAACCAGCAGCGCAAAAAACGCTGCGCCAAACGAAAACATCATCCTGCCGATCATGGTCGCTGCTCCCCGAACGCTGAAATCGTCATCTTACTCCGGCCGCCTGCCGACACTGCCAGGCGGTCTCCGTGCTCCCAGCCGGATGGCTCCCCGCAGCCCCGGGCCGCTCTGCCTGCGCCTTGAAAGATAACCCTTTTCAGCACCGCAGGGGCGCGCTAGTATGACCGCCATTGGGGCCAGCGGCGACGGCCCGGTCTGTCAGCGATGAAAGGAGCACTTCGTCTTGAAGCCCACCGATATCGGCGCCCCCGACTATTTCCATAAAGTCGTTGATTGCCAGTGGGCATGCCCGGCCCACACCCCCGTTCCCGAGTACATCCGCCTGATCGCCGCTGGCCGCTACAGTGATGCGTACCTGGTCAACTGGGTGTCGAACGTCTTTCCCGGCATCCTCGGGCGCACCTGTGACCGTCCCTGCGAGCCGGCCTGTCGCCGCAGCCGGGTCGAGGACGAGACGGCCGATGGGCGGGCACGCAGGGAGCCGGTCGCGATCTGTCGCCTGAAGCGGGTGGCCGCCGACTACAAGCAGGATATCCGACCGCTGCTGCCCCCTCCGGCAACGCAGAAGAACGGCTACCGGATCGCCTGCGTCGGCGCCGGTCCCGCTTCGCTGACCGTGGCGCGCGACCTCGCCCCGCTCGGTTACGAGGTGGTGATCTTCGATGGCGACCGCCGCGCCGGCGGCATGATGCGTACCCAGATTCCCCGCTTCCGCCTGCCGGAGGAAGTCATCGACGAAGAGACGGGTTATGTTCTCGGCCTCGGCGTCGACTTTCGCGGCGGCCAGTACGTCTCTTCGCTGAAAGATCTGCTGGCCGAAGGCTTTGACGCCGTGTTCGTCGGTTCGGGTGCACCGCGCGGCCACGACCTCGACCTTCCCGGCCGCCGGGAAGCGGCAAAGTACATTCATCTGGGCATCGACTGGCTCGCCAGCGTCGCTTTTGGCCACGTCACCTCGATCAGCAAGCGAGTGATCGTCCTCGGCGGTGGCAACACGGCGATGGATTGCTGCCGCTCGTCGCGCCGCCTGGGTGGCGAGGATGTCAAGGTCATCGTTCGTTCTGGCTTCGACCAGATGAAGGCGAGCCCCTGGGAAAAGGAGGACGCCATGCATGAAGGCATCCCGATTCTCAACAACCTGGTCCCCCGCGCCTTTACCCACAACGGCGACCGCCTCACCGGCGTCACCTTCCAGAAGGTGCGCGCGGTCTTCGACGAAAAGGGGCGACGCAGCCTGGTACCGACCGGCGAACACGACCAGCACTTCGAGTGCGACGAAGTGCTGGTTGCAGTCGGCCAGGACAACGCCTTTCCCTGGATCGAGCGCGACATCGGCATCGAGTTTGATCAATGGGGGCTACCGAAGCTCGACCCGCGGACCCTGCAGTCTACCGTGGCCAACGTCTTCTTCGGCGGCGACGCGGCCTTCGGACCGAAAAACATCATCTGGGCGGTAGCGCATGGCCATGAGGCGGCAATCTCGATCGATCGCCTGCTGAACGGCGAGGAGATGGCCGAGCGGCCGCCACCGATGACCACTCTGGTGTCGCAGAAGATGGGCATCCACGCCTGGCGCTACGACAACGCGATTTCGGAGGAGCGTCGCCTGCGGGTGCCGCTGCGCGAGATCGGAGCGGCGCTGAAGAACATCAGGATCGAGGTCGAACTGGGCTTCGACCCCCAGCTCGCGTTCAAGGAAGCCCAGCGCTGTCTGAACTGTGACGTGCAGACGGTGTTTACGACCCGGCTGTGCATCGAATGCGACGCCTGCATGGACATCTGCCCGATGGACTGCATCAGCTTCACCGGCAATGGCGAGGAGGAAGAACTGCGCCTTCGCCTGCGCGCGCCGGCAAGCAACCCGAGCCAGGACCTGTACGTTTCGGAGAGTCTGAAAACCGGGCGGGTGATGGTCAAGGACGAGGACGTCTGCCTGCACTGCGGTCTGTGCGCCGAACGTTGCCCGACCGGGGCCTGGGACATGCAGAAGTTTCTGCTCACGATGACGCACGCGGGTGCCGGTTGCCGCAGCGCCGGCACGCAACCGGTCAGCGCTTGAGGAAAGAAAATGCAGAAGATCGAAGCAGTCAATGATTTCGTGGTCAAGTTTGCCAACATCAACGGCTCGGGGTCAGCCTCGGCGAACGAGCTTTTCGCCCGCGCCATCCTGCGCATGGGCGTGCCGGTTTCGCCGCGCAACATCTTCCCTTCCAACATCCAGGGCCTGCCGACCTGGTTCGAGGTACGCGTCACCGAACACGGCTACCTCGGCCGCCGCGGTGGCGTCGACATGATGGTGGCGATGAATCCGCAGACCTGGGACCAGGACGTGCGCGAAATCGACGCCGGCGGCTACCTCTTCTACGACAACTCGAAAGCGCTGCCGCGGGCGAAGTTCCGCGACGACATCCACGTTCTCGGCATGCCCCTGACCGAACTCTGCAATGACCACTACAGCGACGCGCGCGAGCGCCAGCTGTTCAAGAACATCCTCTACGTCGGTGCCCTGACGACGCTGCTCGACATCGACCCGCTGGAGATCGAGAAGCTCTTCGGCGAGCAGTACCGGGGCAAGGAGAAGCTGTTCGAGGCCAACGTCCACGCCCTCACGCTCGGTCGCGACTACGCCCGCCAGCACCTCAAGCCGATCGCGCTCAAGGTCGAACGCCGCGACCGCGTCGGTGACCGCATCTTCATTGACGGCAACAGCGCCGCCGCGCTGGGCTGCGTCTATGGCGGCGCAAGCGTCTGTGCCTGGTATCCGATCACCCCCTCGTCGTCGGTCGCCGAAGCGTTTCAGCGCTACGCGCAGAAGCTGCGCATCGACCCGGTGAGCGGTGCGCGGCGCTACGCGATCGTCCAGGCCGAAGACGAACTGGCGTCGATCGGCATGGTGATCGGTGCCGGCTGGAACGGCGCGCGCGCCTTCACGGCCACTTCCGGCCCCGGCATCTCGCTGATGTCCGAGTTCATTGGCCTGGCCTATTTTGCCGAAATCCCGGCCGTCCTGATCAACATCCAGCGCGGCGGCCCTTCCACCGGCATGCCGACGCGGACCCAGCAGGCCGACGTGCTCGCCTGTGCCTACGCCTCGCATGGCGACACCAAACACGTGCTGCTCTTTCCCGAGGATCCCTACGAGTGCTTCGAGATGTCGGCGCAGGCGCTCGATCTCGCCGAGCGCCTGCAGACGCCGATCTTCGTCATGAGCGATCTCGACATCGGCATGAACCAGCGGCTCTCTCGCCCCTTCGCCTGGGACGACGGCCGGGAGTACGACCGGGGCAAGGTGATGAGCCGCGAAAACCTCGACGCGGGCGTCGATTTCGGCCGCTACCTCGACGTCGACAATGACGGCATTCCCTACCGTACCTATCCCGGCACCCATCCGACCAAAGGGAGCTATTTCACCCGCGGCACGACCAAGAACGCCTACGCCGGTTACTCCGAAGCCGGTGCCGACTACACCTACAACATGCAGCGTCTGCGGCACAAGTTCGAAACCGCCAAGTCGCTGGTGCCGATGCCGGTGCTCCTGGCAGCGAAATACCCGGCGCGTTTCGCCGCCATCTTTTACGGCTCGACCGGCCCGGCGATGCACGAGGCGATCGATGCTCTCGCCGAGCATGGCATCTACCTCAACGCCCTGCGCATCCGGGCCTTCCCTTTCCAGAACGAGATCGCCGACTTCGTCGCCTCGCACTCCAAAGTCTTCGTGCTCGAACAGAACTTCGACGGCCAACTGACGACACTGCTGATCAACGAGGCCGGCATCAACCCGGCGAGCCTGATCCCCGTGCTGCATTACGACGGCACGCCGATCACCGCGCGTTTCATCACCCGGGAAATCGCCGAGCGCGTCTCCCGGCTCAATGTTCGCCCGCTGCGCGAAAACCTGGTGGCCTGAAAATGACCTATCTTGCCAAACCGAAGCTGCACCATCCCTCGCTCGCCAAGAACCGCGTCGGCTACACCCGCCGCGATTACGAAGGCAGGATCTCGACCCTGTGTGCCGGCTGCGGCCACGACTCGATCTCGGCGGCGATCATCCAGGCTTGCTGGGAACTCGACATCGAGCCCCACCGGGTCGCCAAGCTGTCGGGAATCGGCTGCTCGTCGAAAACCCCCGATTATTTCCTCGGCAACTCGCACGGTTTCAACACCGTCCACGGCCGCATGCCGTCGGTGCTCACCGGCGCCTATCTCGCCAACCGCGAACTGATCTACCTCGGCGTCTCCGGTGACGGCGACTCGGCGTCGATCGGTCTCGGCCAGTTTGCCCACGTCATGCGCCGCGGCGTGAACATGACCTACCTGGTCGAAAACAACGGCGTCTACGGACTCACCAAGGGCCAGTTCTCGGCTACCGCCGACAAGGGCTCGAAGGCCAAGAAGGGGCAGACCAACAACGACGCGCCGATCGATCTGGCGAGCCTCGCGCTGCTGATGGGGGCGACCTTCGTCGCCCGCGGCTTCTCCGGCGACAAGACGCAACTCGTGCCGCTGATCCGCGCCGCCCTGGCGCATCAGGGCGCAGCGGTGATCGACGTGCTCTCGCCGTGCATCGCTTTCAACAACCACGCCGGCAGCACCAAGAGCTACGACTACCTGCGTGCGCACAACGAGGCGGTCAACCGCCTGGATTTCATCCCGCAGCGCGACGAGCTCACCGCCGACTATGGCGCCGGCGAGGTGATCGACCTGCGCCAGCACGACGGTTCGCTGGTCCGCCTGCGCAAGCTGCACGCCGATTACGACCCGACCGACCGCATCCGGGCGATGAGCTACGTCCAGGAGCACGCCGCGCGCGGCGAGGTGGTCACCGGTCTGCTCTTCGTCGATGCCGATGCCTGCGACCTGCACCAGCAGCTCGATACCGTCGAGTCGCCACTGAACTCGCTGGGTGCCGCCGAACTCTGCCCGGGAATGGCTGCGCTCGAGCAGATCAACGCGGCGCTGCGTTAAGCCGCGCGCTGACCGGCAAGTCTCTGCTTGCGTCAGGAAAACCGCTTTTCGCGTCATGCTCCGCCCGCCTTTTTCCGACCCCGGCCTGCTCGTCACGCTGCGTCGCCTGACCGAGCTGTTGCCACCGGCTTACGCCGAATTCCGTCCCCTGCTGGCGGACGGGTTGCTGTTCTTCCTCGAACGGCTGTCGCCGATTCGCCAGCAGTCCATTCTTGCCGCCCAGCTCGCGCTGCCGGTCAAGGCCAGTCGTTCCCGCCGCCTGCTCGCCCTCTTCCGTCTCTGTCCGACCCTGCACAAGCTGGGGCAGGTGGTGGCCCACGACCGGCGTCTGTCAGCCGACTTGAGGCAGCGTCTGCAGGAACTCGAAACGCTGCCCCCCTCCGATTCGCTGCACGCCATGCGGCCCCTGCTCGAGCGCGAACTGGGCCCGATCGCCGGTCTACAGGTCGGGACCAGGGCGCTGGCCGAGGCCAGCGTCGCGCTCGTCGTGCCTTTCGTCTGGCGGCCGCCAGGGGAAGCTGCGCCGCAACGGGGGGTTTTCAAGATTCTCCGGCCGGGGGTCGAAGAGAGGCTGGCCGAAGAACTCGCCCTCTGGCCGGCACTCGGCAGCTTTCTCGAAGAACGCTGCATCCACCATGGCCTGCCGGTCATCGACTACCGCAATACGCTGGAAAGCGTCGCTTGTCTGCTCGCCAACGAAGTCCGCTTCGAGCAGGAACAGGCCCATCTGCGCCAGGCGGCGACCTTCTATGCCGGCTCGCCGGAGATTGTCATTCCCCGTCTGTTTCCTTTTTCGACGCCGTCGGTGACGGCGATGGAAAGAATCGATGGCGGCAAGGTGACCGTGCAGGACCAGCCGCCGATCCAGTTGCAGGCGCGCGGCGAGCGGATCATCAGCGCCTTGCTGGCCCGGCCTTTCTGGAGCAGCCGCCAGGCGGGAGCGGTTTTCCATGCCGATCCACACGCCGGCAACCTGATCGCAACGCCTGATGGCCGGCTCGGGATCATCGATTGGGCGCTCACCACACGACTCTCGAAGCGGCAGTGTGAAGCGGTCGTGCAACTGGTGCTGGGCGCTCTCCTGCTCAACGAGCAGCGCATCTGCGCGGCAATCGACGCGCTCGGTCAGACGGTCGATCCTGCCGCACGGCAGATCGCTGTCGAGCGCGCGCTGCGTGCGGTTCGTTCTGGCCGTTTCCCCGGGTTCACCTGGATGACCTCGCTGCTGGATACGCTGGCTTCGGCCTCGGTCGTGCGCTTTCCCGAAGAGGTCTTTCTCTTCCGCAAGTCGCTGCTCACCCTGACCGGCGTCGTCGCCGACGTTGCGCGGGCGGTGAGCGCGGATGAGGTACTCATCCGCGAGGGAGCCCGGGAGTTTCTCGCCGGCCTGCCGTGGCGGCCCTGGACGTGGACGTTTTCCCGCGCTGCGGCGGGCGCCCACCTCTCGAATGCCGATCTGTTCGCGCTCTGGGCCGAACTGCCGGCGACCTCTCTGCGTTTCTGGCTGGGTGCTCGCTGAGCGCTTCAGAAGTTGGGCAGGAGGACCAGCACGCGGGTGCCGCCACCGCGTGGCGTGGTGATCTTGAGCAAACCGCCGAGGCTGAGGATCCGTTCGCGCATGCCGAGCAGGCCGAAGCCCGCGCGCGGCGCGCCGGCGTCCATGCCCGCGCCGTCATCGCGAATGATCAGGCGAAGCCAGTTGCCCTCCGGCCGTTGCCGGGTGGCAAGAACGATGCGCAGGCGCTGTGCGCCGGCATGGCGAGAGACGTTGCTCAAACATTCCTGGACGATGCGATAGATGGCCACCCTGAGCGACGCTCGGTCAACAGCGAGGTTGTGCGGCAGTGAGGCGCGCCACTCAATCTCCGGATGCTGTCGCCCCCAGCCGTCGAGCAGGCTGGCAATCGCCTCGACGATGCCGGCGGCATCGAGGATGTTCGGGTGCAGACCTTCCATCAGACGGTGTGAGACTTCGTAGATCGCCCGCGCCGAATTCTCTATTGCCTGCGCGGCCGCCTGAACCCGCTCGCGCACGGGCGCCTCGTCGCGCTGGATGGCGCCGGCGAAGGCGCGGATCGCGGTCAGGTGCTGCGAGAGTTCATCGTGCAGTTCACGGGCGAGTTCGGCCCGCTCGCGCTCCTGGGCGGCGATCAGTTGTCGCACCAGGCGGGTGTTCTCGCCGAGCAGCGCCTGCTCGCCAAACAATTGTTGCTCGCTTTCCCGAAGCGCATATTCGGCTTTCCGGCGCAGCAGTTCGCTCGCCGCACGAGGCGCCACCAGCTTGAGCAACAGTTCCGCGAGCCGCGGATGGGACAGGGGTTTGCGGCGGCTGACCGCGATCCGGCCAATCGCCTCGCCGGCAAAATCCCTGAGGAGGGTGCTGGCCCGGGTTTCGGCGCTTCCCTCCAGCACCTTGCGAGACAGTTTCACCTCTTCGGCTACGTGCTCGGCCCCGTCGCCGGGCGCAGCGCCAGCCGCGGGGTTCGCCGATCGGGAGGAGACTGTGTCCAGGAATACGCCGTCGGCGTAGACCGCCAGCCTGCCGGCCGCCAGCCCCTCGCCTTCGCAGTGCTCAATGACGACACCATCCGCCTGCAGGCTCTGCCCCAGGTAGCGCGCCAAGGACCTGAAAAAATCCTCACCCGGGTACTGGCTGCCGCACTTGAGCATGAACAACAGGGCATCCTCGATCTGTTTCTGCTCACTGATGTCGGTCAGGGTCAGATGCAGCACAGATCTTTCTCCATCAACCCGGCGGCAGTTCACGCGCGCGTGAAAGACCCTTTGATCGCCCCGGCACAGAGCCAACTCGAAATTCTGCCGGGGCTGCTCCTCGCTGATCTCGTTGAACAGATTCTGCCAGCGTTCACGGTCTTCAAGGGAGACGAGATGAGTGAAAGGCTGGCCGATCAGCCGCTTTCGTTCCATCGCGAACAGCGTCGCGGCGGTGAGGTTCGCCTCGGCGATCAGGCGGCTTCCGGTCAGCGTGAGGTAACCGACGGGAGCAAACTCATAGAGATCGAGGTAGCGGTCGCGCGAATCCTGCAATGCGGCCTGCGTCCGCCGCAGTTCATCATTCTGCATTTCAAGCTCGATCTGGTGCACCTGCAACTCGTGCACCAGTTCTTCGGCCGCAGCCCCAGTCGGCGCCGGCAGGGGATCTGCCGTGCGCTCTTCAGCGGCGGTGCGCAAGGACACCTTGCTCCACGCCTGCATCGCACCGCGTCCCTGCTCATCTGTCTCGATAAAACTTCTCGTACCGGTCATCAGCGCTCGCTGAGCACCTCCTCTTCCAGGGTGGGATAGTCGATGTAGCCCTCGGCACCGCCCTTGTAGATCGTGCGCGACTGCCAGGGTGCCAGCGGCGCAGCGGTGCGCAGGCGGTGGACGAGGTCCGGATTGGCAATGAAGTGCCTGCCGAAGGCAATCAGATCGCCACTGTCTGCGCGTAGCGCGGCTTCCGCGCGGGCGCGGTCGAAGCCACCGCAGAGGATCATCGTTCCCGAATAGCACGCTCGCAGGTGCTGCAGCAGATCGCTCTGCGGCTCATGGATCCACTCCGCGGCCTGGTCGAAAAGGTGCAGATAGGCAATCCCCAGCTGGTCCAGCTGGCAGGCAAGATAGCCGTAGGTAAACAGCGGTGACGGATCGAGCTGCATTTCGTGCGCCTGACCGAGGGGCGAGAGGCGGACTCCGACGCGCGATTCGCCGACCGCTGCAGCCACCGCCTCGACCGTTTCGAGCAGAAAGCGCCAGCGTTTCGTCGTCGTGCCGCCGTAGGCGTCGGCACGATTGTTGAGGTAGGGACAGCGGAACTGATCGAAGAGATAGCCATTCGCGGCATGGATCTCGACGCCATCGAAGCCTGCAGTCATCGCGTTCTCGGCCGCACGGGCGAAGTCGCCGACGATCGCCCGGACTTCCGTGGTTTCCAGGGCGCGCGGCGGGTCGCACAAGGCCAGCACCGGTTCGCTGCCGCCCTTGAGGATCGGCACCCGGTCATGCCGCAGGCCGATGGCACTCGCTCCGACCGGTGGCGAGGTGTCGGCGCGCAGGCTGCAGTGGCCGACCCGGCCGACATGCCAGAGTTGCAGGTAGATGTGGCCACCGTGGCGATGCACGGCGCTGGTGACCTTTCGCCAGCCCGCGATCTGGGCCGGATCGTAGATCCCCGGCGTGTTGGCGCAACCGCGCGCCTGCGGCGATACCGGTGTTCCCTCGGCGATGATCAGACCGGCCGCGGCGCGTTGCGCGTAGTAGGTGGCAGTCATTGGCGGCGGCACGAGTCGCGGGCCGCTGGCGCGGTTGCGGTTCATCGGCGCCATGACGACGCGGTTGGCCAGCGACCGGCCGGCCAGCGTGGTGGGAGACAACAAAAGATTGTCCATTGGCGATCCATCTCCATGAGGCCCGGCAATGCCGGGCCAGAGAAATCAGAATGGGATAAGAACGGCAGTCGGGAACGGCAGTCTGGAACGGCAGTCGGGAACGGCAGGAGAAGGGTTCATCCAGACCCCCGGCGCGCGCCTGAGAACCGCTCCGACCTGCCTGAGCGCGCTGGATCGCACGCCGTTGAACGATTTCAGATCCTCCGGGCGGGCTGTTCGAAGCGCAGAACCGGGCTCACCCTGTGCTGCGCGAGCAACCTGCGGAATTCGCTGCGCTGGCGCAATTCGGTGATCGCGAGCGCTCCCCGCTGGCGGAGCAGGCGCAGGAAGTCGGGCCGCCGTTTGCCGTACTTGAGGGCCAGGCGATCAAGGAAGCGAAGCCAGGCGTCCTGGTCGACCTGGTCGGCCGCTCCGGGTTCTTCAGGCAAATCGGTATCCCAGACTTCATACCGGTAAGCGAACTCGGCCCAGTCGTACAGTGACTCGTCCATGGTCTCGATGGTCTTCATGGCCTGCATGTTGGCTGCCGTGAAACCCACATCGACGTCGATCGGAATGAGCAGGATCGCATTCGGATCTGCACCGCCATCGAGCAGGATGCGCAGCAGTTCGGTGTCCATGGTGAGCACGGCGCTGAAGAGCGGGGTCGAGCCATCGGCATTGAGCCCACAGGGATCAGCCCCGAGGCGCAGCATTTCCTTGATCACCGGGTAGCGGGACGACGGCGGGCAGAACCCGAGGCTACCAATCACCTGTTCGAGCAATGTGTCGCCGAAAGCATCGCTGTCATTGACGTCCAGGCCTTCGGCAACCTGTTCCCGCATGCCCGCGATATCTCCGGCACAGGCGCTCGACACAAAAGCTTCGATCTGCTCGTCAAGACCCGCGAATCGCTGCTTGACCTGCGGCTGGTAGTCTTTCATCGGAAACTCCTTTCGCAACGCCTGAGACCGTCATTGAGAACCTCGTCCGATCAAGAACGACCGGGCGCTGACAAATGCTGCCCAGGAGACCGGCTGACCGTGGGTTGGCAACGAATGCTGTTGCAGAGACTTTCCTGGCGTGCGGGTCGGCAACTCGGTATTTGGACTCCATGCCCGGATTCTGACGCTCCCCGCTAACCCCTGATAGCGGAAATCCTCCCGTCGTCGGTGGGAAAATTTCCCGATCGGCAAGGAGCGCGCTGCTTCGGTGGACTCGGAGCGGATCGCGCGGATTTCCCTCGCGTGCGGCGGGAGCCGTCGCGAAGGGGGTGAAAAGCGCCGGCCGCGGCAGGGAAGCTGGCAGGGAAGCCGCGGCCGGCGGCCGCAAGCTCAGGCGGTAATCAGGGACAGCGCGTCGTGATAGGCATAACCGAGATCTTCGGCGACCTCGCGGCAGGTGACCTTGCCGCCGGCGACATTGAGACCGGCGCGCAGATGCTCGTCGTCCTGCAGCGCCTGCCGCCAGCCCTTGTCGGCGATCTGCAGCGCGAAAGGCAGGGTGGCATTGTTCAGCGCGTAGGTCGACGTGCGAGGTACCCCGCCCGGCATGTTGGCGACACAGTAATGGACGACGTTGCCGACCAGGTAGGTGGGATCGGCGTGGGTCGTTGCCCGGGCGGTCTCGCAGCACCCGCCCTGGTCGATGGCGACGTCGACGATCACCGAACCCGGCTTCATCGCATCGACCATCTGCCGGGTCACCAGCTTCGGCGCTGCAGCCCCCGGAATCAGCACGCCACCGATCACCAGATCGGCACGCAGGACGTGGTTCTCGACATTGTCCCGGTTCGAAAAGACCGTCATCACGCGCGCCCCGAGCAGGCGATCGATGCGCCGCAGGACGTCGATGTTGCGGTCGATGACCACCACCTGAGCGCCACTGCCGACGGCGATCTGCGCCGCGTTGGAGCCGACGACACCGCCACCGAGAATGACGATTTTCGCTGACGGGACGCCGGCGACGCCGCCGAGCAGGACACCCATGCCGCCATGCGCCTTTTCCAGGCAATACGCGCCGGCCTGCACCGACAGACGGCCGGCGACTTCCGACATCGGTGCCAGCAAGGGCAGACCACCCCCGGGCTGGGTGACGGTTTCATAGGCGATGCAGACGGCGCCGCTGTCGACCAGTTCGGCACACTGCTGCGGATCGGGCGCGAGGTGCAGATAGGTGTAGAGGATCTGCCCCTCGCGCAGCATCGCCCGTTCGCCGGCCTGTGGTTCCTTGACCTTGATGATCATGGCCGCAGTGGCAAAAATTTCCTCGGCGGTTTCGGCAATCGCCGCGCCGGCTTTCCGGTAGACCTCGTCGGTGGCGCCGATGCCCTTGCCGGCACCGGTTTCCACCGTCACCTGATGGCCATGGGCAACCATTTCCCGCACCGAAGACGGCGTCAGGCCAACACGGTATTCGTGGTTCTTGATTTCCCTGGGGACGCCGATGTGCATTTTTTTCTCCTGGCTGGAAGTTGGGGGGGCGACCATGTTATTTCATTTTCGCCCGTCTGACGGTATTTCGCTGCCGCTCGGAAATCGGACGAGGGTGATTGCCGGCAGGGCGCGCAGCGATCGACCCGGGTTTCGGGAAAGGCTATGCCGAACGATCGCTTGCCGATAAACTCCCGCTTCGCCTGCCGCCTGGCAGCCTTCGTTCCGGAGAACCCCCTTGCCCCCCTTGCCCCCCTTGTCCTCCTCGCCTCAGCCTTCTGGTGGCCGTCCCGCGCGATGAAAGCGGATGCTGCCGGACGCCGCGACGGCGCCTCGTCGACCGGCAGCGAAGCCACCCTGCCTGCGGCCGCGGCGATCATCGCCAGCGAACTTGCCGGTTTTCGTCGCGAGATGCTGCGCTTTGCAGTGCTGCAACTGCGTGACCCGGCGAGTGCCGAGGATGCGGTGCAGGAAGCAATGTTCGCGGCCCTCCAGGGAGCCGACCGCTTCGGCGAGCGGGCGAAGCTCAAGACCTGGGTGTTCTCGATTCTGAGAAACAAGATCGTCGACATCATCCGGCGCCGGGTTCGCGAAGCGAGCTACCAGGAAGCCGTAGACGAGATCGACGAAGCCACTTTCGCACCGCTGTTCGAGCGCAATGGTCACTGGCAACCCGACGCCCGCCCGGCGAACTGGGGAGACCCGGCCAGAAGCTTCGAGAACCGCAGCTTCTGGGCGATCTTCGACAGCTGCCTGAACCGCCTGCCGGCAGCGACGGCGCGGGTCTTCATGATGCGCGAGATGCTCGGCCTGGAAACGGCCGAAATCTGCGCCGAACTGTCGATCAGCAGCAACCACTGCTGGGTCGTGTTGCACCGCGCGCGCATGGGCTTGCGCCTCTGTCTCGAACAGAAATGGTTCAGCAACCGCGAACAGGTGAAAAGATGAAATGCGAGGACGCCGTCCGGCTGATGTCGGCAGAGATGGATCGGGAGCTTTGCCGCGGCGAGCGCTTTTCCCTGCGCCTGCACCAGATCGTCTGCCTCGGCTGCCGTCGTTACCGCCAGCACCTGTCCTTTCTGCGCGAGGCGTGCCGGCGGCAGGCCAGCGGCAACGAGAGCGCGCCACCGGACCGCTGAAGCGAGGGCCGCGCGGGCGGTCCTGTCGAGGCTTCATTTCGCAACACTGTTGCATTTGGCCGCCGAAACGGGCAAGATTCGGCCTCCCGCCTTCCCTGGCGCAATCTCTTCCTGCCCGCCACGCCGATGTCTTCTTCTGAACCTGCAGCCGCCCCGGCCCGTCCCTCGAAACCGAATCCGGTGCTCTGCGCGAGCGCTGCGTCGCGCCTGGTCTGGGCCGCGGGGGCGCTGGTCATGCTGTGGACGGCCGTACTCTGGGCGCTCGATTGAACGCGGCGCCGAGCGGACCGTGGGTTTCGCGGGTCGAACCGCTGCTGCGTTTCGACAACCTGACCCTGGGCTACAACCGGCACCCGGCGGTGCACCACCTGCGTGGCGAAGTGGCCGCCGGCAGTCTGCTGGCGATCGTCGGCCCCAACGGCGCCGGCAAATCGACGCTGCTCAAGGGGATTACCGGCGAACTGCGTCCGCTGCAGGGACGCATCGAATTGACCGGAGTCGAGCGGCGACAGATCGCTTACCTGACGCAGCAAACGACGCTTGACAACAGCTTTCCGATCGTCGTCCATGACTTCGTGGCCATGGGTCTGTGGCGCGAGATCGGCGCTTTTGCCGGTCTCGACCGCCGACTGCGCGAGCGCATCGCCGAGGCGATCGACGGCGTCGGCCTGAACGGTCTCGAGACCCGTCCGATCGGTGCGCTCTCGGGAGGGCAATTGCAGCGCGCGCTGTTTGCCCGGGTGGTGCTGCAGGATGCGCCGCTGGTGCTGCTCGACGAGCCTTATGGGGCGATCGATGCCGCCACCGTCCGCGATCTGGCCGCGCTGGTGCGCCGCTGGCACCGCGAAGGCCGGACGGTGATCGCCGTCCTCCACGATCTCGAACACGTGCGCCAGGAATATCCCGAAACGATGCTGCTCGCGCGCGAGCTGGTCGCCCGCGGCGAGACCGCCGGCGTGCTTTGCGACGCCAACCTGCTGCGTGCCCGGCAGCTCGCCGAAGGACGCGGCGAACTGCCGGCGATCTGCCACAGCGATCGGCAGCTCGCATGAGCGAAACGCTGGCGGCGATCCCCCTGCTCTCGCCTTTCGTCGAGTTCAGCTTCATGCGCCGGGCGCTGGCGGGTTGTCTTGCGCTGTCGCTCGGCGCAACGCCGGTCGGCGTCTTCCTGATGCTGCGCCGCATGAGCCTCGCCGGCGACGCGATGTCACACGCGATCCTGCCCGGCGCCGCCATCGGCTACCTGATCGCCGGCCTGTCGCTGCCGGCGATGACCGTCGGCGGTCTGGTCGCAGGACTGGCGGTGGCGGTGCTGGCCGGCGGCGTGGCGCGCAACACGGTGATCAAGGAAGACACCAGCCTCGCGACCTTCTACCTGCTCTCGCTTTCCGCCGGCGTGCTCATCATCTCGCTGCGCGGCAGCAGCGTCGACCTGCTGCACGTCCTTTTCGGCAGCGTCCTCGCGCTCGACGATGCCGCCCTCTTCCTGCTCGCCGGTTTCGCCTCGCTGTCGATCGTCGTGCTCGCGCTGGGTCTGCGCCTGTTTGTCCTCGAAGGCTGCGATCCGGCGTTCCTGGCGCGCATCAGCCGCCTCGGACCGCTCGCGCACTACGGCTTCATGGTCTTGCTGGTGCTCAACCTGGTCGCCGGTTTCCATGCCCTGGGCACGCTGATGGCGGTGGGAATCATGATTCTGCCGGCCGCCGCGGCACGCTTCTGGGCGTGCAACATCGGTCCCCTGCTGCTGATCGCCGCGTTCATCGCTTTCGCCGGTTCGCTGGCCGGTTTGCTCGTTTCTTATCATGCCAACCTGCCGGCCGGGCCGGCCATCGTCCTCACCATCGGCAGCCTCTACCTGCTGTCGCTGGCGATCGGTCCGCTCGGGCCGCTGGCCAGCCGCTGGCGATCGAGCTGGCATTTTGAACGCTGAAAACCCCGAGGAAGAAATCAATGTCCCTGACTGCCCTGAGCCGCTTTTGCCGGCTGACTTCGCTGCTGCTATTGATCTTCGTCGGCCTCGGTCTGGCAGGCCGGGCTGCCGGCGAAGCCCTGCCGGTGGTCGCGAGCTTCAGTATTCTCGGTGATCTCACGCAACGGATCGGCGGCGACCGGGTTCAGGTATATACCCTGGTCGGCGCCGGTGCCGATGCGCACGTCTATCAACCCACTCCCGCCGACGCGCGAACGCTCTCGCGCGCCAAACTGGTGATCGTGAACGGACTCGGTTTCGAAGGCTGGATCGATCGCCTGATCAAGTCGTCCGGTTATCGTGGCAAGCTGGTCGTCGCGAGCCAGGGTGTCAATCCGATCCGGCCGCAGGCGACTTCCGAAAGGCACGCCGGGCACGCTCACGGCGCTGGTGCCGACCCGCACGCCTGGCACGATCTCGCCAATGCCCGCCTTTACGTTGCCAACATCGCCACCGCACTCGGCGATGCGGACCCGGCAGGCAAAGCGGTCTATCAGGCCAATGCGACCCGGCTGGATGACGAGATCGCCGCCCTCGACCACGAAATCCGCGCCACCTTCAAGGCACTGCCGGCCGAACGGCGGCAGGTGGTGACTTCCCATGACGCCTTCTCCTACTTCGGCCGCGCCTATGGCGTCCGCTTCGTTGCCCCGGTGGGCGTCAGCACCGATGCCGAGCCGTCGGCCGGCGAGGTCGGCGCGATCATTCGACAGATCAGGCGCGAAAAGATCCGGGCGATGTTCGTCGAGAACATCGCCGACCCCCGCCTGCTCGAACGGATCAGCCGCGAATCCGGCGCGCGCATCGGCGGCACGCTCTATTCCGACTCGCTGTCTGTCGCCGGCACCCCGGCGGACAGTTATCTCGGGATGATGCGGCAGAATGCGAAAGCGCTCGCGACAGCGCTCGGCGATTGAACAGCACGAGATTTCGGTGACAAGAGGTGTCGGGTTTTCTTACAGTTGCCTTCGGGAAAGCCCGAGATTCCGTTCGGCAATAATTTAAACCAAGCGCTTATGAATTCAGGCATGTTATTTGCTTTAAAGAAGCAGCTGGATCATTAGCTGAATCTATACAAAAAAGCTTCTTTAATCAATATAACAAATAGGGAATTCCTGCCATGAAATCACTCTCGCGCCTCACCCTCGCCGTCCTCGCCGCCTCGACCGCCGTTGCCACCCCGGTCTTCGCCGCCAACCTTGCCATCTTCGGCGTGAACAATATTGGTAACCTCTACTTCAGCGCCGGCAACACCGTGACCTACGTCAGCGACGCCCAGCTGTCGACCGCAGGCTTTCTCAACGTCAACGATTTCGATGCCTTCGTTTTCACCCGCGACGGATACAGCTTTGGCAACGGCCTGTCGGTTGCCGCTGCCGCCAACGTCAAGAGCTACGTGACCGGCAACGTCGTGCTGTTCAACGGCGATTTCCAGGACGACATCGGTACGCCGCAAACCAATCAGCTGTTCAACCAGGCGCTGACCTACGTGTTGAGCAATCCGGCAGGCGGCTACATCGGCGAGTACATCGGCTCCTTCTCGGCCTTTGCTTCGAACGACGACGGCCGCAATCCGATTGGCCTGATCAATGGCCATTCGGGCCTCTCAGGTTACAATCAGGGCGGTTCCAACGGCGACGTCGTAGTCACCGCGAACGGCCTCGTGAGCCCGATCACCGCCGGTGTCAGCTTCCCGTACAACCCCGGTGCAGTCGAGTACAGCGCCACCGTGACCAACGTCAATCCGGCACAGGTGCTGGCAATCTACGACAATGGCAACCCGGCCATCATCGCCGGCGAAGTGACCACGCTGACCGTTGGCGTGCTGCCGGAACCGGGCTCGATGGCCCTCATGCTGGCCGGCCTGGGCCTCCTCGGTGCCCGCCTGCGCAAGGCGCGTCAGGCCGTCTGAACGATTCCGCCCGATGCGACAGGATCCCTTGCCCGGATCCTTCGCATCACCCGCTGAAGCAGCAGGCGGGCGGTTTCCAGACAAGGACACCACTGGCTCGAATAGACTGGCTGTCCTGGCTGCTCGTTTCGCGGCAACCGGCGCGCGAAGACGGGCGCGCGAAGATTCGGGAGCGGCAGCAAAGGACAGGATAGAATCGGTTCTTCGATCATCCGCTGGGCTGAACCGATGACTTCATTGCGCACGCCACGTTTTCCGGCTTTCCTGGCTTTTGTGTCCCTGCTTCTGCTCACCGCTTGTGCCAGCCGGCCGATCAACCCGCCCATCACCGAGGTCGACCCGACCTCCGGCTACCGCTTCGAGACGCATCAGGCGCAGCTCAGCGACCAGGATAAGGAGAATCTGGTCATTCTCGCCTTTTCGGGGGGTGGCACGCGCGCGGCGGCGTTTTCATACGGTGTCCTCGAGTTTCTGCGCCGGACCGAGGTGGTCGGCGCGAAGGGAAACAAGGGCCGTCTGCTCGATCAGGTGGACGTCATCACCGGGGTCTCCGGCGGCAGTTTCACCGCTCTCGCCTACGGCCTTTACGGTGAGCGGCTGTTCAGCGAATACGAGCATCGCTTTCTCAAGCGCGACGTGCAGGGCGAGATCATCGCCCGCACCTTCAGTCCGGGCAACTGGGGAAACCTGTGGTTCACGACCTCGGGCCGCTCTGAGCTCGCGGCCGAGCTGTACGATGAAATCCTCTTCAATGGCGCCACCTTCGGCGATCTGGACCTCAGACGGAGCCCGCTGATCCTCGCCTCGGCGACCGACATCTCGACCGGCGCGCGTTTTGTTTTCAGCCAGAGCACTTTCGATATCATCTGCTCGGATCTCAACGCCGTACGCCTGTCGCGAGCGGCGGCGGCGTCGTCGGCCGTGCCGGTGGTGCTCTCACCGGTGACAATCAACAACCATGCCGGCACCTGCAATACACGCTTTCCCGCCTGGTTGAAGCTGTTTGCCAACGTCAAGGAGCCGCCGCGACCGGCGGCACGGGCAATGCGCACGCTGAAGGACATGCAGGCCTACGGCGACGGCCTGCATCGACCCTATCTCCATCTCGTCGATGGCGGTGTGTCCGATAACGTGGCCATGCGTGCGGTACTCGACGCACTCGAGATCCTGCAGGCCCTGCACGAAGCCGGCGCCGCCACCCCACTCGACAACGCGCGCCGGATCATCGTCTTCATCGTCAATTCGCTTTCTTCGCCGCCGACCAACTGGGACGAATCCGAAACCCCGCCCGGCAGCATCGGCATCCTGCTGAAGTCCGCCGGCGTGCCGATCGACCGCTATTCGTACGAAGCCGTCGAACTGCTGCGAGACATGGCCACACGCTGGCAGACCCTGCGCCTGATCGGCAAATCGACCGCCATGGCGGCCAACACGGATCCGGCGGTGGCGCACGCCTTGCGCGTACCGAACGCCGAAATCTATGCGATCGACGTCTCCTTTGCGGCGCTCGAGGACCCGGCCGAGCTCGCCTACCTCAATCAGCAGCCGACTTCTTTCGTGCTGCCCGACGAGGCGGTCGATCGCCTGCGGGCGGCGGCAGGAACGATCATCATGGGTTCGCCCGAATTCCAGCGACTGTTGAAGGACGTCGGGGCACGCATCGTCACCCAGCCGCTTCAATAGACTTTCTGGGTCAACAGCGCCATCAGATACTGCCCGTAGCCGTTCCTGGCCAGAGGCGCGGCCAGTTGTTCGAGCTGTGCGTCGTCGATCCAGCCGTGTCGCCAGGCGATTTCTTCCGGACAGGCGACCTTGAGCCCCTGCCGTTTTTCGAGGGTGGCGATGAACTGCCCGGCTTCGAGCAGTGATTCGTGAGTGCCGGTGTCGAGCCAGGCATAACCGCGCCCCATGATCTCGACGCCGAGGCTGCCCTGTTCGAGATAAATTCGGTTGAGGTCGGTAATTTCCAGTTCGCCGCGGGCCGAGGGCTTCAGCGCCCGGGCGATCTCGACCACCTGTCGGTCGTAGAAGTAGAGACCGGTAACCGCGTAGTTCGACTTCGGCCGTGCCGGCTTTTCTTCAAGCGAGAGCACCCGGCCGCTGCGGTCGAACTCGGCAACACCATAGCGCTGCGGGTCATGCACATGATAGGCGAAGACGGTGGCGCCGTGCTCGCGCTGCATTGCGTTGCCCAGCAGCTGGTGGAAGTCATGGCCGTAGAAGAGGTTGTCGCCGAGGACCAGCGCCGACAGATCGTCGCCGATGAAGCGCTGGCCGATGATGAAGGCCTGCGCCAGGCCGTCCGGGCTCGGCTGCACCGCGTACTGGAGACTGATTCCCCACTGGCTGCCATCGCCGAACAATTGCTCGAAGCGTGGCGTGTCCTGCGGCGTCGAGACGATCAGGATGTCCTTGATGCCGGCCAGCAACAGGGTAGACAGCGGGTAATAGATCATCGGCTTGTCGAACACCGGCAGCAGCTGTTTTGACACCGACAGCGTCGCCGGGTGGAGTCTGGAGCCGGCGCCGCCGGCCAGGATGATACCTTTTCGGTTCACTTTTTTCACTCGAGGAAGGGAGCCTGGCGAGTAGTGAACCGCCTGGCTGATGGCTGAAGGGCAGGATTGTAGCAAAGCAGCGGCGCGCGTAACTCCGCGCCAGCGCTTTTTCGTCATCGCGCCAAGGCCGCCGGCAGGTTCACCTTTTCTTTTGCGCTGCAATCTTTTGCTGGAGACGTGCGACCTCGGCCGCCGTCCACCTGAACGGCTGGCTCCGTGTCGCCTCGGGCTGCCCCCGGCTCGCCTGGCTGGCGAGGAGGCGTTGATGCGCCAGCTCTCTGGCGTTCTCGACCGAGCGCTCGACAGCGAGCGGGATGCGACGTCCGGGCAGGCCGGCCAGGGTGAGATAGTGGTCGATGGCTCGCGCAATCTCCCCCTGCCGGCCCCACTCGTCAGCGGCGGCGAATTCGTTGATCAGCGGCAGATTGAGCGCGGCAAACACCGGCGTCCAGATCTCCTCGTCGCCCACCCGGCGACGCACGGCGAGGCGGGGATTGAACTGATACCAGCCCTGCATGACGCGTTTGAACAGCGCCCGGTTGTACGCGTAGTCGCGGTCGATTTCGTTGCGCGCGAGAACGCCCGAGAGATGCTGGCGCTTGTTGCGCTCCGGGCGGACGAGGTTGGCCGGCAGGTGCTGCCAGGCGTCGAGGATGGCCTGCGAATCGAAAGCGCCGTTCAGCCGACGCTGGCGATGGGTGAAGCGCGACTTGAAAAGGACCCAGAGCGTCTGGAAGAGGAAATACTCGGACAGGTGCCGGTCGAGGCGCACCAGACGCTCGCCGGTATTGACGTCGACGCTGGTCGGGGCGAGCCGCTCGTAGAGCGCGGCCAGCGGGCCGCGGGCGAACTTCGCATCGCGGAAACCCTCCCGCAGAGCCCAGTGCAGGGCGTTGTAACCATAGTGGTCGACCGCCTCGCGGTCGGCGCCGCGGTCGAGCAGCGCTTCGACCAGTGGCAGGTTGCCGGCCACCGCCGCAGCCATCAGCGGCGTCTGGTTCATCGGCAGGCGATGGTTGCTGCCGTATTGCTCGCACTGCTTGAGGATATCCTTGAAATGGTTGGCGAAATACGGCAGGTAGGTCTTCCTGCAGAAGATCGGGCGTTGCTGCACGAAATTTTTCGCCGGCTCGAATTTGGCTTCCCTGGCGAGCCACTGGGCAAGCTGGGGTTCATCGTGGCAGGTGGCGTATTCATAAAGCTGCTGCTTGAGCTTGGCGCCGGGAACCTGTTCGCGGAAGACCTTGATCAGCATCTCGACGACCCGGGTTTCGTCGAACACCGGCCAGGGCACCGGCGTCTCCTTGAGGATCGTCCGGCGGATGGCCTCGGCCTGCTCCTGCTTGCCTTGCAGGTCGAGCTTGCGCGCTTCCTTCTGCCAGTCTTCGAGGGTCGATTGCCGGGCGTCGACGGTGACCTGGCCGAGATTCATGCCGAGCAGCCCGAAGAGCGCGTGGCCGGTGTCCGACTCGATGACGTAGACGTTCCTGATGGCACGCGTCAACGCAACATAAAGGGCATTGACGAAGAACTTGTAGACTTCGAGCGACTTGTCGCTCTTGTCTCTGGCCCGCCGGTAATCGAGCGAGTCGATGGCGAGGTCGGCGCTGGTGACGCCATCGGCAATCTCGCTGAATTCGCTGCGGTGATCCGAAATGAAGCGGTAGAGGACGATGTTCTCGTACTCGAGGCCCTTGGCTTCGTGGATCGAGAAGAGCAGCGGCGTCGCGAAGTGTCTTCTCGCTTCGGCCTTGTCTTCGTCGCGCATGACGAGCACGGCGAACTGGGTGGACTGGCGAATCTTCAGATCGAGTTCGCGTTTGGTGCTCTCCCTGTCGGGCATCAGGGCGACCTGACCGGGTTCGCCGCCGACCGCCTGGACGAGGAAGTTGCTCTCGCGGTCGATCGAGCCGAAGCGCCGATGCTTGATCTTCAGCAACTGGTTGGCGACGCGCGTCGCTTCGAGCCCGTTGCGGAAGTTGGCGGTGAGCACGCGCAGCTGCTGCCGCTCGGCAAGCTTCGGGTCCTGCCAGAACAGGCTCTTGACCTGGCTCCAGGAAAAGAAGTTGGGATGGACGATCTGGTTCGAATCGCCACAGAGCAGAAAATGACCTGGCCGCTTGAGCGTCCTGAGGACCAGCGCCAGCTGTACGGTGGTGATGTCCTGCACTTCGTCGATGACCACGAAGTCGTAGCGCGGCGCGGCCAGCCTCTGCCAGTCCTGGGCGACGAGATTGAGGTCGTAGAGTCTGGCTTCGGTCAGCCAGCCGCGATACTTCTCGAACAGGTCGTAGATCCGCTCGCGCAGGTCGACCGGGAAGATCGACTGACGAACGCCGAGCGCGAGATAGTCGTCGCGCGAGAGGACGCCGCCGGCGCTGGCAGCGAGGACGCCGCGGATCTCCTCGAAGACCTGATGGCCGTCGAACTCGCGGAAGGTCTGCCGCATCCGCCCGAACCAGCCGGCGAAGTCGCGCCAGGTGGCTTCGCGCCCCGGCGGCACGTGGATCGATTCGACGAAATCGCGATAGGAGAGGAAAACGGCGTCCTGCCCCGAAGGTTCGAAACCGTTGGCGAAATAGAGATCGCGGGCACTCTGCGCGAGGTAACTCGAATGGGTGACGTAGAGCACCTCGCCTTCGGCGTGCTTGAGTTTTTCGAGGGTCAGCGCGGTCTTGCCGCTGCCGGCGCTGCCGACGACGATCAGCGGCGGCGGCTGGCGATAAACCGCCTCCTGCGTGTCGTCGAACGAGATCGGCTTGTCGAGCAGATGAATTGTCGTTCGCTGCGGGTGCAGGTAACGCACCGGCTGCGCTTCGCGGATCGCCTCGTCGGCGTCGATGTCGGGAATCCGGGTCTCGTCGATCGCCGCGCCGCGCAGAAAGCGCGACTTGTCGTAATCGTGATTGGCGATCACTTCCAGCATCAGCGCGCAAACTTCGTCGCCGTGGCGGACCAGCGAAAACAGCAGGCGGTCGGCGTCATCGAGCCTGGCCCGGTAGAACTTGCCGTGGCTGAGGTTCACGAGCTTCTTGACCTGCGCGGCGCGAAAGTCGAGCCGGGCGATGGCATCGACGACACGGCGGTAGCTGGCCTTGACGCGCGAAGTGTCGAGGTCGGTGTATTCAAGAATTTTCACGGTCGGTTCCAGCCTGGATGAAGTGCACGGGGCGCGGTGGGGCCGCTGACTGCCAGCCTCGACCGGCGGCGAGTGATCGGTGAACTGAAAGCCGCTTGCGGGACACAGGCGGCCATTCTAGCGCAAGGTCGGACAAGCTTTCTCCGCCTGTAGGGGGGAAAAGGGTCCGTGTGTCTCGTACACGCTTGCTCGCCCGCCTGCCGAGATCAGCCGCCGTCGTGATCACCGGATCGGATCAGTTCGTTTGCAGACCACCAGCGGAGATTCGACACCTTGCCGCTCGACTGCAGGATGGTCTCGACGGCGATGGCCAGACGCTCGACGGTGGGCGCATTGGGAATCTTTCTGAACCACTTGCGGACGAACGGCGTCGCCGGCTCGATGAAGCACAGGAAGCCGTTTTCCTCCTCTTCATAGTTGCCGCAACCGATCCACAGCGGATAGTCGGGATGATCGAGTTCCACCCTGACGCCCCAGTCCTCGACCCCCATCGAGCGCACCGGAAAACCATGCGCCGGCAACTGCTGGAAGAGGAACTCCGCCAGCCGGATGCCGTAGCGACCCGGGTTGATTTGTTCGGTCTCGCCGGGGTACGGCGGGAAATCGGTCGAAATGAACTCTAACTGTGCACGCATGGACAGCCTCTGGTCGGGTGATTGGAAACGTGACATTCATCACGTCGATAAATTTTACAAATACCGCTTCAAAACCGCGGAAAGGGTTCGGCAGCGATCGGTTGGAAAACTGCAAGCCATTGAATGAGCGTTAATAAATTCAATTTGATAACACATGGCACGATATCTGCTTTATATGATTGACCGCCTGCCACGACAACGACAATGGGATAAACCGGAACGACTCTCAGACCGCTGTCCTCAAGTCGCCAAGCCGCTCACCGCTGACCCATCCACCCCATCCTCCCCTCTGCAAAAGGATACCCAATGAAAACAAACTTCATCATTCGGCCGCTCGCCCTCTTGAGTGTTCTCTTCGCTTGCGGCGCCGCACAAGCCCTGCCGTTCCAGAACGGCAGCTTCGAAATCGGGCCGACCCCGGGCAGCTATGCAACCAAGGCCACCGGCAACAGCTCGATCACCGGCTGGACGGTGAGCGGCGGCAACATCGACTATATCGGCAGCTACTGGTTGGCGGCCGCCGGCAACCGCAGTATCGACCTCGCCGGAACCACGCTCGGAACGCTCAGCCAGATCTTCGATACCCACATTGGCGGGCGCTATACGGTCGAGTTCGCAATGGCGGGAAATCCCGATGGCGGCGGCGCGACGAAATCGTTGAACGCCACCGCCGGCGACTTTGACGGCGACTTTTCCTTCATTCAGACGGGAAAGACGAAGAGCAACATGGGATGGACGGACTACAGCTTCCAATTCACGGCGCTGGCCACACAGACCACCCTCTCGTTCGAAGCGCTCAACGGCGCCTGCTGTTACGGCCCGGCGCTCGACAACGTGCGCGTCGATGCGGTTCCTGAACCGGCTTCGCTCTTCCTGGTCGGTCTCTCGCTGGCGGGCCTCGGCTGGTCGCGGCGCAATCGCCCGGGCAAGGCGAGCTAAGACCGAGCCCACCGTCTTTCAGCTCACTTTAGCCCTCGAGCGCTTCCCAGCGCTCGAGCAGCAACAGCAGCTGATCATCGATCTCGCTCAGGCGTAGCGCCAGCTGCTGTGCTTCCTGTGGCTGCGCCTGGTAGAGCGTCGGGTCGGCCAGCCGTTCGGCGATCGTCTTCTGCTCCGCTTCGAGGACGCTGATTCGCTGCGGCAGCTCGGCGAGTTCGTTGGCCTCTTTCCACGACCGCCTGGCCCCGGTGCTCGTTTTCTGCCGGCCCGTGCTCACCGCTTCTGCCGGTCGCTGCTCGCCGCGTTTGCCGGCGCTCGCCGGCGCGGTCACCGCGGTCGCCATTTTCGACCGGCTGGTCTGATAATCGGCCCAGTCCTGATAACCTCCGGCGTACTCGCGCCAGCTGCCGTCGCCTTCGGCGGCAATCGTCTGGGTCACCACATTGTCGATGAAAGCCCGGTCGTGGCTGACCAGAAAGAGCGTGCCGGTGTAATCCTGCAGCAGCTCTTCGAGCAGTTCGAGGGTGTCGATGTCGAGGTCGTTGGTCGGCTCGTCGAGCACCAGCACGTTTGCCGGGCGGGCAAACAGGCGCGCCAGCAGCAGCCGGTTGCGCTCGCCGCCGGAGAGCGAACTGACCAGCGAGCGCGCCCGTTGCGGGGCGAACAGAAAATCGCCGAGGTAGCTGATCACGTGTTTGCGCTGGTTGCCGATTTCGACGAAATCCGACCCCGGCGAGATGACATCGATCAGCGTCGCCTGTTCATCGAGCTGACCCCGGAACTGGTCGAAATAAGCGAGCTGCACCTTCGTCCCCAGCGCCACCCTGCCCGTGTCGGGCGCCAGTTCACCAAGGATCAGGCGCAGCAGCGTCGTCTTGCCGGAACCATTGGCGCCGATGATGCCGATCTTGTCGCCGCGCTGCACCCGGCACGAGAAATCGCGTACCACCGCCTTGTCGCCGAAAGCCTTGCTGACATGTTCCAGCGAAGCGACGAGCTTGCCACTGCGGTCGCCGGCGTCCACCGCGAGTTCGACCTTTCCCTGCCGCTCCCGCCGCGCCACACGCTCCCGCCGCAGACGCTCCAGGCGCAGCACGCGACCCTCGTTGCGGGTTCGCCGGGCCTTGATTCCCTGTCTTACCCACACCTCCTCCTGGGCAAGAAACTTGTCGAAGCGGGCATTGTTCAGCGCCTCGTCGTGCAGCATCGCCTCCTTGCGCGACTGATACTCGGCGAAGCTGCCAGGACACGAAAGCAGGCTGCCGCGGTCGAGCTCGACGATCCGGGTCGCCACGCGTTCGAGGAAGCGCCGGTCGTGGGTGATGAAAACCAGCGTCACTCCCGACGACACCAGCATCTCCTCCAGCCACTCGATGGCGCCGACGTCGAGATGGTTGGTCGGCTCGTCGAGCAGCAACAGCTCGGGCGAAATGGCCAGCGCCTGGGCGAGGGCCAGACGCTTTTTCTGACCGCCCGAGAGCGTTCCGACGAGCGCGTCGGGATCGAGCGAGAAGCGCTGGATGACGCGCTCGGCCTGCGCCTCGAACGACCACGCCTGGCACTGGTCGAGTTCGGTCTGCAGCGCATGCATGCGATCCAGCAGTTTTTCCTGTTCCGCCCCCGGTTCGCCGAGGGCGTGCGAGACGGCATGGTACTCGGCGAGCAGGGCCGACAGTTCGCCCATGCCGGCAACGACGGCGGCAAAGACCGTCAGCTCGGGAGCAAAAGGCGGTTCCTGCGGCACGTAACCAATGCGCAGGCCCGGCTGCAGCCAGACCTTGCCCTCGTCGAGCCCGCCACAACCGGCGAGGGCGCTCAGGAGCGACGATTTGCCGGTCCCGTTACGGCCGATCAGCGCGACCCTTTCGCCGGCATCGAGCTGGAAATCCGCATGGTCGAGGAGCGGCACGTGGCCAAAGGCGAGCGAAGCATCGGAGAGAATCAGGTACGGCATGGGTGCGGGTCATCTCTGTAAGTGAATAAGGCAGGCGCTTCGCCGGCTGCAGTACGTCCCGCCGGTGTCGGCGGCCGCTGATCTGCGCCGGCACAGGCCGCGATTCTACCGCGGCTGAGCACCCGGCAGATCCGGACAGCGGCCACGTGACCAGGCGCGACCGCGTCGAATTGGCGAAATCGAGGGGCAGCGGCTACAATACGCGCCCGGCTCCTCGTAGCACAATGGACAGTGCACACGCCTCCTAAGCGTGGGATACAGGTTCGATTCCTGTCGAGGGGACATCTCGAGCGTTCATCACTGTCCGTTGATGTCAGGAAAACACGCTCGCCAGGTGTCGGGGAATACCTGACCACTACAGTTGCGGGGCAAGCTGTCGAAGCGGTATTGATCTGAAATGAAAAATCCGCTTCCCGACAAGCGCAGAAAACCTGCCACGAAATGGAGTCTGGGGACCAAACTGGCCCTGCTTGGCACCCCTTTCCTGCTGCTGGTCCTGCTCTCGACCACCGCGACCTTGTGGGTGTCATGGCAACTCGACGGCGGGGCTGCAGCGGTCAATGAGGCGGGCCGGATGCGCATGCAGGCCTACCGGATGTCCCTCTCCGTGGGCCTGGAGCAAACGGCGACGAAGCTGCCCGGGCAGATCGGGGAATTCGATCGAAGCCTGTCCCTGCTGCGTACCGGCGACCCCGAGCGACCCCTTTTCATCCCCTGGGACGCCGCCGTGCGTGAGCAATTCGACCTCGTTGCGCGCGAGTGGTCGAACTACCGCTCGCGCAGGCTCGATGGCAGGCAGGCCCTGGCGGGCGACCTCGACGCCGAGACCGGCGCTTTCGTCTCGCAGATCGACGCCCTGGTGATCGCCATCGAATCGCACATGGCCCGCTGGACCACCCTGCTGTACCTGCTTCAGATATCGGTGCTGGTGATGACCCTGCTGGTGGCGGCGATCCTGATCTACAGCGGCTATGTCTTCGTTCTCGAACCGGTGGGTCAGCTCAAACAGGCCATCGAAAGGATCCAGCAGGGGGATTTCGAGGTCAGGGTCGAGCACCCCACCCGCGATGAATTCGGCACCCTGGCCCAGGGATTCAATGGCATGGCGGAGAATCTGCAGAACATCTATCGGCTTCTGGAACATCGGGTGGCCGAAAAAACCAGCGAGCTTCTGGAAAAAAAGGAGCGCCTCGAAGGCCTCTACGAAGTCACTGCCCTGGTCGCGAACGCGACTACCCTGGATGATCTGGCGCAGGGTTTCGTCAGGAGCGTTGCCCGGATTGCGCACGCGGATGGTGTCATCCTGCGCTGGTCGGACCAGGACAATCAGCGCTATCTGATGCTGGCGGCGCACGACATCCCCAGCGATCTGATGGACGAGGAGCAATGCATCGGCCGGGGCGCCTGCCATTGCGGGACGGTCAGCGCCGAATCCCGTTTGCAGGTGATTCCCATCCTGGCTGATCCGGAGAACGCCCGGCTGTCCTGTGCCAGGGTCGGCTACCAGACGGTGATCAATGTCCCGGTCCGGCTGCACGAACGGCTGATGGGTGAGGTGGACCTCCTGTTCAATGCCAGCGTCAACCCGTCGCCGGCGCTGCGCTCACTGCTGGAGGCCCTCGGCAGCCACCTGGCAAGCGCCATGGAAAACCTGCACCTCAGTGCCCTGGCGAAGGAAGCGGCGGTGTCGCAGGAACGTATCTATCTCGCGCGCGAGCTGCACGATTCGATCGCCCAGTCCCTGAACTTCATCAAGATCCAGGTGCAGCTGATGCGCGACGCCGTACAATCGGGCGACCCGCTGATGATCCGCCAAATCCTCGAAGAGATCGACGCCGGTGTTCGCGAGAGTTATGGCGACGTGCGCGAACTGCTGCTGCACTTTCGCACCCGCGCCAATGCCGAGGACATCGAACCGGCGTTGGCGACCACCTTGCGAAAATTCGAGCACCAAAGCGGCGTGAAAACCTCGCTGACCATGCAGGGACAGGGCATCCCGCTTTCACCCGACATGCAGATTCAAGTGCTGCACATCATCCAGGAAGCCCTGTCCAATGTTCGCAAGCACGCCCAGGCCTCGCAGGTGGGCCTCGACGTGGCGCAGCACCCCGCCTGGCGCTTCGAGGTTCGAGATGACGGCATCGGTTTCGACTTCGCGAACGAGCAACCCGACGAAACGCATGTCGGTCTTCGCATCATGAAGGAGAGGGCCCAGCAGCTTGGCGCGGCGCTCGAGATCCTCTCGGCGCCAGGCCAGGGAACGTCCATCCGCCTCACGCTGCCCGTTTTCCCACTGACCTCGCCGCCTGACAAGACCAGCCCATGAGTCCTTCCCCTATCCGCATCCTGATCGTCGACGACCACACCCTCTTTCGGCGCGGCCTGACGGCGCTCCTGTCGCGGGATCCGCAGCTGCAGGTCATCGGAGATGCCGCGGATGCCGGTCAGGCACTGCGCAGGGTCCGGGAACTCCAGCCCGATATCATCCTGCTGGACAACCACCTGCCGGGCGTCAATGGGGTCGATGCCTTGCCGGCCCTGCTGGAATCGGCGCCGGGCGCCCGCATCCTGATGTTGACCATCAGCGAAGACGAAGACGACCTGGCCGCGGCCTTGCGTCGTGGCGCCATCGGCTATCTCCTGAAGACCATGGAAGGCGACGCCTTGACCGCCGCCATCCGGCGCGCCATGCGGGACGAAAACGTCGTCGCGCCGGAGATGATGAGCAAGCTCGTCGCCGCCTACCGGGGGGCGACGAGGGCAGTCGCCACGGGCGGCGTGGCCAGCCCCCCGGCGGTGACGCACAGCCCTTGTCCGAAGATTGCCAGCCTGTCTCCACGCGAGCTGGACGTCCTGCGTGGCATCGTTCGCGGCGCCAGCAACAAGGAGATCGCGCGCGAACACGGCATCGCCGAAACCACCGTCAAGATCCATGTGCAGCACGTCCTGCGCAAGCTCGAGGTCGGCTCGCGCGTGCAGGCCGCGGTGATCGCATCGGAGAACGAAATTCTCTGATCTGGCGCGGGAAAGTGCAGGCTTTTCCGGCCCCTAGTTCTTCCGGACGATGCCCCTGGCCCGAGGGCTAGTTCGTTCGACCCGACCCGCTTCTCCCTCCGAAGGATACCGCGGCAGCCCCCTCTTCCCTATAGTCCAGCGATGCACTCAAGGGGATTGGAATGACAAGAAAAGGACAGGCGCTCGCGGTGCTTCTGGTCAGCACCTTCGCTTTCACGGTCTGTTTCATGGTCTGGATGATGTTCGGCGTGATCGGCATCCCGATCAAGAAGGCGCTCGATCTGAACGCCACGGAGTTCGGCCTGCTGACGGCGACGCCGGTGTTGGCCGGTTCGCTGATTCGGGTGCCGCTCGGCATCTGGACCGACAGATACGGCGGGCGCATCGTCCTGACCGTGCTGATGGCGCTGACCGTTCCGGCAATCTGGCTGATGAGTTACGCCACGGCCTATTGGCATTTCCTGGTGATCGGTCTCTTCGTCGGCCTGGCCGGCGGCTCCTTCTCGGTCGGCACGCCCTACGTCGCCCGCTGGTTTCCCCGCAACCAGCAGGGATTCGCCATGGGCATCTACGGCGCGGGCAACTCGGGAGCGGCGGTGAACAAGTTCCTCGCGCCGGCGCTCGTCGTCGCTTTCGGGTGGACCATGGTGCCGCAGGTCTACGCGGTGATCATGGCCTTGACGGTCATCACCTTCTGGTTCTTCAGCCATAGCGATCCGACCCATCTCGTACCCAGCAACGTCAGGTTCAGCGATCAACTCAAGTCCCTGAAGGATCCCAGGGTGCTGAAGTACTGCCAGTTCTACAGCATCGTCTTTGGCGGTTACGTGGCCCTGTCCCTGTGGATGGTGCAGTACTACGTCGGCGAATTCGGACTCGATATCCGCACCGCGGCCCTGCTCGCCGCCTGTTTCTCGCTGCCGGGCGGGGTGTTACGCGCGGTCGGTGGCTGGATGTCGGACAAATGGGGCGCGCACAGCGTGACCTGGTGGGTGATGTGGGTGAGCTGGGTCTGCCTCTTCCTGTTGAGCTATCCGCAGACCGAGCTGACGATCGCCACCGCGAGCGGTCCGCTGACCTTCCACATCGGCCTGAACGTCCATTTCTTCACGGTCCTGATGTTCATTCTGGGGATCGCCTTCGCCTTCGGCAAGGCCAGCGTCTTCAAATACATCAGCGATGAATACCCCGGCAACATCGGCACCATCAGCGGCATCGTCGGCCTGGCCGGCGGCCTCGGCGGTTTCGTGCTGCCGATCATGTTCGGCGCCCTGATGGATATCACCGGCATCCGCTCCAGCGCCTTCATGCTGATGTACGGCGTGGTCTGGGTCTCGCTGATCTGGATGTACTGGACCGAGGTTCGCCATGGCGACCTGATGGGCGTGAACGTCCCCGCGCACAAGCCACATTGATTCCCTGCTTCAACGACTCCAGGAAGGCTCTCATGACCCCCGCGAAAAACACCGGCGCCGACATCACCGACTGGCGCCCCGAAGACGAAGACTTCTGGGAATCCACTGGCAGGCGCACCGCCTACCGCAACCTGTGGATCTCGATCCCGGCATTGCTCTGCGGCTTCGCGGTGTGGGGGATGTGGGGCATCATCACGGTGCAGATGCTCAACCTCGGCTTCCCCTTCAGCCAGGCCGAACTCTTCACGCTGACCGCGATCGCCGGCATCTCGGGCGCCACGATGCGCATTCCGGCCTCATTCCTGATCCGCCTGGCCGGCGGGCGCAACACGATTTTCCTGACCACCGCCATGCTGCTGGCGCCGGCGATCGGCACCGGCATCGCCTTGCAGCACCCCGAATGGCCCTTATGGACCTTCCAGCTGATGGCGCTGTGGTCCGGCGTCGGCGGCGGCAACTTCGCGAGCTCGATGTCCAACATCAGCACCTTCTTCCCGAAGCGGCTGCAGGGCACGGCGCTGGGCCTCAACGCCGGCCTCGGCAACTTTGGCGTGACGACGATGCAGGTGGTCATCCCGCTGGTGATGACCGTCAGCCTGTTTGGCGACTTCGGCGGCGCTTCGACCACCCTGACCAAGGACAGTGGCTGGATTTTCGGCAAGATCGCCGCCGGCACCCCCACCTGGATCCAGAACGCGGGCTTCGCCTGGGTACTCTCGCTGGTACCGCTGTCGATCCTCTGCTGGTTCGGCATGAACAACCTGAAGACCGTCTCGGCCGACACCGGCAACCCGATCGTCGCCTTCGCCAAGGTGACCTACCTCTACACCCTGGCCTTCATTCCGGCGATCTTCGGGCTCTATCTTTACCTGCCGGCGCCGACCGGCCTGGGGCTGATCAGCATGTGGGTGGCGATTCCGCTGGACATCGTCAGCGCCCTGCTGGTGATGCGCCTGGCGGCATTCGGCGCGATGAAGGAGAACGTCGCCAGGCAGTTCGCGATCTTCGGCAACAAGCACACCTGGTCGATGACCATGCTCTACATCGTGACCTTCGGCTCGTTCATCGGCTTCTCGATGGCGCTGCCGCTGGCCATCACCGTGATCTTCGGCTTCCAGCACCTCGCGGATCCGGTCACCGGCGTCCTGTCGCACAGCATGAAGAACCCCAACGCCCCGTCGGCGCTGACCTACGCCTGGATCGGCCCGTTCGTCGGCGCCGCCGTGCGACCGGTCGGCGGCTGGATCTCCGACAAGGTCGGCGGCTCGATCGTCACCCAGGTCATCTCGGCGGTGATGGTCGTGGCCTCGGCGGCCGTCGGCCACGTCATGCTGCTGGCCTACAACTCGCCGCAGCCGGAGGAGCACTTCCTGGCGTTCATGGCCCTGTTCATCGTCCTGTTCACCGCCAGCGGCATCGGCAACGGATCGACCTTCCGCAGCATCGGCTTCATCTTCGACCGCCAGCAGGCCGGCCCGGTGCTCGGCTGGACCTCGGCCATCGCCGCTTATGGCGCTTTCATCGCGCCGGTCGTGATCGGCGCCCAGGTCAAGGCCGGCACGCCGCAGAACGCGATGTATGGCTTCGCCATCTTCTACGCCGTCTGTCTGCTCCTGAACTGGTGGTTCTACCTGCGCCCCGGTTCGGAAATCAAGAACCCTTAAGCCTCAAACCTTATTGAAGAGGTACCCCATGAGCCATTTCCTCGATCGACTCAGCTATTTTTCCCAGGCAAAAGAGCCCTTCTCGGGCGACCATGGCGTCACCAACGGCGAAGACCGCAGCTGGGAAGACGCTTACCGGAACCGCTGGGCCCACGACAAGATCGTGCGCTCGACCCATGGCGTGAACTGCACGGGATCCTGTTCGTGGAAGATCTACGTCAAGGGTGGCATCGTGACCTGGGAGACGCAGCAGACCGACTATCCCCGGACGCGCTGGGACATGCCCAACCACGAACCCCGGGGCTGCGCGCGTGGCGCCAGTTACAGCTGGTACCTGTATAGCGCCAACCGGGTGAAATATCCGCTGGTGCGCGGACGCCTGCTCAAGCTGTGGCGTGAAGCCCGGCTGAATCATGGTCCGGTGGACGCCTGGGCGTCGATTGCCCAGTCCGAGGTGAAACGCAGGGACTACCAGAGCGTTCGCGGGCTGGGCGGATTCGTTCGCGCAAGCTGGGACGAGGTCAACGAGATCGTCGCCGCCGCCAACGTGTTTACGATCAAGCAATACGGCCCGGACCGGGTCATCGGCTTCTCGCCGATCCCGGCCATGTCGATGGTCTCGTACGCCGCGGGCAGCCGCTACCTCTCCCTGATCGGCGGCGTCTGCATGAGCTTCTACGACTGGTACTGCGACCTGCCACCAGCCAGCCCGCAGATCTGGGGCGAACAGACCGACGTTCCCGAGTCCGCCGACTGGTACAACGCGAGCTTCATCATCGCCTGGGGCTCGAACGTGCCACAGACCCGGACGCCAGACGCCCACTTCTTCACCGAGGTGCGCTACAAGGGCACCAAGGTCGTCGCGGTGACCCCCGACTACTCGGAGGTCGCCAAGCTCTCCGACATCTGGATGAGGCCCAAGCAGGGAACCGACGCCGCCGTCGCCATGGCCATGGGTCATGTGATCCTCAAGGAATTCTACTTCCCAGGGGGGCAGCCGCCTGAGAGCGGGGTGAAAGCCCGTACCGCGCGCAGCGAATACTTCGACAATTACCTGCGCCGCTACACCGACATGCCGATGCTGGTGATGCTCAAGGAACACCGCCTGCCGAACGGCGAAACGGTGAGGGTGCCCGACCGCTATGTGCGCGCCTCCGATTTCGACGGCGCGCTGGGGGCCGCGAACAACCCCGAGTGGAAGACCGTGGCGCTCGACGAGCAGGGCGAGGTCGTGCTGCCCAACGGCGCGATCGGCTTTCGCTGGGGTCCTGACGGGCGCGCCGACGAGGGGCAGTGGAACCTCGAGGCCAAAGAGGCGAGGCACGGCCAGGAAGTCAGGCTGAAGCTCTCGGTGATCGAAGGCGGGAATCCGGCAACGATCACCGCCCGGGTCGGTTTTCCCTACTTCGGCGGCATAAAGAGCGAGCATTTCCCGAACAATGCCAGTGGCGCGGCAAGCCAGGACGTACTGGTCCGCACCGTTCCCGTCCTGCGCCTCGCGCTCGGCGGCGGCGAGGCGCTGGTGGCGACGGTCTTCGACCTGCAGGTGGCCAACTACGGGGTGGCCCGCGGCCTGCCCGGCGAACTCGCCGCCAGGGACTTCGACGACGACACGCCCTACACGCCGGCCTGGCAGGAGCGCATCACGGGGACGCCGCGCGAGCAACTGATCGCGGTTGCCCGCCAGTTCGCCGACAACGCCGACCGGACGCAAGGCCGCTCGATGGTGATCATCGGCGCGGCGATGAACCACTGGTACCACGCCGACATGAACTACCGCGGCGTCATCAACCTGCTGATGATGTGCGGCTGCATCGGCCAGAGCGGGGGCGGCTGGGCCCATTACGTCGGCCAGGAAAAGCTGCGTCCACAGACCGGCTGGACGGCGCTGGCCTTCGCGCTCGACTGGATTCGCCCGCCGCGGCAGATGAACTCGACGAGCTTCTTCTATGCCCACACCGACCAGTGGCGCTACGAGAAGCTGGGCATGGAAGAGATCCTGTCGCCGCTCGCCGACCCCAAAATGCATGGTGGCAGCATGATCGACTACAACGTGCGCGCCGAGCGCATGGGCTGGCTGCCGTCGGCCCCGCAACTTGAGACCAACCCCTTGCAGGTGGTGCGCGATGCCCTCGCCAAGGGGGTCGATCCCAGGGACTACACGATCGCGGGACTCAAGGACGGCTCGCTCAGGATGAGCTGCGAGGATCCCGATCACCCGGCCAACTGGCCGCGCAACATGTTCGTCTGGCGCTCGAACATTCTGGGTTCCAGCGGCAAGGGTCACGAGTATTTCCTCAAGCACCTGCTGGGCACCAGCCACGGCGTGCAGGGCAAGGATCTGGGCCATGATCAGGCCAGACCCCAGGAAGTCGTCTGGCACGACAAGGCGCCCGAAGGCAAGCTCGATCTCCTGGTGACGCTCGATTTTCGCATGAGCACGACCTGCCTGTACTCCGACATCGTGCTGCCGACGGCGACCTGGTACGAGAAGAACGACCTCAACACCAGCGACATGCATCCCTTCATCCATCCCCTGTCCACGGCGGTCGATCCGGCCTGGCAGGCGCGCAGTGACTGGGAAATCTACAAGGGCTTTGCGAAAAAATTCAGCGAGGTCTGCGTCGGCCACCTGGGTGTCGAGCGCGAGATGGTGCTCACCCCCCTGCTGCACGACTCGCCTGCCGAACTCGCGCAGCCCTTTGGCGTGCAGGACTGGAAGCGTGGCGAGGTCGACCTGATCCCCGGCAAAACGGCGCCCGGCATCGCCGTCGTCGAGCGCGATTACCCCAATGTCTACAAACGCTTCACGGCGCTCGGGCCGCTGATGAACAAGGTCGGCAACGGCGGCAAGGGCATCAGCTGGAACACGCAGGTCGAAGTCAGGCAGCTCGGCGAACATAACGGACTGGTGACGGATGAAGGGGTCAGCTGCGGCATGCCCCGGATCGAGACCGACATCGACGCCTGCGAGGTCGTGTTGCAACTCGCCCCGGAAACCAACGGCCACGTCGCCGTCAAGGCCTGGAAAGCCCTGGGCAAGCAGACCGGCCTCGATCACACGCACCTCGCGCTCTACCGCGAGGATGAAAAGATCCGCTTCCGCGACATCCAGGCCCAGCCGCGCAAGATCATCAGTTCGCCGACCTGGAGCGGAATCGAATCGGAGACCGTGTCGTACAACGCCGGCTATACCAATGTGCACGAGATGATTCCCTGGCGCACGCTGACCGGACGCCAGCAGTTCTACCTCGATCACCCGTGGATGACGGCTTTCGGCGAGGGATTCTCGAGCTACCGGCCGCCGGTGGACCTCAAGACCACGGCAGACATCCAGGGAATCAGGCCCAATGGCCACCCCGAGATCGCGCTCAACTTCATTACCCCGCACCAGAAGTGGGGGATCCACTCGACCTACTCCGACAACCTGATGATGCTGACGCTGAACCGGGGCGGTCCGGTGATCTGGCTTTCCGAAGACGACGCCAGGCGCGCCGGCATCGTCGATAACGACTGGGTCGAGCTATTCAACATCAATGGCGCGATCGCCGCGCGGGCAGTGGTCAGCCAGCGGATCAATCCCGGCATGGTGCTGATGTACCACGCGCAGGAAAAGATCATCAACACCCCGGGATCGGAGATCACCGGCATCCGGGGCGGCATCCACAACTCGGTGACCCGTATCGTGCTCAAGCCGACGCACATGATCGGTGGCTATGCGCAGTTCAGCTACGGCTTCAACTACTACGGCACCATCGGCACCAACCGCGACGAGTTCGTCGTGGTGCGCAAGATGAACCGGATCGACTGGCTGGACGACGAGCCCGCATTTGTCGCCGGCTCGACCACCGCCTCGACCACCGCCTCGACCACCGCCTCGACCACCGCCTCGACCACCGCCACCGTGCAAGGAGAATACAAGTGAAAATTCGTGCTCAAATCGGCATGGTCTTGAACCTGGACAAGTGCATCGGCTGCCATACCTGCTCGGTGACCTGCAAGAACGTGTGGACCAGCCGTCCCGGCATGGAATACGCCTGGTTCAACAACGTCGAGACCAAGCCCGGCATCGGCTACCCCAAGGAATGGGAGAACCAGGACCGGTGGAACGGCGGCTGGGTTCGCAAGGCGAACGGTCAGATCGAGCCGCGCCAGGGCGGCAAGTGGAAGCTCCTGATGCGCATCTTCGCCAATCCCAACCTGCCGCAGATCGACGACTACTACGAACCCTTCACCTTCGACTACGACCACCTGCAGTCGGCGCCCGAATCCCGGGCGACGCCGACCGCCCGGCCGCGCAGCCTGATCACCGGCAAGCGGATGGAAAAGATCGTCTGGGGTCCGAACTGGGAAGAGATCCTCGGCGGCGAGTTCGCCGGGCGCAGCAGGGACCGGAACTTCGACGACATCCAGAAGGACATCTACGGCCAGTTCGAGAACACCTTCATGATGTACCTGCCGAGGCTCTGCGAACATTGCCTCAACCCGACCTGCGTCGCGAGTTGCCCCTCGGGATCGATCTACAAGCGCGAGGAGGACGGCATCGTGCTGATCGATCAGGACAAGTGCCGCGGCTGGCGGATGTGTGTTTCCGGCTGTCCGTACAAGAAGATCTATTACAACTGGAAGTCGGGCAAAGCCGAGAAGTGCATTTTCTGTTACCCGAGAATCGAGGCCGGCCAGCCGACGGTCTGCTCGGAAACCTGTGTTGGCCGCATCCGTTACCTCGGCGTGCTGCTCTATGATGCCGAGCGGATCCAGGCGGCGGCGAGCGTCGAGCACGACCGCGACCTCTATCAGGCGCAACTCGATGTCTTTCTCGACCCGAACGACCCCAGGGTCATCGAACAGGCCCGGATCGACGGCATTCCCGACCAGTGGATGGATGCCGCGCGTAAAAGCCCGGTGTACCGGATGGCGGTGGACTGGAAGGTGGCGCTGCCCCTGCACCCTGAATATCGCACCCTGCCGATGGTCTGGTACGTGCCGCCCCTCTCGCCGATCAGCGCAGCGGCCAACGCCGGCCAGATCGGCGTCAATGGCGAAATCCCGGACATCAGGCAGTTGCGCATCCCGGTCAAGTATCTCGCCAACCTGTTGACGGCGGGTGACACGCGGCCGGTCGAACACGCGCTCGAGCGCCTGCTGGCGATGCGCGCCTACCAGCGCGCGAAACACGTCGATGGCGTGGTCAATAGGGCGGCGCTGGATCAGGTCGGCATGACCCGGGCAGAAGTGGAAGAGATGTACCATGTGATGGCCATCGCCAACTACGAAGACCGCTTCGTGATCCCCAGCAGCCACCGGGAGTACGCCGAGAACACCTTCGATCTGCGCGGTGGTTGCGGCTTTTCTTTTGGCAATGGCTGCTCCGATGGCGCGAGCGAAACCAGCCTGTTCGGTGGCAGCAAACGGCGCACCATCCCGATCAGGGCGGAGGTCTGAGATGGCCCTGCCCAATGCTGCCGTGAGCCTGCGCGCGCTGGCCCTCTTGCTGTCCTATCCGGATGCGGCGCTGCGCGGCCATCTGCCCGCCTTGCGCGCCGCGCTGCGCAACGAAGGAATGATTCCTTCCGGACGTCTGGCCGAACTCGACGCGCTCATCAGCCGGCTCGAGAACGGCGACCCGCTGGAAATCGAAGCGGCCTACGTGCAGCTTTTCGACCGGGGGAGAGCCACCTCCCTGCACCTCTTTGAACACGTGCATGGCGACTCGCGCGACCGGGGTCCGGCGATGATCGATCTCCAGCAGACCTACGAGAAAGCCGGACTGTTCCTGGCCCCTGGCGAACTGCCGGACTTCCTGCCCGTGCTGCTCGAATTTGCCTCGACCCAGCCCCCCCGGCAAGCCCGCGCCCTGCTGGGCGAGATGGCACACCTCTTCAACGCCCTCTTCAACGCCCTGCAGCAGCGCGGCAGCGCTTACGCCAGCGTCCTCGGCGCGCTACTGGAACTGGCCGGCGAGAGCGCACACGCCGTCACCCTCGCGCCCGAAGAAGCGCTTGACACGGCCTGGGAAGAGCCGCCGGCCTTCGCCGGCTGTTCGTCCCGCGGCCAGGCCGCGGCGCAGCCCATCCATCTCGTGAAAGCGCCCGGCAAAGGCGCCCAGGTCTCTGTCTCCACCGGAGTCTCGCCATGAACGCACTTGACACCTTCCTCTTCGGTCTGTATCCCTATCTCTGTCTGACCGTCTTTCTGCTGGGCAGCCTGATTCGCTTTGACCGGGACCAGTACACCTGGAAAAGCGACTCCTCGCAGCTGCTCAAGGCCGCGCAGCTGAAACTTGGCAGCAACCTGTTCCACATCGGCGTACTGTTCCTCTTTTTCGGCCACTTCTTCGGCATGCTGACGCCCCACTTCGTGTACGAGCCCTTCCTCTCCGCCGGCACCAAGCAGGTGCTGGCCATGACTGCCGGCGGCATCGCCGGTCTCCTGGGCTTTGTCGGCGTCAGCCTGCTGCTGCATCGTCGCCTGACCGAGCCACGCATTCGCCTCAACTCGAAGCCCGGCGACCTGCTGCTGCTCGTTCTGCTCTGGCTGCAACTGGCGCTGGGCCTCGCGACCCTGCCGCTGTCGGCCCAGCATCTGGACGGCAGCATGATGCTGAAACTCGCCGAATGGGGCCAAAGGATCGTCACCTTCCGCAGCGGCGCGCCCGAACTGCTCTCGGAGGTCGGCTGGGTCTTCAAGCTGCACATGTTCCTCGGCATGAGCCTCTTCCTGATCTTTCCGTTCACCCGCCTGGTGCACGTCTGGAGCGGTTTCGGCGCGGTCGCCTATCTGCTCAGGCCCTACCAGGTGGTCCGTTCGCGTCGCCTGAATGTCCCCGTCGGACATAATCAGCCGCGCCGCCCCGGCGCCGGCGTCTGAGGATCCCGCCATGCAAACCGATACCCCGCCCGCCCGCGTCAATGAGGTTCCCCTGCATCCCGCAGGCGAGATCCTTCCCGCCGAGGAACTGCGCCAGCGCGCCTGTTCCGAGCTGCTGCGCCAGGCCGCGCTGGCCAGAGGGTTGCTCCCGGCGAGCGACCTGCCGGCCACCGACGGCATCCTCAGCGAAGCCGCCAGCCAGGCCATCGAGGCCTTGCTGGCGCAGGAGATTCGTGTTCCGGAACCGCCGGCAGACGAGTGCCGGCGCTACCATGCAGCGCACCAGGCTTTCTACGCCACCGGCGAGCGGGTGAATGCGCGACATCTCCTCTTCGCCGTCACGCCAGGGGTCGATGTGGTCGCGCTGCGAAATCTTGCCGAAACCACCCTGCTCGACCTGCGCTGCCACGATGGCAGCACGGACAAGTTTGCCCAGGCCGCGAGCCGCCAGTCGAACTGCCCCAGCGGAGCGGAAGGCGGCCATCTGGGCTGGCTGAGCGCCACGGATTGCGCGCCCGAGTTCGCTCGGGAAATTTTCGGGCAGGCCGGGGTCGGCGTACTTCCCCGTCTGGTGCACAGCCGTTCCGGTTTCCATGTGGTCGAGATCCTGGCGCGCGAGCCGGGCGTGGAACAGCCTTTCGAGGCGGTACGCGGCGCCGTCGTCATGGCGATGCGCCAGAAGGCCCATGTCAACGCCTTGCGCAGCTACCTGCGCCAGCTGGCAGCCGGGGCGGCTCTCAGCGGGGTGGACCTCGAAACCGCTGACGGCGCACTGGGCCAGTAAGCGGGCAGACCCAGTGCCAGCACCCACCGACCTCCTGCAGCGGCCCCTGCGTGACCTGCGCATCTCGGTCACCGACCGTTGCAATCTTCGCTGCACCTACTGCATGCCACGCGCAGCGTTCGGCAAGGATCACCTTTTCCTGCCGCGCAGCGAACTGCTCAGCTTCGAGGAGATCGAGAGGATCGCCCGCTCCTTCGTCCAGCTGGGCGTCCGCAAGATCCGCCTGAGCGGTGGCGAGCCGCTGCTGCGGCGCGGTATCGAGCGGCTGATCGAAAAACTGGCGAAGCTGCGCAGCGATGAGGGACGCGATGGGGGACAGGCGGTCGAAATCGCCCTGACCACCAATGGCCTGCTGCTGTCCGGCAAGGCCCAGACCCTGAAGGATGCCGGCTTGTCTCGCCTGACCGTCAGTCTCGACGGGCTGAGCGAGGAAAGCTTTCGGCGCATGACCGATTCACGAACGTCGGTGGCGACCGTGCTCGACGGAATCGCTGCGGCGCAGGCGGCCGGGCTGACGCCGGTCAAGGTGAACACGGTGGTCAAGCGCGGCGGCAACGAGCACGAGATCCTGCCGCTGGTCAACCACTTCCGCCACACCGGGATGATCCTGCGCTTCATCGAATACATGGATGTCGGCTGCAGCAACGGCTGGCGCATGGACGAGGTGGTGACGGCGAGCGAAATCCTGGCGACCATCAGCCGCCAACATCCCCTGCAGGCGATCGAGCCTAATTACAATGGCGAAGTGGCGCAGCGCTGGTCCTTCCTGGATGGCGGAGGAGAGATCGGGGTGATCGCCTCGGTGACCCAGGCCTTCTGTCACGAATGCAGCCGGATCAGGCTGTCCACCGATGGCAGGCTCTATACCTGCCTGTTTGCCTCGACGGGAGTCGATCTGCGCGCGCCGCTTCGTGACCATCAGAGCGATTCGATGCTCCGCCAGCTGATCGAGGATTGCTGGCGGTCCCGCGCCGACCGCTATTCGCAGCTTCGCCATACGGCTACCGAACCGTCCTGGCAAAAGATAGAGATGTCGTACATCGGCGGTTGAGCCCGGCTTTAGTGGCAAGGATTCCAGAACCGATGAACAGGACAACAGGACTCAAGGAGAACGAAACGAATGAGCTGACCCACTTTTCCGATGCCGGACGGGCGCGCCTCGTCGATGTCTCGGAAAAACCTGCCACCCAGCGCGTGGCCATCGCCAGCGGCATCCTGCGCATGCAGGAAGCGACCCTCGCGCGCATCCGCGCCGGCAGCCTCGCCAAGGGCCAGGTGCTGGCCGTGGCCGATGTTGCCGCGGTGATGGCGGCCAAGCGCACCCCGGAATCGATCCCGATGTGTCACTCGCTCGCGCTGAGCGGCGTCGAGGTCGAATTCAGCGAGATCCTGGTCCCCGACGCAGAAGGCGCCGTCGGCCTCCGGGTGGTGACCACGGTTCGCTGCTTCGGGCCGACCGGGGTCGAGATGGAAGCGCTCTGCGCAGCGAGCATGGCGCTGCTCACCATCTACGACATGTGCAAGGCGATCGATCGCGGCATGCGCATCGAGACGGTGCGGCTCGAAGAAAAGAGCGGCGGCAGAAGCGGCGTCTGGCGGCGTCAAGACGCGCCCGCAAAGGACGCTCGATGATCACCGTCCTGTTTTTCGGGCCGGTGGCTGAACGGGTAGGCGCCCGTCGCCTGGAAATCGCTTTTCGGGCCGGAATGCGCCTGCAGGATCTGCAGGCAGAGTTGCGGCTGCGCCATCCGGAAGCCTTCGAACTCGTCACCCTGGCCGCCATCGACGGCGAGCATGTCAGGGAGGGCTCGGTCCTGCTGAAGGACCCGTGCGAAGTCGTTTTCATGTCGAGATTTTCGGGGGGATGATGAAGGAAGCCGTTCGTGTTCAACTCGATGACTTCTCGCAGGACGAGGAGATCCGCGCCCTGCAGGCCGGTTCGGGACGCGTGGGCGGAATCGCCACCTTCCTCGGTTGCGCCCGCGACTTCTCCGCAGGGCGCGCGGTCAGCGAACTCAGTTTTGACGCCTATGAGCCGATGGCCGTGGCGCAGATGCAGCGGCTGCGCGACGAGGCGATCGAGCGTTTTGGCCTGATCGATGTGCGCATCGTCCATCGTCTCGGCGTCGTCAGGGCGGGCGAGTCGATCGTCTTCATCGCCGCCGGCGCCGAACACCGCGCCCCGGCCCTGCAGGCCTGCCACTGGCTCATCGATCGCTTGAAGGAAAGGGTGCCGATCTGGAAAAAGGAGATCACGCTGCAAGGCGATGCCTGGGTAAGCCCGCATCCATGACTTCCAGGGTGCCACCGGTATTCATCTTCGTCGGCCATTCCGGTTCCGGCAAGACCACGCTGATCGAAAAGCTGCTGCCCGTCCTGACGGCCCGGGGTCTTCGCCTGGCCACCCTCAAGCATGCGCATCACCGGGTGGCGCTCGACACGGCAGGCAAGGATAGCTGGCGCTACCGGCAGGCCGGCGCCACGATGAGCCTGCTCGTCACGCCGGACGAGCTGCAGCTGGTGGCCGATGCCGTCGACCGGCGAGATCCGGAGCAGTTGGCCGAGCGCTTTCTCGGAGAGGCCGACCTGGTGCTGGCCGAGGGATTCTCCTCCGCGCCGGGAAGAAAGATCGAGATCCTGCGCCGCGAATGCGCGAGGCCGCCGCGCTGCGCCATCGGGGAAGGACTGATCGCGATGGTCACCGACCAGGAAGAGGTCCATCCGCAGCTTCCCCATTTCGCGCTCGATGATATCGACGGACTGGCCCGCTTCCTGCTGGAGCGAATGACCCGATGATCGAGGACTGCACGGCACTGGTCATCGCCGGCGGGGAATCACGGCGAATGGGCTGCGACAAGGCGCGGCTCCTGCTGGGCGATCAGACCCTGCTGCAACGGGTGATCCTGGTCATGCAGCAGGTCTTTCCACGGGTCCTGGTCAGCGTCCGCGAACACCGTCCGGAGATCAATCTGGCACAGATCCGCGACGCTCCTGGCGACGCCGGGCCGCTGGCCGGGCTGTGCGCCGGCCTCGCGCAAAGCCGGGACGACTGGGTCTTCGCCGTCGCCACCGACATGCCCTTCATCCAGCCGGCGCTGATCGAACGGCTGGCGCAACGGCGCGCCGATTGCCAGGCGGTGGTGCCCGTCGTGCACGGGCACCCGCAGGCCCTGGCCGCGTTCTACTCGGCAAGCGGCCTGCCGATCATCCAGGGCATCCTTTCAGGGACCGGAAAGCGCAGCCTGCGCGCGGCGCTTCTCCAGTTGAAGGTCCATTATGTCGCCGAGTCGGAACTGCCGGCGGCCGAGTTGCGCAGTTTCATCGACCTCGATACGCCGCAGGATGTGGCCCGCGCGAGGCAAAGTGAGGAGTCGGTCTGAATGGAAAATCTCTCGGTCAGGGACGCGCAAGCACGCGTCCTGCAAGAGGTCAGGGTCCTCGGCAGCGAGTCCGTCGAGCTCGAGCGATCGCTCGGGCGGGTGCTGGCCGAGGAGATTCGCGCCAACCGCGACCAGCCGCCCCGGGATGTCTCGGCGATGGACGGTTTTGCGCTGCGCGCAGCCGATCTGGCCAGCCCCCCGGTGGCATTGACGATCATCGAGGACATCCGCGCCGGCGACCTGCCGTCGAAGACCGTGCTCGCCGGCCAGTGCTCGCGCATCATGACCGGCGCGCCGGTGCCCCTGGGCGCCGATGCCGTGATCCGGGTCGAGGAGACCTCTCCCCTGGCGGAAGATCGCGTCGAGATCAGGCGTTCGCTCAGGCCCGGCAACGACATCCGCCTGCGGGGTGAAGGCATGCGCACCGGCCAGGTGGTGCTGACTGCCGGAACCGAGATCACCCCCGGCGTGATCGGCGTCCTGGCGACGGTCAAATGCGCGCGGATGAAGGTCCATGGACGGCCGCGCGTGGCCATCCTGTCGACCGGCAACGAGCTCGAGGGCCTCGATGAAGCATTCGATCCGGCCAGGATCCCGAACTCGAACAGCTACGCGCTGATGGCGCAGGTCCAGGCCCTCGGCATCGAGCCGGTATTGCTCGGCATCGCCCGCGACGATGCCGCTGAGCTGATGGACTTTCTGCGGCGCGGTCTGGCTTTCGACGTCCTGCTGGTTTCCGGCGGCTCATCGGTCGGCGTCCATGACGAGGTGCGTCCGACGCTCGAGGCGCTGGGCGTTCAGCAGCATTTCTGGCGGGTCGAGATGCGCCCCGGTCATCCGGTGGTTTTCGGCAGCACCGCCAGCAGCCTCGTCTTTGGCTTGCCGGGCAATCCCGTTTCCAGCATGGTGTGCTTCGAGCAGTTCGTTCTCCCCGCCCTGCGCCGGATGATGGGACACCCGCGCCTGTACCGGCGAACGATTGCCGCGCGCCTCGCGCATCCGGTCCGCAACCGTCCGGGCCGCACCGAATTCATCCGCGTCGCGCTGGCGCAGGACCCGCAGGGCGACTACCTGGCACGTTCGACCGGCAGCCAGAGCAGCGGCGTCCTGTTGTCGATGGCGCTGGCCGACGGTCTGCTGGTCATGCCTGCGGCCAGCGCCGGCCTGGCGGCGGGAGAGAGAGGCACGGTGCAGCTGCTCGACGGCAGCGCTTATCAGGACGAACCCGGTTTCGAGGAGAAAACATGAGCATCGCCCGCATCGGCATCCTGACCGTTTCCGACCGCGCCAGCCGTGGCGAGTATCAGGATCTCGGCGGGCCGGCGATCCATGCCTGGCTGACCCGCGCGCTGACCAGCCCCTGGGAAGCGGTGGCCAGGGTGATCCCCGACGAGCAGCCGGCCATCGAGGAGGCCCTGCGCGAGCTGAGCGACCGGGAAGGCTGCAGCCTGATCGTGACGACCGGGGGCACCGGACCCGCGCCGCGCGATGTGACCCCGGAAGCGACCGAGGCCGTCTGCTCGCGGATGCTTCCCGGTTTTGGCGAGTCGATGCGCATAGCCTCGCTGAAGTTCGTCCCGACGGCGATCCTCTCCCGGCAGACCGCCGGCATCCGCGGCAGGAGCCTGATCATCAACCTGCCCGGCAAGCCCTCGGCGATCGACGATTGCCTGCGGGCGGTTTTTCCCGCAGTGCCTTATGGCATCGACCTGATCGGGGGCGCCAGGCTGGAAACCGATGCGCAGCATTGCGCGTCCTTCCGTCCCGCGCATGCCGCAAAACCGACAGGCGCCTGATTGCCGGCGACGATCGTCGGTCTTGCGGCAGAGCACGACAAGCCGAGGCGCCGGCCGATTCCCCGCTAGCAGGGGAGTCCAGATTCTGTGAGGCGCCCAGGGCTGGGTCACGCTGCCTTCGGCTTCGCGGACGATGGGAACTGGAATCAGGTGGCAGTCACCCAGTTTTCCAATTGCAGCCCCTGGACTTTGGAAAACTCGCGGGTGTTGTTGGTGATCAGCACGGCATTGACGCTCAGTGCGTGCGCGGCAATCAGGGTGTCCAAAGAACCGATGGACTGACCCCGGCGCTCCAGGTCAGCGCGCAAATCACCATAAGCCCACATGGCGGCCATATCAAAAGGGAGAACTTCCAGTGGGGCAAGAAACATTTCCAGCGCCTGGCGATTGCGCACCGAGGCGCTTCTGGCAACACCAAAGGCAAGTTCCGCGGCCACCACACTCGAAAGCCCGATGTCACCGAGCCGATACTGATGAAAACGCGCCAGAACTTCGGGCGGCCTAGTGTTGATGATGTAAATACAGATATGGGTGTCAAGCAGGATCATGCCGTATCTCGGCCCGAACCTGCGTCGCTGGCTGCTCCCGGGTCATGACAAACCCTGGCTCGAAGGATGACAGCGCGGTCTCCAGCGTTTCCCAGGGGTCATAATCGAGAAACAGATCAGCGAATGCAAAAATTCACCCGTTCGCAGGAGCCCAGGGCGAACGGCCTTGCTTGGCGTGCCGCTTGTCGTCTTCCGCGGTTACCGGCTAAGTGCCGTTGATCCTGCTGCTCTGTGCCGCTTCGAAGTCCGCATAGCCTTTTTGCACCAGTTCGTAGGTCTTGCCGATGCCGCTCGCGACATCGCCGTTCAGCACATTGAGGCCCTGCAGAATGTTGCTCGCCTCCTGATAACCCTGCTCGAAGCCGCGACGGACGGTCGACATGAAATTCTCGAGCACGGCCGCCTCGTCTTCGCCGACATGCTGCTTCTTGAAGGCTTCGTAGAACCCGGTGGAAAGCGACACGATGCGCCCCGCTGTGCCCTCGGCCGAATTGTCCTGGCTCATCGCACCCTGCAGGGCATCCTTGCCGAACTCCGGCTGCAGCACATCGTTGATGCCGGTGATGGCGGTCTTCAAGAGCAGGGCGAGCGGCTCATTCCCGGAATTCACCGCGACTTCGAACGAAGCGTTGATGATCGACGCATTCAGTTGCGAGCGGGACTCGGCGGGCGTGGCAAACTTTTCAGCCGGTTTTGCGGTGGTGGTAGCCGCTTTCGAGGTGCCGACGTCGGGTAATTGAAGTGGCCTGCTGGCGGTGATGGACAAGGACATGATGGTCTCCTGCGCTGCGTCAATGGATCGATGAAGGTTGACTGAAGGTTTGACGTATGCGACCCGTGCAGCAACTCGCCGTGTTGGCGATCCTCTTTGCCCTGACCCGACCCGAAACGTCATACGGTGCGCCCACTCTACGCCGAAGCCCGCAGCCGCACAATGTGGCTGCGCACAGGGTCGGCAAATATCAGGAGGGACTGCCGAAAGCGATGCGGGCAACCGCAGCGCCGCTGCCCGACCGCTGCCCGACCGCTATTTCCGCCACCGGAGCGTCACCCAACAGGGCACGAGACAGGCACCGGCTTCCTCTATCTCTGCCGCACTCAATTCCTTTCCCCGCTGGTCGGCAGCAAGCGGAATCGCGAGATGGAGATATTGGGCACCGCGCGCGCAGACTTCGGCGGCGAGCTGTATCGGCAGGGTGCCGATCACCACATCGCCGGCGATGATCTGCTCCACATCGAGGTGCGCGATGAAGCGGGCACGCAGCCCCCAGGGATAGCGTTTGGCCCACTCGATGGCACCCGCGTGACGCGAGACAAAGAAGCGGCGCACCGGCAGCCGGTCAGCAGGGGGAAAGCGCGGCAGCATGGGCGGGGAAATGGACATGGGCATACGCGGTGCGTTGATGATGACGATCATTTTGCCGGGCAGGCGGGCAACCCTGCGCGATCGCAAGCTTGCCGCTGCCGGGTGCTCCCTGCCCGGCCGGCGCAGAGCGGCACACCCACGCTGCATGCCCTTGCTTTCTCGGCAAGGCTCGATCATCCTGCAGCACATTTCGCCATCGTTTCCGGCAACAGGCCAGCCGTCTGCTCACTGCCCCACCGCAAGCTTGCGGTTCGCGGGCTGGGACGGGAATGTGGCGACAATCCTCTCTTTCCCCTGACCCCAAGCCCGCCGCCATGCCGAACACCTGCATCCAGCCCGAACAGTTTTCGCGCCGCATCCTCCTCGCCGTCACCGGCCTGTCGCCGCAGATCGTCACCGAGACCTTGTACGCGCTGGCCGTCACGCCAGCCGCAGCCGCTTTCGTGCCGACCGAAATCCACCTGATCACCACCCGCACCGGCGCCGAAAGAGCGAGCCTGGCGCTGCTCTCGGAAGATCCGGGCTGGTTCCACCGCCTGTGTCGGGATTACGCGCTGCCGCCGATCCGTTTCTCTGCCGACACCATCCATCTGCTCGAAGACGCCGAGGGTCAGCCGCTCGATGACATCCGCTCGCCGGCAGACAACCGCCGCGCCGCCGACGGCATCACCGCCCTGGTCCGCGAGCTGACCGCCGACCCGGAGAGCGTGCTGCACGTCTCGATTGCCGGTGGCCGCAAGACGATGGGTTTCTTTCTCGGCTACGCGCTCTCCCTCTACGGCCGCCCGCAGGACAAGCTCTCGCATGTCCTCGTTTCGTCACCTTTCGAGTCGAGCCTCGGTTTCTATTACCCGACGCCGTCGAGCCACGTGATCGAGATGCCGGGGGGTCGCCTCGTCGATAGCGCCAAGGCCGAGGTGACGCTCGCCGAGCTGCCATTCGTCAGCCTGCGCCACGGCCTGCCCGAAGCGCTGCTGACCGGCATGGCGAGCTATAACGAGACCGTCGAAGCCGCCCGCCGCGCCCTCGCCCCCGCCGCCCTGCAGATCGATCTCGCGGCGCGGCGGGTGCGTGCCGCCGGCAAGGAGTTTTCGCTGCCGCCGGCCCAACTCGCGCTGCTCAGCGTCTTCGCCCGGCGAGCCTTGCGCGGCGAACCGCCCCTGCCGGCGCCGGACAAGGAGAACCCCGACCGCGACTGGAAAAGGCGCTATCTCGTCGAGCTGCACTGGATCGCCGGCCCGCTCGGCGATTTCGACCAGACCGAGCGCGCCCTGCGCCATGGCATGGACGGCAGTTACTTCTCCGCCCACCTCTCCAAGCTGCAGAAAATCCTCCGCCGCGAACTCGGTCCCGCTGCCGCGCCCTACCTGATCAGTGACGGCGGCTGCCGGCCGCGCCGCTACCGCCTCGCCCTGCGCCCGGCGGCGGTCAGTTACGACGCCCTGCAGGCGCCCTGCCCGCTCGCTGCCGCCACCCCCTCCCTTCCTTCTGGAGCATCCTCATGAGCACCCTCATCAGCTTTCTCGGCAAGGGCAAGGCCGATCCCCGCACCGGCTACCGGACGGCGAACTATCGCTTCGACCCGGGCTTTTCACGCAACGTGCCTTTCTTCGGCATGGCGCTGACCGATTACCTCAAACCCGATCGCCTGATCCTCGTCGGCACCGCCGGCAGCATGTGGGACGTGTTCTTCGAGCGCGAAGGCGCCGACGACGACGCCATGCTCGAACTGATGGCCGCGGTCGAGGCCGGCGGAGTCGACGAGCGCATGCTCGAACTGCCGCGCCAGCAACTCGGCGAACAACTCGGCATCCCGGTCGACTGCCTCCTGATCCCCTACGCGCGTGACGCTGCCGAACAGGCCGCGATCCTGCGCCGGCTGGCCGAGGTCGTGCAGCCCGGCGAGTCGCTCAGCATCGACGTCACGCACGGCTTTCGCCACCTGCCGATGCTCGCCCTGGTCGCCGCGCGCTACCTCGCCCGCGTCGTCGGCGTCAAGGTCGAGGAACTCTATTACGGCGCCCTCGAAATGACGGCCCCGGACGGTGAAACGCCGGTCCTGCGCCTCGGCGGCCTGCTGGCCATGCTCGACTGGGTAGACGCCCTCGCCACCTACCACAAGGACGGCGACTATGGCGTCTTCGCACCGCTGCTGGCCGCCGACGGGATGGAGAAAGGGCGCGCCGACCTGCTGAAGCGCGCCGCTTATTTCGAGCGCACCGGCAACCCGGTGCGGGCGCGCGAAACGCTCGGCAGCGTCTTTCCCTCGGTCGAGGCGCATTCCGGCGCTCTCGGCGGGCTCTTCGCCGAAACGCTGAAGGCTCGCATCAACTGGTTCCGCGGGACCAGGCGCGACCACTGGGAACTCTTGCTCGCCGACGCCTACCGCGAACGGGAGGACTACCTGCGCGCCGCCACTTTCATGTACGAAGCCTTCGTCACACGCGCCTGCTTCGAGCGGCGCAGCAATGCCAACGACTTCGAGCAAAGAAAGGAAGCCTACGCCGCCGCCCGCAGCGAAAGCCGCGCGGTCGCCGAACTGGAATACCTGCGGAACGGCCTCGCGCACGGTGTGCGCCCGCGCCACGACCAGGACGCGCGCACCCTCGACGACGAAAACGAACTGCGCGCCGCGCTCAAGACCTTGCGCAAACATCTCTTTCCATAACCAGGATCCCCCATGAGCATTCTCGAACAGTCCGCCCGAATCGCGCTGGCCGCTTTCATGCACGACATCGGCAAACTCGCCGAACGCGTCGGCATCGAGCACGAAGGCCGCATCGATGCCCACAAAACGCTGTATTGCCCGTGGCACCAGACAGGCAAGGATGCGCGCAACGGCTGGCACAGCCACATTCACGCCGCCTACACCGGCCTCGCCTGGGACGCGCTCGAAGCCACCGGTCACTTCCCTGACCTGCGCCGCAATTGCGCGCCGTTTTCGACGGCGGCCGATGGTAACGCCACCGATTCCGCAGTCAATGCCGCCAGCGCGCATCACCGCCCCGACACCTTCCTGCAATGGATCGTCGCCACTGCCGACCGCGTCGCCTCCGGCTTCGAGCGTGACCAGTTCGAAAGCGACTACAACCACAGCAAGGAGCGCGAAAACCATTATCGCGCTCGCCTGCTGACGCTCTTCGAGCAGATCGGCCGGCCTGGCGCCAAGGAAGGCGAACTCGTCTGGCGCTACCCGCTGCTGCCGCTTGCTCCGGACAGCCTCTTCCCGCTGCGGGCCAAGGCCTGCACGCCGCAGGACAACGCCAGCGCGCGTGTCGAATACCTGGCCCTCTGGCAGGCGCTGCTCGAAGGCATTCAGCGCATCCCGAAAACCCATCTCGCCAACCTGCCCCTGTGGCTCGACCACTTCGACAGCCTGTGGCTGACGATGACGCACGCCATTCCGTCAGCGACCGCTTTCGGCGTCAAGCCCGAGGTCTCGCTCTACGACCACAGCAAGGCCACCGCGGCGCTCGCCACCGCGCTCTGGCGCTGGCATCAAGAGCAGGGATGCGAAGACGTACGCGGGCTGCGCGAAGGCTGGGCCGAGGAAAAGATCCTGCTCGTCCAGGGCGATTTCTTCGGCATCCAGGACTTCATCTTCGCCGAAGGCGGCGCGACGCAGAAGAATGCGCACAAGCTGTTGCGCGGCCGCTCGTTCCAGGTCTCGCTGCTCGCCGAATGCGCCGCGCTGAAGCTCCTCGAAGCGCTCGAACTGCCATCGACGGCGCAGATCATCAACGCCGCCGGCAAGTTCCTGATCGTCGCGCCGAACACCACCCACGCGCACGCCGCCGTTGCCCGCTGCCGGCAGGAACTCAACAAGTGGTGCCTGAAGCACACCTATGGCGAGATTGGCGTCGGCCTCGCGAGCACGCCCGCCTCCTGCAACGACTTTGCCGCCGGCCGCTTCGGCGAACTCACGAAACGCCTCTTCGCCGCGCTCGACACCGCCAAGCACCAGCGTTTCGACCTCTGCGACGACGGCGCGACGAGCGTTTTCGAGAACTTTCTGGACGAGTTCGACAACACCCTCGGCGTCTGCGCGATCAACGGCCGCCATCCGGCCGATCCGGCCGCCTCGGCGCGCCGCGGCTACCCGCTGTCGACGCTCGCCGACGATCAGGTCCGGATCGGCGAGCAACTGACCCGGCACGCCCGGCTGCTCGTCGCCCGGCACGCCGACACGCTGCCGGTGCTCGGCCTCGACTATTTCGGCTACCGCCTGGCGATCGTTCCGGCGGCCGAGGAATCCGGCAAGTACGGCGAACTCGCCCGCAACGGCACGCTGCGCCGCGTCTGGGATTTCGACGCCGCCGAAGCCGACGGCACGCTCTGGCGCGGCTACGCCCGCCGCTTCGTGAACAGCTACGTGCCGCGCTTCGACGCCGGTGACCTGCAGACTGCCGGCAAGTACGGCCAGTGGGAGAGCGAGGTCGACGTCGCGGCGATCAAGACCCTGCACCACATTGCCTGCGAAGATCGCCAACTGACCGCCGGCGAGCGCTGGCAGGGCGAGATCGCCCTGGTCACCGTCAAGGGCGACATCGACGACCTCGGCAGCCTCTTCCAGCGGGGCCTGGAAAAACCGACCTTTGCCAAGATGGCATCGCTCTCGCGCCAGATCAACGCCTTCTTCGCGCTCTGGCTGCCGTGGTTCTGCGAATACGGCGTGGACACGAACGGTGTCGCCCGCTACCGCAACACCTACACCGTCTTTGCCGGCGGTGACGACTTTTTCCTGATCGGACCCTGGGAGTCGACGCTCGCACTGGCCAGCGTGCTGCGCGATAAGTTTTCCGCTTACGTCGCCAACCCGAGCATCGGCTTCTCGGCCGGCCTGAGCATGACGCATCCGAAGACACCGGTCCGGGAACTCGCGCGCAGCACCGAAAGCGCCCTCGCCGCCGCCAAGAAGCAGCCCGCCAAGAACGCCGTGACGCTCTGGCAGCGCAGCGTCTCATGGTCCGACTGGCAGACGCTGATGGGCAGCCGCCAGGCCGCGCTCGAAGCGCTGATGGCGCGAGCCGGCAACCACGGGGCGGGGTTTTCCTCGGGGCTCACCTACACCCTGCTGCAACTCTCCGACCGTGCCGAGAGCCAGCGCCCGGAAGACGCCATCTGGCGCTCACAGCTTCATTACCGGCTGGCGCGCTTCTTCCGCGACCGCGTCAAGGGCGACGAAACGGCGCGCGCGCAGCGCGGCGAGTTGCTGGCGGAAGCCATCCGCGAAATCGGCGGCGCGCTCGGCACGCACAAGGGCGCTTACCGCTTGCCGCTGTCGGTGCTGCTCTACCGGCAGCGCGAGTGAGCCTGGTTGCAAGCTTGCCATCCCGGACCCTGTCTTTCCCTTCACGCACAATCACCCCAAGGAGAAACCACGATGCCCATCAATCTGGCTGCCGTTCCACCCGATCCCGAACTGTTCAACGAAGATGCCGAAGCGTGGGCCAGGAAGTTCAATGAGGTCAGAAACGACCGAATGAACAAACCGACGCAGATCCGCCGCTTCTACGACGAACTTGTCGGCTGGCAGGAACGTATTGACGGCGACGACGATAAATTTCACCAATACGAAGCGTTCATCCGCATGATGAACGCCAAGGTAGCCTACGCCAAAGGGCGCGCGCTGGTCGATGATCAATTCGTCGCATGGTTCCGTGAATGCCTCAAGGCCACCACCAGCGCCAAGGCGCTCGACCATTTCCGTCTGCACTTCGAAGCCGTCCTCGGCTTCCTCAAGGCGCTGCGCGCCTGACCTCCAGGGAGAAAAAAACAATGCAACTCACCCGCATCAAGCAACTCACCGCCACCCTCGTCCTCAAGACCGGCCTGCACATCGGCGCCGGCGACACGGAAATGCGCATCGGCGGCACCGACAACCCGGTGGTCAGGAACCCGCTCGACGGCCAGCCGTACATCCCCGGCTCGTCGCTCAAGGGCAAGATCCGCTCGCTGCTCGAATGGCAGCTCGGGCTGGTGACGCCAGCCAACGGCTACCCGTTCTCGTTCCAGCACCTCGCGAAACACGACAGCCCGGCGGCACGCGATCTGCTGCGCCTCTTCGGCGGCGCGCCGGGCGGCGCGCCGGGCGGCGACGTGGAGAACTTCGTCAAGGAAATCGGCCCGACGCGCATCGCGTTCTGGGACTGCGCCCTGAACCCGGAGTGGCGCCGCAAGCTGGAAGCGCGCAACGTGCTGGCCACCGAAGCCAAGAGCGAAAACTCGATCAACCGCATTGCCGGGGTCGCGGAAAACCCGCGCTTTACCGAACGCGTCATCGCCGGCGCCGAGTTCGATTTCCGCCTGTCGCTGAAAGTCATCGACGGCGAGGATCTCCTGCCCCTCCTGCTGCGCGGGCTCAAGCTCCTCCAGATGGACAGTCTCGGCGGTTCCGGTTCGCGCGGCTACGGCAAGGTGGCACTCACCGGGCTGATGCTCGACGGGCAACCGATTCAGGCCGAACTGGACGCGCTCCAGATCTTCGCGGCCGGCGGCTGAACGATGCCACACGCCCTTCATCGCGCCACGCTGGCGCTGCATACACCGCTCGGCACGCCGCTCGCCGGTGACACGCTGTTCGGCCAGCTCTGCTGGGCGCTGCGCGAAGCCGCCGGCGAAACCGAACTGTGCCGCCGCCTCGAAGGCTACACCGAGGGACAGCCCTGGCTCGTCGTTTCCGACGGCTTGCCGGCGGGCCATCTGCCCAGACCAACGCTGCCACAGCACTTCGCCGCGTCCAGCGACGACCCGGCGCAGCGCAAGGCCGCCCGGAAGAAGCGCTGGATACCCGCGGAGCGCACCGGCACGGCGCTCGCTGCGCTTCTGGCGAGCGCCGTCGACGACGAATGCGCCTACGGCGGCAAGGCGCCGCAACACGCCGTGCAGACGCACAATACGCTCGACCGCCTGAGCGGCAGCACCGGCGAAGGCGTCTTCGCACCCTACAGCGTGGCGCAGAGCTTCCACGCCGCCGGACAGCGCATCGACCTCTACCTCGTGCTCGACAGCGAGCGCAGCGGCGCCGACGAAGTGGCTGATCTGCTCGCGGCTGTCGGCAGCACCGGCTTCGGTCGCGACGCCGGGGTCGGCCTCGGGAAGTTCACAGTCGATGGCATTGAACCCGCCCGCTTCGCGCTGCCAGCCGACGGCAACGCCTGGTGGTCGCTCGCTCCCTGCGCGCCGCAGGGTCTGGGGCTGGATGGGTCGAAAAGCTACTGGCGGGTGCTCACCCGCTTCGGCCGCCACGGCAACGCGCTGGCGCTGGCCGGCAAGCCGTTCAAGACGCCGGTGCTGCTCGCCGCCAGCGGCGCCGTCCTGACGCCGGAGGAAGGCTTCACCGTCCGCCCCTTCATCGGCCAGGGGATCGGCGGCAACGGCCGCCTGTCGCGCGCCGAAGCCGCCACCGTCCAGCAAGGCTACGCCCCCGTCGCAACGATCGCTCTGGAGCACGCACCGTGACAAACCCCGCATCCAACCGCAGCCGCCCGCTGGCCATCTCGACCCTGTCGCCGCTTCATATCGGCTGCGGGGAAGTCTATGAGCCGAGCAGTTTCGTCATTCATGAGGGACTGCTGCACGTGCTCGACCCGGCCGATTTTCTGGTGGCGCTGAGCGACGGCGAACGTAAACGCCTTGCCGCTCTGGCCGAGCAGCGTGAGCCGATCGGCGCCATCCAGCGTTTCTTTCGCGACTCGGCAGCGCGCTTTGCCGAACTCGCCCGGCAACAGGTGCCAGTGGCCGAGGCGCTCGCCCGCGAATACGCCGCGAAGGCCGGTCGGCCCACGCAACGCGATCCGGGTGGCGAATCGACCTTCAACAGTTTTCAGCTCGCCCGCACCGTTTTCCGGCCCTTCGACGGCACGCCCTACCTGCCCGGCAGTTCGCTCAAGGGAAGCATTCGCACCGCCTGGCTGGACCGGCTCAACGCCGGAGCGGAACAGAGCGATCGACGAGCCAGCTCGCGCAGCCTCGAAGAGCGCCTGCTCGGCTACACCGCCGGAAAATTCGAGAACGATCCCTTCCGCCTCCTGGCGCTGGCCGATGCCCATCCGGAAGACGGCAGCGCTCCCCCGCCGACGCGCGTGATCTACGCCATCAGCAAAAAGAAACGCCCGCCACGTCCGGACGAACGCCCTTCGCCGGAACTGAAGGTCTTTCTCGAAACGATCCCTGAAGCGCTGCCGGCCGCCTTCCATGGCGAGATGCGCTTTGGCCCCCGTGCGACGATTCTCTGGGATGCGCTGTGCGATGCCTGCAACGGCTTCTACCGGCCGCAACTGGAAGCAGAACTCGATCATCCCGTCCTGGGTCAGTTGCTCGACCGCGAGTGGGCGCAAATGATGAGCCGGCTGCTCGGGGATGAACTCGGCGAACTGATCAGGGCGCGCCAGGGTTTCCTGCTGCGCGTCGGCCGCCACTCGGGCGCTGAATCGGTCACGCTTGCGGGGGTACGCCGGATCAAGATCCTCGGGCCGCGCGAAGGCACCCGGCAAACCTTCGATTTTCGTCCCAGTACCACCGAAAAACGCTACGCCAGCCTGACGAGATCCGGCGACGGCGGCCTGTTGCCCTTCGGCTGGCTGTGGGTCGATGCCTGTGACGACCGCCATCGCCACCTCTCGGACGGCATCCGTCAGAAGCTCGCCTCGCGCAGCCACGGACTGCGCGAGGCGCATCAGGAACGGCTGCTGCGCCTTGAAAACAAGGCCGAACAGCGCGCCGCCGTCGCGGCGGACATTGCCCTCCGCAGGCAGGCAGCAGAAGACGCCGCGCGTGCCGAGGCCGAAGCGCAGCAGGCACGCGCCCGCGCTCTGGCCGAAATGAGCCCGAACCGACGCCGGATCGAGGAATTCATCGCTGACTTCGCGGCACGCGCCGAGCAACTGCGCGGCAAGCCGGAAAACCCCAACGGGGTGTTCCATGGCAAGGCCAGGGCACTGGCGCGCGATGCCGCCGTCTGGCCCCCTGAAGAACGCATGATCGTCGCCGACACCATCGAGCAATGGCTACCGCAAGTCGTCAGGGTCGATCTCAAGGACGAGCGCAAGAAACTCAAGCTCTCGGCGCTGCGTGCCGCATGAGCGCCGCAAACACTTTTCCGGTCGCGCGCTACCGATTCGAGTTCCAGGTGCGGCAGCCGATCCGCCTGCCGGACTATTCGGGTTCGATGCTGCGCGGCGCTTTCGGCCACGCCCTGCGCCAGCTCGCCTGCATGACGCGGCAGAAGGAGTGTGCCGGTTGCCCGCTGATCGCTTCGTGCCCGTATCCCGCGATCTTCGCCCCTCCGCCACCAACCACGCACAGCCTGCAGCAGTTCTCGCAGATTCCTCCCCCATACATCATCGAACCGCCGGCCTGGGGAAGTCGGGTGCTCGCCGCAAGCGGGACGCTGACTTTCCACCAGGTGCTGATCGGCCGTGCGCTGCAGGAACTGCCCTTGATCATTCTCGCCTGGCGACGCGCGCTCGCGCGCGGCGTCGGGGCCGGCGACGGCACGGCGGAACTCATCCGCGTCGTGCATTGTGGCGAGGCCGGCGAGCAGGAAATCTACCGACCGGAGACCGGCAGCATCACCGGGCACGCGCAAACAATCACCCTCGCAGGCGATGGAAAACTGGCGATGACGAGCGCCACCCTGCATTTGGAGACGCCTCTGCGCCTGCAGCAAAACGGCCATGCCCTGCCACCGGAGAAGCTGCAGGCGCGAACCCTGCTCATGGCCCTCGCCCGGCGGGCGAGTCTGCTCGCCGAGTTTCATTCTCGGGGACCGCTGGTAGAGGATTTCACCTCGCTGAGCGCCGCCTGCGCCGATATCCGGGAAGAGAAGAACCTGAGCTGGCTCGACTGGACGCGTTATTCATCGCGACAGCACCAGAAGATGACCCTCGGCGGGGTCACGGGAACATGGCGGCTCGAAGGCTCACTCGCGCCGTTCACGGCGCTGCTTTACCTCGGAGAATGGCTGCACGTCGGCAAGGAAGCAGCCTTTGGACTGGGCCGCTACAAGCTCGCCGACCGCGCCCCGCAAGATATCTCCGAGGGTCGGCAAAAAAGTTGCGAACGAGCCGGCCAAGTATCTGAAAATGAAGCTATAATTGCCTAGGTGCAGTCAGTAACCAGCCCTGTATTCAAAGGGATTGAGATGGGCATCATCCAGCTTGCCAAACGTGGCAAGCCGTCAGTAACCAGCCCTGTATTCAAAGGGATTGAGATACATCGCTAGGACGTGCTGTGGTGCGCTTGCGTTGCGTCAGTAACCAGCCCTGTATTCAAAGGGATTGAGATATGCTGATCGTTTTGGTTTCCATTTGAATCTCCTGTCAGTAACCAGCCCTGTATTCAAAGGGATTGAGATAAAAAGCGACGAACCCTTTACATCGTTTTTTTGTGTCAGTAACCAGCCCTGTATTCAAAGGGATTGAGATAAGCGGTAGGCGCTCATTTCCAGAATGAATTTGCGTCAGTAACCAGCCCTGTATTCAAAGGGATTGAGATGGGAAGAGAAAGCTGGCCTTAGCAATCTCCTTGCGTCAGTAACCAGCCCTGTATTCAAAGGGATTGAGATAGAATAGATTCCATTGTATTACCTTTCAAAACGATGTCAGTAACCAGCCCTGTATTCAAAGGGATTGAGATGTTGTGGAGTTCGGTGAATCGCTCCACAAAGGTTCGTCAGTAACCAGCCCTGTATTCAAAGGGATTGAGATCGGTTTTCATCTGCGAACGTGTCGCAGACGATGGGGTCAGTAACCAGCCCTGTATTCAAAGGGATTGAGATCTGCTCAACCGGCGCCGCTTTAGCGCGCGGCTTGGTCAGTAACCAGCCCTGTATTCAAAGGGATTGAGATAGCGGCGTACTGATGGTCTTCACGGAGAACGGCGGTCAGTAACCAGCCCTGTATTCAAAGGGATTGAGATAACTGTCAAATTGTTAAAGAGCACTGCCTTACTGCGTCAGTAACCAGCCCTGTATTCAAAGGGATTGAGATCAGTGAAAACTTTGCATTGCGTTGATTTTTCACGTCAGTAACCAGCCCTGTATTCAAAGGGATTGAGATTCTATGTTATCAGGTGGTTACAGGCGAAACCGTTAGTCAGTAACCAGCCCTGTATTCAAAGGGATTGAGATGAGGTCGTCGGCGCTGAGTTCAGCCTCAGCTTCGGTCAGTAACCAGCCCTGTATTCAAAGGGATTGAGATGGTCGTCATGAAGTCAAAAACAATCTGCGGGACTGTCAGTAACCAGCCCTGTATTCAAAGGGATTGAGATGACGATATCATCAGCGACATCAAGTGCGAAAGCGGGTCAGTAACCAGCCCTGTATTCAAAGGGATTGAGATGTGTATGCTACTGCGAGCGCAGCAGCATGAAGTCAGTAACCAGCCCTGTATTCAAAGGGATTGAGATTCGCGCAAGCGGGCCTGATTAGTCTTGCGAGGGAGTCAGTAACCAGCCCTGTATTCAAAGGGATTGAGATTCCTCGAAGTAATCCCTATACGTATCCTCCGCAGTCAGTAACCAGCCCTGTATTCAAAGGGATTGAGATCCTGGGGATTTATCGTCTCCCCAGGAGGACGTGGTCAGTAACCAGCCCTGTATTCAAAGGGATTGAGATGCATTGTCGATGTCAACATTCACCGCATCGGCCAGTCAGTAACCAGCCCTGTATTCAAAGGGATTGAGATCACGTCGGTGGCTTGATGTTATCGCGGTCGAAGGGTCAGTAACCAGCCCTGTATTCAAAGGGATTGAGATTCGTCAAGTGGGTCACTATCATCCCAAGTAGCTGTCAGTAACCAGCCCTGTATTCAAAGGGATTGAGATGTCCGCCCATTGGCGGGTTACGACATGCCCGCCGGTCAGTAACCAGCCCTGTATTCAAAGGGATTGAGATAGGCCTGATTCCACTTTCCTCCACGCCCCTTGATGTCAGTAACCAGCCCTGTATTCAAAGGGATTGAGATCCGTTGCGGGCGGCTGATGCGCGGGGGGCCGAAGGTCAGTAACCAGCCCTGTATTCAAAGGGATTGAGATTCGGACTTGTGGTCCATCTCTGGGAGTTCCTCCGCGGTCAGTAACCAGCCCTGTATTCAAAGGGATTGAGATCCTGTGCCGGTGGTCTTATTGATGCTGATCGTTCTCGTCAGTAACCAGCCCTGTATTCAAAGGGATTGAGATTCAGCCACCACTTGGTTTCACGCATGGCGGCTTCGTCAGTAACCAGCCCTGTATTCAAAGGGATTGAGATTGCATGAAGCCACCTCATAGCCGCTTATTCTGTCGTCAGTAACCAGCCCTGAATCCAAAGGGATTGAGACGCCGCGGCCTCGGCGCAGGCCTCGTTTAGCATTGGGTCCTGGATCATCGTTCCGGCCATCCCTGCGATACCACCCAGGCCGGTGTGGCCGCCCCGACCACAAGCGGCTGGCACCCGTCGCCCGACCGGCAGGTGGCCGGAACGATGATCAAGGCTCTCACCCTCCTCGCGGGGCGCGCATGGATAGAAGCGCGTCCCTTCTTTTTGCATCTCTCCACGCCACGCCCCGCCTGGCGATCGGAATCGTCAGTCAGGTCGTTCTTCAAAACCTCTGCAAAATCAGAACGGAGTGACGGCGTGGACCGGGCAGATTGCCGGGAGATCTCCGGCAAACCATTTTTCATCTCTACGTAAAGCATTGAGTTATTGCAATTCCTGCAGAAAAGGGGAGACAATGGCAGCGCATTTTCTGTTGACCACTTCAACTCCAAGGAGATCTTGTCATGACACAGAATCTGGTTTCGCTGGCTTTCAGTGCCGAAGACATCGCCACCATCCGCGCCGCCATCGCCACGCTGGAAGAAAAATGGAAACAGCTCATTCACCTTTCGGTCGATGAGCGGCACAGCCTCAACAAGATGGGCGACAAGAGCGAGGCCGCTTGCCGCCAGACCCTGATCATTCTCGCCAACAATCCCAACATCCTGCCACCGGATTTCAACCTCGCCGAAGCCCAGCAGGACCTCGCCGCGCTCGATCAGTTGCGGCCGTTATTCGCCAGCATCCACCAGCTTTCGGCGACCGCCAGGGATACCGAGATGGCCCTGGGCAGCGACTTTCTCAGCGCCATGCTCGAAGGTTATGCGCTGTCCAAGGCTGCCGGGAGTGGAAATGCCCTCGACGCCCTGCGTGAAGCCATGAGCAACCGCTTTGGCCGGACGCGCCGGAATAGCGCAAGCACCGTCAACTGACCGCCGCAGCGCTCGGTCAACCGCGCCTGCCAGGCGGTGACACCGGCGCGCAAGCCGTGCAGCCCTGGCGGCAAGTCTTGACGACTGAAGGACGACTCCCGGAGAGTCGAAGGGGAGTTTCCGGGAGTCACCTGCCACTCTCCGAGAGATGAAGTTGACTCTCCGGGAGTCACCCGCCACTCTTCGAGAGATGAAGTTGACTCTCCGGGAGTCACCCGCGGCTCTCCGAGAGATGAAGTTGATTCTCCGAGAGTCACCCGCCGCTCTCCGAGAGATGAAGTTGACTCTCCGAGAGTCACCCGCCACTCCCGAAGAGCGGGAATCGGCTTTTTAAGACTCGCTTATTCGACCACGACCGGATGACGATCCGGTCAAGGCCAGTTCTCCGACATGCGCATCCCGGACCGCCTCGACGTGTCGCGGCTGGAAGATCGGAAGACTGCCTTGATGATTGTTCCGGCCACCTGACGGACGATCGACAGATCGCCCGATTCATCGGGATCCAACATTTGTCGTGTAGAGATCCCGCGGCATGCTTTCGTAGGAGCCCCGATTCTTCGGGCGATTGGTGCAAGCCGGTTGCAAGCGGCGCGACCCTGGCGGCTCCCAGCGCCCCCGGCTCCCCCTGCAGCCCCGGCGGTGTCGCAGGGATGGCCGGTACGAGGCTCCAGGCCACTTCGCTGCTGCGGCTGGTCCTCCCCGCCGATCTCCTTGCCCATATCCCTGCCTATCTCCCCGCCGATCTCCCTGACCGCAAGCTTGCCGTTGCGGACAGGGTGCCTTGCATCACCGTATCGTGGGGGCATGAGTGATGCAGCGCGAAAGATGTACCTGGTCTGTTACGACGTGTGCGATCCGCAGCGGCTGCGGCAGGTGCACAAGTATTTGCTCGGCTACAAGGTCGGCGGCCAGAAATCGTTCTACGAATGCTGGCTGACCGCGGCAGAGCTGCGCGAGGTGCAGCAGACGCTGGCTTCGCTGCTGGATCTCGAAGAGGACCGCGCACACGTCTTCCAGCTCGACCCGCGGATGCATCGCGACCTGCTGGGACTGGCAAGGGAGCCGGTCACCGACTGTTTCCTGATCGTCTGACAAGGAGAAAAATCAATGACCAGCCTCTATGTTGACCGCCGCGGCGTGACGCTCAAAGCCGATGGGGAAGCGCTCGTGTTCTACGAGAATGGCGCCCGGATCGGCACCGTTCCCCTGGCACCGCTGTCACGCATCTTCATGCGCGGGGACGTGACGCTGTCTTCGGCGCTGCTCGGCAAGTTCGGTGAGCGCGGCATCGGCGTCGTCATTCTCTCCGGGCGCAAGGCGGTGCCGACCCTGCTGCTCGGCCGACCGCACAATGACGCCGGGCGCCGCGTGGCGCAGTATCGCCTGTCGCTCGATGCCGACTTCTGCCTGCGCTTTGCGCGGGCGGTCGTCGAAGCCAAGCTGCGCGCCCAGGCGGGCTTTCTCGCCGAGCGCCGGGACAGCGAGCCGCGCTCGCGCTATCTCCTGACGCTGAGCCTGCAACGGCTGAGCAGCAGCATCGCCGCGGTCGATGCGCAGGGCTCGACGGCCTCGCTGCGCGGCCTTGAAGGCGCGGGCGCGGCGGCCTACTTCGAGGGTTTCGCCGACCTCCTGCCCGAACGCCTGAAGTTTTCCTGCCGTAACCGCCGGCCGCCCCGCGATCCGGTCAATGCGATGCTTTCCCTGGGCTACACGCTGCTGCACGCCGAAGCCGTGCTGGCGCTCTACGGCGCCGGACTCGATCCCTTCGTCGGTTTCTACCATGCGCTCGACTTTGGCCGCGAGTCGCTGGCCTGCGACCTGGTCGAACCGCTGCGCGTCGAAGTCGATCAGCACACGCTGATGCTCTTCCGCTCGGAGAAGCTGCGCCCCGAGGATTTTTCCACGACCGAAGCCGGTTGCCTGCTCGGCAAGGCGGGCCGCGCACGATCAGCAATCCCCGCCGCCTGATGCGCATCCACCGCCGCATGTGCCGGCACGCCTCGCCGCTCGAGTACAGCGTTTTCCTCCTTGTCGGCAGCACCGCCGACAAGGATCGCTGCCTCGCCGAGATTGCTACGCTGCTGCGGCCGCGCGAGGACGATGTCCGCTGCTATCCCCTGCCCGCCCGCGGCTTCCAGGGCCGGGTGGGCCGCGCCAGCATGCCGGCAGGGATTCTCTGGACCGGACTGCCGGCCGCGATCACATGACCGGCGCTCGACGCGGGCCGCCGGGCAGGCGGCAGAACAGCCATCACCCCGCAAGAAAGGGAGCAAACTCATGCCGGCTCTGAAAATCACGTTTGGCTTGCACCTCGATGGGCAAAGAGCCTTCGAACCGGGCCACCGGCTGGGCGAGGTCGCAGTTGGCCCACTGGGTTTCCTGAACCTTCTCGAAACCCGGCTCGGCCTGCTCGCCGTCTACCCCTCGCAGGCCGAACGGATCGCCCAGCATCGGCATTGCCTGACGCGCGCCGATTCGCCCGATCGCTTCTATCACCAGAGCTTTGCCACCGACGCCCTTGGCACCGCTTCGACGCTGCTCGCCTGGCGGGATCTGTGGAATCTGCATGACTGGAATGGTCGCATGCCTGCCGGCGCGAGCAGGCGGCTGAGCGATCTCGCCGAGGTCGAGGCGCTGGCGCGCAACACGGTGGCTTTGGCGGTCGGCGAACGTCTGGCCCGCGTCCTGATTGAGCTCGAAACGTTCACCGACCGCCAGGCGCTGATTGGCGAAGTGCGTCTGGTCGATCCCATCGAGGTTTTCCCCCGGCGCTGGCAAGCGGTGCTGGCCCGTCTGCCGGTGGTCGCCAGCAAGCCCGAAAGTGTCGGCGAAGGTTTCCTGGCCACCTTGCAGAAGAGCCTCCAGCGCGCTCTCACCGGCGAAAGGTTCGAGCGCGCCGACTGGCGAGCGGACGGCAGCGTCACCGTCGTGCAGGCGGAGAGCCGCTGTCTTGCGGCAAGCTGGCTCGCAAGCCGGCTCGACGACAGCACCCCGACGCTCCTCGTGGTTGGCGCCGAAGGGGCGCGTCTCGACGAGCACCTGGTCACCGCCGGTCGCCCACGGCAGGGAATCGGGGAGCTCAGTGCCTTCCGGCCCGCCTTGCAGGTCTTGCCGCTGGCGCTCGGGATCCTCTGGCAGCCGCTCGACTTCCCTGGCCTGCTGCAGTTCCTGACGCATCCGGTCTGCCCGCTTCCCGGCCATGCCCGGCGGCAACTGGCAGCCAAAATCGCGGCTGCGCCGGGAATCGGTGGCAAGCGCTGGGAGAAGACGCTGACGGACATCGATCGCCATTACGGCGATGCCGCGCTCGAGGTCCGCGAGCAAATTCGGCAGTGGGTCGAGCATCCCCGTTTCAGGCACGAAGACGGGGCGCCCTGCGCCACCGTCCTGGCCCGCGTCCAGCAACTGGTCGCCTTCTTCCGTGCCCGGCTCGGAGAGCCTGAGGAGGCGAAGCGGCTGGCTTTCGGCGCCGGCCATGCGCAATGTGTGGCCTGTGCCGACTCCCTCAGGGCCCTGCAGGTGCAAGGCGTGGCGTTCATCAAGCCGGCTCAGCTGCAGAGGCTGGTCGGCCAGGCCACCGCCCACGGCACGGCCAACCCGCTGCTGGCCGCTGAAGTCGGCGCCCGGCGGGCCATCATGCACCCTGGCGCGGCCGTTGAGGGCAGCGAGCAGGTGATCTGGTGGCAACTCGTGATGCCGGTGCTGCCCACTGGCTATCCCTGGTCGGCGGCCGAGCTTCGCTCGCTGGCCGAAACCGGGGTGGTGCTGCCCGACAGCGAGGCACGCCTTGCCCAGGCGGCGCGGGAATGCAGCGACGTATGAGATTGGACGGGTCGGGATGGGGTCATTGGAGCAGAACTCGTAGCAGCGGGTGTCGCGATATCCGCGGGATGCCGGATGCCGGATGCCGGATGCCGATCGATTCTGGCATTCGGATGATGTTGCAGAAGAATCCGGGGATGCTGCATCACTCTCGAAGCGACCTCCGATCCGAATGTCCGCTTCCGACTTTACTGAATGACTGGATGCGACCCAATCCGGTCAGTCAGAACTTTGAAAAGCGGATGTTCAACGCAGAGCTAAGCTGACCGCTGGAGCGTAGCGGAGGCGGGTCGCCTTGAGCGCCATGTTGGACAAAGCCGCTACGCGGAAGAGGCCGGTTCGTGGCAGTCAATCCAGATACGTCCTCCGCAGTTCTCACTTCGGGTGTAAGATGGCACCACCTGATAAAGCGCGTTTCAATCTCAATGAGCCGTTGCATCTGAGGCACAACCGTCTTCAGCCTTGACGGCGATAGAGACTGAAGCTCACGTCCGATGCATTGAGCGTTGCCGGCGACAATGGAGTATATGACGAGCCAAGCGCCTCACTTTCCAGCAAACTGCAGGTCTGGCATATTCCTTTCAAGAGTAACATATTCCTCTGGACTATTCCAAAAAAGTTGTTTTCTAGGAGCGTCGAAATCGAGTTCCCAAGGACAGGGTTCGTCCAACAAACAGATCAGATCGTGGCTTCGCCCGATCTATCCTTATCCGTTGGGCGGTTCTCTAAAACGGACTCCTTCAATATTCATTGAAATCAGGCTCATAATCCGGCATTTCGTTACGAGCATCTTCAAGCTGATCTTCTGTATACAAATCAAAGAACTCAGCCGCCGTGTATGTCGTTGTCGAAGAAAAAGCATCGCCTAACTTGCACGCAGAAAGCTTCGAGTATCCCGCGATTTTCAAGCCACACGCAATGCACTCAAATGCGGACGGAAGCATTGTTTGGCGTTGGATCACTTCATCTTCTCTCACACTTGTGGAAACCGGACCGCTTGGACTGCCATGTAAAATTGCCGGGGAAGTACAAGATGGGCAGGAAACGCGATGCCCCGCGTGGCGCGTTGCCCATGCAGTTGCCTGAAAAGTTGCTGATTCACGTTCTTTCTGTAGCTTATTCGACCATACCTTCGCGTGTGCCTTTATATCTTGATCAACGGCCTTTGCCGCTACGTTATCAAGTGATGCGATCATTTCAAGTGCTAGTTCTGGATCGGAAACCACGTCGGCCAACTGCTTACCCATCGATTCCAATAAAATTTTACATGCTCGATAAAACTTTGGAAGCCATTCCGCAGTACCTAGCCCGGTAAATACAATTTCTCCCGAATGAAGCTCTGCGTTTCTTCTTTCTGCGTGCTTACTGCAAAATCCCGTAACCTCTTGATTAAAGTCGGGCAATAGCTCGCTCAAGCGCGCCAAGACTTCTTTGGTCGAGATTGATGTAGGGGTAAACCTCTTCGCCGTTGGCTCCTTTCCCAAGGCATGCATAACATTTCGCCAATTTTGTGCATCTGCAAGAAGAACCGGAGAGATGTGAGCCAGTGCAGCCCTTGCAAGCAGTTCCAGACTGAGCGCAGACCAAAGTCCGTATTTCCATTCATCAGCTACGGTTGAATTCATCTGTCCGATATATAGTTGTGCTTTCGCGAGCAAGGTATCAGAAGACCACGGATTGGGTTCGATTGCATTCGACATTTATTACGCTCCAAAACTGTTCAGATAAATGCGCTCAATTACTCGAGTCTTTGAGTCTTCTGGAACCGCCGATCTCCCGTGAAGCATTCTCCAGTTGTCGATAACGATGGTGTCCCCTGGTTCGAGTAGGTTAACTGAAATAATCAACCCACAATGCCAGGAGTGAGAAGTGAGCACTTCGGAAGTACGGTTAGCAGGCTCATTGAGTGGAGATAAAAAAAGGAAATCCCACCTTATCCCAAATAATCCATCTCGATAAAAAACCACGGGGAGTGGGCAAATCTTTTGCTCCTTGCTCCTCCGTCTCGGTGCGACCAAAGCTTGCTTTAGAATGCGCTCACCGACCGCCGACATAATGGCTGAATACGGTACAAGAGTTGTTTCAACATTCTTTGCGCCAACTTTGCATCTAAGCATCAGATAACGCGGAGGGACGTACCAGTGCGCGAGATCAGAATGGAATGGAAATTCTTCAGTACCATACGTCCCGCTGTATTGATTCATCAAGCACGTATCAGGTTCACGTGGACGGAGAATCTGGACTTTCGGAACGCTAGGCAAGATTAACGATACATCCATGATGGAGCCAAGCTTCAGTGCTACCTGTTCCGTAGATAGCCAAGGGGCTAATCGCCGTATTACTGCGTACCCCGTTGAGCTTACTCGTTGAATAATTCCTTAATCCGTGTGCTTTTGTCATAAAAAATATGCAACCTGTTGATTGTGTGTTAAATTTGGCGTCACCACTTTTCACCAAAATTGAACATGCCCCGTTTTTCCCTGAAGGAATCGCACCGCCAGCAGACCTCCTGCGCTGGCCTGTCGTTGATCGGCCAATGCTGCGAAGTGGCGCAGGTTGATCAGATTCTTGGCGCGGCGATGCCGGTAGCCACAGGCCGCATGACCACCGCGGATCTGTTCAAGAGCCTGACGGCCTTGATTTCGCTGGGCAAGAACGACTTTGAGGCGATCGAACCCTTCCGCAAGGATCGTTTCTTTCGCGAAGCGCTGTCGATTGGCAAGGTGCCGAGCAGCGCATGGCTGCGCCAGCAACTGGATGCCCAGGGGGCTAAACTGCGCGAGCACACCGATGAAGCCAGCCTGCGCCTGCTGAAACTGGGCAAAGCGCCGATCACCGCGCACAAGGGCTACGTCTGCCTGGACTTCGACACCTTCGCGATGGACAACAGCAACAGCCGGAAGGAAGAAGTCAGTCGCACCTACCAGGGCTTTGACGGCTACACCCCGATTGCCGCCTACCTGGGTAACGAGGGCTGGAGCATCGGACTCGAACTGCGACCTGGCAAACAGCACTCGGCCCTGGAGACGGACTACTTCCTGGAGCGAGTCTTCCCGCGTGTCGCCCGTTTGGTGCCGGCCGCTAGCCCGGTGCTGGTCCGCTCCGACAGTGGCTTTGACAGCGCCTGCCTGCTGTTCGCGCACGCACAGGAGCGGGATCGGATGGCATCTCTTGGCCGCGGCTTTGAGTACCTCATCAAATGGAACCCGCGCGGCCAGGCCGCCGCGAAAAAGAAGCCGACGTGGGTTGCCCGGGCTGAAGCCGCCAATGCCTTTCGGGAGGTTCGCCCCGGCAAACGGGAGGCCCTCCTGAATCTTGACGTGGAGCGCGCCTGGAAAAAGGAGCACCGACGCTTTCGCCTGATCGTTCGGGTCGTCGAACGGACCATCGACAAGAAGGGGAAGCGCTTGCCGGAACCCGAAGTCGAGATCGAAGGCTGGTGGACGAGCCTTGTCGAAGCGCCCGAAATGGTCATCGAGCGCTACCAGGATCACGGCACGCACGAGCAGTTCCATTCGGAGATCAAGACCGACCTCGATCTGGAACGACTGCCCTCGGGCAAGTTCGATACCAACGATGCGGTGCTGCATGTCGCGATGTTCGCCTACAACTGTTTGCGTCTGATCGGCCAACTGGGGCTGATCGGCGAACTGTCGTCGGTCAGACATCCGGCCATGCGTCGTCGCCTGAAGACCGTATTGCAGGAAGTCATGTACCGGGGGGCGCAGTTCATCACCAGGGCGCGGTACCTGTTCCTCGACTTTGGCGCCTGCGCAGGTCACATCGTGCCGGTCTTCGCCCATGTTCAGGCGCGACTGCTGGCGGCGCGAAGTCCATGAGACCGCACGGGATCGTCCTCGATGCGCTTCCGGCAGTCCTCCGGGCAGGAAGGGGTAGTCTTGCCTGGCTGACAGGGAAAGAGGGTCTGGACATGACATCGCGCCGCTGCGCCACGCTTTCCGATGCTGACCGGGGGGTATTTGACCGCCTTTGAGGGGGAAAATTGATCGGCCAGCTGAAAAATCATGATTATATTTCATTCGAAATGAATTAATATTTTTCGCCCACGGATTCAGGTAATTTCCTCGGCGTCCATGAAATAGTCCAGGCTACAGCGCCTAACTTTGTTATCGGGAGACAATTTTGCTGCGTAACTTCGGCGCCTGCTCCCTAACTCGGTGTCGCTCGGAATACTGCAAGCCTTACCGTACCTGGCGTTGCGCCGTATGCATGGGGATTCCATACAGTATTAAAAATTCGTGAAAAGCGGCACTTCTTAGGCTAGGCCGATAGCATGCCCCCAAGCTGCTTCAATGACTGCTTTGGGCAAACTTCTTTACCGTCTGCTTCTGGCCGATAGTACTCGTTGAAGTCAGTACCCGTAAAGCGGTCATTGGCGCCGGGGGCGAACCAAAAGGGTGCACAAAGCGCGCGATGTGGCTACTCCTTCCCCTTTGGCAAAGGAGACTTCACCTCTCCACCCCTTTCATTCGCACCCGCCAGCCTGCAGCGGCAGTTCTCTGATCCGTCGCTCACCCCCGCTGGCGATCCTTGCCCGTGAACTGGCGGCCCGGGGTACGAATGAAAATGGTGGATGCCTTGCCTGGTCGTGATCCTCATGAGCCAGGGATGGCCCTATCTGCGTCTCTTCGGCCTGTTGAAAACAGCGGTTTGGCTTCCCCATCCAACACTTTCGATCATTGCGGGCGTTGGTAAGGCGGTCAGTGTGATAGGGGTCGATGTCAACGACCGCGAGCACTACCGAGCACTACCGAGCACTACCGGATTCCGGAGGCGGAGGTCTCCGGCGGGTGATCGGCTTATCGGTGGAAGCAACCGCGCCAGTCGAGCCCATGTTGGACCTACGGATGACGTTCCGGCCGCGCGTTCGAACACCAGGCACCGAACGCCTCGAAGGCGTGAACACCTGGATTGCACGGAAGGACTCTGCAACCGACGCGTGGATGATAGCGCGACTCCGCACGGACCAAGCCGCAGACGCGTTCACCGAGCATGTTTCGCCGCCGCCCGCATCTTCTCGAGCAACCCGGTAAACATGGCTTCACTTATCGCCGTGAGCTTTGCAGGCGCGGTTTCGGGCGTACCCGCGTTGAAAGGCGGTTGCGGAGCGTACTCCGCAAGCAGTTGTACCGCCTCCGCGTATTCACGATCGCGCATGCGGGCGACGACGCGCAGCCCCATGTCGAGCCCTGCGGACACACCGGCACCAGTGATGCGGTTTCGGTCCTCCACGACCCGCGCGTCGACGGGCGTCGCTCCGAATTCGCCAAGCAGACCGAGTGCGACCCAGTGGCTCGTAGCGCGATAGCCGCGCAGCAGACCTGCCTGCCCAAGCACCAGCGAACCGGTGCATACCGAGGTGACCAGTCCGGCGCGCGACCCGCGGTCGGCCAGAAAATCGATCAGGCGTTCGTTGGACATTGCAGCGAGCGTACCTTGCCCGCCACCGGGAACGAACAGTAGGTCGAGAACCCGCGAGCAATCCTCGAACGTGCGAGTTGGGAGGATCGAAAGCTTGGTGTCGCTCTCGACAGGCGCCATGGTTTCCGAGACGAGATCCACGGTCGCGCCCATCAGGTTCCCGAACATGTACTGCGGGCCGACGAGATCGAGCGCGGTGAATCCGGGGTAGAGCACCATCGCGATCCGGTCGGCACGCGTCCAGGAGGCCGGGAATTCGCTCATGTCGTGAACCGGGTCAGGCTTCTGCGTCTGCGGCGCCGCGCGTGCCGAGGCGGACAACGCTGCCAGCACGCCTGCCAGCGCGGCCGCATGAAATTCTCGCCTGTCCATCAATCCTCCAGTGGGGTCAAGAGCGGCGCACTGCTCGCTGGCCGCAGCAGGGCCGGAGAAATAGCCACTTCCAGCCACAGACGTCCGCGGCAATGCACTTGGGAACCGAGCCTCTGCACCGGCGTCGCGCTCAGAACTTGAGCGCGACGTTCGCAAGCACGCTGCGTTCGTCCCCGGGTGCGACTCGTCCTCCGTAGTAGTTGTACGGCACGTAGTAGCTCTGACCGGTTAGGTTTCTTGCCGTCACCGACACGTCGAAATGCCGGTTTTCGTACCCGATCGTGGAGTCGGCCGTGTAATACGCGCTGGTGCTGAACTGGTTCGCGAGATCCACGTAGGCGCTCGAGGCCGCGTAGATACCTCCCCCGATGCGCCAGCCCTCCAATGTCCCGGGCCCGAACCTGTAGTTGACCCACAGGCGCCCCGAATTCTCTGGGACGATATTGATCGTGTCCTTCCGGCAAGATTGCATGAAATCGCTGGACGTCCTTGGTAAGGTTGGCTGCGAATTCAACCTGAAGAGGAGCGGCAGATGGACAACCTGGAGAAGGTGGCGGCAGTAGGTTCTGGCGAGAGCCTGGCGGAGGTACGGGAGCGGTTCAAGGGCTGGCGTGAAACGCGGGGACGCGGGGAGCACATTCCTCGATCGTTGTGGGCGGCGGCGGTTGGCATCGCACGAGAACACGGCCTGCACGTCACCGCGCGGGAACTCCAGCTGAATTATGAAGGGTTGAAGCGGCGCCAGCAGGGGCAGGCCGGGGGGGCGCTCGGGACCAGGGGAAATGAAACCCGGTTCGTCGAATTGACGGTGTCGCCCGCCCAGGAGCCCGTCGCTCAGCGCCTCTGCGAGTGCACGATAGAACTCGAGAACCCACGCGGCGCCAAGATGCGGGTGGAACTCAATGGCCCGGGCCTGGCCGGTCTCGCCGGCCTGTGCAGCGCCTTCTGGTGCGCCGCATGATCCAGATCACGCCGCACATGCGTCTCCTGGTCGCGGTCGAACCGATCGATTTTCGGGCCGGCATCGATGGGCTGGCCGGCATCTGCCGGCAGCGCCTGGCGGCCGATCCGTTCAGCGGCGGGCTGTTCATCTTCCGCAACCGCGCACGGACAGCGATCAAGATTCTGGTCTACGATGGCCAGGGTTTCTGGCTCTGCCAGAAGCGTCTGTCGAGTGGCCGGTTTGCCTTCTGGCCCGATGGTACGGCGCCGCTCCAGCCGCTTCAGGCTTGCGAGCTGCAGGTGCTGCTGATGGCCGGCGACCCCACGCGGACCCGCGCGGCGCCGGCCTGGCGCCGCCTCGCGGCGTAGGGTCGCCAGCGCTCAGGTGATTTCAGGAAATTCCTCTACCCGCCAAGCCGAGGAAGCAGGCGGCCACAGGCGGATGCATCTACCCGCTTCTCCACGATTAGGCAGAATACCGGTACGAGGTTTGTTGGAAATCGCCTCAGGTGGCGGCAAGTTGCTGGTGGTAATTCCAGGGCAGCCACTGCGCCGCCTGGGCCAGCACCTGGCTGACGTTTTTGTGCAAGGCCTGCAGATAGGCGAACGGATTGACCCGACAGAGCTCGCACGTATGGATCAGGCTCATGTAGACGTCCCCCACCTCGGCCCCCTTCGGGGTCTTGTAGAACATCGAATTCTTGCGATGCATGATCGCCCGCTTGAGTGCCCTTTCGGCGAGGTTGTTGTCCAGGGGGGCGCCGGCCTGGCGTAGAAAGAGCGTCATGCCGTCCCAGTGCTTGATCAGATAGGTCAGGGCCTTGCCCAGACTGCTGTGCGGCTCGACGAGCGACTTCGCGAACTGATCCCCGATCCAGTCACGCATGGCCTGCATCGGCGGGCCGCTGTGTTCCTGGTGGTAGAGCAGGCGCTCGTCGGGCGACATCGCTTTCGCCTGGCAATGCGCCTCGTGGGCATAGACCTGGGCCAGGGTCTCGATCACATAGCGGCAGTGCTCGGGGAAATGCGGCACCAGATCGACAAAACGGCGGCGGCCATGAGCGATGCATTTGCCGATGATCGTCGCGAACTCGCCGACGAAGTTGCTCGCGAGCGCATCGCTCATCTGCATCGGGATTGCCAGCCCCGGCTCCCGCTTCGCGAGGACCGCCGAGAGGTTCTGCCCGGCGTGGGGGTGACCGGTGAAATACAGCGCCACGTGCTTGCCCTCATCGAGCACGGCGACGATGCTGGAAGTATTGATCGCCTTGCGCTTCGCTTCCAGGCTGGCGGCTTCGATCTGCTTCCTCTCGGCGATCAGCGACAGGATCTTCATCGGGGTGTCGTCGCAGTGCAGCAGATCAGCCTGTCCGGCCTCGCGAATCAGCTCGTCGAAGACGGCGCGCGGCGCCGGTACCGCCTGAGAGAGGATGTCCCACTGCGTCGAATCCGGTAGTGGCACGTTGAGGCTCGCCTGCAGCCCTTCGATGCGATGGAACGGCATCCCGCTGCCGTAGCGCAACTGGGCGAGCAGGCTCGCACAGCTGGGGTCATATTTCGACGCGCAGACGCCTTCGGGCAGCGGCGCCACGTAGGTCGTCTCGCACATCCGGCAGCGCAGGGTTTCCAGGCGGTAGATCGTGGCGTCAATCGGTGGCTGGCCGACCACTTTGACGACGATGCGGGGAGGCGAGGCATAGACCTTGGCCTGGTCGCAGTTCGGGCAGGGATCGCCGGCCTTCAGACCCGGAAGCTTCACTTCGATGACCTGCGAATCGACATACTTCGCCGCGCTATTGCGGCCGTGGCCTGGCTTCGGGGGACTCGCTTCGGCGGGCGCGGTCTCTCCGGCCGCGGTCTCTCCGGGCGCGGCCGCATCCGCAGCGGCGGGTATTTCGTCCGTCTGGGGGAGCGGCTTTAGGAGATGGCGTTTGCTCTCGGTCGGGGCGCCGAACACCATCTGTCGAAAACGCGCCAGCGAGAGCTTCGTGTTCTGCAGGGCCTGCATGACGAAGACAAAGGTCGAGAGGATCTGGCTGAGCCGGGCGTACTGCGGGGCCGGAAACACCGGTTTCGCGAGGGCCAGCAGTTCGTCGATCTGCGCTGGCGTGACATCGACCTGTTCAGGCGGTTTCTTCATGCGAGCGCTGATCGCCGCGGGCGACAGTCCTTGACCCACGGATAGCCCAGGTTCCACCCTTCACACCCCGGCTTCGACCCGGTCTTGCGACTCGACGCCGGATGATCGGCGATCGACGGGCGGATGAAGACGAGATCGTCTTCGGAAATCTGCCGGTGTCGGTCCCTCGGGGGCGTGTGCATGTGCCGCACCATACCCGATTTGAGCGTGGAACGTCAGCTGAAAGTGCAAATATTTGATCGCGGGAGGCTTCCGGCGGCCTTGTCCAGGGCGTTTTGCAGCTTTGCCGGAGGGACACTATTGATCTGGTTGCCAGCCGGCGCGACGCCGGGAACCGCTTTGGTGAGGGTCGCGTTGATGTGGGCGTAGTTTGCGAGCACCTGCCAATTCCGGTTGGGCTGCCACAGGAGGTCCATGTCGAAGCCCCGCGAGCGCTGCTCGCCTTCGGCAACGCTCGCGAGCTCGATCGACACGGGCACCCCAGTGCGGTCGATCTGGAACAGCGCTGCGGAACCCGAGAGCCCGAACACCGTGTTGAACTTGATGCCGCCCTCGTACTGCTTCGACTCCTCCGGTTTGGGCCTTCCCGCATAGAAGACGAACGGGTTTCCCTTCATGCCTTCACTGTATCCGGCAAAGACCGAAACCCCGTCGGCGACCTCGTAAGCGACGCCGATGCGCGGCAGCACCTTGGTCGTGTCGGTGATGTCGCTGCGCATGTACACCGGCGAAACGCTGTCGATCTTGAGGTTGGCGACGCGAACGGCGGCGAGGACATGAAGACGGTCCCATATCGCGGATTGCAGCTGCACGTAGGCCCCGCTTGTCGTGTAGGTATTGTCCCCGTCGACCACCGTGTTCATAGGGTCATTCAACGGTGCTATGTACGGTTGGAACGTCGGATTGGGACTAGCAAGGTTAACGAAGCCGAGTGTGAAGAAATCGTTGAAATTGGCCAGCATGTAACCTTTGTCCTTGACCCGGCTATAGTCGAGGCCGAAGACAACCTTGTTGCGGGTCACGTCGTAATCGAACTGCGCGAGCATGTTCGCTGTAACGGAGAACTCGGTCTGTTCCTGGGAGAGGTCGAGGTTCAGCAGATTCCAGTACGACGGCGGGAGCGCAGGTGTATTCGCAGCGAAGTCGGTGCCGACGTAGTTCTGCGCCAGCTCGCTGAACTCGGTCTTGCTCGCCCGCGCCTTGATGCTCCCCGACCAGACCTTGTCGAACGTGTGCTCGAGTAGTGCCGTCCCGCTCGTTGTCCGGGAGTAGGACTTCGGGATGTCGGCGGGTCCGGGAAAGAGGCTGTTGGCGATCCTGAACCCACCGGTCAGGGTCCCGGTCGCAGGTAGAGCCTGGTACTCTTGCTGCTTCCAGTCTGTAAACTGCCCCTGCAGAACGAAGCGGGTATCGCTGTTATTGGTAAACATCAGGGTCGGGCTAAGCGAATAGGCTCTGGTATTCAGCACGTCGATGAACGAGTCCGCTCCGGTGTAGGCACCAGTCATCCGGAACAACACGGTGCCATCGGTGTTAAGCGGCTGATTGACGTCGAAATACGGCTGATAGTAGTTGTGGCTCCCGACCACGACGCCCGCGTTGTAGAACGCGCTGCTCGTGGGGAGCTTCGAGATGATGTTGACGACGCCGCCCACCGGGGAGCCGACGCCTCCTCCGTAGAGAATGGCACTCGGACCTTTGAGAATTTCGATCCGCTCCGCGTTGATCAGCGAATCGCGGTTGCCGCCGTTGTAATAGGTCGTCATGCCGTCGATCCACTGCTCGGCCGCAAAGCCTCGTATGTAGGTCGAGTTGTAGGCGGGGGTCTGCAAAGGATTAGTACCTTGGACGCCACTCACGTTGCGCAGTGCGTCGGAGACCGTGAGGTTGTTCTGGTCCGACATCAACTGCCGGGTGATGGCCTCGATAGATTGAGGTATTTCCTCCAGTGGCGTGGGCGTGTGTGTCGCGCTGGTTGCGGTCAGTGCCTGGTACCCCCTCACTGGGCCCGCGGTCGTCTGTTCCAGCGCCGGACCGGAAAGCGGCGTATCGACGACCGTAACTTCGGGCAGGACGGGCGTCTGGGCTTCGGCCAACCCGGCCGAGACGGAAATCGCGACGAGCATCATGGCGCCGCGCCCTGAAGACATCATCCGGGTGCTCCTGGGCGAAGTCCGAATGGGTGCGTCGCAATGAACGTGTACCACCTTGCGCATGGTCTACTCTCCTTGGTGTTATGCGTTGTTGTCATTTGCAAGAATGCAGAGTTAGACGCTGCTCGGATTGCTGAATGTCGGCAGTTCAGGTGCGGATTCCCGCCCCTCAGGAACGACAAACTCAATCTCTTGCTGCCGCAATTATTGAGTTCCGGGGGTTCCGGGGCAACGCGGTAAATTGTCGCGCGACAATTTGCCGCGCGACAATTTGCCCAATGGCGGGAGGTGGCAGCCTGCAAGGGCTCCTCACGGCTTCGGCCCCATCCCGGCGGATTCAGGTGAGCTGAATTGGTCAGCAATTCCTTGAGCCAGTGGCCAGGCACCCTGTGCGACCGCATCACTCTGGAACCTGCCGATGAGCCTCGTGCTGCTTGACCGGTTGTTCACGGTCGGGAGTGTGAGTTTGTCAGATCGATAAGCTGCCAGTGACGGCGATTCCCGGCTCGATGGCAGCTAGTCGGAGCATTGCGGACCTCCAAGCATTGAGACTCGTACGACCGGGTTGGCCGACGTGCTGCCGTTGGTCATCTGGCAGATCGCTACGGCCGGAAACCTCAAGCACCAGACGGCGCTGTCGGTAACCTTAATCCGTGTGCTTTTGTCATAAAAAATATGCGACCTGTTGATTGTGTGTTAAATTTTGCGTCACCACTTTTCACCAAAACGTGGAGTCGTGGACCACCTCGAACGTTTGTTGAGCGACGCCAACGAAGTCACCCAAGTCGTTACCTGCACCCCCCTGCCGGTCGCCAGGCGCTGCTGGCAGTTGCCCGCGGATCTGCCGCTCCGGCTGCGTCCGGAAGAATCCTTCTCCAGCTTGGAACTGCTGCTCTTCAATCCCGACCAGTGGCTCCTTTACGTCCTCGACCGGGCGCGCCTTTTTTTACTCCCGACGACCGCGCCTTTCCCGCTGCGGAAGTCGTTCCCTCGGCGTCCGGTGAGAACACCGCGCAGCTCTGGCAACGCTTCATCGAGAGCTGGAAATGGCGCAAGGCGCAGATCGAATGCGGCCTTTTCGAGGTGGGCCTGGAGCGAGTGGGTGAAACTTGCCAAGAGCGCCCCGGTGGCGGGGCTCAATGATGGTCCACGAATTCCAGGACACCAGCCCGATCCAGCTGGCGCTCTTCCTCAAACTGGCCGGATTTGCGAGACAGGTCTTCTGGGTCGGCGATATCAAGCAGGCGATCTACGGCTTCCGCGGCAGCGACAGCGGGCTGATGCAGGCGATCATCCAGGCGCTGCCCGCGTTCGGCGGCAGCCAGGAGATCCTGCCGTCTTCCTGGCGTTCCCGCCCGCAACTCGTTCGACTGGTCAATGCGGTCTTCGGCCATGCCTTTGCCGACAGCCTGCCGAAGGAGGCGGTCGAGCTCCAGCCGACCCGCACGGACCCGCTCGCGGGCGCCGTGCTCGCCAACTGGATCCTGACTGGCAGGAACCAGGCGCAGGAAGCCGCCGCCCTGGCGGTCGGTGTTCAAAAGCTCGTGGAATCCGCTTATCAGGTGGTCGACCCGCAGACGAGTCGGGGCCGCGCCATCCGCTATGGCGACATCGCCGTCCTCTCGCGCTCTCATGCGGGGGTGCAGACCCTCGATCAAGCCCTGCGGGAACGGGGCATTCCTTGCGCGACCGCCCAGCCAGGGCTCCTGAAAACGCCCGAGGCGACGCTTGCCATGGCCTGTTTGAGGCGCCTCAACGATCCGGGTGACACGATCGCGACGGCGCAGATCGTGTCGCTGGCCGATGGCGCGGAACCGGAACAGTGGGTGGCCGATCGTCTGCGCAACCTGAACGCAGGCGGTCAGGCGGACGAGTGGCTGGAGAAGGACGGCGAGCAGGGGAAGGCGCATCCTTTGCTCAGTCGGCTGGCGATGCTGCGCTCCAGCCTGCCCTTGCTGGCGCCGCGCGAGGGTTTGCAGACCGTCATCGCGCTTTGCGAGCTGCCCGCCAGGATCGTTCGCTGGTCGCCGGACGCCGGACTCACCCGTCTGCGTCTGGCCAATCTCGACGCGCTGCTCGATCTCGCCGGTCAATACGAAGAGCTCTGCCGCAGCGGTCAGCACGCCGCGTCGATCGCCGGCCTGATCCTCTGGCTCGGCGAAGTCGCCGCCGAAGAAAAGGACCTGCAGGCCGAACCGGCGATCGATGCCGTCAAGGTGATGACGCATCACGCGGCGAAGGGGCTCGAATGGCCCGTCGTCGTGCTGACGGACCTGGCGGCTCCGGTGAAGGACCGGCTGTGGTCGATCTCGGCGCAGGCGGGAACGGAATTCAGCGTTCAAGCGCCGCTCGACGAGCGCTTCATCCGCTACTGGCCCTGGCCGTTCGGCGCCCAGCAGAAGGTCGCGCTCGCCGAGGCGATTGCGCGTACGCCGATGGCGGCAGGCTTCCGGAACTCCGCCATTGAAGAGTCGAAGCGATTGCTCTATGTGAGCATGACCCGGGCCCGGGATCTGATGGTGCTCGCTCGTTCGCATCGGCAGCAGTCGGGAGAATGGCTGGCGTGTCTCGACGCGCCGTGGCTGCTGCCGACAGCGGGCGAGAATGCGCTCACCTTGCCGGACGGTGAAAAAATGGCAGCGCTGTGCTGGCATCTGGAGGCGGCCGCAGCACCCGTCACCGCCGGCAGCAAAACGCTCGCGCAAGCCTTGCATTGGTTCCTGCCGGCGACTTCGCTGCCGCTTCGGCAAGCACTCAGCGTCAACCCCTCGGCGGCAGGATCGCCGTCTGGTCTCCGCTGAGGTCGGGATTGCCATGAACCTGAAAACCTCCGTTAGCTGGGGAAAATCCCGTTCATGCTTCGACAGGCTCATGCTTCGACAGGCTCAGCACGAGCGGGATTTTTTCGGCTCAGCCCATGGGCGAGCTTTCGTTCGCCCTGAGCAGCCCGCGCAGCGGGCGTGTCGAAGGGCTCTCGGGTCATCAACCGAGGTTTCCAGGATGAATTCGCTGCGCCGCCTGACTGAGTCTCCGAGCGACCGTCGCGCGCCGCTTTTTCCCTCTGCCGAGAATCCCCCCGAAGCCAAACTGCCCCGCGCTGCGGTGGCGCCCCTATTGCAGCGCCACCGCCTCGAAGCGAAGGCTCACCGCGCCGCTCCCCTCCAGAAGTTCGAGGTGGCTGCCACGAATGCGATAACCTTCGACCCGCGTCAGCGTATCGAGGAATGCATTCTCCTGCCCCCTGTCGTCGGGGCAGGACATCCGGGTGGACGCCATGGGGCCGAAACGCAGCCGATTGCCGTCGAGCTCGAAGCTGCCGAACACGCGGTTGCAGCCACCGCTCCCGGCGACCTGCGACGTCTCGGCAGCAAACACCAGGTGCGCCTCGCGCTGGCCGGCCACTGCCGTCACGGGTTTGTCGTCCAAGCGCACGAGCTTCCAGTAAGTGCCGCGCAGGGCGCTGTCGGTCAACGCATTGCTGCAGCTCTCGCGCGGCCAGACGGCGATGAAGCGCTCGACGACCAGCGTGGTCTGCGCCGGGTGGCTTTCCTCCATTGACGGTCGCTGCGTGATCAGACCTTCCAGGCTCGCCAACAGGGGCTGACCCGGTTGTGAGCGGGCTTTTTGATAGGCCGCTTCGAGTCTTGGGTAATCGCCTTCCATCGCCACCGGCAGGCGCTGGCCGTCGGCGCAAAGCAGGATCATGGCGGCGTCGGCCATATAGGTAAACATGCCGGTCAGCATCAGGCGCGATTCGATCAGGGCGGCCTCGGGGAGGCGTGCCAGCAGGTCGTTATGGCCCGATTCGATCACCTTTCCCTGCAGGTCGAGCTTGCGCAATGCAGCGCCGCCATCGGTCGGCAGAAGAAAAATCGGCGCTTCGCGACCGCCTCTGAGCACAATGCGTCCCGCGTCGTCGCGTCGCCAGCGGCCGATGTCGTCAAAGCGATTCGGCTCGGGCTGGCCGATGTAAGTCGTGCGCAGCCGGTAGCGCCCTTCGGGCAGCAGGTCCAGGTGCCAGACGATGGGGTTTCCGGCGCCCGGCAGCTCGCCCTGGTAAGAAGCGGGCAGAACGCCGATACCCTCGGCCGCCGACCCGCTTTGTGGCTTCCCGCGGACCGCCACCAGCAGGATTTGCAGGGGAGCGTCGCGGCCATCGCGGTCATCAAGCACGCGGTAAATCCGCTCCGTCACGAACAGCAGCCGCCCCTTGTGCCGGATGGACGCGTGCACGCTGTAATGGTGGCCCGGCCGCAGGGCGGCATCGTCGTAGGTGATCTCGAACCGGAACGGTGACTGCCCGGCGGGATCCGACCTGCTGCGCCCGAGCACGGTGGCGGCGGCATCCGCTCTCGAGATGTCCTGCAGCTCGGCTTCGAATACCGCATCGGGCGGTAGCGCCATTCTCTCGCGGTATTCCGCGATCCCTCGCAGGGTGCCGGCCACGGCCACGCCGCCCATCAGCCAGCCTGAGATGACGAACGCCAGGACGGGAAGTATGCCCCCGAAGGTGCCTCCGGATGTGCCTCCGAATGCGCCCCCGAAGGTGCCTCCGAATGCGCCCCTGAATGGACGGGCGAAGGTTTGCCGCAAAGTGATGATCGCGCGCTTGATCATTTCAGGGCTGCTTTTCTGTGCTGATCAGGGAAGCCTCGACGAAGCGAGTCCGTTCGCAGCCGGGAAGTGTCCTGTCCGCTGCCGAGGTCTCGCAGGCGACGTGCTCCGGCGTCGCCAGAGAGGTCGCCGCCGGTCCTGCGCCGGCCGGAAAACAGCTCGGGACGATTGCTGCAGCTTTCATGAGAATCTCCTTGAATGAAGAGGTCAAGTGGGTAAGGCGGTTTTGGCAATTCTTGCGGTTTGCCCAGGGTGGGTCATGCGCGGACCGCCTCCAGCCGGCGAGGCCGGGAGGAGGTCCGCTCAGGGAAGGATTGAGCGTTTGGGCAGCAGTGGAACCGTCTTCAGTATTGCACAGTAGCGCATCCATGACCCGAGCCTCGCCCGGGAGCCCAGCCGTGGCCTCTTGAATGACGGGTCTCAAATAAGCTACATTAGGGGCTCAAAGGAGATTGATGATGACTGCGCGGATTCACGAACCGCACGAACGCTCAGGAAGTCCCGGGCAAGGGGCCCAGCCCCTGAGCTTTATCGGCGCTTACCAGGCATCCCGGATGGAGCGTGTCGTCGTCATCCGCGAAGGCCTGCCGGCGCTGGCGCTGGTCGAAACCGGGCGGGCCATGGGCATTTCCAACGAGAAGCTCTACAGCATCCTGCACCTGCCGAGAGCCACGGCAACCCGCAAGATTTCGACCAGGAGTCTGCTGTCGCCAGAAGCCTCGGAGCGCGTGCTCGGGCTGTACAAACTGATTGGCCAGGTCCAGGTCATGGTCCAGGAATCGGGCAACCCGGAGGGGTTCAATGCCGCCGAATGGCTCGCGAAATGGCTGGACGAACCTTCACCCGCTCTCGGCGGCCAGAAACCGGGGGATCTTCTTGATACCTCCGAGGGTCAGGAAATCGTCTCCGGTGTGCTCTCGCAGATGCAGTCCGGAGCCTATGCCTGATGCGGGCATGGCGCATTGCCACTGACACGCCCACCTACACCTCGGAGGATCTCTCCGGCGCCGGCGCCAAGGCCACCGGAGGACGCTGGAACAGCAAGGGGAATGCGATGCTCTACTGCGCCTCCTCCATCGCCCTCGCAACGCTTGAGACAGTGGTACACCTGTCTGCAGGCGGACTCCCGTTAAACCGCTATCTGGTCCAGATCGACATCCCTGAAGCCGTTTGGGACAAACGGCAGCAGCTCTCTGCGCCATCCGCACCGGTCGGCTGGGATGCCTTGCCTGTGGGAATGGTGAGCATCCAGGTCGGGGATGTCTGGCTCGCAAGTCAGGCCTCTGCCGTGCTTGGGGTGCCGTCGATTATCGTCCCGGAAGAATTGAACATCCTGATCAATCCCCTGCATTCAGACAGTCCAATGATCACGGCAATAAAAATCCGGAAATGGGTATACGACTCGCGTCTTGTCCGTAAAGGCGGGAGGCCTTGATCATCGTTCGGGGCCATCAACAAGACCTACCGTCGCACCGGCACCCTGTGGGACAGCCGCTACAAGTCTTCTCTGGTGCAGGCCGATGCCTATCTCCTTCTTTGTCAGCGCTATATCGAACTCAATCCCGTGCGCGCAGCGATGGTCGATGACCCGGCGCACTATCGCTGGAGCAGTTATCGGGCGAATGGACTGGGGCAACCTGACTCATTGCTGACTCCGCATGCGGTGTATTCCAGTCTGGGAACAAACGAGGTTGACCGGCTGGCGAATTATCGGTCCTTGTTCCGCCCGGAACTGGATGCCGACGCAATCAGCGACATCCGCATGGCCTTGGATCAGGGGCAGCCGATTGGGGGAAAAAATTCTCCGCAATCCCGCTTCTCCCATGGCGCGGCCGATTGCGGTAACATCCCCGGCGATTCATGCAGCCACAGACCGGCGGACCTCTTGAGGACAGTGCCGTACAAAAACGAGGCGACCCGGCGTCTCGCCGGTGATCGCTGCGGTCAGGAAGATGGCGTTTTCAGGAGCGGGGCGAGAGGTCGGTCGATGTGGACGAATGAGGAATTTGAAGCGGCTGTCGGCCGTCACGACAGCGCCATCGCGGCCCGGGGCTTGACCCTCTGGGTCGGTTGCGAACCGACTTTCACCGACCGCAGCGAGCAGTCGCCGGAGTGGCTGAACAAGGCCCTGGGTGGCGACAAGGAAGCGCGCGCGCAGGCGCTCATCGGTCACCTCGGCCGGGACTTTCCCGGCGCCGTGCTGCTGCGCAGCGTCGGCCGGCAATATCCGGGCGAAGAGCGACCGCGCTGGAATCTGGGTCTTTACGGCCGGCGTGACCGTACACCGATCTGGCACGGGCCGCTCGACCCGATCCTGCTGACGCCGGCGGCGACCGCCGCGGCCAGAACCGTCGGGCCCGCCGACCTCGAGTCCTGGACCGCCGCTCTGGCAACGGGCTTCACGGCGCAGGGCTGGCGGGTGACGCCGCTGCCCGCCGGCAAGGCGCATGAGCGGCGCCTGATGATGCGCACCAGCGATACCGTGGCTATTCCGGACTTCCACGACCGTCGCCTCGGCGAGCGCTCGGTGCACGACCGGCCGACGCCGGCGAGCGGCCTGCTCGACGAGCTGGCGGCGACCGGCGTCTATCTCTTCGTGCTCGGCCTGGAGGAAGTAGACCAGCGGGCGACGGCGCGCATCGAGCTGCCGATGTTCGACTCGCCGGCCCTCTTTCTCGCCGTGCTCGACTGCCTGGCGCAGGCGGCGCGTGCCGGCGCGCTGCCGGCGCTGATCGTCGCCGGTTATCCGCCACCGGTCGACGTGACGATGGCGTGGACGACGGTGACCCCGGATCCGGCAGTGATCGAGATCAACAGCGCACCGAGCGTCGATGCCGCCGGCTTTCTCGGCTGCAGCCGCGAGATCCATGCCGCGGCGGCGGCACAGGCGCTCGCGCCTTACCGGCTCTACTTCAACGGCACGGTGGCGGACTCCGGCGGCGCCGGCCAGATCACCCTCGGCGGGCCGTCGCCGCAGGCCAGCCCCTTTCTCCGTGAACTTCGGCTGCTGCCGCGCCTGCTGCGCTTTTTCAACCGCCACCCGGCCCTCTCGTATCTCTATGCGCACGACTTCGTCGGCAGCAGCGGACAATCGGTCCGCACCGACGAGCGCGGCGTCGACGCCTTCGACGAGCTGGTCCTCGCCCTCGATCTGCTGCAACGGGCGCCGCAGCTCTCGCCGGAGCTTCTCTGGCACAGCCTGGCGCCCTTTCTCTGCGACGCTGCCGGCAACAGCCATCGCGCCGAAGTGAACATCGAGAAGCTGTGGAACCCTTTCCTGACCGGGCGGGGAAAACAGGGGCTGGTCGAGTTTCGCGCCCTGCGCATGCAGCATACGCCGGAGCGGGCGACCGCCCTCGCCTGCCTGTTTCGCGCCGTGACGGCGATGCTCTCGTCCCAGGAATACGCCTTGCCGCTGATCGACTGGGGGCGCGAACTGCACGAACGCTTTGCGCTGCCGTTTTACCTCGAACAGGATCTGCAGGCCGTTCTGCAGGCCCTGGCGAACGCTGACCTGGCGCTCGGCGAGGCGATCGAAGCGGTGCTCCTGGCTGACGAATTCCGCCTCTGGGGAGAGGTCCCGCTCCCCGGCTGTACCCTCGAAGTGCGCCGCGCGCTCGAGTTCTGGCCGCTGCTCGGCGATTCGGCGAGCCCCGAACAGGGCGGCAGTTCCCGCCTGGTGGACGCGAGCACGACCCGGGTCGAACTGCGGCTGCGTCCGCTCGAGAGCAGCGGGGCGGGCTGGCAGGAGTGGCAGAACTGGCAGATTCTGGTCGAGGGCGTCGCCCTGCCGATGGCTCGGGAGCTTGACCGCGGGGGGCCGTTGAAAGTGTTCGGCCTGCGCTACCGCACCTTCGTCCCCGGCTGGGGTCTGCATCCGGCGCTGCCGGCGCAGGTGCCGGTCCGGCTGCTGCTCCGCCATCCCGGGCAGGCGCTCGACCATCTCGTCACCCTGCATGAATGGCGTCCCGACGGTCGCGGTTACGCGGGCCTGCCGACCGATCTCGCGCAGGCACGGCAGCGCCGCGCCGAGCGGGTCAGCGTCGAGCGCGTGCCGCGCGCCGCAGCGCAAGCCAGTCACCCGGCCCCGGTGCCGGGTCTCGGCGCTTTCTGCCTGGATCTGCGTGGCCTCTCGGGCTGAGGCAGCGGCAAGCTCGGGGCCAGCTCGGCGCCCGCCCGCGTGAGGCCGGCAATCGCCGCCGTGATGGCCGACCGACTGGCCTTCGTCGCCCTCAAAACCACCGGCCCCAACCCGCTGCGGGATCGCATCACCGAGCTCGGCGTGGTGACGGTCGAGGGTGATCGGGTCGCCACCTGGAGCACCCTCATCAACCCGCAGCGGTCGATTCCCGAATACATCGAGCAGCTGACCGGCATCCGCAACGAGCAGGTGATCGCCGCGCCGGCCTTCGCCGAGGTCGCCGAAGCGCTCGGCGATCGCCTGCACGGGCGCCTCCTGGTGGCCCACCACGCGCGCTTCGCTTATGCCTTTGTCAGGAGCGAATACCGGCGCCTCGGGCAGGCTTTTCGCGCCGACCTGCTGTGTACGGTGCGTCTGTCGCGGCGGCTCTTTCCCGAACGGGAAAGTCATTCCCTCGGCAGTCTGATCATCCGCTACGGCCTCGGCGCGAACGACCGCGAGCGTTCTCTCTCGGATGCCGATCTGATCTGGCAGTTCTGGCGACGCTTGCTGCGCGAGCGCGGCGAAACGGTGGTGAACGACGCCATCCGCCAGCAGCTCAGGCGGCCCGGCCTGCCGCCGCAGCTTGCGCCCGAGTTGCTGGACGAGATCCCCGATTCACCCGGCGTCTACCGCTTCTACGGCGAGGGCGACGCGCTGCTCTACGTCGGCAAGAGCATCCACCTGCGCCAGCGCGTCCGCTCGCACTTCGCGTCGGACCTGCGGGCGTACAAGGAGATGCGCCTGACTCAGGAAGTGCGCCGCATCGACTGGCAGCAGACGGTCGGCGAGCTGGGCGCCCTGCTGCTCGAATCCCGCCTGATCAAGGAAAGCCAGCCGATCCACAACCGTCGCTTGCGGCGGGCCTCCGAGCTGTGCACCTGGCAGCTGGCGCAGGTCGCCGAAGGCGATTACCGGCCCCGGCTGGCGAGCGGGAACGATTGCGACTTCGGACCCGCCGAGGCGCTGTTCGGCCTCTTCGCCAGCCGGCGCGAAGCGATCGACACCCTGCGCGCGATCGCCACCGAGCAGGCGCTGTGCCCGATCATCCTCGGTCTGGAAAAACCCGTGCAGCCGGGACGCCCCTGCTTCGCCCATCAGGTGAACAAATGCCGCGGCGCCTGTGCCGGCAAGGAAGCGATCGGCCTCCACAGCGCCCGCCTGCACGCCGCCCTGCTCCCCCTGCAGCTCGCAACCTGGCCCTATCCCGGAGCGATCGGCCTGGTCGAGCGGGACGAACGGCGCAATCTCGAAGAAGTCCATGTCGTGCACGCCTGGCGCTATCTCGGCAGCGCCCGCAGCGACGCCGGCATCGACGCCCTGCTGCATCAGGGAACGGCCGCGCGATTCGACAGGGACACCTACCGCCTGCTCGTGACGCACCTGGGAAAAGGCCAGCTGCAGCTGCGCCTGCTGCATGACGAAGCGCGCATCAGCAAGCGGATCAGCCTTCCCCGACCCCTGTAGGAGCCCGCTTCAGCGGGCGCTCTTTCGGTCGTCCGCCAGGTGGCCGGAACGATGATCGTGTCCATCGGATGAGCCAAACAAGCTGACAGTCTCAGGCAAAAAAATGGCACGCAGAGGACAACCTGGTGCCTTGTTGGCTTGCACGGAGACAAGTGCATGGCGGAGAAACGGGATCTAAACCCGCCGTGTTACAACAGTGAAACTCGATACACAAACCGACCGAACTTCTTGTCCCCGCTCTGGATTTACCGACGCCTTGGTGGCGCTCGGCATCTAGCCCGCTGACCAGCAGTTGCAGCACCTGGATAACCGCGACTGCTGGACCCCGGCAGAAGCCATGCCGATTTCAGCTTCGACGGCGCGACCGCCCGACGAGTGCCAACAGGGCTAGGCCAGCCAATGCTATGCCCGAGGGCTCCGAGACAACGCCGGGTGGTAGCGGTTGTGTCGTGTAGTCAACGATTATGGATGCGCTATTGCCGCTTAGCGCAAATGCCAGTGCCAGCCCCAAGTCACCAGGGCCACTTACAAAGTTGCTTCCGTCAGCGGAGAGCACGCTGAGATCGCCCGACTCAAGGTCGGTGCCGAACCCGGTCCATAGGCCTGAACCAAAAGCCGTCAGTGCAGCACCCGAGGTCGCGACGCCCGAAAGTCGAACAGTGATCCCACCGCCAACCGTATCGTACTGGAACAGCGCCAAGTCACCACCCGCTATCGACCCCGTGAAAGCTGCAGTGTCGTCACCAAATCCAAGGATGTCGTTCTCGGCATAGAAACCAAAGATGGTACCGTCCAGGCTTGTGCCCGGCGCAGCTGCAAAGGTAAACGTCGTCCGGGCAATGCTTCCGGTCAGCTCAGTGACGGCGCTGGTCGTGACCGCACCGGTTACCGCGCTGTTACCGACCAGGCCTCCGCCAAGGTTAACCGGTGATCCAAAACCGCCTGCAGCGCCATTGCTCAACACTGTTGTGCTGCCGCCGGAGAAGCGAAGGAATGGGTCGATGGACCAAGTCGGCGTGGCGCCAGTATTCAGATCGGTGTAATCGAAGAACCCACCGAGTGGCACTAAGCCATTGCCGCTTTCGCCGCCATTGACGGTCACCGATGTCGTTGGGTTGCTCAATACCACCGGTGCGGCCGCAGCAGAGACCGCCGCGACCAACGCCACAACTCCTACGAGCCCATGCTGCAACGAGCGCGTGAGAAACCGCGGGCGGTTCATGTCAACGTCACGGCCGGGAGCCGCTGCTAGAAGTGACCTTTCCATAAAATTGATATCTCCATAAGAAGCTGTCCAAAAACTGCGAATCTGCTCTAAAAACACCCCTTACCTTCCCAAGGAGCACGCATTGCGCCGTGAAACAGCCGAAGCCATGGTAAATCTGCACCGTCTCCCCCCTACGTCGACGGCTGGCGTAGTTTATGGACAGCTTCTAAGGCTTGGCGAAGGAAAAAGCACATGCAAGAGCGACTGCACTTCCTCATGTCAAAATGACATGGCGAGGAATCAGGGAGCCTCGTGCAACGCTTCCTCATGCTGTGTTGCGCCAGGCTCGATTCTTAAGCACTTATCGTGCCTGTTCTTAAAATGTTCTATTGTTCAATTGGTTACCCATTGGTTACCTATTGGTTACCCCTATTCCTGGCGATTTCCAGCGAGTGGGATGTAAAATTTTTCGACATCCGGAATGCTGAGCCAGCGCCGCTCTTGGGAAACCCCTGTCCGTGTATAACGATCGGGATTTCGGCGTTTGGGCCCAGCGCTCGCTGCTGGTTGTCTATAGCCGATGGTGCAATCGGGGCGCACATCGAAGCCGTGCGAAGTTGTTACCGGGACTTCGAAAAACTGGCTGCCAGAATTGCCACCCACGCGGGTCTGGCGTTCGACTGATCAGCAGTGATCAGCGCCTGTCGCCCGATGAATCGGGGCACTACTAGCCAGGTGACCCGAACAACGATCAAGGCCGTGAACGATTTCAGTGAGCCGGCGAAACTTGTCGGCTGGTCTCGCCCTGCTGCGCGCGGCGCCAGGTTGCCGGTGGTGTTCCCAGCAGGCGCTTGAAGGCGCGCGCGAATGCGGCTTCCGAATCGTAGCCGACCTCCTGCGCGATCGTTGCCACGGTCGCATGGCCTTCGCGCAGCAGGCAGGCGCCGCGCTGCATGCGCCACCGGGTCAGATAGTGCATCGGCGGCTGCCCGACCAGTTCGACAAAGCGTTCGTACAGTGCCGAGCGCGACAGGCCGACCCGCCGGCCGAGCTCGTCGATCGTCCAGGGTTCGCCGGGACGCGCGTGCAGCAGACCGATCGCCTTGCCGACATGGCGGTCACGCAGTGCGGCGAGCCAGCCCGAGGCATCGGCGGGAAGCGCTTCGAGATGGCGCCGGGCGGCGTCGACGAAGACCATTTCGCTGACCCGTTCGAGGACCGCCGCGCTGCCGGCACGGCTCTGGCGCGATTCGGATACCGCCTGGTCGAGCACCGGCGCCACCCAGGCGCCGACGCCGCCGGTCGCGAGGTGCAGCAGGCGCGGCAGGGCTTCGATCAGCGGGTTGAAGGGACGCAGGTCGCAGCCGACGAAGCCGCAGACGACGACCGTGCTCGCTTCGTCGGCGGGTGCCGGCGCGCCGGGCCGCAGGACGCCGCGGTGGTAGGCGACGGCGATCGGCTTCGGGTCGTTGCGGGTGGTGAAGCGCCAGTCGTCGTTGTCCTGCTGCGCGTGCATGCCGGGGGCGCTCGACAGGACATGGCTGTCGCCGCGCGGAAACATCACGATGTCACCGCTGTTCACGCGCACCGGCGGCGCGCCCGTGGTCGCCGCCCAGCCGCCACCCCGCGCGATCAGATGGTAGGCAAGCACATGCTCGGCGCCCGGCATCAGGGCTTCGGCAAGTTCGCGCGACGCCGGCGTTTCAGCCACCCAGTGGTCGCCAAAGCTGACGTAGTAAAAGACCGCACCGCGCAGGCGAACGCTGCTCAGGACGTCGGACAGGGGATCAGGGTTCATGGCCGGGTCGGCAGTAGCGGGATCGGCGACGGTCGATCAGGCGCTGCTGAAAATGACCAACGCCCCGGTCAATCGGCCGGCAGGCAGGCTATCCGCCGGAGGGCGCGCTTCGGTGCAGTGAGAAAGCGACATCAGTGCGCCTTCTGATAGGTGCCGACGAGCTGCGCTTCGCCCACGATGTGCCCCTGCATGGCCTGCTCCAGCGCCTTCCTGTCCGGCTCCCCGAGGTCGGGCAGGACGACATCGAGCGCGTAGAGCTGGTGCCGGTAGCGGTGCCGGCCGATTGGCGGACAGGGGCCGCCGTAGCCGGTCCGCTGCCAGTCGTTGAGTCCCTGCAGCGTGCCGGCAGGAAACGACTGCACGGCCTCGGGCAGCCCGCTGGTGTCGACGGGCAGGTTGTACAGCAGCCAATGTACCCAGATCCTTCGGGGCGCTGCCGGATCCGGCGCGTCGGGGTCGTCCACGATCAGGACCAGGCTCCTCGCCTCCTCCGGCACACCATCCCAGGTCAGTGGCGGGGAAACGTCCCTGCCCTCGCAGGTATGGCGCTTCGGGATCGACCCGTGGTGCGCAAAAGCCGTTGAAGCGATGGTCATGTCCATGGTTTGATCTCCGGTTCGATGGGGTTGTCGACCTCAGGCATCCCGATCGGTTGCGAGAATTTCCGTATCGGCATGCGAATACGCCGGCGAGCAACAGCAGAGCAAGACCAGGGCAGCGGCGGTCGAGGCTTCGATGCAGTGGGGTTTTCCCGGCGGGATGCAGACGGTGTCGCCGACGCCGACCGGGAACACGGCAGCGCCGAGCGTCATCAGCCCTTCGCCGGCCGTGATGTGGTAGATCTCTTCGGTCACGAGATGCCGGTGCAAGAGCGTTCTCGTTCCGGCGGGAACCGTCGCTTCGGCGAGGCTCTGGTGGCGGTTGCCCTGCACTGCCGGATGCATCAGCTCGCGGATTTCGGAGCCGTCCCGGGTGATGTAGGCGGGAACCGTCGCGTAGGGCTGGCGGATCGGCTCGCAGGGAAAGCCGCTTTCAATTTTCTTCATCCTGGACACCTCGGTTGATGACCCGAGAGCCCTTCGACACGCCCGCTGCGCGGGCTGCTCAGGGCGAACGGAAGCTCACACCCATTGGATGAGCCGAAAAAATCCCGTTCGTGCTGAGTCTGTCGAAGCATGAACGGGATTATCCTTCGCTAACGGAGGTTTTCAGGTTCATGCCTTGGCTGCCCAGATTCCGGATTCACTGACCGCCATCGGCTTGCCCTCCAGTCCTCGCGCAGTCGAGGGGCTCGATTCTACCTGCTTCAGGCTCGACGATCCCGCGTCACGGTGAGCCGCTCGAACATGAGTCGCGCGGCACTCTGGATCTCGGGTTCGATGTCCGCAAGCTTTTCCGGGCAGTTGCCGATCACGGCTTCGAGCGCCAGCAGGAGCGGCCTGGCATGCTTCTCGAAACCGAGATCGCGCAGCAGGGCGAGCAGCGCTGCGGCGGTGCCATGGCCGGACGCCAGCGCAGGGACCAGCAGGTCTTCAACGAAGGCTTCGCTGACCACTGCCGCCGCGATGGCCGTCGATTCATCGAGCAGGCGGCCGAGAACATCGCGCAGAGCAGCAGCATCCCCGGCATCCAGCGCCTGCCGGGCGTCCGTCGTGTACCGGCGGGTTTGCAACTCGGTACGCTTCCATTCCACGTAGGGGTGAACCTCGGCAGTCAGCTTTCTGGCCTGACCATACGCATGCCCTGCTTCATCGTGACGATCCTGTGCTTCGAGAACAAGGCCCAGACCGTTCCAGGCCCTGGCGTCCTCGGGGTTCAGTTCAAGTGCTTTGCGGTAGGCGGTTTCGGCTTCATCTGGACGACCACACATTTCTCCGAGGAGAAAGCCAAGTCGGAGCCATGAACCGCTATCCTCTGGACTCAGTTCAATCGCCTTGCGGAAGGCGGTTTCGGCTTCATCGAATCGGTTGGGCTGGCTGCTCAGCAGAATACCCAGATTGCTCCACGGACGAGCATCTGCCGGATCGAGTTCAATCGCCTTGCGGTAGGCGGTTTCGGCTTCGTCGAGTCGGTTGGGCTGGCTGCTCAGCAGAATACCCAGATTGATCCACGGACGAGCATCTGCCGGATCGAGTTCAATCGCCTTGCGGTAGGCGGTTTCGGCTTCGTCGAGTCGGTTGGGCTGGCTGCTCAGCAGATGACCCAGATTGTTCCACGGACGAGCATCTACCGGATCGAGTTCAATCGCCTTGCGGAAGGCGGTCTCGGCTTCGTCGAGCCGCTTGGGTTGACGGCTCAACACATAACCCAGACCATTCCACGGAAAAGCATCTGCCGGATCGAGTTCAATCGCCTTGCGGTAGGCGCTCTCCGCCGCCGCCAAATGGTCACTTGTCGCCGCCAGCTGCGCACCTTGCTCATGCCAGGCGCGGGCAGAGGAGCCGAGGCTGAAGGCATGCTCGAGTGCCTTTGCCGCTGCCGACAGGCTCGCCGAGTGGCGGAAGGTTCCGGCAACGTTGGCCCATTCGGTCGAGGTGGCTTTGCCTGCATGTTTTAACCCCCAGTTCAGCCACTCTTCGGCGGCGACCTCGTCCCTGAGCTTGACCCATCGCCGGCTGCCGAGGAGGCGCCAGGCCATCGACCGCAGCAGTTCCCGATCTTCATCTTCCTCCTGCTGGCACGCGGCTTCGACATCATCAGGCGTCAGTACCGGCAGGGGAAAAAGTCCTTTGGCGCGTTGCCTGAAGAGGAGCGGCAGGTCGGACTCCCGCAGTCCGTCACGGAGGAGTCGCTGACGCTCTTCTGCCAGAAGACCGCGCAAGCGGATGGCCTCATCGGCGGCGGTGGCTTGCGAATGGAGCGCGGCGACCACGCCCTGCTTCTGCTTCAGGATCAATTCGAGCGAACCGAGCAAGGCATCGATTTCCTGCGTGCTCAGTCCGTTGTCTGGGCTCTCCTGCAATTCCTGCAATTCCTGACGCATTCGGATGATTGCTTCGAGATCTTCAGGCAGATCCCCTGCGGGCAGGGCATCGTCGATCCTGCCCCCCTGTTCCCGGAAGTGTTGCAGCAATCGGTCGGCGCCCTGGGCTTCCAGGCTCCTGCGCACGGGATCCGTGCAGCGCGTGTCGGCGACCGCGAAGGACAGCTGCGCCGCGGCCAGGGCGCTTTTGCCCGGCTTGCCCGCACAACCCGTCAGCAGTTCGCTGCTGTCGTACATCGCTTCGAGGAACTCGGTCAGCCCGATGACGTTCTGGCGGATACGGCGGTTGCTGCGCATCTGTAGCCAGAGGCGGAACAGTTGCTCGGCGATCCGGTATTGGGTGCGGCCCTGGGCTGCGGATTTTTCGACCAGTCCTTCGCGGTCGAGGACGTCCATCTGGGCCGAGATGGTGCCGGTCGGCAAGCCGGTGTGGAGCCCGATCTCGGCCGCGGTGTGACCGAAGCGCAAGTGATCGCTGTTGCCGGGTCGGCGGACGGCGAGCGCGTGCATGACCACCTGCGCCTGTTCCGGCAAATCCTCGAAACGTGCCTTGTAATAAGGCGTGGTGGTGTCCAGCAGGCGCTGGAAATCTTCGACGGCGCGGCTAGCGGGGCCTTGACGCAAGAGTTCGAAGATCAGTCCGACAGCCCGCGGGTTGCCGCCGGTGAGGTCGTAGAGCGCTTCGATCCGGCCCGGTCGGCTGGAGAGACGCGCCTTGACCGCTGGCACCTCCTGCGCGTCGGCCAGGTGCTCGAGGACCCGGCGGACTTCATCGAGGCTGAGTTTGCCCAGGCGCTTGGGCAGGAAGAAGTCGTAGAAGGCCTTGTCGTAATCGGTAAAGGGTTCGGACAGGCGAACCGAGCCGCCAATGACGATCGGCGAAGTCGCGGTCGACAGTGCTTCGCGCAGCGCCCAGTAGGCCGGCGCGTGTGGATCCTTGAGCTTGCGGCCTTTCTTGTCGATCCGTTCGAAAACCAGGTCCAGGTTGTCGATCAAAAGAACCGGCCGCCGTTCGAGGCCGGCGCAGGTTTCCAGCAACAGCCTGAGCCCGGCATCGGCGAGCGGATCGGCGTCGAGTCGACGCGTGTGCTCGACCGCAGTCATCAGTTGATCGGCGCGGGCGGTCTGGCGGGCGCGGTCGAGTTCGTCGGCCAGCGCCGCGCAGGCCGCCCACCAGAAGTCGGCGAGGTGCTTGACCTCGTAGAGTTCTTCGGGAAAAGAGAGCGCGATCAGGTGGTCGTGGAGATCGGCATCGCTGCGGATGGCAACCGCCAGGCGTTTGAGGAGCGTGGTTTTGCCGGCGCCGCGCAGGCCCACCAGCAGGTAGTGCTGGACGCTGCCGACGAGCGGAGCGCGCGCGAGTTCGCCGCGCAGAAAAAAGAAATCGTTCTGGCGGGCGACGAAGCTCTCGAGAAGCGCCTGGTCGCTCAGCCAGTCGGGGTTGTAGTGGAAGCTCGCCGAGTCGTTCACAGGGTGTTCCTCCGCAGCCACCAGCGACGCAGGGGTTCGAGACGAAAGCGGTAGCGTTTTGCACCCGAACTTTCGTCGGCCCACCAGTAGGCATCGCGCAACAGGATTTCACTCAGCCGAATGAAAGTCTTTTGGGCGGCGTCGGGCGGGGCGTTGGCCATCCGTTCCTCGAGTGTGGCCAGCAGGTATTCCGCCTGAACACCGCCGGCGTCGCGGGCAGCCCGGTTGAGCAGGGCATGGGCGTGAGCGGCGTCGGGGGCGGACAACTGCTGGGACAGCCGCGCTTCCCAGTGATGGAAATCGTTGTCGGTGCCGGGTTCGATCAGTTTATCTACGGCCTGCCCGATCAGGCTCGCCGGTTTTGCCTGCGGGTGGCTGCTGATCAGGCGGCGCAGGTGGTTAAAAACGACCTGCAGATAGTACGGCTGCGGCCATTGCACGGCGTCCACGATGCTTTTCGCGTCAAGCTCGCCGAGTTCGAGGTGGTAGCGGTCGGCGAGCTTGACGAGCATTGCCGTCGCCACTTCGGGCGTGAAAGGTTCGAGGCCCTGGTGATTCAGGCTGTTGATCGTGTCAGCCATGCCGTGCTCCTGGACCAGGGTATCGAGACCGACCGAACCGGCGATCAGCCAGCGTACCCGGCTCGCCGCGGGCAGCGCGCGCACATCATTGCGGAACCAGTCCAGAAACCGCCGGACGCGCTGAACGCCCGCCTGCGGATCGTTGCGGATGATGTGGAAGAGCAGGATGGGCAGTTCATCGACGTAGATCAGCCAGCGTTCGTCTGCCGCCGAGATCAGGCGCAGGAAGTCGCTGCCGACCTCGGTCCAGTCTTCTGCCTGACTCGCGCCGAGATCAATCGCCAGCGACCCGGCGCCGGGAACCGCCACCCTGAGCGATTTGAAGCGGCCGCTGATGGCGCCCCAGGCCTGGCCGATGCTGTCCAGGATTTTTTTCGGGATCGAGGCCAGTTCCGGCATGAGGGTTTTCTCCAGCTTGTCGAGAAAGCCTTTTTCGTCCCTACAGGAAGCGACGTTGATTTCGATTGCCCGCCATCCCTGCTTGCGAACGCTGGCCATCACGGCGCGGGCTGCAGAGGTCTTGCCGATGCGGCGAGGCCCGAGGAGCAGAATGTCGTCATGCTCCAGAGTGTCCAGCAGGTGCCTGACCGCCGCATCGCGGCCAAAGAAGTTCTCTCCTTCCACCGGTGAACCCGCAATATTGTCCATAAGTGAGTTCTCGTCGAAGTGAATGCAAAAAAATCATAGCACAATATTTTTATTGCGCTATGATTTTTTTGTAAACCGGTCGGCTCGGCATACTGTTCATCGAGAGAGCGATCGCTCGATGAATCGGGCGATCGGTGCCGAAATGGCGGACGCACAGGCAAAGCTGGTGGACTTTCGGAAAAGCGTCGAGGCGACCAAAGGCGAACAATGGGTTCGTCGTTGCTCCCCGCGGCGACCGCCTTCCCGGCGCCAGAGACCCGCCCAGCGGGCACCTTACAATCATCCTCCGAGGAGACTGCAATGAACCTGGTTCTCGATATCCCCGCCCCGACCGCTCCCGTTAACCCGCCGCTTGCCCCCGACTTCGCAGCGATCAAACAACGCCAGCAGGCGACCTGGGCAAGCGGCGACTTTGCGGTCATCGGCTCCACCCTGCAGATCGTCGGCGAGACGCTGGCCGAAGCCGCCGATGTCCAGGCCGGCGCCAGCGTGCTCGACGTCGCCGCCGGCAACGGCAATGCCACGCTCGCCGCGGCGCGCCGCTTCGCCGACGTGACCGCCATCGACTACGTGCCGGCGCTGCTCGACAAGGGCCGCCGGCGCGCTGCCGCCGAAGGCCTGTCGGTGCAGTTCGAGGTCGCCGATGCCGAGCAGCTGCCCTTTGACGACGGCGACTTCGATGTCGTCCTCTCCACTTTCGGCGCGATGTTCACGCCGGACCACAGCCAGTGCGCCCGCGAGATGTTGCGCGTGCTGCGCGACGGTGGCCGCATCGGCCTCGCCAACTGGACGCCGGAAGGCTTCGTCGGCCAGCTGTTCAAGCTGATCGGCGCGCATGTGCCGCCACCGGTCGGGGTCAAGTCGCCGGCGCTGTGGGGAACCGAGCCGCACATCGTCGAACTGTTTGGCGACCGCGCGGCGCAGATCAGCTGCGAAAGGCGCCTGTTCAATTTCCGTTATCGCTCGCCGGCGCACTGGGTGCAAATCTTCCGCGATTACTACGGACCGGTGCACAAGGCTTTCGCTGCGCTCGACGCCACCGGCCAGCAGGCGCTGGAGCGCGACATCACCGTACTGCTCGAAGATCTCAATACCGCCGGAACGGCATCGCTGGTCGTCCCCGGCGAGTACCTCGAGGTCGTGATCACCAAGCACTGAGCCCGCGTTCCTCTTTTCCTCCTTTTCGCCCGTCGTGGCTGCCGGACGCCGGCGCCGCCACGACGGGCGAAGAGCGATTTGCCGCTGCACCAAGCTTGCCAATGGCGAGCCGCTCCGCTCGACCGGCCGTCTCGCTGGCAGGCTTGGCAGCACCGGAGAATTTTCCAATTCAGCCAGAAGCCTGAAGGGGCGACAGAGCGGAAACGACCAGAAATTTTCATGAAGCCACTGAATTAATGAATTGAATATATTGCGCAAATATATCCATTCTTCTAGAGTGGCCCTGTTGTTGGGACAAATCAACGATCAGGCACGGCCAGGGGGAGGCTCATGCAGCGTCCAGGCGAGGTGCGGCAAGACGACATCCTGTGGCTGCTCGGCAGCCTGTGCGGGCTGTTCCGCATTCCCTTCGACGCCGCGCTGATCGCGCAGGGCTACCCGCCGCCGTACGACCTCGTGACCCTGCACGGAGCGGCGCGCGCACTGGGGATGAAAACCGGCCACTGTCCGCTGTCCCGCATCGACTGGCAAAAGCTCCCGCTGCCGGTGATCGCCTTCCAGGCCCCGAAATACGCTCCCTCGCCCAGCGGCGAAGACTCGCCGAGCGACGCCATCGCTGACAACACGCTCGCCCCGCTGCTGATCGTCAAGGCATCAAGCGAGCAGTTGCTCTGCTTCCGCCCTGACAGCCAGATCCCGGAAACAATGGCTGTCGCCGATGCAGCGACCCGCTTCGCGCCCGAACTGATCCTCGTCGCCCACGCCAGTGCCGCCAGTGACGACACCCCGGGACTCGGCGCCGACGAAAAGGCGCCGGCCAGCCGCTTCGGCTTTTCCTGGTTCATCCCCGAACTGCTCAAGCACAAGAGCATCTGGCGCGACGTGCTGATCGCCAGCCTGGCGATCCAGCTCGTCGGCCTGACGACGCCGATCTTCACCCAGGTGATCATCGACAAGGTGATCGTCCATCAAAGCAGCAGCACGCTGATCGTCCTCGGCGTCGCGCTGCTGATCTTCATGCTGTTCACCGCCGTCATGAGCTGGCTGCGCCAGTACCTCGTCCTGCACACCGGCAACCGCATCGACGCGGTGCTCGGCAGTCAGGTGCTGCGCCACCTCCTGCGCCTGCCGCTGCCCTACTTCGAACAGAGATCGACCGGCACCCTGGTCGCCCGCCTGAACGGCGTCGAGACGATCCGCGAATTCGTCTCCGGCGCCGCCGTCACGCTGATCCTCGACTTCCCCTTCCTGCTCATCTTCCTGGCCGTGATGTTCGCCTACAGCTGGCAGCTCTCGCTGATCGCGGTGGCGCTGCTCGGGCTGATCGCGCTGATCAGCCTGCTCGTCGCACCGCTCTTGCGCGACAAACTCAATCGCCAGTTCCTGCTCGGCGCGCGCAACCAGTCCTTCCTCACCGAGTACGTCTGCGGCATGGCCACCGTGAAATCGCTGCAGATGGAGCCCGACATCGACAAAAAGTACGGCGACCTGCTCGCCCGGTATCTCGCCGCCGGCTTCTCGACCCGGCAGATCGGCAACACCTACCACGTCATCGCCAACGGCCTCGAACAGGCGATGACGCTCTCCATCCTGATCGTCGGCGCGCTGCGGGTGATGCAGAACGACGGCTTCACCGTCGGCATGCTGGTGGCTTTCCAGATGTTCGCCAGCCGCATGAGCCAGCCGCTGCTGCGTCTGGTCGGCCTGTGGCAGGAGTTCCAGCAGGCCAATGTCGCAGTCAAACGGCTGGGTGACATTCTCGACATGCCGCAGGAACCGCATGCGCTGATCCCGCAGCGCGAGCAGGCCGGTAACGGACATCTCGGCATCCACAACCTGGCTTTCCGCTACGGTGCGCACCTGCCCTGGCTTTTTCGCAATCTCGACCTCGCCTTCAAACCCGGCCACCTGTCGGTGATCATGGGCCCCTCGGGCTGCGGCAAGAGCACGCTGGCCAAGCTGATGCTCGGTTTCTACCCGCCGCAGGAAGGCCATATCGCGATCGACGGCAGGGACATCCGCTACCTCGCGGCCAACGAGCTCAGGAGTGTCTTCGGCGTCGTGCCACAGGAGACGGTGCTGTTCTCGGGAACGCTCTACGACAACCTGTTGATGGCGCACCCGCACGCCAGCTTCGACGACATCATCGCCGCCTGCAAGGCCGCCGAGATTCACGACGTGATCGAGAGGCTTCCCGCCGGCTACCAGACCGAGATCGGCGAACGCGGCACCGGCCTCTCGGGCGGCCAGAAGCAGCGCATCGCGATTGCCCGGGCACTGCTCAAGCGGCCGAAGATCCTGATCTTCGACGAAGCGGTCTCCAACCTCGACCAGCCGACCGCCGAACTCTTCGCGAGGACAATCAACAGGCTCAAGGGGAAGGTCACGATGCTGTTCATCACGCACCAGATTCCCAGGGGGCTGCAGGTCGATGAGGTGTTCAGTTTTGACGAGGATCGGCATACGACAGTGGTTGAGGTGATGGGGGAGGAAAATCTATGAAATATGAGAAGGAAATACCACTGACCCCGTTGACGCAGGCCCGGACTCTGCGCGAGATGCCGTGCGCCGGCATGGTACGTGACCGGCACATCCCACTTTGGCGGCTGTTTGCGAAACTGGATCCTGATGGCGCTCAGAAGCGGTGAGTGAGGGATTGCGCTGGATTTCTCGATTCTGGAGGCGGCGAACTATAATCAGTTAAGGAGTGTCGCGTGAATATCAACCCCAGAGACTTTTCCCGCATCGTTCTTCGAATCTTACTTTTTCTGGTTTTCCTGGTCTTCTTCGGGATTATCCACAGGAGGCTATTAGATCCTGGACTGGCTGCAATCCATGTCGAATGGTTTTGGTCAATCTATAACTCGATCGATTTTTTGACAATTCCTTTATTCGCGTTTGGGTGCATCGTTCCTGTGGCAGCAGGAGTACTTATGGAAGGTGGGCGACGTTTTTGGGGCATACCAACGGTGTCAGAAATTGGATTTGCGACGCTGATATATGTCATATCTAGCTGGGCGACCGGGAGTAAGGGAGTATTTCTTGTAGCAGCTACTCCTGAGAACATCCCTTCGGTTTTTGTTCTGGTTTTTGTTCCACTATTGATTGTTCATTTATTTACGCTTTTTATTTTTAAGCGCAAGCACTTGAAGGATTAAATCATGGGATATTCAATTACAGTAAATATCGGCGTTGGTGTAGTATATTGGCATGAACCCCCGGAGTTCGGGGTTTGGCGGCAAGAGGAGGGTGCGAGATGGCCATGCGGGTGAAGGCGGACACGGGCGAGGTGGGGCTGAAGCAGCAGTATCGGGTGAGGAACTGGTCGGAGTACGACCGGGCGCTGGTCAATCGCGGCAATCTGACGATCTGGTTCGACGATGAAAGCATTCGGGACCACTGGACGCCACCGCCGCCGGTGGGGCGCGGCACCCCTGGGCAGTACTCGGATATGGCCATCCAGACATGCCTGACGATCAAGGCGTTGTTCCAGTTGCCTTACCGGGCCACGGAAGGATTGGTGAGGTCCTTGATGCGTCTGAGCCACCTGGACCTGCCGGTCCCGGACCACAGCTACCTGTCGCGACGTGCGGCGGAAATTTCGGTGACGATTCCGCGCCGGCCGCGCCAGGGGCCGACGCATGTGGTGGTCGATTCGACCGGGCTGAAGATTTTCGGCGAAGGGGAATGGAAGGTACGCCAGCACGGGGTCGGCAAGCGGCGGACGTGGCGCAAGATCCACCTGGCCGTAGACGAAAGCACCAAGGACATCATCGGGGCCTTGATCATCGTTCCAGCCATCTGCCTGGGAGCCACCGTATGGGGTGCGGCGTGGTCTATCCGTGGCAAGCAGTGCTGAAGTCACCGGCGAGGCAGCCCCGCACCGGGGAGAGCGTCGTTCGGCCCGGGAGCCGCTGCCACCGCGCCGGAGTAGTGCAGTGCCCATGGCGTGGCCGGAGCGACGATCAAGGCCCAGTTGGGCCTTGATCATCGCTCCGGCCAGCTACCGGCCGATCGACAGAGCGCCCGATGAATCGGGCTACGGTTTTCGTGTAGGGATCCCGCGCGATGCTCTCGTAGGGACCCGATTCATCGGGCGACGGGTGCAAGCCGGTGGCGGTCGGCGCCCCCAGCGGGCTGGGTGGTGTAGCGGGGATGCCCGGAACGATGCTCAAGGCCGAAATCTGCTTGAAGCAAGCCCAAAACACAGTTTTATATGTTAATGAAAAAACAAATGCAAAGTTGACCCCTTTAGTTGCTTTTCTTGTGGTTGAAGGATAGTGGAATGAGTGAGAATCTTGGTGCCCACATTAATACTGATGGCATTAACGTTCGCGGCGCATTGCCGTTCGTTGTTTTTCTTGCAGCAGACTTGGTGTTCTTGTTCTGCAAGATCAAAGGAATCGTTCTGCCAATTATTGTCATTCCTCGGAGTTTTGGAATCGGCAAAGATTTGCTTGATGTGTTCGTCGTCATATTTATTCCTTGGAATGGATGGGTTTTTGCTATTCCACTACTTTCAGCCTATATGGTTGATACCAAAGCAAATAGGCTGCTTGTACTATGGGCGTTGTCATCCATAACAACAGGTATTATTTCGACCTTTTTTGAATTCCGAGATTTGTCCCTTCATACACTTGCAGTCGGCGTTCTGACATATGGCGCAATTAATCTCTTCGTACTAATTCTGATGTCCCTAATTAAATTAACACTTGGGAGAATCGATAAATGCTTACAATAACCGTTCATATTGCTCCGGTCGGAAACCCTATCGTTGGAGAAAGTCCATCGCGTACAGGGCATATGTGGTTCACACTAGACGACGGAAATGGAAACGAGAGTTCATATGGATTCGCTCCTCGTACTGAAGGTCAGCCTCACGGCGACGGAGTAGTAAAAAGAAACGATGACGACCATTATATCTCCCCTCCATACAACTATAAGAAAGAAATATCACTGGAACAGTACAACAATATTAGAAACTGGGCAGAACGTGCAGCAATTAATGCCGACCACAATACCGGCAGATGGGCGGAATACAATGGGCTATACAACTCTTGCGTTGACTTTACCTATCAAGCTCTAAACGTGGGTGGGCTAATTGATGCACCTGAAAGCGGATTTCAAGGTAACGTTTTACCATGGTTCAATCGATGGGGCATGGAGCACGACCTAATGGGAGAACCGACTTGGTGGGACAAAAATATTGCAAAACCCCTCAACGACTTCTACGTCGCCGCCCGCTCCGCCATCCGCCGCGACCCGCTAGCCCTCGACCTCGACGGCGACGGCCTCGAAACCATCGGCACTGGCACCAATCCCGTCCTCTTCGACCATGACGGCGACGGCGTCAGGACTGGCACCGGCTGGGTCAAAGGCGACGATGCCTTCCTCGCGCTGGACCGCAACGGCAACGGCACGATCGACAACGGCGGCGAGCTTTTCGGCGTCGACACCACATTAGCCAGCGGTCAGAAAGCCGCCAACGGCTTTGCCGCTCTCGCCGACCTCGACAGCAATCACGACGGCCTCTTCAGCGCGCTCGACGCCCAGTACGCCAATGTCAAAATCTGGCGCGACCTGAACCAGGACGGCATCAGTCAGAGCAACGAACTGTCGACTCTCGCCGCCGCCGGCATCACCAGCATCAGCCTGGTCAGCACCGCGACCAGCATCGCGCTCGGCAACGGCAACGTCCAGAGCGCGGCCGGCACCTACACCAGGACCAGCGGCCAGGCCGGCAGCGTCGGCGAGTTCACCACCGCCCGCACCGGTAACCTCGATCTGGCGCAGAACCCTTTCTATCGCGAATTTACCGATCATATCCCGCTCACCGAGCAGGCCCAGGCTCTACCCGGTATGCAAGGCGCCGGCATGGTGCGCGACCTGCAGGAAGCGGCGAGCCTCAATGGCGCGCTGGTCGGCCAGATCAATGCCTTCGCGAGCGTCACCCGCAACCAGATGATGAGCGGCATTGACCAGCTGCTCGCCGACTGGGCCAGCACCTCGACCATGAAAACCTCGATCGCCGACGCGCGAAGCCGCGGCTACACGCTCGCCTACCTGCCGCCGGGAATGTCAGTCGCCGATTACTTCGCCCTCCACCCTGGCGGAATGAGCAGTGGTAGTTCGGGTGGTAACAACTCGGGCTCGGCCAGCACTGGCAACGTCGCCGGCGCCGACAGCGCGCGCCTCAATGCGCTGCAAGCGCAGCAACGCCATTACGAGAACCTGATCGGCATCCTAGAGCGTTTCAATGGCCTGCAATTCGTTACCGTTGCTGACGACCGGGTGACCACCGGCCAGGGCCAGGTGATGCTGGCGGCCACCCAGCAGGGCACGGTGACGGGCGGCGCCGTCGGGGCGTCAGCGAGCAGATACGCCTTTGTGACGCTCAACACCGCACAGCTACCGCGACTCGACCAGAGCTACGCCCAACTCAAGGAATCGGTCTATGGCGGGCTGGTGCTGCAGACACGGCTCAAGCCCTACCTCGACCAGATCAGACTGACGATTAACGAGGGCGGCATTGCGCTGGATTTTACGGCGATGGAAGCGGCGCTGCATTCGCGTTATGCGAGCGACCCGGCCAGTGCGTTGCTCGACCGGATCGAGTTGGTCAAATACACCGGGGAAACATTGCAGAGGTCCGGCTGGGAAGGCTTTGCCAAGCTGAGCCAATGGATTGGCATGGCCGAGGGCAACGGTACTTGGGAAGCGCTTAGAAACAGCCTGGGCCCGACCTATACCGGCGCGGCGACAGCCGGCGATGATTTTCATGTAATGAGCGCGGTCGGCGCAAGATACGATGGTGGATTAGGGGACGACGTGGTGATCGGTGCGAGCGGCAACGACGCGATCAACGGTCATGACGGCAACGACACGCTCGACGGTGGCGCCGGCAGCGACACGCTTGACGGCGGCAACGGTAACGACCGTCTGACCGGAGGCACCGGTAACGACCGCCTGCGGGGCTCTGGCGGCGACGATACCTACGTCTTCCACCAGGGCGATGGTCGCGACACCGTGGTCGACTGGGGGCAGGTTTCGGGTGCCAAGAATGTCCTCGTCTTCACCGACTACCATCTCGCCGACCTGACGCTGGGCCGCGCTGGCGACGACCTCGTCTTCCAGTTTGCCAACGGCGACTCGGCGGTTCTGGAAAGCTATTTCTATCGCATGGGGAACTGGAACGACCAGATCCTGAGCGAAGTGCGCTTCGCCGACGGCCAGCACCTGGGCGCACAGGCGCTGCTCGGCCAGGTGGGCGTGCATATGGGCGATGCGGCAAGCAGCGCAACCTTCACCCGATTCGACGACAAGGTCTTCGGTGACGGCGGCAACGACGCGATCAACGGTCATGACGGCAACGACACGCTCGACGGTGGCGCCGGCAGCGACACGCTTGACGGCGGCAACGGTAACGACCGCCTGACCGGAGGCGCCGGTAACGACCGCCTGCGGGGCTCTGGCGGCAATGATACCTACGTCTTCCACCGGGGCGATGGTCGCGACACCGTGGTCGACTGGGGGCAGGTTTCGGGTGCCAAGAATGTCCTCGTCTTCACCGACTACCATCTCGCCGACCTGACGCTGGGCCGCGCTGGCGACGACCTCGTCTTCCAGTTTGCCAACGGCGACTCGGCGGTTCTGGAAAGCTATTTCTATCGCATGGGGAACTGGAACGACCAGATCCTGAGCGAAGTGCGCTTCGCCGACGGCCAGCCCCTGGGCGCACAGGCGCTGCTCGGCCAGGTGGGCGTGCATATGGGCGATGCGGCAAGCAGCGCAACCTTCACCCGATTCGACGACAAGGTCTTCGGTGACGGCGGCAACGACGCGATCAACGGTCATGACGGCAACGACACGCTCGACGGTGGCGCCGGCAGCGACACGCTTGACGGCGGCAACGGTAACGACCGCCTGACCGGAGGCGCCGGTAACGACCGCCTGCGGGGCTCTGGCGGCAATGATACCTACGTCTTCCACCGGGGCGATGGTCGCGACACCGTGGTCGACTGGGGGCAGGTTTCGGGTGCCAAGAATGTCCTCGTCTTCACCGACTACCATCTCGCCGACCTGACGCTGGGCCGCGCTGGCGACGACCTCGTCTTCCAGTTTGCCAACGGCGACTCGGCGGTTCTGGAAAGCTATTTCTATCGCATGGGGAACTGGAACGACCAGATCCTGAGCGAAGTGCGCTTCGCCGACGGCCAGCCCCTGGGCGCACAGGCGCTGCTCGGCCAGGTGGGTGTGCATATGGGCGATGCGGCAAGCAGCGCAACCTTCACCCGATTCGACGACAAGGTCTTCGGTGACGGCGGCAACGACGCGATCTACGGTCATGACGGCAACGACACGCTCGACGGTGGCGCCGGCAGCGACACGCTTGACGGCGGCAACGGTAACGACCGCCTGACCGGAGGCACCGGTAACGACCGCCTGCGGGGCTCTGGCGGCGACGATACCTACGTCTTCCACCAGGGCGATGGTCGCGACACCGTGGTCGACTGGGGACAGGTTTCGGGTGCCAAGAATGTCCTCGTCTTCACCGACTACCATCTCGCCGACCTGACGCTGGGCCGCGCTGGCGACGACCTCGCCTTCCAGTTTGCCAACGGCGACTCGGCGGTTCTGGAAAGCTATTTCTATCGCATGAGGAACTGGAACGACCAGATCCTGAGCGAAGTGCGCTTCGCCGACGGCCAGCCCCTGGGCGCACAGGCGCTGCTCGGCCAGGTGGGCGTGCATATGGGCGATGCGGCAAGCAGCGCAACCTTCACCCGATTCGACGACAAGGTCTTCGGTGACGGCGGCAACGACGCGATCTACGGCCATGACGGCAACGACACGCTCGACGGTGGCGCCGGCAGCGACCTGCTGATCGGCGGCGCCGGCAACGATACCTATGCGCTCGACAACGCTGGCGACGTGGTCAGCGAAGCGGACAATCAAGGCACCGACCACGTCCGGTCGAGCGTCAGCTACGCCCTCTCGGCCAATGTCGAGCACCTTACCCTGACCGGCGCCGACGCGATCAACGGCATCGGCAATGCGCTGGCCAACAGACTGGCCGGCAATACCGCCAACAACCTGCTCAGTGGCGGCGCCGGCAACGACGCCCTCAACGGCGCTGCCGGCATCGACCTTCTCGAAGGCGGCGCCGGCAACGACCGGCTCAGCGACACTTCTGGCGCGGGCCTCTTCAACGGTGGCGCCGGGAACGATACGCTCGCCGGCGGGGCCGCCGCCGAACTCTATCTGGGCGGCCGGGGCAACGACACGCTGGCCACCGGCGGTGGCGACGACGTCATTCTCTTCAACAGGGGCGACGGGCAGGACAGCCTGAGCGCTGGCGGCCTCGGCAACGGCACTCTGTCGCTTGGCGGCGGGCTGCGCTACAGCGACCTTTCCTTGAGCAAGTCGGGCAACGACCTGCTGCTCAAGGCCGGCACCAGCGACCAGATCGCTTTCACCGACTGGTACGCCGCGACGCCGACGCGCAGCGTGCTGACGCTGCAGATGATCGCCGAAGCGATGGCCGATTTCGCGCCGGGTGGCAACGATCCACTCCGTGACAACAAGGTCGAGACCTTCGACTTCGCCGGCCTGGCCGGCGCTTTCGACGCAGCCCGGGACGCCAACCCGACGCTGAGCGTCTGGGCGCTGACCCATGCGCTGAGTCAGTTCCATCTGGCCAACTCGGACAGCACCGCGCTCGGCGGCGACCTCGCCTACCAGTACGGCAGGAATGGGACGCTGGCAGGCATCGGCGTTGTCGCCGCACAGGAGGCGCTCGGCAACCCGGGCTTCGGCAGCCAGGCGCAGGCGCTGCAACCGCTATCCGGGCTGCTGATCGGCTGGGCGCTGATCGGGCGGCTCGACATCGTCGCGGTCGCCGAAGGCAAGCTGATCCCGCACAGCTACTTGAAGATCGTCCAGCCGGCCGAGTCGGGAATCGTCAGGGAAATCCTGGTGCGCGAGGGCGAGCGCGTGCGCGCCGGGCAGGTGCTGATGCGCATGGATACGCTGCTCAGCGACGCCGACAGCCGCGCGATCGCAGCCGATTACCGGCGCAAGAAAGCGACGCTGGCACGCATCGATGCCGAACTGGCAGACAGGGCCTATGTCGCGGCGGCCGATGATCCGCCGGAACTCGCGCGCGAGATTGCCGCGCAGTACCGCGCCAACCGCGCCGCGCTGGACGCGGCGCTGGCCGAGGAAACGAGCCGGCTGATCCGCTACCGGCACGATCTCGCGTCGGCCGAGCAGGTCAGGGCGCGCCTCGTCGAAACGCTGCCGCACTATCAGCAGCAGGACCAGGCCTTCGCGAAACTGGTCAGGGAGGGGTTTGCCGGCAGCCTGATGGCCAGCGACAAGAAGCGCGAGCGCATCGAGAAGGAACAGGAACTCAAGAACCAGATCCACCTGATCGAATCGAACCGCGCCTACGTCAGGCAGTCGGAGAAGCGGCTGGCGCAGATCGACAGCGACTACCGCCGCCAGTTGCACGGCGAACGCAACGAGGTGCATGGCCAGGCCGAGAAGCTGGCGCAGGAGGTCGCCAAGCAGGCGCACCGACAGTCGCTGCTGGAGCTTCGGGCAACGCAGGACAGCGTCGTCAAGGATCTGTCGACGCATACCAGCGGCACCGTCGTGCAGCCGGGAACGGTGCTGCTGACGCTGATACCGAGCGAAGAAACGCTGCGCGCCGAGGTCTGGGTGAGCAACGAGGACATCGGCTTCGTTCGCCAGGGGCAGCCGGTGAAACTCAAGTTCGCCGCTTTCCCCTTTCAGAAATACGGCATGGTCGACGGTACCGTCGAGCACGTCAGCGCCGACTCGGCCGATGGCGGCAGCAGTCCCAACGCTGCGAACGACGCGCACAGCAAGACGCCGCCTCTGGTCTACAAGGCACTGGTGGCGCTCAACAGCATGCGCCTCGGGATGGACGGTGAAACCTTTGCGCTGGCGGCCGGAATGCAGACCAACGCCGAGATCCTGCTCGGCACGCGCACCGTCGCCGAGTACCTGCTGTCGCCGCTGCGCCGCGCCTGGCACGAGGCCGGACGCGAGCGCTGATGAGTCGGGCGTTCACTCAGCTGGCGATGCGGTCAAACGGCGCATCGAGCGAGGCGACCACGTCCCGACAAACGTGCCAGGTCAGCTGCCCGACCCGCGTCATGGTCACGACCAGGCCAGCGAAAGAAGGCAGCAACGGATGACAAAAAACTCCCGGCACCGTAACATGGCCCCGGGAGGGCCAGGCTTTGCCGCTTGCGACCACGACAAAAACAATCCGCGCCCAGGCGCGCCGCAGCGAAGAGGAGGCTCATGGCTCTTGCCCTGCAACAACTCATCAACGGCCTGACGCTGGGTGCCGTTTATGGTCTGATCGCCATCGGCTACACGATGGTCTATGGCATCATCGGCATGATCAACTTCGCGCACGGCGATATCTACATGGTCAGCGCCTTCATCGCGGTGACCGTGTTTACCCTGCTCGCCACCTTCGGCATCAGCTCGATCCCGCTGTCGCTGCTGCTGGTTCTGCTCATCGCCGTGCTCTTCACCTCGGTCTATGGCTGGACGGTCGAGCGCATCGCCTATCGGCCGCTGCGCGGGGCGAGTCGCCTGGCGCCGCTGATCTCGGCGATCGGCATGTCGATCTTCCTGCAGAACATGGTGCAGCTGACGCAGGGCGCCCGGGTCAAGCCGATCGCGCCGGTGCTGGTCGGCGGCATCGACCTGATGACCATCGACGGCTTCACGGTTCGCCTCGCCTACTCGCAGATTCTCATCGTCTTTGTCACCGTCGCCCTGATGGCGGGTTTCACCTGGCTGATCACGCGCACCTCGTTCGGTCGCCAGCAGCGCTCGTGCGAGCAGGACCGGACGATGACGGCGCTGCTCGGCATCAACGTCGACCGCACGATTTCGCTCACTTTCATGCTCGGCGCTTCGCTCGCCGCGGTCGCCGGGGTCATGGTCACGGTCTATTACGGCGTCGTCGATTTCTACATCGGTTTCGTCGCCGGCATCAAGGCCTTCACCGCCGCCGTCCTCGGCGGCATCGGCTCGCTGCCGGGGGCGATGCTCGGCGGCCTCTTGATCGGCCTCATCGAGGCGTTCTGGGCGTCGTATCTGTCGGCCGAATACAAGGACGTGGCGACCTTCAGCATCCTCATCCTGGTGCTGATGTTCCGCCCTTCCGGCCTGCTCGGCCGTCCTGAAGTGGAGAAAGTCTGATGGCGGCCCTGGTTTTCGCCCATCACGCCATTTCGCCGGCCGAACGTTTCAGGGACGCGCTGGCAGTCGCATTCATCGCGCTGCTGCTCGGCATTCCGATGATCGGTCTCACCACCGTCGACCAGGGCGGCGCGCTGCGCATCGCCAGCCGCTGGCCGACGCTGTTCGCCTTCGTCGCCGCCTGCTTCGCCGGTCGCCTGCTGCTGCGCTACACCTTCGACCACTGGCGGCTGCGCAGGCTGGCGCGCGAACAGGCCGCGGCGCCGGTCGCCGGAGTCAGCCTGACGACCCGTCCGCTGCTGACCTGGGTCGGCTGGGGAGCGCTCGGCGTTTCGCTGGTGCTGCCGATCGTCTTCCCGGACAACCGCTATGTCGTCGATACCGCGACCACGGTGCTGATCTACGTCATGCTCGGCTGGGGGCTGAATGTCGTCGTCGGCCTCGCGGGCCTGCTCGACCTCGGCTACGTCGCCTTCTACGCCGTCGGCGCCTACACCTATGCCGTTCTGGCGACCGAATTCGGCTGGAGTTTCTGGCAGGCGCTGCCGGTCGCCGGGGCCATGGCGGCGGCTTTCGGGATCCTGCTCGGTTGGCCGACGCTGCGCCTGCGTGGCGATTACCTGGCGATCGTGACGCTCGGCTTCGGCGAGATCATCCGTGTCATCCTGGTCAACTGGACCGAGCTCTCGGGTGGCCCGAACGGCATCAGCTCGATTCCCCGCCCGTCGTTCTTCGGCCTGCCGTTCAGGCCGCCGGGCGACGACCCGACCTTCGCCACTTTCTTCGGCCTCGAATACTCGCCGAACCAGCGGATCATCTTCCTCTATTACCTGATCCTGTTCCTCGCGCTGCTCACCAACCTGCTCGTCTCGCGGCTGCGCAAACTACCGATCGGCCGCGCCTGGGAAGCGATGCGCGAGGACGAGATCGCCTGCAAGGCGATGGGCATCAACGCGCGCAACGTCAAGCTCTCGGCCTTTGCCCTCGGCGCCATGCTCGGCGGTTTCGCCGGCGTCTTCTTCGCTGCCAGGCAGGGCTTCATCTCGCCCGAATCCTTCACCTTCAACGAGTCGGCGATCATCCTCGCGATCGTCGTCCTCGGCGGCATGGGCAGCCAGCTCGGCGTCGTCCTCGCGTCACTGGTACTGGTCCTCCTGCCCGAACTCGGGCGCGACTTTGCCGAATACCGGATGCTGGTCTTCGGTGCCGCGATGATCCTGATCATGGTCTGGAAACCGGGCGGCATCCTCTCGCATCGCGAGCCGACGGTGCGTCACCTCGCCGCCGGGAGCCGTCGATGAGCGCCGCGCCGCTGCTCAGCGTCGAGCGCCTGACGATGCGCTTTGGCGGCCTGCTGGCGATCGACGACCTCTCGCTCGACGTCGCGGCGCGCCAGATCACCGGCGTCATCGGGCCGAACGGCGCCGGCAAGACGACCTTCTTCAACTGCCTGACCGGTTTCTACAAACCGACCATCGGCAGCGTCCGCCTCAACCACCCCCAGCGCGGCGTCATGCGGCTCGAAAAGCTGGCGAGCCATCAGGTCGCGCGCACGGCGAAAGTCGTTCGCACCTTCCAGAACATCCGCCTGTTCCCGAAAATGACCGTGCTCGAAAACCTCATGGTCGCCCAGCACAATACGCTGCAGCACGCCTCGCACTTCTCGTTCGCCGGTCTCTTCGGCCTGCCGGTCTATCGCCGTGCCGAACAGGCAGCGATGGCCAAGGCGGTCGGCTGGCTCGAGCGCCTGAGCCTGATCGACAAGGCCGACAGCGCCGCCGGCGAACTGCCTTACGGCATGCAACGGCGGATCGAGATCGCCCGCGCCCTGTGCGTCGATCCACTGCTGCTCTGCCTTGACGAACCGGCTGCCGGTCTCAACCCGCGCGAATCGGCGCAGCTCAACGAACTCCTGAAGCACCTCGCGGCCGACGAAGGGATCGCCATCCTCCTGATCGAACACGACATGAGTGTCGTGATGAATGTTTCCGACCATATCTGCGTCCTCAACTACGGGCGCAAGATCGCCGAAGGAACGCCGGCGCACATCCAGCGCGACCCGAACGTGATCAAGGCCTACCTCGGCGAGGAAGACGCCGATGAAGAACTGCACCCGGAGGCCGTCCGATGATGCTCCAGCTCTCGGGCCTACATGCCCACTACGGCGCCATTCACGCGCTACACGGCGTCGATCTCTCGGTCCAGGTCGGCGAGGTGGTAACCCTGATCGGAGCCAACGGCGCCGGCAAGTCGACGCTGATGATGACCATTTTCGGTCAGCCGCGCGCATCGGGCGGGCGCATCGTCTTCGCCGGCGAAGACATCACGCCGCTGCCGACGCACGAGATCGCCCGCCGCGGCATCGCGCTGGTTCCCGAAGGCCGGCGAATCTTTCCGCGCATGACGGTGATCGAGAACCTGCAGATGGGCGCCGTGCTCGGCGAGGGGATGAACTTCGCGGTCGACCTGCAGCGCATGTACCAGCTCTTCCCGATCCTCGAAGAACGCTGCCAGCAGCGCGCCGGGACGCTCTCCGGCGGCGAGCAGCAGATGCTGGCGATCGCCCGCGCGCTGATGAGCCGACCACAGCTGCTGCTGCTCGACGAACCTTCGCTGGGCCTCGCGCCGCTGTACATCAAGAAGATCTTCCAGACCGTCCGCGAACTCAACCGCGAACACGGGATGACCATCCTGCTGGTCGAACAGAACGCGCACCATGCGCTGCGCGTCGCACATCGCGGCTACGTCATGCAGCATGGTCAGATCATCCTCTCGGGCAGCGGTCGCGAGCTGCTCGCCAACCCGGAAGTCCATGCCGCGTATCTCGAAGGCGGTCGCGCTGAATCGGCCGCCTAGGCCGTGGACCGCAGCAGGCCACCGCGCTGGCTTCCCTTTCTGGTGCTCGGCATCGGCCTGCTGGCGATCTCCTTCGGCGCCATCCTGGCGCGCTTCGCCCAGGGTCACGGGCTGCCGTCGCTCGCCATCGCCACCCTGCGCCTGGGCCTCGCGGCGCTCTTCATCACGCCGATCGCCCTCTGGCAGTCGGGCCGAACGCTGCGCACGCTGGACCGTCGACAGGCCCTGCTGACCTGCGGCGCCGGTTTTTTCCTCGCGCTGCACTTCGCGACCTGGATCACCTCGCTCGAATACACTTCGGTGGCGAGCAGCACCGCCCTCGTGACGACCAACCTGCTGTGGATCGGCATCGCGTCCTTCGTCCTCTTCGGCGAAAGGCCCAGCCGGCTGATGCTCGTCGGCGTCGTCATCTCGCTTTCGGGCAGCCTGCTGATCTTCTGGAGCGACAGCCGCAGCAGCGCCCCCGGCAGCCATCCGCTGCTCGGCAACTGCCTGGCCATTATCGGCAGCTGGTGTTTTTCAGCCTATCTATTGATCGGCCGCAGCCTGCGCGCCACCCTGCCCTTGCCCGCCTACGTCTGGCTCGCCTACGGCAGCGCCGCCCTCTTCCTCCTGCTCGCCTGCCAGGCGAGCAGCACCGAACTCGGCGGTTACACCAACGCCGCCTACCTCGTCGCCCTCGGCATGGCGCTCGGCCCGCAGCTCCTCGGCCATACCTCGTACAACTGGTCGCTCAAACATGTCTCGCCCACCTTCATCGCCGTCGTCACGCTCGGTGAACCGGTCGGCAGCGCAGCCCTGGCGTGGCTTTTCTTCGGCGAGTCGTTTGCCCTGCTGCAGGGCGTCGGATTTTTTATGCTGCTGGTCGGGATTTATCTCGCGGCACGGGGTGAGAGGTCATGACCCGGAAGGTCTTCCGGGACCGCCTTCTGCAAACGACCGAGTCTGAATTTTTCTCGCCCGCTCTCCCGTTGGCGCGAGCGGACGCTGGCCAGCCCGGGCCGTAGTCAGAAGATCGCGACCTGCCCGACGGTGCGGGCGAGGATGCCGATGATGGCGCCGCAGGCCGCGGCTTTCCAGACCTCGGCGACCCGCCGGCCGGCGCTGATCAGGATGGCGACGCCGGGAATGTCGAGCGGGTTGATCAGCAGGCCGGCGCTCTGGTTGATGAAAGACGCGCTGACCTGTCCGGCGCGCGTCAGTTCGTCCATCACGCCCATCATCGCGGTGCCACCGGCGAGCACCTTGGTCAGCGCCGGCAGGACGATCATCGGGTCGATGGCGAGGAAACCGAGGAGCGGCGAGAGCAGGCGCGTCAGGCCATCGATCGCGCCGACCGAGCGCAGGCCGTGCACCACGACCAGCGACAGGACCAGCATCGGGATGGCGCCAATCGAGATCCGGAAGGCTTCGGCGCCGGCGCGGTTGATGACGTCGAGCACGCCCTTGGCGTCCTCGGCATGCGGATGCTTGAGCGATTCGTCGATCAGTTCCTCGCGGCTGTCGAGGCGACGCCCGAAGCCGTACCAGGTGACCGCTGCGGCAATCAGCCCGCCAGCCACCGAGAGCATGATCAGCGGGCCGAAGGCGAGTCCCATCGCCGCCATTGGCAGCGAGACGTTGGCCTGCGCCATCGCCATCACCATCGCCAGGGTCGCCGCCAGGTGGCGCTTGGAGACGCCGCGCTGGTCCATCATCGCGAGGGTGGAAATCGGCGCGGCAAAGCTGACCAGGCTGATCTGCAGGGCGGCGAAGACGCCCAGCGCGGTGAGTCCGAACGGCCGCAGCAATGGCGCCAGGCGTGCGACCAGCCAGTCGAGCAGGCCGCGTGCTTCGAGCAGGCGCATGATCGAGAGCATGACGACGGTGATCGGCAGGAGGATGAACAGCGCGAGCTCGACCCCCGCGCGGCCTGCCTTGAGGATGACCTCGATCAGGATTTCCATGCGCCTCCGGCAGGGTAGCAAGGCGAGCAGCAGCAGCGGCAGCAAGGCGTGAGCAGACCGTTCCTGTCCATTATCAACATCTCCTCAGGCAAGGACCTACGCCGGGTTGTTGTCACGCGCTGGCGGCAGGCGACGATAGCCTGGCGCCGAGCCGTTGATCTCGCGCCACAGTTCGCTGATCGGGATGCGGTTGCGGGCCGTGCGATCGACCCATTCGGTGGGGGCGTCAGTACCCGGGTGGAAGCGAACTCCCCAGATCGGTTCGAAGGCGTCGGTCCGCAGCGAATAGCGGGCATCGCCGACGACGCTCGGATCGCTGTCGGCAAGCGCCGTCCAGCCGGCGGAAAAATAGCTGAAGCGGGCAAGATCGCGGCGGATGCGGGCGTCCGCGGCGGCCGCCGGCGGCAGATGGTGGTCGAGAAACAGGGCGACCTGGCTGCCCGCTTTCCAGCTGCTGCGGTCGGCGCCGAGGACGCGCAGACGATCGGTGTACAGCGTCTCGCCCGATTGATAGACCGATCGCCAGAGAACGGGATTGCCGACCGTCGGGAACATCTCGGCGCGCACCACGGGATGGCCGCGGGCAGCGGCGATCGGCGCCTGCATGGCGAGCGCCCGCTCGCGCTGCCAGGCGGCCGTGCCGACATAGCCGAACCCCAGCAGCAGGGAGAGCAGCGCCGGGCCGCGTGACTGCCGACGAAGGGCAAACACCAGCCCGCAGAGCAGCATCAGCGTCAACAGCGGGCCGATGGTGGTGATCCAGTGCCAGGCGACTCGCCAGGGCAGAAACGGCCAGAAGAGATGGGTACCGTAATTGGTACACGCGTCGAGGACGCCGTGCGTGGCATAGCCGAGCGTCGCGGCGGCCAGCAGCGGCCGCCAATCGGCGCGATAACGCTGCTGCAGCAGCCAGGGCGACGCCGCGACGAGGCCGCCGACCGGAATGAAGACCAGCGCGTGGGTGAACTGGCGATGGTATTCGATCGCCAGCAGCGGATCGGTCGAACTGCGGATCAGGATGTCGATGTCGGGCAGGACGCCGCCGAGGGCACCGAGCAGCCACGCCTGACGACCCAGGCGCGGGCCCAGCGCGGCCTGCGCAGCGGTTGCGCCCAACAGGGCATGGGTCAGGGGATCCATTTCAACTCCGATCGGTGGTCGCGGCTGCTCTTCGCGCTCGGCATCGCAGGCAGCGGATGCTCTTCGTCAATGACCCGTTCAATCCTGCAGCAGGGCGGGTGACTGTTCGAAGACGGCGTCGCGCAGCGCGTGCAGTTCGCCGAGTCTTGCCAGCGCTTCGGCCTTCCCGCCATGGAGGTACAGGGTGACCAGTTCGTCGGCGAGATGGTGCATTTGCTGGTGCAAGGCGCTTGCCTGCGCTGCCAGCGGCCCACCCGGGCTGTCCCCCCCGCCTTCGCCGGTGAGCCAGCGACCCAGGCGACATTGCTGATGATCGAGCGACGGCGCGGCTTCGCGCTCGCCCCTGAGAAACTTTTCCACGGCGGCGATCCACCCGTTGTGCTCGACCCTGACCAGCAGCAGTCCTGCGTCTTCGGGCGCTGCCAGCGCCGGCGTCGCCGACGACAGATCGGCTTGCCAGGCGGTCCACCAGCCCAGCAAGGCGTCTGCCGGCATCGGGTGCGCGATGCCGTAGCCTTGCGCGAGCTCGCAGCCGAGTTGCCGCAACAAGTTGCAGTGCGCCGGGGTCTGCGCGCCTTCGGCGATGATCGGACGCCGAAAAGCCGCCGCCAGACCGAGAATGCCTTCGAGAATGGCCAGCTGATCATGGTCGTCGAACGCCCCGCAGACGAAGCTGTGGTCGATTTTGAGCCACGACACCGGCAGCTGCTTCAAGTAGGTGAGCGACGAATAGCCGGTACCGAAGTCATCGAGCGAAAACGTCACCCCGATCTCCTGGCAGGCCTCGATCACCCGGCAAACCCGGGCCAGGTCATCACGTACGCTGCTTTCGAGCAACTCGAGTTCAAGACTGCCGTGCCCGATCTGCGGCTGCGCTGCCAGGAGCGCGCTCAGGCGCTCGACGAAGTTCGCCTGCTGCAAGTGACGGGCGCCGAGATTGACGCTGGCCAGCACCTTCAGGCCGGCGGCCTGCCAGTCGGCGATCTGGGCCAGGGTCGTCCTGATCACCCACTCGCCGAGATCGATGGCCAGCGAATGGTTGGCGATCGCCGGCAGGAAGAGCGCCGGCAGCAGCAGGCCGCGCTCGGGATGTTGCCAGCGGATCAGCGCTTCGACGCCGATCACCGCGCGCGTCCGCAGGTTGATCTTGGGCTGGTAATGGAGCACGAACTCGTTGTCGGCGAGGGCCTGATGGATGCGCTTGAGGTTTTCATGGTCGCTGCGTGCCTGGCGGTCCTGGTGGACGTCGAAGGCCAGATAGCGATTCTTGCCGCTGACCTTGGCCTGATACATCGCCTGGTCGGCCTGCCGCAACAGTTGATCGGCGTCGATGTTTTCGAGCGGGTGGTAGAAGGTGACACCGGCACTCGCCGAGATCTGCAGCACGAACTCGTCGACCGCTACCGGCTGCGCCGCTGCCGCCAGCAGGCGGGTGAGCAAGGGCAGGCAGGCATTGGTATCGGGCAGGTCGATGAGGACCGCGACGAACTCGTCACCGCCGAGACGGGCGAGCGTGTCCCCTTCGCGCAGGATCTCCTGCATGCGGCTGGCGACGGTCGCCAGAACCTGGTCGCCGGCAGCGTGTCCGTGTTGATCGTTGATCGCCTTGAAGCCATCGAGGTCGAGATAGACCACCGCCAGCACCTGCCGGCGGCGCTGCGCCTGGGCAATCGAGTGCCGCAGGCGGTCACCGAGCAGCGCGCGGTTGGGCAGGCGTGTGAGGACATCGTGATAGGCGTCGCTCTCGAGCTGGCGCAGATGCGCCTTGGCAACGGTGATGTCGGAGAAGAGCGCGACGCAGTGATGGATGGAGCCGTCGTTGTCGCGCACGGCACTGACGGCCAGCGCTGCGAGGAACAATTCGCCTCCTTTGCGGCGGCTCCAGACCTCGCCGTGCCAGAGTCCCACATCGACAATGCAGCGGTTCATCTCGGCGTAGAACTCCGGTCGATGACGGCTGGTTCTGAACATCGCCGGCCGGTGTCCGACCACTTCATCGCTGGCATAGCCGGTGATGCGCGTGAAGCTGTCGTTGACTTCGATGATGATTCCCGCCGCATCGGTGATGATGATCCCTTTGCGGGTACTGCTGAAGACGCTGGCGGCAAGCTCGAGCTTCGCCTCGGTCGCCACGCGTTCGCTCACGTCATGGGCGATTCCCTCGATCCCGACGACCTGACCCTGCTCGTCGAAGACCGGGAACTCGTCGATCTCGAGGTAGCGCTCGCCGCCATGCTTGTGCCGGGCGACGATCAGGAACGGGGGTTGCCGCCGGCCGGCGAGGGCAGCGGCGTTGCTGCGGTCGATTTCCCGGTTGATCGGGTGATCGGTCACCAGTTCGCTGTAGTGGGTCAGAAACTCCTCGGGCTCCCAGCCGAGCATTGCCGTGACCGATGCACTGACAAAGGTGAATATCCCCTGCCGATCGTTGGCATAGAACATGTAGCCCGGCGAAAGGTTGTCGACCAGCCGGTCGTACCTCCCCTTGTAGAGCCCCTGCGCCGCTGCCGCTTCCCGGAGATCGGTGATGTCGCGATCGATGCCGGCGACGCCGACAATCTCCCCGCCCGGACCCCGGATCGGGTACTTCCGGCTTTCGACCCAGCGGCATCTCCTGCCACTGGCGGCGGGGATTTCCTGGATCTCGTGCAGCGGCGGCCCGCCGGCCAGGATTTTTCTTTCCTGGCGATAGCGACGGTCGGCATAGACCTCGGGAAAGATCTCGTAGTCGGTCTTGCCGATCAGTTGTGTCCAGTGTTCGAGCGTGCCGGCACCGACCGCCAGGCGCTGGCTGGCCGCCGTAAACACCTGCCGGCGATCCTTGAAGTAGAGGCAGTCCTCGCTGTTCTCGAGGATCGCGAGAAAATCGTCGGTCAGCGCCGGTTCGCCGATGCCGGTCTTCAGGTTGCAGACATCGGCGAGATCGAGCTCGAGAACGAGACCGGAAGCCCGGGCCAGCTTGCGGTAGTTGGCGCGCAGACAGCGGATGCGCTGGTCGGCATGCCGGAAGCGGATGTTCATGCTCCCCGCAAGACTGCCGCCGGAAGCCGAGAACAGATCCCGGGTCAGCCGCTGGTCGTCGGCATGGATGCGCGAAGCGAGCGACACTCTCGCCTGCAGGAAGTCGTCCGGGGAATAGCCGGTCACCGCTGCTGCTCCGTCGCTGGCCGACAGCACCTGCAGACCCTCTGCGAGCAGGATCCTGAGGGTGCATTCGACCGCCCCGAGCGCGGAAGTAGCTGTTCCTTTTTTTGGCACGCTTCAGTCCAATCCCGTTCAGGCAGGCATCAATCAACGCCCACGCGCGTTGCAGGAATAATCGAAAGCCGGGGTTGCCGCGATTCGTAGAGCGCCGATGGGCTCGGGTTTACCCGGCTGCGGGTACAAACCCGAACCTTAAAGCCGGGCGGCGAATGACAGACGCCGGGCGGCGAATTGCAGACCATTCTAACAGTATCCGTTTGCAAAGCATGGTAAATCAGGGACAAAAGCGGAGTCCGCAAACCCGTCGTCGCCGTTTGTCTTTCACGCGTCCGTGGCTGCCGGTGTTTCGGCCGACGGGACGATCGCGATGATGCTACGATAAAACCCGGCGCCGGCAGGGTTTCTAGGGCCGCTGCGCCGGGTAGAAGTTCCCTCCATCCGAACGAGGACCATCCATGACTCTGAAAATCGAAAACCACAGACTGATCGGCGACGAGGTCAGCTATCGTGCGACGCCCAACTGTGGCGGCGCCATGACCCCGAGCTATCTCGTCCTGCACTACACCGCCGGCCGCTCGTGCGAGAGTTCGGTGGAATCGCTGTGCACCCGCAAGGCCCAGGGCAATGCCTCGGCGCATGTGGTACTCGGCCGGGACGGCCGCATCGTCCAGCTGGCGCCGTTCAACCTCGTCACCTGGCACGCGGGGGTCAGCCAGTGGGCGGGACGGGTGGGCCTCAATGCGCACTCGATCGGCATCGAGATGGACAACGCGGGTCAACTGAAGCGCGTGGGCAACCAGTACCAGGCATGGTTCGGCAAGGTCTATCCGGAAGACGAAGTCCTGCTAGCGGCGCATCGCCATGGCGGTCCGGTGGTCCCCTGGCATGCCTATACCGAACCGCAGATCGAACGTGCGATGGCACTGGCCGAGCTGCTCGTCGAGCATTATGGCCTTGAAGACATTCTCGGCCATGAAGACATCGCGGCCGGCCGCAAGATCGACCCCGGCCCGGCCTTCCCGCTGGCGGCGGTGAAGAGCCGCGTCCTCGGGCGCGAGAACGATTCGCCGCAGCGCTACCGGGTGACGGCGAACAGCCTGAACATCCGCCAGGGGCCGGACACGCGCTTTGAACCGGTGTCCACGCCGCTCGCGAAAGGCACTGAACTGTTTCTCCTCGAAGCCCGTGAACGCTGGAGCCAGGTCGAGGTGGTCGCCAACCGTGAAATCGAAGGCTGGGTCTGCAACCCCTTCATCGCGCCGGTCACCGGCGGACGCGGTGCACCGACGGCCATCGACCTCGACGCCGAGCTCGGGTCGCCGGTGCCGATCCCTGCTCCCCGAACCGGCCAGGACCCCGCGCCGCCAGCCGGAAAACCGCGCCGCCGGGGCAAGAAAGGGCGCCGGGCGAGGAAGGGTGCCGCGGTCACGGGTCAGTGATCGACGCTTGCCTCGCGGAAGGTCACGAGAGGAGCACCCGCCGCTGCGCCAGCGCTGACCGCCGCTGGCTCAGTCCGCGCGGCTGATCAGCACCACCGCTTCGCTCGCGATTCCCTCGCCACGTCCGGCAGAACCCAGTCGTTCGGCAGTCTTTGCCTTGACGTTGACGCAGTCTGCGGCAAGCTGCAGATCGGCCGCGATATTGGCCACCATCCGCGGCAGGTAGGGCGCCATCTTCGGCGCCTGCGCGATGATCGTCGCGTCGACGTTGTTCACCCGCCAGCCGGCCTGGGTGAGCAAGACCCAGGTCGCGCGCAGCAGCAACCGGCTGTCGGCGCCGTGATAGCGCGGGTCGCTGTCGGGGAAATGGCGGCCGATGTCGCCCAGCGCCGCAGCGCCGAGCAGCGCATCGGTGATCGCGTGCAGCAGCGCGTCGGCGTCCGAGTGGCCGAGCAGGCCGAGCGGGTGCGGGATGTCGACGCCGCCGAGGATCAGCCGGCGCCCCGGAACCAGCGCGTGAATGTCGCAACCCTGACCGACACGGATCATTGGTCGCTCCTCCCCCTGGCCTGCAGGATCGTTTTCGCGAGTTGCAGGTCGGCCGGATAGGTCACCTTGAGATTGCTCGCATCGGCGCGCACCAGCCGGGGTTGCAGACCGGCCGCTTCGACCGCGGAGGCTTCGTCGGTACCGCCGGGATGAGCTGCCAGCGCCCGGGTCAACAGGCCGTAGCGAAACATCTGGGGCGTCTGGGCCTGCCACAGGCCGTCGCGCGACTCGGTTCGCGCCACCCGTTGCCGGTCGTCGGCGCGCTTCAGGGTATCGGCCAGCGGGACGGCAAGCAGCCCACCGACCGGATCGTCGGCCAGCTCCTCACACAGCGCGGCGAGCATGGCCTGCGACAGGCAGGGGCGGGCCGCGTCATGCACCAGCATCCAGTCCTCGTCCAGCGCCGCCGTGGCCGCCGCACGCAGGCCATTGGCGACGCTTTCGAAGCGCGTCTGGCCGCCACAAAAAACCGTTTCGAGCTTGCCGCCGAGGCTTGTCCAGTCGTGCTGCCGCCACCAGCTATCGTCTCTTGAAAGGATCACCCAGACACGCTCGATCCGCTGGCAGCGGCACAGGGCAGAAAGGCTGTAGTAAACCAGGGGTCGCCCGAAGAGCGGGGAGTATAGTTTGGGTATCTCGCCGCCGAAGCGTGAGCCGGTTCCGGCAGCCGGAACGATTGCGTAGTAATGGGCCATTTGCCGAGTTTAAACCAATCATCGAGGAGAAGAGCGTGACCTACTCGACACCGCACATTCGTCCGGCCGCAGTCGCCGGCATGTTCTATCCCGAATCGTCGACCGTCCTCGCACACGATCTGCAACAGTTGCTGCAGGAGGTGCCACCGGCCGCCGCGTCGCCCGCCAAGGCGATCATCGCGCCGCATGCCGGCTACGTCTATTCCGGACCGATCGCGGCCAGCGTCTATGCCGGCCTGCGCGACCGGCGCCAGAGCATCCGGCGCGTCGTCCTGCTCGGACCGACGCACCGGGTCGCGGTCAATGGCCTCGCGCTGCCCTCCTCGACCGGCTTCGCTACGCCGCTCGGCGTCATCCCGGTCGACCAGGAGGCGATCGCCGCCATCCGGCATCTGCCGCAGGTGGTGGTCAGCGACGCCTCGCATGCGCTCGAACACTCGCTTGAGGTGCAGTTGCCCTTCCTGCAGACGGTGCTGGCCGAGTTCACGCTGCTGCCGCTCGCGGTCGGCCATGCCTCGCCGGCACAGGTGGCCGAGGTGCTCGAATGCCTGTGGGGCGGCGACGAGACGCTGCTCGTCATCAGTTCGGACCTGTCGCATTACCTGCCATACACGCTCGCTCGCAAGACTGACGGCAACACCGCCCGCCAGATCGTCGCCCTCGATCCGCATCTCGACCATCAGCAGGCCTGTGGTGCGACGCCGGTCAATGGCCTCTTGCTCGCTGCGCGCCGGCACGATCTACAGGCGCAACTGATCGACCTGCGTAATTCGGGCGACACTGCCGGTGAGCGCTCGCGCGTCGTCGGTTACGGCGCTTTCACTTTCACTTTCACTGCGGAGATCGGACATGGAACCACTGACATCGTCTGAGGTCATCCCTTCCTCGGACGAGGTGCTTGGCAGCGCGCTTCTGGTGATGGCGCGCAACGCGATCGGCGAGCGCTTCGGGATCGGGCCACGGGCGGTCGGCGCGTTACCCGAACTCCTCGAAGCCGGCGCGACCTTCGTCACCCTGACGCAGAACGGTCGCCTGCGCGGCTGCATCGGCAGCCTCGAAGCGCAGCGGCCGCTGGCCATTGACGTGGCGGAAAACGCGATCGCCGCCGCTTTTCACGACCACCGCTTCGCACCGCTCGACGAGGCGGAGTTCGATCGTACGCGTGTCGAGGTTTCGCTGTTGACGCCGGCCGAGCCTTTTCCCGTCACCGACGAAGCCGACGCACTGTCGCGCCTGCGGCCCGGCATCGATGGCCTGATTCTGAGCTGCGGCAGACGGTGCGCGACCTTCCTGCCGCAGGTCTGGGAGTCTCTCCCGGAGCCACGCCAGTTTCTCGCGCAGCTGAAATACAAAGCCGGGCTGGCGACCGATTTCTGGCACGCCGAGATTCGCCTGGCACGTTATGGAGTACGCAAATGGAAAGAGAAGGCCCTATAGAAGAGCCGCCGCCGATCGTTCCCGCTTCCGCTCATCCCGGTCGCTGGTGGCACGCGATCGCCGACGAACGGATTCAATGCGACCTCTGCCCGCGTGACTGCAAGCTGCACGAGGGCCAGCGCGGCGCCTGTTTCGTCCGTCAGAACCGCGGTGGCCAGATGCTGCTGACCACCTACGGCCGCTCGTCCGGTTTCTGCATCGACCCGATCGAAAAGAAGCCGCTCAATCATTTTCATCCCGGATCGGCCATTCTGTCGTTCGGCACTGCCGGCTGCAATCTGGCGTGCAAGTTCTGCCAGAACTGGGACATCTCGAAGTCGAAAGACATGGACCGCCTGCTCGATGTCGCGAGCCCCGACGGCATCGCGGCGGCGGCGGTCGCCCATGGCGCCCAGTCGGTGGCTTTCACCTACAACGACCCGGTGATCTTTGCCGAGTATGCGATCGATACCGCCCTCGCCTGCCACGAACGCGGCATCCGGGCGGTAGCGGTGACTGCCGGTTACATTCACCCCCCTGCGGCGCGCGAGTTCTTCGCCGTGATGGACGCCGCCAATGTCGACCTCAAGGCATTCACCGACGATTTCTATTTCAGGATTTGCGGGGGCCACCTGCAGCCGGTGCTCGACACTCTCGTATACCTCCATCACGAAACGCCCTGCTGGCTCGAAATCACCACCCTGCTGATCCCGGGCAGGAATGACTCGCCGAGCGAGGTCAGGGCGCTCGCCGAATGGGTGCTGCGCGAACTCGGGCCGGATGTGCCCCTGCACTTCACCGCCTTCCACCCGGACTGGAAAATGGATGACCTGCCGGCCACCCCGGCTTCGACGCTGACCCGCTCCCGACGCATCGCGCTCGACGCCGGTCTGCACCATGTATACACGGGGAATGTCCATGACCGCGATGGCGGCACCACTTTCTGCCCGACTTGCCAGGCGGCGCTGATCGAACGCGACTGGTACACCATCCGCCATTGCGATCTGCCCGCCGACGGCCGCTGTCCGCATTGCGCAACCCTCATCGCCGGCCACTTCAGCCGCTTCGGCAAGCCTTTCGGGCCGCGGCGTCTGCCGGTCCGCGTGCTGCGTCCTTGAGCGGAACGGTCTAGTCGGTGGCGGAAAAAGCGATCTCGACCGAGGTCGGAAAGGACTTGCTGAACGGCGTCCTGCGTCTGCCGGCGCAGCTCTCGGCGCTGGTCGTCCTGACCCACGCCGGGCAGCTCCCCGCAGCGCGCGATGACGCGCTGTCCGTCATCCTCCAGCACGCCGGCATCGGCACCCTGAGGCTCGACCTGCTGACCGGCGGCGAAGGGCAGCAGACCGAGCGAGCACGCAATGTCCCGCTGCTCGCCCGCCGCCTGCTTGATGATCTTTCCCTGCTCAAACGACGCATGCGGCTGGGCGAAGTGCCCACCCTGCCGATCGCTCTCTGCGCCGCTGGCGATTGCTCGCCGGTGGTACTGCGGGTGGCCGCCGAGCGCGACCGCGACATCTACGCCGTCGTTTGCCGCGGCGGCCTGATCGATCTCGCCGGCACCCTCTATCTGCGCTCGCTCAGGTCGCCGCTACTCGTCCTCGTCGCCGAGGACGACGAGCGCGTCGCAACGAGCAATCGGCGGGCCCTGCGTGAAGTCAGCTGCCGTCACGAGTTGCGCCTGCTGCCGGCGGGCGTCGACGCCCCCGATGCGGCAGCGGCTTCCGAGCAGGTGGCCCGCGAGACCGCCCTCTGGCTGGTCAAGCACCTGCCGGCACCGAGCGGCAGCCTGGCGGTCGACCGGTGCGAAACCGGCAACTAATCCGGCGGCAGCGCCGGATCGAGGCGGACGGCGGCAGGCGGGAGAATCACTGGCCAAAAAGCGCTCTGGCCGAGCGTACGCCAAGCGTTTGGTAATGCCGGGTCAATCGGGCCGCGGACCCGTCCGGGAGGCCGCGGCGCCCTACCCGAAAACGGCAAAATGGTTTATCTTGAAATAAATCTGACATGGCCGCTTGCGCGGCAGCTACCAGGACCCTTCATGACACCAGCCAATCCCTCCCTGCTGAGCAGAATCTCCCTCGCCCTCGGCACGTTTTTCTCGATCATCGCCGACGGCCGGTTCGCCGCGCGCGTCCAGGCCCTGCGCGCCGGCGAACTGCGCAGCGAACCCTCGGTCGCGGCTGCGGCCACTGTCAAGCCGAGCGCGCCATCCCTCGTCGAAGCCGCGCCGGACGGCGCGCTGCAACTGCTCGGCCTGCTCCAGCGCGAAGCGCGCTTCATCGACTTCATCCAGGAAGACGTCGCAAGCTACGCCGACAGCGACGTCGGCGCTGCCGCGCGCGTCGTCCATGAAGGCTGTCGCAAGGTGCTGCGCGACAACTTCACGATCAGCCCGGTGCGCAGCGAAAACGAAGGCAGCCGCGTGACGCTGCCCGCAGGTTTCGATGCAGCGGCGATCCGCATCACCGGCAACGTCGTCGGCCAGCCGCCGTTTACCGGCAGCATCACTCACCGGGGCTGGCGGGTGAGCGAAACCCGCCTGCCCCGGCTCGCCGGCAGCCACGACCTGCGCATCGTCGCCCCGGCCGAGGTGGAACTATGAGCGAGCCCCGGTTTTCCATCGGCATCGATCTCGGCACCACCCACTGCGCGCTCTCCTACGTCGACCTCGCCGCCTGCGATGGCGAGCAGGTCAGCCAGCAGGTCCTGCCGATTCCGCAGTTGACCGCACCCGGTTCGGTCGAGTCGCTCGGCCTGCTGCCGTCGTTCATCTACCTGCCGCACGCGAGCGAGCTTGCCGACGGCGACCTCAGCCTGCCCTGGACCACCGAGCAGGACCATGCGGTCGGCGAGATGGCGCGCAACCGCGGCGCGGCAACCCCGATCCGGCTGGTGTCGAGCGCCAAGAGCTGGCTCTGCCACGCCGGCGTCGACCGGCGTGCGGCGATCCTGCCCAACGACGCACCGCCCGAAGTCGCCCGGCTGTCGCCGCTCGAAGCGTCGCTGCGCTATCTCGCCCATCTGCGCGCCGCCTGGGACCTGGCGCAACCGGAAGCACCCTTTGCCGAGCAGGAGATCGTCGTCACCATCCCCGCTTCCTTCGACCCGGCGGCGCGTGAACTGACCGCCGAAGCGGCGCGGACGGCTGGCTGCGAGCGCATGCTGCTGCTCGAGGAGCCGCAGGCGGCGCTCTACAGCTGGATTCAGAAGAGCGCCGGCGCCTGGCGCAAACAGGTGCGGCCGGGCGACATCATTCTGGTCGTCGATGTCGGCGGCGGCACCAGCGACTTCTCGCTGATCGCCGTGCTCGAACGCGACGGCAACCTCGAACTGCACCGGATCGCGGTCGGCGAGCACATCCTGCTCGGCGGCGACAACATGGATCTCGCGCTGGCTTATGCCGTCGCCGGCAAGCTCGCGGCGCAGGGCAGCAGGCTCGACGCCTGGCAACTGCGGGCGCTGACCCACGCCTGTCGCACGGCCAAGGAAGCGCTGCTCGGCGATCCCGACCTCGCCGCCGTGCCGCTGGTCATCGCCAGCCGCGGTGCCCGACTGATCGGTGGCTCGCTGCGCAGCGAGCTGAGCCGCGATGAACTCGCCGCAACGCTGCTCGAAGGCTTCTTTCCGCCGGCAGCGATCGCCGACCGGCCGCAGGGTCGCGGCCGCGCCGGCCTCACCCAGCTCGGCCTGCCGTATGCGCAGGACGCCGCCGTCACGCGTCACCTGGCCGCTTTCCTTGCCCGGCAGGTGGCCGCGACAACCGACCTCGAAGGCTTCAGCGGCGCGCTGCCGGCCGACGCCACCTTTCTTCATCCGACCGCGGTGCTGTTCAACGGCGGCGTCTTCAAGTCCGGGCTGCTCGCCGGGCGCATGCTGACGACGGTCAATTCGTGGCTCGTCGCCGAGGGTGCGCCGGCCGCGCGCCTGCTCGAAGGCGCCGACCTCGACCTCGCCGTCGCCCGCGGCGCCGCTTATTACGGCTACGTGCGCCGCGGTCAGGGCGTGCGTATCCGGGGCGGAACGGCGCAGGCGTACTACGTCGCCGTCGAATCGGTGATGCCCGCCGTCCCCGGCATGCAGCCGCCGGTACAGGCGCTGTGCCTGGCGCCTTTCGGCATGGAGGAAGGCAGCGAGGCGGCCCTTTCGGCGCTCGAATTCGGCCTCGTCGTCGGCGAACAGGTCCGTTTCCGCTTCTTCGGCTCGTCGGTCCGCCGTCAGGACGAAGTCGGCACATTGCTTGAAGACTGGGACCCTGACGAACTGCAGGAACTCGACGAGATCCAGACGACCCTGCCGAGCGACGGCCGCACCGCCGGCGAGATCGTCCGCGTGCGCCTGCATGCCCGGGTGACCGAAGCCGGAACGCTCGAACTCGAAGCCCTGCCGCAGGACGGGCCGCAGCGCTGGAAGGTGGAGTTCGATGTGCGGGCGGGCGCGGGAGATTGAGCTCGCATGGCCACCGGAAAGACGGCAAGGCCTTCTGCTAGCCCCCTGGATCAATTGGTTTTGCACGGCAAAAGGAAGCGCAGATGATCGAATCGGCACACCTGAGCGGGCGTTCCTTTCTCCGGCATCCGGTCGACATTCCGATCGAGATCGATGCCAATGGCTCTCGTCATCACCAGCGGGCGGCGCGCCGCCTGAAGGATATCGGTCTTGGCGGACTGGCGTGTCGATCGGAGCAGCGCCTGCCCGTCGGTGCAAGGGTGCTGGTGACCATTCCGGTCGTCAAGCCCGCCTTTCACGCGCACTGCTCGGTAGTCTGGTGCAGTCGGCATGGGTCGTATTACGAAGTCGGCGTTCGATTCGATGAATCCGACGAGGTCTTTACCGCCCGCATGGTCGAGCAGGTGTGCGAGATCGAGCACTATCGAAACGAGGTGCTGCGCAGCGAAGGGCGGGTCCTCGACAGCGAGACGGCGGCGAAAGAGTGGATCAGCCTTTACGCAGCACAGTATCCGTCCGGCGGCGGCCACTGATCGGCCCGCAGCGGGGCGACGCCGCCAGGGCCGGTGTCCTCCCCCAACAAAGCCTGCCGCCATGAAAAAGGCCCGCCAGCGCTGCCCCTGGCGAGCCGGTACCTCACCTGGCAGCCTCGACCCCGCGCAGCACGGCAAGCCGGTCGGCAATCTGCCGTGACCACTTGTCGAAGGCTTCGCGCGCGTACGACCAGCTCTGGAACGAGCTCATGTAGCCCTTGATCCAGGTGTCGGTGGCGCCGGCGGCGCCGGCATCGACGTCGGCTGCGTACTTGCGGCCGAGCTGGGTATCGGCGCATTCGGCCAGAATGGTGCGGCTGGCACCGTCGGTAAACTGCATCTCGATGCCGGTTTCTCCGAGATAAGGCGTGGACCCCGCCGGCCGACCGGTGGCGACCCCGGAGCCCGCCTCGGCGACGAAGCCGTAGGGAATCGCGGTACCGACGACGCTGCGGCTCACCTGGGTCGGCATCAGATCGGTCAGCGCGATGCGCAGGACGATCACCCCCGGCCCGGGCGCATCGACGATCTGCATCCGGGGTTTCAGCGCGGTGACCAGAGCGCCGTGGAAATAATCGACCAGCGCCTTGAGATCGCTCGGATCGACGCCCGCCTGCTGATCGCTCTTGATCGTCACCAGGATGCGGTTGATCATCACCTTGTCGTACTGTTTCCAGTCGAGGTCGCTCTTGCGCCAGCAAATCGCACCGTCGCCTCCCGGCGCACGCGTCAGGCGCGCGTAGTCAGTCAGAAAACCCGTCCGCGTGATGCGCGTCGGATCGCTGGCGGTGACGTTGTTCGAGGGTTCGCTGCCGGCGCAGCCGCCGAGCAGCAAGGCTGCCGCGAGGCTCCAGGCGCCGATCGGTTGGCTCGTCCGGATGTTTTTCGCAGGTCTCGCCGCCGCACCGGCGTCGCGGGTAAAGGATTCGTTGGTGCCAGTCATCATTGCGTCTCCCTGTTGAAGGGGCCTATTGTACGCCGTCGCGATTGCCGCGGTGATGGCCAGACATTGGCTGGCCGGCGCCGGCACGGGAGCGGCCTGAAGGACAAACCGCGCCGCCAGCACCGACAGCTTTTCTCTTCTTTCAGGGAAAGCGCCGAAGGGGTAAAGCATTTTTCACGCCTGCAGTAGAATCGCGACAATTCTTGATCGCAGTCGCGCGCAAGTGTTATCGTCCGCCGCTTGTGCCCCATGACGCACCCCTTCTGGTCGCCCCCCTCATCGCACCATCCCGGTGCACCCACCGGCAGCACGTGGCCTCTTCGTGTCAGCGCGGGCAGCGTGACAGGGTCTGGTGCGCCTTCAGTTAACCTCCGGAATTTCCTATGCGCCGCTGCCTGCTGGATTTGATTGGTCGCCTCAGTGTCGGCCGCAAGCTGATCCTGATCTATGCCCTCGACCTGTCGGCGGTCATCTTCATCTCGACGATCCTGATCAGCGAGAAGTTCATCGCGATCGACTTTGCGCGCAAGGAGATCGTCGGCAACGCGTACATCGCGGCACTGCGTGAGGCGACCCTGGGGGTCCTGGCGAAGGGCATGAAAGCGCCCGCGGCGGCCGACGTGCTGGCTGCCGAGGAGCGCTACGGAACAGCACGCGGCGACCTCGGCAGCCGCGACCTCGCGAGCAAGCTGGCCGCGACGCTTGCCGGGCAGTCAGCGCCGCCTGCCGACGCCGCGAATGTCTTTTCTGAAAATGTCCTGGCGCTACAGGCGTTGATCACCCGCATCGGCAACCAGTCCAACCTGATCCTCGACCCGGATCTCGACAGCTACTACACCATGTCGCTGGTCGTGCTGCGTTTCCCGGAACTCTTCGAACTCATCGGCCGCATCCGCGACAAGGCGCACGAGGCAGGGTTAGCGCCGCCGCACGAGCGCGTTCGGCAGCAGACCGAGTACCTGATTCTCGAAGGCCGCCTCGACGCCATCGCGAGCGGTATCGACAGTGATTATGCCGAGGCGCTGGCCGCCGGCACGCCGGAGCTTCGCCTGGCCCTCGAACCGACGCGGCGCAGCCTGCGGCTGGCGGTCGATGCCTTGCGCACCGGCGCGCGCCAGATCGCCATTGACCAGGAGCTTCAGCCTGAGCACGGGAAGCTCGACCGGCTTGCCGGCGAGTCGCGAAGGAAACTCGATCAGGCGTGGATGGATGCCGGCATCGCGCTCAACGGGCTGCTGCAGAAGCGGATCGACGAGCTGTTCGAACGTATGTGGCTGCATCTGGGAACGGCCTCGGCGCTGCTGCTCGCGCTGCTCAGCGTGGTCTATTTCGTCGCCCGCCAGATCGCGCTGCCGCTGCGCCGCCTCGCCGAGGTGGCCGACCGCGTGCGCGCTTCCGGCGACTACACCCTGCGCGCGGCGTGGCACTCGACGGACGAGATCGGTCGCCTGATCACCGCTTTCAACGACATGCTGAACCAGCTCGACCGCAGCCGCCGCATCGAGCAGGAACTCGCCGCGCAGGCGCGGGCGGCGCAGGCGCAACGCAACCTGCTCGAAGCGGTGCCGATTCCGCTGATGGTCACCTCGATGCCGGATCACCAGGTCCTGCACACCAATCCCCAGGCTCAGGACTGGCTCGACGGGCGACTCGGCGACCCCTGGCTGAGCGGGCTCTCGCCGGCAGCGCGTGCCGAGTTCTTTGGCATGCTTTCGAGGACCGGCGCGGCGGATGAGTTCGAGGTGCTCTGGCACGGTGCGACGCGGCGCGACTGGGCGCTGATCTCGGCCCGCCGCCTGCGCTATCAGGATCAGGACGCGGTGCTCACCGCGTTTACACCGATCGGCCGCATCAAGCAGATGGAACAAAGACTGGAACTCTGGGCAACGGTTTTCGAGGCGTCGTCGGAGAGCATCCTGATCACCGACGGGCAGCGGACGATCCTCACCGTGAACCGCTCGTTCTGCCGCAGCACGGCTTATGAGCGGCGCGAGGTGGTCGGCAGGCTGCCCCATCTCCTGCGCTCTGACCATCACCCGGACGGCTTCTACGACGAACTCTGGGAAGCTGTCGGCCAGCGCGGTTCCTGGCAGGGCGAGATGTGGATCCGGCGCAAGACCGGCGAAACCTTTCCGGTCTGGGCGGTGTTCAATGCGGTGCGTGACGACAACGACCAGATCACCCACCACATCGCCAGCTGGCTCGACATCAGCGAGCGCAAGGCCGACGAGCAGCGCATCAGCCATCTCGCGCAGCACGACGTGCTGACCGACCTGCCGAACCGGGCGCTGTGCGCCGAGCGCCTGCGCATGGCGCTGCAGCAGGCTGAACGTCACCAGCGGCGAGTCGCCGTGCTGTTCATTGACCTTGACCGCTTCAAGAACGTGAACGATTCGCTCGGCCATCACATCGGCGACGGCCTCCTGCGCTCGATGGCGCACCAGCTGCAGTGCGCGGTGCGGGTCGGCGACACGGTCAGCCGGATGGGCGGCGACGAGTTCGTCGTCATCCTCAGCGACGTCGCCGACGTGCAGGAAATCCGCCAGATCGTCGATCGCCGTCTGCTGCACAGGATCGCTCAGCCGCATAACATCGATGGCGCCGAATTGCATGTCTCCTGCAGCATCGGCATCGCCGTCTATCCGGAGGACGGCCGCGAGATCGACACCCTGATGCGCAACGCCGATGCCGCGATGTACCAGGCCAAGGCACTGGGACGCAACAACGCCCAGTTCTTCACCATCGAGATGGATCGCCGGGCGCGCGAACGGATGCAGATCGAGAACGACCTGCGGGGGGCGATCGAGCGCCAGGAGCTGCGCGTCTATTACCAGCCGCGCGTCGAGTGCCGCAGCGGCCGGCTGCTCGGCGCCGAAGCGCTGGTTCGCTGGCAACACCCCCAGCATGGTCTGATGACGCCGGCGAGCTTCATTCCGGTCGCCGAGGACAGCGGACTGATCATTCCGCTCGGCACCTGGGTTCTGAACGAAGCCTGCGGCCAGCAGGCACGCTGGCGCGGGAGCGGTTTCGCCAACCTCGCGATCTCGGTCAACCTCTCGGCCGAACAACTGCGCGACCCCGCACTGCTCGACACGCTGCGCGACATCATCGCCCGCTACGACATCAGCCCGGCGATGATCGAGCTCGAGATCACCGAGTCGCTGCTGATGGAGCACGTCAGCCCCACCATCGACCTGCTGCTGGCGATCAAGGCGATCGGCATCTCGCTGTCGATCGACGACTTCGGCACCGGTTACTCGAGTCTGAACTACCTGCACCGTTTTCCGATCGACAAGCTGAAGATCGATCAGTCGTTCGTCCGCGACATGCTCGACGACCCCAACGACCTCGCGATCACCAGGGCGGTGATCGGCCTTGGCCACACGCTCGGGCTGCGCGTGGTCGCCGAAGGCGTCGAAAAGATCGAGGAAATGCGCGTCCTGTCGGCGGCCGGCTGCGACGAATTGCAGGGCTACCTGTTCGGCAAGCCGATGCCGGCAAACGAGTTCGAGCACTGGCGAAGGAGTGTTGATCTGGATCAAGCTGACGCCAGCAATCACGCCTGAAAATGGCTGTATCAGAACTTTCTATCAGCAGGGAGAACCCATGAAACGCACCATTCTGTCGACCCTCGTCGCAGCACTTTCCGGCGCCGTCATCGGCCAGGCCGCCATGGCAGCCGACAAGGAGCCGATCCAGCCGATCGCGCCGGCCAAGGTCAGCAATCCGGCCCTCGTCGAACTCGGCAAACAGCTCTATTTTGACCCGCGCCTGTCCAAATCCGGTTTCATCTCCTGCAATTCGTGCCATAACCTGTCGATGGGCGGCACCGACAACATCAAGACCTCGATCGGCCACAACTGGCAGGAAGGCCCGATCAACGCCCCGACGGTCCTCAATTCCAGCCTCAACGTCGCGCAGTTCTGGGACGGCCGCGCCGCCGACCTCAAGGCCCAGGCCGGTGGCCCGATCGCCAACCCCGGCGAAATGGCTTTTACCCATGCGCTGGCCATCGATGTCCTGCAGTCGATTCCGGGTTACGTTGCCGAATTCAGGAAAGCCTTCGGCTCCGACCAGGTCGACATCGAGCGCGTCACCAAAGCCATTGCGGCCTTCGAGGAGACCCTGGTGACGCCGAACTCGCGTTTCGACAAATGGCTCAAGGGTGACCGCAAGGCCTTGAACAAGCAAGAACTCGCCGGCTATCAGCTGTTCAAGGACAGCGGCTGCATCGCCTGCCACAACGGCCCGGCGGTGGGTGGCAATTCGTTCCAGAAGATGGGTGTCGTCGAAGCGTACAATGCCTCGAGCCCGGCCGAGGGGCGCGTCGCGGTCACCGGCAAGGATGCCGACCGCTTCAACTTCAAGGTGCCGACGCTGCGCAACGTCGAAATGACCTATCCCTACTTCCACGACGGCGCCGCCAACACGCTCAAGGAAGCGGTCGACGTCATGGGCCGCCTGCAACTCGGCCGGAAATTCACCGCTACCGAGAACGCCGAGATCGTCGCCTTCCTGAAAACGCTGACCGGCGACCAGCCGAACTTCAAGCTGCCGATCCTGCCGCCGTCCTCTGACGCAACCCCCCGCCCGACGCCTTTCGAGAAGAAGTAAGGCTGTCGACCTGCCCTGCGCTCCCGTGCAGGGCAGATCTCACCTCGCCGGCGGGGAGGTCCTTGGCGCCAAACCGCTCAGCCCTTAACCTGCCAGGCCGCCGGGCTAGCTCAGCTGTTTGCCGGGCCGCCGCGGCGGCCGCCCTTGCCCATCGCTTCGAGCCTGCTCTTGAAGAACAGGCGTGCCGTTTCCTTCTGCGTGGCGTCGAGGCTGTCGTACACCTTGAGCCAGCGTTCGCTGCTCGCCTCGCGGTGCTGACGGCCGGCTTCCTGCATCTCGTTCATCTGTTTCAGCACGAGCCGCAGGTCGGCGCCCGGCTGGCTGACCGTGGCCAGCGCTGCCTCGCGCTGCTGGCGCATCTGTTCGCGCCGCTCGACCATGCCGCTCTTGCTGAACTGCGCTGCATCCTGCCACAACGCCTGCTGCCGGGCGTCGAGCTTGAGCTCGCCCTGCAGGCGGGAGAGATCCTGCATGGGGTAGCCCATGCGATGTTCCATGCGACCGCCGGCGCCGCACTTTTCGGGGCTCATGGCGAAGGCCGTGCCGCCGGCGCCGAGCGCCAGCACCAGTGAGGCCACGAGAACCCGGGGTGAGAAAGTCGATTTCATGCTGATGAACTCCTGAAGTGAGGTGGATCGACCGCGACTCGAAGCGCTGTTGCGCCTCTTTCGCGACGAAGCCATTCTGCGCTGCCGCTGATTGCAAAGGATTGCACCGAGCGTGCTGCCTGATTGCAAAGTATTTCAGCGCCACGGGCAAACGCCGCTGCCGGCATAGAATGGTCAGCATTGCCATCACCGCCATGACCGATGAAAAAGATCCTCCTCGTCGATGACGACGCCGAACTGCGCCAGCTCCTCGCCACCTATCTCGGCCGGCACGGCTTCGACACCCTGCTGCTGCCCGATACGCGCCAGCTCGACACTTTTCTCGCACGCTACCAGCCGCAGCTGGTGGTGCTCGACCTGATGCTTCCCGGCGAGGATGGTCTCGCCGCCTGCCGACGCCTGCGCGCACGCGGCGAGACGCGGCCGGTGATCATGCTGACCGCGCGCGACGAACCGGTCGACCGGGTGATCGGCCTCGAGATGGGCGCCGACGATTACCTCGGCAAACCTTTCGACCCGCGCGAACTGGTCGCCCGCATCGAAGCCGTTCTCCGTCGCGGCGCCCGCACGCCGGCGGCGCCGGACCCGGCAGGCGGTGTCCTGCGCTTTGGCGACTGGGCCTTCGACCGCGGCAGCCGCCAGCTGTCCAGGAACGGCCAGCCGGTGGCGCTGACCAGCGGCGAATTCGCGCTGCTCAACGCCCTGGTTTCCCACCCCAGCCAGCCGCTGAAGCGCGAGCGCCTGCTCGAGCTGACGCGTGGCGAGACGAGCGAATCCTTCGACCGCGCGATCGATGTCCAGATCCACCGCCTGCGCCGGCTGATCGAGGCCGATCCGACCCGCCCGCGCTATCTGCAGACGGTCTGGGGAGTCGGTTACGTCTTCGCTCCCGACGCTGCGGACGCGCCCGCCGAGTGAAGCTGCGCTTCTTTCCCGCGTCGCTCGCCGGCCGCACCGTGCTCCTGGTCGTGGCCGTCATCGCCGTCGCCGAACTGGCCACCTTCTCGCTCTTCGGCCATTTTCGCCGCACCGCGCACATCAACCAGACGGTGCAGCTGATTGCCGGCCAGGTACGGTTGCTGCAGATCGTCCTCCCCGGTCTCGACGCTGACGCCCGCCGCCGCCTCGGCGCTGCTGCCGGCGCCGGCGGGCAGGAGCTCCAGTTGCGGCCCGATGGCGGCGCGGTGCCGCGCCACTCGCCGCATTTCCGCTTTGCCCGTCGCCTGGCCAGCGACCTGCTCGACCAGCTCGGCGAACCGGTACTGCTGCGGCACAGCGGAAGCGGCACGCGCAGCGGCCTGTGGATCGGCTTCATGGCGGGTGAGGAGCGTTGGTGGCTGGTCCTGCCGCCGCCGCGCTTCGAGCCGCAGGAACTGCCGGTCGAGCTCTGGCTGGGTCTCGCGGCGACCTTGAGCGCTGTCCTCCTGATCGCCGGCCTCTTCGTGCGCGGCATCGTCGGGCCGCTCGCGCGCCTTGGCGAAGCGGTCGTCGCGACCGGTGACGGGACGGCGCGGACGGTGACGCCGAGCGGTCCGCGCGAGGTCCGCTGCCTCGCCGAGCGCCACAACACGATGCTCGAACAGCTGGCGAGCGCGGCCGCCGAGAGGCGCGAGATGCTCGCCGGGCTGACGCACGACCTGCGCGCGCCATTGACCCGCCTGCGCCTGCGCCTCGCCCTGCTCGAAAGCGATCTCGAGCGGGCCGGCCTGGTCCGCGACATCGACGCCATGGAGCGCATCGTCGGCCAGTGCCTCGCCTTCCTGCGCAGCGAAGAACCCGGCCAGACGCCGCCACCGATCGTCCTCGCGACGCTCCTGGCGGACGAGATCGGCCGCCAGCGCGAACTCGGCCGGCCGCTGGCGATCACCATCAGCGACGCCGCCGCGCCATGCCGGGTGGCGATCGCGCCGGGCAACCTGCAGCGGCTGCTCGACAACCTGATCGACAACGCCCTGCAGCACGGCGCGCCGCCGGTCGAGGTCGCCCTCGAGGTCGACCCCGCGGCGCGCGCCATCCTGCGCGTTCGCGACCACGGACCGGGGATCGCCGGCGGCGATCGCGATCGCGCGCTCGAACCCTTCGCCCAGCTCGAACCGGCACGCGCCACCGATGGCAGCTGCGGCCTCGGCCTGGCAATCGTTCGCCGCATCGCGACCGGCTGCGGCGGCGAAGTGACGCTCAGGGACGCGGCGGATGGCGGCCTCGAAGTCGTCGTTCATCTGCCGACCTGCTGATCACCGCCGACGCGCGACGCCCGCCTTGCTCGCCGCCGGGAACTTGTGGATACTCGCAACACCCCAATCCAACCCCGACCTGACAGGAGACACCCGCAATGAACGAGCAGGAACAGCGCGCCATCCTCACCCTCAGCCTGATGGCCGCTTTCGCCGATGGCAACAAGGACGAAAGCGAACGGGCCGAACTGAAGCGGATCGCCGACGCGCTCGCCGGCGAGGGATCGATCCAGCTCGCCGCGCTCTATCAGGACGTGCTGCTCAAGCGCGTCTCGGTGGCGACGGCGGTCGCTGCGCTGGGCAGTCCCGAAACGCGCCAGCTCGCCTTCGAGATGGCGGTCTGCGTCTGCGACGCCGACGGGGTTCAGTCGGCCAGCGAACAGCGCTTCCTCGCCGACCTGCGCCGCGCGCTGGGGCTGGACGTGCAGCAGGCAGACGCCTACACCCGCGAAGCCGAGGCGATCGCCGCGGTACCGGTCGCCGCTGCCAGCCCGAACGTGGCACCCATCGCGGCAGCCAGCGCACCCTCCGCGGCCACCGCGACCGGCTACGCGTCCACCCTGAGCGACACCGAAATGGACCAGAACATCCTCAACGCCGCGATCCTCAATGGCGCCCTCGAGCTGCTGCCCGAAACCCTGTCGACGATGGCGATCATCCCGCTGCAGATGAAGCTCGTCTACCGCATCGGCCAGTCCTACGGTTTCGAACTCGATCGCAGCCACATCAAGGATTTTCTCGCGACGCTCGGTGTCGGGCTCACTTCGCAGTATCTCGAACAGGCCGGGCGCAAGCTCCTCGGCGGCCTGCTCGGCAAGATCGGCGGCGGTTTGCTGGGCGGCATCGGCAAGCAGGCGGTCAGCTCGGGAATGAGCTTCGCGAGCACCTACGCGCTCGGCCACGTCGCGAAAAGCTATTACGCCGGCGGCCGCAGCTTCTCGACGCAGATGCTGCGCGAATCGTTCGAGCGCGTGCTCGGCGAAGCCAAAGGCCTGCAGGGCCGCTACCTGCCCGAGATGCAGGCCCGGGCACGAACGCTCGACACGGCCAGGATCGTCGACCTCGTGCGACGGGGCTGAGCGATGACGCCTCTCCTGCCCTGGCCGCCAGATGCTGACCTTCGATAACCGCTTCCTGCGCGACCTGCCCGGTGACCCCGAGCGGCGCAACATCCCGCGCCAGGTCTTCGGCGCCTGCTGGTCGCCGGTCGATCCGACGCCGGTCGCCGCGCCCAGACTGCTGGCCTGCTCGCGCGAAGTCGCCAGCGCCCTCGACCTCGACGAAGAGGCGATAGCGGCGCCGGCCATGGTCAGCGTCCTCGCCGGCAACACCCTGCTGCCGGGAATGGTCAGCTACGCGAGCTGCTACGGCGGCCACCAGTTCGGCCAGTGGGCCGGGCAGCTCGGCGACGGGCGGGCGATCCTGCTCGGCGAAGCGGTCAACCGGCAGGGGCAACGCTTCGAGCTGCAGCTCAAGGGCGCCGGCCCGACCCCCTACTCGCGTCGCGCCGACGGTCGCGCCGTCCTGCGCTCGTCGATCCGCGAGTTCCTCTGCAGCGAAGCGATGCACCACCTCGGCGTGCCGACGACGCGCGCGCTGAGCCTTGTCGGCACCGGCGAGACGGTGGTTCGCGACATGTTCTACGACGGGCACCCGGTCGACGAGCCCGGCGCGATCGTCTGCCGCGTCGCGCCCTCGTTCACCCGCTTCGGCCATTTCGAACTGCTCGCCGCGCGCGGCGATCGCGCCCTGCTGCAGCGCCTGGTCGATTTCACGATCGCGCGCGACTTCCCCGAACTGCCCCGCGAACTGCCCCCCGACCCGGCTGCCGGAATCGCCGCCTGGTTTCGCGAAATCTGCGAGCGCACCGCGCGCCTGATGGTCGACTGGATGCGCGTCGGCTTCGTGCACGGCGTGATGAATACCGACAACATGTCGATTCTCGGGCTCACCATCGACTATGGCCCTTACGGCTGGGTGGACAATTTCGACCCCGGCTGGACGCCGAACACCACCGACGCGTCGAGCCGGCGCTACTGCTTTGCCCGCCAGCCGGCGATCGCGCGCTGGAACCTCGAACGGCTCGCCGACGCCCTCGCCCTGCTGCTGCCGAAACCCCAAGTCCTCGGCGCCGCCCTCGAGCGCTATGACGAAGTCTATTCGAGCCAATTCTGCCAGGCCTTCGCCGCCAAGCTGGGATTCAGGGACTGGCAGCACGACGACGTCGATCTCCTCGAAGACCTCTTCGGGCTCATGCATCAGGCAGAGATCGACATGACCGAATTCTTCCGCAGCCTCGCTCGCCTGGACATCGAGCAGCCGCAGGTCGAGGTCGTGCAGGAAGCGTTCTACCGCGACGATCTGCGCCAGCGTTTCTCCGCCGACCTCGGCCGCTGGCTCGTGCGCTACGCCGCCCGCCTCAAGTTGGACGGCCAGCCGGCCGCAGAACGCGGCGCGCGCATGAACGCCGCCAACCCGCGCTACGTCCTGCGCAACTACCTGGCACAACAGGCGATCGACCGCGCCGAAGCGGGCGACCCGCAGATGATCCAGGACCTGCTCGAAACCCTGCGCCGCCCCTACACCGAGCAGCCCGGCCGCGAATCCTTCAGCGCCAAACGCCCCGACTGGGCCCGCCACCGCGCCGGCTGCTCGACGCTGTCGTGCAGTTCGTGAGCCGCGCGGGGAGGAAATCCCTCGACGCTTGAAGGCGAGTCGGTAACCCGGACAACGGACGAAGCGCGGCTCGCGAACCACTTTGCCTTCCCGCCCCGGAGCGTTCTGGCCGGCGGCCGCCCATGCCTGTTCCCGCTTGCTTGGCCTGATCCCACTCTGCCGGTAGCCGGGCAATCGCCGAAACCCACAATGTCGCTATGGCAGCGGGGTTTCGCGTTACCATCCGGAGCACGTCTGGATGACCTCGCGACTCGGCGCGCAAGGCGTGCGCTCGGGAGCAACCACCACTACCGTCACTACCCCATGAACATCATCGAACGAGCCGCGGAGCTGCTCAGTCCGTACATGAGCGAAGATCGTCGTGAGACCTGCCTGACGCTCGCCTTTTACAGCGAGCATCGGAAGATATTCAACGAGATTCCCAGGCGCGGCGCCACCCGGGATTTCGTGGTCGCCTGCGTGCGCAGCCTGCTTGACCATGGCCGTGTGGGTTCGCGTCATGCACTCTCGCTCCTGCTGGAAGTCGTCTGCAAGGAAGCGGGAGACGACCGGAAGCCCTTGATCCGTGCGCTGATCGAAGAACTGGACGGGCGCTGTCCCGCCGCACCCTCGACCACAGTACCGACATCGCCAAGCGGATCCGCACCCCCATCCCCGCCAGTTTCCCCGCCCGCCTCCCCCTCGCCGGTCGTTCGCGAGGCCCGCTCGCGTGGCCCGGTGGTCTTCATCAGCTATGCGCGGAGTGACCGCCTGATCGCCGACCGCCTGATCGCCGCTTTGCAGCGCGAGGGCCATCACTGCTGGCTCGACACCAGCGACATCCCCGGCGGTGACGTCTGGATCGATGCCATTGCCGACGGCATCGAGCGGGCCTATGCCGTCGTCAGACTGGTATCCCCGGCCTCGAACGCCAGCGAATGGGTGCGTCTCGAATGCCTCCACGCAAAAAAGCGCGGCAAGACCATCGTTCCGCTGCTCGCGGGTGCCTGCGAGTTGCCCTGGCATATGGCCGACCTGCAGCCCATCCCGATTTGCAATGCCGACTTCGCCGACGGTGTTGGGCGCCTGTTGGACTCGCTGCCCACACCGCCCGCGCCACTGCCGTCGCCCCTTCCAGCCCTGACCCAGCGCGAGAAGGAAGTGGCCTACCTGCACCGTCTGGAACTCGGCGAGTTGAGGCACACCGAGCTCTACACGCCGATGGCGGGCGTCGCCCAGGTCATCACGCCAGTGGCACCGAGCGCGAGCCTGCCGGCCATCGTCATGCGCTCGGAATTCCTTCACCTGCACCACTGCTTTGGCGCCAAAAAAGAAGCGCCCAGCAAGCCGCGTCCCTTCGAGGACATCGTCCAGGCTTTTGTTCAGGTGCGCCGGGCAGCGCTGCTCGGCGAGCCAGGGGCGGGCAAGACCACGACGCTCTGGAAGCTCGCGCACGACGCGGTGGAATCGGCGCTCGCCGACGCGGCAGCGCCGATTCCGCTTTTGGTCAGCCTCGGCAAGTGGACCGGCAGCGGGGAAGAACTGTGCGCTTTTCTGGCAAGCCAGTTGGGCGAACTGGGCGACCATCTCGACCGGCTACTCGCGACCCGGCGCGCGGTGCTGCTCCTCGACGGGCTGAACGAAATGCCAGGCGCAGAGCGCGCCGCCAAGGCAAAGGAAGTCAAGACCTTTGTGCAGCAGCACCGGGAACTTGCCGCCATGGTCACCTGCCGCCAACTCGACTACACCGGCGACCTGTCGCTCGACCTCGATACCGTCAACATCCGCCCGCTCGATCCCCCGCGCATCTTCGAGTTCGTCACCGCTTACCTGACGCACACGATCGAATCGTCTCCTGCCGACCCGGCTTCGCGCGAGGCGGCGGGGCGGGCGCGCGGCGAAGATCTGTTCTGGCGCCTTGCTGGTGGCCAGGACGTGCGGCAAGCGTGGGAGATCTGGGAAGCTGCCGGCGCCAGCCTTTCCCTGTTCTGGACGGCAAGCGAGGTTCCAAAGGCGAATCCTGATGTCTACTCTCGCACGAACGCTGCCATGGATCGGGCCTGGCTGCAGGCCGTGCAGGATCCACGCAGCCTGATGCGATTGGCCGGCAACCCGTATCTGCTCTACATGCTCACCCTCGTCTATCTCGACTCGGGCGACGTGCCACAGAATCGGGCCGTGCTCTTCGACCGGTTTGTCGAAGTCCTGCTGCTGCGCGAGCACCTGGCCGAAACGGCGACAACGGCAGGCGACCCGCTGCGGCTCACGACGGAAGGCGAAAGTCTGCTCGCAGCTCTTGAGCAGCTGGCATGGGCCATGCAGACGCGGCGCGCCGTGGCGGCAGCTGATGACGGCGAGGGCGGTAGCAATGCGGGCGGCGATAGCGCGACGACCATCGACCAGTCCGAGGCCGCCGAATGGCTGGACAGCGTTCAGCTCTACCGGGGCGCTGCCGCCAGCCTGCTCACGGTGGGCAAGCACGAGGTAAGATTCAGCCACCAGTTGCTGCAGGAGTACTTCACCTCCCGCGGCATGCGGGTGCGGCTAAACGCTGCCACCCTGGACGTCAGCGAGCTGTGGCCCGCCGCTCGCTGGTGGCAGCGCACCGGCTGGGAGGAAGCCGCCGTGCTGCTGGCCGGCCTCCATGCCGATGACTGCACGCGAGTTGTGGAATGGCTGATGCGAGCGCAACCCGAGGTGGCGGCGCAGTGCATCGTCGTTAGCGGCGCGCACCTGCCGGACGCTACCCTGCGCCGTTTGCAACAGGCCTGGCAGCCTCGGCTCACCGATCTTGACCAGGATCCCGCGCCCGAGGCCCGCGCCGCCGTCGGGCGCGCCCTGGGCCGACTCAGCCTGGATGGTCTGCCGCTGGACGATCGCCCCGGTGTGGGCCTGCGTTTTCAGGGCAAGCGGCGACGCCAGGTGCCGGATATCGACTGGGTGGAAGTCCCCGCCGGGAAGTTCCGCTATGGAGGCAGGAAGGTCGAGATCGCCCTGCCGGCCTTTTACATCGCCCGCTATCCGGTCACCAACTGCCAGTTCCGCTGTTTCATCGATGATCCGCAAGGCTATGCCGATGGCCGTTGGTGGGAAGGACTCGCGGAACCTTCCGGGCGCCCTCATGAATCATTCCTGGACACTGCCAACCACCCGCGTGAGACCGTTTCCTGGTTCGAGGCGATGGCCTTCTGCCGCTGGCTGAGCGAAACGCTTGGCCATGAAATCCGGCTGCCCAGCGAACAGGAATGGGAAAAGGCCGCGCGTGGCAGCGATGGTCGGGAATTTCCCTGGGGCGAATTCAGGTCCGGGCACGCCAACATGAATGAACAATGGGGGGAAGTAGGACCGCACAGGCTTGGGCAGACCTCGGCGGTAGGCCTCTATCCGCAGGGAGCATCGCCCTGCGGGGCGCTCGACATGGCGGGAAATGTCTGGGAATGGTGCCTGAACCGCTACGACGAACCGAACAAGACCGATCAGGACGGCGAGGTCCGGCGCGTGGTGCGCGGCGGCTCGTGGGGCTTCAATCGTGGGCTCGCGCGTTGTGCCTGCCGCGACTACGGCGTTCCCGGCTTCCGCGGCCACGTTCTCGGCTTTCGGGTGTTGTGTGTCTCCCCCATCTTCTGAAACGCCGGCCACCGGTGCGCTGATCTCTGATTTTCTGCTTTACTGTTTCTCTGCAGCGCCGCTCCGCGGCGCCCACGGGCGCGTAGCGCCCGGAAATTTTTCTGGCACCCTGGTGAATCGCAGTCTGGCGAACACATGTCTGCGAAGTCCCCAGGTGTCCGCATAGCGGATGTGATTCACCCAACCCTTGACGCTGGCATCGAGCTCGGCAAAGGTGATGTGCCCGGCAAGGTAGTCGTCGACGCGGCCGCTCAGGCGGTTGGCGGCGTCGCGCACTTTGCGTGCCTTGACCCGGCGGTGGCTTGGAAACACGACGAAGCCCAGCCAGGGAATGCCGTTCTCCACCGGCAGCACCTGGGCGGGCCTCTCGTGGATGGTCAACCGCAAGCGGGCCAGACGGTCGATGATCGCGCGCTTCCACGCCCACAACTCGCGCCAGTGTCGTGCGCAGGATCTGGTGGTCAATCGAGGGAAAATGCTTGCGCGCAACCGGGGTCGCAGGGCATTTCCGGAACGCCTTGCGGCGCCTCTTCCGCCCCGCCATGCAGGGAATCGGACGCGAAGGACTGCTCGATGTGGGAGACACACAACACCCGAAAGCCGAGATTGTAGCCGCGGCCGCCGGGAACGGCGAGGCCGCGGTAGGCACAACGCGCGCTCCCACGAAGGCTGTACCACGAGCCGCCGCGCACCACGCGCCGGTCATCTCCCTCCTCGGGATTCTCACGGCCATCATCGGCCCGATAGGGATAGGGACGGTAGAGGCTGCCGGTCCATTCCCATACATTGCCGCTCATGTCCGCAATCCCTTGCGGTGTGTCTCCACCGGGAAACACGCCCACCGGCGTCGTGCCGCGCACATGGCTTTCGAAGCTGTTGCAGCGGGCGGGATCGAAGTCGCCTTCCCAGGGGTAGCGCCGTGCCGTCCGGCCGCGCGCTGCCGCCTCCCACTCGGCTTCGCCCGGTAGCCGATAGACCTGCCCGGTCTGCGCCGAGAGCCAGGCACAGTAAGCGCGCGCCTCATGCCAGCAGATGCCCACCACGGGCTGCGCCGGGTGCTTGTAGGCTTCGTCGTCCCAAAATTTCGGCTGGATTTGAATGGCAGAGGAAAACGAGCGGTCGAGCAGCGTCTCGAAGTCGTCGTCGGTCATCCCGGTGTACCAATGCGTCAAGTCCCGCGCTTTCTTGGAGGTGATCTTATCGGCCTTGAGTAAAGCGTCAATAAGCGCCGGGTTGTCGCGCACGGTCTGTCTGTTTTCCCGTTGCTGCCGCTTGGGTCCATCGGCGATTCCCTCGCCGCGCTGCCAGCGTTTTGCCGCATCGCTCTGCCACCAGATCTCATTCTGGTAACCGCCGGCGTCGATGAACAGCCGCCACTCGGCGTTGGTGACCGGGAAGCGACCGATGGCGAAGGCGGCGAGCGGTACGTCATGGGCCGGCGATTCGTTCGCCTGCAGCCCCTCGTCGCTGCCGATGCGATAGGTAGCGGCTGCGATGGTGACGAGAGGCGGTTGCAGGTAGTCGCCGTGCGCTCCCTGGCAGCGGACGAAGCGCGGATCGCCCAGGTCGCCCAAGGCACGGCCGGCGGCGATGCGCACGCGCAGGTCGGCAGCGGGGTCGCGGCTGCGCTCCAGCAGGCGGCTCTGGAGCAACTCGACCGTTCCGTCCGATGCGCGGTTCGTCGCGCGCAGGGCGAGCACGCAACGGGCAGCCAATACCAGATTGACCTCCACCAGAGCGCGCACGAATGTATCGGGATCGGCCGCCATGCTCGCCGCCAGCACCGTGGTTTCCTCCCAACCCGTCGGGTCGGGGGGAGGCAGTGGATCGAAGTCCTGCAGGGTCGCGAGTTTGTCGGCGAGCGTCGGTTTGATGCGATCGGCGCGCCACTCGCTGCGGGCCAGTTCGGCGGCCGGCGCCGGCTGCGCCGCGAGTTGCCTGGCAGCGAAGTACTCCTGCAGCAACTGGTGGAAGAAGCGCACCTGATCGGTATTGTTTTCCTCGTCGAGCACCGCCAGTTGGGTGCCCGCTTTCAACAGATCCTCGGCGCGCGCATGCTTCAAGTACTCCAGCGCTTCGTCGAGAGTGACCATCACCTGCTTGCCGTCGCTTCCGCCGCAACGCTCCTGCATGGTGTAGGCGAGCCCCTCCAGGCTCGGGATGAGCGGCCCGCGCCGGGGCAGATCGTGGACCTTTGGCCAGCCATGACTGACGATCTGCCGACGGTCACGCTCGTGCAGCACGCCGTCGCGCACGAAGAGCGGATTTCTCCCCTTGATCTCGCGCTCCAGGGCGCGCCGAACGAATCCGGTGAACAGGGCCGCGCGCTCGCTGGCGACCCGCGGGTCGTAGGCCAGCTGGTCGCTGAGCAGTTTGAGAAAATAGGGCGTGCTGTAGAGATCGCGCAGGCCCTCGTCGTGCCGAATCTCGGTCCACGCGGCGTCGGCATGCTCGGGGGCGTAAAGGTGCAGGAATTCCTCGATCTGTTCCGGCGTCATGGGCTGCACGCGCACCTGCCGCACGTCGAGATCGTCCTTGACGCTCAGGGTGTCGCTGTAGTCGAGGCTGCGGCACGAAAAAACGGCGCGGTTGCCGGGTAGGAAGTCGTCGCGCAGGAAGCAGCGCCATTGCTCGACGCGCTCGCGAAGGTCCTTCGGGTCCCTGTGCTCCATCTCATTGAGCGCGTCGAGCAGCAGCAGGACGCGGCGCTGATCGAGCAGCACTCGCAGGTCGGGCTGGCCCGGTGCCTGCCGATGCCACTGCGCTTGCAGCCAGTCGAGCGGGCGAGGCGCATCCATTGGATAGGCGTTAAGCGATACGAAGAGTGAAACCCTGTCGCTTTCATCCGCAATCCACTGACGGGTCTCGTCAAGCTGCAAGCGTCGCAAAAGGGTTGATTTGCCGCAACCGGGCGCGCCCAGGAGCACCATGGCGCGCCCGGGAATCTCGGCCAGAACCTCGCGCAGATCGGTGTAAGCCTTCTCCTGTGGCTTGAACTGCAAGGTGTGCTCGTTGCGCACGGGGTCCAGCAGATGCAGGCGGACAAAACGCTGGTCAACCTGAGGGCGTGCGGAAAGCTCGTTCAACAGCGACTGGCGATAGGGGTCCAGCGCCTGCACGGCAGTGACGATCACCGGTGTCGAGTGGCCCGCCGCAATCGGTGCGGTTTGCTGCGGCGGGCCTAGCGAGGGAGGAGGCAATCCTTGACGAAACGGAGCATGCCCCTGTAGAGCTGGGCCTGCCGGTTGGCCGGCTTGCAGATGCTGAGGTGGTCTTCATCGAGCGGAATGGCGCCCTCGCCCCTGATGTTCGGCTCAGCGCTGGTTGCATCGACGACCAGGACACCCTTGGGCAGCCTGATGCCAAGCAGCGGAATCTCCGGGCGCAGCTCGCGCCTTTCGCAATAGGTACGGCAGACAAGGGAATGGTTTTCGAGATAATTGTTCAGGAACCACTGGTGCAGCTCGAGCAGCCGCGGGTGATGGGCGGCGAGTTCCCCGACGTGCTCGTTGGTGCGATAGATCGCCGCGACGAGTTCGGCAAAGTTGGCGAGGTTCGCCCCGGAGTGAGGGGTGGCGATGAAGGCGATGCCTCGGGTCTGCGTCAGGATCGAGGCGAAGCGCTTCACGCCGGCGTCCGCATTGCGCAGAATCTGCTTGACGACGATGCCGCCCATGCTGTGGGTGATGAAGATGAGCGGGCGCTGCCCCAGGTCGTCGTTGTACAGGAGATCCAGCACCTGATTGCCCCGATCGGCGAGGGGCATCGATTCTTCCTTCCATTTCGAGCCGCTCGCCGCGTAGCCCAGCGTCCAGATGCCGAGGCCCCCGACATCCTCCGCCAGCCAGTGGGGCCAGAAGCTGCCGATGTTGTCCGGGTCAGCCATCCAGGTGGTCCACGAATCGCCGCCCAGACCGTGGACGAACACCACATCCATGCGCCGCTGGGGATCATCGCAACCGGCGATCTTCTGGAGATCGCGCCGGGCTTCGCGGTCTGGCAGGCGGCTAATCAGCATGGATGCTTCCTTCTTCTTCGGTATGGTTGTCGGTCGCGGTGGACCTGGATCGGCGGTGAGTCCATGCCGGAGTTGGGTGCGCCCGGCAGCCGGGCGACAGGAGCGGTCGAGCTCGTCGATCAGGAGCTGAAATTCGGCCTGCCGCTCATCGCCCGCCGCGCCGCGGACGGTTTCGAGCAGAACCGACAAGGCATGCCGCGAACCGAGGCAGCCCCGGTCGAGCAGGCTGCGCACGCAAACGACCACGAAATCTGCCGTCGCACCGCGCTGTGGAATGCTGTCGTAAACCTGGCGATGCTCGGCGTGGAAGGCCAGCGTCAGCCAGGTGTCACGACGCTCCTCGGCCATGTAGGGGGTGAGCGACTGCGCAGCGCGGTTGAGGAGGTCCATGAGTCCGGGTTCGGCCCTGGCTATGCAAACGGATTGGCACGCAGATTACCACATTGCGCGGCGACCTGAATCCGTGAGAGGGTCGTCTTGCCGCAACCGGAAGGTCCGAGCAGGGCGACCAGTTCGCCCGAGGGGATGTCGATCGATCCGACGCCGGTCGCCGCGCCCAGACTGCTCGCCTGCTCGCGCGAACTCGCCAGCGCCCTCGACCTCGACCTCGACGAAGAGGCGATAGCAGCGCCGGCAATGGTCAGCGTCCTCGCCGGCAACGCCCTCCTGCCGGGAATGGTCAGCTACGCGCGCTGAGCCTCGTCGGCACCGGTGAGACGGTGGTTCGCGACATGTTCTACGACGGGCACCCGGTCGACGAGCCCGGCGCGATCGTCTGCCGCGTCGCGCCCTCGTTCACCCGCTTCGGCCATTTCGAACTGCTCGCCGCGCGCGGCGATCGCCCCCTGCTGCAACGCCTGGTCGATTTCACGATCGCGCGCGACTTCCCCGAACTGCCCCGCGAACTGCCCCTCGACCTGCCCCCCGACCCGGCTGCCGACATCGCCGCCTGGTTTCGCGAAATCTGCGAGCGCACCGCGCACCTGATGGTCGACTGGATGCGCGTCGGCTTCGTGCACGGCGTGATGAATACCGACAACATGTCGATTCTCGGGCTCACCATCGACTACGGCCCTTACGGCTGGGTGGACAACTTCGACCCCGGCTGGACGCCGAACACCACCGACGCGTCGAGCCGGCGCTACTGCTTTGCCCGCCAGCCGGCGATCGCGCGCTGGAACCTCGAACGGCTCGCCGACGCCCTCGCCCTGCTGCTGCCGAAACCCCAAGTCCTCGGCGCCGCCCTCGAGCGCTATGACGAAGTCTATTCGAGCCAATTCTGCCAGGCCTTCGCCGCCAAGCTGGGATTCAGGGACTGGCAGCACGACGACGTCGATCTCCTCGAAGACCTCTTCGGGCTCATGCATCAGGCAGAGATCGACATGACCGAATTCTTCCGCAGCCTCGCTCGCCTGGACATCGAGCAGCCGCAGGTCGAGGTCGTGCAGGAAGCGTTCTACCGCGACGATCTGCGCCAGCGTTTCTCCGCCGACCTCGGCCGCTGGCTCGTGCGCTATTGCGCGCGCCTCAAGGCCGACGGCCAGCCGGCCGCAGAACGCGGCGCGCGCATGAACGCCGCCAACCCGCGCTACGTCCTGCGCAACTACCTCGCGCAGCAGGCGATCGACCGCGCCGAAGCGGGCGACCCGCAGATGATCCAGGACCTGCTCGAAACCCTGCGCCGCCCCTACACCGAGCAGCCCGGTCGCGAATCCTTCAGCGCCAAACGCCCCGACTGGGCCCGCCACCGCGCCGGCTGCTCGACGCTGTCGTGCAGTTCGTGAGCGGCAAAGGGTCGTGATGGCCGGGTGAACACGCCCCGACCAGCCGTAAAAACCCTGACGCCCTGATCGCCACCAGCGGATGAGCGTGCTCCACCTCACGGCGCCCGATGCTGTCACGCGCGAGTTTGAACTCCTCGTGGATCAGCGCGCGGGCTTCATCCGTGAGGCGTTCACGGCCCTCGATGTTCAGTATGCACCCAGCGGCGAGCCATCTGGCTGACAGGCGTCCGCCTTTGTGCGACGGAACATCACCGTGTTCAGGCGGTGCCGGTGTTCGAGCATTTCCTCCGGGCTGCCGAACGGCGTCGAGTTCAGCAGTTGGGCCAGCATCCAGAACTGGAAGTGTTTGCCCTGGTGCGGCGTAGCCGAGAGCAGCAGCACACGGCGCTCACCCACGCCGAAGAACGCGCGCAGATAGCCGTCGCGCGCTGGGTCAAGAACGACCCCTTGGCCGAATTCGTGATGGGTGATCCGTTCGCCGGGCTGTAACCGAGTCTCCACTGCCACGCGCCGACCTCAGGTGATCCGCAAATGGAACAGGCCAGCAGGCTTGCTGCCTTCACGGAGCAGGATCCCTGCGGATACTCGTTTGCCTCACCCCACAGGACGCGGCCGAACGCGAGGAAGCGGTCGCTGTGCAGTACCTCGCAGCGCCACTCGACCGCGTCCGTGGCGGGATGAAACTTGATCCGTCCGTGACCCGCCGCCCTCAGGAACTGGCGGAGACTCCAGACCTCGCTGGCCCCGCACACCCGGTTGCGCGCCTCTTCGTCCCAGATCCAGCTCGTGCCGCGCCGCTGCCACACCGTGTCCAACAGTTGTCTCATCGCCTGGCGCCTCGGGGAATTCCCACCCGCCTGGCAATTTCAAGAACGAGATTATTGAAGTCGTCGTAGCACTGCTGCACGTTGGTCTGGTGCGCACCGATGGCCCCGTCCGAGGCACGCAGAGTAAACATCGGCTTGCGCGACTCCATCGCCATGGGCATCAGGCTGCGGTAATGCTTGATGCGTTGAATCTGTTGGGGGTCCGGCGTTAGGCCCGTTGGTTCAGCCTCCTCGCACAGCACACTTTCCCGATAGGCGTGCGGCAGTCGCGCCTGCCATTTGGCGTAGGCTTTGGTCGGTCGCCCTAGCCGCTCGGCGTGCTGCATCAGAACATAACCGACAGCGGCCATCTCCCCGCCAGGCTGCTCGCCCAGGCTTGCTGAAGCCTTGGGCCTGGCCTGTAGCCAGGTTTCGCGCCAGCGCCGCAGTGTTGGCCCGAGGTTTTTCAAACCTTGCAGTGAGAATAAATCGGGGGCGACGGGAACCACGACATGGCTTGCCGCCACCAGCGCGGCGCGATTGATTGCGCCCAGATTGGGACCGACATCGATCAGCAGGACGTCCGACTGATGGCGTTCGGCCGCTTCTTTCATTATTCGCCAGAACGCCGTGGTGACGCGAAACGCGCGCTCCCGGCCTTCCAGACAACGCGGCCATTCGGTAGAAAGATCATCCTCTATACGCGACAACGCCAGGTCCCCGACAATCAAGCCCAGTGCATCCGACAAGGGCTCGATATGGGCGGGTCGAATGTCTCCGGTGCCACCGAACAGTGGTTCAACCGCGCCAAACAGGGTTTCCGGGTGCGCATCGTCCGGCCACAGTGCTTCCAGACGATCTTCGTCCAGGGCCATGATCGACAGGTTCGACTGTGGATCGAGATCGACGGCCAGTACTCGGTAGCCCTCCTCGGCAAGCATCCAGGCCACGTGATAGACCAGCGAGGTCTTGCCCACGCCGCCTTTGTTGTTGAAAAACGCGATGCTGATCATGGCGCTTCCCTGTTGATCAGGGCCGCGACCACACCGGGCTGCACCTGAAATGACAGCCGCGCACCGAAGTGCTTCCTGGCAATGGCGATGCCCGCGCCAAATCGCTGCACATACCCCAGCGCCCGCAGTGCCTCGGCCAGATTGGGATTGCGGTAATCCGTGACGCCGGGCTGGCCGAAGTTCTCTACCGTCACGCTGCCGAACGGTCCGCCAGGATTATGGATTTCGATGCGGTCATCGAACCAATACACGCGCACCGGCGCATTCGTCGCCTCGTAGCTGCGGTGCATACAGGCGTTGCGCACCAGTTGCCGCAACGCAACGAGAGCGTAGTCCTCACCGACCGATTCCCTATCGAGACCGGCGAAATCCACCCGGCGGCGGTTATGGGCTTCGAGTTTTTCCTCCAGGCGGCGGATCTGATCGGCCACCGTACCGTGAATGACCTCTTCATCCTGTACCGGGTCGGTGAGGTCGGTTCCAGCGATGCGCAGGAATTGGGTGTAGGCGCCGCCGATCCAGTCGGACGGCAACTTGCCGCAGACCAGCAGCCCCAGCACGGTGGGCACCGCTTCAGTTTCGGCGGCGATCAGCTTGGTTGCGGCGAGCTTTTGCTCAAAACTGCGATCATTGGCCAGCAGAACATCGCGCGCCACGAGCGAGGGCAGATACTCCTGCTCGAAGCGCAGCCGATCGATCTCCTCCAGCGTGGCGCCCGAAACAGGCTGCACATCGAACGGTCGATCAAGATGACGCCGCCGCTCGTTGAGGATGCGTTCGTCCTGGGCGCTCGCCAATCCCCGGCGCGGCCCCCAGCGTATATGGACGCGGCCCTTGTAGCGCACCGGTGGGGTGTCACAGGGCCACACGGTGATAACGGCAAAGTCGGCGCTGGCGAGACGGCATTTTTCCACCAGCAGCGTTGGCGGTGGCGCAATGTTGCCATCGGTCTTGATATCGGCCAATTGCCGTAACAGTTCATCCGTCACCGCAAAATCAGCGGCGGGTGTGCCGTCATCCTTTGCGCCGATCAAAACGACCCCTGGCCTGCCATGCCCGGCGAGGTCGTTGGCGAAGGCGCATACCGCCTCACGAACCTTGTCCGGCGCAGAGCCCTTGAAAGATTGCTTGCGCTCGACCCGGTCCGATTCCAGATCTTCCAACAAGGCCACAAGCTCGCCATCAATGAAAGCGGTCATCAGTTGTATTCCTCGAACAGTGATCCCTGCGTCGGCTTTGACTTGCCGAGGCCCCGCTCGCCGATCACCACCACCGGAGGCCTTGATCATCGTTTCGGCCACCTACCGGACGTTCGACAGATCGCCCGATGAATCGGAGAATTTTCAGAATACCCCCGAATCTGATCTCTGTTAGTAAAATGACGCTTATAAATTTAATTAGCGCCCACCGTTAATTCACGTGCCTTAACCAAGCGCTCATGCCCACCCCCAAACCTCACCCCGCTCACGATCCGCAGGCCTCACGGATCGGACACTACGTGACGACGGTCGCTTTCAACGAAACCGTCAGAGCCTACGTGCCGCCGCCGCTTCCTCCCTCGCCGCCACTCGTTTTTTACCGACGAACTGCTGAACCGCCTGAGTGAGGCCGACCGGGCAGTCGGGCGGCTGGATGGCGTGGCCATGCTGCTGCCGGACAAGGCCCTCTTCCTCTACATGTACGTCCGGGAGGTCACCGGCAAACTGCGCGGCCGGGTTTTTGCGTACGGGGCCTTCCTGGAAATCCTCGACGCCGGCACCGGCATCGCGCCGTAAATTCGGCTCCTGATCGACCGGCGGGGTTCACCCCCCGTTCTGCTTCTGGATCGCCGCCTTGAGGTTTTCTTCGCCGATCTCGGGGCAGACCTTCTCGATGAAGGCGAGGGCGTAGCTGCGCAGATAGATGCCGCGGCGCACCGCGAGGCGGGTGGTGTTTTCGGGGAAAAGCTGCGGCACCGGGATCAGCGACAGGTTGCGGTCCTTGTCGCGGTCGAAAGCCATCGAGGCGACGATGCCGACCCCGAGATCGAGCTCGACGTAGGTCTTGATGACGTCGGCGTCGATCGCCGAGAGCACGATGTCGGGGACGACGCCGGCGTCGGCAAAGGCCCTGTCGATGTGCGTGCGGCCGGTGAAGCCTTCGTGATAGGTGATGATCGGGTATTCGCCGATCAGCTCCAGGGTCGGTTCGCTGACCCGCAGCAGCGGGTGGCCGTGCGGCACGATCAGCGCGTGGTGCCAGCGATAGAAGGGAAAGGTGGCAAGCTCGGGGATGCGGTCCAGGCGCTCGGTCGCGATGCCGACATCGGCCTCGCCCGAAACCAGCATCTCGGCGATGTCGACCGGGCTGCCCTGGTGCAGCGCGAGGTGCACGCGCGGGTAGTCGGTCTTGAACCACTTGATGATCTGCGGCAGCGCATAACGCGCCTGGGTGTGGGTGGTGGCGACGACGAAGTGGCCGGATTCGCGGCTCGCGAACTGGTCGGCGATGCGGCGCAGGTTCTGGGTGTCGAGCAGGATGCGCTGGACCACTTCGGCGAGATCCTTGCCCGGTTCGGTGAGGCCAAGCAGGCGCTTGCCGCGGCGAAGGAAGATCTCGATGCCGAGCTCGTCCTCGAGATCCTTGATGTGCTTGCTGACTCCCGGTTGCGAGGTGTACAGGGCATTCGCGACCTCGGTCAGGTTGAAGTCGTGGCGCAGGGTTTCGCGAATGATGCGCAGTTGTTGAAAGTTCATCTCGTTCTCAGGCCGCCAGGGTGTCGGCCTGGAAGACGCGGATATGGCGCGGGCGCAGCGACACCCGGTCGCCCTCGCGAAGATTGAGCAGGCGGAAGGTGTCGCGCGCGATGGCGACCTCGATCAGCTCGCCGTCGTGGTGGCTGAGTTCGATCTGCGCGCTCGGGCCGACCGAGACGACACGCACGATGGTCGCCGGCAGACCGGCGCCGGTGCCGGTGCCCCAGCCCGGCACCAGGTCGAACTCGTGCGGGCGGACGAAGGCCACCGCCTGGCCGTCGCTGCCGTCGGTCGCGCCGAGCGCGAGCGCGTCGTCGCCGACGTGCAGGTGGCCGTTCTCGACGCGGCCGTGGAAGAGATTGACCGAGCCCAGGAAGTTGGCGACGAAGGGCGTCGCCGGGTGGTCGTAGACCGCTTCCGGCGTGCCGATCTGCTCGACCTTGCCGCGGTTGATCACCACCACCCGGTCGGAGACCTCGAGCGCTTCTTCCTGGTCGTGGGTGACGAAGACGCTGGTGACGTGGATCTCGTCGTGCAGTTGCCGCAGCCAGCGGCGCAGCTCCTTGCGCACCTTGGCGTCGAGCGCGCCGAAGGGTTCATCGAGCAGCAGCACCTTCGGTTCGACCGCCAGCGCCCGGGCGAGCGCGATGCGCTGGCGCTGGCCGCCGGAGAGCTGCGACGGATAGCGGTCGGCGAGCCAGTCGAGCTGGACGAGTTCGAGCAGGCGCCTGACCCTTCGCCTGATCTCGGCCTCGTCCGGACGCTGGCGCCGCGGCTTGACGCGCAGGCCGAAAGCGACATTGTCGGCGATCGTCATGTGGCGGAAAAGCGCGTAGTGCTGGAAGACGAAACCGACCTGGCGTTCGCGGACGTGGCGCGCCGAAGCGTCGTCGCCGTCGAGCAGGATCTGGCCTTGATCGGCGGCTTCGAGGCCGGCGATGATGCGCAAGAGGGTCGTCTTGCCGCAACCGGAAGGTCCGAGCAGGGCGACCAGTTCGCCCGAGGGGATGTCGATCGAGACATCGTCGAGCGCCCTGAAAGCGCCGAACTGTTTGCTGATGTGACGGATGGCAATGCTCATGGATCATTCTCCGGGAGGGGCGGTGATTTCCTGCAGCGCTCGCCGCGTCTGCCGTTCGACGAGGGTTTTCAGCGCCAGGGTGACGATCGCCAGCAGCGCAAGCAGTGAAGCGACGGCGAATGCGGCAGCGTAGTTGTATTCGTTGTAGAGGATCTCGACATAGAGCGGCAGGGTGTTGGTCTGGCCGCGGATGTGGCCGGAGACCACCGACACCGCGCCGAACTCGCCCATGGCGCGCGCGTTGCAGAGGATGACCCCATAGAGTAGCCCCCATTTGACGTTCGGCAGCGTGACGTGCCAGAAAACCTGCCAGCCGGAGGCGCCGAGCACCACCGCCGCTTCCTCTTCTTCGCTGCCCTGCGCTTCCATCAGCGGGATCAGTTCGCGGGCGACGAAGGGAAAAGTGACGAAGACGGTCGCGAGAACGATTCCCGGCACGGCGAAGATGATCCGGATGTCGTGCTCCTGGAGCCAGGGACCGAACCAGCCCTGGGCGCCGAAGAGGAGGACATAGACCAGGCCGGAAATGACCGGCGACACCGAGAACGGCAGGTCGATGAAGGTCACCAGCAGGCGTTTGCCGGGAAACTCGAACTTGGCGATCGACCACGCCGCGGCGATGCCGAAGACGAGGTTCAGGGGCACCGCGATGGCGGCGGCGATCAGGGTGAGCTTGATCGCGTCCCAGGCGTCGCGGTTGAAGAGCGCGGCGAGATACGCCTCCCAGCCCTTGCGCAGCCCTTCGGCGAAGACGGTGAGGAGCGGCAGCAACAGGAAGATGGCGAAGAAGGTGAGCGCGATGCTGATCAGCACGACCTTCACCCAGGTCGGTTCGCGCGTGGTCGCCGTCTCGTAACGTTCACGGTTGCCGGCGTGCAGCGCAATCGTCGTGCTCATCTCAGGAACCCTTCACGTAACGGTTCTGCATCCAGCCCTGCAGGCCGTTGATGATCAGCAGGAGGACGAAGGAAAAGACCAGCATCACCGAGGCGACGGCGGTGGCGCCGGCGTAGTCGTACTGTTCGAGTTTGGTGATGATCATCAGCGGCGTGATTTCCGACACCATCGGCACGTTGCCGGCGATGAAGATGACCGAACCGTATTCGCCGACCGCGCGCGCGAAAGCCATCGCGAAACCGGTCAGCAGCGCCGGGCCGATGTGCGGCAGGATGATCTTGTGGAAGGTCTGCCAGCGCGACGCGCCGAGACCGGCGGCGGCCTCCTCGACTTCCTTCTCGAGGTCGGCGAGCACCGGCTGCACGGTGCGCACGACAAACGGCAGGCCGATGAAGACGAGCGCCAGCAGGACGCCGTTCGGCGTGTAGGCGATCTCGATTCCCCAGGGGACGAGCAGGCGACCGACCGGGCCGTTCTCCGAGTAGAGGGTGGCAAGCGCGATGCCGGCGACCGCCGTCGGCAAGGCGAAGGGCAGATCGACCAGCGAATCGATCAGCCCCTTGCCGGGGAAGCGGTAGCGGACCAGCACCCAGGCGAAGATCAGGCCGAAGACGACGTTGATCGCGGCGGCGATCAGCGAAGCGCCGAAGCTCAGCTGGTACGAGGCCACCACGCGCGGACTCGAGATCGCCGTCCAGAAGGACTCCCAGCTCATGGTCAGCGTCATCGCCCCGACCGCGCTCAGCGGGATGAGGACGACCAGCGTCAGATAGACCAGCGTGTAGCCGATCGCCAGACCAAACCCCGGCAAGGGGCTGAAGCGCCTGATGCGAACCATGACGGCCTCCTGAAGGTCAGCGCTTGCCGCCGGGGACGTAGATCTGGTCGAAGATGCCGCCGTCCGAGAAGTGCACCTTCTGCGCGTTGCGCCAGCCGCCGAAGACCTTGTCGATGGTGACCAGGCGGGTCCTGACGAACTGCCCGGCGTGTCTGGCGGCGATCTTCGCGTCCTGCGGGCGATAGAAGTTGCGGGCGGCGAGTTCCTGGCCTTCGGGCGAGTAAAGGTACTCGAGGTAGGCCTCGGCGACCTTGCGCGTCCCCCGCTTGTCGACCACCTTGTCGATCACCGTCACCGGCGGTTCGGCGAGGATGGAGAGCGACGGCGTGATGATCTCGAACTTGTCGGCCCCGAGTTCCTTGAGCGACAGGTAGGCTTCGTTTTCCCAGGCCAGCAGGACGTCGCCGATGCCGCGCTCGGCGAAGGTCGTCGTCGAGCCGCGCGCCCCCGAGTCGAGCACCTTGACATTGCGGTAGAGCTCTGCGACGAACTCGCGCGCCTTGGCTTCGTTGCCGCCCGGCTGTTCGAGGGCATAGGCCCAGGCGGCGAGGTAGTTCCAGCGCGCCCCGCCCGAGGTCTTGGGGTTGGGGGTGATGATCGCGACGCCCGGCCTGACGAGGTCGTTCCAGTCTTTGATCGCCTTGGGGTTGCCCTTGCGGACCAGGAAGACGATGGTCGAGGTATAGGGGGAAGCGTTGTGGGGCAAACGCTTCTGCCAGTCGGCGGGAATCAGCTTGCGGTCGGCAATGGCGTCGATGTCGTAGGCGAGCGCCAGCGTCACCACGTCCGCTTCGAGCCCGTCGATCACCGCCCGCGCCTGCTTGCCGGAACCGCCGTGCGACTGGTTGATGGTCACGTTGTCGCCGGTTCTGGCTTTCCAGTGTTTGGCAAAAGCCGTGTTGAACGCCTGATAGAACTCCCGCGTCGGGTCGTAGGAGACGTTGAGCAGCGAGACATCGGCCGCGATCGCGTTGCCGGCGAGCAGGGCGCCGGCCAGCAGGGCGGCCAGCAGAGGCTTCAATTTCATGGGAACTCCGTAATTCGAGTGGCGAAGGCGCGCAGTGTAGGAAGCCTGCGCGCAGCGGCCAACGAATGTTTGCTTATTAGCTTATACGGAGAGTCCCCAAAACTTCCCTGATCGTCAACGTGACAGGAAATCTTCGGCCATCTGGCGCCCCATCTCCATCTTGTCGATCAGGAAGCGCCGGTCGTTGACGATGCGGGCACCGGCGGTGAGACGCTGCATCTCCGGTGGCAGTTTCATGCAGCCCCATCCGATGTGCCGGTATGGCCTGACCACCCGGTTAACGAGCCGGTCGACATCGACAGTGTTCGCTTCTTCGTCGATGTACTCCTGCCAATGTTCATCGCTCTCCATGAAAGCCGCCAACAGCCGTTTGCCATCAGCGGACTCGGGATCCTTCAGGCGCTCGCGCAGGTCGATCCTGATCTTCTCGAGATCGGCCGCATCTGACACCAGCATCCCGCTCTCGACCCAGAGATTGACCTTCTTGAAGAAGTCGACCTGCTGCTCGACGACCGCGTTCTGCCACAGTTCCTCCCGCCGGTCCTCGCGTTCGGCAAAGGTCTCGGGAAGGTCTCCGCACTCTCTCGGAAACACCTCGACCATCCAGATCTGGTCAACCCCCGCATCGACCAGTCCGTCCAGTGGCGGGTTCTCCGACCAGGCGCCGTCGAGGTAAGTGCCCTCGTGGCGACCGTGCTCGATCGTCGTCATCCCGTTCATGAAATCGATCGAGCCCGAGGCCATGATTCCCTGGCGCATGTAATCCGCCGCCACCTTGATCGCCGCGTCAACATCCCCCCGGTGCCTCTTCAGCGCCTCGACCAGTTCGCTGAAGAAGTCCTCATCGGTAATGTGCACATTCTCGCTGTCGACCACCCGCGTAGCGCCAACGACCAGGTGCGGCCGCTTGTCGTCCTGGCAATACCTGCGCCATGCTGCATCCGGATCCAGGACGGCCTGCGGATCGCCGGGCTGCACATACTGTTCGAAAAGGAGGCGGATGCTGGCCTCGGGTTTGACATAGAGATCGACCCACTTCTCGAACTCGCCATGCAGCCATTTCACCGATACCTGGTCCTTCCACCAGAAATAGAGAGGGTTCGACGACCACAGATGATCGAGCATCTTCATGAAGTCGCCCGCGGCCTGGTTGGGGACCATCCCGTTCGCATTGTGAAGCCATTGCTCCTGCAGTTCGCGATGGGCTTTCTCCATTCGCTCCTCCATCGACGTACTGCCAACCCCCTCAAGGGCATTGCGCCAGCACACGGCAGCGGCCAGCGCGCCTGCCGACGTCCCCGAAAATGCGCTGATGTCGTATTCCTTGAAGGCTCTTTTTTCGACCAGGCCGGCAACCACGCCGGTAGCGATCGCACCGGCGAGAAAAGACCCCCCCTGAAAAGCCAGCCCGATCTTTGATCCACCGACCCCTGCCGCTCGCATCGTCCTGGCCTCGATGCGACCCGCGGACTTCACCTGCGGGATGTCCGCCTGCTTTGCGCAAGCAGTCTGCGTACTCATGATGATTCTCCTGAAAAGCGTTTCGCTCTTGCTCACGACGCGGCCGGGCGGGCCTTTGCCGGCAAGAAGAAGATCCTGGCCGACATCAGCGCTTTCGTTGTGCGGCCAGGCATCCAAAGCCCATTATAGTAAATGCTTATATGAACGGCCCGGGCACCTCATGGTGGTCCTCACCCCCTGTTCACCGGCCTGCAGGAACGATTCCCCCAGGCACTTCCCCGGAGCCATCTGCGCGTCGTGCGCTAGAATGGAGCCCCCTGGTCAATCCTGGTTGCAACCTACAAGGAGTAGTCATGCCCTTCACGCCCGATCTGGTCGATGAACTCAATACCCTGATTCGCTTCGATCTCGACAGCACGCAGCAGGGAATAAAGATCCACAAGACCGCCGATCCGGCAATCATCGCGGCAACCCGTCGGCTGCATGCCAAGGGCCTGTTGACGCAGACCGATGGCGGTTATCTGACCGGCCTTGGTCGCGATGCCGCAGAACATGCGCAGGCGGCGCTGACCATTCTCAGCTCGCTTCCTTCGCCAGTCAGCTAGCACTGACGGAGCAGGGATGGATTCCTCCTTCTGGCGATCGCTGCTGGCCGCAACATTCGTCGCCGGCATGGCGGCGAACGCGGCCGCTGCGGCGCCCTCGGCGCGCCATCCGCTCAAGGCCGTCCATCAGGCGCCTGCCGCCGAGGCGGTCCGGCCACGGATCGGGCTGGTGCTGGGCGGCGGCGGCGCGCGCGGGGCGGCGCATATCGGCGTTCTCGAAGTGCTCGAAAAACTTCGCGTGCCGGTGGACTGCATTGCCGGCACCAGCATGGGCGGGCTGGTGGCCGGCGCTTACGCCGGCGGGCTGACGCCGGCGATGATGCGCGAGCAGCTCGCCAAAGCCGACTGGGACGACCTCTTCCAGGATTCGCCGGCCTTTGCGGAGCAGGCGTTCCGCAAGAAGGTGCTCGATCGGCGCTTCCTGCCGGCTTCGGAAAGCGGCATCGGCCCCGATGGCATCAAATACCAGACCGGGATCGTCACCGGGCAGAAGATCAAGCTGTTCTTCAATCAACTGGTCGGCGATTATCTCGGCGAGCGTGAGATCAGCGCGCTGCCGCTGCCGCTCTCGATCATCGCGACCGACATCGTTCATGGCGAGCGGGTGGTCTTGCGCCAGGGCAGCCTGACCTCGGCGATGCGCGCCAGCATGTCGGTTCCGGGCCTGATGTCGCCCGTCGAGATCAAGGGACAGAAGCTGGTCGATGGCGGCCTGGTGGATAACGTACCGATTGGCGAGGCGCGCGAGCGCTGCCGGGCCGACGTCGTCATCGCGGTCAATGTCGGCTCGCCGCTCCTCAAGGCCGAAGAAATCGGCAGTCTCCTGAGCGTCTCGGTGCAGATGGTAAATATCCTCACCGAGCAGAATGTCGGCCGCTCGCTGGCAACGCTCAAGCCGACCGACATTCTCGTCCAGCCCGACCTCGAAGGCATCAGCGCAGGTGACTTCAAACGCACCTCGGAAACCGCCGATCGCGGCGCGCGCGCAGCTGAAGCACTGGCCGACCGCCTGCGTCCGCTCTCGGTCAGTGCGGCCGAATACGCGGCCTGGGCGGGATCGATCCAGCTTGCCCGAAGCGACGCCCCGAAGATCGATGAAATCGAGATCGCCGGCCTCAAGGTGGTGAACCCCGCCATGGTCCAGCGCCATCTCCAGACCCGGCCGGGCGATGCGGCCGATCCGACGATCATCAACAGCGATCTGCTGCGAACCTATGGCGACGGTTACTACGAGCACGTCGATTACTCGCTCGACACGCTGCGCGGCCGCAACATCCTGCGGGTGACGCCGCTCGAAAAAAGCTGGGGACCCGACTACCTGCGCTATGGCGTGAACCTCGACAGCAACTTCAAGGTCGATTCCACCTACAGCCTGCGTCTCGCCTACCAGAAGACCTGGCTCAACCGGCTGGGCGGCGAGTTCCTGGCCAGTGCCGAGATCGGCTCGCAAAGCGGCGTCAGCGTGGACCTCTACCAACCGGTCGACGAAGCGCAGCGCTACTTCGTCGAGAGCACCGTCGGCGTTCTCAACAAACAGAGTCCGATCTATCAGAACAACGACAAGATCGCCGTGTACCAGGTCACCCACAGCACGGCCAGGATCCTCGCGGGCATCAACCTCGGCCTGCTCGGTCAGTTGCGCGCCGGCTGGGAGGAAACCTGGTTCAAATCGCGGCTCGATACCGGATCGCCTTTCCTTCCCGAAGCCTCGACACGCTATGGCGGATGGTTCACGAAGCTCGATGTCGACCAGACCGATCGCCTCTATTTTCCGACCAGCGGCTGGACGTCGTCGAACCGTTACTTCGACTCGCAGAGTGATAACTACAGCCGGCTCGACGCGAGTCTCGGCGTGTTCACCCACGCCGGCGACTGGGTGCTGGGGAGCAAGCTGTCGTACCAGGGTTCGCCGGTCGGAAAATTGCCGGTCTATGATCTGGGCAGCCTGGGCGGCTTTGGCAACATGAGCGCTTTTGCCGTCGGCCAGCTGCGGGGCGATGACATGAAATACGGCCAGTTGCGCAGCGAGTGGATCATCGGGCGCCTGCCGATGGGCCTGCGCGGCGACCTTCGTCTCGGGGTATTGCTCGAGGCAGCCAAGATCGGCCGGCCGTTCACCGAAACCGATCTCCACGGCTGGATCAACTCGACGGCGCTCTATCTCGGCGGCGAAACCCCGTTGGGCCCGGTCTACCTCGGTTACGGTTACTCGAGTTCAGGCTCGACCGGCGGCTATTCGAACCTCTACCTCTTCCTCGGAACGCCCTGAGCGGCGATCAACCTGAAAAACTGAGGGTTTCCAGGATCGACGAATCGTCGCCCCGGCTCGGCGGCCACGTTCAGCGCGCCGCCGCGGCCCGAATGGCGGCGGCGATGTCCTGGCTCAAACCGGCGATGGCGCGGCTGTGCGCCGCGGCGAGCGCGTCGTAGCCCTCACCCTGCACCGGCTCGCGCAGCGTCGTGCGGCCGCTGACCGGCGCCGTACCGCCCCGCACCAGCCACAGGGCGTCGAGAGTGGCCGCTTCGCCGGGCAGGGAATCGAAGCGCTGAATGTCGATCGTCACCCGATAGCGGGGGTCGAAGCTCGGTGCCAGCGCGCCGCTGACCACCCGCGGGGTCGCCAGCAGGACGACCAGGTTCTCGGCCACCGTGCGCCCGATGCTCGCGGCGAGCGGCGCCGCCCAGCGATTGAACTCGTCGAGGGCGACCTGATTCGGCCCTTTTTCGATGACGAACTGCGGCCGGTCAACAGCGGCGGGAATCGCCACGCTGCCGATCGCGACACCATAGCCTGCCGGCGCTGCGTCACCCGCTACCGCCGTCGCGGTGAGCGTGTAGAAGCGCGACGGTGACGAGGCACAGGCCGACAGCACCGTCGCCAGGGCCAGCCCTGAAATCATCCCTCTGCTCGACCGGATCATGCTCACTCCTCGTTCTTGCCACGAATCAACGCTTCGGGATGGCGTTCGAGATAATCGGTCAGCGCGCGGATCGACTGCAGCGCGCGCTGGACTTCGCTCAGGGTGGCGTGCATCTCCCCGACCAGTGCCGAATCCGGCGCGACCGTCCGCTCGGCGGCTGAGAGCGTCCGTTCGGCGGCGGCGAAGGTGCTGCGGGCGTCGACCAATGCCCGACCCAGTTCCGGCGTCAGCTCGCCCCGCCAGCTTTTGACCAGCGCCTGGGTCTCGTCGAGCGTCTGCGCGAGCGTCGCCAGCGAGCGCTGCAGATCGCGGCCGATGGCCTTGAACGGCAACTGGTCGACCTTGGTCAGGATGCTCGTCGCCTTCTCCTCGATGTCGGTCAGCCGGCCCCTGGCGACCGGGAAAACCGGCGGCTTCGCCGCCCAGTCGATCCTCGCCCGGGTCGGGTCGGCGGCATAGTCGAGCGCGATGTAGAGCTGGCCAGTCAACAGGTTGGCGGTGCGCAGGTGGGCACGCAAGCCGCGGGCCACCAGCCGCTCGGCGAACTCCCGCCGCACGGCCGGGGTGAGCGGCCTGCCGGCGTTGAGCCCCTGCGGGTCGGCGAGGATGTCGAGGAAGCGGCGCGGGTAGACGGTGATCAGCACGCGCGCGCGCACCTGCAGTTTCCGGCGCTCGCCGGCATCGAGGCGGACCGAGAGAACCTCGCCGATCGGCAGTCCGAGGAAGGTCAGCGGCGCCCCTTTCGAGAGGCCGCGCACCGTTTCGTCGAAGTACAGCACGAAGTGTTGCGCATCCCGTTCGGGGGCTTTCATCGCCAGATTTTCGTCGGCAAAGAGCTCGAAAGTGCTTTCGGCCGGCGCGGCATCGGCGGTTTCGCTCACCGCCGGCGTATCGAACGCGATGCCGCCGATCAGCACCGACAGCAGCGACTGCGTCTGGACATTGAGGCCATTCGCATCGATCGAGAAATCCAGGCCGCTCGCCTGCCAGAAGCGCGTCTCGGGCTTGACGAAGCGGTCGTATGGCGCCTTGACGAAAATGGTCAGCGTCAGCTCGCGCCCGTCGTCGTCGAGGCCGTAGGCCGTGAGCTGACCGACCTGGATGCGCCGGAAGTAGATCGGCGTGCCATAGTCGAGCGAACCGAGGTTGGCGGCCTTGAGGCGGAAGAAACGCCCCGGCGTGGTCGCCGCCACCACCGGCGGCACCTCGCGCGCGGTGAACGAACGGGCGCTGTCGCTGCCGTTGCCGATCGCCATCCCGACGTAGGAACCGGACAGCAGCGTCCCCAGGCCGGTGACGCTGCCGCCGGCGATGCGCGGGCGAACGACCCAGAACGACGTGTCCTCGACCAGCCAGTCGCGGGTCGCCGGGGACATCTGCACGCTCGCCAGGATGCGCTCGTGATCGGCCGAAACGGTCAATGACTTGATCACGCCGACGTCGAGGCCGTTGTACTTGACCGTCGTCTTGCCGGCCTCAAGCCCTTCGGCGGAAGCGAAGCTGATCTCGATCGCCGGCCCTTCGGAGAGCACTTTCTGCAGCACGATCCAGCCGCCCATGAGCGCGGCGATGATCGGAATGATCCACACCGCCGAGAGCCGCATTCCCCTCCGGGGAACCGAGGTCGCTGCGGGGAGCGGCGGCAGGTCTTCATTCTCGGCCATCGTGGTCTTTCTGCGGCAGGTCCCAGATCAGGCGTGGGTCGAAGCTGTTGACCGCGAACATCGTCAGCACCACGACCCCGGCAAAGAAGATCACTCCGCCGCCCGGCTCGGCCCACATCAGCGGTTTGAGCTGCACCAGCGCGACGACGAAGGTAACGACGAAAACGTCGAGCATCGACCAGCGCCCGATGAACTTTACCATGCGGTAGAGCCGAACCCGCTGCCTGCTCGACTTGACCGATCCGCGCTGCACGGTGAGCAGCAGGTAGGCGAGCGCCATCAGCTTGCCGAGCGGGATGGTGACGCTGGCGACGAAGACGACGATCGCCAGCGGCCAGGACGACGGCGACCAGAGTTCGATGACGCCCTGCATGATGGTACCGGTATGCGCCCCGAACGGCGTGTAGGTGGAGAGGACCGGCAACAGGTTGGCCGGCAGGTAGAGGATCAGCGCAGCGACCACCAGCGCCCAGCAGCGCTCGATGCTCGCCGGTCGACGAAAATGCAGGTGCTCGCCGCAGCGCGGGCAGTGGCGGCCGTCGGCCGCCGCCAGCAGCCGCGAGACCAGCCCGCAGGCCTCGCAGCCGGCGAGGCCGAGCGACCTCGCGCTGATCTCTTTCCCCGTCATGGCGACCCCTGCGGCGGCGGTGGCGGGTTGCGGTCGGCAAGCCAGTCGATGCGGGCCCAGGCGTCGCGCGGATCGAACACCGCGGCCATGGCGGCGAGCAGGAAAACCAGCGTCCCGAGGACGAATATCGCGAGCCCGGGAATCACGGTTGCCAGTTCGGCGATCTTGATCAGGGCAACCAGAACGCCGAGCAGCATGATTTCGATCATGCTCCACTCGCGGAAGATCTCGTAGCCGCGCAGCAGGATGCCGACCCAGCGCGGCGTCGGACGCCAGCGCACGGCGAGGGTGACCATGAGCAGGCTGCCGATTTCGAGCGCCGGCGCGATCAGCGCCGTGAGCAGCACCAGCATGGCGACTTCCTGCCGCCCGTCCTGCCACATCGCGAGGACGCCACCGATCACCGTCGTTGACGCCTCCTGCCCCGCCGCCGACAGGCCGAGCATCGGTACGCTGTTGGCGATCAGCAACAGGATGGCGGCAGCGATCGCCAGCGCGAGGGTGCGCTCGAGCGAATCGGGTTTGTGCCGCCAGAGCCGCGCCTGACAACGCGGGCACGACGCCATGGCGCCCACCGGCAGCGGCGGCAGACGCTGCAGGAGATCGCAGTCGGGACAGGCCAGCAGCGAGGCGTCGTATGCGCCCCGGGCCGATTCCGCGGGGTGCCGGGACAGCGACTTGTCGTCGCAGGAATCCGCCAGGGGAAAGCTCGACTTGACCCATTTCATCCATGTGCTCCTGTGACCTGTAGCCGGTTTTTCGCTCGCCGGCATGGCGGCGCCGGAGAGCGGCCGCGAAAGGAAGGGAAAACGCTTAAGCACGGGGGCCCCTGAAACCCGGCCATGGCGGCTGCTCATGATAGCCCTTTCATCGCCACCCTGCCCGCTTGTCGGCCCGCGCGGCGACAAGCGGCAGCGGCCGGTGACGGGATTCAGATGGCGAGGCTCTGCCCGGAAAATCCGTGATAGCGTTCACCGGAACAACAACGGGAGAGAAAAATGCACCCCTGGAAGCCGGCTTCGGCTTTGCTGGTCAGCAGCCTGCTGCTGCCCGCCTGCAATACCCGCGCCCTGTCTGGCAGTGAGTTCCGTTAATAGAATTGCCGTTCGCGGTGAGCCCTTCGAGCTCGCTCAGGACAGGCTTGTCGAACCGCATTTCTCAGGTTTGACGGGCCTTCGACAGGCTCAGGCCGAACGGTCCGGGGGTAACCGTTTTGATGAAACGCACTACTAGGGCGAAGACATGCTGCTCAATTTCCTTTACTTCGTCTCCGTGCTGCTCGCGCTCGGCGTCATGTTGCGCATCTTCTCGCAGCGCTCTTCGCGCGGTTCGGCGCTGGCCTGGCTGCTGCTGGTCATTCTGGTCCCGGCCGCCGGCGCTCTCGCGTATCTGCTGATTGGCGAGCGCCGCCTGGGCAGGACCTGGATGAAGCGGGCGATTGCCCTGCAACCGCAGGTTCTGCGCTGGGCGCGCGCCATCCCGGCGGCGAACGTGGTCGCCCCGAACACCCTGAGCACCGGTGGCGAGAATCTCAGCCGGCTCGCCACCGGCCTCGGCGGTCTGCCGCTGATGGGCGGCCACCGCCTGCAGCTTCTCGGCGACAGCGAATCGATCATGCGCACGCTGATCGCCGACATCGACGCCGCGCGCCGCTCGGTGCATCTCGAGTTCTACATCTGGAGCGCCGGGGGTTTTGTGGACGACCTGGTGGTGGCGCTGATCAACGCCCGCGGGCGAGGCGTCACCTGTCGGGCGCTGATGGATTCACTCGGCAGCCGTTCGTTTCTCCGGAGCGAAGCGACCCAGCGCCTGCGCGAGGCCGGTGTCGAGATCATCGAAGTCCTGCCGGTGAACCCGCTGCGGGCGCTGTTCGTTCGTCTCGACCTGCGCGACCACCGCAAGATCGCGGTCATCGACCGTGGCCTCGCCTACACCGGCAGCATGAATATCGCCGACCCGCGCTTTTTCAAGAAGAATGTCGGCGTCGGTCAGTGGGTCGACGCGATGGTGCGCATCGAAGGACCTGCGGCCTGGGCGCTCGAAGCCGTCTCGCTCTCGCTGACCGCGCTGCAGACCGGCAGCGACTTTGCCCCCCCGCGGGCGCCGCAGCTGCGGCAGCACGACCACAGCCGGGTGCAGATCTTCCCCTCCGGACCGCAGGGTGCGACACGCTCGATCGAAGCCCTGCTGCTCACCGCGATCTACGCCGCGCGGCGCGAGATCGTCATCACCACCCCCTATTTCATTCCCAGCGAGACACTGCTCGCGGCGCTCTGCTCGGCCGCCGTGCGGGGGGTTCGCGTCGTCCTCATCGTTCCCGAGAAGGTCGACTCGCGGCTGGTCCGCTACGCGAGCGACTCGTTCAACGACGACCTCCTGTCGGTCGGCATCACCATCCTGCATTTCCAGGCCGGCCTGCTGCACACCAAGAGCATGGTGATCGATCAGCAGATCACCATCTTCGGCACGGTGAACATCGACCTGCGCAGCTTCGAGCTCAACTTCGAAGTCTCGCTGATCGCCTACGACCAGCCTTTCTCGGCAGCCGTTCGCAAACTGCAGTACGCCTACGAGTCGAACTCGCAGCAGTTGCACCTGAAGCAGTGGCGCGCCCGCCCGCGCTGGCGGCGGCTGGTCGAAAACGCCGTGCAGGTGATGAGCCCCCTGCTCTGAAAGCGGGCGCGCTGCCGGCCAGCGATGAGGGCGGTGGCGATGTTCAGGCCACTGGTGGATGCCGCCGGTTCAAGTGGGCATGAGCGCTACCCTCCCCTTTTTTGAGAAGTTACAATTAACCCGATTTCATTCGTCGCAAGCTTCGCCTTGACGCAGGGGCGAGGCAGCGCGACCCCTGCCGCTACCGGAGATCCCCCATGAACCCGTTGCCGTCCATCCCGGCAATCCAGGAGAGCGCCCCCACTCAAGCCGGCGACGCTCAAGCAGGAACAGGCTGTTCGCCGACCACACGTCCGCCAGATCCTCCGCCAAGCCCTTCCCCCGATGACCAGGACGAAGCGTTGCAGCAAGACATCCGGCTACTCGGGCGTCTGCTCGGCGACACCGTGCGCCAGCAGGAAGGCGAGGACGCTCTCGCACTCGTCGAGCGCATCCGCTGCCACTCGATCAGCTTTCATCGCGACCAGGACGAGTCCGCGCGCGCCGAACTCGCCGCGGTCCTCAACCGGCTGTCGCGTGAACAGACTCTCCTGGTGGTGCGCGCATTCACCTATTTTTCCCAGCTTGCCAACATCGCCGAGGACCAGGATCACATCCGCCGCTCCCGAGCGGATGCCATCGCTGGCTCACCGCCACAGGAGGGGAGCCTCGCCGGCAGTATTTCCCGGCTCCTCGCCAGCGGCGTGAGCCCGCAAGGGCTGCATGATTTCTTCGAACTGGCCTCCATCCATCCGGTGCTGACCGCTCATCCCACCGAGGTGAAGCGCAAGAGCATTCTCGATTGTCAGTGGAAGATCGCCCGCCTGCTCTACGAGCGCGACCGCAGCCGACTCACTCCGGAAGAATGGCAGGATGAAGAGGAGGGTATGCGTCGCGCGGTGCTCACCCTCTGGCAGACGCGTATCCTGCGCCCGACCAGGCTGTCGGTGATGGATGAGGTGAGGAACGGCCTCACCTACTATGACGCCACCTTCCTGCGGGAACTGCCGCGTTTTCACAACAGTCTCGAGGACAGTCTGGTCGCACTGCCCGAATGGCCGGGTGGCGGGATCAATGCCTTCCTGCGCCCGGGGTCGTGGATCGGCGGCGATCGTGACGGCAACCCTTTCGTCACCGCGCCCGTACTGTCGGAAACCCTGCACGCCCAGAACCGCCTGGTCATGGCCTTCTATCTGGAGCAGTTGCACAAACTCGGTGCCGGCCTTTCATCGGCCGCCCTGCTGGTGAAGGTGTCGCCCGAACTCGTGGAGCTCGCCGGGCGCTCCCCGGACCACAATCCGCACCGTGACGACGAGCCCTACCGGCGCGCCATTGCCGGCCTCTATGCCCGCCTGGCGGCCACGGCAGGCGCGCTCGACGGCCTGGAAGCACCGCGCCAGGCGGTGGCCGAAGCGCTCCCCTATGCCTCGGCGCGGGAGCTTGCCGCCGACCTGGAGGTCATCGACTCCTCCCTCTGCGACAACCATTCCGAGCTCCTCGCGCGCGGTCGTCTGCGTCGTCTGCGCCGCGCCCTGGATCTCTTCGGCTTCCATCTTGCCAGCGTGGACCTGCGCCAGAATTCGGAAGTGCACGCGCGCACGATCGCCGAGGTCCTCGCCGTCAATCGACCGGGCGTTGATTACCTGGCCCTCGACGAGAACGCCCGCATCGCCCTCCTGGAAGAAGAGCTCGCCACGCCACGGCCGCTGGTTTCCAGCTTTCCTCGCTACTCCGACGAAACCCGGGGCGAACTCGCCCTTTTTCACGCCGCCAGACAGATGCACGAGCGCTACGGCCAGTCAGCCATCGAGAATGTCATCATCTCGAAGACCGACGGCGTTTCCGACCTGCTCGAAGTTGCCCTGCTGCTCAAGGAGGTCGGCCTTTTGCGGCCACAGGAAAACGCCCTCGACGTCAACATCGTCCCCCTCTTCGAGACCATCGACGATCTCGCCGACAGCGGCGCCATCATGGATCGCCTGTTCTCGACGCCCCTCTACAAAAGCCTGCTCGCGTCGCGTGGCGGCATGCAGGAGGTGATGATCGGCTACTCCGACAGCAACAAGGACGGAGGCTTCCTCACCTCGGGCTGGTCGCTCTACCGGGCAGAGACGGCGCTCGTCGAGGTCTTCGCCCGCCACGGCATCGCACTTCGCCTGTTCCACGGCCGGGGCGGTTCCGTCGGCCGCGGCGGCGGTCCCAGCTATCAGGCCATCCTGGCCCAACCGGCCGGCGCGGTGCAGGGCCGTATCCGCGTCACCGAGCAGGGTGAAGTCATCGCCGCGAAATACGCCAATCGCGAACTGGGGCGGCGCAACCTCGAAATCCTTGCCGCCGCCACCCTCGAGGCGACCCTGCTGCCGCACGCCTATGGCGACGCCCGCCCCGGCTACGTGGCGGCCATGGAAGAACTCTCGCAGTACGCCTTCAAGGCCTACCGCGGCATGGTCTATGAGACCGAGGGTTTCGAGCAGTATTTCTGGGAATCGACGGTCATCGCCGAAATTGCCCAGCTCAACATCGGCAGTCGTCCCGCCTCGCGCAAGAAGAGCACCGCCATTGAAGACCTGCGCGCCATCCCCTGGGTGTTTTCCTGGGCCCAGTGTCGCCTGATGCTGCCCGGGTGGTTCGGTTTCGGTTCTGCCGTCGGCGCCTATCGCGACCGTCACGGCGAGTCCGGCATGGTCCTCTTGCGCGAGATGAGCCGCGAATGGGGTTTCTTCCGCGCCACGCTCTCGAACATGGACACGGTGCTGGCCAAGAGCGACATCGCCATCGCCGAGCGCTATTCCGAACTGGTGACTGACCGGCAGCTGCGCGATGCCATCTTCCCTCGTCTCAAGGCGGAGTGGCAGGCCGCCATCGCTGCCCTTCTCGAGATCACCGAACAAGGCGACTTGCTGGCCGGCAAGCCGCAGATGGCACGTTCGATCCGCAACCGCTTCCCCTACATCGACCCCCTCAACCACTTGCAGATCGTGTTGCTCAAGCGCCACCGCTCGGGCGAAACCGACGAACGCATCCAGCGCGCCATCCACCACACGATCAACGGCGTCGCGGCAGGTCTGGGCAACAGTGGGTAAACGGGAGCACCGGAAAGCGTCTGCCAGTGCGGTGACCCGCGCGGCCAGGCTGGAATGACTGCAGAGACTTTCGAGGAACCCAAGAACTCAAGCCGCCCGTGATTGACAAGCGTATTGGTCAAACTTATAGTGATTCCGAATAGTTTCCAGTTGATTTATATGCACAAGCAAAAAATGGATTCCGCCGTGGGGCAAGGTGGGCCGGCAGACTGCTTGACGACTAACCGCCAGTGCAACCCTGAAAAAGCCCAGCCATGGAAAAATTGATCCTGCTCGTCGACGACGACGACCCGGCAGCACTCAAACTGCTGCGCAAAGCCCTGCGGCCCGAGTTCAAGGTGCGCAGCGCGACGCACGGCAAAAAAGGACTCGCACTGGCGGGCACGCTCCCTTTGCCGGACCTCATCCTGCTCGACATCAGACTGCCCGACATGCACGGCTACCTGGTCTGCTCGAAGCTCAAGCAGGAACAGCTGCTGGTCGGCAATAGAACGCGCGACCTCGAAGAGAGAACCGCCGAGCTGGAAACCCGGACGACCGAGTTGCAGCTCAGCCAGGAACTCGCCATCGTCGCCCTGGGATCGATCGCCGAAACGCGCGACAACGAGACCGGCAACCACATTCATCGCACCCAGGCTTATGTCAGGACCCTCACCGAGCGGCTGGCATCGCTGCAACGCTACCGCTCGACCGTCAGCGAGGAAGAGTGGGCGATGATCTGGCGCTCCGCGCCTTTGCACGACATCGGCAAGGTGGGGATTCCGGACCATATCCTGCTCAAGCCCGGCAGGCTGAGCGCCGAGGAATTGCAGATCATGAAGCGCCATCCGGTGATCGGGCGTGACGCCTTGCGCATCGCCGAAACCCGCAGCGGATCGGATCACTCGTTCCTCGGCATCGCCAAGGAAGTCGCTTACGCCCACCACGAGCACTGGGACGGCGGTGGCTACCCCGAAGGGATCAAGGGTGAAGCGATTCCCCTTTCGGCGCGAATCATGGCGCTGGCCGACGTTTACGACGCGATGATCAGCAAACGGGTGTATAAACCGGCCATGTCGCACGCGACGGCGGTCGACCAGATTCGCGCCGGCCGCGGCACCCATTTCGACCCTTCGCTGGTCGATGGTTTTCTCGAAGCGGCCGATCAGTTCAATGACATCGCCCTGCGATTCAGCGACCGGGCGGCCGCGAGGGAGCACGCCAGCTGACCTCGCTGAAACCTTCGCGGGGTCAGATCGAAGTCAATGGCCCGATCTACCGCGACATCGTGCGCGGCAAGGATCTGGTCGCCGACATCCTGCCGCCGCCCAACTACATCATCGAGTCGTATCTGGTGGCCCTCCAGCTCGCCGACCCCGAGCAGGCGGCGGAGCGTGGGGCGCTGCTCGCTCGTCTGGCCAATCTGCAGCAGGAATACGAGGCTCGCCACGCCTTCTGGCTGACCGAGCCGTTGACACCGGCCATCCGCGAGCAATTCCTGAATACCGCGCACCGCCCGGCAGAAGAGTTCTTCCGCCTGTTGGCGAGCCGTTTTCTGCCCCATCTCGCGGCCTCGGATCAGGTCGCACTGGCCGAAGACCTGCGCTTGCTGCGCACGGCGTACGATGCCCACCGGCAGGCCATCGACCGTTTGGTGAGCATGGCCATGGCCGACAACCAGGCCCTGGAAGAACAAGGCGCGGCCGCCGTTTCGCGCGCCCGGGTCGGAATGGCTGCGCTGCTCGGCCTCGCCCTGCTCGCTGGCGTGGTGCTGGCGGTGGTCATCAGCCGCAGCCTGATTGCCTGCATTGGCGAAGCGGCGGCGGTCGCGGGCCGCATCGCCGCAGGCGATCTGCACCGCCCGGTGGGGGTCAAGGCGGGCGGCGAGGTCGGCGACCTGATGCTGGCGCTGTGCGCCATGCAGGAACGCCTGCGGCAACTGATCGGCCAGATGACCGAAAGCGCCACCCGGATTTCCGGGGCAGCGCATCAATTGTCGGAGTCGGCCGAGCAGGTGTCGTCGCGAACCGACGCGCAATCGCAGTCCACGCAGCTCATCTCCGGTGTCGTCGCGTCGCTCACCGAAAACATCGCCGGCATGGCGGCGAGCACCCGGCGTTCAGCGGAGATGGTCCAGCAGGCCGGCGACGCGTCGCTACGCGGCGGCGACGCGGTGAGCCGCACGGTCGAGGAGATCTCGGCGGTCGCCCGCCAGGTCGGCGAAACCTCGGACACCATCCACGAACTGGATCAGCACTCGGCGAGGATTTCGGAAATCGTCGAAGTCATCCACAAGATCGCCGAGCAGACCAACCTGCTCGCGCTCAATGCGGCGATCGAGGCGGCGCGCGCTGGCGAAAGCGGCCGCGGCTTCGCCGTCGTCGCCGACGAGGTGCGCAAACTGGCCGAGCGCACCAGTCAATCGACCCACGAAATCACCGCCATGATTTCGTCGGTACAGGCCGGCACCCGGCGGGCGGTAGACGCGATGGACGCCGGTTCGAGAAAAGCACAGGACGGCGTCGGACTGGTCCAGCAAACCGCTGCGACGATGCTCGACATCAAGGCCGGCACCGACGCCATTACCGACGAATTCGCCGTCATCTCGGCCGCTCTCGAGTCGCAGGCTGAACGGAGTCGCCAGGTGTCGGCACAGGTCGAAGAAATCGCCCGCGTCTCCAGCGACAACAACCGCGCCATTCGGGAAGTGGCGAGGACGGCGAACACCCTCAGCGGACTGGCCAGCGAACAGCACCGGGCCGTGGCGCAGTTCCACCTCTGAGGGTCGCCCTGGCCAGGCAACTCCTTGGCCGGGGTCAGGCCGACGGACGAACGGCCGGAACCCGGCGCGGGGCTGCTCATCGCCGATCGATTGGCGGGACCGGGCAGGACCCGCCGCAGCAGGGCAAGACAGACGCTGTTCTGTGCTCCAGAATCATGGCTGGGTGTGCCCCGGCCATTTTTTTGTGCCGAAGCCCCAGACAGTGGTATACATCACGGGTGACGGCGATCATCTCATTCCACGCTGATCCCTGACTCTCCGCCATCGATCCCCCTCCGGGCGGGACCGATGGCGAACATCCTTCACCCTTGTCCATTTTTCCCGCAGGCCACCATGAGTCTTCCTGACCCGCTTCATCACGCACCGCGCTCACCCGGCAGGGTGCGCCTCGCCCTGCTCTTCGCCATCGCCCTCACGGCCTGTGCGCCCGATGCTTGGCGGTCCGACGCGCCCTATGACGCTTTCCTCGATCAGGTCCAGAACCATTGCGGCGAGCAGCGGATCGGCAGCCGGAACCTCGGCGCCGAGCTGCTGCAGGACGCGTATTTTCTCGACCTCACTTCCCGCTTCTACCATGGCGAGATTTCCCGCAGCAACTACGTCGATTCCCTCGCCAGCGCTTTCGACGCGTCGGCGAGTTCCGCGGGGATTAGCTGCATCCTCAGGCTGATGCCGGGACCGGACTAGCGCCGAGCGGCTGGAGGAAAATCACCGACCCGCCAGGACAGCGATCAAGGCCTGTTCCGGAGAGAGATGCTCTGGATGCTCTTGCGCAGCGCCGTCTCCATGTGTGGGAATTCTTCCCGGGTCGAGTTGAAATTGAACATCAGCATTTTTCCGTACCGGGGGGTGACCAGCATGATGTTGTGGATGTCGGTATCGACCGCACGTGAGGTCATCTCGAGATAGATCCATTGCTGACCCTGCAGCTCGATCAGCTTTTTCTGCTTCCATTCGACCCTCGGAATCCTCCGGTCGAAGAAGGACTCGAAGGCAGCTTTCGCTTCCGGAAGCCGGTCTGCAGGAAGCGCATTGGGCTTCAGGTCGAAGGCGATGCTCGTCGTTCGCCGGTGGTCTCCGACGACGAAGGATGGCGCGGGGCTGGCGGGGTACTTGATGGCAATTTCCTGGGCAGAGAGCTTGGTGAAACCATCCGGTGCCTGGAACGAGACCCCGGCTTCGGGCAGCGAGAAAGTCGCCGCGCCGACGTGACCGAGGCCGACCAAAAAGAACAAGACTGCTGCGACGAGCGTTCTCATGGGCGATTTCTCCTGTAGACAAGTTGCCTATCACATGGGAATTCAACCTGCGCCGAACCTGACGAGGGCGGATGGAGCGACCAGACACGGTCCTGTCTCGTTTCTGCCGGATGCGCTGCACGATGGCCCCCTGCCCGGCGGTGAAGCGATATTAATTATATGATTTAATAAAAATCTAAGGAATCGATATCGATTATCAGCGAGCCCTGTCGCGTCCGGGAAGGGAGCGCATCAAGCGGATCATTGGGCGCAGGGCGAGATCCGGGGTCAGCGCGAGTCGGGCTGGACACGAGTCATTGCGGGGGATGATGGTGTGTCGCGCGCGGGTGGCGACACCGGATGCTAAAAAGTGGGAATTGCTCGCTACACCTGGTGGGTCGCGCGCGGGTGGCGACACCCTATCGAGCAGCGCGTCGATAGGGATCGGTCTTTTCTACCCGACTTCAGGGTATGCGGACGCCGGGCGGAAAGGGCTTCAGTCCCTGCCCGGCGCCGAAAAGGGCCTTCAGAACAGCACGTTCAGTTGAAGCGGCACGCCCCCGGGCCGTCCGGGTGACCGCAGCTCCCGCAAGGGCCAGGCAGGCCATTGCCGCTCGCAGAGCTGCCGGTGACGGCGGCAAAGGTCGACAGCTTCTTGCGCAGATCGGTGCTCTGGCAGTCCGGGCATGCGGACGCCGGCGACGACTGGCGGACCAGCTTCTCGAACTGCTTGCCGCAGGCGGAGCACTCGTATTCGTAGATGGGCATGACGTCGATCTCCTGAGGATTGCCGGATTATCGTTGAAAACCCGGCGCTCTGCAGGACTCTCGCAGGCGCGGGAGAGCGGCTCAGCGGCGCCGAAACGCCGGCGATCGCGGTGAGTCGCCCGGCAGCACCCAGGCCCGCGGGTTGGCTTCGAAACCGATCTTCGGGTAATAATCGTTTGCCGCCGGAGCGGCGAGGAGCACCAGCATGCATTCACGCCCCAGCTTCTGCCGGGTTTCATCGATCAGGCGCCGACCGATGCCTTGCCGTTGATATTCGAGGTCGACGGCCAGGTCGGCGAGATACGCCACATAACAGAAGTCGGTGAGTGAGCGCGCGACGCCTACGAGGCGCTCTTTGTCCCAGGCCGAAACGACGAGGCTCGCATTGCTCAGCATGCCGGCAAAAATGTCCGGCCGGTCGACCGGTCGTCTCTCACCCAGGGTCGATCGCTGGTAGAGGTCGATGGCGGCGTCAACGGTGATCGGGGCTTCGTTGCGGTAGGTGATGTCCATATCGAAGTGTCGGCTTGCCGGGGCTGACGAGGGGCGCTCATCCGGGAACTCTCCGCTGCCGGCAACAGCGCAGTGCGGATCGATGCCGCTTGCCGGAAACGACCGGCAGGCTGTCAATTCTGCCGATAAATGGTGTAATAATCCAGGGATTGAATGACATCCACCAGAGGAGTGCCGGCCATGCACGTTTCTGCTGAAATCAGGTGGTTCTGGCGTGAACAGCCACCCGAGGGCTTCAAGGACTGGTTCCTGAGCATTGTCGTGCACGAAGTCATGGTGGGCGGTGGCAGCACCCGCGTGGACCGCTATCTGATCGATCCGGAACAGTCCGAGCTTGGCCTGAAAGCCCGCGGCGGCAAGACCGGGATCGAGGTCAAAGGGTTGGTCGCGGTCGCTCCCGACGGCCTGAACACGCCGCCGTTCGCAGGACCGATCGAACTCTGGGGCAAATGGACCTCCGAGGCGCTGCAGTTCGGTTCACTCAGCACCCGCTCCCTCGAAAAGCAGCGATGGCTGCGCACCTTCGATACCGCTCTGGCCTCGCCGGTCGAGATACCCCTCGACAGCGAAGACCAGCCGCTCGACGGGCACATCTTGCCGACGCAGGGATGCAATGTCGAACTGGTGAGAATCAGGCTGCTGCCCAAGGGAGATACCTGGTGGACGTACGCCTTCGAAGCGTTCGGCGCCCTGGAGAGCGTGGCGAATGGCCTGCGAATGGTCGCGTCGGTCATCGCCGATCGCCAGCCCCCGCCTCTCGGCAGGCCGCTCGTCGCGAGCTACCCGGCCTGGCTCGGCGAGCGTTCGCCAGCGCCTCGCCAGGGTCAGTAACAAGGCTTTGCCGGCCGGCTATCTGCGGCGGCAGGGCTTGCCCTCGTATTGCTGGCGTTGCACGACGTATTCGCGGCCGTTCCAGCGCTGAACCGGGAAGCAGAAACCCGGACCGCCGATCTCGAGGTCAGGCCAGCCGCCCACTCCCCTGTCGGGCAGAACATTGACGATGCCGACACCCTGGGTCATGAGCCGCCAGCGGCCGTCGGCCTGTTTGCTGACCAGCCGGTAGCCGACGCCGGTGTTGCCGTAGCAGAAAGTGCCGCCTTCGGTGATGATGGCCTCCGGATAGCCATCGCCATTGAGATCGCGCACGTCCTCGATCGCGCCCGGCGTGTAGGTCGGCGTCGGATCGTCGCACGCCTGCCAGCGCTTGCCCTTGAGCGAGAAACCCGCCGCCTTGAAGGCAGCCGTCTCTTCAGCAGGTGAAAGCTGCGCGGGCGCGCCCGACACTAAGGTGCACAGCAGGAGCATCGGCACACCGGCAACGAGGATCTTCGGTTTCATCGCATATCCCTCCATGGGTCGAATAGAGTCAACTGCCCGAACATGAACTTCAAACAGGGATTGAATTTCCAGGCAACCGCCAATCGTAAGCGTCCAGCCCACCCACGTCAGGGGGTGCTGACTTACCCCCGTTTTTTGAGCGGCAGCAACTCGTCGAGGCGGCTGTTGGGCCAAGTGGGAAGTTTTTGCAGGGTGTTGGTGAGCCAGGCCATGGGCTCGATGCCGTTCAAGCGCGCGGTTTCGAGCAGCGACTGAATGGCCGCGGCACGCTTGCCGGCGGCCTCCGAACCTGCGAACAACCAATTTTTCTTCCCGACGGCGATCGGGCGAATGGCGTTTTCGATAGGGTTGTTGTCGATCGGGTAGAAGCCATTCTCGGCATAACGAGCGAGAGCGCGCCAGCGCTTCAACGTGTAATCGATGGCCCGGGCCAGGGCCGAGCCGTTGGCGACCGACTTGCGGGTGTTCAGGAGCCATAGGTGCAGGGACTCGAGTCGCGGCTGACTGTGCATCTCGCGCAGACGGGCCCGTTCCTCGACCGTGAGGTCCTTCGCCTGCGCCTCGACGGCATACAGTTCGCCGATGCGGCGAAGGGCTTCCGTCGCGACCGGGCTGGCGTTGGCCTGGTGCAGGTCGAAGAACTTGCGGCGCGCATGGGCCATGCAGCCCAGTTCGATCACTGATCCCTGAAACAGCACCTTGTAACCGGCGAAGTCATCGACCATCAGGGCGCCTTCCCATTGCGCCAGGAAATTCACGGCATGTATGCCGGCCCGGCCCGGTTGATAGTCGAAGACGACAATCGGCGGGTCATTTTCCAAGGCATTGTTGCGGTACGCCCAGAGATACGCCCGCTTGGTCTTCCCCTTGCCTGGATCAAGCTGTTGCACCGGGGTTTCATCCGCATGTAACACCTCGCTCTCGCGCAGCAATTCGCCCAGGCGAAGCCAGAGGGGTTCGAGGGCATAGCCGACGCGACCCACCCACTCGGCCAGCGTCGAGCGGGCGAGCGGGACGCCAGACCGGGCGGCCTGCTGTTCCAGGCGATAGAGCGGCAGGTGATCCAGGAACTTGCTGATCATGACCCACGAGAGCAAGGCCGGGGTCGCCATTCCGCCATCGATCACGCTGCGCTCGGCCGGTGCCGCCGTCAGCGTCTCGCAGGGCCGGCAGGCGTATTTGGGATAAACGTGCTGTTCGACGAAGAACTGCGCCGGGACGATATTGAGTTTCTCGGTCACGTCCTCGCCGATCAGCACCAACGCCTGACCGCATTCGCCGCAGGTGCAGTTCTCGGGTTCGTGGCGAATTTCAACGCGCGGCAGATGCTCCGGCAGGGGCTGACGACCGGCGCGTTCGCGTTTGGGCTTCTTCTCGGGTACCGGTTGATCCGACGGCGTTTCAGCGACCTGGAGCGCTTCGGCCAGACGGGCTTCGCAGGCAGCAATGTCGGCCGCCAGGTTTTCATCGAAGAGGTCGCGTTCGGCGGCGACCATGGCTTCGCTCTTCACGCCGAATTTCATTCGGCGTAAATGAGCAAGTTCGAGCGTCAGCTTTTCGATCTTGGCATCGCGCCAGTGAATTTCCGTGGCGCTGGTCTTGGCCTGTTCCAGCAGACCGCCAACCCGATTTTCGACCCAGGCCAGCAGTTCTGGTGAGGGGGAGAAGGCGGCAAGTTCGGTCGCTAAATCCATGAGGCATTATACCGCAGACATCGCATGGAAAGCTCCTGAAAGCCAGGTAGATAGCCGATTATTATCACTTTTTTCGCGGCAGTGACGCGGCCGTTACACTTGCCAGTGTCCCGGCGCTGGGGCTTCCCGACGTTGCCAGTCAACGCCCGCGATCAGCCACCGCCATTGCCCCGGCGTCAGGGAAAAAACCGCCTCGCCAGCGCTCGGCCACGTGAAACCGCCCCGGTGTAGGCGCCGTTGCGCTAGCCACACGCCCGTGCCATCCCACACCAGCAGTTTGAGTCGGCTTCGCTTGCGATTGGTGAAGGCGTAAGCACTGCCGTCACAAGGGGAGCGCCCGAGACTCGCCTGGATGCGGGCAGACAAGCCGTCAATGCCCAGGCGCATGTCTACCGGTTCGAGAGCCAGCCAGATGCGCTCCAGCGGTACGCCGAGGGTCGCGCTCATGAGTGGTTTGCCCAGAGTGCCACCAGCCACTCGGCCGGCGGCAGCAGGCCAAATTCGAGTCGCCAGCCGTTCGGGCTGGCGAGCGACAGGCACGGCATTGAGACCAGCGGATCGGCAACGATCGTTGCCCGAATCAGCGTCAGCGGCTCGCCGACGGCGGCCCCACCTTCGCGCTTGGCCAGACGCTGATGCCAGTAACTCAGCGAATGGTCCTTCAGCCCGTGCCGGTCACAGTACGCTCTCTGCGACTCCCCACTCGCCCGCCACTCGGCAACATGCCCTCGCCAGTACGCTTCCCGCTCGCCGTTCTTGTCCATCGCAACCTCCCATCGAAAGCCGGGAGGTTGCGCTATCTCGTCCGACTTTTACAGGTGGAGCGGTCGGACGCTTACCGCCAATCAGACCCCATGGCGCATCCAGAAATCCGCAGGCATCACGATGGGGTGCTGGCTCGTCAGCGTCAGCAGTGGCAGCAAGGGGGGGACACCATGATCCCCAGCGCCAGGCGATCATCGGCGACACCCAGGACCGGCAGGATCATCTCCCACGCAATCCGGCAGCGACATCCCGGAATGAGGCCAATGCGGCTTCCAGGTGCTCAATTCAACATGCTGACGATGTGCTGCAGAAAATTGAGCTGCTTGTTCGACGTGGTTTCCCAGAAGTCCTGCCGCTCGTAGGTCAGCGCCTCCTTGTCTTCCTCACCCTCTTCGTTGGTGATGGTCATGCTGCTCTTCTTGCCGAACGGCGGGTTGGCCAGCACGTAATCCACCTTGCGCCTGGGCTCGGTGATCAAGGCATCAGAGCGCTCGACCGAAGGCTCCCCGTCCAGCTCGCCGATGTTGTGCAGGAACAGGTTCATCAGGCACATGCGGCGGGTGTTCGGCACGATCTCGTTGCCGTGAAACGTCCTGTCGCGCAGGAACTCTTTCTGCCGCTTGTCCAGCTTGGCGCCGGAGCGAGTCAACCAGTTGTGGGCGCCCAGGAAGAAGCCGCCGGTGCCGCAGGCCGGGTCGGCAATGGTCTTCATCGGCTCGGGCCGAACGCAGGCGACCATCGCTTCGATCAGCGCGCGCGGGGTGAAATACTGGCCGGCCCCGCTCTTGGTGTCTTCGGCGTTCTTCTGCAGCAGGCCTTCGTACAGGTCGCCCTTGGTGTCGGCATCCAGGCTGATCCAGCTCTCCGCATCAATCAGCTGCACCAGGCGCGAGAGCTTGGCCGGATCCTGAATCTTGTTCTGCGCCTTGAAAAAGATGGCGCCCAGCATGCCCGGCTCCTGCCCCAGCCGATGCAGCGTGGCCAGATAATGCGCTTCCAGCGGCTCGCCCACCCGGGCAGTCAGGCTGGACCAGTCATGGCCCCTGGGGATGTGCGTGTCGCGGTGGTACGGTTCCTGTGCGTATTCGTGCGCCAGCTTCAGAAACAGCAGATAGGTGAGCTGCTCCAGGTAGTCGCCATAACCGACGCCGTCATCGCGCAGGGTGTGGCAGAAGTTCCAGACCTTCTGGACCAGGGCGGAGGTGTTCATGCCTCCAGCCCCACAAGCTCATTTTCCATGCGCCGGATACCCGCGATCAGGTTGCGAAAGCTCGCTGAGCGCATGTTGTCGAGCAGAAGGTGTTGACCCATGGCGCGTGATCCCGCCACTTTTTCATAGGCGTTGCGGGTCAGTACCTTGAGTTCGCGGCTCGGGCTGCCGAGGCGGTCGGGGTTGCGAAACTTCCTCGATTGTTGCTGCGAGGCCAGCCCGGCGAGGCCGAGTGCCTGTTCCACGGCTTGCAGGTCAGCCAGATAAAACGTCTCCAACTCCGTGCAGGCAATACGCACGAGGCATTCATGCGCCCTTCCCGCTTCACGGCACAGGGCCAGCAAGCGCTGTTTCAAATCACAACAGTCAGGATGACTGTCCTGATCCCGCAATACCATGAAGCGCGCTTCGCGATTCTGATAGCCGCGAATCTTGCGGACGATTTGCTTTTCCAAATCCTGCTTGCCTTCAAAGGGAATCAGCCGGAAGGCAAGCGCATTCCTCAATAGTCTGGGGAGTAGCGATTCCAGCAGCGCACGAGCCGAGGGCTCTTCGAGAAGAAAAACCAGCTCCTTCATTGCGGATCGACCCCGTCGAAAAATCCCTGCTTCCACAGATAGCCGAGTTGATCCCCGTCCGCGACATAGGTGGCAATCTGGGCGTTGTCCTTGGCCCGGTGAATCGACGTGCACCCACCCTCCTTCACCAGCCAGCATGCCTCTTCCAACTCAAGCGCATTCAGGAAATCCGGCGAGTGCGTCGAGACGAAGACCTGCCCACCCCGACGGGCGTAACCCCGGAACTCTTCCGCCAGTTCCGCCATGAGCTGGGGATAGAGTTGGTTTTCCGGTTCCTCCACACAAAGCAAGGGGTGCGGTTTGGGATCGTGGAGCAGGACCAGGTAGGCGAACATCTTGATGGTGCCGTCGGAGACATACCGATCCAGAAACGGTGTCTTGAACGACCCATCCTGGAAGCGAAGCGTCAGGTAGCCGTCGTCCATCAGTTTTGGCTCGACCGAAGTCACCCCCGGTACGCGCCTGGCCATGATCGCAAGGATTCGCTGGAAAATTTTCGGGTATTGCTCGTGCAGATACCGGGCCACCAGGGGCAGGTTTTCGCCGGTCTCGGACAGATGTTCGGTTTCCCCGGCCGCATCCTTGCGCCCGCGGGCGGCGCTGATGTAGAAATCGGAGACGTGCCAGTTCTCGATCAGCTGGCGAAAGGCATTCGCCGCCTTGAAACGCTCGAACTGACCCAGCCCCTTGATGGCTAACGTGTCGGGCGAGACTTTCTGCGTTTCCCGGTCGAGTTCCTCATCGGACTTGTTGAAGTCTTCCTCGTTGGTGATGGCGTAACCCTCGCCATGGGCGAAGCTGAGAAAGTGATAAGGGCTGCCATAGCGCCCCCGCTTATACCGCAGCAGTTCCTTCAAGACGACCGGAGTCCCCTTGCGCTCACCGATTTCCAGCGAGTAGGTCACCAATCGTTCGACGCCGGTAATTTCCATGCGGTACTGAAGCTCGATCAGGATGGAATCCTTCCCGGGATCCCGATCCCGACTGAGTACTTCAGCGAAGCGGCCGCGCTTGTCCAGGGCCTGACGGACATTGCCTTTCAGGCAATCGTGCAGAAAACCGAACACGTCGAACAGGGTGGACTTGCCCGAACCATTGGCCCCGACGACCACCAGAAAGGGCGGAATATCCCTCAGATGCAGGTCCCGAAAAGCCTTGTAGTTCTTCAGGCGGATGGATTCAATTTTCATGGCGGGTTTTCCTTCCCCCGTTGGCGGCGACCCGGGATTTGTGCATGGCGGCTTGCGCGGCCCGCTCGGCGCGGATGCGCTCCAGTAGAACGCTCGCGGGTTCATCGTTCGGGTCTTGTGGCACCAGTTGGCCGGAAAAAGCGGCGCGCAGGATGTTTTGGCGTTGGGCGGTGGATTGTTTGAGGGCGACCGAGATCGCATGCTTCTGCCGTTCGAGATTGTCCATTTGCTCTTTCAGCAGATCCACGATCACAGCCTGCTCTTCCGTACTCGGTAGCGGGAATTCGACTTGAGCGAATCGGCCTACGCCAAGGTGGGCAATGTTCGTGGTGATGGTGGCGATCTTCCGGAAACGCCCTGAGTGCATGTAGTGCAGGAACAGCGCCAATGCGAACTCTGGCAGCACGCCTACATCCGCGCGATATCGCACGAGAGTGTTGGTGAAACAAGCCCGTGGCAATTCGCCTCGATAGATCGCAGGCCGACCAATCAGCTCAAGACTTTGGCCCTCATTCAGCAAGACGTCCTGCGCTAATAGCCTGAAGTTTTCCTCCTCGTCCGATGAAAAGTGCATCTCCATCACATCAGAAATGTCAATTCGATCTTCGAAGACATTCGCAACGCGGAGGTACGGGACCATGTTTGACCCAGTATGAAACTGTGGAGCCCGCTGTCGGCCGAGCTGCACATCTCCAGTCTGGCAAATCTGCACCCACACCCACCCTTCCGGCAAACCCGGCAAGTCGGTGGTATCCGGCTGTACCGGGTCGGGGTATTTCTTTTGCCAGTCCTTGGGCGGGGTTTTGCCTTGCTCCTTGAACCTGGCGAGTTGCTTCGTTTCCCAGCGGGTGCGGCGTTCGGTGAGGATGCGTTGCAGCAGTTGCGCACCGGTCTCGGTCGGGGGGTGCTGGGCGCGCCAGTCGGCGGTGAGCGCGCCTTCGACGGCGGCTTTCAGCAGCGACTGACGGTATTGCCCAAACTTCTTCTGCGCGGCCTTGAGTTCGGCCACACCGGCATCGAGGTCGGAGAGCAGTTCTTCGAGTTTGGCGACGATGCGGGTTTGTTGAACTGGTGTTTCAAACGAGAACGCGTACGCAGCAATATCTCTGGGTCTCACGGCCGGATAAAGAGCCCCTTGCACGACTGAGGACATCGCATCAATGAAGTTCTGCGTTTGCACCAGCGCCAGCAAAAAGCCCGGACTCAGCCAGCGCGACCGAAGAACATGAAAGCCTGTAGAGCCGATGGCGCCATCGAGTTGTTCAGGAACGAGCGCGACTGCATTCAGGTTGGGTCGGGTCATTGAGACCAACACGTCACCGGTTTTAAGAACCTGCTTGGCCCGACTCGGAGCCTGTGACAGTGTCAAGGATTTGGGATCAGAGATTTTCTTGGTTTCACGGTCGATACTGCTGATATCGACATATACAAAGTCGCCCGTTGGCCCCGTCGATTCTATGGGCTCGTCTGCCAATTCACCCAAGGTGGCGAGTACGTCTTTATTCAATTCACTCACGCCACCAACTCCGCATTCATCTCATTCATCAGCCCATCCAGCTCCCTGCCAAACAAGCCCCAGGCCTCTTGCAAGCTGCCCCGACTTCATCTCATTCATCAGCCCATCCAGCTCCCTGCCAAACAAGCCCCAGGCCTCTTGCAAGCTGCCCCGACCAGCGCAGCATGCCTTCATTCCTCAATCCAGTCCAGTTGCGGCCCCACCGGCGGCCAGGTGCTTGTCGCCACGCGTTGCGCATACCAGCGCGGCATGGCGGCGTCTTCCACGGTGTATTCGCTGCGGGCTGATTTCCACACCAGGCTGGGCTGGTGGGCGCGCAGGGCCTCCAGGGCTTTCTGGACCTTGGCCACGGTCACCCTGTCGCCGGTCTTGTCGTTGTAGAAGCTCAGCGCCTCTGCGTCGTACGGCCGAAAGCGGCTGCCCAACTCCAGCATGCGCCACAGCACGGCTTGCTCCAGAGGCTTGAGGGCGAGGTAGTCGCTCTGCATCTGGGCTTCGTCGCCTTGCTGGCGCTGCCGGGCCAGGGCCAGCATGGCGTCTTCAAAGCGGGTGCCGTGGGTGGCCAGGGGGCTGAGCGCCTGCCCCAGTGCGTCAATGAAAAACTGCGGGCGCTGGCCAAAGAGCGCAAAAGCCGCCTGCAGCCTGGCCTCGTCGATGGCCCCCAGGTCAGGGCGCTGCTGCGCAATGAGGTGAGCAATGTGGGCGATGAAATCGGGCCCCAGCTCGGGCATGCGCTGAATCTGCGAGCCGTAAAACGGCGCGGCGTTGGTGTTGACCAGGCGCAGTAGTTTGTCACGGTCCGAGCCCGACATCACGAGCATGAGCTTGATATCGCCCGGCCGGTTCAACTGGTCGCGTGCCGACTTGAGCGCGGCCATGGCGCTGTCACCCGCCTCGCTGGTCAAGGCGTGCTGGGCTTCGTCGATCACCAGGGCTACAGGGCTTTTGGCGGCTTCACAAAGGGCTCGCAGGGCATCGGCCAGGGTGGTGCCATTGACTTTGCCGATCTTGCTGGTGTCGATCCTGATGCCGCCCACGGTGATGCTGTCCAGCCCGGCAGATCGGGCACCTTTGGCCACCAGGCCCAGATGCTGGTGCAAGGACCTGCCCACGGCTTCTACCATCAGGCTGGCCGGATCGCGCTGCAGGTCGGACCACAAGTCCACATAGACAACCACCACACGCCGGCGCTCCAGCTCAGGCTTGAGATCGGCCTGCAAGAAGGTGGATTTGCCTGTGCGACGCGGTGCGGCGAGAAAGAGGCCGTTGGGCGCGTCGCTGAACAGGGTCTTGCCTTGCAGGGCGTCTGCCAGCTCGCAGGCCAGTTGTGCCCGGGGGTAGTACAGCATGAACTATCTCCTGTTATCTTGCTTTGGATATTTTATCCAAATATTGATAAATAAAGATAGTCAAGCGACCAACTCCGCATTCATCTCGTCCATCAGGGCATCCAGCTCCTTGCCAAACACCTGCCACACCTTCTGCAGCCCGCCCTTGCCAGCCAGGTCCGCGTAATCAAAATCCTCCCGGCTGATGCTGCAACTGCTGGCGATGTGGTCCTTCATCAGCCGCAGCCATTCGGTCTGCTCGGGCGTGAACGCGGTGCCGCGCTGGGCGTTGTGGCGAAAGATCCAGGCCTGGAAGCGTTTGTCCACTTCGTCGGAAAAGGGCTTGAGCTCGCCCTCCAGCCCGAGGGCAAAACGCACCAGCGACACCAGATCGGTGAGCTGGCGTTGGCGATCGGCCCCTTTCACCTGACTCGCCTGCACGCGGGCATAGGCGCTCCACAGGCGCTCGGTGGTCAGCATCAGCGGCGGCTTGGCTAACCATTCGTGCAGATCTTCGATCATGTCGAAGGTCAGCGCGCGGCGCTGCCAGGGCTGCTGGTAGAAGAAGTTCAGCGCGGCGATCTCGTCCCTGTGCTGTTTCAGGTAGTCGGCAAAGGTCTGGATCACTGTCCGGGCCTGCGCTTCGGCCTGTTCGGAATAGCCTGCGAAGGTCACCTGATCCAGGTTGATGTGGTCGATGATCTGTTCTCGCTCGCGGCGGGCGCTTTCGATCTCGTCGCGCAGTTCAGGATTGTCGAAAGGGGTGCAGGCGGCAGCCACCCGTTCGGCGCGGGCAACTTCGATTTCTTCCGGCAGCAGGGTGTCTTCCGAGCGGGTGATGCCTCTGGCCTTGGCGGTGGCCAGCGCGGCTTGCACGATGGCATCGGGGTTGAGCGCGTCAATCAGGCTCTTGGCCAGTGCAGCGATGGGAATGCCGCCGCTGGCCTTTTCGATGCGTGCCTGCGCCTGGTCGTCCAGTTGTTTGGCCAGACGCACCAGGCGGTTGGCGAGCGAGAGCACGGTGTCGTCGTCGCGGCTGCCCATGGCCACGCCTTGCAGCAGGTCTTTCAGCGCCACGCCGGGCTTCTTCTCCAATGGGCGGCTCTCGGTCTTGAGCGACTTCTCCACGCCCACCGCATCGATCAGCACGAAGCGGGTCTTGGCGCCGTCGGCACTGTTGCTGACGCGCTTGAGGCCATCGCTGTCCAGCGAGCGCACGCCGCGGCCCTTCATCTGTTCGTAATAGCTCCTGCTGCGCACGTCACGCATGAACAGCAGCACTTCCAGGGGCTTCACGTCGGTGCCGGTGGCGATCATGTCCACGGTGACGGCGATGCGTGGGTGGTAATCGTTGCGAAAGCTCGCGAGGATGCTGTCGGCGTCCTCCTCGGCGCGGTAGGTGACCTTCTTGCAGAAGGCATTCCCTTGCCCATAGACCTCGCGCAGGATGTTGATGATGTCGTCGGCGTGGCTGTCGGTCTTGGCAAAGATCAGGGTCTTGGGCGTCTCTTTGCGTGTCGGGAAGATCTGCGTTTCCACGGCGGTCTTCATGGCCTGGATCACTTGGCGGATCTGGCTCGGGTTGACCACCGAGCGGTCCAGCTCCTTGCCGCTGTAGGCGGTGTCTTCTTCGGTTTCAGCCCAGCGTTTCTTGCGCGTCTGGCGGTCGCGGTGGTCCACCCATTCCCTGGCCTTGATCTCGGCGCCTTTCCGGGTGATCTCGGTTTCGATGGTGTAGACGTCGTAGCCGACGTTGACGCCATCGGCCACCGACTGTTCGTAGGTGTACTCGGCGACGATGTTCTCGTTGAAGAAGCCGAAGGTGCGCTTGTCGGGTGTGGCGGTGAGGCCGATCAGGCTGGCATCGAAGTAGTCGAGCACCTGCTTCCACAGGTTGTAGATGCTGCGGTGGCACTCGTCGATGATGATGAAGTCGAAGGTCTCCACCGGCACCGCCGGGTTGTAGCGGACAAACTTCTCCTGCCTGGCGGTTTGCTGAACTTCATTGAGCGACAGGTCTTCGGCCGATTCGTCAATCGGCTCGCCGGAGAGGATGGCGTACATGCGCTGGATGGTGCTGATGCACACCTGCGAATGCGGGTCGATGCTGGCCGAGGCCAGCCGCTGCACGTTGTACAGTTCGGTGAACTTGCGGCCATCGTCCGGCGGCGTGTAGGCCATGAATTCCTGATGGGCCTGCTTGCCGAGGTTGCGGGTATCGACCAGGAACAGGATGCGGCGGGCGGCCCCGAACTTGAGCAGGCGGTACACCGAGGTGATGGCGGTGAAGGTCTTGCCGGCGCCGGTGGCCATGTGCACGAGGGCGCGGGGTCTGTTCAGCGCCAGCGACTTTTCCAGGCCGGTGACGGCACTGATCTGGCAGTCGCGCAGATTCTTTTCGGGCAGCGCGGGCAGCTTCCCGGCCAGGCGGCGGCGCAGGGTGTCAGGCTGCGCCGACCAGGCGGCCAGCGTTTCCGGCTTGAAGAAGTGGAAGATCTCGCGCGAACGCGGCACGGGATCGGCGTTGTCTGTGCAGCGGATGATCTGGCCGGTGGCCTCGAACAGGAAGCGCAGCGGCGTGTGGTCTTGGCGCCATTTGAGGTTGGCGTTGGCGTAGCGCTCGGTCTGGCTTTCGGTGACGGTGAGGTTTTCACCGGCACTGTCCTTCTTGGCTTCGATCACGCCCACGGCCTGGCGGTTCACGAACAGCACGTAGTCGGCCGGGCCACTGTCGGTGGGGTATTCGCGCACGGCCACGCCCATGCCTGCCGCCAGATTGAGCCGTTTCAGATCCTGGATGACCCAACCGGCCTGCCCCAGCTTCTGGTCAATCTGCTGCCGTGCCCTGGTTTCCGGCGTCATGCGTGTTCCTCCCGCGCCCGGTACGCGTCTCTCTGTCGCTCTCGTCCGCCAGCCAACGGCTGCCGGCGCGCGGCCTCGTTGCGCTTGAAAAGCGTTCTGATCAGAGCGACTTGATGAGCTTTTGGGACGTCCACGGAAAATTGTGGAAAGTGCGCCGTGGAAAGTGTGCAGTGGAGCGGGTGAAGGGAATCGAACCCTCGTATGCAGCTTGGGAAGCTGCCGTTCTGCCATTGAACTACACCCGCATCGGGGAACCCTTGAGCGGTATTCCGACGTGCATCTGAACCAGCCTGCAACCAGAACCCTCCGCTCTGGCTGAAAAGCCAGGGTATTGCCAATCGTACGACGCCCCCCCAGGGTCGCCAAGGCCGCTATTCTACGACGCTTGTGCGCCTCTCGACAACTCGCCGCAAGGGAAACTCGAAGATTCCGCCCTGCAATTCCTGCAATTCCTGGCCGGCACGGGAAAACGGCGGTGCTCAAGTCAGATCGACGGCGACGCGAAACAGCGCATGACCCGAAGCGAGGTATTTGCGCTCGAACGGGGTCATCGGCGGATGCGCGAGATGCGGTTCACGGCAAACCGTTTTGCGCGTCATTCGCTGCAGCGCGAAGGACAGCTCATCGAGGTAGATCGGCCAGTTGCTGCGGCACTCGAAGACCCCGCCCAGCCCGATCAGGGTCGGAAAGACCGGGTGCCCGTGCCAGCGCCGGCCGAGGTGGCCGATCTTCGGCCAGGGGTTGGGGTAGAGCAGGTAATGGCGATCGAGCCGCAGGCCCGCGTCGTGCAGCAGGCGCCAGTAATCGACCAGGTCGGCGCGGACCAGCTCGAGATTGTCCGGCCAGTCGGCCGCAGCGGCCTGGCCACGCGCCAGACGTGTTGCCGACTGGTCCACCCCGATCACGTAGTGGCCGGGAAACGCCCGCGCCAGGGCAAGGCTGCTCTCCCCTGCCCCGCAGCAGGCGTCGAGGATCAACGGCGCGCCCGCGGCGATGCGTTGAAAGCGCTCGAAACTGGTGGCGAAAGCGGCCCGGTTGTAGTCGGCATAGGGTTTGCGAAACGGCGCCTGCCGATGGCGATCGACCAGCAGCGCGAGCTGCGGGTGGAGATCGGTCTGCGCGCTGGCCAGCAGACGGGAGTTACCGTGCATCGCGCCTAGACCGGCGGCAGCATGATGCCATGCCGGGCGAGCGCTGCGCTGACCTCGTCGACGGCGCGCAAGGGGCGAACGGCGACGAACAGGGCGTCGGCTTCGACGAAGTTCCGCCGCAGCGCCGCGAGCCAGAGCTTGAGCCGACCCGGTGCCTGGCGCGCCGAGACCCTGGCACACACCTGTTGCCAGTAATCGGCGAGCAGGGGCTGCAGGCGACGCCAGTCGGGCGAACGATCGCCGGCGATTTCTTCGCCACCGGCCAGCGCGCGAATCCGCTCGGCAAGAAAAGGATCGGCCACCGCTCCGCGCCCGATCATCACGTCGTCGCAGCCACTCAGCGCGCAGCAGCGGGCATGGTCGGTGGCCGTCCAGACCTCGCCGTTGGCGATCACCGGTCGCTGCACGACCTCGTCGATGCGCGCGACCCATTCCCAGTGCGCCGGCGGTCGATAGCCCTCGGCCCGGGTCCGGGCATGCACCACCAGTGCGTCGATGCCACCGGCTTCGAGCGCCCGGGCACAGTCGAGCGTGCGCGAGGTATCGTGCACGCCAAGCCGCATCTTGGCGGTGAACGGGATGGCGACGGGAACCGCGCGTCTGACCGCGGCGACGATGGCGAACAGTCGCTCGGGGTCGGCGAGCAGCGTCGCGCCGCCGCCGTGGCGATTGACCGTTGGCGCAGGACAGCCGAAGTTGAGATCTATCCCCGCCGGCGAGAGCGCAGCGAGGCGCGCCGCGTTGTCGGCGAGACAGGCCGGATCGCTGCCGAGGAGTTGAACGACCACCGGCGTCCCGGCAGCGGTGCGACCCTCTCGGGCGAGTTCGGGACAGCTGCGAAGAAAGGCGCGCACCGGCAACAGGCTGCCAGAGACGCGAATGAACTCGCTGACTGCCCGGTCATAGCCGCCGACGCGCGTCAGCACGTCGCGCAGCAGGTCGTCGACCAGGCCCTCCATCGGTGCCAGCAGCAGCTTTCCCATTGTTTCCCCGGAGCAATCGGCCTATTCTACCGGACTGGCTGCGCGTCGCCGCCGGGGAGTCGGCGACTCGGCGAGAGACATTTGTCAACCTCAATACCACCAACACCAATGATCAATAAAGGTAGAATCCGGCACCGCCAGCGCCATGGTTTCTTGCCAGCGCTTTCCCTGGCACTGACTGATCTCTGATGATCGACACCCGCAATCCTCTCGAAATCGCCCGCGAAGCGCTCAGACAGCTCAACGCCCGCAAGCTGCTGCCGACGCCCGCCAACTACCAGGCGTGCTACAACGAGGTCGCCAACCTTCCCAACGTCGCCGGTTTTCCCGAAGCGCCGCTGCGCCAGATCGCCAAGGCGCTGCCGAGCAGAACCCCAAGCCAGTTGCAGAGCCTCCAACTGCTCGAGGCCGCGATCGGCAAACGCAGCTGGCAGGGCGTGCAGGCGGCGCTGCTGGCGCTGATCAATGGCGATCCGGCCGCTGTCGGCCGCGCTGCCAGCGAGGCCCTGAACCACCAGACGGCTACCCTGACCAGTGAACTCCTGGGCAAACTCACCGGCCTGATCGAGGATCTGCTGCCGGCCCTCGGCGAGGAAGACGAATGGTTGTCGAGGCAGGCCGTCCAGCTGCTGGAGACGCTCAGAAGCCCGGCGGTGGACCTGCCCGCGCTGCTTCCTCTGCTCTCCGGTTTCAGCCAGCGGGTTTCGCTGGCCGCCGAGGAGCAGGGCGAGATCAAGCAGACCCTGCTCAAGCTCCTGCAACTGATCATCGAGAACATCGGCGAACTGAGTCTCGATGAGCAATGCCTGCAGGGCCAGATCGACTCGCTCGTGCAGGCGGTCGCGCCACCGCTCACCCTGCGCCGTCTCGACGACGTCGAGCGCCGACTGCAGGATGTCCTCGGCCGGCAGCGCGAGGCCAAGATCCGCACCCTCGAAGCGCAGGATGCGATGCGCCAGATGCTGACCGCCTTCATCGGACACCTGTCGATGATGAAGCAGTCGAGCACCGACTTCCAGTTCCACCTCGAACAAAGCGAGCGGCAGATGGCCGAGGTGAGGACGATCGAAGACCTGACGCCCTTGCTCAAGCGGGTGATCGATGCGACGCGCAGCATGGTTGAAGACACCGCCGGTGCGCGTGATGAACTCGACGACCTGCAGGCGCGGGTTCTGCAGACCGACGCCGAACTGAGCCGGCTGTACAACGAACTGCAGCACGCCAGCGCTTCGGCTCGCCACGATCCCCTGACCGACGCGCTCAATCGCCGCGGGCTCGATGAGGCGCTGACGCGCGAGATCGCCAGCGTTCGCCGCAAGGAAGTGCCGCTGTGTCTGTCGCTGCTCGACGTCGACAACTTCAAGCGGATCAATGACCGGCTGGGCCATGCGGGGGGTGACAAGGCCCTGATCCACCTGGTGCAGGTCGTGCGCGGCTACATGCGGCCGATCGACACGCTGGCGCGCTACGGCGGCGAGGAGTTCGTGATCCTGATGCCGGACACCCGGCTCGAAGAAGGGATTGCTGCGATGAAACGCCTGCAGCGGGAACTCACCCGGAACTTCTTCCTCGCCGGCAACGAAAAGATCCTGATCACCTTCAGCGCCGGCGTCGCACAACTGGCTGCCGACGAGTCGGGCGAAGACGCCGTCCGGCGTGCCGACCAGGCGATGTACCTCGCCAAACGAACCGGCAAGAACCGCGTCATCGGCGCTTAGCGCGCCGCCGAAAGTTTCATCAGCGACCGCCGCCGCGACCCTCCCCGCCGTTCAGCGGTCGAGGATGATCTGGCGCGGGCCGCGGCCGGCGTCCCAGGCGAGGACTTTGCCGTCGGCGGTCAGGGCGATGGTCGAGGTGCTGCCGGCGGCGACGGTGACCACCTGCTCGGCGATCTTTTTCGCTTCGCTCCCGAAACCACTGCCCCAGGCCCAGAGCGATCCATCCGGGCGGATCGCGGCCGAATGCGCGGCGCCGGTGGCAACGCCGCTGGCGCCGGTGAAGAGGCTGCCCGCAGCGGTCGCCTGATCGCCGGGCCCCTGCTTCGAGGGGCCAGCGGCGTTGCCGCCGATGGCGAACACTTCACCGCTCTTCGTGAGGTACAGCGAGCGGCCGCTGTGCGCCCTGACGGCGGCAACCCGGGCTGCGGTCCTGACAAATTCGCCGCTGGCGACGGGACGTCCGTTACCGGACTGGGAACGATTGGCCTGGCTGCGGACATAGAGGTCGCCCGCCTGGTCGATGTAATAATCGCTGCCGTCGCCGACGGCGGCGGCGATCACCCGTTCGGCAATCTTGCGGGGTGGCTCCCTGCCGCTCCCCTGCCACAGGCTGCGGGTGCGGTTGATTGCCAGCCAGCCGGAAGAACCGGCGGCAAAGCCCACCACCTCACGCATCAGCAAGGCCGCGTTGGCCGGTGACGACGACCAGGTCAGCAGGGTGCCGTCCTTGCGCAGCGCATAGTAGCTGTCTTTTCCCACCCCGACCTGGATGACGTCGGAGATCATCGGCTGCGGCCGCTCGCTGCCGCTCCAGCCATAGGCAATGCCGTCGCGGATCACCATCTGCCGGTCGTAGTAAGCGGCGAGCTGAGCGCCCGAACTGTCCGCGCGGGCTGGCGATCCGGACAGGAGAACCCCGGCCAGCGCGAGCAGCCCCATGTGTCTGACCGTGCGCGCCATCACCCAATGACCGCTGACCGGTTTCTTCCTCACGGCAAAACCTCCTTTTCTAGACGCTCGCGCACAGATCGAGAGCCACCCGTTCATGGCGTGGGAAAGGCAGTCGTTCCATCAGGTAGCACAGGCAATCCTGCCGTACCACGCGCGCATCCAGAGTCAACATAGCCGGCATGGTTGCGCGGCGCAAACGGATCTTGCCATCGCCGCAGGCGAAATACGCCGCCGCCACGTCACGCCCGCTCTCGTCCTGCACGTCGAGCGGCAAGGGCAGGCGCGTGCGTCCGAAGAGCGTGCCCGCAGCGAGTGGCCGGAAGTTCATGTGATCGAGCTCGGGATCGAAGTCGATATCCGCCCGCGCGTCGCCGAAGCCAAACGACGCGGCAGCCGGCACGCGCACCGTCGCCACCGTGTGATAGAGATCGATATCCTGCTCGCGGACGGCGTGTGAAGGAAACTGCGCGAGGTGCAGACAGGCGTCGATGAAGCGCGCCACGTGCTCCTCGTTGGCCGCCTTGCCGGGTTTGCCGCACTCGATGGTCAGCGACGGGCAGAGCGACGAGAAGGCGACCGTCTGCGTACCGAGCAGACCGCGGAAGCAGACGACGGTGCGGGCAAACAGCAAGGCGAGCTGGAGAACCGCCTGGTTCAGTCGACTGACCACGCAGTAGTGCGGATTGAGGCCGGTGTTGTTGTGAATGTCGATGCTGGCGAAAGCGCCGCGCGCCTCCATCCGCTGGAACACCTCACGCATCGCGGCGTATTCGGGCGACGCCGTGTGCGTGCTCCCTGGCCAGACGCGGTTGTAGTCGGGTTGATCGTCGAGGCGACGCAAACCCTCGCGCGCGGCGGCGACGTTGCCGACCAGAATCGACAGGGCGCGCGGCAGCGGCCGCTGGCCGTAGGCCCGCAGGACGCTCTGCAGCGCGACGACGCCGGTGTCTTCGTTGCCGTGCAGGAGAACGGAGATGAAGAGCGGTGGCGTTCGTCGTCCCGGCAGGTGGATCAGCGTCGGGCCGCAGAGCAGGCGGTGAAGTTCGCGTGCGGGGGTGTCGAGAAAACGTTCGGGCAGATGGTCGAGCACGGTCAGCATGGCAGATGAGCAACTCAGAGAGGCCACTCATGGACGGGCATGAGGTGGCGCTGATAATCGAGATAATCGGCGGTCAGGCGGAAAAAGTTCTGGTGCCGGGCGTAATGGGCGAGCTGCCAGGCGGCCCCGTTCTGACAGGTCCGCAGGCGTTCGCTGATCACTTCCAGATAACGCGCGATGTCGCTCGCGGCAAGCTTCATTTCGCTCAGCCCTTCGCGGGCCAGCGGCAGCAATTCGCGCTGCAAGAGTTCGCTGGCCGGCACGCACCGGCCATCGAGCCAGTGCAGGGGTGCCGCCAGACCGTAACGCGCGGCACGGTAGAAATTGTCGCGTGCGGTGGCGAAAGGGATCTGTGTTTCAGGCGCCAGCGGCCGGCTCGCCAGCAGGCGCACGGCGCCGTAGTAGAAAGCCGCGTTGGCGATCATGTCGATGATGCTGGGACCGGCGGGCATCACCCGCTGCTCGATGCGCAGATGCGGCCGCTGCCTTGCGTCGAAACCGATCAGCAGTCGATTCCAGCGCCAGATGGTGCCGTTGTGCAGGCGCAGATGAGCGTACGAACGCACCGCTTCCTGCATCCGGAACGGCAGCAGAACGGCGTAGTTCGAGAGGTTCTCGGCAAACAGGGTGGTCGGATCGGCGCCCAGATACCCCGACCCGAAAGTCACCCGCGGGTGATCGGGATGCCTGGGATCGCAGCAATCGACCGCCTGCTCGAAGAGCGGCACGCGCGTCTCGTGCCAGAGCGCGCGCCCGAAGAGGAAAGGCGAATTGGCGGCCAGGGCAATGAGCGGCGCGGCGAGGATCAGCGACGCGTTGTAGGTCCGCGCCACCTCGCCGGCAGGCGTCTGCAGATGCACCTGAAACGATGTCGCTGCCGCCTCAAGCATGACGTCGCTGTGGGTCGTGCGCAACTGGTCGATACCCGCGATGTCGAGCGCCAGCGGCCGGCCGCCACGCAGTTGCAGGATCTGTTCGTTGAGCAGCGCATAACGCCGGCAAGGCGACATGCTGGCGAGCGACAGATCGCCTTCGCGGACGGTCGGCAGGGTGCCGATGGCGATCAACGCCGTCCCTTCGGCACCGGCGACCTTGAGGCATTGCTGCCAGGTTGCGGTAAGTTCGTCTTCCAGACGAGACAGTGCGTTGCCGTGCAGGGGCTGCGGCGTGCCGTTGAGTTCGACGTTGAACTGCGACAACTCGGGCACCACCAGCGGGCTCGCCATGCGCGCCAGAAACGACACGTTGCCGGGCACCGGCAGCAGCTTCTCGTCGATCAGCCAGGCCTCGAGTTCGAAACCCGCAACCCGCTCCTGGCTGGCAAATTGGCCCTCGACGTAAGCGCTCCGGGCTTGCCGCGTCTCGCGCGCGAGACGCCGACGGAAGCGCGCGAAGTCGTCCGCTGTGAAGCTGTCGCCGGCAATCTCTCTTCCCATCGGCCATCTCTCCCGTAGGCTCCCGACGACAGTGTTCAGGCAGCTGCCCTACATGATGACGCAACAGCTTACCAAAAGACACTGCGCCCGGCGCGAAAAGCCGCTGCCGGACTGGGGAGTGCGCGCTGCGGCAAACGGCTGACCACCGCAGCAGCGTTTGGGCAGCGGCAGCGCGGACGAAAAACGTCGGCCAGCAGCGATGCGCTCAGGCCGCAGCGAAGCGGAGTTTGCCGAGCAGCCAGTAGGCCAGCATGAAAGCGCCGAGATGATAGGCGGTATTGAGCAGGAGGCCGGTGCTGGTGTAGAGCACGATGGTCAGCGCGAGATAAGCCGGCACGAGGGCGAGCAGCCACAGGCGGCGAACGGGTGCCGGGGTCGCCGGCCGCACTACCCGCAGCCAGCCGCCGGCGCCGGCCAGGAAGAGCATCAGGAAGAACTGTGGCAGCATCCCGAGGCGACGCACCGGCACCCCCTGCATGACGTTGTTGAGCACATCGGCGTGCAGCTCGACGCCGTGGCGCATTTCCGGCAGCAGCCCGTGCAGCACCCGAAACTCGTCCCTGCCGGGGCGCGCGTCGCCCACCAGGACGATGCGGCCATCGAGCCGCCCCGGCGCGCCGTTTGCCGCACCCACCCATTGCTCGTAGTCGTGGCGGCGCGACGGGTCGCGCCAGGCGGCGAGCGGCGCCAGACGGAGCATCGCTTCGGCCACCTGATCGCCGGCAGTCAGCAGCGGGCAATCACTGGCGACTTCGCCCGACGCGTCGACCGCGGTGCCGACCACCTCCAGCGGACCCTGCCAGAGCGTCTGGCCGAGGTCGCTGATGGCTGTCAGCTGCTGCCGCCGGGGGTCGACGGCGAGCGTCGTCGCGCCGGCGGCGAGCAGGCCGAGGGCGATCAGGCGAGGGCTCGCGGTTTCGCCTCGCGGGTTGCGGCTGACCGCCGCGAGCGGCGCGATCGACGCGTAAGCGATGCGCCCGCCGATGCACAGCAGGCCGACCCCGCTCGCTGCCTCGCGCAGGCCGGCAGTCATCGCCGGCTCGCCAGCGCGCAGTTGCCTGGCGCCGACGAAGACCTGACGACCGGCTTGCCGCGCGCGCCGGATGGCGGCGAGGAATTCGGCGTCGGCCGCACTCGGCTGCTCGAAAAAGAGGTCGAAGGCAATGACGCTGGCACCGGCGGCGACGAGGCGATCGATCAGCTGCGCGTGCTCGCTGCGCCAGGCCGGCCCGGGAGGACCGAGACGACTTTCCGAGCGTTGATCGAAGCTGACGATGGCGATCCGCTCGCTGACCGGCATGGCGACGAACAGATCGCCGAGCGCCATGGTGTAGCTCTCGATGCGGGCGTCGATGCCGAACAGGTCAAAGATCTGCACCCAGCCGAGCAGGAACATCCCGGCGCTGATGCCGATCGCACTGACCTGCCGCCATTTGCGCGTCCGCTCGGCGTTCGCGAGCTGAACGAACTGGCTGAGCAACGATGGCCGGCGCTCGATCGACCGGATGAGGGTGTCGAGGTCGTACCCGAAACGCGTGTCGTCCACCCGGTGCGCCTGACAGCGGGCAAGCCGGGCGAGCCGCGCAGGCAGCTCGCCGGACTCGGGCATGCGGGCGCCACCGACCAGCACCGGAATCACCCGTTTGCCTTGCGCAAACGCCGCCGCGAGTTCGCAGGCGACGAAGTCGTCAGGCTGATCGATCCGGCGGCCCCGCTCGTTACGGGCGTTCAACCACGCCGGACCGATCAGGGCAATGATCACTTCGCTCCCCGCGATCCTCGCCTCGAGAACCTCGACGAAATCTTCGCCGAGGGGAATCTTGCCAATGTCCATGAACACTTCGTCGCTGCCGAAGTGTCGGCTGAGGTGGTCATCGAGCCGGCCGGCGTAGGCGATGCTGTCTTCGCGGCGATAACTGATGAACAGCCTGGGCATGCGCCCTCCTCCTCCTCAACCGGCGCGCGGCGAACGGGCGGCCATCCCGGGCGGCGGATGGGTCAACGCAAGCGGTCGTCGCTCTGCAGCCCGGCCGGCCGCCGCGGTGTCAGCTCGGGCGTCAGGTCCGACGGCGGAATCTGCCGCACTGGCGGCGGAGCACGCGAGCCGCCAACCGGCGGCGGGTCGCTCCGGGGTGGGTCGTCCGCCTTGTCCCTGGTAAAGTGGTGGACGCCGAGGCTCACGCCGATCGCCATCACCCCGCCGAGCAGTGGCCCGAAATCGCTGCGCTGCGGGACCAGGGCGTCAAGTTCGCGGATGCGCTGGCGAATCTGCCCGATTTCGGCAGCGCTCACCGGCGCTGCGACCGGCGGCTTCGCGCCGATGATCCAGGCGCCCTGTCCGACGCGCAGGACGGTCTTGGCCCAGGCTTCCTGGCGTGAAGCGAGACCCACCCGGCCCTCGGCCACGACCACCCTGACCCGGTCGCCCGGATCGACGCGCACCAGATATTCGGTGCCCTCCGAACCGGCGGTCGCGTATCGGGTTTCCACCTGGAAAAAGCCTTTGACCCTGACCAGGACCGCACCGATCGAGACGAAGATCGAACCGATCCTGACCTCGCTCGCCGGCAGCACGAAAACCCTGTCGCCGTCGGCAAAGGTGAGGACGGCGATCGACTGCGGACCGGTCCGGATCTGATCCCCAGGCTGCAGGGCCAGGTTCGGTCGCGGCTCCTGGCGAACGCCGGCGCGAGTGAGCTCGATACCGGCAAGCGGCCCATGCTCGACCAGTCGCTCCCCCTCGATGACGTTCAGGGTGGTCGATGCGCAGCTGCAAAGGGAGAGACAGAAGAAGAGGGCCCAGACGACCCTCAGGCACGGCGCCAGCGGCCCGCACTGCCAGGCAAGGCTTCGATCCCGATGCGATATCATCAGCGCCTCCCTTACGGTGAACATCCTTTGGCGACTCACGAAGCGCCCCTCGCCCACTTTTCGGGGAGGGAACAAGATCAACGATCATCGCTCCGATCATCGGAAGTGCTGGAAAAGCCATGGCCTTCAGGGTCGGAGATGAGCTGAATTATCGGCCTTCAGAATCCGAAAAACAAACCGATCATTGCGCCAGCCGGCCGGTCACCGTCTTTTTTTCCCGCTTCATCCCGGCCGACCGCGATCCCGGGAAAGGCGCTGCCGATGGCGAGCGAACCTGCCGGCCGCCCGCCGCATGGACTATTACCCTGTCTTGGCCAATAATTGCCGATTGACCGTTGAACCCGTGCGTCCGGCGTCCGGCTGCCGGACCATATACTTTTCGAGGTTTGTGATGCGCTATCAGGTTTTCATGGAAGAAGAGGAAGGCGCCGAAGGGGCGGGAGATCTGGCCAATCTGGCCAATCTCGAAGAGGTATGGGAGTTCATCCGCAACCGTTTGCCAACCGGTGTTTTCAGTGATCGCCGCCTGGTCTGGGTCAAGGACCGTGAAGGGGCGGGCGACGTCTCCTTCTCCTTGACCGCCGAATCGTGGGCCGAGCATTGCGAAACCCCGCTGGCCTTCGCTCGCTGTTTCAGAATGTTTCTTGCTTTCAGGAACGATCCGACGGCCAACGGTCGCCGCTGAAGCTGCAGGTTTTCCGGCGGACCCGTCTGCCGGATGGCGCGCCAGGAGTGATTAAGGCGATCACAGAACCCGCGTTAATGCCGCCGCGGGACCGCGAAGGTTTTCTGAGGGATCAGGAGGCCTGCCAGGCAGCGAAGATGGCCCGCAGCGCCGCCTCGTCCGGCGCCGCCAGCAGCGCGTTACGGACCGGACGCTGAGAGAACATCTCGGCGAGTTCGGAGAGCAATTGCAGGTGTTGCTCGGTCGCCACTTCGGGCACCAGAAGGACGAAGACGAGATCAACCGGCTGGCCATCAGGTGCGTCGAAGTTGATCGGGGCGGCCAGGCGGACGAAGGCGCCGACCGCCTGCGCGAGGCCCTTGATGCGCCCGTGGGGGATCGCGACGCCGAGCCCGAGCCCCGTCGAGCCGAGCTTCTCGCGCGAGAACAGGGCATCGAATATCCGACCGGAAGTCAGGCCCCGATCATTTTCGAGCAGCCGGCCAACGTGTTCGAAGAGGCGCTTCTTGCTCCCGACTTCGAGCGCCGCGACGACATTGTCGGACGTTAACAGCGAGGTAATCTGGTTCATGGCTTGACGGGCAGGCAAAATGGACAAATGAAAACGGAAGACGCCTTGGCCCAGGCATCGGAGTGCGGCGGATTATAGCCCTCTGCAGCGGCCCTGCTCACCTTCGTGGGACTTTTTGCCGTCCTCATCCGGGACTGTTTACACCGTTTTTACATCGAGTGCAGGACACTGCGCCACTTTTATCATCGGAGACACCGGGTGCCCGATTACTGGTTTCGCCTGCGCTATCCGATTGCTCTGCTCCTCTGCCTGGGGATCACGGTCATCGCCCTGCCGCTGCGCAGCTGGCTGGATCTCGCGAACATCGTCATGCTGTTCCTGCTCGTGGTCTTCATCGCCGCAGTGAAACTCGGCAGGGGTCCGGCCGTCCTCGCCGCATTCCTGAGCGTCGCCCTGTTCGACCTCTTCTTCGTTCCGCCACATCTGTCATTTACGGTAGTCGATGCGCAATACCTCGTCACCTTCGCCGTCATGCTCGCCATCGGCTTGATCACCTCGCAGCTCGCCTCCCATATCGCCGGACAGAGCGAAGCCATTCTCGCCAAGGAGCGCGAGACGAGCATGCTCTATCAACTCGCGCGTGACCTGGGCGCCGCGCTGACCCTCGAACAGGTGGTCGATATCGCGGGCCGCTTCCTGCGGGTGATTGCCATGGACAGCGCCGTGCTGATCGATCAAGGCAGCGAAGGCAGGGAGGTGCTCGCCATCCATGGCGCGCTGATGATCGACGAAGAGGAGCGGGCGCTCGCCGGCAAGGCGTATCGGGACAATACCGTGGTCAGCGACGCGGGCAGACTTTTTCTGCCGTTCGCCGGCGCGACACGCGTGCGCGGCGTTCTCGCCGTGTCCCGGGCGCGCGATTCGCTGCGGCCGCTGCTCGAAGCCGTTGCCTCGCTGTCGGGGATCGCCATCGAACGGATTCACTATGCCGAAGTGGCCCAGCACAGCGAACTCGAGATGCAGTCCGAGAAGCTGCGTTCGTCGATCCTCGCGTCCCTGTCGCATGACCTGCGCACGCCCCTGACGAGCCTCGTCGGACTCGCCGACACGCTCGCCGAAACCCTCTCGGAAGGGCCAGCGAAGACCGCGGAGAACGCCGCCGAGACAGCCGGCATGCTGCGTGACCAGGCCATCGCGATGCACCGGATGGTGACCAATCTGCTCGAAATGGGCCGCTTGCAGTCGGGACGCGTGGTGCTCAACCAGCAATGGCAACCGCTCGACGACATCGTCGGCTCGAGCGTGCGTCTGCTCGACGATATTCTCGCGACAAGAAAACTCGATATCGCCCTGGCTGCCGACCTGCCCCTGATCCGCTTTGACGCCGTGCTCATGGAGCGGGTGCTCTGCAATCTGCTCGAGAACGCCGCCAAATACTCGATCCCCGGAACCGCCATCGGTTTGACGGCGCGCGTCTGCGGTAGCGATCTCGAAGTGTCGGTGTGCAATCAGGGCCTGGGGTTTCCTGCCGACCGGCTCGATCAGGTCTTCGACCCTTTCGTGCGCGGCTGCCAGGAGGCGACGGTACCCGGCACCGGCATCGGGCTGGCGGTCTGCCGGGCCATCGTCGGTGCCCATGGCGGCACCATCGCCGCCGAGAACACGCCAGGCGTTGCCCGCGTGCGCTTCAGGCTGCCGCTCGGAACGCCACCCGAAATGGAGGGAGAACCCGCATGAACGAGACGCCCATTCGCGTCGTCGTGGTCGAGGACAACCCGCAGATCCGGCGCTTCGTCTCCGATGCCGTCCGCAAATCGGGCTGCACGGCGTCGGAGGCAGCGACCGCCCGCGTCGGGCTTGCCGCCATCGCGGCCGACGAGGCCCATCTCGTCATCCTCGATCTCGGGCTGCCCGACATGAACGGCATCGACTTCATTCGCGAAGTGCGGCGCTGGTCGTCGCTGCCGATCCTGATTCTCTCGGCCCGCACCGCCGAGCATGACAAGATCGAGGCCCTCGATGCCGGCGCCGATGACTACCTGACCAAGCCTTTCGGGGTCGGCGAGTTGCTCGCCAGGGTACGCGTCCTGCTGCGGCGATTGAGCCCGACCGACGCCGCAGTCACCGTCCATCGCTTCGGCGAGGTCGAGGTCGACATCGCGCGCCACACCGTTCGCCGGCGCGGCGAGGATGTTCACCTGACGCAGATCGAGCATCGCCTGCTCGCCGTGATGCTGGCCAACGCCGGCAAGGTGCTCACCCACCGGCACCTGATGCGCGAGGTATGGGGCCCCGGCCACACCGAACAGGAACACTACGTTCGCATCTATATCCGCCGCCTGCGGCAGAAGCTCGAAGAGGATCCGACCCAGCCGTGTCATCTGTTGACCGAGACCGGGATCGGCTACCGCTTTCAACCGGGGGTCACATGAATCGTTATCTGCCGGTGATGCGTGTTTTCGGTGTCCTGGTCGTCGGCTTCGCCTTGACGCTGCTGATCCCGCTCCTGTTCTCCTGGCTGCAGCAGGATGGCGCGACGACCGCCTACGATGAGGCTTTCTTGTTCACCTTCATGAGCGGCGCCGGCCTGTGGTGGGTGGCGCGCGACGTCAAACGCGACCTCAAGGTGCGTGACGGTTTTCTTCTGGTCGTCCTGGTGTGGACCGTTCTGCCGGCCTTTGCCGGTCTGCCCCTCATCCTTCATCTCGGCATTTCATTTACCGATGCCTATTTCGAGGCCGTCTCCGGTCTCACCACCACGGGTGCCACCGTGCTCTCGAATCTCGACACCCTGCCGCAGTCGATCAACCTGTGGCGCGGCATGCTGGTCTGGCTCGGCGGCATGGGATTGATCGTTCTTGCCGTCGCCATCCTGCCCTTTCTCGGCATCGGCGGCCGCCAGATGTTCAAGGCGGAAACGCCGGGACCGATGAAGGACTCGAAACTGACGCCGCGCATGACCGAGGCGGCCAAGGGCCTCTGGGGCGTCTATGCCGGGATTACCGTCCTCTGCATCCTGGCCTACCGCTGGGCCGGCATGTCCTGGTTCGATGCCTTCGTGCATGCCTTCAGTACCATGGGCCTCGGCGGATTCTCCTCGCACGACGCGAGTTTCGGCTTCTGGAACTCACCGACGATCGAGGCCGTGTCGATCGTTTTCATGCTGATCGCCGGAATGAACTTCGCGACCCACTTTGTCGCTCTCCGCCGCCACTCGCTGGGGGCCTACCTGCGTGACCCCGAGGCGCGCCTCTTCCTGATGGTTTCCTTCGTCAGCGTGGTCGGCATCGCCCTCTATCTATGGGCCAAGGACACCTATCCGACGTTCCTCGAGGCGCTGCGCCATTCCGCCTTCAACGTCGTCTCGATTGCCACCACCACCGGTTATGCCAGTCTCGATTACAACCTGTGGCCATTCTTCGCGCCGCTGTGGATGCTTTTCCTGTGCAGCTTCGCGACCAGCGCCGGATCGACCGGTGGCGGCATCAAGATGATCCGGGCCCTGATCCTCTACAAGCAGGTCTATCGTGAGCTGGTGCTCGCGATGCACCCGAATGCCATCTGGCCGGTGCGCATCGGCAGTGAACTGATGCCGCAGCCCATCCTGAGCGCGGTGATGGCTTTCGGCTTTGCCTACATGTGCCTGATGGTGGCGCTGACCCTCGTGCTCTCCTTTTCCGGGCTCGAAATCATCAGCGCATTTTCCGCCGTGGTGGCGATGATCAACAACACCGGCCCCGGCCTGAATCAGGTTGGCCCCGCGACCACCTACGAATCGCTGACCGATTTCCAGATCTGGGTCTGCAGCTTCGCCATGCTTCTTGGCCGCCTCGAAATCTTCACCCTGCTCGTCGTCCTGACGCCGGCATTCTGGCGCCGATGATGAGCACTCCCCCCGATAGCACGCAGGCCCGCCTGCGCCTGCGCCGCAAGCGCCACCTGCAGGAATCGGAGCTGCGCATCGCCGCGCAACTGCAGCGCATTGTCGTTCGCATCCTCTGGGCGGGCGTGGTGGTGATCGTCCTGACCGGCATCGGGACGCTCGGCTTCTATCATATCGGCGGCGACAACGCAGACTGGTCCGATGCGCTCTACATGACGCTGATCACCATCTCGACCGTCGGTTATGGCGAGATCGTTCCGCTCCATACGGCTGGCGATCGCATCTTCGCCGGCGGCCTCGCCGTTGCCGGCCTCGGTGCGCTGACCTTCCTGTTCACCAGCCTTTCGGTGTTCTTCCTCGAGAAGGACCTCGACCTTTCCCTGCGGAGACGACGAATGGAAAAACAGATTCACCGATTGCGGCAGCATTTCATCATCTGCGGTTTCGGGCGGGTGGGTCGAAGTGTCGCCCGCGAGCTCCACAACACCGGTCGTCACTACGTCGCCATCGACGTCGAAGCCGAACGCTTCGAAGACTACCTCGACAAGGTCCCCGGCCTGCTCTATCTGCACGGCGACGCCTCGGACGACGATTGGCTGGAAGCGGCCGACATCGAGGACGCGCGCGGCCTGTTTGCGGTCACCGGCGACGATTCGCGCAATCTGATGATCATCATCACCGCCCGGCAGCTCAATCCGAACCTGCGGATCATTGCCCGCGCGCAGGAACTGCGCAATGTCGAGAAGATGAGCAAGGCCGGCGCGCACACGGTGATCTCGCCTGATTTCACCAGCGGCACGCGCATGGCCTCGGCGATGGTCCGCCCGCATGTCGTCGGTTTTCTCGACGAGATGATCCGCTCGGACAAGAACGTTCGCCTGGAGGAAGTGCCGGTGCCGGCCAATTTTCCGCCGACCCGGGTCGGCGACCTGCGCCTGCGCAGCCCCGACTACATCCTGCTCGCCCTGCGCGACAGCAACGATGCCTGGGTGTTCAATCCCAAGATCGACCACGTCATTCATGCCGGCAACACGATCATCGCCATGGCCAACCCCTCCGGGCGTGCCCAGATCAAGGCGCACCTGATCGAGATGATCGGCTGACAGCTGTGGATGACCTGCAATGACCTCCCGCTCCTTCCTGACTTGCAGCATGCGAGCGTGCCGGGCTCGGAGACGTTGCCGGCGAAGTTTGTGAGCGCCTGACGAAGCCACTGCCGTCGAGCACCAGAGCGAGCGTCACCAGCGGACAGTCGCTGCGTTTCTCCTCTACGGGCCGCAAAGGTCGCCGCCTCAGACGGCGACGTCGACCCGTTCGGGGGCGAGCAGTTCGACCAGCACCTGGGGCGCGATTCCCACGAGGTAACCGCGCTTGCCGCCGTTGAGGTAGATCCGCTCGAGTTCGAGGATGCTGCGCTCGACGTAGACCGGCATCGCCTTGCGCGTGCCGAACGGACTGGTGCCGCCGATGAGGTAGCCCGAGTGCCGGGTGGCCACCGCCGGGCTGCAGGGCGAGACGGTCTTGACGCCGATGTGGCGAGCGAGCTGTCGGGTCGAGACCGCGCGATCGCCGTGCATGAGAACGATCAGCGGCCGCCGGTGCTCGTCCTCCATGACCAGCGTCTTGATCACCGCGTGTTCGTCGACTCCGAGTTCACGACTGCTGACCGCTGTCCCGCCATGTTCTTCGTAGCGATAGGGATGATCGGAGAAGATCACGCCGGCGGCGCGCAGCGCCCGCACGGCCGGGGTCACCGGAAGTTTTTCGTCAGCCATGCCGGATCGATGATCAGTGCCGTTCGCGAGGGCTGGCCTTGCCCGCGCCCTTCAGGAGACGCCACAGCCAGCCCTGGCTGTCTTCGCCGGTGAGCACGTAGTCCAGCACGTTGCGGTTGTCGAGGGTCAGGTTCTGCGACCGCCTGGCCGAGCGGGTGCCGGCAAACAGCAGCTCGTCACCCGCTTGCAGCATCATCTCGTCAGCCGGTTGTTCGTGGTCGCGGCCGTCACGCACCAGCAGGAGTGGCAACAGCGGCAGCATTTCGTGAGACGCCGCCGAATCCCGGCGCAGGTCAGCCAGGGTCATCGTCTTCTGTTCCATCATCAGCAGGTGGTGCACTGCCGGCGCGTCGGCGGCGTTCAGCCGCACACCCCACACCAATGGCACCCGCTTGCCGCAGACGTCCTCGATCTGCCGGGCAATGATCGCGGCACGCGCCTCGGGCCAGTTGCGGATCAGGCGGAGAAAGTGGGTCAGCAGCGGAGAGGTGATCACCGCCAGGCACTCGCGCGCAATGATCCGTGACGGGACCATGGTGAAATCGGCCTGGTAGGCGTCGAACAGGACCTCGTTGGCCACCCGGTTCTGGCGCACGACGACGAACAGGTCGGGGTTCACTTCCTTGGCGGTCATGGCGATCGACAGGTTGTTGGTGTCGTTGTCGCTCGTCGCAACGATGCCGACCGCGCTCTCGATTCCCGCCTGGCGCAGCGGCCCGGCCTCGGTGGCGTGGCCGACGATGTGGGGAACGCTGATCGGCAGATGGTAATCGGGATCGATCACGGTCAGGCTGATCTGCTGCCGTTCGAGATTGCGCACGATCGCCTGGCCGAATCGTCCGTAGCCACAGATCACCCAGTCACCGGCCGGCGGATCGTGACGCCCGGCGAGCTTCTGACCCGGCAGACCGGTCAGCAGGTCGACCAGGCGGAACCAGTTGGGCGAATGAATCGCCTGCGCCAGATAATCGGCGAACTTCTCGAAGTGATTGACCACGTAGTGCGTGCCGAAAGACATCATGTTGCGCTCGACCGATGGACTCGCGACGCGGGCGACGATCGTCAGCTGCGGATTGAGCAGGCGGCTGGCAATCGCCACCGCCAGGTTGGCCGTGTCGTCGTCGGTGATCGCCAGCACGCCCCGACAGCTGCGGTGTCTGAGGCCGGCCATCAGGAGCTGCTGCGGCTGCGCGGCGTCGGCGCAGAGGGTGAGAATGTCGGCGGCGAAGTCTTCGAGCTCGAGATCCTGGATGCGCGCTTCGTTGCGCTCGATGGCGACGATCCGCAGGCCTTCGCGATCGAGCGCACGGGCAATCAGCAGGCCGGTTTCGCCACAGCCACAGAGGATGTAGAAAGGCTCGCCGAGCTGGCGGACCTGGCGCACGAAACGAGCCGTCAGCAACACCTGCTGAAAACCCTTGTCCTGGACCAGCGAGAGCAGGCTGATGATGGCGTACGACCAGCCGATCACCGAGAGAAAGATGACCACCGTTGCCCACATCCGCTGCGCTTCGGAAAAAGCTCCCGGCAACTCGCCGAAACCGATCGTGCTCGCCGTGTAGCTGACGAAATAGAAGGCATGGAAGAAGCTCATCGGCGGCGCCGGCCGGCCTTGCGCATCGACGCCGGGAATCAGCGTCAGCCCGAGCGTCGAAACGGCATAGATGACGATCAGTACGATCAGCGGCACCCGCAGCCGCCGCAAAGCCAGAAAGAAGATGCTGGCGTTCATTGCCGCGCTTTGCTCAGCGCCGCAACATGACGGTTTCGACGATCAGGAGGACGACCGAAACGATGTTCGCCAGGAGGGCGCCGCCGCTCAGCGAAACGACGCTGGTGACGACATCGGGTGACATTCCTTCGCCGGTCACATGCACCGCGATCGCCCAGACGCAGGCTGCGGCGACGAGTTGCAGGTCGGCCACCAGGCTGGTCGACAGATGCACGGCGCCGATCTGCGTCCGGTCACCGAACTTGAGCACCGTGGCAATCAGGTTGACGACGATGGCCGCAAACAGCTCGTAGATGTGGTGATGCCTGGCCTCGTCAATGTCGCCGATGAAGAAGCCGAAGTTGAGCGTCGCGGCCAGTACGATGAAGAAACCAAAAACCACTTTCTCGAGGTTCATGCGTCGCGTCTCCAGGCGGGCGAGACGATCGCGCCAGCCGTACGAGGTACCAAAGTCGCTCCGGCGACTCGCGAATCTCCCCTCGCCCGCTTGCCGCGGCGGGTCCGGGATGACGGAAAACGGTCAGGGTCTGGCCGCTCGGGTGTCCGGCGAAGCCCTGATCGTTGGCCGCAAAGCATACGCCCGTCAACCAGGAAAGGGAACCATGGAACCCTGGAACCAGGGAACCGGGGAGCGGCACTTCGCCGGCCCTGGGGGACGTTCAGACTGCCGCGCCCGCCGCCTCGCCCGCTTCGTTCACCGGCGTCTTGCGGCGGGCAAGCAGGGTATAAACGGTGGGCACGACAAACAGCGTGAACAGGGTACCGAGCAGGAGACCGCCGACGATCACCCAGCCGATCTGCTGCCGGCTCTCGGCGCCGGCGCCGCGGGCGAGCGCGAGGGGAATCGTCCCCAGGACCATCGCCCCGGTGGTCATCAGGATCGGCCGCAGGCGCAGTTCGGCGGCCTCGATCACCGCCTGGCGGAGGTTGCGCCCCTGCTCCTGCAACTGGTTGGCGAACTCGACGATCAGGATGCCGTGCTTGGTGATCAGACCGACCAGCGTCACCAGCCCGATCTGGCTGTACACGTTGAGCGTGCCGCCGCTCAGGAGCAGCGCCAGCAGCGCGCCGGTCATCGACAGCGGCACGGTCAGCATGATGATGAAGGGGTCGCGAAAGCTCTCGAACTGGGCGGCCAGGACGAGATAGATGAAGGCCAGCGCGAGGGTGAAGGTGATCGCCAGCGACGACGACGAGAGCTTGAACTCGCGCGACTGGCCGGCATAGTCCACCGCGTAGCCCGGCGGCAGCACGCTTGCGGCAGTCGTTTCGAGGAACTGCAGGGCTTCGCCCATGGCATAACCCGGCGTCAGGTTGGCGGTGATGGTGACCGCCCGCCGTTGCCCGAAATGGTTCAGTTCGCGCGGGCTGATGGTCTCGTCCACGGTGAGCAGGTTGGCCAGCGAAATCATGCTGCCGTCCTTGGCCCGAACGAAGATGCCGCTGATGTCGGAGGGCGCCGCGCGGTTGCTGTCGGCGACCTGGACGATCACGTCGTATTGCTCGCCATCGCGCTTGAAGCGCGTCACCTGGCGGCCGCCGAGCATCGTCTCGAGCGTCCGGCCGACGGTTTCGATCTGCACGCCGGTGTCCATCGCCTTGTCGCGATTGACGATCACGGACAGTTCCGGCTTGTTCAGCTTGAGGTCGGTATCGACGTTGGTGAAGCCCGGGTTTTTGGCCACCTCGTCGAGAATCCTGCCGGTCATCTGCGCCAGTTCAGCGTACGAGGCCGAGGTCACGACGACGAAATTGACCGGCCGCTCGCGCGGACTCTGGCCAAGCGAGGGCGGCAACACCGGGAAGGCGAGGACGCCCGGGATACCCATGAACTTGGGGAACAGTTCCTTGACCACGCTCGCCGAGTTGCGCTCGCGCTCACTCCAGTCGGTCAGGCCGACGAAGGAAATCCCCTGGCTGACGGTCGGATTGCCGGAGACGACGAAATAGCGCTCGATGTCGCGGGTGTTGGCGTAGATGTCTTCGAGCTGTTTGCCGTAGCGGTCGGTGTAGTCGAGGGTCGCGCCTTCCGGCCCGACAAAGACGCCGATGATGACGCCGCGGTCTTCGGTCGGCGCCAGCTCGGATTTCAGCGCGCCCAGCAGCAGGACGTTGGCCCCGGCGACCAGCGCGAAAGCCAGCATCACCAGCCAGCGCCGCGCCAGGGCTGCGGTGAGCAGCCGCCGATAGCCGTTCGTCATCGCTTCGAGGAATTTCTCGACCCACAGATAGACCTTGCCGTGGCGGGGTTCGTGCCGCAACAGGAGCGAGCACATCATCGGCGACAGGGTCAGCGCGACAAAGCCCGACACCAGCACCGCCCCGGCCAGGGTGAGCGCGAACTCGACGAACAGCTTGCCGGTGCGGCCGGTCATGAAGGCCACCGGCGCATACACTGCGGCGAGGGTGATGGTCATCGCGACGACGGCGAAACCGATCTCCTGCGCGCCCTGAAAAGCCGCCTGCCGCCTCGGCATGCCTTGCTCGATGTGGCGGTAGATGTTTTCCAGGACGACGATTGCGTCATCGACCACGAGACCGATCGCCAGCACCAGCGCGAGCAGGGTCAGGGTGTTGATGGTGAAGCCGAGGACCAGCATCAGCGCGAAAGCGCCGATCAGCGACACCGGGATGGTCACCAGCGGAATCAGCGTCGCCCGGAAGTTGCGCAGGAAGAAGAAGATGATCAGCAGGACCAGCAGCATCGCTTCACCGATGGTCTTGAAGACGGCGTCGATCGAGCGGTCGATGAAGACCGACGAGTCGTAAGCGACGTTGGCGGTCATTCCCTGAGGCAGTTCGCTGATCACCTTGGGCAACTCGGCGCGCAGCGCGCGCGACAGTTCGAGCGGGTTCGCCGTCGCCTGCTTGATGACCCCGAGGGCGACTGCCGGCCGCCCCTTGAAGCGCACGCTGCTGCGCTCGGAAGCGGCGCCGATCTCGACCCGGCCGAGGTCGGAGATGCGCACCGGATAGCTGCCGCGGGCATCGACCGCCTGCTTGACGATGATTTCGGCGAACTGCGCCGGTTCCGACAGATCGGTGCGCGCGACGACCGAAAACTCGCGGCTCTCGCTTTCGATGCGACCGGCCGGCACCTCGAGGTTCTGCCGCCGCAGGGCGTCCTCGACATCCTGCGCGGTCAGCTGGTAGGCGGCCAGCCGGTCGCGGTCGAGCCAGATGCGCATGGCGAAGCGTCGCTCGCCGAAAACGCGCACGTCGGCGGCGCCGGGCAGCGTCTGCAGGCGCGGCTTGACGATGCGATTGGCGACGTCGGTGACTTCGAGCGCCGAGTGCTGATCGGACGAGAAAGCGATCCAGATGATCGGGTTGGCATCTGCCTCGACCTTGGCGATCACCGGTTCTTCGATCGCCGTCGGCAGCTTGTTGCGCACGCGCGAGACGCGGTCGCGGACGTCGGACGCCGCCGAATCCGGGTCGCGCTCGAGCTTGAAGCGCACCGAAATCTGGCTGTTCTCCTGGCGCGAGATCGAGGTGATGACGTCGACCCCCTCGATGCCGGCGAGCGAATCCTCGAGCGGTTTGCTGATCTGCGACTCGACGATCTCGGCCGAGGCGCCGCGGTAGGTAGTGTCGACGGTGACCACCGGTTCGTCGATCTTCGGGTACTCGCGCACCGGCAGGCGGGTGTAGGAGACCAGTCCGACAAGCATGATCGCGAGCGAGAGCACCGTCGCGAACACCGGGCGACGGATGCAGAGATTCGAGATTTTCATTGCCGCTGTCCTGCTGCAGCAGCCGGGCCGGGCACGGGATGACTGGCCGCAACGGCGCCCGGCGCGTCGACGGGGCTCACCGCGGCACCGTCGCGCAGCTTCATCTGGCCGGCGGTGACGACCTCGTCACCGGCCTTGAGGCCTTCGACGATCTCGACCTGGGCATCGCGCCGCAGGCCGGTGACCACCGGCGTTCGCTTCGCCCGGCCGTCGACGACGCGATAGACGTACGGCGCCTGGCTATCGGGAATCAGCGCCTGCTCGGGGATCAGCAAGGCCTTGTTGCGCTGCTCGAAGATCAGCCGCACGCGAACGAACATGCCGGGGCGCAGCCGGGCTTCGCCGTTGCGCAGATTGGCACTCAGGGCAATCGCCCGCCCGCCGGCGTCGACCAGCGGGTTGATGGCATCGAGCACCGCCGTGAACCCCTGCCCCGGCAGCGCGTCGCTCGACACCTCCAGCTGCTGTCCCGGCCTGAGCTGCGCGAGGTAGGATTCGGGCAGCCGGAAATCGATCTTCAGCAAGCCGATATCCTCGATGTTCACCAGATCCTGCCCCTCCTTGACATAGTCGCCGACGCTCACCTCCCGAATGCCGACGATGCCCGAGAACGGTGCCCGGATGCGGGTCTTCTCGAAGCGGGCCTGCGCCAGGGCGATCGTTGCCTGCTGCACCTTGAGCGCCGCGCGCGCGTTGTCCAGCGCCTGCTGGCTGATGAACTTTTTGGCGAAAAGCTCCTCGGTACGCTGGAAATTAGCCTGCGCGAGCCCCAGATTCGCCCGCGCCTGATCGAGTTCGGCCGCCTGCATCGCCCCGTCGAGGGTCAGCAGGAGCTGGCCTTTGCTGACGGCAACGCCATCACGGAAATCGATCGTGGCGATTCGACCGGCAATCTCGGGACGCAGGACGACCGACTCGTGCGAACGCAGCGAACCGACCGCGCTCGCGTCGAGCGCCAGTTCACTCGCCAGAACGCGGGCGCTTTCGATCCGTATCGGCCGCGCCGGCGCCGCGCCGCCCGGCCCTTGCGCGGCACTGGCCGGGGCCGCCGGCAGGCTCGCAGCGAGCGGCTGGCGAAAACTGGTATAGGCGTAGTAACCCAGCCCGACCAGGCCGGCGATGGCGACGGCCCACACCAGGAACCGCTTCTTGCTGCTCGACATGTCGATCCGCATCCCCCGCTGCAGCGGGCAAATAAAGTGTGCATGGCAGGCGATCGATTTCGCCTGACAGGAAGAAAAGTGTAAGCAGGCAGCAGCGGACGCGACATCCCGCGCGCTCGCAGCTTGCCGAGCCCGGGCGCCATTTGGCCACAGCGGCCGGCGAAAGGGAAGGCATCTGACGCCGCGGCCGCTGACCGGGGATGCAGGCGAGGCCTAAAGCGCGCAAGGCCGATGCCGCCCCCGATCAGCTGCGGGACAATTGCCTACAGGACGATTTATGCCAGGAAATTGGCAGACGCGGGCTTTCTTGCGGCACAACGGCGGCAACCACGGTGATAAAGTGAGGTCAACGGGAATTGGTCGCGTCGGTCGTGGCTAGCCGCGCAAGTGACGCCGTCAATTCTGCTGGATTTTCTGATCGCCCGCCCGGATTGCCGGTCGCGTGGTCGCCCGCACAGGAACTTGCCCATGAGAATTCCCGCTGAGGTGATACCGCCGCTCGCCGGCCCGATCAGGGAACCGGACGTCGAGCGAAGGGCGGAACCCGTTGGCAGTTCGGCCCGCCTCGCCGACGACGTGACGGCCTCTCCGCAAGGTCAGCCGCCACCCTTCAGGGCAAGGGAAGCGCGCCCGCAGCTAGCGGCGAGTCCGGCACCCGCGCCGGTGGATCAGGACAGCGATCAGGCAGCGCCGGTTGATCGCCGAAAGACCGAACGCCGCCGGGAAAACCAGTCCGTTCTCCTCGACACCCGTTCCAGCCGAGGTCGCCGGAAGACTGCCGGGGAGGTCCCGCTCAACATCAAGGTCTGAAAAAAAGGGCTGGCGCGAGGGGTCGCTGCCCAGCCCTTGCTTCCGGGCTCGCCGGGCCGCGGGCAGACGCTCTCAATAGCGGCCGCCGGCTCCCTGGTTATCAAAACCACGCCGGGGACGACCAAAAGCCCCGCCTGACCGTCCTTCCCGGGGACGAGCTTCGTTTACGGTCACGCTTCGACCCCACAGACTCTTGCCGGCCAGCGCCAGGATCGCTGCCTGCGCTTCCTGGTCGGAATCCATCTCGACAAACCCGAACCCTTTCGAGCGTCCGGTTTCGCGATCGGTAATCACCTGTGCGGACACGACCGTGCCGTAAGCTGCAAACCGCTGTTCCAGGTCGTCATTACCTACACTGTAACCAAGGTTGCCGATGTAAAGCTTCTTGCTCATTTCTTCGACTCCAAGTTAAGGACAAAAGGTGGTCTGCCAACGCGGGCCGGGCCACGATATCTTGATGCAATTTGCAGACTGAGAAGGGCCAAACCGAAATCCGCTGGCTCCTTGCTTGACTGCGCGAACCTGCCGCCTCCGAGATGCCGAAGAACAGTGTTAAACCATGTGGTAAGGCAGCGCTGTGACTCGACATGAGGCATCGTACGAAGCGCCATCCATTCGAGTAATACTCGCTGGTCAGTATTTTGAATACGGGTTTACCGGTACGCGGTGGGCGGGCCTTGCCGGTCGCCCGCTTCGCCGAAAGCTCATTTCGGCACGCGCCCGGGCACCCGTTCGGGCGGCACGGTCTCGTCTACCCGTTACCGGCGCACCGGCGCACCCTGTCCTCGACAACGGCCAGCCGGAAAGGGATAATCCGCGGCAGCATCAATGACCGTTCAAAGTGGAAAAAGAACTGCCTTCAGCGGATCGCAGGCATCGGGGGCGCGATCCGCCCCGTCGATGCGACCGGCGCAGAAGCGGATGACGCCGGCCGGCGGAACCCTCTCTGTACGGCATGGTCTTTGCCAAGGAAGGTCTGGCGCCGATGCTGAATGGAGCGAACCATCGACCCGCAAACGAACCCCGCCGATCTGGCTGACCGGCTCGAAAAAGCCGAGGCCATCCTCGACATCCTCGGGCACCACGAAGCCGATGCCATTCTCAGTCATGATGGGCTGACCTATCTGCGGGCAAAGGATGTCCATGAAAGGGAGCAGCAGTACGCCCTCGCGCTGCGCCGCAGCCAGCAGCGCCTGCGCATGGCGACCGAGTCGGCGCGTCTGAACTTTTTCGAGTGGGATATTCAGCGTAACGAAGTGCGCCATGAAATCTGGGCCGACCCAGTGCCGGGGCCGAGCGCCGGACATCCTGCCGACACCATCGAAGCAATTCGCGAAGCGGTCCATGCAGACGATCGCGATCGCTTCACGGCGAATATTTCCGCAGCGCTCGAGCGGCCCGACGGGATTTACCAGAACCAGTTCCGCAGCGTCCAGCCGGATGGCCGGATCGTCTGGCTGCAGGAGAACGGGCTGGTCGAGCGCGATGCCAACGGTCAGCCGCTGCGGCTGCTCGGGGTGTCGCAGGAGATCACCGACTTCCAGGAGGCCAATCTTGCCCTCCGACAAAGCGAGGCACGGCTTCGGCAGGCGGCAAAGGCGGCGCATTTCGGCATGTTCGATGCCGACCTGGTCGCTGGAACCACCTACTGGTCGCCGGAAACGCGGGAGATTCTCGGCCTGTCCGCCGATTTCATTGCGCCGCCACCCCATGTGCTGCCGGATTTCATCCATCCCGATGACGTCGGCCCGCTGCAGGCGATGTGCACAAGGGCCTTCGATCCGGCCGGTGATGGCCGAATCGATGACGCGTACCGCATCCTGCGAGCGGGCGCCGTGCGCTGGATTCATCTTCAGGGTCGGGTGGAGTTCGCGGGGCAAGGCACCAGGCGGCGGGCGGTGTGCCTGCGTGGGGTGCTGCGTGACGTGACCGAAAGTCGGGAAACCCAGGAGGCACTGCGCCAGGCCAAGGAAGCGGCCGACGTCGCGACACAAGCCAAGAGCGCCTTCCTCGCCAACATGAGCCACGAGATCCGCACCCCCCTCACCGTCATCATCGGTCTTTGCCACCTGCTGCGTCGCGACCTCACGCATCCGCTGCAAAGGCAGAAGGTGGACCAGCTCTGCGCAAGCTCCGATCATCTGCTCTCGATCATCAACGATGTCCTCGACCTGTCCAAAATTCAGTCCGAGCGTCTTGCCCTCGACCGCACCGACTTCGACCTCGACATGGTCATCGTGCAGACGATGCGCATGGTCGATGGCCTGGCAGCAAGGAAGGGATTGACCCTCATGGCAGACGTGACGAAGCCCTTGCGCGACCTGCGATTGCAGGGCGACCCCTTGCGTCTGGCGCAGGTTCTGATCAACCTTTGCAGCAACGCCGTCAAATTTACCGATCAAGGCGCCGTTCGTCTGCACATCACCAGTCTTGCCGAGCACGCCGACGAGGTGACGCTGAGGTTCGCGGTCGAGGATACCGGTCAGGGCATTGCGCCGGCGGATCAGGCGCAGCTGTTCCAGCCGTTCACCCAGGTCGCCTCGTCGACAGCCCGCGACGATGGCGGCACGGGGCTGGGGCTGGCGATCAGCCAGCGTCTGGTGCAACTCATGGGCGGCACCATCGGGGTGATCAGTCAACTCGGCGCGGGCAGCACCTTCAGTTTCGAGCTCGTCCTGCCGCGCGCCACGAGCTCTGGACAAAGCGCAGCAGCGGCGCCGCCGGTACAGCCGACCACCTTCTACGGCAAGCATGTCCTGTTCGCCGAGGACCACCCGCAAACCCAGGAGATCCTGCTCGAAATGCTCGAAGACCTCGGCTGTGAGGTCGATCTCGCGGCTGACGGCGCCGAGGCGCTGGACTGCGCGCGCGCCCATGCCTATGACCTCATCCTGATCGACATTCAGATGCCGAAGATGGACGGCCTCGCGGCCGCGCGTGCCATCCGTGCGCTGCCCCGAGGTTGCGAAACGCCGATCATTGCGCTGACCGCCAACGCCTTTGCCGATGACCGCCAGCGGTGCCTGGAGGCTGGCATGAATGGCCACCTCGGCAAGCCGGTTACCCCTGATGCCCTGGCTGCGGTTCTTGGCCAATGGTTACCCGAGATCGTCCGGGCGAGCGACGAGACGCCCATTTGCGACAACGAACTGAGTCGTGCCCTGGCGACGATTCCGGATCTGCGCGTCGGCAATGCCTGGCGCAGCTCGCCGGAAAAATTGCTCAATTACGGCACACAGCTCAATCGCTTCGTCGCTCTTCACGCCGAGGACATGCTGCAGCTGCGCGCGCACCTGCAGGCCGGGCGACGCACCGAGGCCATCGGCGTCGCGCACAATCTTGTCGGCATCGCCAGCCTGATCGGCGCCCATCATGTAGCGTCTCTGGCGAGCGAGATCGTCCAGGCGCTGCGCGAGGCAGGCGACACGTCGACCCTTGAGCAGCTGGTAGCCGCATGCGCGGTCGAACTCGCGCGCTTGAGAGAGCAGATTGGCCGCTTGCAAGCGCTCTTCGAAGCCGCTGCCAGCCCCTAGAAATGGCCACCCGAGAGCCGCTGGCCGCAGCAAGGGCTACCGGTAAACCGGTAGTCAGAATACCGTCGACCGAGTATTTCACGGCCATCGCCGGGTCCGTACGATCACCTGCTATGTCATGATGGATTTTCATGAGGCGAGGCCTCAGCGTTGAAGGTCGGTTTGCCGCGGCAAGAGATCGGCCAGGTGTCGCTGGGGCGACTTTCACAGTCCAAAAGATACCGGGTGCAAGCCAGGGACCAGGGAGCGTCCTGCGGCAGGCGCGCCGGCCGGCCGGGAAACCTGCGCAAGGAGTCCAGAATGATGAACAGCACACTTTCCGATGTTCAGGAGGGGATCGAAGCTTTTGTGTGGAGTGCCTGTGCCGGCGATACCGAGACGATCCGCGCGCAGGTGGCGCAGGGGTTTGACCTCAATCGTATCGATCGTCTCGGCGACACGATCCTTGAATGCGTCATCAGTGAAGTCGAGCTCTGCTCGGCAACCCCTCGCTACGAGGTGATCCGCGAGATCCTGCGCCTGGGTGCAGATCCCCTGCTGCTCAGTCATGATGGTTCAAACCCGCTGTTTACTGCCGTCCTGCATATGGACAGCGAAATGCTGCGAATCCTGCTCGACGCCGGTGCCGATCCGAATCAGCCCTTGCAGATTCCGCTGGCTGCCGGAGCCGATGCCGATGCCTGGAGCGCGGACGCGATGGACGAATCCCTCTATGACTGGGCCGAGTTCGCTTACTGCCACGAAGTCTGGCAAGGCAAGCTGCCCGAGACCGCGAACGCGGCCGAGATGACGGACAAGGACGCCTGCCTACGCTTTCTCGACCGTCTGGCGGTGAGCCATGGCAAGCGCCGTCCCGACCATCTGCAGCTGTTGCGCGACTGCGGTGCCCGTTCGCTGTCCGAAATGGAGCGATCGAACTGCAGCGCCCGACAAAGCATCGCAGCCGATGACGAGAGCCGGTCAATGAACGCTCTTCTTGTCATGTACCCCCCAGCCTGTCCCGACCGGACTGTCTCAGCATCGCGTTAACAGCACGCCGCTCCCGATAGCCATTCACAATCGAGCGTATACCTACAATCGATTGGACCAATCAGGCGATCGAACCTAAGATTCTCACATCAGGCCTCCACCCCGGCAGTCGTCAATGACACTCGTCGCAGCCGGGATGGCCGACGGGAAGATGCCGGGCCTGATGACGCCGGGCCAGGGTCATGGAATTGAACGGCACGCCCGGCCCATCGTTTTAATCCAGGAGAATCGATGATGAACGCCATGCACGCCAACACCCCTTCGATTAACATCGGCATCAGTGCCGTTGAGCGCCAGAAGATCGCGCAAGGCCTTTCCGCCCTGCTCGCCGACAGCTATACGCTCTACCTGATGACTCACAACTTCCACTGGAATGTCACCGGCCCGATGTTCAATACCCTGCACCTGATGTTCATGCAGCAATACACCGAGCAGTGGAATGCGCTCGACGTGATTGCCGAGCGAATTCGCGCCCTGGGCCATCCGGCCCCCGGCACCTACAAGGAGTTTGTCAGCATCGCTTCGATCAAGGAGGTCGAAGGTGTGCCGAGGGCAACCGAGATGATCCGTTACCTGGTGGCCGCTCAGGAAGCCACGGCACGCACCGCACGCGAGTTGTTTCCGGTGGTGAATGCCGCGAACGACCAGCCGACCGCCGACCTGCTGACCCAACGTCTGGAAGTGCATGAAAAGACCGCATGGATGCTGCGCAGCCTGCTTGAGGAATGAACGGCGGCTGCCCCCACCGTACCGGAAGAAGCGGCGAAGGCATGCGGGCGTTGCCGCAGGGGACCACGACGTCACGGCGGCACGCCCCTGCCCGCGACAGGACATGAAAACGGTGCCGTGCGTGCGCGTTCGGGGTCGCACCTTGAAAACCCTTCGGCAGTCGAACGGGCGCCGCGCTCGCGCAACAGCTGAAGATGATCGGGGCGCCGTTTGCCGTACTGTCCGGCAAGACGAGACAGATGCGCAAGCCAAACATCTTCGTCCCGCTCGGCCGCGGTCGCCTCGAGCGGCGGCCTGCTCTTCCAGACCTCGTACAGGTAAGCGTGGGAGGCCCAGTCATAGAGGGATTCGACGCCACCGTCCAGTCTCGTCCTGAAGACGTTCGGGTCGGCGCCGGCGTCGAGCAGGAGACGGAGCATGCCGCTATCCATGTTCATGACTGCCGCAAAAAGGGGAGTCGAACCATCCTGACTGAGGCCGTTCGGATCAGCACCCAGCTTCAGCATCGTCTGCACCACTTCATACTTGGGCGTTTCCGGGTAGTACTCGAGAGCGTTGATCGCGTACTCGAGAATCGTATCGCCGAAGTGATTCCTGCCATTGAGGTCAAATCCACCGGCGACCTGCGCCCGGATGGCGTCGATGTCGCCGATACAGGCGCTCGACATCAGGGTCTTGACCTGGCTTCTCACATCAGTCGCCCGTGGTTTGCTGCTTTCCATTTGAAACTCCATGTTGGCCGGGTGTGCGGGTGCCGTCGTCGGTTTCGGCAGGAGCGGCCTAAAGACGCGCCATGTCCGAATGCGCCACCGGCAGTTCCCTTCGATGCAACCGAAGTATAGCCATAGTGACATGGTTTAACATAATTTTATCTACTCGGTCCGAGAATCGAACGGTCACCGGCCGGCGCTCCGGCTGCTGACCGGCAACGGCATTTGCGCATGGCGGACGAGTCGGGAAAAAGACGGCTGGTGCCCGCGATCGCCCATGTACGCAGCGCAGCCTTGTAGGCTTGAGGCTGGCAAAGCTTGCTGCCGTATGACAGGGAATGATTGCGAGTTTAAAATGAGGGGTTTTCTACCGCACATGACTTGGCGAGTTGCTGGTTAGCTGGCGGCAGGTCGTGACTTGACGGGATTCCTGCGCGATGCTGCCTCCCCACCTGACAGCGCCTGACAAGTACCGCCCGGATATCGATGGCCTGAGGGCGATCGCCATCATCCCGGTGGTTTTTTACCACGCCGACTTTCCCGGTTTCTCGGGAGGATTCGTGGGTGTCGACGTCTTTTTCGTCATTTCCGGTTTCCTGATCACCGCCCTGCTGTTCAATGAGGCGGTGGCCACCGGCAGCGTGAGCCTGAGCACCTTCTATGCGCGCCGGGTTCGCCGCCTGATGCCCGCCAGCCTGCTGGTGGTGGTGGTGACCGTCCTGCTGGGCGCCCTTTTCATGCCTCCGGCAAGCGTCGAGCAGCGCTCGCTGGCGCGCTCGGCGATGGCGCTGGCTTTCTTCGTCTCCAATTTCTATTTTTTCACCATGACCGAGGGGTATTTCGACGATCCGTCGTTCACCCTGCCCTTGCTGCATACCTGGTCGCTGGCCGTGGAGGAACAGTATTACCTGGTCTGGCCTCTGATCATGCTGCTGCTCTTCCACTTCTTCCGCACTTCGCAGGAGGAAGGCCGGATGCGCCGGCGCGTGCAGGTGGCGCTGGTGATGATGGGAACGGTATCGCTCGCCCTGTGTGTCGCGAGCACGCCAAACGCGCGCAGTTTTGCCTTTTATCTCCTGCCGAGTCGGGTCTGGGAGTTCGCGCTGGGTGGCCTCGTCGGCCTGTCGGGAGCGGCCTTTCAGGCGCGTCTGCGGGGCTGGGGCAATGCGCTTGCGGTCGTTGGTCTGGCGCTGATCGTCGCTTCGGTGCTGCTTTTTGACACCAGCACCCCCTTTCCGGGCTGGGCGGCGACCCTGCCGGTGTCCGGTTCGGCGGCACTGATTGCCGGCATGACCGCCAACCGGCAGGGGGTCGTCTCCCGCCTGCTGGCCTGCCGGCCGATGGTGTTCATCGGCTTGTTGTCCTACTCGTGGTATCTGTGGCACTGGCCACTGCTTTCCCTCTACAGAATTCACCACCTCGGTGATCGGGACGTGACCGCCAACGTGGTCCTCGTCACCCTCGCGCTGGGGCTGGCCTGGCTGACCTACGTCTGGGTCGAGCGCCCCATCCGGGTACGCCGGCCCTGGCTGTTCCTGGGCGTCCGGCCGACATTGCTGGCCGGTGGCGCGATGTCCATGATGATGTTATTCACCGCCGCCGGCCTCTGGGCGTGGCGTTACCATCAAGGTTCCACCGAGTCCTATCGCTGGGTGATGGAGGCACGCTCCGATCGTGTTCGGAACCCTCTGGACTGCTCCATACCCGCGCGGCCAGCCGGCGACTTGCCGTTCGAAGAATGCAGTTCCGGGGCGGACAAACACCATCCCCGGATATTGTTGTGGGGTGATTCGCATGCCCTGCACCTCTTGCCGATGTTGACCGAAGCCTTTCCTGATCGGGCGGTCTATCAACTCACCAGACCAGCGTGCATGCCGCTGATTGTTCAGGAATCCAGCACCTCGGAGGCAAACTCCTGCCTGGAGTTCAATCAGCGGGTATTGCAGGAAATCCTGGCGCTGAAAAAGAACGGGCTTGAGAGTGTGGTCATTGCTGCGCGCTGGGCGCTTTATTTTGGCTATCCCGCTGTTCCTGACGTCAGGCAGGCAGGCGGCAGCGTTCAGGCTGACGCAGCCATCATGGCGCAGCTGCGGGCCGATGTGCAGGGAAGGGTCGATGCGACGCTCGCTGCACTTGAACGCGCGGGGCTGCGCGTCCTGGTCATTGCGCCGATTCCCGGCCTGGCTTATTCGGCCCCGCAGTGCATAGCGTTACGAGGAGAGGCGCAATGCCATGCCTCGCGGCAGAGCAACCAGACCGCGCTGATGGACGCCACCGCGGCCCTCGCCGAGATCGTCATCCGGCACCCGAATACACGCCTGATCGAACCGATGGCGTTTTTTTGTGACGCAGAGACCTGCTACGCCGCACGCGGCGGCAAAATCCGTTATTTCGACGACAATCATCTTACCCGGACGGCAGCGCGCGATCTGGGACGCTACCTGAAAGACGATCTGCTCTGGTTACGCGGCAAGCCACCGGTAGTGAACGGGGTCCCGCAGTAACACCGTTGACATGGCCGCTCGTACGCAACGCAAACCCTTTGACGAGACAGGCAAAATACGTATAATGCGCGGTTCTTCGTTTCACTTCGTCTAGTTATTTGGAGTCCAACATGTACGCGGTCATAAAAACCGGGGGCAAGCAGTATCGGGTTGTCAGCGGCGAAAAATTGAAAATAGAACAGATACCGGCAGCAGTTGGCGCAGAAATCACCCTTGACCAGGTCCTCATGCTTGGTGAAGGCGAGACCGTGCAGGTCGGCACGCCGATCATCGTCGGTGCAACGGTCACGGCAACTGTGCTCTCACAAGGTCGTCACGACAAGATCCGGATTTTCAAGATGCGTCGCCGCAAACACTTCCAGAAGCATCAGGGGCATCGTCAGAATTACACCGAGGTGCGCATCGACGCCATCGCGGCCGGCGCTGTGCTCGACCCTTCAGCGTGATTTGAGAGGAGACTGATTCATGGCACACAAGAAAGCAGGCGGCAGCGTACGCAATGGCCGCGATTCGGAAGCCAAGCGGCTGGGCGTCAAGCGCTACGGGGGACAACTGGTTCGCGCCGGTAACATCATCGTTCGCCAGCGAGGCACCGCTTACCATCCCGGCGACAACATGGGCATCGGCAAGGACCACACCCTGTTCGCGCTGGTCGACGGTCACGTCCAGTTCGCAGTCAAGGGCGCGCTCAGTCGGCGAACGGTCAGCATCATTCCGGTCGCCGTCTGAACGCCGGAAGGCCGGTTCGCCAAGGCATACCGGCCCTGCCCGAAGCCCTATCCTTGCCGGTAGGGCTTTTTGTTTTGCCCGATTGAAACCAGCAGAGAGAAGCGGTCATGAAATTCATTGACGAGGCGAAGATTCTGGTTGCCGCCGGTGACGGGGGTAATGGCATCGCCTCGTTCCGGCGCGAGAAATACGAACCCGAGGGGGGGCCGGACGGCGGCGACGGCGGTCACGGCGGCAGCGTGCACGTCGTCGCCGACCGCAACGTCAACACCTTGATCGAATACCGCTACGCTCGCCGTTTTGGCGCCAGGCGTGGGGAGAACGGCGGCTCCAGTGACTGCTACGGCAAACGCGGCAAGGACCTGACGCTTCGCGTGCCGATCGGTACCGTGATCGCCGACGTCAACACCCGCGAAGTCGTTGCCGACCTCGACGCCGACGGCAAGAAGGTTCTCCTCGCCAAAGGGGGCCGTGGCGGCCTCGGCAACATCCATTTCAAGTCGAGCGTCAATCGGACGCCGCGCCAGTTTACCCGTGGCGAACCCGGCGAACAGCGCGAACTGCGGCTCGAATTGCGCCTGCTCGCCGATGTCGGTCTGCTCGGCCTGCCCAACGCCGGCAAGAGCACCTTTCTGCGGGCGGTCTCGGCAGCCCGGCCGAAGGTCGCCGATTACCCGTTTACGACGCTCACCCCGCACCTCGGCGTGGTGCGCGTGGACCAGGACAAGAGCTTCGTCATTGCCGACATTCCCGGACTGATCGATGGGGCCGCCGAAGGCGCCGGTCTTGGCATCCGTTTCCTCAAGCACCTGACGCGCACCCGCCTGCTCCTGCACATCATCGACCTTGCGCCGCCAGATCCCGACGCCAACCCCGCTCGCGATGCCCTGACGGTTTTTCGTGAACTGGAGAAATACGATCCGGCACTTGCCGCCAAGCCGCGCTGGCTGGTTCTCAACAAACTGGACCTGATTCCGGAGGACACACGTGAGCAGCGGGTGAACGCCTTCCTGCAGGCTTGCGAGCCCCTCGCCGGGCCGGTCTTCCGGATCAGCGCGATCAGCGGCGCTGGCTGCCGCGAGCTGACGCAGAAAGTGCAGGCGGCGCTGGATGCCCTGCCCGCCCCGGCGTCGGCAGCGATACCCGCAGCCCCGGCCGACGCACATTTTCCCGCCGATCCGGTCGCCGACGAAGAGCCCCGGCCCTGATGATGATGACCACTCGTACCGCCTCTGCCCGCCGGCTGGTCGTCAAAGTGGGTTCGGCCCTGGTCACCAACAATGGCGAAGGCCTCGACCTCGCGGCGATCAAGGACTGGGCACGTCAGATCGCCGCCTTGCATGAAGCTGGCAAGCAGGTCATTCTCGTCTCCTCGGGTGCCATCGCCTGCGGCCTGCAACGCCTCGGCTGGCGCAGGCGTCCGAGCGCAGTGCACGAACTGCAGGCGGCGGCCGCGGTGGGCCAGATGGGTCTGGCACAGGTCTATGAAAGCGCTTTCGCCGCTTACGGCCTGCATACGGCGCAGATCCTGCTCACCCACGACGACCTCGCCGATCGCAAGCGCTACCTCAACGCGCGCTCGACGCTGAGCACGCTGCTCCAGCTGGGGGTGGTGCCGATCATCAACGAGAACGACACCGTCGTGACCGACGAAATCAAGTTCGGTGACAACGACACTCTGGGCGCGCTGGTGGCCAACCTGGTCGAAGCCGACTGCCTGATCATTCTCACCGATCAGGCCGGCCTGTTCACCGCCGACCCGCGCAAGGATGCCGCAGCCACGCTGATCAGCGAAGCGCGGGCCGGGCTTCCCGCCCTCGAAGCGATGGCCGGTGGGGTCGGCACGCAATTCGGCAAGGGCGGGATGATTACCAAGGTCATTGCCGCCAAGCGGGCGGCGCGCAGCGGCGCCCACACGGTAATCGCCAGCGGCCGCGCCAGCGACGTCCTCCTGCGTCTGGCGCGCGGAGAATCCCTGGGCACCCTGCTCGTTTCCGAAACCCCGCCGCTGACTGCGCGCAAACAATGGCTCGCCGACCACCTGCAGCTGAACGGTAAGCTGATCCTCGACCGCGGTGCCGTCAGCGCCCTCAGGCAGGGGAAGAGTCTCCTGCCGATCGGCGTGCTCGCGGTGCACGGCGACTTTGAACGGGGTGCCGCGGTCGCCTGTGTCTTCGGCGAGGGACACGAGGTGGCCCGGGGTCTGGTCAATTACGGCAGCAGCGATGCACGACGCATTGCCCGCCGCGCCAGCCAGACGATCGAAGAGATTCTCGGCTACATCGACGAGCCGGAGATCATCCACCGCGACAACCTGATTCTCACCTAGCCGCCGTTCGCATCGCCTCCGACGATGCGTGGTCAGTGCGAGTTCTCGGCGAGCGCCTGATAGACAAAAGCGGTGAGCGCGATCGCGACATCATTCGGCAGGCCCGCAAACTGGACGCCATGGAAGAATTCCCCGAATTCGTCCACGCCAACCGAGCGGATATGCGCGTCGATTGACGCCAGGAACTCGATCTCGCGGATGTGCACGCGAAACTTGATCGACAACAGATCACCCTTGTTGCCCAGCCTGGCTTTGCTCGACAGCATGGCGCCACCGATGCTGAGGTTGGTCAGCACACCGGCAGCGCTCATCGTCCGGGTGTCGTCCGGAAGGGCAATCGCACAGATGATTTTCACCGCCACCCTGGCGCCCGCACGTACCACCAGGCTACGCACCTGCGAGGGGTAGCTCAGATGCATGTGCGGAAACGGCACGCTGGAGGAGCGCAGGACACTGGCCGTGAAGGCATAGGCGTTCCTCCCGGAAAAGAAACGGACGACATAAGCCTGCCCTTCGCGCACCAGGCAGAGCTTGCCCTCCACTTCCGGCACGGTCAGCAGAACCGCCCGGCCTTTGAGATAGCCAATCAGCCTGACGTAATACCGGTTCTCCGTCTGCGCGACCTGGGGCTGGATCTGCAACGAATCGCCGATCGCGAGCTTGATTTCTTCGAGTGGCACGATCCGCTCGCCAGTCGCAGTTCCCAATGCACTCTCGCCGCTCTCACGTCCATTTGGCGCCATGGTCTGCCCTCGAGTTCTCTTGAATGATTGGTGGAAAATTGTCCACCGGCGCCTGGCCGGCGACCCACGGGCAGCGGCGACCGTCGGCGAGTCAATATAGCACCGGCAGCGGCTTTCCGAGCAGTCATCGACGAGCGGCTGCCCGCGAGGTCGGCACCCGTCGTCTTGCGGCCCGCTCTGAGGGGGTCGGCAACCCGCATCAATCGCCTCAAAGGCGCAGCTTGAGAGTAGACTGCCGGGCACTCTCGGCAACCGACCACCCTGATCCGATTGGCAGACCATTCATTCCAAGACCATGGCCAAAGCAAGCCCGTCGACGACCTCCTCCCTGCGCATCTATCTTCGCCTGCTGAGTTACCTGAGGCCTCTGCTCGGCCTGTTCGCGATCAGTCTCGTCGGCTACCTGATGTTCGCTTCCTCGCAGCCGATGATGGCCGGGATTCTGAAATACTTCGTCGATGGCCTGAACGCGCCGGCCGGCACCGGGCAAGCCGGGCTACCGCTGCTCGCCGACCTGCCACTGATCTACGCCATGCCCCTGTTGCTGGTCGTCGTGGTCAGCTGGCAGGGTGTGGGTTCCTTCCTCGGAAGCTACTATCTGGCACGCGTTTCGCTGGGCCTGGTGGACGATTTGCGGCGGGCGCTGTTCGATAGTCTGCTCCGACTGCCGAATGGCTATTTCGACCACCAGAACTCGGGCCACCTGATCTCTCGCATCACCTACGACGTGACGATGGTGACCGGCGCCGCCACCGATGCGATCAAGGTGGTGATCCGGGAAGGATTCACGGTCGTCTTCCTGTTTGCCTATCTGCTGCAGATGAACTGGAAACTTACCCTGGTGATGGCCGCCATCCTGCCGATCATCGGTCTCATGGTGAGCAGCGCGAGCCGGAAGTTTCGCCGGCAGAGCCGGAAGATTCAGGTCACCATGGGCGACCTGACGCACGTCGCGTCGGAAACCATTCTGGGCTACCGGGTGGTGCGCAGTTTCGGCGGCGAGAACTACGAATCGACGCGCTTTCGGGCGGCGAGCGCCGACAACATGGCGAAGCAGCTGCGCATGATCCGCACGAGTGCCACCTATACGCCCCTCTTGCAGCTGGTCATTTTCAGTACCATGGCGGTGGTGCTCGTGCTCGTGCTCCTGCTACGCGGCGACGCTTCGGCCGGCGACCTGGTGGCCTACATCACCGCGGCCGGCATGTTGCCGAAGCCGATCCGCCAGCTCTCGGAAGTCAGTTCGACGATTCAAAAAGGGCTGGCCGGCGCCGAGAGCATTTTTTCCCAACTCGATGAACCGCCCGAGCCGGATCATGGCACCGTCGCAAAGGAACGCGTCAAAGGTCATCTGCGAGTCCACGACCTCTCCTTCGCCTATCCGGGCAGTACTCAGCGAGTCCTCGACAAGGTCAGCTTCTCGGTCGAACCCGGGCAGATGGTTGCCCTCGTCGGTCGTTCCGGCAGCGGCAAGTCGACCCTCGCGAGTCTGATTCCCCGCTTCTACCACCACGATTCCGGCCAGATCCTGATCGACGGGGTCGATGTCGAGGAGTACACCCTGCGCAACCTGCGCCAGCACATCGCGCTGGTCACGCAGCAGGTCGTCCTCTTCAACGACACCGTGGTCAGCAACATCGCCTACGGCGATCTGGCCCAGGTGCCGCGGTCAGCGGTCGAAGCGGCGGCCGAGGCGGCCTATGCGCGCGAGTTCATCGAGCGTCTGCCCGCGGGCTTCGACACCCTGGTCGGTGAAAACGGGGTCATGCTTTCGGGTGGCCAGCGCCAGCGCCTGGCGATTGCCCGGGCACTGCTCAAGGACGCGCCGATCCTGATTCTCGACGAGGCGACCTCAGCGCTCGACAGTGAATCCGAACGGCACATCCAGGGCGCCCTCGACCGGGTAATGGCCGGGCGGACGACTCTGGTCATCGCGCATCGCCTGTCGACCATCGAAAAAGCCGATCTCATCCTGGTCATGGACCAGGGACGCATCGTCGAGCGCGGCACCCACGCCGAACTGCTGGCCGCCAACGGCCCCTACGCCAACCTGCTGCAGTTCAGCCAGGCCGCCAGCACGCCGGGCAGCGACGGCGGCGGGGTGAAGGACATCTGAGCGCCGCCCGGCCAGCAAAAAGTCCGCGCCCCCATCAGCCAGCCGGCAGGTGTTCGTCGAGCCAGCGACGGAGGATCGAAGCCTCCGGCCAGTTGCGCAGCAGGCGTGCCCGATCGCGCCGCCAGGCGCGCGCATGCGCCGTTGGCGAGCGATGCTGGACGACGGTATCGAGGTCGATCAGCGACACCTGGCCCGCGTGCCAGAGCAGATTCGTTGCCTTGAGGTCGCCATGGCTGATGCGCGCACGATGCATCGCGGCGAACAGGTCGAGGATCGCCGCCGCCTCGTCCGCAGGGGGTTCGCGGGTGGCCGCGAGGTGGCTCGCCAGATCATCTCCCGGACAGAATTCGCTGATCAGCCAGGCGCGCCGGCGCAGCGGTCCGAGACGTTCCTCGATCAGCGCGAGCGGCGCCGGCGTCGGGATGCCGAGGAACTGCAGCCGATGCGCTTCGCGCCACGAATGTGCGGCCCGGCTCGGACGCCAGGCACGACCGAGTGCGTGGCCCCGATTCTTGAGGTTGTAGCGTTTGATCAGCAAGGGCTGGTCGCCGACGATTGCCCGGGCGACCGTGCAGGTGCCGCCGTCCTTCAACACACAGCCCCGGTCGATGAAACCGTCCGGGTCGCCGAGCACGCCGGCGAGTCGCCGGGCCTCTTCGCGCAGCACCGCACTGAAGCGGGTGAAGGTGTGCTCGACCGCGAAGCGCGTGCAATCGCGCACGCTCTTCGCAAGGATATCCTGCAGACGGCAGGCCCTCACCTGCTTCACCGTTTCGCGCAGGGCCGCCAGAGGAGGCCAGGCGGCGCCGCTGCCGGCCGCATAGGCGGGCAACAGCGCCGCCGTCTCCTCATCCCATGCGGCTGGCAACTGCGCCAGGAGAACGGCCAGGTTGGCCGTGGCAGGCGCCGCTGCCAGCGGCTGCCGGCGACCGATGACGCGCAGCGCATCGCCATCGATGACCCACAGGCGCCCCGCCTGAAGCAGAAAGTTTCCCAGATGCAGGTCTTCCTGCAGCAGCCCGCTGGCGTGCAGACGGCCGACCACCTGCAGTACCGGCTCGAGGAGCGCCAGCGCCTCGCCATCCCCCGGCGCGCCACCGGCCACCCTCGCCCACGCATCGGCGACACTCTCGGCCTGATCGAGAAAAGCGGTCAGCACCGCGTACCCTCCCCCGACCATCGGCATGGCGGCGACCAGTTCAGGGGTCGCCACGCCGGCCAGGAGCAGTGCCTCGAGACCAGATCGCTCCTGCTGCCCGTGTTTTTCCCCGCGCTTGCCGACAAAGAGCTTGGCGAGCACCCGGCGACCCGCGAAGTCTGCCTCGCCGACCAGGCGTTTGCCGGGCAGCAGGCGCAGCAGGCGCAACATGGTCAGTCGACGGCCATCGGCGAGCGCGACGCAGAACGGCAGGGCGGGATGCCGGCCGACCGCCTGCAGGCGGCGGGCATCGGTCAGTGTTGCCGCAGTCATCATCGATCCTTCATGCCATCTCACCGGCCGCCGACTTGCGGGCAAAACGATCCTGCAAACGCTGTGCCTCGGCCGTCAGATGAACGAGCAGGGGTGCTTCTTCACTGAGCACCCGGCGTAGCGGCCGGGCAAAATAGGCCGCCAGGAAACGCAGCAGGTCACGCCGGGTGAGGCCGATGGCGAGCGCCGAAAAGTACAGTGCCGCGAGATCCTTGTCGCGCCAGCGCCGTGGCGTGCGGCGGCGCAGCTGCGCCCGATGGAGGTCGATCAGCGACAGCCTGAACCGCTCTGCCGTTGGCGATGGGTCGAGATGAAGAAGGAAATGGCAGAGATAGAAGTCGCGGTGGTTGACCCCGCCGGCGTGCATGTGCCGCGCCGTCTCGGCGACGCGAGCAATCAGCGCGCGTTTGAAAAGCACCTCCGGCGGCCGTTGCACCCAGTCGCGCGCGTAGTCCTCGAGGCTGATGGTGGGGGCGAGTTCTTCGGTGACGATGAACGACTGCTGTCGCGCCGGATTGTCGCCGCGCCGGCCAAAGGCGACGGCGCGCATGGTGTCCACGCCGAGCCCGCGCAAGCGCTCGATCGCCCGCCACTCGTTCTCGGCGCCGAGCACCGGCAAGCGCAGCGAAACGAGGTTCTTGAGGATTTCCGGCCAGCCGATGCCGCGATGAATCTTGACGAAGTAGCCGCGCCCGGCGATTTCGGTGCGCAGCGTGCGGCGCCCTTCGAGTTGGCGGAAGACTTGGCCGGTGAGCGCTTCGACAGCGACGAAGGGATCCTGTCCGGCCCACAGCGAAACCCAGGGCTCATCGAGCCTCAACGTGCTGCTGCTCATGGCGCCGCTGCCAGAATCACCGCTGCCGCACGTTCGGCGTTGCTGTAGATGTCGGCGTGCTCGGCGTAGGCGAGGCCGTTGCGCTGCCAGCCCCGGCGCGCCGCTTCGTCGTTCAGCATCGCCGCCAGGCAGGCAGCGAAACCTGCTTGCGAGAAGGGCTCCGGGAGCACCTGCCCGGCCGCCGCCTCCTCGATGTAATGGGCATAGCCACAGACGGCACTGGCGAGCACCGGCAAGCCGGCGACCAGCGCTTCGAGCAGGACCGTACCGGTGTTTTCGCTGTACGCCGGGTGAATCAGCAGGTCGGCGCCGAGCAGGAAGCGCAGGATGTCGCTGCGGCCGCGCAGGATGCTGACCCGCCCGGCGATTCCCAGGGCACGCGCCTGCGCCTGGAAAGGCGTCGCGTCATCATCACCGATGGCGATCAGGCGGCAACGGCAGGCAAGCTCCGGCGGCAGGGCGGCCAGCGCTTGCAGACTGCGGTCCAGACCCTTGGTCCTGAAGCCGGAGCCGATCTGCAGGAGCAGGAGCTCGTTCGCCAGGAGCCCGAACTCGCGCCGGAATTCGGCCCGGATTTCGCCGGCATTGGCCGGCGCCTGCCGGTCACGGGCAACGCCCGGCGGCAGCAGGTAAAAACGCTCGTCGGCGGTCTCGTAATACTGCTGGAAGAGTGGTTTTTGCAGCGGCGAAATCATCAGGATGCGGGTCTTGCTGCGCGCCCCGAAGACCGCGCGTTCGTAAGCCGCAAAGTGGCGATAGCGCCCGCTCAGACGATACAGCGGATGGCGCAGCCTTCGCGCCTTGTCTTCGTAACAGGCGTCGGCGGCAAAATAGACATCGAGGCCGGGCATCTTGTTGAAGCCAACGACGCGATCGACCGGATGCCCGGCCAGATGATCGCTCACCCAGCTGCTGAACTTCGCGTAACGGCGCTGATTGGTCAGCGCCCTGACCGGCACCACCTGCAGGTCGAAACCGGCCGGAACTTCGCCCTGCCATTCGAGCGTGTATACGCGGATCGCGCTGTTTAGCGCCTGACAGGCGAGCGCAATGCGCAGGAAATCGCGCTGCAGGCCGCCAAAGGGAAAGTACTTGTACAGACAGAAGGCGACCTGCATCAGCAGCGCCTGCAGCTGGCGATCGTAAACCGGCAGGCCAAATCGATCACGCCGGTCCCCCGCTTTCCGCGACCGCCTGCGCTGCGCTCTCCCGGTCCCCCTTGTAGCGGTTGTAGCCCCACAGATACTGTCCGGGACATTGGCGAACGAGATGCTCGATCTCCTGATTGATCAGCTGCGCCCGCTGCTCGATGCTGCCGCGGATCGCTTGCGTCGGCTCCTGCAGGTGAAAATGGTAACCCGCGCCGGCGGGCAGGCGTTCGGCCCAGACCATGATCACCGTCGCGCCGCTCTCGGCAAGGCGTGCCGCCAGGGTCATCGTATAGGCCGGTCGGCCGAAGAAGTCGAGCCAGCGCCCCTCACCCGCTTTCGGCGCCTGATCGGGCAGCATGCCGACCGCCTCGCCTCGCCGGAGCGCCTTGAGCAGGCTGCGCACCCCGGAAAGATCAGCCGCAGCGAGGTGTAACCGGACCCGCGCCCGGCCGCTTTCGATCATCTGCTGCAGCCAGGCCTGCCGGGGCGGGCGATAGAGAACGGTGATCGGGGCGTGGGTCGACAGATACTGCGCGGTGATCTCGAAACAACCCAGGTGCGGCGTCAGATAAAGGATCCCGCGACCGCGCCGGGAAGCCGCCTCGACCACTTCCCAGCCCGAGACCTGGACGACCAGAGCAGTCGTTTCGGCGAGCGGCCGCAGCCAGATTTTCGCGAGTTCGACGACGCTCTTGCCCGCTTCGCCGATCGCCGTGGCGCGGACCCGGCGGGCAGCTTCCTCGCCGAGCGCGAGTTGCAGGTTTTCGCGCAGGTGACGACGGTAGGTGGCCGAGAACAGCCAGGCGAGCCAGCCGAGCAAGGTGCCAAGCGCATGCAGCCAGGCCAGAGGCAGATGGCTGAGAAGACGAAACAGGGTATTCACGCGGGCGTCCGATGGTGAAAAAGTTGGCAACAGGCGGCGAGAAGTTTTACCAGCCGGTGAAAGAAAAACTATAATTATCCATCCGCCGAGTTAATCAGGACAACTTGCAGGGCGGAGGGACCGCGGAATCGGTCACCAAATACTGCTAAAGCGTCGTCTGCTCGAACCCCGGAGCCGGCCTCGCAGCCGTTTCGGGGTTTTTTTATCTGGAGCACAGAAACAGCATGAGCAAAGAATACCTCTTCACGTCGGAGTCGGTTTCCGAAGGCCATCCGGACAAGGTTGCCGACCAGATTTCCGATGCCATCCTCGACGCCATTCTGGCCGACGATCCGCCCGCCCGGGTCGCCTGCGAGACGCTGGTGTCGACCGGGCTGGTGGTCATCTCGGGCGAAATCACCACCCAAGCCCACATCAACTATCGCGAAATCGCCCAGCAGGCGGTGCGGCGCATCGGCTACGACAACTCCGATATCGGCTTCGACTACAAGAGCTGCGCCATTCTGACAGCAATCAACCGCCAGTCGCCGGATATCGCGCAAGGCGTCAATGAGGGCCAGGGGATCGATCTCGACCAGGGGGCCGGCGACCAGGGACTGATGTTTGGCTACGCCTGCAACGAAACCGCGTCGTTGATGCCGCTGCCGATCCATTACGCGCACCGCATCATGCAGCGCCAGGCCGAAGTGCGCCGCGACGGCCGCCTGCCCTGGCTGCGGCCGGATGCCAAGAGCCAGCTCACCGTCCGCTACGTCGATGGGCGGCCGCTGTCGATCGATACCATCGTGGTGTCTACACAACACGATCCCGACGTTTCGCACGCCCAGATTTCCGAAGCCGTGATCGAAGAGGTCATCAAGCCGGTGATTCCCAAAGAGCTGCTGACCGCCAGCACGCGCTTTCTGGTGAATCCCACCGGGCGCTTCGTCGTCGGCGGTCCGCACGGCGATTGCGGCCTGACCGGCCGCAAGATCATCGTCGACACCTACGGCGGCGCTGCCAGGCACGGCGGCGGTGCTTTCTCGGGCAAGGATCCGTCGAAGGTCGACCGCTCGGCGGCCTATGCCGCGCGCCACGTGGCCAAGAACATCGTCGCGGCAGGCCTCGCCGAGCGCTGCGAAGTGCAGGTGGCCTACGCCATTGGCGTCGCCCGCCCGGTCTCGCTGATGGTCAATACCTTCGGCACCGGCAAGGTCGGCGACGAGTTGATCGTCGAACTGATCGGCAGGCACTTCGACCTGCGCCCGAAAGGCATCATCCAGGCGCTCGATCTCTTGCGCCCGATCTACCTCAAGACCGCTGCGTACGGTCATTTCGGCCGCGATGAACCGGAGTTCACCTGGGAAGCGATCGACCAGGCAGCCGTCCTGCGCTCGGAAGCAGGACTCTTCCGCTAAGCGCCCGTCGTCGAAGCGATCAGCGATCGCAGGGTGGCGCGAACCTGCTCGCGCCACCGCCTTCGACGATTCCTCCCCGGCGCCCGCGCCTCCCACTCGCACGGCTTGCCCCGCCACGCGGTCAGCGTGCGGGCAAGCGCGCGTGCCATTCGGCAAAGCTGCACGCCCGCGCGGCCCTTGCTGCCCGGATTTGGTAGAATCGCGCCTTCCTGCCAAATCCCACCTCCTGGAGCTTGCCGTGCAAATCGTCTGCCTCGACCTTGAAGGCGTACTGGTCCCTGAAATATGGATCGAATTCGCCACACGCACCGGCATCCCGGAGCTTCGCCGCACGACCCGCGACGAACCCGACTACGACAGGCTGATGCGGTACCGCCTCGCCATCCTGGCCGAGCACCGGCTCGGCCTGCCGGACATCCAGCAGGTGATCGCCGCCATGGGGCCGCTCGACGGCGCCCGGGCTTTCGTCGATGGCCTGCGTGAAGACTATCAGCTGATCATCCTCTCCGACACCTTCTACGAATTTGCCCACCCCTTGATGCGCCAGCTCGGCTGGCCGACGCTCTTCTGCCACAGCCTCGAGGCCGACCGCGAGGGGATGCTGGTGCGCTACCACCTGCGGATGCCCGACCAGAAGCGTGAAGCCGTTCGCCGGCTGAAGGAACTGCGCTTCACGGTGGTCGCTGCGGGAGACTCCTACAACGACACGGCAATGCTCGGCGAGGCCGACGGCGGGATTCTTTTTCACCCGCCGGAGCAGGTCATCCGCGAGTTTCCGCAATTCCCGGTGACCCGCTCCTACGGCGAACTGCGGGCGGCGATCGACCAGGCCTTCGCGGCCTGCGCGGCGAGCCGGGAAAGCTGATGCCGGCGAGGCGTTTCTACACCCTGTCGGGGTCGTGCCCGGACCAGATCGGCATCATCGCGCGTGTGTCGGGCTTCATTGCCGAGCACCATGGCTGGATCCTCGAGTCCAGCTATCACTCCGATGACAGCGGCGAACCTGACGGCCGCTATTTCATGCGCATGGAGGTCAAGGCCGATTCGCTGCCTTTTCACCTTGCCGAGTTCCGCGAACGTTTCTCGCCACTCGCCCGCGAACTCTCGATGGACTGGCAAATCAGCGATTCGGCGGTGAAACGTCGAGTCGTGATCATGGTCAGCAAACAGGAGCATTGCCTCTACGACCTGCTGTCCCGCTGGCAATCCCGGGAACTCGACATCGAGATTCCCTGCGTCATCTCGAATCATGACCTCTTCAAGGCCTTCGTCGAATGGCACGGCATCCCCTTTCACCACGTCCCGGTCAATCCCGACAACCGGCAGGCCGCCGACGCCGAGATCAGCCGCATCTACGACGAAGTCAAGGGTGATACGATGGTTCTGGCACGTTATATGCAGATCCTGCCGGCGTCGCTCTGCGACCGCTACCGCGGGCAGATGATCAACATCCACCACTCCTTTCTGCCCAGCTTCGTCGGTGCCCGCCCCTACCATCAGGCCTACCAGCGCGGCGTCAAGCTGATCGGTGCGACCTGTCACTACGTCACCCACGACCTCGACCAGGGTCCGATCATCGAACAGGACGTGATCCGCATCGACCACTCCGATTCAGTCGATGACATGGTCCGCTACGGCAAGGACATCGAGAAGGCCGTCCTCGCACGCGGCCTGCGCTATCACCTCGAGGATCGCGTGCTGGTCCACGCCAACAAGACGGTGATTTTCCGGTGAGCACCCCTGAACCCCTGTCCGCCTCGCGCGCCGTTTGCGGCTATCGGGTACTCGCCGGACCATCGACCGACGTTTCACCGGCATGATCACCCTCAGGGGCATCAGCCTGCGCCGCGGCACCAGGATCCTGCTCGACCAGACTTCGGTGACCATCAACCCCGGTGAACACGTCGGCCTGGTCGGCCGCAACGGGGCCGGCAAGACCACCCTCTTCGGCCTGCTCGACGGCAGCCTGCACGAAGATGCCGGCGAATTCTCGCGCCCGCTCCACTGGCGTCTGGCGCAGGTCGTTCAGGAGATGCCTGCAAGCAGCCAGAGCGCCACCGACTTCGTCATCGAAGGCGACAGCGCGCTGCTCGCCGCCCAGGCTGAAGTGCAGCTCGCCGAGAGCGACGGTGATGGCGAGCGGCTGGCCCACGCCTACATGAGCTTGCACGACGCCGGCGCACACGATGCGCAGGCGCGGGCGCAGGCGCTGATCCTTGGCCTGGGTTTCAAGACCAGCGAGCTGAATCATCCGGTAGACAGCTTTTCCGGGGGCTGGCGGATGCGCCTGCAGCTGGCCCGAGCCCTGATGTGCCCAGCGGATCTCCTGTTGCTCGACGAGCCGACCAACCATCTCGATCTCGATGCCCTGGTCTGGCTGGAAAGCTGGCTCAAGCGCTACGAAGGCACGATGATCGTGATCAGTCACGACCGCGAGTTTCTCGACGCGGTGACCACCGTCACCCTGCACCTCGAGACCGCCAGGCTGACCCGTTACGGTGGCAACTACAGCACCTTCGAGGAGACCCGCGCGCAGCAGATCGATCTGCAGCAGAACGCCTACCTCAAGCAGCAGGACAGGATCGCACACCTGCAGAGCTTCATCAGCCGCTTCAAGGCCAAGGCCACCAAAGCCAGGCAGGCGCAGAGCCGGGTCAAGGCGCTGGAGAGGATGGAACGTCTGGCGCCGGTACTCACCAGCGCCGACTTTGGCTTCGAGTTCAAGGAGCCGGCCAACCTGCCCAACCCGATGCTGGTCATGAGCGATGCCTGCTTCGGCTACCCGCCGGCGGCCGACGCCCCGACGGGCTCGGCAGCGACGGTGATCGTGCGCGCGGTCAACAAGTCCGTCCTTGCCGGCCAGCGTATCGGCATCCTCGGTGCCAATGGCCAGGGCAAATCGACGCTGGTAAAGACCATCGCCCGCGTTCTCGGCTGCATCAGCGGCACCGTCAGCGAAGGAAAAGGCCTCAATATCGGTTATTTCGCCCAGCAGGAACTGGATGTCCTGCGCCCGCACGAAACGCCGATGCAACACCTGCTGCGACTCGCCAGGGAAAGTCCGGGCACCGGACAGAGCGACCGCGAGCAGGATTTCCGCAGCTTCCTCGGCACTTTCAATTTTACCGGCGACATGGTCAGGCAGACGGTGGGCACGATGAGCGGCGGCGAAAAGGCGCGCCTCGTTCTCTGCATGATCGTCTGGCAACGCCCGAACCTGCTGCTGCTCGACGAACCGACCAACCACCTGGATCTCGCGACGCGCGAGGCGCTGGCCATGGCGCTCAACGAATTCGAGGGAACCGTGATGCTGGTCAGTCACGACCGTTCGCTGCTGCGCTCGGTGTGTGACGAGTTCTGGCTGGTCACCCGCGGCGGCGTGGTGGACTTCACCGGCGACCTCGACGATTACCAGCGCTACCTGCTCGACGAAGCGAGACGCACTCGGGACAGCCTGCGGGAATCACAGAAGAGCACCCGACAAGCGGTCAGCCGGGAGCCTTTGCCTTCTGCCAGGGGGCGAAAAACGCCACCGCCGTTGAAAGTTCTGCAGCGCGAACTGGGGCAGGTCGAAAGGACTCTGCTCGAGTTGCAGACCGAACAGCAGTCGCTCGAAGCGCGCTCGTCAATCTCCCGCTCGGCACCCGAACTTGCCGAAGTCGGCAGCAGACTGAACCAGATCGCGGTCGAACTGTCTCGCCTGGAGGACAGCTGGCTCAGTCTTTCCGAACAGATCGACCGGGCGACACGCCCGATCCCCTCTTGAAACGACCGGGCGCCTTCTTTATCCCGATGGAGTGACGAATGAAATTTGAGACGGCTGAGTGGTCGGCGAAGATAGAGGTGGGGGTGGCGGAGATTGACGCGCAGCATCGGCAGCTGTTCGACCTCGCCGCGACGTTCAGGGGGGATGGCGACCAGATCCGCGTATTGAAGTCGCTGGCCATGCTGACCGAGTACGTCAAGGTGCACCTGCACGAAGAAGAACTGCTGATGGCGGCGTGCAACTACCCCGGCCTCGAAGCGCATCGCGGGCTGCACAGTGAGTTTCGCCGCATGCTCTTCGATCTGCTGGAGAAAGCCAAGACGATGAGCCTCGACGAGATCGCCGACGAAGTCAAATTCCTGATCAATGGCTGGTTCTACAACCACATCCTGATCGCCGATTTCGACTATGTACCCTGCGTCAAGGCCGCTGCCGTCCCGACCACCGAGCCGGAGTGAACGTGCACCGCATCGGCAAGCTCGAGACACCCCACGCTTCCGGCCCTCTACCGGCCGTGCCGGAATAAGCAAAGGGCGGTTCTTCGGTTGCACAAGCCACTTTCAAGGCCCTCGACCCGCCCGCAAACCCTGTCCGTGATATCCGTCACCGCCGCAAACACCGGCTCGCCCTATCCTCTGCTCGACCATGGATCCTGTCAGGATCCGGTCGACCGGTTCGACAGGTGCCCACGGCACTGGCTCGGCGTTCCCTGCGCGACCCTCGACGGCGTGCTTTCCACCGATTGGCTCAAGATCGCCCATGAAGCTTCTGCAGTTCCTGTCGCTTCGGCAGATGCTTACCGTCCCCTATGTCGTTCTGGTCCTGCTTCTCGCCGCCACCATCGGCGGCCTGTCTTATTCGGCCGGGCGCGCCGCGGTGGACGCCCTGTCGAATCAGCTGCTGTCCGAGATGGTCTATCGCATTGCGCAGGCGGCCGAGCGCCATGTCTTCGGTGCTGCGGCCGTCCTCGAGACCGCTTTCCCGGGCGGCATTGCGGCGCCGGCGAGAATCGATGACGACTTCGCCAATCTGCGCACGCGCTTCTGGCTTGCCACCTCGGTGCACCGTGACCCGAACAACTACGCCTACTACGGCGACCGCAACGGCGAATTCTTCGGGCTCTGGCGCCATTCCGAATCCGACGCCGAGCTGCGCGTGCGCCGCGCCGGCAATGGCCCGCGCACGATCTATCGCTTCTCGGGCATTGCCGGCGAACTGAAAGACCCGGTCCGCGAAGCGCGCATCTTCGAGCCGCGGGAGCGTCCGTGGTTCAAGTCCGGCAAGCATTCGACGCTGGCCACCTGGACCTCGGTCTACATCGACTTCAGGACCGAGGAACTGGTCGCCACGCGGGCGCGACGGATCAACAACGCCGAGGGCGAGTTCCAGGGCGTCGTCGCCACCGATCTGTCGCTGCAGCATGTGAACGACTTCCTCCATTCGCTCAAACTCACCGCCAACGGTATCGCTTACGTCGTCGAGACTGATGGCAATCTGGTCGGCACTTCGCGCGGCCCCCACCTGAGCAAGAATGCCAGCGGCGGCAACACACGGCTCAATGTCGAAGCCAGCGACGACCCCCTGGTGGTCGCCAGCCACCGCGAAATCCGCAAGCTCCTGCGTGACTCCGGGGAGACCTTGCAGGCGAGTTCAGTCGTCTTCCAGATGGCGGACTCGCAGCAGGTTGAAGCCGCCTATGCCCGCCTGCGGGATGCCGCCGGCCTCGACTGGATCATCGTCGTCGCGGTACCGCGCAGCGACTTTCTCGCCAGTGTCACCACCAACTACCACCGGACGATCGTGGTCGCGCTGCTCGCGTCGCTGATGACCATGATCATCGGCTACATGGTCCTTTCGGTGGTCGCGCGCGACCTCAAGGCGCTGGCAACTGCAGCGCGCAGCGTCGGCAACGGCGATCTCGGCGCGACCTTCGACGTCACGCGCAGCGACGAGATCGGCGATCTGGCCAAAAGCTTCAGGGCCATGCAGGGGCAACTGCTGAGTGATCGCCTGACGGGTCTTGCCAACCGCGAGGCCTTCCTGCGCCGGGTCGAAGACCGCCTGGCACAGCAGAAAACGCTGCCCGAGCCGCGCCCCTTTGCCATCCTGTTCATCGACCTCGACGATTTCAAGCAGATCAACGACAGCTTCGGTCACGACGTCGGCGACAAGGTGCTGCAGGAGATCGCCGGGCGCATGCTCGCCGAACTGCGCAGCCGCGACCTCGTCGCCCGCTACGCCGGCGACGAATTCGTCGTCATGCTCGATGCGGTGCAGCACCGCGCCGACGCCGAAATTGCCCGCAACAAGCTCGAGCAACTGCTCGCCGCACCGCTCGCAACTTCCGCCGTCAGCGCCGGCGGCACCAGGGCCGGGGCTTCGGTCGGGCTGGCGATGTACCCGGAAGATGGGCTCGACGTCGAGTCGCTGGTCCAGTTCTCGGATGCCGACATGTATCGTCGCAAGCAGGCCCGGAAACCCGGACGAGCGGGGTGGGAATACCCGTCCCGCTGATCGCGGCGCGTCCACCTCGGCGCCCGAGGCCTCCGTCAGACCGGCATGAACCAGCGCTGGCCATGATCGCCGACCTGATGCAGCGGATAGCCGTAAAGCCTGCTCAGCGAGTCGCTGCTGATCACCTCGTCGCAACGGCCCTGCTGCGTCGATCCGTCATCGAACAGGAGCAGCGCGTGGCTGCAGAAGCGTGCGGCGAGGCCGGGTTCGTGCAGGACCATGACGCAGGCGACGCCCTCTTCACGCGCCAGCGACGTGAACAGTTCGAGCGTCGCGATCTGGTGATTGAGGTCGAGATGCGCCAGTGGCTCGTCGAGCAGATAGAGCCGTGGCGCCTGGGCGAGCAGCGTCGCGATCGCCAGCCGCTGTCGCTCGCCCCCCGACAGCGTCTGCACATCTCGCGGCGCCAGTTCGGCCAGGCCGACTGCCGCCAGCGCCTGGCGGGCGATGTGCGCGTCGTTGTCCGATTCCCAGGCCCAGCGCGCGAGATGGGGGTGACGCCCGACCAGCGCGGTTTCGAGCACGGTTGACGAGAACGCTTCGCTGCGGCTCTGTGGCAACCAGCCGCGGAGTTGCGCGCTGAGGCGAGCGCCGAGCTGATCGTAAGATCGACCATCGAGCAGCACGCTGCCGGCTTCGGGCTGCCGCAGGCCGGCCAGCACCGAGAGCAGGGTCGACTTGCCGGCGCCGTTGCGGCCGAGAACGGCCAGCCGATCGCCCGGCTGGACGGCGAGCGTCAGAGCGCTGCAGAAGCTGCGACCGGCGAGGCCGACGTCGAGGCCGCGAGTGCTCAAGAGCGCGCTGGCAGGCATCATGAACTGCGGCCCGGCGCGGCGCGGGAGAGCAGAAACAGAAAAACCGGCACACCAATCAGGGCCGTGAGGACCCCCACCGGGAGTTGCAAGGGGGCAAGCATGCTGCGCGCCAGGGTGTCGGCGACGACCAGCAGGCTGCCGCCGGCGAGGACCGAGGCGGGCAGCAGCAAACGCTGATCATTGCCGGTCGCCAGGCGGACGAGATGGGGCACGATGAGCCCGATGAAGCCGACTGCGCCAGCGTGGGTGACCGCCCCGGCGGTGGCCAGCGAGGCGACCAGATAGACGCCACGGCGCAGCGGGCGAACGGCAACGCCGAGCGAGAGCGCAAAATCGGCCCCGCGCGCGAGCAGATTGAGTTCACGGGCAAACGGCAGCGCGATCAGCAACACCACGACGAGCAGGATCAGCACGAGTTGCGGGTCACCGGTTTGCGAGAGGTCGCCCATCAGCCAGAAAAGCATGCCGCGCAGGCGTTCTTCAGGCGCCACCGCCAGCATCAGCGTGACCACAGCGCCGCAACCGGCGGCCACGATGACGCCAGTCAGCAGCAGCCGCGACTGCGTCCAGCCGCCCTCCCCCTGCGCCAGCCCGAAGACCAGCAGCATGGCGCCGAGCGCGCCGACGAAAGCAAGGCCATTGATGCCGGCGACGCCGAGACCGAGGACGATGGCGAGCAGCGCACCGATGCCCGCACCGCCCGAGATGCCGAGCACGTAGGGATCGGCGAGCGGGTTACGCAACAGCACCTGGAGCAGCGCACCGGCGAGTGCCAGCAGGCCACCGCAGGCAAAACCGGTCAGCGCCCGCGGCAGCCGCAGACTGCGGACGACCTCGCCGGCCATCCCTCCACCGTCGCCAAACAGCGTCGCCAACACCTCGGCCGGGCTGATCGGAATGCTGCCGACCATCAGCGCCAGCGCGATGCTGAGCTGCGACAAGCCGCCGAGCACGGCGAGAATCAGCAAGGCACGGCGGCGAGTGGGCATGGCGCGTCCTATTTCGGCGTGTAGCGAACGCCGACGAAGACGTTCGTGCCGGCGGTCGCGTAATCGTTGATCGTCTCGTACTCCTTGTCGAAGAGATTGTTGGCTCGGGCAAACAATACCCAGTCTCGCTGCAGGCGGTAGTCGGCATAGAGGTTGACCAGCCCGTAGCCGCCCATCCGGATGCTGTTTGACGGATCATCGTAGCGCTTGCCGACCAGTTTCCACTCGCCACGCAACTCCCACTGGCCGAAGGTTCGGCTGACATAGCTGCTCATCTGCTGTTCGGCACGGCGGGCCAGTTGATTACCGTGGTTTGGCCCGTCTTCTTCGTTGCGCGGATCCAGGAAGTCGACCGCGATGCCGGCTGCCCAGTCCGTGAAGCGACCGTCGTAGGTGAGCGTCGCACCGCGCAGTCGCGCCTGGCTGACATTGACCGGGGCATAGGTGAACGGCTGCACCTCGATCGTCTCGATCAGATCGGAGAGATCATTGTTGAACATCACGGCGGAGAATCGATGATCGCCGCGCTCCCAGTTGACGCCCACTTCGGTGTTCTTCGCCGTTTCCGGTTTCAGGTCGGGATTGCCGAAAAATGGATAGTACAGTTCGTTGAAGGTCGGCGCACGAAACGCCGTTCCGTAGGAAAGGTGTGCCCGCCATTGCGGCGTAAACTGGTAGCCATACGAAGCGGAACCGGTGGTCTCTCCACCAAACTGCGAGTTGTCGTCACGCCGCAGGTTGAGCTGCAGTCGGTGCTGGTTCAGGCTGCCATTCCAGCCGGCCAGCAGTGAGCGAATCGTTCGCTCGCCGACCGTGTAATCGGTCGACCCGGACACCTCCTGCCGGGTGTACTCGGCGGCAAGCAAGGCTTCGCCCACCGGCAAGCGGATATCGTTCTGCCAGGAAACCAGGTCCATATCGGTACGGAAGACGCCATTGCCGATCTTGCCGGCATGGTCCTTGGCGTCGTCGGTGCTGCGCCCGACGCGCAAGGTGCTGGTCCATGCCTGCTGCAGACGGTTGCGCGAGTAGATCGAGTACGAACCTACGGTCTGGTCGCTGGAGTAGGCCGCTGCGGCGCCCAGAGGCCAGCTCGCGTCATACTGGTTGGTGCCCTTGCTGACCAGCAGATTGACCCCGATCTCCTGCCCCTTTGCCGGCCGAACGGCAAGGTTGGCGCTCAGGTTGCTGTTGTAGTAGCCATCCCGATCGCGGTTGTAGGCCGCGTTGCTCCGGTTGTGGATGGCGTTGAAACTGTCGGTGTTGCTATAGCCTGCCTGCACGCTGTAGGAAACGAGATCGCTGCCGCCGGCAATGCCGACGCTGGTGTCGGAGGTATCGTACGAGCCATAGCCGGTACTGGCACTGACGCGCGCCGGCCCCTCGCCACGACGGGTAAAAATCTGCACCACGCCGCCGATGGCATCGGCGCCGTAAAGCGACGACGCCGGACCGCGCAGGATTTCGATACGTTCGATCTGGTTCAGGGGAATCCGCGACAGGGCTGTGCTGCCGGTCGTCGCCGAACCGATGCGTTGGCCATCGATCAGGACGATCGATTGATTGCTGCCGGCGCCACGAATGAAGATGCTGCTGTTGGTGCCGGCGCCGCCGTTGGCGGTGTACTGGATTCCGGGCTGCCGTGCCAGCAGCTGCGGCAAGGTCGATTCGCCGGCCTGGTCGATTTCTTCGCGCGTAATGACCGACACATCACTCGTCAATTCATCGCTGCGGGTCGCCTGCCGGGTCGCGGTGACGACGATCGGGTCGAGCTGCGGGTCGGCGGCGAAGGCTGCTGTCGAGCATACGGACGCGAGAGCGAGCGTTGCCGCCGAAGCGGCGCGCGCTGGGTTTGGATGCATGTGGATTTCTCCCTGTTGCCGACGAGCGTCCCCGCAAGCCGGCGAGCCAAAAATGCGGAGCTGCGCGAGGGAGAACAGCGGGCGCGAGCGCCAGGCGTTCGGTGTCCGCTTCCCCGCGGCACTTCCGTCCAGTGGTATGCGAAGGCCGGTATCCGGGCTCACAAGTCTTGATCTGTCGCCTTCCCAGGCGTTCGCCCAGTGGCATTTCGACAGACCCACACTCGCTTACCGTTGCGGGGGCAGCACAGGCATGATGTTGCGCGAACACGCACCTGTTTCCCGTTTAACCGCTGCAGCAAACCTGCATCGCGGCACCTTGCACGATATCTTCCGCGGCCTGAAACCGTCGGAAGGCGCGATTATAGACCACCTTTGAGCAAGCGATTGCCGATTGCAGCAGAAAGTGCACGACCTGCAAAAAACCACCTCCCATGCAACAAACGACCTTCAGAAACAGCGCTTATGCCTTGACTGAAAGGGTTTTTTTAATCTATAGTCTGGCCCATGCTGAATGAACTGAACGCTCTCGAGAGCAAAGTTGCCCAGGTAGTCGCCCTCTGCCGCACACTGCGGACCGAGAACGATGGACTGCGCGAGGAACTTGTTGCTGCCCAGGCCGAGCGGGAACGTGTCGCCGAGCGCATGGCGGCGGCCTGCGCACGGATCGAACAACTGGCCCAACAACTGCCTGAAGCCAAGGCATGAAAAAGCTGATCTGATGCCCAACGAAGCCCATTTTCTCGACATCACCCTGCTGGGCAAGGAATACCGTGTCGCCTGTCCGCCAGACCAGCGCGCGGCACTGCTGACTGCCGCCTCCTATGTCGACGGCAAGATGCGCGAGATCGCCGAAAAAACGCGGAACCATGTCGGTGAGCGCGTCGCTGTCATGGCAGCGCTGAACATTGCCCACGAGCACCTCGGCTGCAATCAGAAAACGGCGGAAGAGAAGCAGGCGATTGAATCTGAAATAGCGCTGGACACGGACGCGCTTAGGCGTAGAATCGCTTCCATGGAGGCGGAGCTGGATGCAGTACTGAAGCCGGAGTAGTTGCGTGCGGATGCTGCTTGTGCCGATCTCCAGGAGAGTTCCCTGCGGTGTTTGTCAAGGTCATAGATTCCTTGAACCAATGTAAATTGGCATTGGTCGCTGACCATAGAAACCGCTGTTGTGTGTGCCCCTAACGTCGGGCGTACCTGATGCGGAAGGGAAGTGACCTATCTGAACCCAGGTTCAGGATGCCGGCCTGGCGGCACTCGCGGGGACATGAAACAAAAAAAGCGCGGAACCAGGGTTCCGCGCTTTTTTTGTCGCTTTGTCGCCGACCGGTTCTGCGGGCGGTCGACGCGACCACCGCCAGCCGCTGCTCCGGGGCGGCGCTGGGTTCAGCCCTGATCGGCAAGCAGAAAGTTCTGGACGATGCGCACCTGCGCTTCTTCGAGAAACATCGGCGCATGCCCCACCCCCTGCAGTTCGACCAGCTTCGCCTGCGGCCCCCGGGTGGTCATCTCGACGGCGGTCTCATGCAGCAGGATGTCCGATTGCGCGCCGCGCAGCACCAGCGTCGGGCAGCGAATCGCGTCGTACATGGGCCACAGATTGATTTCCTTGGCCTCGAGAAAGGCCTTCTGGTAAGGCTTGGCGATCGCACGGTCGTAGTCCATCTCGAAGCCACCGCCCGCCCTGGCCCGCGTCCCGACGGCCGTCATGTAGCGCCATTGGGCGTCGGTCAGCGCGCCAAACGGTGCGCAGACAGTCCGCACATAGGCTTCGGCCGCATCCAGATCGGCAAAATCGGGCGATTTTCCGAGATACTCGCCAATCCGTTGCAGGGCATCGACGCCGATCACCGGGCCGACATCATTGAGCACCAGGCGACTGATCGGCGAACCGGGCAGGCTCGACAGAAACATGCCGATGAGGCCGCCCATCGAGGTCCCCAGCCAGTGCACCGAATCAACGCCGAGGCGGGCAATCAGCGTCATGAGGTCGTTGGCGTAAACCGGTAGCGCGTAATCGTCGGAGACAAAAAGGCGATCGCTGCGTCCGCGGCCGACGACATCCGGGCAGACGACCCGATAATCGCTGGCCAGCGCATTGGCCAGCACGTCGAAATCGCGCCCGTTGCGGGTCAGCCCGTGGACGCAGAGCAGGACGCGCGGATTCGCCGCCTCGCCCCATTCCGTATAGGCCATGCGGTGCAGGCCATGCGGCCCCAGACAGCGGACGGTGTTCTCGCGCATCTCGTGCAGCGAGCTGCCGGCTGCCTGCCCCGGCCGAGAGGTCACCACCAGTTCATCGAATTGTTTGAGTAATGCCATGATTTAGCTCCGAGGTCGTTCCGTGAAGCCGATCCGGCTGCATGCGGAAAGTCAATGATATGCACGAGAGTATCCCCGGATCCCGCAGGCGAAGTCAATCGGCAGCCCCTGTTCGATCGGCAGAGTGGCAAACCCGCGACAAGCGTCTGACCTCCCCGGGACTCAGACTCGCTTGCGGCCGGTGATCATTGCGCGAACGAGATTTTCGCGGTGCAGGACGCTCTCCCAGAGCACCCCGATCAGGTGTCCGACAACCAGCAGCAGAGTGGCATTGGCGGCTAGTTCGTGAGTTTCCTCGATCGCGGCCAGAGTGTCATCGCTGCTGTCGAGCAGCATTCCGGCCAGTGGCCCGAGCCCCTGGTCAGCGCCGTACAACGCGAGCCCGCTGATGACGGTTGCCGCGAGAGCGAGCAATAGCGCGACGATCATCGCGCCACCGGCCGGATTGTGTCCCAGGTGCCGCGGCGCACGCAGCGTCAGGACATCGCGCAGATAGGCAAGGACGGTTTGCGGGCGGTGCACGAAGTCGCTGAAGCGCGCGTGGCACGGGCCGACGAAACCCCACAGCAGACGAAAAGCCAGCAAACCGGCGATGGTGTAACCGACCCAGACATGGACGAGTTGCAGAAACTCGCCGCTCAGCCGGTCCTGCAGGCTTTCGAACCACTCGCCCTCGGAGAGCCAGGCGAGGCAGAAACTGGCGACCAGAATCCAGTGGAAGAGACGGACGAGTGGATCCCAAACCGGAATCTCGCGGGCAGCAGCAGGGCATAAAGAAGTCATCGATGATTTCCGCTAATCCCTGCCTGCCACGGGCAGGCAGGTGTCTGGCTGGGGCAGGAAGTTGATGCGGGTGATTACTTGCCTTCTTCAGAAATCAGCGCACCGGTCTTGATCTCGTAATGCACTTCCCACTTCTTGCCGTCAGTGCCGGTGATCTTCACCTCCCAGGTCTGCTTGCCCTTCTTGGTATCCTGGTAGGCCTTGGTGACCTCGCCCGGGTGCGCTTTCAGCGCCATCTCCACTGCCTGCTCCTTGGTGATTTCCCGCGCTGGAGCGGCAGCGGTCGAACTGGCGGCGGGTGGCGCAGCGCCCTTGCTGCTGTCGGCGGCGAAGGCGGCGGGGGCAAGGCTGGCGGCGATGATCAACAGCGCGGCGCAAAGGGTGGCGGACTTTTTCATTCGATGGCTCTCTCTAGAAGGGTGGCAGGAAAATTTGCGGCGCCAGCGGCAGGCATCCCATGAAGGAGCTGCGCCGCAAGCCCGAACAGCAGTCTAGGGCGAAAGTCTTAAACGAGGCTTAGCCGGGTCGCTCGCTACCGCTGCGGAAGCTGCGCGCCGCCAGGGGAGCGCGCCGGGACGCGGCGCTCCCTCGATCGAGGTGTACCCGGCAGTCGGCAGTGCGGCTCCGGCCTCAGCGCGCAGCGTCGGCCTCCAGGCGGGCGCGCAGCTCGTCGAGTTCTTCGAGCAGATCGGCCATCAGCGCCGCCAGTTCCGGAACGGCTTCGAAGTCACGTTCCAGCTGCCGCATGCGCCGCGCACGCAGGAGGCTGCTGCTGGAAAAGCACCAGACGCCGGCAACGCTCTCGGCATGCGGAAAAAGCCCTTCCTCGATGTGCCGTCGCAGCCAGCCAGGCTCGACCGTACAGGCCGCGGCCACCTGTTCGAGGGTCAGCCAGCTGTTCTCCATCAGGCTGCCGATCAGAATCTCGTCGTCTCGCATGGTCTCATGCCCTCCTTTGCTGGCGCGGGTCGAAAGCGAGTTCCCGCGCCATGGTCTCGTAGAGCGCCCGCGCCCTGGGCGTGTCGGCCGGCGGCAACACCACCTGGATATCGAGCAGCAGGTCGCCCGCCTGTGGGCCCGGAATGCCCTTGCCGCGAACCCGTAGCTGGCGGCCGCCCTGCGCCCCCTGAGGAATGCGCACATTGACACTGCCGTGCGGCAATTCCACCGGCAGCACCGTGCCCAGAGCCGCCTCCCAGGGGGTGACCGGCAGGGTCAGATGGAGGTCACGCCCATGCACACGAAAACGCGAGTGCGGGCTGAAACGGACTTCGAGCAACAGGTCACCGGCCGGCGCGCCACCGACTCCCGGCGCTCCCTGACCGGCCAGCCGGATGATCTGGCCGGCATGCACGCCGGCTGGCACCTTGACATTCAGCGTACGCGTCTCAAGGCTCACCCGCCCCTGCGCGTCGAGCCGCGGCGAGCGCAAAGCGATCTGGCGGGTGGCCCCGGAAAATGCATCTTCGAGTTCCAGCAGCACCTTGGCGTGATGGTCCTCGCCACGGGCCTGAAGGGGTCCGCGGCGGCCGCCTGCGAAATCGCCTGCGCCGGCCATACGCCCGAACAGCTCGGTGAAAAAATCGGAGAAGTCGGCCGCCTCGCCGGGCGGAAAACCGCGCCCGGAGAACTCGAAACCCGCATCCCAATCGGGCGGCGGTCGAAAATCCTGACCCGGCCGGTAGCCTCGCCCCAGCTGGTCATAGGCGGCACGCTTCTCCGGATCGGAGAGTACGGCATTGGCTTCGTTGAGTTCTTTCATGCGCGCTTCAGCGTTCGGCTCGCGTGACACGTCGGGGTGATACTTGCGTGCCAGTTTCCGGAAGGCCTTCTTGATCTCATCCGCAGTGGCCTCGCGGGAAACCCCCAGAATCTGGTAATAGTCCTTGAATTCCATGAATGATCCTCGCTCGACAAGGTGACGGGACAATCGGAAAATAGTCCTGCTGCAGGCAGGAATCAAGGTATTGAAGTCTGCACAACCGACCCCAGCTGAGTAGTCGAGCGCCGGTCCCGGCGCCCCTCACCCCTCACCATTGCATGGAGGACTCACCATGATGTATCGCTCCCTGTTTCCCCGCGACGTACTGGCGGAACTGGACCGGCTGCAGCGTGAGATGCAGCAGGGTTTTCATCTTTCTCCGAACATTCGGGGCGTTGCCCGCGGCGGTTTTCCGGCCATGAACGTCGGCGGCACCCCGCAGTCGGTCGAAGTCTATGCTTTTGCGCCGGGCATCGACCCGGCAACGCTGGATGTGCAGATCGAGAAAGGCGTGCTCTCGGTTGCCGGTGAGCGCCAGCGGCCGCTGCCCGGCGAGCAGGCGACCGTCCATATCGACGAGCGCTTCGACGGCCGCTTCCGGCGCGTGGTGAGCTTGCCCGACGACGCCGATCCCGCTGCCGTGGACGCCAGGTACCGTGACGGCGTACTGCGCATCAGCATCGCTCGCAAGCAGTCGGCGCAACCCCGCCGGATCACCATTCAGTAAGGAGGATCGACCATGTCCGACAACACCCAGACCAATAAACAGACGGCGCGTGAGGAAGCCGCTCTGCTGCCCCCGGTCGACGTCATCGAAGACGCCTCCGGAATAACTCTCTACGCCGATCTGCCGGGGGTTCCCAAGGAGAAACTGCACCTGCAGGTCGAAGCCGATACGCTGACCATCGAAGGCGAGATCGATCTGGAAATGCCCGGCGGCATCGAGGCCAGCCACGCCGAAGTCGGGCTTGCGCGTTACCGGCGGGTGTTCAACCTGTCCAAGGAACTCGACGCGAGCAAGGTCGGCGCCGAGTTCGCCAACGGCGTCCTCAAACTCACCATCCCCAAGGCCGAGCATGCGCAGCCGCGCAAGATCGAGGTCAGGGTCACGTAAGTCGAGGCTGCTGCACGTTCGCCTGCCCTTGCCAGCCCTTCGTCGTCTACTCCTGATCGGCGAAGGGCTTTGCCTTCACCTGCTGCCTGCCCTGCGCGACCGCTGCCGCTGACGGCCGTCATTGCCTGAGCCATGCGCCTTGCGGCGACCAGCCGCCGGCGGCTGATTACAAATCCTCTCCGAGCAGTCGCTCGACTTCGGCCAGGCGCACCTGCGCTTCGACCTGAGCCTTGAGCTGACTCTGCCGCGCCTGGCGGATTTGCCGCTGGGCTTCGAGCAGGGTGATGAAGTCGATGCGACCGTTCTCGTAAGCGGCGAGCGCCGACTGGAAGCCCAGTTCGGCCTGCGGCAACAGGCGGCTCTGCGCGAGTTTCTCACTCTGCCGCGCCGCTTCGATGGCGGAGAGATTTTCCGCGAGTTCGCCGAGCACCTGGCTGGCCGTCGCATCGCGGCGCGCCCGCGTTGCCGAGAGCATGGCCTCCGACTCCCGTTCCTGAGCCCGCCGCGAGGCCTGCTGCAAGGGAATATTGATTTCGACCATGAACTCCCATTCATCGATCGAACCTTGATACTGGATCGGGGCAAGGCCGACGATGAAATCGGGGTAGCGATTCCGGTAGGCGAGTTCGCGGCTTTTTTCCGCCGCACCGATGCGCGCCGCTTCGGCGAACAGTTGTGGATTGCGAGTCCGCACGCGCTCTTCGAGCACCGCATAGTCGAGGAGCGTCGGCACCGGCAGGGGTCGCAGATGATCCGGCTCGGCGAGCGTCGCGGTCGCCGGCCGCGCCAGCAGCGCGTTGATCCGTGCCTGGAGTTGCCGGCGATCGTTGTCGAGGCCGAGCAGTTCATTCATGAGGCTGGTCTGCTCGACCTGCGCCCGGATCACGTCCGACTGCGCTGCCAGGCCCTGGGTGTAGCGAAGGCGGGTGATTCCCTCCAGACGCAGCATGAGGTCGAGAATCTCCCGGGTCAGCCGCTGGTTGCGCTGGACAGAGAAAAGCTGCGCATGCGCCGACTTGATGCGCGCGGCAAGATCGGACCAGTTGCCCATGGCACGTCCCTCTGCCCCCTGGGCATCGAGTTCCGCGATCTGCCGCTTCAGGTCGCGCTTGCCGTACCACGGCAGGTCCTGCATCAGCAGGTATTTGGTGCTGCCGACGCGGCTCGGCGAGAAGGTGGCTTTCTGCTCACCCATCCGGGTGAGATCGCGCAATTCGATGCGCAGCCTGGGGTCCGCCAGGGCACCCGCCGGCACCACCCGCTCGCCAGCCGCGGCGGCTTCGTGGCGCATGCCGGCGTATTCGGGGTTACGCTCCCGGGCGACGATCAACAGGGAATCGACGTCGCGTCCCGGCGGCGCCTCCTGCGCCAGGACCTGTGCGCAGCAAACTCCGGCCAGCGTGAGCAGGAAGAGTCTCTTCGGACTTGGAAAGCGCGTCATGGATCATCCTTGTCTTCGCCGGTTCCCGCCCGGCGGGTACTTCCTGCCGGGCGGGTCTGGCCGAGGGACGATTGTCCCGGATGTCGATCCACACGAAGCTGACCCGCAGATTACATTTCCGTCATCCGGGTTCGCCGCGGGGTGGCCGCCCGGACTGCGAGACTACCCTGCCGACCAGCCGCCTCCCGCCCGAAGCGAACGTCGTCGGGGTCGGGCGCAAGGCGAACGGCTCAGTGCTGGAGGGAGCTGACGACCTGCGAGAAGGTCTGCGCGATTTCCGCGGTCTGTGGCACCCGTCCCATCTGGCGCTCGATCTCGGGCAACAGGAACAGGCCACAGAGGATATGGTGGTTCTCCTCGTCGTGGTCCACCACCAGGCAATGCGCGGCCCCCATTTCCCTGAGCGCGGCCAGCACGTTGCCAACGCGGGCCGGGGTCACGTCACTGAGGTGCATGACCTCGGCGTCGTCGTGCTTCCGGTTCATGACGTCGCCGACCACCAGTTCGCTCGGGCGAACGTCCAGCGCGTGCGCCGCTGCCAGGGGACGGTCGCCCCGGGTGCTGGCGGCGGTGACGATGCCGAGCAGATGATCCTGTGCATCGGCGACCAGCAGGTAGTTCACCTTGCATAGCGCCATGATCCGGTTGGCTTCGTCGAGCGAAGCGTCGCGGGCCACCGCAAGCGGTGCCCGGCGCTGAAAATCGATCATCACGGCGAGTGCGGGCGAGTGAACATCGACCGCAGGACGGACGACCGGCTTCGGCAGGTAACACGGAACGCCTCGCTGGAGCCGGGTCCAGGGCAGAGGCTTGAAGCGTGCATCCGGCATTTTCGGATTCCTCCTGGTCAGTTCTGACGAAAGAATTAGACCACCGAAGCCAACCTCTGGCAAGCACCTGCAAGCCACCCGGGGTGACGCCAGAATTGCGTCAAACGACTCTTGAAGGTAGTATCCATGCCGCACGCGTCGCCTGAGCGGGCACATCCCGTCATCCAGCCGGTTCTCTGCCCTACGCTGAACCGCGCTTCGGCTTTTCACCGCGGAAAAGAACCGGCCCCGCTTGCTGGCTCGGGTCCTCCCATTAACGTCGCAACTTCCTCCATGTTCCCAGAATGATTTCCGGCCTACTCAAGAAGATTTTCGGCAGCCGAAACGATCGGCTGATCAAGCAGTACATGCAGGTCGTGCGGCGGATCAACGCGCTGGAGCCGGAAATCGGCACGCTCTCGGACGAAGCGCTGCGCGGCAAGACCGCCGAATTCAAGGCCCGCGTCGGCCAGGGCGAAACCCTGGATGCCCTGCTGCCCGAGGCCTTCGCCGTCGTTCGCGAGGCCGGCAAGCGCGTCCTCGGGATGCGTCATTTCGATGTCCAGCTGGTCGGCGGCATGGTGCTGCACGATGGCAAGATCGCCGAGATGCGGACCGGCGAAGGCAAGACACTGGTCGCGACGCTGGCCTCCTATCTCAATGCGCTCGCCGGCAACGGCGTGCACGTGGTGACGGTCAATGACTATCTGGCCAACCGCGACGCCGAGTGGATGGGACGCCTGCATCGTTTTCTCGGCCTCACGGTCGGCGTGAACCTGTCGCAGATGGCGCACGAGGACAAGCAGGCGGCCTACGCCGCCGACATCACCTACGGGACCAACAACGAGTTCGGCTTCGATTACCTGCGCGACAACATGGTCTACTCCGGTGGCGAGCGGGTGCAGCGCAAGCTCAGCTTTGCCATTGTCGACGAGGTCGACTCGATCCTGATCGACGAAGCGCGCACCCCCCTGATCATCTCCGGCCAGGCCGAAGACCACACCGACCTCTATGTGCGCATGAACAAGGTCGCTCCCCTGCTGCAGCGCTGCCAGGAAGAAGACGGTGCGGGAGATTACTGGGTAGACGAGAAAGGCCATCAGATCCTGATGACCGAAGCCGGTCACGAGCACGCCGAGGAACTGCTCGCCAGCGCCGGCCTGTTACCCGATGGCGGCAGTCTGTACGACGCCTCGAACATTCTGATGATCCACCATCTGTACGCCGCCTTGCGCGCCCACAACCTGTTCCTCCGAGACCAGCAATACGTCGTGCAGAAGGGTGAAGTGATCATCGTCGATGAGTTCACCGGTCGCCTGATGTCCGGTCGCCGCTGGTCGGATGGTCTGCACCAGGCGGTCGAGGCCAAGGAGGGGGTGCGGATCCAGAACGAGAATCAGACACTCGCATCGATCACCTTCCAGAACTACTTCCGCATGTACGGCAAGCTGTCCGGGATGACCGGCACGGCCGATACCGAGGCGTACGAGTTCCAGCAGATCTATGGCCTTGAAACGGTGGTCATCCCGACCAACCAGCTGATGCGACGGACCGACCACAACGACCAGGTCTTTCGTACCGCCAAGGAAAAGCACGCCGCCATCGTCGCCGATATCCGCGGCTGCCGCGAGCGCGGCCAGCCCGTCCTGGTCGGCACCACGTCGATCGAAAACTCCGAGCTCCTGTCGGCGCTGCTTGATCACGAAAAACTGCCGCATCAGGTTCTCAACGCCAAGCAGCATGCGCGCGAAGCCGAAATCGTCCGTGAGGCCGGCCGGCCGGGAATGATCACCATTGCCACCAACATGGCCGGCCGCGGTACCGACATCGTGCTCGGCGGCAGCGTCGAGAAGCAGATCGGCACGCTGCGTGACGACGAAACGCTGACCGCGGCCGACAGCGAAGCGCAGATCGCCGACATCCGGGCACAGTGGCAAAAGCTGCACGACCAGGTGGTGGCGGCTGGCGGCCTGCACATCATCGGCTCCGAGCGGCATGAGTCGAGGCGGATCGACAACCAGCTGCGCGGCCGTTCGGGCCGTCAGGGCGACCCCGGGTCTTCGCGCTTCTACCTCGCCCTCGACGACTCGCTGCTGCGCATTTTTGCCGGTGATCGCCTGAAGTCGATCATGGAAAGGCTGAAAATGCCCGAGGGCGAGCCGATCGAGCATCCGCTCGTGTCGCGTTCGCTGGAGTCGGCTCAGCGCAAGGTCGAGGCCCGCAACTTCGACATCCGCAAACAGCTGCTCGAATACGACGACGTCGCCAACGACCAGCGCAAGGTGATCTACGCGCAGCGCAACGAGCTGCTCGAATCCGACGACATCTCCGACACCGTCACCGCAATGCGCGAGGGCGTCCTGCACGATGTTTTCCGGCTGCATGTACCGGCCGAGAGCGTCGAGGAACAATGGGACCTTGCCGGGCTCGAGAAGGCGCTGGCCGGCGACCTCCAGATCAGCCTGCCGATCGTCGATTGGTCGAAGAACGAACCCAATCTCGGCGATCAGGACATGCTGCGCCGGATCGTCGACGCGGCGGCGGCCGCCTACACCGAAAAGGTCGGCCTGGTGGGCGCCGAGATGTTCCACCAGTTCGAGCGTAACGTCATGCTGCAGAGCCTGGACACGCACTGGCGCGAACACCTGGCGGCGCTCGATCACCTGCGTCAGGGCATCCATCTGCGTGGCTACGCGCAGAAGAATCCCAAGCAGGAGTACAAGCGCGAAGCGTTCGAGCTCTTCCAGCGCCTGCTCGACAGCGTGCGCAGCGACGTGACGCGCACGCTGGTGACGGTGCAGGTGCGCGCGCAGGATGTCGAAGAAAGCGCACCGCACGCCGAAGTGCAGAATGTCCGCTACCATCATTCGGATTATGACGAGGCCCTGGGCCAGGGTGAGCAGGCAGCGGCCGCGAGCACGCCGGCGCAGATGCCGCAGATGGCAGCCAAGATCGGCCGCAATGACCCCTGCCCCTGCGGTTCGGGCAAGAAGTACAAGCACTGCCATGGCCGATTGTCGTAGTCAGCCGAGCTGAAACGCCGCACGCCCTGTTGATCGTCCGGCGAGAGACCGCTTTTTGTGCTCGTTGCCGGCCTCTTGCCATCCCGAGGTTGCCATGCCCGTCAATTACCGCACCCCTGCCGCAGACCAGCTGTTTCCGGTCAATGGCGTTCGCCTCGGCGTGACTGCGGCGGCCATCCGCAAACCGGATCGGCTCGACCTGACCGTGCTCTCGCTGGTCGCCGGCACCCGCGTCGCGGGTATCTTTACCGCCAACCGCTTCTGCGCGGCGCCGGTTCAGGTCTGCCGTCGTCACCTCGAACTCGGCAGCGACATCCGGGCGCTGGTGATCAACACCGGCGTCGCCAATGCCGGCACCGGCGAGCACGGCTGGCAGGCGGCGGTGCAGACCTGTGCCGCCCTCGGGCAGCTGCTGGAGATCGACGACCGGCAGGTGCTGCCCTTCTCGACCGGCGTCATCCTCGAACCCTTGCCGGTCGACCGACTGCTCGCCGGCCTCCCGCGCTGCGTCGCCGATCTGCGGGGCGACCACTGGCAGCGCGCTGCGCAGGCCATCATGACCACCGACACGGTGGCCAAAGCGGCTTCGCGGCGCGTCGAGATCAACGCCCGGACGGTCACCATCACCGGCATCAGCAAGGGTGCCGGCATGATTCGCCCAAACATGGCGACCATGCTCGGCTTCATCGCGACCGACGCCGGCATCGCCCCAGCGCTCCTGCAGGATCTCCTGCGTGCGGCAGCCGACGAGTCGTTCAACTGCATTACCGTCGATGGCGACACCTCCACCAACGATTCCCTGCTCCTCATCGCCACCGCTCAGGCCGGCGTACACTTTGCCGACCCGGCGACGCCCGGCTACGAAACGCTGCGCCAGGCGGTGATCGCTGTCGCCGTCGAACTCGCACAGGCAATCATTCGCGATGGCGAAGGGGCGAGCAAGTTCATCACCATCACCGTCGAAGGCGGCCGCGACCGCGACGACTGCAAACGGGTCGGCTATGCGATCGCCCATTCACCCCTGGTCAAGACCGCTTTCTTCGCCTCGGATCCCAACCTCGGCCGGATCCTTGCCGCCATCGGCTACGCCGATATCGAGCCGCTCGATATCGACCGCGTCAGCGTATGGCTGGGCAGCGCGGCAACCGAGATTCTGGTCGCCGAAGCCGGCGGGCGAGCGGCGGGCTATCGCGAAGAGGATGGCGCCGCGATCATGCAGGAGGCGGAGATCAACGTCCGCGTCGACCTGGGCCGCGGCCCGGCTCGCGCCACCGTCTATACCTGCGACCTCTCCTACGACTACGTGAAGATCAACGCCGACTACCGCAGCTAGCGGCGCCGCAGGCGAATCAGCCTGAACCAGCCGGCGGCCAGCAGCGGCTGCTCACTTTCCGTGAAGAGTTGCGGCCTGTGCTTGAGGCTCGAGGCCATCGTCAGTGCAGGACGTGCGGCACCGCCAGCGTGAAGACCGGGATCTCCGCCTCGAACTGTCGCCCGTCGACGGCCGTCAGCTGGTAGCTGCCGCGCATCGTGCCGACCGGCGTATTGAGCTGACAACCGCTGCTATAGCTGAATTTCTCGCCCGGATCCAGGAGCGGCTGTCGGCCGACGACGCCCAGGCCACGCACCTCCTGAACTTCGCCGTTGGCGTCGGTGATCACCCAGTGACGCGAGATCAACTGCGCCGCTACGGTGCCGACGTTCTCGATGGTGATCGTGTACGCGAAAACGTAGTTGCCCCTTACCGGATCCGACTGCTCGGCGATATATTGGGGAAGCGCGCTGACGGTGATCTCGTATTTCTTGCTTTCGGCCATGGGTGCTCGATGTCGGAACGATCAGAACCGGCATTGCACACCAAAGCGGAGATTCTGACAAGCCCGTTATTGTTGACCTTTCCCTGACAAGCGTTACTTTTGAAACGTTTTATCTAGATTTATTGACGGTATCAAACCCGGCGCTCTATACTCGACCGCAGGACATACGGATGACGGCGGCCACCGGGACCGCATCGATGAAGGAGCCAGGAACATGGATACACAACAGAACCAGATCATCGAGCAGGAAATCGACGACTTGAACGGCTTGCTCGCCGACCTCTATCGTCGGGTCGCCAGGAATGCGCCCGATCGGGCAGGCGAGATCGCCGGGGCACTGCAGGCCAGCGCCCGGCAGTTTGCCCAGCTTCGCCACGTCGAGTTCGCCCGTGGCACGCACTAGCGCGGTCGAGTACGAGCGGGTCGCGGCAGCCTGCTCCAGTCTTTTTCTCGATGGCCGGAGTCCTTCATTCGAGTCGGTCTACGAGTTGATCGGCCGCAAGGGTGGCGCCAAGGTCGTCCAGGGGATGATTTCCGACTGGCGAAAGGAGATCGCCGGCCGTTTCATGGCCGGGCGCACCAACCCGGATCTCTCCGACGATCTGATCAGCGAAGCAGACAGGATGCTCACCGTCGTCTGGCGCCTGGCGCTGGAAAAGGCCGATGCAGCTTACGCCGACGAGCGCGCGCAAATCACCCAGTGGCGGGTCGAGATGACCGAACGGGTCGTCGAGGCTCAGGAACGTGCCGGGGCGTCGGCGCGCGAAGCCCTCGCGCTGCAGGGCGAAACGCAGACACTGCAGGCCAGGCTGCAAGCAAACCATGCCGAGATCGAGGACCTGCGACAGCGCCTGGCCGACACCACCACCCTCTTGCGCGCGCGCGACGAGCAGATCGGCCAGCTGCGCGAAGACGGCGCCCGGCTGGCCAGCACGCTGGAGAGCGAGCGGCGCAATCAGGAGGCTGAACTGCTCGCTGAACGCGAACGGCACGAAGAGGCGCTCAGCGGCGAACGCCAGCGGGCCGAAGAGTCGGTCGAGCGGGAGCGCGAAATCGCCGCCGGCGAACGCCAGTACCTGATGCGCCAGACCGATGAAATCCGGCAGGCGGCAAAAGCCAGCGAGGCAGTCGTCAAGGAGCAGTTGCAGGAGGCCCGGGTCTTCGTCGACAACTTCCAGGCCCGCGCCAGCCGGGCGGAAAGCGACGCCGCTTTCTGGCGCGGCAAGGCCGAAGCGACGGCCGAAGAGTCGAGCCGCTGGCAGCGGTCGGCGGCGGAAGCAGCCGACCGGATCGAAGGCCTGCAGAACCGCATCCTCACCCTGCAGCGCGAGCTGGCCCTGCCCCTGGCAAAGCCGCCGCCGGGTGGCGCCACCCCGGCCGACGCAGGCTGAGCTAGGGAGGAGCGGCAGCGAGCGCGCACGGGAAGCGGCGCGCCAGGCTGCGGCGAGGCTAGCCGGAGATGACGGTCGTCGCCGCTTCGCCGTCACCGCGCGGCTTGACGGCGCCGATGACGACTGCCGCTTCGCCGGCGTCACGCAGGATCTGCACCGCCTGCTGGACGTTTTCGCGGGCGACGACGACGACCATCCCGATGCCGCAGTTGAAGACGCGGTGCATTTCGCTGTCCACCACCCGGCCTTCGCGCTGCAGCCAGTCGAACAGCTTCGGACGCGACCAGGCGGCGGCGACGAGTTCGGCCTTGACCGGCGGTGGCAGGATGCGCGGCACGTTGCCGGTGAGACCACCGCCGGTGATGTGCGCGAGGCCCTTGACCGGCAGCGCCCGCATCAGGGCGAGCAGCGGCTTGACGTAAATCCGCGTCGGCGCGAGGATCGCTTCGGCAAGCGTCGTTGCACCGTCGAAGGCCTCTGCCAGATCGGGCTGCGCGCGGGCGATGATCCGGCGCAGCAGCGAATAGCCGTTGGCATGCGCACCCGATGACGGCAGACCGATGATCACGTCGCCGGCAACGATCGTCGAGCCGTCGATGATCGCCGACTTCTCGACGACGCCGACGGCAAAGCCTGCGAGATCGTATTCGCCGGCCGGATACATCCCCGGCATCTCGGCCGTTTCGCCGCCAATCAGCGCGCAACCGGCCAGCTCGCAGCCGCTGGCGATTCCCTTGACGACCTCGGCTGCGGTGTCGACGTCGAGTCTGCCGCAGGCAAAATAGTCGAGGAAGAAGAGTGGCTCGGCGCCCTGCACCAGAATGTCGTTCACGCTCATCGCCACCAGATCGATGCCGATCGTGTCGTGTCGCTGCAGTTCGAAAGCGAGCTTCAGCTTGGTGCCGACGCCGTCGGTACCCGAGACCAGCACCGGCTCGCGGTAGTTGCGGGGCACTTCGAACAGCGCGCCAAAACCGCCGATGCCACCGAGAACGCCGGCGCGCAGGGTCTTGCGGGCGAGCGGCTTGATCCGTTCGACGAGTTGCTCGCCGGCGTCGATGTCGACCCCGGCAGCGCGATAGGAGAGAGATTCCTGAGTCATCTTGTATGGCTTCCCGAGCAAGGCTGGCGAATGCTGCGCAGTGTTAGAATGCACGACTTCGATCGTCTGAACCCTGAATCTTATCCGAAATGGCTCATCCGCGCGCTGACCGCCCGCAAACCCCGCAGTCCGAAGCCGGCTCGATGCGCCAGTTGATCCTCGACCTGCTGCCGGAAGCGCCGCCTGCCTTCGACAACTTCGTCGCCGGCAGCAACGGGGAAGTGCTGACTGGCCTCGCCGCCTGGCTCGCGCCGGGCAGCCGCGAATCGCTGTTCTTCGTCTGGGGCGAAGCGGGCGCCGGCAAGTCGCATCTGCTGCAGGCGTGCCAGGTGGCCTACTGCGATGCGCGGCGGGATGCCGCGCTGTCGGCGTTGCCGCAGGATCAGGAGTTCTACGCCGTCGACCACCTCGAAGCGCTCGGCGAATACGGGCAGATCGCGCTCTTCAACCTGATCAATCGCCTGCGCGCCTGTGGCGGGCACCTGATCACCGCCGCCGAAGTGCCCCCCCTGCGGCTGCGCCTGCGCGAAGACCTGCGCACCCGTCTCGGCAGCGGCCTGGTTTATCGATTGCAGCCGCTGAGCGACGCGGAGAAACTCGCGGCCCTCGCCGAACAGGCGAGGGCGCGTGGCCTGGTGCTGCCGCCGGAAGCCTTCAGCTACCTTTTCTCGCGCGCCCCCCGCGACATGCGCAGCCTGACCGCACTGCTGCTGGCGATCGACCGTTACTCGCTCGAGCACAAGCGCGCCATCACCCTGCCGCTGTTGCGCGAAGTCCTGCAGACTTCCCTCAACGTCTGACCGCGAAAGCCACGCATGGATCTGGTCCTCTTCGACCTCGACAATACGCTGATCGCCGGCGACAGCGATTTTGAATGGGCGCAATTCCTGATCGGCAAGGGGATCCTCGACCGCGCCCTCTACGAAGCCCGAAACATCGAGTTCTACGAGCAGTACAAGGCCGGCACGCTCGACATCGACGTCTTTCTCGATTTTCAGCTGCAGCCGCTGTCGCGTTATCCCCGTTCCCTGCTCGATGACTGGCAGCGCGAGTTCATGTCGAGACACATCGTGCCGCTGGTCGGCGCCAAGGCCCGCGCGCTGGTGCGCGAACATCTCGACCGCCGCGCGCTGTGTGCCATCGTCACCGCCACCAACAGCTTCGTCACCGGACCGATCGTCCGCGAGTTTGGCCTCGCCCACCTGATCGCCACCATTCCGGCACAGGAAAACGGCCAGTTCACCGGCCGGCCACGCGGCATGCCCTCGTTTCGCGAAGGCAAGATCCTCCGCGTCGAGGCCTGGCTCGAAGCCCTCGGGTTGTGGTGGAGCAGTTTCGAACACAGCTGGTTCTACAGCGATTCGCAGAACGACCTGCCGCTGTTGTCGAAGGTCAGCCAGCCGGTGGTCGTCGACCCCGATCCGACGCTGCGCGCGCACGCCGAAGCCGCAGGCTGGCCGATCGTCAGCCTGCTCGGCTGAGTCGATCGCCAATCGCCCACCGCCCGCCGGTGAAATATCCGCTATCATGCCGCCGCTATAGCCCAATCCAGGCAGGACACGAGCCACCCCTGATGATCCGCAAGTTCCTATCCCGCGTTCTCGGACGCAAAAGCCCCGGCAAGCATGGGGAACCGGCGATCATCGCGGTCGCCCAGCATGGCCTGCAGCGCGAGGACATCAGCCGGGGCTGCCGCCGCACCGTCGAAACCCTGCAGGAGAATGGTTACCCGACCTTCATCGTCGGCGGCGCCGTGCGCGATCTGCTCGCCGGACTGACGCCGAAGGATTTCGACGTCGCCACCAGTGCGACGCCGGAACAGGTGCGCAACTGCTTCCGTCGGTCGCGAATCATCGGCCGCCGCTTCCAGATCGTCCATGTGAACATGGGCGTCGAGACGATCGAGGTGACCACTTTCCGCGGCCACCACGGCGAACAGGGCGGCAACAAGGCGCAGACCGATGATCAGGGCCGGGTGCTGCGCGACAACGTCTTCGGCAGCCAGGCGGAAGACGCGGCGCGGCGCGATTTCACGGTCAATGCCCTGTATTACGACCCGACTTCCGAAACCATCGTCGATTACCATCATGGCGTCGCAGACCTCCAGCAGAAGACCTTGCGCATGATCGGTGACCCCAGGACGCGCTACCGAGAGGATCCGGTACGCATGCTGCGCGCCGTACGCCTGGCGGCCAAGCTCGGGCTGTCGATCGATCCCGAGGCGCGGCGGCCGATCCGCGAGATGGGCAGCCTGATCGAAAACGTTCCGCCGTCACGCCTGTTCGACGAGATGCTGAAGCTGCTCACCTCGGGCCACGCCGTGCGCTGCGTCACCCGGCTGCGCGAAGAGGGGCTGCACCACGGCCTGCTGCCGCTGCTCGACGTGATTCTCGACCAGGCGCTTGGCGAGCGCTTCGTCATGCTGGCGCTCGAGGCTACCGACCGCCGCGTGCGGGAAGGCAAGCCGATCTCGCCCGGCTTCCTCTTTGCGACCCTGCTCTGGCACGAGGTGCTGAGCAAGTGTGAAGTGCTCAAGGCCGGCGGCGAACCGGCAACCGGCGCATTTTTCATGGCCATGGACGAAGTGCTCGACGTGCAGGCCGAAAAGCTCGCCATCACCCGCCGCATTGCCGGTGACATCAAGGATATATGGGCCCTGCAGCCGCGCTTCGAGCAGCGCTCGGGAAAGCGCCCCTACGGCGTCCTGCAGCAGCCCCGTTTCCGGGCCGGCTATGACTTCCTGCTGCTGCGCGTCGAATCCGGCGAGGTCGACGCCGAGGTCGGCGAGTGGTGGACGGAATTCCTGCATGCCAGCGACGAGGCGCGCGCCGCCCTGCTGCTGCCGCCGGCGCCGGGGACCGCGGGCGCAGTCAAGAAGCGCCGCCGGCGGCGCCGGTCGGCAGTCGACGATGGGCAGAACAAGTCTCCCGAATGAAGTGCCGAGGAGACTGCCACGCGAGTATTCACTGCCACGACCGGTCTCTTCCCCGCGCTACGCCGGGCGCACATGGCTAGCATGGCTAACAGCACACACCTTGCTTTCGTCGCCCTCGGAGCCAACCTCGACGAGCCGCTGGCGCAGGTTCGTGCCGCCGGCGCGGCGCTGGCGGCACTGCCCGAATCGCGTCTGCTGCGGATGTCGTCGCTCTATCGCACGGCACCGCTCGGCATTCGCGGGCAGCCCGATTTCATCAACGCCGTCGCCGCCCTCGAGACCGGACTCGATCCGGAGCCCTTGCTCGACGCCCTGTTTGCCGTCGAGCGGCGCTTTGGCCGTCGCCGCGAGTTTCACCATGCACCGCGCACCCTCGACCTCGACCTGCTGCTCTATGATCAGCAGGTGATCGACAGCCAGCGACTGACGGTGCCGCATCCGCGCATGCACCTGCGCGCCTTCGTGCTCGCCCCGCTGCTCGAGATCGCCCCGCGCTGTCGCCTCCCCGGCCGCGGCAGCGCCGCCGCCTGGTGGCCGGCAGTCGGCCACCAGGCGATCGAAAAGCTTGCGCAATAGCCTGGCGCTGACGAGCGCAGGAAAACGGGTTTTCATCCCGCAGCCGGCGACCGACGACCGGCCAGCGCGCCAGCCGCCGATCACGACAATCCGTTTTTTTTGTGTCGCGCTGCGGTTCAAAAATGACCATCTGCCGGCCGCTCTGTGTATCCTAGGCGCCGACTGAACGGGTTGGCCCTTTTTTCCGTCTGCTGACGCTCGGCGCGGCAGTTGGCGGAATACGCGCCGCCCGTTCGGACAACATCTCCCTTGAACGCTGACCGACTTCAATCACCGCCTGCTCATGTCCCCACGCAATACGCTTACCGCTGCTCGTCACATCGTCGTCGAAGGCCCGATCGGCGTCGGCAAGACCAGTCTTGCCCACCGTCTGGGAGACTACCTGGACGCGCAGCAGCTGCTCGAACAACCCGAGCTGAACCCCTTCCTGAGCCGCTTTTATCAGGATCAACCGCGCTTTGCCCTGCCAACCCAGCTCTCCTTCCTCTTTCAGCGGCTCGACAGATTGCGCGAGCTGTCCCAGCCTGATTTCTTCTCGCGCCCGCTGGTCACCGATTTCATGTTCGAGAAGGATTCGCTGTTCGCTTTGCTGACGCTCGCCGAAGACGAGTACGCGCTCTACCGCCAGGTTCACGAACGGCTGTCGCCGCCGCCGGTCCCGCCCGACCTCGTCATCTACCTGCAGGCCAGACCGGAAACGCTGATCGCCCGGGTACGCAAGCGCGGTCTCGAGAGGGAACGGTGGATCGACGACGCTTACCTCGCGCTGCTGGCGGAGAGCTACATGCGCTTTTTTCATGACTATGATGCCGCGCCAGTGATGGTGGTCAATTCCGAGAGCATCAATTTCATCGACTGCGACGACGATTTTCAACTGCTGGTCAAGCGCATCGAAGCGATGCGGGGACACCGCGAATACTTCAACCGGGGAGAGTGAGTTCATGTCCAGCCACGTTGCGACACGCCGCCTGACGCAGGGGGACCTTGCCAGGATGCGCACCAGCGGCGACAAGATCGCCATGCTCACGTGTTACGACGCAAGCTTTGCACAGCTGTGCGATAGCGCCGGCGTCGACGCCCTGCTCGTCGGCGACTCGCTCGGCATGGTCCTGCAAGGCCATGAATCGACACTGCCGGTGACGCTCGCCGACATCGCCTACCACACCGCCTGCGTCGCGCGCGGCAGCCGGCGAGCGCTGGTGATCGCCGACATGCCCTTCGGCAGCTTCCAGGAGAGCCCGCAACGGGCGCTGCGCAACGCGGTCTCCCTGATGGCCGCCGGCGCCCAGATGGTCAAGCTCGAAGGCGGCGTGGACATGGCCGAGACGACGCGCTTTCTGTGTACGCGCGGCATTCCGGTCTGCGCTCACGTCGGCCTGACACCGCAATCGGTGCATCAGCTCAGTGGCTACCGGGTCCAGGGCCGGGATGATTCCGGCGCCGCGAGGCTGCTCGCCGACGCCCTCGCCCAGCAGGAAGCCGGCGCCGGCCTGATCGTCCTCGAAGCCATCCCCGAAGCGCTGGCGACGACCGCCAGCGGCCAGCTCGCCATCCCGACGATCGGCATCGGTGCCAGCCGCAACTGCTCGGGCCAGGTGCTCGTGCTACACGACATGCTCGACATTGCGCCGGGCAGGAAAGCCCGTTTCGTGCGCAACTTCATGTCTGGCCAGACATCGATCGCCGGCGCCATCACGGCCTACGTCGCCGCCGTCAGGGACGGCAGTTTTCCCGCTCAGGAACACTGTTACTGAACGCTCGCGCGAGACCCGCTCCCGCCTGCCGGACCGTGTCCGGCGTTCCGCTGGCCCTTCGTTTGAAAGAGGTTTGACCCAGCCATGCAGATTCACTCGTCGATTCCCGAACTGCGCAGCGCGCTGCGAGACCGAGGCCGGATCGCTTTCGTCCCCACCATGGGCAACCTGCACGCCGGCCACATCGCCCTCATGCGCGCTGCGCGCGCCCACGGCGAGACCGTGGTCGCCAGCATTTTCGTCAATCGCCTGCAGTTCGGACCGAATGACGACTTCGACCGCTATCCGCGCAGTTTTCAGGCCGACTGCGCGCAGCTCACGGCCGCCGGAGTCGATCTGCTGTTCGCACCGACCGAGGACGAACTCTATCCCGAGCCCCAGCAATATCAGGTCGATCCACCTTCGATCCAGCATCAGCTCGATGGCGAGTTTCGCCCCGGTCATTTTCGCGGCGTCGCCACCGTCGTCCTCAAGCTGTTCAACATCGTCCAGCCGCAGCTGGCGCTGTTCGGCAAGAAGGATTACCAGCAGCTGATGGTCCTGCGCAACATGACGCGCCAGCTGGCGTTGCCGATCGAGATCATCGGCGGCGAGACGGTACGCGCCGAAGACGGCCTCGCCCTCTCGTCGCGCAACGCCTACCTGTCGGCCAGCGAACGCGCCGAGGCGCCGCGTCTGCACCGCCTTCTGACGCGGATCAGCGCGGCGGTAGAGGCCGGCGAAAGCGACTTCGTGCGACTCGAAAGGGAGGCCGCCGACGAACTCGACCGCCGGGGCTGGCGGACCGACTATGTTGCCGTGCGCCGGCAGTCGGACCTGCAGGTCCCGCAAGAGCGTGCCGACACGCCGCTGGTCGTGCTTGCCGCCAGCCGGCTGGGGGTCGCCCGCTTGATCGACAATGTCGAAATCGGCGCCGTCGGTGAGCATTGACAGCTTGCCATTAGTCGCTACAATTCGCTTCCCCGAACAACTCCCAACCGGTGATAAGTCCATGCAAAGAACCATGCTGAAGTCGAAGCTGCACCGCGTCAGCGCGACGCACGCCGAACTTCACTACGAAGGCTCCTGCGCAATCGACGAAGATCTGCTAGACGCGGCGAACATCCGTGAGTACGAACAGATCGATATCTGGAACGTGAACAACGGCGAGCGCTTCACCACCTACGCCCTGCGTGCCGAGCGCGGCTCCGGCGTCATCTCGGTCAATGGTTCGGCAGCGCGGCGCGCGGCGCCCGGTGACATCCTGATCATCGCGAGCTTCGCGGTCTATAACGAGAGCGAAATCGCCAGGCACGAACCGCAACTGATCTACGTCGATACGCAGAACCGCATCGTGCGTATGGCGGGCCACATCCCGGCCCAGGTCGCGGCCTGAGACAACCCACCCTTCTGCCCTGACAGCCGCGACCGGGATCGCGGCTTTTTCACGGGCCGACCGGGTCGGATTCAGGCCGGATTCAGGCCGGATTCAATCAGCTGGCGTCAGGGGTCTCCAACGGCGCTTTCGGCTTGCGCGGGCGGCGCGGGCGGCTCGGTTTCTTGACCACCGGCGCCTCGGTCTCAGGCGACTCCGTTTCGCTCTCCGGCACCGTCAGAACGACCTCGGCCACCGGCAGCGCTTCGGCCACCGGCACAGCCAGAACGACCTCGGCCACCGGCAGCGCTGCGGTCGCCGGCAAGGCTTTCGGCTCGACCTTGCGCGGCTTCGCCGGCGCCGTCGGCTCTACCGGTTCCATCAGCGGCGGTTCCATCAGCGGTGACTCCAGTCCGTCCACCACCGCCGGCGGCGCCTCGCCGGCAACGACGGGGTCCACCGCTGCGCCGGCCGTGGCGCCGTCCCGGATCTCTCTCACCTCGCGCACTTCCCTGACCCGCTTGACGCCCTTCTCGCCCGCCTTGCGTCTGCCCTCGCCCTTGCGCCGCGCGCTCGCCGCCTCGCTCGGCAGGACGACCGCCGCCCCTTCGTCCGCGGACTCGACCTCGGCAGCGGGCAGCGGCGCCGGTACCTCCTCGGCAACGGTTCGCCGCGGAGCCGTCATGCCGTTGGCGCGAAAAACGTAAGTGCCCGACTTTTCATCGCGGCCGATATCGAGCAAGCCGCGCGCCTGTGCCTCTTCGAGCAGGTTGCCGAAAGCCCGGAAGCCATAATACGATTCATTGAAGTCGGGTTTGCGCCGCTTGATGGCTTCCTTGAGCATCGACGCCCAGATCTTGCTGCTGTCGCCGCGCTCGCCGACCAGCGCATCAAAGGTGGCGACAGCGAGTTCGACCGCCTTGTTACGCCGCGCTTCGATCTCGGCGCGGCGTTGCGCGTCCTCTTCCGGCGTGCGCCGGGTCACAGCTTGCGCTTCCTTCGAATCGCGGCGCGCCGAACGCTGCATCTCGCGCACGAGGTCGTCATAGAAAATGAATTCGTCGCAATTGCCGATCAGGAGATCCGAGGTCGACTGCTTGACGCCGACGCCGATCACGTACTTGGCGTTCTCGCGCAGCTTCGAGACCAGCGGCGAGAAGTCCGAGTCACCGCTGATGATGACAAAGGTATCGACATGCGACTTCGTGTAGCACAGATCGAGCGCGTCGACGACCAGCCGGATATCGGCCGAGTTCTTGCCTGACTGGCGCAGATGCGGGATCTCGATCAGCTCGAAGCTCGCCTCATGCATCGTGGACTTGAAACCCTTGTAGCGTTCCCAGTCGCAATAAGCCTTCTTGACGACGATGCTGCCCTTGAGCAACAGGCGTTCGAGCACCGGCTTGATGTCGAACTTGTCGTACTTCGCATCGCGAACGCCAAGGGCGACGTTTTCGAAGTCACAGTAAAGCGCCATGATGGCGGTTTCGGGCGCTACGGCCATGATCCATTTTCTCCAAAGGTGCTGAAAGGGCGCAGGACTTCGGGCGCCCCGCCGAGATGGTAAACAATTGCTGCCAGGAAGCAAGAAAAAGTCCCGCCGGCAGGCCCGCGGAGCAGCGCTGTCGCGCTCCGGACAGGCGATCAGGCACCCACTCGCCTGCATTGAAGGAATCCCGGCGCCGCGAGACGTGTATAGTAGCGACGCCGGGCGTACGCAGGACAGCCGGACGCCGACCGTGACACCTTGAACAGCCGGGAGTTGAACCACAAGCGGTTCGAGCACTGCCCGGTGAAGTGAAGAAAATGAAGAAACAGTACATCGTCGGGATCGACCTGGGCACCAGCAACACGGTCGTTGCCTACCACGCGCCCGGCAGGCCGCAGGTCGAATTGTTCGCCATCGACCAGTTGGTCGGTCCGGGGGAGGTCGCTGCGCGACCGCTGCTGCCTTCGGTTCGCTACCATCCCGCGGCCGGCGAGATCAAGCCCGGAGAACTCCAGCTGCCCTGGCAGACGGCGCAGAACGACGAACCGGTGATCACCGGTCGCCTGGCCCTCGATCTCGGCGCACAGGTTCCCGGCCGACTGGTGGCCAGCGCCAAGAGCTGGCTGTCACACGCCTCGGTAGACCGCCTCGCGGCCATCCTGCCCTGGGGGGCCGAAAGCGACGTCGCCCGGGTTTCGCCGGTCGAGGCGAGCGCGAGCTACCTTGCGCATGTGCGCGCCGCCTGGCAACACCGCTTTCCGCAAGCCCCGCTCGAAGAGCAACAGGTCATCCTCACCGTTCCCGCCTCCTTCGATGAAGGCGCGCGGGCGCTGACGCTGGCGGCCGCGCGACAGGCCGGCCTGCCGCGGGTGCGCCTGCTCGAGGAACCACAGGCGGCTTTCTACGACTGGCTGTTCGGCCACCGCCAGAAGCTCGCCGACGAACTCGCCGCAACGCGGCTGCTGCTGGTCTGCGACATCGGTGGCGGCACCACCGACCTGACGCTGATCCAGGTCGCGATCACCGACGGCGAGCCGGTCCTCACACGGATCGGTGTGGGCGACCACCTGATGCTCGGCGGCGACAACATGGATCTCGCCCTCGCTCACCTCGTCGAATCCCGGCTGCCGGCGAGCGAAGGACGGCTGTCGGCGGCGCGCTTTTCCCAGCTCACCGCCCGCTGCCGGCAGGCCAAGGAGCAGCTGCTCACCGCCGGCGCTCCCGAGTCGATCCTCCTGACGCTGCTCGGCAGCGGCTCGCGGCTGATCGGTGGCGCGCGCACCGTCGAACTCAAGCGCGACGAAGTCCGCGCGCTCCTGGTCGACGGCTTCCTGCCGCGGGTTACCGCCGACGCCGCGCTGCAGCAGCGGCGATCAGCGATCGTCGAGTTCGGCCTGCCCTACCCCGCCGATCCGGCGATCAGCCGTCACATCGCCGCTTTCCTGCGGCGGCACGCGGCGGCCGCGCGGCTCGCGCTGGCCGACGCCGGCGACGAGCCGGCGATTCCGATGGCCGATACGGTGCTCTTCAACGGCGGCGTTTTTCGCGCCGAGGCGCTCGCCGAACGCCTGCAGACGACGCTCGGTGACTGGCGCGGGAGACCGCTGCGCGTCCTCCACAACGACCATCCCGATGTCGCCGTCGCCCGCGGTGCAGTCGCTTATGCGCTCGTCCGCGAAGGGCGCGGGCCGCACATCGGCGGCGGATCGGCGCGCAGCTACTTTCTCGTCATCGATCAGGGCAAGGCGCAACGCGGTCTCTGCCTGCTTCCCCGGGGAACCGAGGAAGGGCACGAGATCCGCTTGCCGGAGCGCACCTTCAGCCTGCGCCTGGGGCAGCCGGTGCGCTTCCACCTCGCTTCGTCGGTCGCCGACAGCCCCTATCTGCCGGGCGAGATCACCGACATCGGCAGCGATGATTTCGTCCGGCTGCCGCCCCTCGCGACCATCGTGCCGGCACCGGCCAGCGGCAGCCAGCGCGAAGTCGCGGTCCAGTTGACCAGCACGATGACCGAAGTCGGCACCCTCGAACTGCACTGCGTCAGCAGCGACGACCCTGGCCGGCGCTGGCTGCTCGAATTCCAGTTGCGCGGCGACGCCGCCGAGACGGCGGTTGCCGCGGCGGTTCTGCCGGCCCGCTTTGCCGACGCGGTGAAGTGGATCGAACGGATCTTCGGAGCCAGTTCGCAACCGGTCGAAAGCAAGGAGGTACGCCGCCTGCGCGGCCAGCTCGAACATCTGCTCGGCAAGCGCGACGACTGGGAGATGCCCTTGCTGCGCGCCCTGTTCGACGTCCTGATGCAGCGCGCCCGACGGCGGCGGCGATCGCCGGAGCACGAGCGGCTGTGGCTCAATCTCGCCGGTTTCTGCCTGCGCCCGGGGCTCGGCTATCCCCTTGACGAGTGGCGCATCGAGCAGCTGTGCGGCTTGCTGCCGCAGGGCATCCAGTACGTCAACGAGAGCCAGAACTGGTCGGAGTGGTGGACCCTGTGGCGCCGGGCTGCCGGCGGCCTGCCGGCGACGGTGCAGGAGAAACTGCTGGCCGAAGTCGACCCCTGGCTGAAGAGCGAGCCGGCGAAGACGCGCAGCCGCCTGTCGGCAGCCCTTGCCGGCAGCCATGACGACATGCTGCGCCTCGTCGCTGCGCTCGAAAGACTGCCGATCGCGCACAAGGTGGAGGTCGGTGACTGGCTGCTCGAACGGCTGCGTCGGGCCTCGGAAAAGCCGCTCGGCTGGTGGGTTCTCGGCCGCCTGGGAGCGCGTCAGGCGCTCTACGGCAGCGCCCATCAGGTGGTGCCGCCCGAAGTCTGCGGCCGCTGGCTCGAAGCCGTGCTCGCCAGTGACTGGAAGAAGGTCGAGCCGGCCGCTTTTGCCGCCACCCAGATCGCCCGCCTGACCGGTGATCGCTCGCGCGACCTGCCGCTTGAGCTGCGTGCAACGGTCCTCGCCCGCCTGACGGCGATCAACGCCAGCGCCACCTGGATCAGTCAGGTGAAAAGCGTCGTCGAACTCGACCGGGCCGACGAGCGCCGCGCTTTCGGTGAGTCCTTGCCGGCCGGCTTGCGGCTGATCAGCGATGGCCGGGGGTCATAAGTACCAGTCTTCGCCGGCTTGTGAGACACTTGCGGGCCGCCAGGGCGGTGAAGGCGGACGATCAGGGTGGGCCCGCCCGGCTCGCCCGGGTGTCCCTCTTTCGCGGCAACTGACGATTTTCGAGGAGAGAGCAATGCCCACGCAACGAGCAGAAGACCGACGCCAGCGTCAATCCGACCCGCCGGCGGGACAGCTTGAACGACGTTGCGGCGCTGATCGCCGCACCTTTCACGTCACGGTCGAATCGATCGCCGAAATCGAAGCGCGTCTCGTCCTGCTCGCCAGCAAGGGCGAACCCGCTGACGACGACCATCATTCCGGGTGGGACAAGCTGATCATCTCGCTCTCCCGGCAGTCCTGACGCGCTGCGCCGATGAATCCCCGCCGCCCGGAACCTGGGCCTCAGGTACGTTCGACGCCGCTTCGAGGACGCGCAGCAGCGCGGCCGTGTCCGAGCGGCCGCCATCCATCGCCAGCAAGGCGTTGAGCTGCTGGCCAACGGCGCCGGAAACCGGCAGCGGCACACCGAGACGATTCGCCTCGGCGATCACCACCGCGTAATCCTTGTGATGCAGGCGCGCCTCGACGCCGGCGGCAAACTCCCCATCGACCATCTTTCTGCCCATCACGGCGAGCACCCGGCTGTCGGCCGAACCGCCGCCAAGCGCCTGCAGCACCCGCTCCGGCGCGACGCCGGCGGCCCGCGCCAGGTGCAGCGCTTCGGCGACTGCCTGGATCGCCGCCACCATCACCATCTGATTGCACGCCTTGGCGACCTGCCCGGCGCCGTTTTCGCCGACGTGCACGATCGTGCGGCCGAGACGTTCGAAGAGGGGCCGCACGCGCTCAAGTACAGGCGCCCGGCCGCCGACCATGATCGCCAGTGTCGCCGCAATGGCGCCCTGCTCGCCGCCCGAAACCGGCGCATCGAGCATGTCGACCCCGCGCAGCGCCAGACGCCGGGCCAGCGAACGGGCGTCCTGCGGCGCAATCGTGCTCATGTCGACCAGAATCGACCCGCTGGCGAGACCTTCGGCCAGACCGTCGGCGGCGAAGAGCACGTGCTCGACGTCAGCGCCGGCGGTGACAACCGTAAACACCACCTCGGAAAGTCGCCCGACCGCCGCCGCCGTCGGACAAGCGAGCGCACCGGCTGCGAGCAGCGGCTGGCAGGACTGCGGCCGTCTCGCCCAGACCGCCAGCGAGTGCCCGGCGCGCAGCAGATGCAGCGCCATCGGCCGCCCCATCACGCCCAGGCCGATGAAACCCAGCTGCATCAGTCTTCTCCGCCCGACAGGCGCTCGAGCAGCTTGAGGATGGCGATCGAGTCCTCTTCGCCGAGACCCGAACCGACCATCGCGTTGTACATCTGCGCCGTCGCCGCCGACACCGGCAGGCAGAGACCCAGCTCATGCGCGCTCTGCATGACGATGTTCATGTCCTTCTGGTGCATCCAGGACTTGAAGCCCGGCTTGAAGTTGCGGTCGAGCATGCGCTGGCCGTGGTTCTCGAGAATCTTCGAATAGGCAAAACCGCCCAACAGCGCTTCCCGCACTTTCGCCGGGTCGACACCGCTGCGGGCGGCGAAATTGAGCGCTTCGGCAACCGTCAGCACGCCGACCCCGGTGACGATCTGGTTGGCGGCCTTGGCCACCTGCCCGGCCCCGGCATCGCCGACATGGACGATGTTCCTGCCCATGCAGGCAAAAGCGGCCTGCGCGGTCGTGAAAGCAGCGACGCTGCCGCCGACCATGATCGACAGCGTGCCGGCCACCGCCCCGACCTCGCCGCCCGACACCGGCGCGTCGAGAAAGTCGATCCCCAGCGCGAGCAGACGGGCGGCGATCTCGCGCGCCGCAGCCGGGCGAATGGTGCTCATGTCGACCGCCACCTGCCCGACCCGTCCGGCGCTCGCCACCCCGTCCTCGCCGAGCATCACCTGCTCGACGTCGGGCGCATCGGCGACCATCGAGATCACCAGATCGACCTCGCTCGCGAGCGCCGCCGGACTGCTCGCCGCCGCCGCTCCGGCAGCGAGCAATGGCTGCATGGACTCCGCGCGGCGCGCCCAGACGGTGAGCTGGTGACCCCCGTGCAGCAGATTGAGCGCCATCGGGCGCCCCATGATCCCGAGACCGATGAATCCGATTTTCACTTCATTTTCCTTCACGACAGGGTGACGATGACGCGCTGGAGTGTACCCTGCCGAAGGGCGCCAAGTCGATGCCATCGCCGAGCAGACGGCCAGAAGCGCAGGCCACCGATGGACTTTCGATTATCATTCGGCAATCTCACCGCAGCGAGGCGCATCGCATGGCCGCAGGCAAGGACCCGACAGATGACAAGGCGAATGCGTGGACGGTCTTCCGGGTTTTTTTACGCCTGGGGCTCACCTCGTTCGGTGGCCCGATCGCTCACCTGGGGTATTTCCGGGACGAGTTCGTCACTCGCCGGGGCTGGCTCGGCGAACGCAGCTACGCCGACCTGGTGGCTCTCTGCCAGTTCCTGCCCGGCCCGGCGAGCAGTCAGGTGGGGATGGCGATCGGCCTGTCGCGCGCCGGCTTCGCCGGTGCCCTGGCGGCGTGGGCGGGGTTCACCCTGCCCTCGGCGATCGCCCTCGTTCTCTTTGCCAGCGGCCTGTCGAACTGGGGCATTCTGCCGGCGGGCGTCCTGCACGGCTTGAAGGTCGTCGCGGTGGCGGTGGTGGCGCAGGCGGTGTGGGGAATGGCGCGCGCCCTGTGCACCGATCGCGCGCGCGCAAGCATCGCTGCCGTCGCCGCCTGCATCGCCCTCCTCTGGCCGACTGCCTGGGTACAGGTGGGTGTCATCGCTGCCGCCGCCGGGGTCGGCGGACGATTCTTCACCCCGAGTGACGACGCCAGCCACGATCGCCTGCCGATAACCGTTGGCCCGCGCCTGGCAAGCGGCTTGCTGATCCTCTTTCTGGTCCTGCTGATCGGTCTGCCGGTGTTGCTGCCGTTTGTGCCCAGCCAGCCGCTGGCCATGGTCGACGCCTTTTACCGCGCCGGCTCGCTGGTGTTTGGCGGTGGCCACGTCGTCCTGCCGCTGCTGCAGGCCGAGGTCGTCCCCGGCGGCTGGGTGAGCAATGAGACCTTCATGGCCGGATACGGCGCAGCGCAGGCCGTTCCCGGCCCCCTGTTCACCTTTGCCGCTTTCCTCGGGGCGTCGATGAACGGCGCGCCGAGCGGCTGGCTGGGCGGCCTGCTCTGCCTGATCGCCATTTTCGTTCCCTCGTTCCTGCTGGTCGCCGGCGCCCTGCCGTTCTGGGAGAAACTGCGCCACCACCTGCGCACGCGGGCGGCACTCGCCGGCATCAATGCCGCCGTCGTCGGCCTGCTCCTGGCCGCCCTCTATCATCCGGTGTGGACGAGCGCGATCATGCGGGCCGAGGATTTCGCTCTCGCCGTGCTCGCTTTCGTTGCCCTGCTGTTCTGGCAGCTTCCCCCGTGGCTGGTCGTTGCCGCGACCGGTGTTGCCGGCTGGCTGCTCGGCATCGTTCGCTGACGCCCGGCGCGGCCGGACGGCTCGAACGCGATCACTGCCCCTTCAGCCGAAAACGGTGACGACCACCCGCCGCGTCAGCGACATCGTCCGGTGTTCCCAGAGATAGATTCCCTGCCAGGTGCCCAGGCACATCTGACCGTTCGCGATCGGCACCGTCACCGACGCGCCGGCAAGGAGGTTGCGGCCATGCGCGGCCATGTCGTCGTCTCCCTCCTGGTCATGCCGATACGCCGGGTCAGCGTCGGGAGCCCAGCGCGCGGCGAGGACTTCGAGGTCGCGACGCACCGACGGATCGGCGTTTTCGGTCAACACCACCGAACAACTCGTATGCTGGACAAAGACATGGACGACGCCGGTAATCACCCCGGCAGCCCGGACGATGCGCGCCACCTCATCGGTGATCTCGAGGGTGCCGCGACCGCGGCCACGAAAGTCAAGGGTTTGCTGATGAGCCACCAGTCTCTCCTTTCCTGCTCGCCTAGAAGGCGGAGCCGGGGGTCTTGAGGAATTCGATCTCGGCGGCGGTCGACGGGCGGCCGAGAATGGCGTTGCGGTGCGGATAGCGCCCGAAGCGTTCGATGATTGCCTGATGGCGCAGTTCGAAGTCGAGGTGCCTGGCCATTCCCGGGGCAGCGAACAACTTCACCGCCTGGCGGTGGATCAGCACCGACTCGCTGTGCATGTACGGCAGGTAAAGAAAAGCCCGGCGAACCGGATCGAGCGCCCGGTCCAGGCCGCCGGCGACGGCTTCCTGGGCCAGCACCAGCGCCATGCCGTCGGCGGCAAACGCCTCCCGACGATCGCGAAAGATATTGCGCGAGAACTGGTCGAGAACGATGACCTCGGCCAGGCGGCCGGCCGCGGCATCGGCCGCATCGGCTCCCGCGGCCGCCTGGCGCCAGGCATACAACTCGCCGCAGATGGCCGCCGCATGCAGGGCGCCGAAACGGCTCTCGACCAGGCGATCGAAGGCCTCCGATTTCGCCCACCATTGCGCCGGACTGCTCTCGTCGAACCAGAAGCGAAGAATTTCCGCGGCCGTCATAGATCCATTCTTTCCCCGGCGCTCGTCATCGTCGGCCTATTCCGCCTTGCGCCGCGGCGCGCCAAGCCCGAGCTGCCGCCAGCCGGCATCGCCGAGGTCGGTCAGCGTCTGCATGTTGCGCTCGTAGATCGCCGCGGCGTCGGGAAAAGCCGCCACCGCGCGATCAAGGCTCGCCTCGCGCAGCAGGTGCAGGGTCGGGAAAGGCGAGCGGTTGGTGCAGTTGGTGATGTCCTCCGGGTCGCTGTCGGCAAAGACGTAATCCGGGTGAAAGCTCGCGACCTGCAGCACGCCCTGCAAGCCCTGCAGGCGCAGCACGAGGTCCACGAGATCGAGGAAGCGCACGAAATCCGCGAAGTCGTCGAGCACGCCGGGGTGGATCAAGAGCGTCGTCTCGACCTCTTCCGGCGCTGCCGCGAGCAGCGTCTGCAATTCGCGCTCGACATCGGCGAGCAGCTGCTCGTCATCGCGCGCTTCGCTCACCACGTAGCGCACCTGTCCCTTGACATGGACGCCCTTGGCAAAGGGGCAGAGATTGAGACCGATCACCGCCCGCTCCAGCCAGCGGCGGGTGGCGGCTATGACTTCTTCGGGGTCGGGGATCGGCGGGCGGGTCATGGGCGGTGAACGGCGACTGGCGGTGGTACTGCGATGCTCGCCAGTGTAGCGATTGGCGCGACATGAGGCAAAGCCCAAGCCGCAGCCGGCATCGGCGACCGGTTACAATGCGCCTTCTGTGGTGCGGAGAGGGTGCATGGAAAGCGTTGCAGCGGCGGTGATCGGCGCCGGCGTCATCGGCCTCGCCTGCGCCCGCGCGCTCGCCCGGCGCGGCGTCGAGACAGTCATTCTCGAAGCGAAGAACACCTTCGGCAGCGAAACCAGCGCCCGCAACAGCGAGGTCATCCACGCCGGGCTCTACTATCCTTCGCTTTCTCTCAAGGCCGCGCTGTGCGTGGCCGGCCGCCGTCAGCTCTACGCCTTCTGTGCCACCCACGGCGTCAGCCACCGACGCTGCGGCAAGCTCATCGTCGCCACCCACCTCGCCCAGCACAATACCCTGCGCGCCCTGCACCGACAGGGCGACGACAACGGCGTCGACGGCCTGTGCTGGCTGACCGGGGCCGAAGCGCAAGCGCTCGAACCGGAACTCGCGTGCACCGCGGCCCTCCTCTCGACCGCCACCGGCATCGTCGACAGCCACGGCCTGATGCTGGCGCTGCTCGGCGACGCCGAACGCGACGGCGCCGTGCTTGCCTTGCAGAGCCCCCTGCGCAGCGCTTCGGTCACCCCTGCGGGCGTCGTCCTCGAAGTCGGCGGCAGCGACAGCCTGCGCTTGCGGGCATCAATGGTGATCAACGCCGCCGGCCTCTGGGCCCCCGAGGTCGCCGCTGCACTGGACGGCTTCCCGGCATCCCGGCTGCCGGCGACTCATCAGGCGAAAGGCAGCTACTATGCGCTCGCCGGCCGCTCGCCTTTCTCGCACCTCGTCTATCCACTGCCGGAAAGCGGTGGCCTGGGCGTCCATCTGACCCTCGACCTCGCCGGACGGGCACGCTTCGGACCCGACGTCGAGTGGTTGCCCGATCCGCTGCCGGGGCAGCCGATCGGGGCGCTCGATTACCGCGTCGACCCGACCCGGGCCGACGCCTTCGCGGCCGAGATCCGCCGCTACTGGCCGGGCCTGCCAGACGCTGCGCTCGCGCCGGCCTACGCCGGCATCCGGCCGAAGATCGCCGGCCGGCTGGCGCCAGCGGGCGATTTCCTGATCCAGGGGCCGGCGCAGCACGGCATCCCCGGTCTGGTCAACCTCTTCGGCATCGAATCGCCCGGACTCACCGCCTGCCTCGCGATCGCCGATCATGTCGCGGCAGAACTGCAGATCGGCTGAAGCGATGCGGGCTGTCCTCGACACCAACATCGTCATCGACCTGCTGCACTTCGCCGACCCGCAGACGCAGCCGCTGCAGCGCGGCATCGCAACCGGCAAGCTGCACTGCTTCACCGACCGCGACTGCTTTGCCGAACTGCAACGGGTCAGCGCCTACCGTCAGTTCGGCCTCGACGCGCGGGCGCAGGCAGCGCTGCTCGACCGTTACCGCCATTTCGTCATCGCCTGCGAGCGCGAGCCGGCCGAGGATTACCTCTTGCCGCGCTGTCGCGACGTCGACGACCAGAAATTCCTCGTCCTCGGCGTGCGCTGCCGCGCCGAACTGCTGATCACGCGCGACCGGCGACTGCTGCAGGTCGCTCGCCACCGCCTGCCGGTTCCCTACGCGATCGTCACCCTGGCCACTGCCGCCGCCCTGCTGGTCGACCGCTGAGCACGCGCCGCCACCTGTTTGTCAGTGCTACCAGCGCAATGTGCTGGCCTTCGGTGAGAGCCTGGCCGCAGATTGTCGTTTGCCGGTCACCACTTGCGCCCGGATTTGCCGGTAGCCCGGGAAGGCGCTGAAGAGTTTCACTTCGAGACCCTGAAGCGCCGCAGGCTGGGCGCAATGGAAGAAGAATTCGGCATCCAGATCGGCGTGCTGCGGGCCAGGTCCGTAGTTCATCACCGCCCCTTCATACCAAAACGAATTGGGGTTCGAGGCACATCCGCCAAGACCGACGAGAACAAGCAAGAGAAGACAGGTTCGCTGCATCTAGAGGTCTCCAATGGGCTCTAACGTTCGACATGAGCGGCGGCCGCAGGCAGGCGAAGCCTGCCGGAGGACGTCCGCTCGATGGAGGGGTTAGACCACATTCGGGCGTGCTCGCAGAACTAAGCAAGCTTTGTGAAGAAGCGAAGTATCTTCGCTCCAGCCGCTGCGAAGCAATGCCGCCCCAACCAAGGAATAGACCGGGCTGTCGCATGCAACCGCATTTGCCAAGGTCGGGTCAGGCAATGATGCGAGGAAAGCCTCGGCACCGGCCTGAGCATCCCGCGGGTGCGTACTGAACTTGGCGGAGCCGCTAACAAAGGCCTCCCAAAGGAATAGCCCGGAGTTCGCGGCGACGAAAGTTGGCCAAGCGAGGTGAGCTAACGCCGGCATGCGCAAAGAGAGTCGGACCTGCTCCAGCACCCATACCACTTGTACGAGGCCTGTTGCCAACGCACCGCATCCAGCACCGGCGCTCCAAGCGCGGCTGCCTTCGCCTGGACGAGCCGACGTGAGCTGCATCTCGCTCGCAACGAGGGGAACGAATAGCGGGCACTCGAACCCCAGTGCCACGGGCGTTCCATCGTTCAGCAAGCCTGCGACGTGAGTGGCTAGGCCGGAGGGGCGGTCGCCAGATGATCCTGCCGACGACCACCAACCGAAGTTCCCTTTGGCCGCCGAGCCAATGTCTGCGCAGACAGTTGCGATAGGGGACATCAACAATGGGGTCTAACGTAGAAGTCACCGGCGCTGCGCGGCTTCATCGCGCAGCGTCCGTGTGGACTGCCGGGTTGGGCCTGCCTTCCGGCAAGGGGAAAGAAAGCGCATCACTCGACAGGAGGCAACCGGTGTCGAAGTGCCTCGACAACCAGACTTACGTCTGTTTGAGAGGCAACTCCAATTCTCGGCCAGTTGAATTGTGGGTTTGGTTCAACCAGTCGCCCAGTCGTAGCCCGGAGCTGCGCTACAAAGGCTCTAAACTCCGTAGGTGAAATTTTGAAACGTTGTGCCATTGATTCGACATCAAACGCGACTTCAGCTTGGTTTCCCGTCGCGATGCCACTGTGGTACACAGTGGCTTTGCCCTTCCGCGAAGACTTGAATCTTGATCCTGTTCCACTTACGTTCCTATCCGGAGAGCCAAGGAACTCCGCAAGTGCAGATACGAGGGTTCTGAAAGCATCGTTTTCCATTTGTTGTGTCGCCCTATAAGAATGATTGGGGCTGTCGCTAGCTAATCTTTCGCCAATTTCGTTAAGAGCGGTTTCAGCCGTGAATAGTCAATTTGGAAATTCAAAAGATGGGGACGATTCTGCTTCTTCTCCAATTTTGCAAGATTCGTTGTAGTTTGAATCATCCCTCCTATTGTTTTTCCTTGAGACATGACATCACGGACGTCTTGCAGCGGAACGAGAAAGTAGACGTATGGTGTGTCGTCGGGATACTGATCAAGATAGCGCGGGTCTTTCTCTCCGATTAACAGCAGGTAATGGTAATCCTTACCTTTGTCTAGCCATCCCAATGGCTTGCCCCAATTCCAGCGTTTCGTGGGAGCAACCTTCATTGGATGATTAAGCTTGCTGTACTTAACTTCGATGCGAAGACCGGTAGATGTGAGCAGGTCATAGCTATCGGAGTAAGCCGTAACAACTCCGTCCACGAGCTGCGCAATCAATGTTTCGCCCTTTATCCCTTGGGCTATGGTCGGATGAATTTTGAGGAAGTCGAGTTCAGTGTTCAGCCTCGCGTTCTCTGCCTCCAACTCAAGAATGCGCTGCTCCAGCGCGAGAATTTCTTGTTGCGCGTGCATTGAGTTTCCTTTAGGCCCAACGTAGAAGTCCCGGCGGTGCGCGGCTTTATTGCGCAGCGTCCGTGTGGACTGCCGGGTTGGGCTGTGACCGGCTCACGCCCGCCGTCCCTACAGCGCCGTCTTTCAAGGGTACGTGGTCTGCTCCCACTGCACTAGGCCGCTTGTCTTGCGTCTATCAGTTCGCCATTTTCAAACTGAAGGTATAGGCGAGTTGGCTGGTCGTGTTCTAGCAAAATATGCTCACTGTGAATTACATGCTCCGAGCTTTGTCTTGCCTTGCTCTCTAAACTCCCGGCAGCGGTCATGCACTTACTCTTGAGGCTCCGCTTGCGAGAATCTAGGGTGCTGCCCTTGTTCCAGAATGAGTCTACAGCAGCAATTTCACTCTTCAGATTTCCCTCAAGATGTGGCGCGAGGGCAGATAACGAATCGATGGATTTTTGAATGCTGGCCCGGCGAGCCACCTTAAGCTGAGCGTCGCCCGGGAACAGAGACAAGACATGCCAAGCCGCAATTCTGGTCTTCAGGCAGAGCGTAATATCTTCAGTAAGCTCGTCAAGTTCGGATATTTTCTTGCCAATGTCGTTTGTAAGCTCTTCTGTACCGAACGACTCTGTGTGTTCGACCTTCTTGTCGACCTTCTGGCGGTATTCCATTTCGATATGGTGTTGAATTTCGAGCAAGTCACGCTCGCAGCTTTCCAAATTTATCCGTGATGAATCGGGAAGGTCGCCGCCCTTGATGGCCAAATAAACTTGCCCAAGGTAATCATAGGTTGCCAGCACTCGAGATTTTCTCTGGTTTTCGAGAAATTGGGAGATGTGCTGAACCCCTGCCTTGATTTCGTCGAGTTTTCTGCTGATGTCGGCAAGGTGCTTCTGGGCGACAACAACAGATGCGATTTGCCAGATTGCAGCAGCGTTGATCATGTTCTGAAGATTGCTTACCTCGAAAAGTCGGGCTTGTTCAGCGATGCTCTTGCCGTTCATTGCGAATGCCCGCAGACCATTTCCATCTGCTGCCCGAACCAGATCACCATTGATAACGACCTCCATCAGTCTCTTTCCAGATGCCTCGCCAGCCAACAGCAGGGATGGGACAGCCTGACACAACGCACTCAAACGGCTGATGCTATTATTGCTCTTGGGATCTAACGGCTTGGCTTTCTCGAAGTCGTTGATTGCAGGAACCGCTTCAATCGTCACGAGTGGTAAAGCTGGATTGCTGGCAATCACAATTCGGTCCGGCTTTGGTACAGGCGGATTAATTTCTGGCACAGCCGGTTCTTGTGCTGGAATCAAAGCTACTGATCCACGAGGAAGGCCCTTGCCCTTGCGAAAAATCACCCAAGCCACTGCGATCAGAAGCAGCAAACTCAACCAAATAGAAAAATCGATATCCATCATTTACCCCCGAATTTAGAAACAGGCGAGGCCCAACGTCAAAGCTCAGGGGCGCTGCGCGGCTTTATCGCGCAGCGTCCAGTGACCGAAGGGAACGAGGTCGATAGCCGGCTGGGGCATCATTGCTGGAAACACGCTTCACCCTCCAGCAGTGTTTGCGCATAGGACTGCAAGTGCTCTCTGACCGTTGCGGCCGCAGTGACTAACGGGTTTTCAAAGTAGTAGAACTGTGCGGCGGTCACTACAGGGTTGAAAGAGATGATCTGTCCCACTTTGGGAGATGCTTCCTTCAGCACAAAGTCGCGATGTTCGCGGAAAAACTCGACGGCAGGATTTCCCTGGAGTTTGGCGAACCACAGCTTCCACGAAGGGTGGGACTCAAATTTACTCTTCAAGCGATGCAAGGCTGCTCGGGCAAAGACAATGGCTGCTTCCAAAAAGGCCTCGAACTCGTTACGTTGTTCCGGCGTGCATTGCTCAGCGAGGGTCAGAAAGAACTCCGCGCGGGCAATAGCGGTGCGTTCGTGTGCGGTAGTCATCTCATGATGCCCAACGTTTGGCCTTGATCATCGTTCCGGCCACCTCTCTGGTGCGCCGCACCCCAGACTGGCGTGGTCTGATCGCGGCACGCAAATGGCTGATGTCCTCGGCGAGGCAGCGCCGCACTGGGATGCGGCGTTTCCAACGTCGTTCGACCCGAGGGCCGCGCGTGCTCTTTTCCTCGACGCCGAAGCAGTACCGTGAGCACGCGCGGCCGGAACGATGATCACGGCCCAACGTCTGAATTCACCGGACCTGCGCGGCTTTTCGCGCAGGTCCGGTGAAATGAAAAGTTAGGCAGTTAATCGAGCCTGGCCCCTTTAATCTACTTTAATACTACTATCGGCATATCGTCAGAGTGGTGCCGAGACCGTCGCCTAGCCGGAAGGATGATCGAGGCCCGCAAGACAGTCCTCGGCGGCCGACGTCCCGCTCCAAGCACCTGTTACCTTTGTATGCGCAGCAATTGGCGTGCATGTATTGCCTCCTGCCCATAAACAACTACTGAGGTTTCAGTAGGCATCTCGGGCCAATATTGATGAATACTGCTGTGCAATGGCACGGCAATTTCGACGGTGTCGCCGATTTTGTATTCGCGCCATAGAGCCAAGTTGGGGAGATTAAAAGAGTAGCCTGCCGGTTCGTCGATTGTGACCATGAAGGCGATTGGAAAAAATTTGGCAAGCCAGATAGCAACCGGCTCCTTAACGCGCAAATCAACAAATGCGCAGTCCCGTACAAGGACCTGGCCTTTATATGGGAAGACCCAATAGTAGATGTTGAAACCTGTGGGGAGCGGCAGCGTTTCGTCAAGAAAATAATCCCTAAGAGGTTCAGTTATAGCGCCCTTCTCATATCTGTCGACACCTTGCGCCGCGATATGTCCAAGGATTGAGCGCATTATCTTTTGCGGGCTCTCCCGCACTGTCATTGCTTTCGGCAAAACAAGTGAGGAGCGCAGAAAGTTACCGACGGTGTTAACAAACGAATTGAAAGAAATATCGTAATTAGCGCCTAACCTTCCATTGTTGCATTGAGAGCAAAGCGTCTTGTATTTCACTCCATTCTGAGAGTGGCGACCTTTGTAATTAGGCTTCTCAGTTCCCAAGCGCTCGACAATGTGTTGAATTGCCACTTGGCCAACTCTGATACAGCCTTTTGGGGGCGTATGATCGTCTGTGAGCTTTCCGTAGTCGCCACAAATATTGCAGCGACCGATCTTAGCCCCACGAGTTTCAACGATGATTGACACGGAAGCGAATGGAAGGTTAAGGTAAAGTTAAACGGACGCGGCACGGAAAGCTGAACAAAAAAACCGTAGTATAACTGCGCTCCAGTTGAGTTCAATGGTAGGCATTCGATTTTACATGGAGATCTATTATTTTGTTAGGGCTCAATCGCTTGAGCGTTGCTTGATTCCTTCCCGTTGAATATCCCGCCTGAAAAAACAGCCGAGTGACAGAGTGGCACCGAGTGTGACCGCAACATTTTGAAAGATAGAGCGAACCGAATACACAACCGCGGCGCCGAATGTGCTGATGAGAACAATTGCTGCCAGCCCAAAATCCTTCGGCGTTCTGAGGCCTTCTTTGATAAGACCAAAAACAATACCTCCGAATGAAAAGGTCGAAAATCCAATAAAATGTTTCTAAGAAATGAAATGGCAAGAAGCAGGCCTTGATCATCGTTCCGGCCACCTGCTTCCTTGGGAACTGCCGGACGAGGGTGCTCGGCGTGCTATCCGCAGCATGCAATGCTGAAGTCACCATCGAAGCAGAGCTTCGGGATGAGCGTCGTTCGACCCGAGGGCCGCGCATGCTCTCCCTAGATTGCTGGAGTAGTGCCACAATCATGGCGTGGCCTGAACGATGATCAAGGCCAAGAAGCAGATCCGATTGCATATTGAGCACTTACGTTCAAGGTCAGGGGCGCCGCGCGGCCTTATTGCGCAGCGGCCCCGGCACCGCAGGGTTAGGGTGCATGCTCTACTTCTTGAATTGTGGGCATGACGGAACCAGATCGGCGAAAGCGTTATTGGAACAGTCGAAGTTTTTGTCATCTCCCGCCTTAAGTGAACCGCATTCTTGGTTGTTGATCTCGAAGCGTGCGATTTCCACGCCGTCATTGCCGTTATACGCATATACGTAAGTTCCGCCATATTGAAGCGAAGGCTTCATTTCCTTGCTTCCACAAACACCCTTTCGGACCTCTGGTTGCAGGCTTGTTAGAAGCCAGCCACGATCGATATCGCGCGAAGAATACTTGGGGAATGAATAGAAATATGTCAGTCGCGCACCCGGCCCGGCGACGGACTTATCCCAACGGGTATCTTGATCTACCATCACTGGTCCTCGTGCATTTGCTTGCTCAGCGGCTTTGGTAAAACCTTCCAAAAGTCTTACTTCGATCTGCTGCTGTGTGGGATTTGAAGGTGCAAATGCAGCCTTACCAACCTCTTTGCCGATCTGGCCTCCGATACCTGCTGCGATAAGGACGACAACAAAGCCAAGAACTGAGACGACTTTCTTCCACATACCTGCCCCCTAACGTTTGACGTGAGGGGCCGCCGTAGCGGCGAAGCCGCGAAGGGAACCTGCAAATGCAGCTTGCAGGCGGTCCCTCTCGACGGAATGGTTAAGTTGCTGTTTCACGACGGGCTTCCCAGGTGGCGAGCAAGTAGATAGCAAGTGCCCCAGCCAGATTGACCGCCAACTCTGCGTGACGGGGCGCTGGCTTAACACCAGCCTTGCCTTTACCGTGAGAGTCGCTCAATCGATTGCGTAACGCGCCCAAACCTTCAACGACAGAAGTGCAACCGCCGAGAATTTGCTTGAACACTTGTTCCGTATGCTGCGACGGGGCAATGTTCAACTGTTCTGCCGTTTGACGGTAGAGCTTGTTCATGTCCGGGCTGTCATCAAAATCAACTTCAGTCTCTTCAAGAATGTGCTTGCAAACAGACTCAAGCAGCGTGCGGGCCATTGTGATTGCCCCCTCAGGATCGGAAACCCTTCGATCTAGTGCTTTTGACCAAGCGGCCTGTACATTTGAAGCGTCGAATTTTTCTATTGCAATTGAGACTACTTGATCAGAAGGCGCGGCGCCTCCGCGCTCAAGCAATTCAAGCATTGGGCGAAACTCATCCCAAAGATATTTGCGACGCTCCGCGTAGGTGCCAAATTTCTGTTTGATGAATTGCCAGAATTGGCCGAGGTTTCGGCATGTTCGCAAAAACCTTGGGGTGTATGGATCTAGCGCAGCTTGAGACAGGACGACTTGCCGCAAACGAGTGAACTCAGCATCACTCTCAGCACTTCCAGTCGCTTGTGCAACGAGAAGGTTCTGCAGTGCTTCAGTTTGCTTGTATAGCTCGCGCATATTTATTACTGCAACCTAACGTGAAGTAGACACCTAAAAAGGTGTATAAAAATACAGCGCAAGGTGTCTACTTCGGTTCATCCTTTGTAACCTCCTGATTTATTGAAAGGAGCCCACGATGAACACACATGACGGGACGCAAAACACACCTTCGGAACCCAAGCTGCTCGATCAGCTTCGCGACCGCATCCGGCTGAAGCACTATAGCATACGAACCGAAGCGCAATATGTTCAATGGGTCAGGCGATTCATCCTCTTCCACCACAAGCGCCATCCGCGAGAAATGGGCGCGGACGAAGTCGAGGCCTTTCTCACGCACCTGGCCGTGGAAGGCCAGGTAGCCGCCGCGACCCAGAACCAGGCGTTGTCGGCCTTGCTATTCCTTTACCGCGAGGTCCTGGGCATTGACCTGCCGTGGCTCGACGGCGTGGTGCGAGCGAAGCGGCCGGAGCGCTTGCCGGTGGTGCTGTCGGGCAACGAAGTCCAACGCGTTCTCGACCGGATGCAGGGAGTTTATGCGCTGCTTGCGCGTTTGCTGTACGGCAGCGGCAGGCGCCTGATGGAATGCGTTCGCTTGCGGGTGAAGGATCTCGATTTCGAGCAGCGAGAGATTCTGGTTCGCGACGGCAAGGGCGCGAAGGATCGCGTAACGATGCTGCCGGAGACGCTGACAGCGGATCTGCGCGAGCACCTGATGCGGCGCAGACAGATCTTCGAGGACGATCTGCGACTGGGGAAAACCAGCGTTTACTTGCCCTATGCACTCGAACGCAAGTATCCAGCCGCCAACCGAACCTGGAGTTGGCAGTACGTCTTTCCATCCGAGAGTCACTTAATCGATCCACGCAGCGGACTGGAGCGCCGCCATCATCTCGACGAAAAGCTGCTGCAACGGGCGATGAAGAAGGCGGTGATCGCGGCGGGCATCCCCAGGCTGGCCACCCCGCACACGCTTCGCCACTCGTTCGCCACATCGCTGCTCGATACCGGCTACGACATCCGCACGGTGCAGGAACTGCTGGGCCATGCCGATGTGAGCACGACGATGATCTACACGCACGTGCTCAAGCGCGGTGGGCGAGAGGTTCGGAGCCCGCTCGATGCGCTGGTGTAGACGGCGAGGGTGTGACTTTCACTGACCGAGGCGGCGACACTCATCAGGCGAAAGGCAGCTACTATGCGCTCGTCGGCCGCTCGCCTTTCTCGCACCTCGTCTATCCACTGCCGGAAAGCGGTGGCCTGGGCGTCCATCTGACCCTCGACCTCGCCGGACGGGCACGCTTCGGGCCCGACGTCGAGTGGTTGCCCGATCCGCTGCCGGGACAGCCGATCGGGGCGCTCGATTACCGCGTCGACCCGACCCGGGCCGACGCCTTCGCGGCCGAGATTCGCCGCTACTGGCCGGGCCTGCCAGACCCTGCGCTGGCGCCGGCCTACGCCGGCATCCGGCCGAAGATCGCCGGCCGGCTGGCGCCAGCGGGCGATTTCCTGATCCAGGGGCCGGCACAGCACGGCATCCCCGGTCTGGTCAACCTCTTCGGCATCGAATCGCCCGGACTCACCGCCTGCCTCGCGATCGCCGACCAGGTCGCGGCAGAACTGCAGGTCGGCTGAAGCGATGCGGGCTGTCCTCGACACCAACATCGTCATCGACCTGCTGCACTTCGCCGACCCGCAGACGCAGCCGCTGCAGCGCGGCATCGCGACCGGCAAGCTGCACTGCTTTACCGACCGCGACTGCTTTGCCGAACTGCAACGGGTCAGCGCCTACCGTCAGTTCGGCCTCGACGCAGGGGCGCAGGCAGCGCTGCTCGACCGTTACCGCCATTTCGTCATCGCCTGCGAGCGCGAGCCGGCCGAGGATTACCTCTTGCCGCGCTGTCGCGACGTCGACGACCAGAAGTTCCTCGTCCTCGGCGTGCGCTGCCGCGCCGAGCTGCTGATCACGCGCGACCGGCGACTGCTGCAGGTCGCTCGCCACCGTCTGCCGGTTCCCTACGCGATCGTCACCCTGGCCACTGCCGCCGCCCTGCTGCTCGACCGCTGAGCAAGCGCCTCCGGTTTGTCAGCGCTACCAGCGCAAGGTGTTGGCCTTCGGTGAGAGCCTGGCCGCGGATTGTCGTTTGCCGGTCACCACTTGCGCCCGGATTTGCCGGTAGCCCGGGAAGGCGCTGAAGAGTTTCACTTCCATGCCCTGAAGCGACGCAGGCTGGGCGCAATGGAAGATGAATTCGGCATCCAGATCGGCGTGCTGCGGGCCAGGTCCGGGTTGATCACCGCCTCGCGCGGCCTGCGCTGCAGCCATGGCGACCGGGGCTTCCCCGAGCAGGACAGGGTCAATGACCGCGGACACCAGGGTCACTTTTGTCAGCTTGCAGCCCGCTTGTGGCGTCGGTACGAACAGCTCGTTGGGCAGCAAATACTAATGAGACTGCACCTATCGTGGTTCGCTACACTTGCCTGGCTTTGCCATTTCGAGCTTGGCGACATCCTTCTTGCCTTGCTCTTCAGGGATTTGCTCCAGCCCAGCGCCGCCAACGAATACGCCTAGCTTAATGAACTGCCGAATGAAGTAGTTCTTGCCAGCTTCAAATAATACCTCAAGGGTATTTGGCGAAAATTCAGATTCCGTATCGATTTGGTGAGTTTTCCCGCCCTCAACCTCAGTATAGAAAAACACATCTGGCGCACTTTCACCAATGCACTTCGAATCAATCCATATGTCTTTCTTGAGAGCTTTTCCGACGAAGCTATCACGATAAACATATACGCCAGCATTACCTTGAGAGGGAGGGTTGAATTCTTTAGCCTTTGCTGATTCAGCCATTGTGGCCATTTCAACAGATGCACACCCTGAAATTAGAAGTCCGGCGGTAACTATTAAGGCGGAGACGATTTTCATGGAATTAATACCTCGATTGACTAATGAAAGTTTTGAGCCCGTTTACGCCCGCTCACGGCTAACTGGCGCCAACTTTCGTCATGAGGCGCGGCCGGAAGCAAGCGAAGCTTGCTGGAGGACGTCGCTTCGATGGAGGGGTTAGGCCTTCACTGGACGTAATACCCTAAGACTCGCCACGAATCATTCTTCTCTTTCATGGGGGTCACAGTCTCGACCGCGCTGGCCCTGCCTGCGAACTTGCTCGTGTACTTGATGAAGACATATTCGCCGGGTGGAGCGCCGGGCAATGTGCGTGTGTAAGTGGCGGACGCGACTTGGCGAGACTGAAGGGCGCCCAGCGAAGCCCGTGTTGCCTGGACCGCGGAAACCCATGATTGCTCCGAGATCGCAGACTGGAACAAGCCTGCGGTTTGCTGCCAACTCGCCGCGTAGTTGCCCGCGTCCACAAGCGCAAGCCAAGAAGTGGCTGCAGCCTTCGCTTGGGAAACCGCCTCGGCCTCCTGCCCCTTGGCCGGAGCGGATGCGAGGGCGGCGGCGCAGATGACCAGAGACACGGAAGCTGCTACTTTCATGGACTCCTCCTGGGCTGGTGCGGTGGCTTAAGGTGCCTAACGTCCAAGTTCAGAGGCGCTGCGCGGCTTTATCGCGCAGCGCCTCTGGAACGACGGGTTCGGCCACATACCTATGCGCTACGGGAATGGCGCGATACGTACTGACGCAGCACACCATCCATGCGCGACTGCCAGCCTTCGCCCGTTGACTTGAAGTAGGCAATGACCTCGGGGCTGTAGCGCACCGATACCAGCAGCTTCTTGCTTTCGGACTTTGGCCGCCCACGCAACGACCTCAAGGGCACCATTGCCTTTAGCTGAGCCGGAGTGAGCGGCTGTGCATCAGGATCGCTCTTGGCCGCCGCGGTAATGGCCTTGTCTTCGGCCGCGGTCGGCATGCGAACGGCAGGTCGTTTAGTGACTTTCGACATAGTGCTTAACCTCACGACGATTGGCGCGACGAAGGCAGATGATCCTTCGCACATTGCCACGATCTACAAAGGCCACGTAGTACAGGATTTCGGTATTTGGAGCGAGCGCGATCATTCGCATCTCGTGGTACTCAAACCGTTCATCAACCCACACCAGCGCGGCTTCCCAATCGAGTTCGACCGCCATGAGCAAGGACACGCCGTGTTTCGCTTGGTTTGCCTCATCCTTGGCTGGATCGAATTCGATACGCATGGATTACTGTAGCTACACTAATTGCGCTTGTCAAACGAGCGAAGGTGCGCGTTTCTATGGGGCCGAACGCAGAAGTGAGCCGCGCCGTTAGGCGTCGGCTCGAATGAATGGTTGGACGAAGCCGCTGCGCGGAGGATCTGCTGGCGACGCACTCGCATCACAATGTGACCTCCCCCTCACCCCAGGGACTCTCCCCCTGACGAAACTGAAGGTCATTTTACGATGAGCACATCACCGGAAGAAACGTTTGATCGCAACTACGCACGGCATCTGCAACACCTGACGCTCAAGGGTCTGCAGCCGAAGTCGATCGAGGCCTACTCGCGCGCCATCCGGCGGATCGGCGAGCGCTTTGATCATCAGATCGACGCGCTGTCCGAGCAGCAGTTGCTGGACTATTTCACCGAGTTGGTGGCGTCGCACTCGTGGAGTTCCGTCAAGCTTGACTCCATTCTCACCACCACCCGCTACACCCACCTGACGGACCAGACCAAGCAGCACGCGCTGGAGCGGATCAACCGCCTGATGGATGGCTTCTCCATCACCTGGGTACAGGTCAAATGATCCGCCTGGCTGCAGTCATTGAAGCCTTCGAGGCGGATTTCAGGGCGCAGTACCGGGATCAACTCACGCCGGCTCACGGTCAGGCACTGGCGGCGATGAAAGATTGCCGCACGCAAGCCAGTCCGAAGATGCGGGTCCAATGCAATTCCCCTTTTACCTTTTGCCTCGACACATGCCTAACGTTCAAGGTCAGGGGCGCTGCGCGACGCTCTATCGCGCAGCGCCCCTGCACCGCGAGGCTAGAGCCCACCGCCATCACTTCTCGAAAGTTCCCAATTTGGACGGGCCGTTAACTTCTATTTTCTCGCCGATGGTCTTACCTGTTACTTCATCCTCAAGCCAGACAGCAGAGTAGCTCTCTCCGAGTTCACCACGAACCACATAGCTTCGATATGTTTCAGGGCTGAAAGTCACTTTACCGGTGACTTGATAAACGGTGTTAGTTAGCGCCAAGATGGGTGCAGCATATTCAGTTCGACCAACGAGAGTGAATGTTGCCTGTTGCGCCGGAACATTTCTTTCAATCACAGAGGGGGTCATATTGAACCCTCGCCCTCGGTTAACCTTGAGTGTCTTTATCCGGCTATCTTCGATCCGCATTCCGTCGATTTCAGAGACATAGAAGAAGTCGGCCTTTTTCTCGCTGTATGGTTTCACTGAATCTTTGATGATTGCGACTGGCCCCTTGTAGCCTTCAGGCACTGATGGCGAAAATGTTGCGCAGCCACTTAGCGCGCCAGAAAGGAAGCCTCCGAGAACTACCGACACGCCATGACGCCGCAAACCAAGGTCTACTTGCATTTCACGATCCCCGTTGTCCTAAATGCATTGTGAGTGAATGAATATCCGCCGCCCGAAGAGCCGTACTGATAGGGCGTAGTTTGATACTCTTGAGTAAACGCTTGTCCGGCGCAGAGCTGTCCGGCCCGAAATAGGAACCCACGTTCCACTTCTTCTCTCTTGTGACGGCCGGCGCCATTCGCAATGAGCTTGTATTGCCGTTGCCCGATTTCTAAGACGTCGTAGTTCATCACCGCCCCTTCATACCAAAACGAATTGGGGTTCGAGGCACATCCGCCAAGACCGACGAGAACAAGCAAGAGAAGACAGGTTCGCTGCATCTAGAGGGTCTCCAATGGGCTCTAACGTGGAGGTCACCGGCGCTGCGCGGCTTTATCACACAGCGTCCGGTGGACCGCATGGTAGGCACCACTCGCCACCGCCTTCGCAACGCGTTTCTTAATGGCCGCCGCAGCAGAAAGCCGCTCGTCACAGCGATACTCAGCAAAGTATCGTTCGGCTACTGCCTTCGCTTCTGATCTTCGCCCAAGGCGCACCAAGCAGAGGGTCAAGCGGTCGAGGACCACGAGTTCCCCGGAGTAACCGAACTCGGCTCGCTCTTCGTCGAGTAGCGCGCCGACAAGGCCCTCTTCCGTCCTCAGCTTTGCGTAGGTCGAGATACAGTGCAACGCTTCGTAGTAGACGGCGACTGCACTTTCGGGTTCAGCCTTCTCAAGCTGCTTCGCTCGGTCGACGCGCTCGCGGTTTTCGTGCTGCAGAGCGTGAAAGCGTTCAAGAGCATCAAGATCAGTCCTTCGACCGAGGTTTATCCAGTTCACGAGAGTGTCAGATTCTTGAACCATCCACTCAGATTCGAACTCATTTGCTTGGTCAGGCGTCAAGTCGTCAACGAGTATGACCACCTTGTACTTACCGTCTAGATGGTTCGAGACATAGCGGTGCCAAAGAGGATGGCGAAGGTCATCCCACGCGCGGCGCCCATTTCCCTTGCCAATGTAGAAGGGCACCTTATCGCTCCTGACGTGAGCGTAGACGTAGTTCCGCCTTGGTGCTTCTTGGCTGGCCGTCTCAGAAGGCGTCATCTTCTCCGGCGGCTCGGCCGAGATTCGAAGGCTAATACCCTCACCGGTGATTCCTGCCCAGACCTTCACCGCGATCTCCCTTGTGGTGCCTAACGTGAAAACTCAGGCGCGCTGCGCGGCTTTATCGCGCCGCGTCGCTTGGAGCGCAGAGTTGGGCTATTGATTTGCATTTAATCCGACCCCGGCTCCTTTGATCTTTTCCCTCGCGTGGGGGGCAGGGCTCGCGGGAGTCTGCCAATGCACGCTGGAGGCTCGTAATGCCCGGTTCACTTTTTTATTTCGAGTAGGAAATTACTTTGAGAATGTTAATTGCTTTGGACCTCCCGTCCACAAGCATCTCGCGCCTTTCCAGCATAAATCCGATCCGCGAATTTGTGGTTAGCGTTCCGCCACCATTGTCCTGGTACTCGACTTTATAATATTTATCTTTGTGCTCGATCACGCGGTAACGCTTAAAGCCTCCCTCCGGCACGCGGTAAACAACCCACCCTCCTTCTTGTTTCACTTCGTCTTGGTCGAATTGGTTGCGATTCCGTTGCACAGCATCGAGGTTTACTTCTGTAACCACGGGGCTCTCGACGTCTGAAATCCAGCTCTCAATCATGCTAAACACTATTGGGTGCCACGCGGGGTCCATGCGTTCGCCGGCGCTGGCGTTGCCAGTCAACCAAAGTGCAAGAACCAGAATTGCAAGCTTTGAACGCATGTATGTGGCCTAACGTGTTTTCGACAGCACGCCAGATGCATGCCTGTAGACATCGGAGAGTACCAATGTACACAGGTAAACATGGGAGCCTGGGCAGGTTACTGGCTTCATCTAGGGTAACCACCAAAGTTTGAGCATTGCTACGAACCGTGCCGAGCGTTTTTGGTGAGGGCTAACGTCGAAGCTCAGCGGCGCGCCGCTTGCGGCGGGTCCGGCTGGAGCGCAGGGTTAGCCGATGCTCCCGAGACGAGCGGGAAATTTTCCGGGTGTCGGATGGATGCAACGGACAAATCCACATCCAGCAGCGGCCAATACAGATGATCCGGGCTTGGCCATTCGATGGTGGTCAGTTGCTCGATGGTGGCCTGCCGGAACCAAGGAAATTCAGGGAACGGCAAGAGAAGCTCTTCATCGCCAAGAAGCAGCCAGAAACCGTGTACTGAGACGTGGGTGACTTCAGCCGCCGAAATGTTCGTGCCAGGCATCGATGACCTCCTGAAGGTGGCGAGCGACGATGCGCTCAGCGTTGGCCAGTTCCTGCTTGGACAGGCCGGTGTGGTTGGCCAGCGTCAGACTTGGTTGCAGCCAGAACTTGGCCTCACCATGTGGGTGGGCCACATGGATGTGCATTCTCGGCTCTTCGCGTGAAAAGAAGAAGAGCCTATACGAACCGTCGCGGACAACGGTAGGGGCCATGGTGCCTACTCGCGGCTAACGTGAAGTAGACACCTAAAAAGGTGTATAAAAATACAGCACAAGGTGTATACTTCGGTTCATCCTTTGCAACCTCCTGATTTATTGAAAGGAGCGACGATGAACACACCTGACGGGACGCAAAACACCCCTTCGGAACCCAAGCTGCTCGATCAGCTTCGCGACCGCATCCGGCTGAAGCACTATAGCATACGAACCGAAGCGCAATATGTTCAATGGGTCAGGCGATTCATCCTCTTCCACCACAAGCGCCATCCGCGAGAAATGGGCGCGGACGAAGTCGAGGCCTTTCTCACGCACCTGGCCGTGGAAGGCCAGGTAGCCGCCGCGACCCAGAACCAGGCGTTGTCGGCCTTGCTATTCCTTTACCGCGAGGTCCTGGGGATTGACCTGCCGTGGCTCGACGGCGTGGTGCGAGCGAAGCGGCCGGAGCGCTTGCCGGTGGTGCTGTCGGGCAACGAAGTCCAACGCGTTCTCGACCGGATGCAGGGAGTTTATGCGCTGCTTGCGCGTTTGCCGTACGGCAGCGGCAGGCGCCTGATGGAATGCGTTCGCTTGCGGGTGAAGGATCTCGATTTCGAGCAGCGAGAGATTCTGGTTCGCGACGGCAAGGGCGCGAAGGATCGCGTAACGATGCTGCCGGAGACGCTGACAGCGGATCTGCGCGAGCACCTGATGCGGCGCAGACAGATCTTCGAGGACGACCTGCGACTGGGGAAAACCAGCGTTTACTTGCCCTATGCACTCGAACGCAAGTATCCAGCCGCCAACCGAACCTGGAGTTGGCAGTACGTCTTTCCATCCGGGAGTCACTCAATCGATCCACGCAGCGGACTGGAGCGCCGCCATCATCTCGACGAAAAGCTGCTGCAACGGGCGATGAAGAGGGCGGTGATCGCGGCGGGCATCACCAGGCTGGCCACCCCGCACACGCTTCGCCACTCGTTCGCCACATCGCTGCTCGATACCGGCTACGACATCCGCACGGTGCAGGAACTGCCGGGCCATGCCGATGTGAGCACGACGATGATCTACACGCATGTGCTCAAGCGCGGTGGGCGAGAGGTTCGGAGTCCGCTCGATGCGCTGCTGTAGACGGCGAGGGTGTGACTTTCACTGACCGAGGCGGCGACACTCATCAGGCAAAAGGCAGCTACTATGCGCTCGCCGGCCGTTCACCTTTCTCGCACCTCGTCTATCCACTGCCGGAAAGCGGTGGCCTGGGCGTCCATCTGACCCTCGACCTCGCCGGACGGGCACGCTTCGGGCCCGACGTCGAGTGGTTGCCCGATCCGCTGCCGGGGCAGCCGATCGGGGCGCTCGGCTGGTCGACCGCTGAGCGCGCGCCTCCGGTTTCTCACCGCTACCAGCGCAATGTGCTGGCCTTCGGTGAGAGCCTGGCCGCGGATTGTCGTTTGCCGGTCACCACTTGCGCCCGGATTTGCCGGTAGCCCGGGAAGGCGCCAAAGAGTTTCACTTCGAGGCCCTGAAGCGCCGCCGGCTGGGCGCAATGGAAGATGAATTCGGCATCCAGGTCGGCGTGGCCAGCTCCCGCTTGATCATCGCCCCGCGCCGCCTTTGCTGCCGGCATGGCGACCGGGGCTTCCCCGAGCAGGACAGGGTCAATGACGGCGGACACCAGGGTCACTTTTGTCAGCCTGCAGCCAGCTGATGGCGTCGGTACGAACAGCTTGTCGCCCTCGCGTAACCGGTTTGCCATGCGGCGTACCCTGTCGAGTTCCTGCTTGCCTTGGGGCCCCCGCTCGAAACCGAGAAGACTGTCCAGCGGTGATTCGAGCGCAATCTGCAGGGTATCCCTTTCCACGCTGACGTTGAGTTCGGCAACCCCGTGAACATGGGCTTTTTCAGCGTGCGCGAAAGGGCTGGCGATGGCCAGGGCGGCGGTAACGGCAAACAGGGCGCGAGGGAGCATGACAGTTCCTTGGGAAGGCGTGATGTGAAAGACAGCGAAGGGTTCTCGGTGAAGGGTCCAAATGCCTCATGACGGCAAAGCTGGCAGGCGCTTTGGTCGGCGAAGACTGGCGGCAGCGACACGCAGCCTGCCCCGATGTGCAGGTACAGGATCGACCGCGCGATGATGGCCTCCATCGATGCGCAGCAGGTTCTGCGCTACCGGAAATGCTAGCCGCTTCTGGCAGAGCGGGAAAGCCTGGACGTCATGGACGGGGATGCCGATCCCCGTGCCGGTGCCGGTGCCGGTGCGCGCCCGGCTTCCCGGACAGCCTTGTCAGAGGCTCCCGGGGCAAATTCAGGATTGACGCCCATCGACCGAGACCCATATACTTCCGCCATACTGCTGAATTTCCTGTCCTTCACTTTTTTATTGATGTCGGTTGGTCGCGAATCACTTTCATACAAGAATAAATAGCCATAAATAGTCATCACCTTCAGGGAAATTCAATGCGTTTGAAATACAGGCTGCTCGTACTGGTGTTTGTTCCCATCGTTTTTCTTCTGTTCTTCTCAATCAGCACGGTGCTGGACAAGACACGGCAAGCGCAAGAAATGGCTGCACTGAAAGAGTTGGCCAATTTTTCTGCAAATATTGGCGCGCTCGTACACCAATTGCAAAAAGAACGAGGCATGAGTGCCGGTTTCATCGGCAGCAAGGGAGCCAATTTTGCCAGTGAGCTTTCGGCACAGCGCTCCGAAGTGGACAAATCCAGAGCTGCTTTTGAGAAACAGCTCAGCAGTTTTTCTGCCTCGGCTTTTGGGGAGAAGCTGTTCAGCAAGCTCAATGAAGCCGGCGAACAACTCCGAGACCTTTCGTCCAAGCGCCAGGCTGTCTCGGCCTTCGGCATTGGGGCTGCAGAAGCCATTGCTTACTACAGCAATACCATTGCCCATCTCCTGGCGGTGACCGGGCAGACCTCGTCTCTTTCCAACGACAAAAGTGTGTCGCGCGTAGCGAATGCTTATAATGCCCTGTTGCAAGGCAAGGAACTCGCCGGTATCGAGCGCGCGACGCTTTCCAATGTCTTTGGCGCAGACAAATTCTCGCCCGAGATGCTGGTACGTTTTCTGACGATCTCCTCTGCTCAACAGTCATCGCTTGAAGCCTTTCAACGTTTTTCCAGCCCAGCGCAGGCCGCTTTGTTCAAGAGCAAGATGACAGCCCCGGCGGTGGACGAGGCAACAAGGATCAAAAAGTCTGCCATCGATAATATGTCTAACGCAAGCCTGGGCATGGATGCCAAAGTCTGGTTTGCAAAGGCGACCGACCGGATTAATCTTCTCAAGGAGGTTGAGGACCAGGTTGCCAATGATCTTGTCGCTACGGTCGAGGCACGCCAGTCTGAGGCACGCCAGTCGATGGTGATCAATTCCGGGCTAACCTTGTTTGCCATCGCCTTGACCTTGATTATTGCATTCAGGTTGATTCGTGGAATTTTGCAGCAGATTGGTGGCGAGCCTGAATCTGCCGCGCAGATTGCCCAAACCATTGCTCAGGGCAATCTTTCCCACGACGTCAGCGTTGCGGACGGCGATCAGAATAGTCTGATGGCAGCGATGCGAACGATGCATGGCAAGATATCGCACATTCTTGTCAGCGTCGATGAAAGCAGCAAGCAGATGGTCCAGTCATCGTTCCAGATTTCAACGCTTTCGAAAAGCATTGCCGAGATCACTCGGCAGGAAAAGAATCGCTCAGCCGAAGTGGTCTCTGCGACCCAGAATCTCAAGTCCATCGCCCGAGAAGTGAAGTCAAAAGCGGAGAATGCTGCTGAGCAAACCCGGCAGGTCGAGCAGCTCGCACACCAGGGCGTCGGTGCCGTCGACCGGAATATAGCCAAACTGGAAAGCACCACGGGTGAAGTTAACCGCGCTGCCACCGAGGCGACCGAACTCGCAGAGGCCGCCGAAAAGATCACGCGGATTCTTGACACCATTCGAGAGATTGCGGGGCAAACCAACCTATTGGCGCTGAATGCAGCCATTGAGGCTGCCAGAGCCGGTGAACAAGGTCGTGGTTTTGCCGTAGTAGCCGATGAAGTGAGAAAACTGGCCGAGCGAACCACGATATCGTCACTGGAAGTCACCTCAATCGTTGAGGCAATCACCGGCAAAGTCATGCATCTACGCCATGCCATGGCTGCGGTCGTCGAGCGAGTACACGACAGTCAAGTGGTCGCCACAGAAACGGCGCTGGCCATGACGACAATGGCCACGGAAGTCTCCGGTGCCGCCCAGAGCAACGATGCCATTGCCGAGGAAAGCCGTAGGCAGATGGGCCAGCTCGAGCAACTTGAAAGTTCTCTGAACCGTCTGTTCGAAACGCTGGTGGAGAGTTCGACCAAGGTGGATGCGACGGCCATGATCGGTAACGATCTGCATGAGGTTTCCTGTGGCCTCAACGATCTCATGTCTGGATTCAGTTTTAATCGAAATACCACGATCACAAGTACGGTGACGGCCAACGAGAAGCGGCTCCACCCGCGCCTGGAGCGTGGTTTGCTGGCAAAACTGGAAAGCGATGACGGGTTCAGCCAGGACTCTCTCACCGAGGATCTGAGCCTGACCGGAGTACAGGTAATTCTGCAGCGGGCGCTACCGCAAAAATCGCGGGTCAGGATCTCTCTTTATATACCTTACCCGAATCTGGAACATTATCGCGAGCAGGAACCCGTCAGCCTGCAGGCACAAGTCAAATGGCAACGCAAAGATGGCGAACGGCTTCTATGTGGGCTGGAGTTCGTCAACTTGTCTCAGTTGGAACAAAAGCATTTGCAGAGCGTTTTCGCCTACTACAACAAATCCTGTCGGCACTAGGCCCGGTTGCCGTCGACCGCACTGCTTCTGCTCGCGGGTCAGGTCAGCGACCTTCCGGGATACGGCGCAGAACGGCACTGAGCAACGCGAAAATGACCAGCAGGAGGCCGCACAGGGGGCTGAAAGGCTGGTCCAGCGCGAGCGCCAGGGCGAATGCGAGGACGTAGATCGAGATGCCGGTCGCCGTGGCGAGGAGCAGGCAATGACGCCAGCTGCCAGCCCAGCCAAAGGCCACCAGTGGCGGCACGAAGATCAGCGCGAAGGCCCCCATCACGCCCAGACTCATGGTCGCCAGCGCCAGCGCGCCAGCAACCAGCAGATCGAAGCCCAGCTGCGCGCCTCTCCCGGACAGCCCGCGTGCGCGCAGGAAATCGGGAAAGAAATGTGCCAGCAACAGGCGTTGCGAGAGCCGCCGCATGACGACCAGGGAAGCGAGCGCCAGGGCGGCAGCCGAGATCAGATGGGTATGGTCGGTGAAGTAGAGCTGGCCGTCGAACAGGGCTTGCCCCAGACGTTCCGCCAGCGGCAGATTGCTCACCATGAGCACCGAGGCGGCCCAGCCCAGCAGGAGCAGCAAGCCATAGGCAGCCCCCTGCGTGGTCTGTGACGAGCCATCGAAAGCGTGTTTGAGACTGCCGGCCAGGCTGGCGGCGGCCAGTCCGCCAAACACCATCGGCAGGCCGACGAGCATCGCCAGCAGCGAGCCGGCAGCGGCCGTCTGGGCAAAGGCCAGGGCGGCCAGCCACTCGCCGCGCAGGCGCAGGTAGCAACCGAGCAGTGGCAGCAGCATGGCGAACATCAGCCCGGTCAGGAAAGGTCCGGCAAAGAGCGGGTCGAGTGGCAGGGCAAGGTTCATCCGAGGCTGATCTTCCGGTGACAGACGGCATCAATGAAGCGCTGGTCGTGGCTGACAACGAGCAGGCCGCAACCGGCCTCGGCACGCAACCGCAGTACCCCCTCGAGATAAGCCGTGCCTTCCGGGTCGAGGTTGTTGGTCGGCTCGTCGAGCAGCACGACGTCAGCCGCTGCGAGCAGGCAGGACCAGAGATAGAGAAACTGGAGTTGTCCCCCGGAGAGCCTGTCGAGCCGTTTGCCGAGCTGTGCCGAGAGCCAGGGTGGCAACCCGTCCGGATTCGCGCCGGTCAGTGCCAGCAGGTCGGAGGCATTGAGCGGGAGACCGCCGATCTTCGGCGGCTGTTGCTGCTGCAGCGAGATCTGCAGGCCGGCAGCCTTGCCGATCCGGCCCGAGAAGATCCTTGCCGACCCGGTCAGGGCAGCCAGCAGCGTCGACTTGCCGCAGGCGTTGGGCCCGACGACGCCGAGGATCTCGCTGCGAGTCAGTCGAAACGAGAGCGGGCCGACCACCGGCCCGCTGTAGCCGGCGGTCAGCGCGTCGATTTCGAGCAGAGCTTCCGTCACCTACAGCGCCTTGAGCAGACGACGGATGGTGTCGTCGTAGAGCGAGAAGAGATCCTTGGCCTCGGGCGTGCCGCCGATCGTGAACGGCAGCACGACGACCGGAATCCCCGTTCGCTCGGCGATCCAGAGTGCGGGCGCGGCATATTGGTAGGCGGGGCGGATGACCATTCTGGCGGGCTCGGCGGCCTGCCGGGCGACGATTCCCGCCAGCCAGGCGCTGGTCGGTTCAAGCCCGGGTTTGGGTTCCAGAGTCGCGATTTCCTTCAGGCCGAGCCAGCTCTGCAGATAAGGAAAAGCCTTGTGCTGAACCAGAACCGGCACGCCGCGCAGCGGTGCGGCGTCCTTCTCCCAGCGGACCAGCGCGCTTCGCAGCCGTTCGGCGAATGCCTGGTAGTTGGCAAGGTAGGCGGTGGCATTGGCCGGGTCGAGCTCGGCCATGCGTCGGGCCAGCGCTTCGCCGATCCTGAGCAGATGGCGCGGATCGGTCTGGATATGCGGGTTGCCTGCGGCATGCACATCACCGAGCGTCCGGTCGAGCAGCGGGGGGATTTCCAGCATGCTGACATGATGTGCGGCCTCGAAGTAGCCTGGCCGGCCGAACTGGATGGCGGCGTTGCCCGACTCACGAATGACCAGTGGCAGCCAGCCAATCTCGAGCTCGGCCCCGGTCGCCACCACCAGCTGCGCGCTGCGGGCGCGGGCGATCAGCGAGGGTTTGGCCTCGATCCGGTGGGGATCCTGCAGGCCATGCGTGGCCGTGTAGACACGGACCCGGTCGCCGCCGACTTCCTGTGCCAGCGCCCCCCATTCCGGGACAGTGGCAAAGATGTTGAATGCGGCATGCGCCGGCAGCGAGACGGCGAGCAGGATCAGCAGGGAGAGGAAACGGGTCACGATAACTCCTTGGTCGTGAAGGGCGTGCGGGGCGGCAAGAGACCGCCGACCATCGCCGCGGGTCCTAGAATTTGTGGGCGCCATGGCTACCCATGCTCATGATGTACTGCAGGGTCACCTGGTTGTCGGTCACTCCCTGAATCGACCGGTCCTGCGCATACTGCAGGCGCATGCGTGAGAACTCGCTCCAGCTGTAGTCGGCCATCACCGTCGCGCGCTGCGGACGATAGTCAGCGACCAGCAGATTGTCCTCGTTGACGCCAAAATCGCGCTTGCCGGAATCGAGGCGGTCATATCGCAGACCGGCACGCCAGTGGGGCGTGAACTGATAGACGCCCTGCAGATACCATCCGGACTGGCGCGTGTCATAGTTGCTGCGGACCGTGGCGCCGCTCATCGCCGGATCGCAGGCGTTGCCGACGCCGTCTTCATCCAGGCAGTCGAGATCGCCTTTCTCCGAGCGCTGGAAGTACTCGCCCTGAAGCTTGAAGTTGCGATCCGTCGAGTTGCCGTTCGGCGCCCATTTCCAGACGAAGTCGGCAATCCAGGTCTTCGACCGGCCATCGAACAGGCCTTGTGCCGCGAGGCCGTTGACGTCCTCGAATTCCGCTTCGCGGTCCTTCGCCGAGGTCTGCAGATACGACAGGCCGGCGAGCCAGCTGTTGGCAATCCCGACATCGCCGCCGAACTTGACGTAGGCTGCGCCAGCGTTGGCGCCGTTCTTGTTTTCGTCGGTTCCGGGGTAGGTTGAGCCGCGGCCAGCCTCAAGACCGAGCTCGACGAAGAGACTGCTTGGTGCCACCCACTTCAGTTGAGCGCCATCCTGGGTGTAGCTGGCATGGCTGCCGAACAGCGCCTGATACATCAGGGGCGCATCGGCGAAATCCCAGGCGTGCGGATGCTTGTCGTTGAGGTAGCCGATCCCCGAGCGGAAACGACCACCCTTGAGGCCCAGACCATGGCCGATTGCCAGCGACTGGAACCAGGCCTCTTCGACCTCGACTTCGCTGTCCTGAATACCCAGCGTCAGATTGCCGCGCCAATACGGATCGATGCCGGCGGTGAACACCAGTTCGCTATGGTCGATCGAGAATCCGCGCTGCTCGGCGCCGTGCTCATCGCCATGGCTGTGCCCGTTGGCCGGCCAGAAACCGGTGATCCCCCGCTCAGGGATGTCTTTCATGTTCTTGTACTGGCCCTGCAGGATCACCGAGATTTCGGGGTTGAAAGCGCTCATCGCGACTGCCGGCGCAACGGATGGCGGCGCTGTCGCCACCTGAGCGGCAGTGACTTCGGCCTTGGCAGCGGCCTTTTCGGCGTCGACCAGGCGGATCTCGAGCGCTGCGATGCGCTGTTCGTAGGCTTCCTTCATTTGTTTGAGTTGGGCACGGATCTCTGCCAGATCGGCGTCGTTGGCAGCCTCGACCGAGGGGGCAAAGCAGAGCACCGCAGCCATGGCGGTAAGGGTGGTACGCATGACGATTCCTCCAGTAAGCACTGAACTTCACCCTGCAAGGGCTGGGCGATGGACTATTCGGGTCAGGCAGTCAGGCAGAGGGAGGAGCGCGGGCGCACGCGCTCGGGCGCTGCGGCGAACGACGGTCATCGCTCGTCCCGGCAGGCGGCGCTGGCGGGGGTAACGGTTCAGGCAATGCCCTGGCGAGCATCGGCAGGGGGGCATCCAGCGCCTGCGCGGCGAGGCAAAAGGTGCACACCGGTTCGCCCGCTTCATCGGCAGCGGGCTGCAGATGTTCGAGCGAATGGAGAAACGCGGCCGACTGGGCAAACAGCAGCAGGAATGCCAGAAAGGCTGCGCGGGCGAACGTCATTCGCGCATCCTCAGCGCGCCGCCGATGAAGTGGGCACACCTGCACGGCGAATCTGAAGGAGGCGCTTCAGCATTCGCAGGCAGGTCGACAGTGGCGGCGGCGGCAGTCTTCATGGCCGGCAATTTAAGCACAGGGAGGTGACACTTGCAACACAGTTGCATGTGGCGCCTCCTCAGGCATCGTGGTGCGCGGCAATTTGTCACATTCCCTTGCCAAAACCGAAAGCGCAGAATCAGCGCTCGCTGAATTTCGATAGTTCAAGGGGAGTTTCATGGTGTATCGCATTCATCCACTGGCGGCTGCCATTGCCGTTGCCTTTTCATCGTCGGTCATCGCCGAAGCCGTCCCGGCCGGGAGCCCGCCGGTCCTCGATGATGTCGTCGTCAGTGCCAGCAAGCTCCAGCCGCTGCCGGTCTCGAGCACGGTCAGCCCGAGCAGCATCGAGCAGATGCGCCCGGCAAGCAGCGATACCGCCACCCTGCTCGGGAACATTCCCGGCATCAGCACCTATGGGGCGGGCGGGGTTTCGAGCCTGCCGGTCATCCGCGGCCTGGCTGACGACCGTATCCGCATCCAGGTCGACGGCATGGACCTGATCGCCTCCTGCCCCAACCACATGAACCCGCCGCTGTCCTATATCGACCCGACCCATGTCGGCACGCTCAGGGTCTACTCCGGGATCACGCCGGTCAGCGTCGGTGGCGACAGCATTGCCGGCACGATCATCGCCCAGACGCCGGCGCCGATGTTCGCTGCGCCGGGCCAGGATCTTCTGACGACGGGCCAGGTCGGCGGCTTCTACCGCAGCAACGGCAACGCCTGGGGCGCCAACATCGCGGCCACTGCCGCCACCGAAAACATCAGCCTGAGCTATACCGGTTCGAGCGCCCGGGCCGACAACTACACCGCCGGCGGCAATTTCAAGACGACCACGGCCACCGGCCGTGTCGGCCATATGCTGCCGCTCGACGAGGTCGGATCGACGGCCTACGAGAGCCTGAACCAGATGCTGAGCATCGCGCTGAAGGGTGGCGACCATCTCGTCGAGGCCAAGTTCGGCTTCCAGCACATCCCCGAACAACTTTATCCGAACCAGCGCATGGACATGCTCGACAATGAGCAGAAGACATTCAATCTGCGCTATCTCGGCCAGTTCGACTGGGGTCTGTTCGAGGCGCGGGCCTACTACGAGAAGGTTGACCCGCATTTCATGGACTTCGGTCCCGACAAGCGGTTCTGGTACGGGGTGGCATCGGGTGGTCCCATGGCGGGCAACGGCGCCCCCTGTTCGCCGATCAGCGCCAACTGCGCGGCCGGCATGCCGATGTACACCGAAAGCAGCAACACCGGTGTTAACCTCAAGGCCGAGGTGAATCTCGACGCACGGAACCTGCTCCGCATCGGCGGCCTCTACCAGCACTACACCCTCGACGACTGGTGGCCGCCTTCGGGTGCCGCCATGTGGCCGGGCACCTTCGACAACATCAACGACGGCTCGCGCGACCGCCTCGGGCTGTTCGGCGAGTGGGAGTCACGGATCAACACGCAATGGCTGACCCTGCTCGGTGCGCGCTATGAACGGGTGAAGACGGACGCCGGCAATGTTCGGGGCTATGACCCGACCACCAATGGCATGGGCATGATGGTCAACGACCAGAAGAAGGATGCCGCCGCGTTCAACGCCCAAAACCGCGAACAGACTGACAACAACTGGGACCTGACGGCGCTCGCACGCTATACGCCGGACGCCAACAGCGACATCGAGTTTGGTGTCGCGCGCAAGGTGCGCTCGCCCAACCTGTATGAACGCTACACCTGGTCGACCTGGTCGATGGCCGCCGTCATGAATAACCTGGTCGGTGATGGCAACGGCTATTTTGGCAATATCGATCTCAAGCCGGAACAGGCGCATACCCTTTCCGCGACCCTTGACCTGCATGCCACTGACCGGCGCTGGGAATTCCGCGCAACGCCCTACTACACGCGCGTCACCGACTACATCGATGCCATTCGTTGCCCGGCGGGCGCCTCCTGTACGCCCGGCAACCAGACGACGAGCAATCAGTTCGTCGTCCTCCAGTATGCCAACCAGTCCGCCGAACTCTACGGTCTGGAGGTTTCGGGCCGCATGCCGCTTGCTTCGACAGGTTTCGGCGACTTCGGCCTCGTCGGCGTGCTCACCTACACCCGCGGCGAGAACCGCGACACCGGCGACGGCCTCTACAACATCATGCCGCTCAACGGGAAGCTGGCGCTGACGCACGCGCTGGGCGGATGGAAAGGCGAGCTCGAGGTGGTCGCGGCGGCGGCGAAAGACGATCTCTCCGACGTGCGCAACGAGATCAGGACCGCGGGTTACGGGCTGACCAACCTGCGCGGCAGCTATACCTGGAAGCAGGTGCGAGTGGACCTCGGCGTCGACAACCTCTTCGACAGGTTCTACTCGCTGCCCCTTGGCGGCGCTTACACGGGTCAGGGATCGACCATGATGCTCAACGGGATACCCTGGGGAACCGCGGTTCCCGGCATGGGCCGCTCGATCTACAGCGGCCTGACCTTCAAGTTCTGATTACGCCACTTTTTTTCCGCCCCGACAGCCCCGGCATGTGCGCATGTGCCGGGGCTGTTGACTTTTCAGGCGGAGAAGCGAGAGCTTGGATTGCCTCATCGAGGCGCTGACGCAAAGTCCGGGTTCTTCCCTCGCAAGCCTGATTGTGTCAGCATGCGAAGTGTTCTCCCGTCCTCTTTTGTTCTGCGGAACTTCTGTCCTGCCTGCCGGAGGGCCTGTCCGCGTGAAGGACTGGATCCTCTTCCGGCCACCGGCCTGGGCGCCATGGACGTGCCGGGCGAGGCATGCCGCAATCTGACCGACCTCGGAGATGACGATGACGATCAGAGATCCTATCAGAGACCCTCGCTCCACGTTCTGGCCGCGGCTGACCCGGCGGCTGCTGCGTTATGCCGCAGCGCCGCTGGCGGTAGCGGCGGCGGTGTACGTGCGGCACGCGCTGGAGGAGTGGCTGGGAACCGGTTTACCCCCCTACATCACCTTCTACCTGGGGGTGATGGGCGTCGCGCTCCTGGCGGGTTTCGGGCCGGGGATGCTGGTGACGGCGATCGCTGCGGCGCACGTGGGGTACTCGATTCTGCCGCCGAGCGGACAGTTCGCCATCGCCTCGCCGATCGATCGGGCGTCGCTGGCGATTTTCATCGCCGCGGGCCTGTTCCTCAGCGTCATCGCCGAACTCTTCCGGCGCCACCGGGAGAAAGCCACGGCTTACCCGAAGTTTAACAAGCCTGAAAAAGCATCTTCCTTAATCAACCGCTTGCGGTCTAAAAAAAGCTCGAGTGGCACTACACGCCGGTGATTTGGATTCAGATGATCAGTTTTCTGGTTCCTCCTGGTGCGCAGTTGAGCCCCAGCGCCTGGTAGATCGCCATCAGCTCGGGCTCGGCGACGGTCGCTTTGCGCACATGCAAGGAGCGCCCGTCACGCTGGGTAAAGGTCGCCGTGACCCGGCGCTGTACCGAGAGGATGTCGCGCAGGGTGGCCCAACTGTCGGTTATTCCCGCCGCCTTGAGCTTGACCCGCAGGAACTGGACGCACTGATAGGCGAGCACGGTAATGAAGAGATGCCCGTCGGCGCGCACTTCGTTGGTGTGATAGACGGGCCGCAGGCCAAGCTCGCTCTTCAGGCTGCGAAAAACGCTCTCCAGGTCGGTGAGCATCGTATAGGTGCGCCAGAGGCGTTCTTCATCCCAGGTCAGTTCGTTGGTGCGCAGGCAATAGACGCCGGGATGGGTGGCCATCGTGCCGGCGACCAGCTCCTTCTGCCAGGTGATCGCGCTCACCTTCTTGCCCTCGTCGCTGATGAACTGGACTTGATAGTGTTGGCTGGCGCCGCGGCTCTTCTGTTTGAGTCGGCCCAGACGTTCGAGCAGTTTGTCGTGGCGTTTCTCGCTCTGCGGCTTTTGCAGACCCTCGCTCAGCTCCTGCAATCCCGCTTCAAACCGCTGGCAGGCCTGCGCGAGCATCGCTTCTTCCTTGAGTTGCCGACTCGGTGAGTGGCAATACAGGCAGATTTCCTTGCCGTCCGGGCTGGGTTCCTTCTGCAGATGGAGCGGCTCCTCGCTGGCAGTCTCAATGGTCACCGCGCGGCTCTGGTCGAACTGGCGCTTGCCGCCGCGGCGAACCACCAGATAGCGATAGCCGTGTTCGGCCAGCCAGCTCACATTGGCCTCGGTGGCAATACCGGCGTCCATCACCACCAGCGCGCCCGCCGGAGTGCCGAGCCCGGCCAGCATGGCAGAGAGCGTGCCGGGTTCCGAGACGTTGCCGGCAAAGGTCTGTGAGCGCCTGACGAAGCCACTGCCGTCGAGCACCAGACCAAGCGTCACCAGCGGGCAGTCACTGCGTCTCTCCTTCGAACGCCCCCGCCGGGCCTTGGCATTGCCGCTGGCTTCGCCTTCGAAATAGGTGTTGCTCAGGTCGTACAGCGTGACCGTCTCTGGCAGATCAAAGAGCGTCTGGACAGAGCCAAAGAGCCGCGCTTCGATCGCTTCACGATGCTTCATCAGAACATCCGAGGCACGGTACAAACCCATGTGAGAGATCGACAGGAAGTCGAAGTCGAGCAATTCGCCCAAGGCGCTATGGTGTTGCAGCCAGTTCCAGGTTGCCCGTTCCGACCCCGGCTGGCCCATTCTGCCGATCAGGCTACCGATGATCGAGGCTTGCACGATGCCATTGACGCCCAGATCCTTCAGCGTTTCAAGGAGCCCCAGTTCGCTCAGCGCATGCAGGCCGACCTGCTCCACCCCCACCGAGCGGGGCTGGGTCATCCGCAGCGAGTCCACATCGACTTCCTGGAAGTCTAGCGGCGGGCACGGTTTGCTGGCTGGCCCGGCGTCCCCCTCACTGGGCTGCCCCGCCGCAGACGCCAGGGTTGGCGCCTGCGCCACCAGTTGCGCAAAGTAGCGCTGCGCCGCCCGCTCGATGGCCTCCGGGCAGGGCAAGGGCAGGAGCAGCCCCTGAGGATTGAGCAACTGCTCGATGCGGCTACTCAACAGCGGCCAGTCTTCCTGCTTGATCGGGAAGTGCCGCCCCAGGTTCAGTACCGTGATCTGACGGACCTTGCCCCCGATACGCTGCGTGCGCACCAGTCGATAGGTGAAGTAGCCCTCACCCGTGGCTTTGTTGTTCGTTCTCGTTTGGCGTATAAACATCCACACGAGCGTACAACAAAAACAAGGGGTTTGGCCGCCTCAGCCAAACTATTATGGCACCACAAAACGTTTTGGAAAATCTACCAACAATAAAATCAACCGCCTAGGCGCGCGCTGCCCGGGAAAAGACCGGAATATGCCAGGAAGATGTTAAAGAGGGGTTACGACCGCGAAGCGGCCGTGCGATCGAGCGAGGAGGCGCTACGCGAGAGCGAAGAGCGCTTGCGGATCGCTCTGGAAGCTGCCGATCTCGGCACCTGGGACCTTGATCTGGCGACCGGGATCACGGTGCGTTCCCTGCGTCACGACCAGATCTTCGGTTACCGCGAGCGGCAACCGCAATGGACGTTCGAGACCACCCGGCAGCACGTCCTGCCCGAAGATCTCCCGATCATCACGGCAGCGCACGCGCAGGCGCTCGCCACCGGCAGCATGGCGCTGGAAGCGCGAGTGCTCTGGCCGGATGGCAGCCTGCACTGGATCCACTTGCGTGGACGCGTGTTCAACGATGCCAGAGGTCACCCTGCCCGCCTGATCGGAGTCGTTGCCGAGATCACCGCGCGCCTGGAGGCCGAGCAAAAATTGCGGCGCAGTGAAGCGCTCTACCGCGGCATCGGCGAGAGCATCGACTACGGGGTGTGGGTCTGCGAACCGGATGGCCGTAACGTCTATGCCAGTGAGAGTTTCCTCAGGATGCTGGGCATCACGCAGGCGCAATGTTCGGACTTCGGCTGGGGCGATGTGCTGCATCCGGACGATGCCGCGGCCACCCTGGCCGCGTGGCAGGCGTGCGTGCGCAGCGGCACGCACTGGAACCGGGAGCACCGCTTTCGCGGTGCGGACGGCAACTGGCATCACGTCCTTGCCCGCGGGGTGCCGATCCGGGACGGCGAGGACCACATCATCTGGTGGGCGGGAATCAATCTCGACATCACCTCGCTCAAACAGGCGCAGGAGGAAGTGCGCAGCAACGAGCAGCGCCTGCGCCTGGCGACCGAGGCGACGGGCGTGGGCGTCTGGGAATGGCAGCTCTCGACCGGCCGAATCCGTTGGGATGCCCAGATGTTCCGACTCTACGGCATCCCCCCGACGGACGACGGCTTTGTCTCCTACAGCGACTGGAGCGCGAAAGTGCTGGCGGAGGATCTCCCCCGACAGGAAGAGATTTTGCAGGACGTGGTGCATGGACGGGCGACCGGCAGGCGTGATTTTCGCATCCGGCATCAGGGCGACGGGGAGATCCGCTACATCGAGGCGGTGGAAACCGTCCGCGCCAATGCTCAGGGAGAGGCTGAATGGGTGGTGGGAACGAATCTGGATATCACCTCACGCAAAAACCGGGAGGCGGCCTTGCGCGCCGCGATGGCGGCAGCGGAGCGCGCCAACAACGCCAAATCGCGTTTCCTGGCGGCGGCCAGTCATGACCTTCGGCAACCCCTTTCGGCGCTCAATATTTATGCCGGCCTGTTGAAAAACACCGTCGCGCCGAAAAACCGGAAGCTGGTTGCGAACATGCAGGACTGCCTCGTCAGCCTGAGCGCCCTGCTCAACGATTTGCTGGATTTGAGCAAGCTTGAGGCGGGCGTGGTCACCCCGTGCGTCAGCGACTTTCCGATCGCGGTGATCCTCACCTACCTCGAATCCATTCATGTCCTCGAAGCCCAGCTCAAGGGCCTGCGCTTGCGCTGCCTTTCCTCGCCCGTGATAGCCCGCAGCGATCCGCTCCTGTTCAAACGCCTGCTCAACAACCTGGTTGCCAACGCCATCCGCTATACCCAAAAGGGCGGCGTGCTGGTCGCCTGCCGGCGCCGGCAGGGCAAGACCTGGGTCGAGGTCTGGGACACCGGCATCGGCATTCCCGCCGACAAGACGTCGGAGATCTTCGAGGAATTCAAGCAACTGGGTGATGGCGCCCGCTCGCAGGGCAGCGGGCTCGGCCTCGCCATCGTCGCCAGGACAGCCGCCCTGCTGGGCCTGGAAATCCGTGTCCGATCCCGCCCGGGTCGGGGTTCGGTATTCGCCGTCGAACTGCCGCTCGGCGAGTCCGGGTCCGTCTCACCGGTCACGACGCCGCCCGCCGTTTCCGCCACCCCCCTGCGGATTGCCCTGGTCGAAGACAACCGGATGGTTCGCGAAGCGCTGGTCGTCAGTTTGCAGCGCCTCGGTCATGAGGTGGTCGCGACGGCTACCCTGGCCGAGATCCTCACCGCACTCGACGCGCGTCCACCGGATATCGTGGTGGCCGACTACCGTCTGACCGGCGGCGACACCGGTTATCACATCATCACTGCGCTGCGCACCCGATTTGGCCTTGAGTTGCCGGCCATCCTGATTACCGGTGACACCGAACCGATGTTGCTGCGCAGCATGTCCGACCTCGGCATCGTCGTGCTGCACAAACCCCTCGACCTGGCAGCCCTGCAGATTTCGCTGGAGGATTTGACCGGGAAGGTGACATCAGAGCGGGAGGATGGCGTCGATCAGCGCTCCCTCAGGCATAGCGCGCGCCATTCTGTTTGAAGCGGGTCCGCGAAAAAAGGACGTCGTGCGCGTAACCGGTCAGCGAGAGTTGTGCGCGCAGGGCGGTGATCCTCTCCTCGACTTCGGCCCGCTCCTGGCCGTGGATCATGCAGAAAAGGTTGTAACGCCATTGCGGCAGCTGCCGCCGCCGCAGGTAGCACAGCGTCACCCCCGCGGCGCGCGCCAGCTGGTCGCCGAGCTCGTCAGCAAGGGTCTCGGGAACGTCGTGCACCAGCATGGCATTGGCCGTATAGCCGAGTTCTTGATGCCGCACGACCACCCCGAAACGCTTGATGATGCCCTCCGCGCACCAGCGATGAATCCGTTCGAGTACCTCGCTCTCGTCGCAACCGATACGACTGGCGAGCACCGAAAACGGCCGGATGAAGAGCGGCAGCCCTTCCTGCAAGGCCATCACCAGCCGCCGTCCGGGCTCGTCGAGCGGCGGCGGCGGCGCAAAAGGCGGCCGGCGAACGAGGCTGCCGGTGGCGACCTTTTCCCCCTTGCCGTCGAGCGTGAAGCCAAGGTCGATGTGGTATTCCTGCAACAGCGGCAACTGCAGCAAGGGGTAGCCGGCGACTTTTTCGATCGCCCCGAGGGCCGCCTGCAATCGACCTTCCGAACCGGCGGTGACGACGAACCAGAGGTTGTAGCGGTGTTCGCGCTCGTAGTTGTGGTTTACTTCGGGAAAGCGATTGACCGCCTCGGCGACGGCGGCAAGCTTCTCCGGCGGCACCGCCATCGCCGTCAGCGTACTCGCGCCGATGCGCTTGGGCGCAAAGACCGCACCGACGCGGGCGATCTTTCCTTCGCGGCGCAGAGCCTCAAGCATCCGCAGGACGGTCCCCTCGGAGACGCCGAGGCGGGCCGCGAGTTCGGCAAAGGGCGCCGCACAGAGCGGGAAATCGTGCTGAAAGTCGTTCAGCAGGTGAAAATCAAGGGCAGGCGTGAACCGTTCCATCAGAACTCCGTCCGGCGAGCACGGCTGGTGAAGAAGATGCCGCTCGGCGCCTGCACGGCAAACTCGCCGACCTTGACGAAAGTTGGCATGGGCATTGCTCCCGATCAGCATTCTTTTCGGACATTATCGTCAAACTCGCGACCCGGCCGCAACGGGAACGTTAGCCTGAACGGGATTTCTCACAGCTAACGGAGGTTTTCAGGTTCTAATGTCGGACTCACCGACCCACGCCATCTCCTCATGCCCAGAATCCGGCTTCTCGACGCTGCCATCGTGCTCGGACTCGTCGCCCTCGGCGTCGCCGGCCACCAGCTGGCGCCCTTGCTCAACCCGAAGAGCGACCTTGCGCTGCCGCTGTCTACCTGCAACCTGGGTGAACAGGTCTGCGTCACGACCCTGCCCGATGGCGCGCAGGTCGAGTTCTCGATCGAACCCCGGCCGATTCCGGTCCTCGCACCGCTGCAGCTGCAGGCCAGCTTTCGCGGTGTCGAGGTGCGCAAGGTCGAAGTCGATTTCGCCGGCACCGAGATGGAGATGGGCTACAACCGGCAGCAACTGCAGAGACAGGGGGAAAGCAGCGAGCGCTTCAGCGCCACCGCCAGCCTGGCGGTCTGCGTCACCGGCCGCATGGAGTGGCAGGCGACGCTGGTGGTCGATACCGGCAAAGCGGTAATCGCCATCCCCTTCCGCTTCGTCAGCGGCCACTGAGCCGGCGATCGCGGGTCAGCGACCGTTTTTGACCAAAGGCGCTCAGGCCGCTTGCGATCGGCGGCTCCGCCGGCCGCGGGAGAGCAGCAGGGCCAGGCCGCAGGCCGCCCACAGCAAGGGAGTGGCAGGTTCCGGCACCGGCGTCGGTGCACTCAGACGATAGACGGTTCCCCGGCCGAGACTTGCCACATAGACATCGCCATCCGGGCCGATCTGGATGTCCGAGATGCCGCCAAAGCCCTCGCCGAAACGCAGCGCGTTGCGCTCGGCGAGATCGTCGGCGACCAGATCGCCAAGTGCACCGCCGAGCACGAAGCCGTCACGCGCGGCATTCAGACGAAAGAGGTAGAGGTTGCCGTTGTTCGCATCGCCCACCAGGAGCGCATCGCGATAAGCGGCGTCGAGCGCCGAGTTGGCGAGGAAGGCCAGACCGGTGATGGCAATCGGCGTGCGAAAGGAGAATTCGGGGTCGCTGTACGCCGATCCGGGCAACTGCACGAGATCCCCCTCACCCTGGGGGTCGCGGGCATCCGGTCCCATGATCTGCGTCCAGCCGCTGTTGAAACCGGGCGCGGCAAGATTGATCTCGTCATACAGGTCGGGACCGTTTTCGGTGTTCCACAGCTTGCCGGTGAGCGGATCGAAGGCGATGCCGTAGCTGTTGCGCACGCCATAGGCGAACCAGCGATGAAAATCGGGATTCGCTGCAGCGACGAACGGGTTGTCATCCGGCACGCTGCCATCGGCGTTCAGGCGATAGATGCCGCCGACCAGCGCCGACACAGTCGCCTCGGAAAGGATGTTCTGCTCGGCGCGGCGTCGATTGAGGTCGCCGGTGGTGCCGTAGAGTTTACCGTCAGGCCCGAAGACGATCGGGCCGGCATCATGGTTCGGGCCATTGGCGAGCAGGTCGGTGGCGCGGCCGAAGGTCTGCAGGGGGACTTCGTTGCCGAGCGTGTTGCCGTTCCAGGTGAACTGCGACAGCCGATTTTCGACCCAGGTGCCGCCGTCGCCGCCGCTGGAGACGCTATAGTACCCATAGACGCGATTGTTCGCTGCAAAGTGCGGATCCAGGGTGAGCCCCAGGAGACCGCGTTCGCTGTTGTTCGCCACGTTCAAATCGAGCACCGTGCTCAATACGCCGTTTTGCGAGCGCACGACGCGGCCGGTGTTCTTCTCGGTAATCAGGAGATCGTCGGCACCCAGAAAACGAATCTGGGTCGGCACCTGGAGACCGGTCACATACGGGGTGAGGGTCAGTTGGGAGTCCACCACCGACTGTGCGCTGGCTGCAGTGGCCAACAGGGAAAGGATGATCAGGCTGAATTTTCCGCTCATGAAATTCTCCTTCAAAAGTTCGAACGCAGGGAAAAACATTCTCACCCCATCGGCCCGCAGCGGGCACACCCCTCACGCCGCCAAGGCCGCGGGGCCGCGCACACCGCAACCGGCTGGCTGCAGCCCGGCAAACCCGGCATAATCCCCGACCATGACGAGCGATCGAAAGACTCACCTCCCGGCGCGCAGCGAAGCACAACGACGGGCCGATGAAATCAGTGTCTTCCAGGCCGAACTTGAACGCCTCGAAGCGGAAGGCGTGCTCATCCTCCCGGCAGCGCAGCGGCAGGCCCTGGCGGCTCATCACCAGTCGCTGCTGGCAGGCTACGCGCGCGACTTCGACATCGAACGCGACGCGCGCGCCCGGCACCTCTCGCTCGGCATGCGGGTCACCTCCTTCCTCGGCGCCCTGGCGCTGGCGGCGAGCGTATTCTTCCTCTTCTACCAGTTCTGGGGACGATTTCCGGAAACCGCGCAGGTCGTCATCCTCATCCTCGGCGCGCTGGGTAGCCTGGGCCTGACAGTCTGGATCCAGGGGCGCGACGCGACCGGCTACTTCACACGCCTCGCAGCACTGGTCGCCTTTGCCTGTTTCGTGCTCAACATCTCGATGATCGGCCAGATCTTCAACATCACGCCGTCGGACAAGGCACTGCTGCCCTGGGCGGCGTTTGCCTTCCTGCTCGCCTATGCCTGCGACCTTCGCCTGCTGCTCGCCGCCGGTATTCTCTGCCTGATCGCTTTCGTCTCGGCGCGCGTCGGCACCTGGGGCGGCGTCTACTGGATTTACGCCGGCGAACGGCCGGAGAACTTCTTCGTCGCCGCCGCGCTGCTACTCGCCATTCCCGGGCTGACGGGAGATCGCAAGACTTCCGGTTTCGCCGCCCTCTACCGCGTCTTCGGCCTGCTGACGGCCTTCATTCCGCTGCTGATCCTCAGCCACTGGGGCGAGATCAGCTACCTCGACCTGTCGCCGAAGCTGATCGAGGGCGGCTACCAGGTCGCGGGTTTCGCCGTCAGCGCCCTGACCATCTGGGTCGGCACGCGGCGCGGGTGGCCCGAAACGGTCAACACCGGCATCACCTTCTTTGTCCTTTTTTTGTACACCAAGTTCTACGACTGGTGGTGGGAGCTGATGCCCAAATACATCTTCTTCCTGGTGCTCGGACTCACCGCCCTGCTCGTTCTCCTGATCCTCCAGCGCCTGCGCAGCGTCGATCGCAGCGACCCGAAGGCACGCCCGTGAAGGCCTGGACGCGCATGCGCACCCTCGTCGCTGGGGCGGCGCTGATCGTGTTGACCAACGCCGTCGCCCTCTCCGGCGTCTTCGTGAACCGGGCGATTGAAGCGGAGAGCCGCGTCACCCTCAGCGAACGCGAACTGTCCCTGCCCTCCGGCGGTTTCCGGCAGAGGGAGAACAGCGGCCTCGCGCTCACCCTCCTCTGGCGGGTCCTCGACCAGGAGGCCGCCGACCCGGACTACCGCTACGCCTATCATGGCGGCCAGCCGGCGTGGCTGGATGCGGCTCACCTCGCCACCCTCGGCTTCGACACATCGCCCGACGACGCGAGCCCCGAAGCCCGCCAGCGCCTGCTCCGTCAACTGCCACGGCAGGTGCTGCTGGTGCTCGAACTCGAAGGACCGGCCTGGCAGCAGGCGCTCGTCCGCGCACGGGAAAACGCCGCTCGCGAGCACGCGGCCGCGCTCGCCAATCCCGGCAGCGAGCCGTTTGCCAAGCGGGCCGAGGCCAGCCGCGAACGGCTCGGGTTCGAAGAAACCCACGCCAGCCGCCTGTTCGCCATCGACGCCGGTCTCGACCTCGCTGCCCTGCGCAGCCGTTACCCGGACCGCGGCCGTTATCTGATCCTGCGCGGCAGCGTGCGGCCGACGGTGCGCAATCACAACGGCGCTCAGCACCTCTCCGGCCAGGTCAGCGAGCTCGCCATCCCCGAGATCAACGTCCCCTTCGCGCTGCGTCCGGTGCTCGAACCACTGCGCCAGATCCCCCGCCGGGACGTCGCCCGGCAGCCCCCGCGCTACCAGGTACGGCTGGCGATCGGCCAGCGGCTAGAAGCCTGGATCGAGAGTGTGACGGCGCTGCCGGCGCCCTGATTTCAGCGCTGCGGGCTGATCGGTCGCACCGTGGGCGCCGGCAACCCTCCCGGAGTCGGCGTGCTCGGCGGCGAAAAGAGCTTGGGAATCCGGGCGTCGGAAGGCGGTGAAGGAAGTTGCCCCGGAAGCTGCCCCGACAGTTGCCCCGGCGGGTTGCCGCGGGCGCTTCCGGGTCGGTTGGCGATGCCGACCGCCGAAGGCAAAACGAGGAAGACCCACTGCGCATAGTGCTCCTTGTCTTCGAATGACTGGTTCTCGATGGCAAAACCGCTGATCCGGATCGGCCGCGCCAGTGAGAGGCTGTGTACGCCCATGATCCCGCCGCCCGGCGCCTGGACCAGCCCCCATTCGTTCTTGCCGCTGATCGGATCCGGGTAGAGCTGCCGCAGGTGGCGGCGAACGCCCGGATGGCGCGGATCCTTCAGCAGGTCGGCGAGCGAGGCGGGGTAGCGGCGATTGCCCGCCGGACTGCTGTGCACATAGCTCGCGATTGCCTGGCGATAGGCGTCGCCGACTTCGAGCAGTCGCTCCTCGGCTTCGCGGCGCTGGACGATGCTGCCGAGGGTCAGCGTCGCGCTCGCCACCAGCGCCAGGATGGCAACCAGGATCAGCAGCCCGAGATAGGTGAAACCGGCCAGCCGGCGGCGGGTCGCTGCGGCGAGCGGCGAAGCGAAGGAGTGCGGCATCGCTAGAGGTCGGCGAAGGGGCGGCCGTCGAGGGTGGTGCCGGCTGCCCCGCTCTTCACGTCATAGACATTTCCCGCGACGTCGGGCGTTTCGGGCGCAATGATCGTCCACGTCTCGCTGCTCTCGGTGATCGGGTCATGCGGCAGGGCGCGCAGGTATCTTTCACTCACCAGTTCGTCGAGGCTCTCGGGATAACGGCCCTTGTCGCCGTAGAACTTGTCGATCGTCTCGCGGACGATATGCAGGTTCTCGGCGAGCACCGCTTCCTTGGCGACGTCGACGCTATGCAGGTACCGGGGAACGGCCAGGGTCAACAGCAGGGCGATGATCGACAGCACGACGAGCAGCTCGATCAGGGTGAAGCCGGGAGCGGAACAACTCGGGTGGCGATTAGCGCCGGCCGGTCGCGGTCGTTCGCGACGGCTCACCATTGCCGGTAGGGAATGCCGTTCAAGCCGAGCGCAGGCGATTTCGAATGGACATCGTAGACGTCTTCGCCCGGCTTCGGGTCGTCGGGGGGACTCGCGTAGGCGCGCAAGGCCCAGGTACCGGCTGCCGGCACGCGGCTATCGCGGTGCAGCGGGTCGCGCGGGATCCGGCGCAGAAAGTAGATCCGGCTGTGTTTGGGGTCACGCAGATCTTCTTCGCCGTCGACCAGAACCTGCAGGTCCTTCGGATAACCGCTGTCCTCCATCGATCGGCTGATTCGCCCCTCGTCGCTCGCCTTCTTGTAACGGTCGATGGCGTCTCGCAGTTCGCGCAGCGCGAGCCTCAGTTCCTGCTCCTGACTGCGCTGCAACGCCGTCTGGGCGAGCGGCACGACAACGCCGGCGAGAACGGCGAGAACGGCGAGCGTGATCAGCAGTTCGATCAGCGAAAAACCGTGCGCGTCTTTCATTACTCAGGGGCTGACGGTCACGGTATGCGCGCCGGGGCTCGACGCGTTGATCGTCGATCCACCGCTACCGACCGGCGCGATGGTCACCAGGTCGATGCGTGCGGTGCCGGCCGCGAGGGCACGGAAACTGATCGTCGCCAGGGCATCGGCGGCGGTGGCGCCGCCGCTCCCGCTGCGCGTCGCGCTCATCAACACCTGTCCGGCGGGGTCGATGCGATAGCTGAAGCTGGTCTGTGCGCCGCCCTGGCGGAGGAAGCCGCCTTCGCCGACCTCACTCACCTGCAGCAGGCGGGGGTTGAAAGCGATCGCCAGCGGCACGCTGACCACCGGTCGATCCGCCTGCATCACGAGTTGCAGCGAAAAGCTGTCGCCGACCCTGATTTGCGCCGGACCCTGCCAGAGCAGCTGCGCCGATCCGCCCATTTGCCCGCCGGGCGGCGTGCCGGCGACGGCCTCCGGTGCGAGGGCTGCGGCTGCGGCAGCGCCATCGTCCGCCGGCAGCAGCGACCCTTGCGCGCCCGGCGGAGCGGACTGCGGCAAGGCCGGCGTGGCCTCGTCACCCGGCTGCGGCGGGACCTGCGGGACTGGTGGAACCTGCGGGACTGGTGGAACCTGGGGGACCTGCGGGATCTGCCGGCCGACGGCCGACGGCAGCACCGGGCTGGCACTGCCGCCGCTCTCCGGCCGGCCTCGCAGACTGGTTTCGGTTCCTCCCTCGAACTCGGCGAGATGCGCTTGCGGACGCTGCAGGTTGCGCAGAATCCGGGGCGTGATCGAGAGCACGATCTCGGTCTTGATGCCTTCGTTGTCGTGACTGCCGAACAAGCGGCCGAGCAGCGGAAGGTCGCCGATGAAGGGCAGCTTGCTCGCCGTACGGCGGTCCTCGTCACTGATCAGGCCGGCGAGCAGCTGGTTCTCGCCGTCCTTGAGGCGCAGCACGCTGGTTGCCGTTCGCGTGCCGATCCGGTAGGCCACGGTGCCGGTCTGAGTGGTGATCTTTTCGACGATGTTGCTGACTTCGAGCGTGACCTTGATCGCCACTTCGTTGTCGAGATAGATCGTCGGTTCGATGTCGAGCTTGAGGCCGACGTCGATGTAGGTCACCGATTCCGACGAAAAGCCGACGGTCAGTGTCGAGGTGATGCTCGGCACACGCTCGCCGATCAGGATCTTGGCTTTCTCGCGGTTACGCGCGCGGATCCGCGGGTTGGCGAGCAGATTGACGTCCGAGTCTAGCTGGTTGGCGCGGATGACCGCCGGCCCGACGGTCGCGCCGATCCGCGACGAGTTGAGATTGGTCAGCCCTTCGAGCGTCAGTCCCTCGATCGGCAGTGGCCGCAGGGCCAGCGAGTCGGGCCAGTTGACCCCCAGGCGCTGCAGTCGAGAGCGCTTGACTTCGAGAATCTCGACCTCGAGCATGACCTCGGGCTCCGGGACGTCCTGCAGGGCGACCAGCTTCTCGGCCAGGCGGACCGCTTCGGGGCTGTCGCGGATCATCAGCATGTTGAGCTTCTCGTCGACCACCATGTCGCGCGTCTTGAGGAGCGTCTTCAGCGTCGTGCCGACGGTCTTGGCATCCGAATTGGCGAGATAGAAAGTCTTGACCATCAGCGCCTGATACTCCTTCTGCTTGGCCGGCGTGTTCGGGTAGATCAGGATCGAGTTGCCGTCGAGCACCCGCTGCTCGAGCTGGTTGGTCATCAGGAGGACGTCGATCACCGCTTCGACCGTGCTGTTGCGCATGAAGATCGTCGTCTTCTGATCGGCGCGCATGTCCTTGTCAAAAACGAAGTTGAGCGCGGCGGTGCGCGACAGCACTTCGAAGACCGTCTTCAGCGGCGTGTCGCGGAACTCGATGGTGATCGGCTTCCTGAACGCTGCGGTCAACGCCGACGCCCTGACGATCCTTGCGGCGCCCTCTTCGATCACGGCCTGCAGCGCCAGCGCCCGCTCGTGCCTGGGGTGGGTGGCCAGGATTGCCCGCAGCCGGGCCTGCGCGGACTCGACGTCCTTCTTCGCCCAGGCCACCTCCGCCTCGCGGAAAAGGGTTTCCTGGCGAACCGCGGTGTCGATCGCGCGCAGACCGGCGACGGCGCGCTCGTTGCCCGGTTGCAGCGCGAGCAGCCGGCGATAGGCCGCCTCGGCGTCGGCGTAGCGCGCCTGGGCAAAAGCCCGTTCGGCGAGGGCGAGGAAGGCATTGATCTCGCGTTCCTGGGCGCGAAGATAGGCGATCCGATATTCGGCGGAAGCGGGTTCAAGTGCCATCGCTTCCTGGATTTTCGCCAGACCCGCATCGACCTGACCTTCGGCGAGCAGCGTCTGCCCGTCGCGATACGCATTCTGTGCCGCACATCCTGCCAGCAGGAGCCCTGCAGCGATGCACAGGACAGCCCGCCGCCAGGCTGTGGGAAAGTTTCGACTGCCCTCATTCACGATTACGATCCTCCGATGGAGATGGTCTGCGACTGCTTCAGGGGCAGGTAGATGAGCGTCAGGGCCGGCGGCATGATCTCCTGGACCCGATAGACGCCGGCCAGAGTCATTCCCTGACGGACGATGAACAGCTCTTCACCGCGTCCGAGATAGACTTCCCACTGCCCGGCCTGGTATTTCTTGCCGAGATACACGAAAGGCAGCGGCGGTGCCATCGGCGGCGGCGGTTTCAGCGGTTTTTCCGGTTTCGGCGGTGGCGGCGTCCAGTTCGACGAGGGGAACAGGTCACGACCCTTCGCCTTGTCGGTCGGCACCGGGATCAGTTCGTCGCGCGGGATCAGGGCGGCCACTTCGAGCGTCGCCGGATCAGCGGCCGCTTCGCTGCTCCCCGGCCGTCGCCCGGCCGCCGGCGGGGTTGCCGGCCCGGCACCTCGGCGCACGGCGAGCGGTTGCACGACGTCGCCAGCCGGCGGGTCGGTCGGTGTCTTGTCGGCAAACAGCGCGAGCCAGGCGGCGATGACCAGGAGCAAGCCGAGGAACAGGCGCCGGCGGTTCATCGCTCGACCGGGCCGGGATCGGCCAGCCGCGCGGCCACCTTCGCGGGGCGATGCCAGAGCGTCAGGCGAACCTTGGCCTCGATCCGGTCGACACCGATTTCCTCGCGTTTGAAGCCCAGTTCATTGACCGCCAGATGGGGCTGACTCGCGAGGATCTCCTCGATCCAGCGGCGGACATCCGGATATCGCCCTTTCACCGGCACCGTCATCTGCACGAATTCCGCCTGCGCATGGGCATCGCGGCCGCGCAGATACTCGGCGCGCGTGGCCAGCAGCTGATGGCTGGCCGCTGCGTCGAGTACGGCCTTGATGCTCGCAAGGATATCGCCTTCGCTGGCCAGGGTGTTCTGGAAAGTCGCGTAGTGCTGTTCCGGGACAGGGACGAGCGCGGGCGCCTCATCCTGCCCATCGTGCCGACTCGCCGTCTGTACCTGCAGCTCGCTCAGCAACGCGAGGCGGGCGGCGAGTTCACTTTCCTGGCGCGGGATGACAACCCCGGCGACACTCACCAGGAGCGCGACCACGCCGGCAAGCAACAGCCACCAGGGACCATGGCGATGCAGCCCGATGTCGGCCAGCAGGCGCCAGCGCTCGACCAAGCGCCGCAGGCCATTCACTGGTCTGCCTCGTCCGGCCCGCCGGGGGTGGGCGCGGCGAACGCCGCAGTCTCTTCGAGCAGCACCTCGAAGAGGAAACGCAAAGGCCGGTTGGGATCCTTCTCGTTGACCTCCTGCTTGCTGACCATTGCCCGGACAAACGGCCTCACCGTGCCGAGCGCTGCCAGGTAGTCGAGCATCTGCCGGTGATTCCTCGTTTCGGCGCTCGCCTTGACGATCCTCCGGCGATGATCCGGCTCGATCGTCAGCAAGGCAATGTCGGCCGTCGCCACCCGCTCGAAACCGTCCAGGAACACCGGCCAGGGCGTGTTGAGCTGGGCAATGATCCGGTTGACGGCCTCGATCTGCGGCTTCGAAAGCACGAGCGGCGCCTGGCGCACCGGCGTGCGACGCTCGACTTCCTGCTGCGCGACGGCGATGGCGAGCGCCGCCTGCTCGATCGCCCGATCGAGCAGCAAGCACTTGGCGATGATCGCCCCGCCGGCGACGACGGCGACGAGCGCGAGGCCGATCAGGAGCTGCCGCTCGCGACCGGCCACCGGCAGCTGCCAGAGCCGGCGCTGGACGAAGTCGAGCGGCAGGCGTCTCATCGCTCTTCCCCGGCCAGCGCCAGCTGCTCGGCGGCCGGCAGTCCGCTGCCCGCTGCCATCGGCCCGGGCCAGGGAAGGGTTCGCGAGGACAGGCCGGCGATCGTCGTGACCTCCGGCAACCAGTCGGCGGCACCTGCCCACAACAGCGACGGTGGTGCGCCACCATCGCCGGGGCGACGCAGGCGCTCCTGTTCGAGCAGCGTGTCGAGTTCGGCAAGGGAGGGGGAACTGGCGAAGCACAGACTGCGCACCCCGACCGGCTGCCGCGGGTGGTGGTAGACCAGCGTCAGGGTCTGACCGAAACCGACCAGCAGCCAGCCGTTGTCGGGAATCGACGGGCGCAGCCGGTGCCAGGCGCGGGCAAGTGCCGGGCTCAGCGAATGGAGTCGCGCTCCCTGCCGCTGGGCCAGCGCTTCGATCGCTTGCTGGAGTTCGCGCGGCAGCGCACAGGCGATGAAAGGTGCTGTCGCCTGCCAGTCGGCGGTCAACCGCCAGGCCTCGGTCGACTCGCCGTAGAGCGCTGCAAAACGGGCCGCGGCAATCGCCTCCAGTTCGCGTAAGCCCTGCGTACCGCTCGGCGGCGTCACCACGAAAAAGCGCACGAAACCGTCGTCCACCGTCACCGCGCAGGCGCCCGACCTCGACGCGCCTGGCGTGAGTCCTTGCAGGGCCGCGCACAGGGCGCGGGTCGACGGCTTGCCGGTCGGCATCTCGGTGCGCGCCGAGGCGAGCAGCGTCGACCCCGACGACGTCTTTCTGGCCGCTCGCGCGAGCAGGACGGCGCCTTCGGCCGCGCAGCCGAGAAACAGTCGATCAGCCTGAAAGCGTGACACGGCGAAGCTCATCGAGCGTCGTTTCACCGCGCGCCACCAGACGCAGCGCGGCTTCGGTCAGGCTGCGGGTGCCGTTGCGGTACGCCAGCTCCTTCAGCTGGCGGATCGGGCGCTTGTCGATGATCAGTTCGCGCAGCTCGTCGTTGAGGTTCAGGATCTCGGCCACCGCCTTGCGTCCGCGATAACCGGTGCCGCGGCAATCGCCGCAGCCGCTGCCGCGGCGGAAATCGAAACGCGCCAGATCGCCGGCGGCGAGGTGAAAGCGCTCGAGGTCGACATCGCGCGGCCGGCAGGCCTCGCTGCAGCGAGGGCAGTTCATGCGCAGCAGGCGTTGCGCCCAGATGCCGTTCAGCGCCGAGGCAAAGGCATAAGGGTCGATGCCCATGTGCGTGAAGCGGCCGAAGACGTCGAAGACGTTGTTGGCGTGCACCGTGGTCAACACCAGGTGTCCGGTCAGGGCCGACTGGACGGCAATTTCGGCGGTCTCGCGATCGCGGATCTCGCCGACCATGATCTTGTCCGGATCGTGGCGCAGGATCGAACGCAGGCCACGCGCGAAGGTGAGCCCTTTCTTGTCATTGACCGGAATCTGCAGGACGCCGGGCAGCTGGTACTCGACCGGATCCTCGATGGTAATGATCTTGTCGCGCCCGTTGTTGATCTCGGAAAGCGCGCCGTAGAGCGTCGTCGTCTTGCCTGAACCGGTCGGTCCGGTGACCAGCAGCATGCCGTAGGGTTCTTCGACCAGCCGCCGCAGCGCTTTCAGCGCATGCTCGTCGAAGCCCAGCGAAGCGAGGGTCAGCGAACCGTGCGCCTCGATCACGCCGCGTTTGTCGAGGATGCGAACGACGGCGTCTTCGCCGTGGATGCACGGCATGATCGACACCCGCAGGTCGATGTCGCGCCCTGCCACCTCGACGCGGAAGCTGCCGTCCTGCGGAATCCGTCGCTCGGCGATGTCGAGCTCGGCGAGCACCTTGAGGCGCGAGATCACCTGTTCAGCGAGCGCCACGCCACTGATCTGGGCCGCTGTGTCGAGAACGCCGTCGAGACGGTACTTGATGGTGATGCCGCTCGGCGTGCTCTCGAGATGGATGTCGCTCGCCGCCGCGCGCACCGCATCGTACACGGTCGAGTTCACGAGTTTGACCGCCGGACTCGATGCACCGCTGACCGAAGCAAAGCTCAGCACTTCGGCGGTGCGCCGCTCGGGCGCCCCGGCTCCGTCATGCACCAGCGCATGCACCGCGTGCATCGATTCTTCCTGTTTCGACAGGTAGGCCTGGATGTCGGCCACGAGCGCCAGTCGGCAATGCAGCGGGCTGTCGGCGAGGCTGCCGAGCCAGACCATGCAGTCGCTGTCGAAGGGGTCGGCGATGACGGCGATCAGCTCGCCGGCCGGGCCATTGACGCTTGCCGGGGGCAAGCGCAGGAGAACGCAGGCGCGGGTCTGTGCCCGGGCGAGCGGCAACAGCTCGAAAGCCGGGGTGCAGGCGAGCATGGCGGGGGTGTCCATCACCCCGAGACGAAAGCGCTGTGCCAGCTCTTCGACGATCTGCCGCGGCTCGCGGCCGGTCAATGCTTCGAGTTCGCTGACCACCGACCGCTTCGCGGCCAGCGCCTGGCGCCTCGCCTGCTGCAGGGTTTCGTCGCCGAGGGCAGCGTCGATGCCTGAAGCGGGAGCGTTCATTGCAGCGTCCCCGCGAGGTCGAAGATGGGCATGTAGAGGAGGACCACGATCAGCCCGACGAGCAGGCCGATGGCGGTCATCAGCAGCGGTTCGAAAATTTTCGTGAAGCGCTCGATCCAGCGCGCACTCTCGCCCTCGTAGAACAGTGCCGAACGCGTCAGCATGCTGCCGAGCTGGCCCGATCGCTCGCCGACGCGCAGCATGCGCAGGGCGATCGGCGTCGCCAGGCCGCAACGATCGAAACCCTGCGACAGCGTGCCGCCGTCCGAGATGATGCCGCGCGCGACCGCCAGCGCCGCGCGCGTGCTCGCCGAAACGGTGTGGCCGACGATGTCGAGCGCCGCCAGGATCGGAATGCCCCCTTCGAGCAGCATGCCGGTCGTCAGGTAGAGTCGCGACAGCTCGATGATGCGCACGCGCTCGCCGATGCCCGGCAGGCGGGTCAGAAAAGCGATCCAGCGGCCGCTGCGGATGAACCCCTGCAGCCACCAGGCGGCTGCCACGGCGAGCAGCAGCAGGCTCGTGAACACGCCGAGCGCATGCTCGCCGACGAGTTGCCCCCAGTCGAGCAGGAGTTGCGACAGCCAGGGCAGAGAACGGCCGCTGCCCTGATAGACGCCGGCAAAGCGGGGCACCACGTAGCCCATCAGGAAAAAGGTCACGCCAAACCCGACGACGAGCAGGATCAGCGGATAGATGATCGCGCTGATCATCTTGCTGCGCACCGTCTCCAGCCGGGTCTGGTAGTCGAGGTAGCGCGCCAGCGCGCGCGGCAGGTCGCTGGTGCCTTCGGCAGCGCGGACGATGCCGACGTAGAGCGGCGGAAAGACGTCGGGCTGCCGGCCGAGCGCAGTCGAAAAGCGCAAACCCTCGCGCAGGTCACGGGTCAGCCCTTCGAGCACCGAGCGCGAGGTCGGCGACGACTCTTTCTCGAGCAGCGCTTCGAAGGATTCGACCAGGCTCAGCCCGGCTTCGAGCAGCGCGTGCAGCTCGGCGCTGAAAAGGAGCAAGGAAAACGATTTGTTGCCGCGCCCCGGCACCATACGGCCGGCCGCGCCAGCGGCGGTCCTGATCGACAGCGGCTGCAGCCGTTGCTGCTCGAGCAGCCGGCGCGCTTCTTCGAGGTCCGGCGCATCGACGGTGTGCGTCTCGATCAGGTTGTCGGGCGATAGGGCACGGGCTTCAAAGCGCATCGCGGCTCCGCCACCGACTCATTGATTGCTCACATCGGCCGCGTCGCCGGTCCCGCCGGGCTGGCCGTCCTTGCCGTAGGACAGAATGTCGAAGTCGCCGGCAGCACCCGGCGACCGGTAGAGGTAGGCCCGGCCCCAGGGATCGAGCGGCACCGCTTTCTGCAGATACGGCCCGTTCCACTTGACGACGTTGGCGGGCTGGGTCAGCAGCGCCGCGAGCCCCTCTTCGGTGGTCGGATAGTGGCCGACATCGAGCCGATAGGTGTCGAGGGCGCGCGCGAAGGCTTCGACCTGCGCCTTGGCCACCCCCTGCTCCGACTTGCCGAGCTGCGAGAAATACTTCGGCCCGACGTAAGCGGCAAGGAGACCGATGATGGTCACCACCACCAGCAGTTCGAGCAGGGTGAAACCGCGGCAACGGCGGCCAGCGGCCCGGCGACTGCCCAGGCAATCGCCGCTTGCCGGGATGCTTCCCGGCCAAACCAGAGATGTGATCACTGCCTGTTCCCTCGTGCTGCGGCGGAAAGTACCGCCGGTACATAAAGCAGGGTTTCACGATACGGCGGAATGCGCCCGCCATGTCGGGCCACCGCGCCCTGCCCCGCATTGTAGGCCGCGAGCGCCAGCGGGACATTGCCCTGATGCTGGTCGAGCAGGTACTTGAGGTGGCGGACGCCGGCCTCGATGTTCTGGGCCGGATCGTGGCGGTCGGTAACCCCATAGTGCGCCGCCGTCGCCGGCATCAGCTGCATCGCGCCCGCCGCTCCCCTGGGCGAAAGCGCTCTCGGGTTGTAGCCCGATTCGACCCCGACCACGGCTGCCACGAGTTCGGGCTCCACCTGGTGCAGACGCGCGTAGTGCTCGATCAGAGGACGCAATTGCCGTTTTCCCGGCAATTCATCCTGGCGGCCGACGCTGCGCGCCGGGCCACGCCTTGCTGCGGGCGACTCCGGGCGACGGTCACCCTGGATGAACAGGCGATAGCCCGAATCGAGACGCTGACTGGCATAGCTGGGCACGCCGTCAGCGTCATAGGAGACAAAAACGCTGCCCACGGTCCCCGCCAGCGGTGACGACAGCGGCAAGCCGCCGAAGAGCAGCGACAACGCCAGCAGCCATGCGCGTCCTGAGCGCCCTGAGCACCATTTGCTGCACCCTGAGCACGCGCTGGCGATCATGAGGTCAGCCCGGGCGCACCCTCGCGCTGACCGGGCGGGAACGGCAAGCGTACGGAAATGGCGCCGATCAGGGTTTGCGTTTGTCGTGAGATCTTCCAGACGAAACTCCGTTTCCGTGATTGCCCAGCGAAATTTGCCGCAAAGGATACCATGCTTCGCAGAGTGTCACTTTAACCCTCTGGTGTCCCCTCCGGCGGTAAACACAGGCTGCTGCCGGGCGCGCCGGGCAAGCGGCAGCAGCCTGATCCCCGACACGGTCACAGGCCGATACACGGGCTTACACGAGTGCTGACATCTCCTGTTGAGCGGGCGCGTTATTCGCTTCAAGGCGCTGCAATACCGCGGCACCGACAACAAAAACGCCCTTACTCAAGGAGATTCAAAATGTTGAAGACCGTGATTGCTCTGACTGTTGCCGCTGCTTTTGCTGGCTCCTCTTTTGCTCAAACGGCTACCCCCGCTCCAGCCACCGGTGCCAAGGTGACGGCTCCGGCTGCCGTCAGTGCCGACAAGAAGGTCGAAACCCCGAAGTCTGCCGACCCGATGAAGGGGGAAGCGTCGAAGACCACCGCTCCGGCAACGATGGAAACGGCGAAGACCGAAACCACGCAAGCCGCATCACCTCCTGTCAAGGCGAAGGAGCATGGCGCCAAGCCTGTCAAGAAAGAGACGAAGATGGAAACAGCCCCTCCCGCAGCCAAGTAATCGAGCGCTTTTCCCCGCAGTCAGACGTCCCTCAGGTGAAAGCCTGGGGGCTTCTTGCTGTTGGGAGTGCCGCAGTCGATGGCCGGCACGCCTCACGACTCGGCCGGTTTATCGCCATGGTCCGAAGGGGTTCCTGCAGAGGTGCTCGGGGCAGGCTCTCTACCTTGAAAACCAGGGGGTGTGATGAAAGAGCATAAACAAGCAGAGGTTAATGTCGAAAGCCAGATCAGGATTTTCATGTCCAGTGCGTGCGCTGGAAGCGTCGACGCCATCCGGAGTCAGGTGGTCAGGGGATTCGATCTGAATGGCACCAATCAGTTCGGCGACACGATTCTCGAGTATGCGATCAGCGTCCTCGAGTTCTACCCGCAAGTGCCGAAGTACGCGGTGGTGCAGGAAATGCTGCAGCTTGGCGCCAATCCAAACGCTCCCAGCCAGGATGGCTCAAGCCCGCTCTTTGCGGCCGTCCTGAATCTGGACACTGAAATGTTGCGCCTGCTGCTGGACGCTGGCGCCGATCCGAACGTTGTCAGGATCAGGGCGGACGGCGCTATCGAGTCACTCTACGATTGCGCTCACTCCGCTTATATTGACGAGGTCTGGAAAAGTCACCTGCCCGAGGGCATGACACCGGCTGAGCGGAAGGACCAGGACGCCTGGCTTCGGCGCCTGGCCCACCTGGCCGTGAAGTACGGCAAACAACGCCCCGACCCTCTCCAGCTGTTGCGGGAACGCGGCGCCCTTTCGATGTCCGAGTTGCGTTCGAGGACTCAAGCCAAGCCCCGATCGAGAACCGCACAGGTCTCCCCCGCCCGCAGAGGAACATGAACTCTCGACCCCAAGCGGAAGTTGAGATCATCAAAGCAGATCAGGCTGCCATTCGATGCGGCATGCTCACGGTCCAAGGATGGTGAATATTGCCATTGTTCTACCCGAGCTATATTCTGTACCGGGTGCAATTCAGAAAGGAAGGGCTGATCGATGGCTAAGAAATTTGCAGATCTGCGGGCGCAAATATCGCCGGACTCCCAGTTTTCCGCTGAAGTCCGAGCACCAGCCATACTTGCCGAGATGCCGCTCAACGAACTGCGTCAGGCGCGCGGCTTGTCCCAGAAGATGCTGGCCGAGGTCCTGCGTGTCCAGCAGCCTTCCATCGCCAAGATGGAGAAGCGCACCGACATGTACCTCTCCACTCTGCGCAGCCACATCGAGGCGATGGGGGGTCAGCTGGAGGTGGTGGCGCGCTTTCCCGATGGAGCGGTCAAGATCAGCAACTTTTCCGATCCCGGTAGCAACACCCGGGTCTAAACCGACCCCAACAAGGAAGAGCAATAACTTGGCCTACGATCCAGAACGCGCACTGGAACTTCTCCGAATGGGCTGCGGGCGTGCCGACGCCACTTTTCGTGAGGGCCAAGAAGAGGCCATTCGCCACATGGTCGAAGGCAAAGGCCGCTTGCTGGTCGTGCAGAAGACCGGGTGGGGCAAGAGCTTCGTCTATTTCATCGCTACCAGGCTGCTGCGCGAGGGCGGCAACGGGCCAGCGCTGTTGATCTCGCCCTTGCTGGCCCTGATGCGAAATCAGATCGCAGCGGCCGAGCGAATGGGAGTTCGTGCCGCAACCATCAACTCCGACAACAGGGACCACTGGACGGCAATCGAGGGCAAACTGGCCAGGGGGGAAATCGACATTCTGTTGATTTCCCCCGAACGCCTGGCAAACGAGCGCTTTCGCACCCAGGTCCTGGCGGGTATCGCCGCACAGATTTCCATCCTGGTCATCGACGAAGCGCATTGCATTTCCGATTGGGGGCACGACTTCCGTCCTCACTACCGACTGCTGGAGCGCATCGTCAAGACGCTGCCAGCCAATCTTCGACTCCTCGCGACTACGGCGACCGCCAACAACAGGGTGATGGACGACCTCGCTGCTGTGCTTGGGCCAAAGCTCGATGTGTCGCGAGGTGATCTCAATCGCACCTCGCTTTCTTTGCAGACCATCCGCCTGCCCAGTCAGGCGGAGCGCCTGGCATGGCTGGCAGAGCAACTCGCCACGCTGCAGGGCCACGGCATCATTTATACGCTGACGGTGCGTGATGCAAATCAGGTCGCTGGATGGCTGAAGACCCGAGGCTTCAAGGTAGAAGCCTACACCGGGGAAAGCGGGGATGGTCGGGAGCAACTGGAACAGGCGCTGCTCAACAACCAGGTCAAGGCACTCGTTGCCACGACGGCTTTGGGCATGGGTTACGACAAGCCCGACCTGGCGTTTGTCATCCACTATCAGATGCCGGGCTCGGTGGTCGCCTACTACCAGCAGGTGGGTCGCGCGGGCCGTGCGCTGGAGTCCGCCTACGGCGTATTGCTTAGCGGCAAGGAAGAGTCCGACATCACGGACTGGTTCATCCGAAGCGCGTTTCCGACCCGACAGGAAGTCGCCGATGTCCTTGGGGCACTCGAAGAAGAGCCCAGGGGATTGTCCGTCCCTGAACTACTGAGTCGGGTCAACCTGAGCAAAGGGCGCGTCGACAAGACGATTGCACTGCTCTCCCTCGAAGCGCCAGCGCCCATCGCCAAGCAAGGCAGCAAGTGGCAGCTCACGGCGGCAACGCTGAGCAAAGCGTTCTGGGATCGAGCGGAACGTCTCACGGCACTTCGGCGAGACGAGCACCAGCAAATGCAGGACTACGTCAGCCTGCCGTTTGGTGGCCACATGGGTTTTCTGATCGGCGCGCTGGACGGCGATCCAGGTGTTGTTACGGAACCTGCATTACCTCCACTGCCGACAACCGTGGATACCCAGCTGGTCAAAGCGGCCGTCGCATTTCTTCGCCGTACCAGCTTGCCCATTGAGCCGCGTAAGAAATGGCCCGATGGCGGGATGCCTCGGTACGGCGTCAAGGGCTCCCTCGCCCCCGCCCATCAGGCCGAGTCCGGCAAAGCGTTATGCGTTTGGGGCGATGCCGGCTGGGGTGGTTTGGTTCGACAGGGCAAATACCGTGATGGCCACTTTTCCAACGACCTGGTTGCTGCCTGCGTGAAGATGATCCAGGAGTGGAAGCCGCAACCCTCGCCAACCTGGGTGACCTGCGTTCCTTCGCTTCGGCATCCCGATCTGGTACCGAATTTCGCGCAACGCTTGGCTGTTGCGCTGAATCTGCCGTTTCATGGGGTGATCGCGAAAACAGACGCAAGACCCGAACAGAAAACGATGGCAAACAGTACACAACAGGCACGCAACATCGATGGCTCGCTCGCACTTAACGGCCAGCCTATCCCTCCCGGCCCGGTCCTCCTGGTTGATGACATGGTCGATTCGCGCTGGACGCTGACGGTGTCCGCTTGGCTCCTGCGCAAAAGCGGTAGCGGTGCGGTTTGGCCGATGGCCCTTTCACAGACGGGGCATGACCAATGACGCCAGTCCTTTCACCCAACACCCAGGCGATCCTGTTACTGACGGCGCCGCTCATTGCCGGACGCGGCACGACGTCGCCCGATCTGCTTTCGCCGGGCGAATACAAACGCCTTGCTCGTCATTTGCGCGAGATTCAGCGTCAACCAGCCGATCTCGTCTCGGCGGACGCGGCTGAGATCCTGCTTGCCTGCCGGCCGGTATTTGACCAGGACCGCTTGCAGAGATTGTTGGGGCGTGGATTCCTGCTCAGCCAGGTGATCGAGCGCTGGCAGGCACGCGCCATTTGGGTGGTCAGCCGCGCTGATACCGAGTACCCCCGTCGCCTGAAGGTCCGCCTGCGTGAAGACGCCCCGGCGGTCATCTATGGCTGTGGCGACATGGCCTTGCTCGAGTCGGGCGGCCTCGCCGTGGTCGGTTCTCGCCATGTGGACGATTCCTTGATCGACTACACGATGGCCGTTGGCCGGCTGGCGGCTCGGGCCGGCAGGACGCTTGTGTCGGGCGGCGCCAAAGGCATCGACCAGGCCGCCATGCGCGGTGCGCTTGAAGCGGGTGGCAAGGTCAGCGGCGTCCTCGCGGACAGCCTGGAAAAGACGACCATGAACCGCGAGCACCGCAACCTGCTGCTCGATGGCCAACTGGTGCTGATTTCGCCCTATGACCCGAACGCCGGGTTCAACGTGGGTAACGCCATGCAGCGCAACAGGCTGATCTATGCGCTGGCCGATGCATCCCTCGTGGTGAGTTCCGACCTCAACAGGGGCGGCACCTGGGCGGGTGCTATCGAGCAGCTCGACAAATTCAAGTTCGTCCCGGTCTTCATGCGATCGACGGGCGAGTCTTCCGCCGGACTGGATGGTTTGCGAAAGAAAGGCGCACTTCCCTGGCCGAACCCGCAAGACACGGATTCGTTCGAGGACGTGTTCAAGATCGCGATGCCGACGGCCTCCCCACAGGTTGGTTTTGCGCTGTTTGCAAACGGCTGGCCATCGCCGGCCGACGCCAAGCCAACGGCACCCGTGCCACTCGACGCCGCTCCCCCACCCCAGGCCGAGAGCGGGCCATCGGCACCTGTCGACATGGTTTCAGAGGCGCAGCCTGCCGCATCGGAAGAACTGCCGCCAGCCACACCAGAGGCCGTAGCACCGATAGACGAGGCCAAAAAATCTCCGCAGCCGGAATCAACCCCGGCCAAAGGGCTCTTCGTTGCCGTGCGCGCAGCAATTCAGCAACTCTTGAGTACACCGATGAAAGACGGCGAAGTGGCCGCCGCGCTGGAGGTGTCAAACGCGCAGGCCAAGGCATGGTTACAGCGTCTGGTTGACGAAGGGGTACTGGAAAGGCAGAAGAAACCGGCGGGCTACGTCGTCAAGCAAAAACAGTTGTTCGAGTGAGCCATGACGACGAGGAAGATTACCGAGGAAGACCCGATGGGGCACGGGGATAAGCCGATTTGTGTCCTGCTCCCCAGGTGACGCTGCACGTCACGCTCCTCTATCGGTTAGTTTTGCCATCGGGACCAAGCGCTAAGTCTGGCTTCTCTGTAGGCCAGGTTACCTTTATCTACACAAGGCTCACTGGATCTTTAATAGTTTCTAGCCGTTCACGATCCGAAGGAAACCTTTGGGTATGACTTCCATCAAGCGTCCGGTTCCGCCATCATTTATGTAGAAGACATGTTATTTGTGGAACCGGATCAAGTTACGCCCGGCATTTTTGGCTTCATACATCGCAGCATCAGCCCACTTGAGGATGTCGTCCTGGCTGCATTCATGATCGATGAACAACGCCACACCGATGCTGGCCGTGCAACGATGTTCGATGGTTTTGTTTGCCATTTTTTCACGCTTGAGGGTCAGCCGATAGGGTTCCGATAGGGAGAGACTAACCTTTTCCGCAACGAGGCTAGCCTGGGAAGTGGATTCGGTTTTATCAGGGTTCAGTTCGGGAAGCATCACGACAAACTCATCGCCACCGAAGCGAGCCACAGTATCTACTTCACGCAAACAACGCTTCAGCCTGTCCGCCACCTCGATCAACAACAAGTCTCCTGCTTCATGCCCATGCGTGTCATTCAAAAGCTTGAATTTGTCCAGATCAATGAACATCAGCGCACCATAGCACCCCCTGCGCTTACTCACAGCCAAGGTCTGGCTGAGGCGGTCTTTGAGAGTCAATCGGTTGGGAAGTTGCGTCAACGCATCATGGAAGGCCAGATGATGGATTTTATCCTCGGCAGCCTTGCGCTCAGTGACATCGTGGGAGACGACGACGACGCGCTTGGTTCGGCCCTCATGGTCTCTGATGACGCCACTGCGCGATTCGAGCAGACAGATGCCGCCATCGGCCCGCATGAAGCGAAATTCGAGATGGTGCCCGATTCCTGTCGCCACGGTCTCACGGAACGAGCCTATAACTCGTTCACTGTCGGACGGATGAATATCCGCAAAAGACGAGGTTCCGGATAACTCCCGGCGTCCCAGCAGACGTTCGTAAGACGGGCTGGCGTACAGACGCCTGCCGTCGATGTCGAGCACCGCGATGAAGCCTTCGAGGTTCTCGGTGATCAGACGGAAGAACTCCTCCTGCTCGCGCAAGGCATCTTCCATTTGCTTACGCTCGGAAATATCAACCAGAATGCCGTTCCAGAATACGCTACCGTCATCCTGGCGCTGTGGCAATGCCTGCCCTCTTACCCACTTGAGCTTGCCACTGGGCGTGCGAATGATGTGCTCGTTAACCCACAAGGTGAGGGTGGCCGCAGAACGATCGACAGACTCCTTATGGCCAACGCGGTGCTCTGGCAGGATGCATTGGGTCAGTACGTTGTGATCCCGAAGCCCATCTTCCGGAGTGACTTCGTAAAGATCATTCAGTCCCTTGCTGAGGTAGGTAAACTTCCAGTCTCCGGCAGGCGACTGAAGAAACTGGTACACCACGCCCGGAACGGCTGAAGTCATTGACTCCAGTTGCACTTGAGCCGCCCGCAGGGACTCTTCTGCTACCCTGTGCGCCGTGATATCCTCGGTGAAAATGACGATCCCGCCGATGCGCCCTTGGGCGTCATTCCAGGGACGTATCTCCCAGCGCACCCACTGCACCGAACCATCGAGCCTCTCGAAGCGATCACCTTCGGAGCGCAGCACCTCGCCGGCCAGCCCACGGCGATGGGCAATCTTCCATTCATCAGGGATCTCGGGGAAGACCTCGTAATGGCAACAACCACGCAGATCGCGGGTACCTAGAGCGTAGTTGGCAAGCCACTGGTTGCTCGCGTACAGATAGCGCATTTCGAGGTCGAACATCGCCAGCCCGACCGGAGCGTGCTGGATGAATAGCTTGAGTTTTCCTTCGTTCTCGGCCAGCGCCTGTTCCGCTTGCTTGAGTGCGGTGATGTCGGTATGCGTGATGACCACGCCGTCACTGGCATCCGGCCCAAGCGGCATGACGACCATCGAAAACCAGCGCTGTTGCTGCGGTGAGTGGCAAGGGTATTCGAGACTGAAGCTGGGCAGTGCCCCGTCCAGAACGGCCCGGATTCCTTTACCGGCGTCCAGGGCAATTTGCTGCGACATCGGGTCGTGATCGGCAGCGCAAACGGCAAGATAGTTGGCGCCGACTTCGACACTCTTCGCTCGCTCGCCCGGCCCTACGCCATTTTCCAGAGCGAAGTGCCGCCAGCGTTCGTTGACCGCCCGGATGATGCCGGTGCGATCGACCACCGTAATTTCGGCAGCTACGGAATCCAGGATGACTTCTTTGAAAGATTCGCTTTCCCTGAGCGCAGTTTCAGCCTGCTTGCGCTCGGTGATGTCAATGAGGTTGCCGACGACCTTGACGATCCGGTCCCCGTTGCGAAGCGCCTCGGCCGTCGTGCGCACCCACTTCGCGGTGCCGAAGGGGCTGCTGAAAGGCAATTCGAAATCGTAGGGTTCACCCTCTTCGGCGCAGCGCCGGAAGGCTTGCAGGATGCGGTCCCTGTCCTCGGGCCGGTAGCACAGCAGGCTCTTCTCGATGAGTTGGAAAGATCCCGGAGCAGTGCAGTCGGCGGTGTAGCCGTGGAGGCGATAGGTTTCGGCTGTCCAGGTCATCGTCTGCTGGTCGATATCCCACTCCCAGCCACCGGTCTTGCTCAGGCGTTGTGTTCTGTTCAGGAGCGCTTCGCTCTCCGCCAAAGCTTTCTCTGCCCGTTTTCGATCGGTGATGTCTCGTCCGCTGACCCGCGTACCAAGCATGTTGCCGTGAGCATCGCAAATACGCTGCCACGAAACATCGAGCCAGCGCTTGAAACCATCCTTGTGTTGGCAGCGCAACTCGACGTTCTCACCCTGGCTGCCGCGCAGGGCGCTCTCGAACCAGGCACGGAATGCCGGCCGGTCCTCCTCGGCAATCAGGACGGAGACGAAATCGGGCATCGCCAGCACTGCCTGTGCAGAATATCCGGTGATTTTCTCGACCGCGGGATTTACCCAGAGATACTTGCCGTCCGGCCCAAACCAGGACTCCCAATCCACCGTGCAGTCGGCGATGGCCTGGAACATCTCCTTGCTCTGCCGTAACGCTTCTTCGCCACGTTGGCGCTCCGGGGCATCGCTGATCTCCATGATGCAGACTGAAGCCTCTTCCCCGTGGGCCTGCGCGGTGACGCCTTCCAGGTGTACCAAAAATGCCGCGCCTCCCCGCTTGACCATCCGAAGTTCACACGCCTGTGGCCCGCCATTGTCCACGAGTTGGTCTCGATAGCGAGAGTAGATACCTTGGTCTTCATCAAGGACGAACTGGGTGAATGGCTGCTTAATCAGTTCCTCCCGACCCACTCCGAGCAGCGTTGCGACGCTAAGATTGGCTTCCAAGATCAGCCCTCTTTCGGAGACCGTGCAATAGCCCAACGGCGCCAGTTCGTGGAGGTTGAATTGAGCTGGAGAAGGCTCTTCCTGAGTTACATTGCGGCCTGTCATGCTTCTTACCTCAGAAACCTTGGTATTGGAGGGTACGAAAGGAAAATAATAGTTGATGTTTAAGTTTTTTCTAAGCAGTTGATCTTTCGAGAGATACAGAAATCCTGCGTAATGCCAAATATCTTTATAAATCAACGAATCATGTTTTTATTGGGAACACTGATCTGCCCCCGTTCGCGCTGCTGATCGACGCCGATAATGTCGCGCGCGACGCACTCGCAGCAATCATCGAGGATCTCACGCGCGATGCCCGGATCGCTGTGCGCCGTGTGTATGGCGACTTCACCACTCAGCACCTCGCCGCCTGGCGCGATGTCATCGCGAACCACGGATTTCACCCCGTTCAGCAGTACCGCAACTCCGTCGGCAAGAACTCAAGTGATAGCGCTCTGATCATAGACGCGATGGACCTCCTCCATTCCGGCCGCTTTGCTGGTTTCTGCCTCGTCAGCAGCGACGGAGACTTCACGCGGCTGGCCACGCGCATTCGCGAAGACGGTCTGCGCATGTATGGCTACGGTCGTAATGACGCAGCAAAGAGCTTCGTCAATGCCTGCGAGCGCTTCAACTACATCGAGCATCTCCTCGAACCGCCCAGCCGTGCAACGCTCGCGCTCGACCGCGAAGAAGCATCGAAGTCAGTCGAGACTACCCCTCTGCCGACCGCCGGACTGGCAGCCGCAACAGCAGCCGCCGCGGGGACGTCATGCATCCGCGCCGCGGTCGTGGCCTCACCGCTCGATCCGCTGCGGCTGCAGACCCAGCTGTTGCGCGCCCATGCAAATGTCGCCGAGGAAGATGGTTGGGCTCTTATGGCGCGTGTTGCCCAATACGTACGGGCTAATCAAAGCGATTTCGATCCGCGCCACCATGGTGCCAGCAGCTTCTCCCGGCTGCTGGAGGCCACCGCCGTCTTCGACGTCGTCCTGCGCAAGAAAGGCAACGGCCAGACCCATTTCTGCCGACCAAAGAAGACCCTGATGCAACCAATCGTATCGCATCACCTCAACCGCGCTGTGCCAGCGGACTACGTCCAGGCACTCAGGGACGCCGCGAGCAAGAGTCAGGGATCCGACGGCTGGTCGTCCGCTGTAGTCATCGGGCAACAGATGAAGGCAATGGGACGAGATCTCAAGGACAGTGGCTGCGCGACACTGCACGAGGCGTTGGCTGCCACCGGCTTGTTCGAGATGCGCGCGACGAATGGCAGCAGGGAGTTCCGCCTGCGCGAGATGCATCGCCGCTGAATACCGGCGAAACAGCCAACAAGACTTTCACACTGCCAGGGGGAGTATGTCGCATATGACCTGAAACACTGTCACGATGGAGGGCCGGCAACACACTTTTCTCGGGGTGCGACAAATTTTCTCACCCGCCTCGCCAAATCGCCGAACACGCCTGTCATCGCCCGCCCGGCATCGCTGCAAGCGCCGCTTTCGTCAGTAGTACTGACGGATATAGCCGAATGCCTTCTCGAACAGTTCCTCATCGGCGTGCAGCTTGTACTTGAAGAGCGATTTCCGCAGCGCCTTCTTGATTTCCCGTTCACCGGATAGCGTGTCCTGCCAGCCGGGGAAGCGCACAAAGCGGACGATCTCGTCGATGTCCGTCACCACCCGCTCGACGATGATCGGTGTGCTGGCAGTCTTGACCTCGTTGAAGAGTTCGCTGAGCGCCGCCTTGCCGCGATCCTCGTCTTCCTCGGGTGGCGTTTCCTTCTCGGCCTGCAAGACTTCCCTGGCGATCTGAAGGAGTTGCTTGAGGAACTCGACACTGTTCAGCACGCCAGACTCGAAGCGGTCACGCAGGGCGTCGAGCCTCTCCGATAGCGCCTTGAATTTCGGGTTGCCGAGATGTTTGCGCAGCCGCCTGGCAACCTTGATCTCGACTTCCCTGGCGTTCTTCGGGTTGGGGTTCGAGAGCACCGCTTCGAGCAGATCGGCGTCTAGAACCAGGGTATCCAGATCGTCACGCACCGCATCGACATGCACGTTCTGATGGATCAGCTCAATGGTCTTGGCTCCGAGCGTATGCCAGATCAGCTTGCCGTGTCCATTGGAGGGCTGCACGGACTGATAGACCTGCGACAGCCACTTGTAGTCCTTCTCGTAATGCCCAAGGATCGGATCGGGCGAAATCGCCTCCCACAGTTTGCCGAGAACGTTGTACTCGGCGCCAAAGTTGTCACGTGCGGTGTTGTTGGGCAGGCACTGCTGGGCAGCGATCAGGCCCTCGTAGCCTTCCACGCTGCGATCCACGCCAGTAAAGAATGCCAGACATTTCTGCATCGCTTCCGGTAGCCTGTCCTTCAGTTCCTGGATGTTCGAGACCACGGCGGCCATGCTTTTGTCGTCGAAGTCGAGGGCACTGGCGACATCATCGAAGATACCGAGGTAGTCCACGATCAGCCCGTGCGTCTTCAGATCCGAAAAGGTGCGGTTGACCCGGCAGATGGCCTGCAGCAGGGTGTGGTCACGCAGCGGCTTGTCGAGATACATCACCTGCAGGATCGGCGCATCGAAGCCGGTGAGCAGCTTGGAGGTGACGATCAGCAGCTTCAGGGGATCGTTGGGGTCGCGGAAACGATCCAGCAACCGCTCCTCCTCATCACGGCTGCGGGAGAAAGCCTTGTACTGCGGCTCGTTGGCATTGACCGTCATCACGACTGCCGAAGCCTCTGGCGGCAGCAGCTTGTCGAGTTGGGTCTTGTAGAGCAGGCACGATTCCCGGTCGAAGGTGACGATCTGGCCCTTGAAGCCGTTCGGCTCCACCTTGGTGGTGAAGTGCTGGACGATATCCTCGAACACGCGCCGGATGCGCTCCGGGGTCTTGACCAACACCGCCATCTTGGCAGCGGTCTTGCCGAGGTTGTCGCGGTCGAGATCCGAGAGTCCGCCGGTCATCTCCTTGAAAGCCGCGTCGATGGCCAACTTGTCGATGTGCAGTTCGAGCAGGCGGGGCTCGAAATGCAGCTTGAGCGTTGCGCCATCGCGAATCGATTCCTCGAAGCCATAGCGGCTCAGGTAGCCAAGGGAATCCTCGTCGGCACCAAAGGCGTAGAAAGTGTTGCGGTCGATGCGGTTGATCGGTGTTCCGGTGAGGCCGAAAAGGAAGGCATTGGGCAGCGCGGCGCGCATCTTCCGACCGAGGTCGCCTTCCTGTGTGCGGTGCGCTTCATCGACCAGGGCGATGATGTTGTGCCGATGGTTCAACACGCCGTCCATTTCGCCGAACTTGAAGATCGTCGTGATGATGATCTTGCGCACATCCTGCGCCAGCAGTTGCTGCAGCTTCTCGCGCGTCTCGGCCTTTTCGAGGTTGGGGATATCCGCGCCGGTGAAGGTGCCGGTGATCTGGGTGTCGAGATCAATGCGATCAACGACGATGATCACCGTCGGGTTCTTCAGGAGCGGATGCAGGCGCAGTTTCTGCGCGGCGAAGACCATCAGCAGCGACTTGCCGGAACCCTGGAAGTGCCAGATCAGCCCCTTCCTCGGCGCGCCATTCAGCACCCGCTCGACGATCCTGTTGGCGGCTTCGTATTGTTGGTAACGGCAGATGATCTTCGAGCGGCGTTTCCGTCGATCGGTGGCAAAGAGCGTGAAGCTCGCCAGAATGTCGAGCACCACTTGCGGGCGCAGCATGCTCTCGGCAGAGCGTTGCAAGGTTTTCAGGGGATGGCTGTTTGCCGAATCATCACTCAGATGCCACGGCCCCCAATCCTTGACCGGCAGGCCGAGCGAACCGTAGTGGTACTCCTTGCCCTCGGTGGCCACCGAAAAGACGTTGCAGACGAAGAGTTCCGGGACGAACTTCTCGTAGTCGTCATGCACCTGCACCGCGCCATCGACCCAGGTCACCGCCGCCCGCGTCGGCGTCTTGGCTTCGATCAGCACCAGCGGCAGGCCATTGACCAGCAGCACCAGATCGGCGCGGCGTTCAACACTGCCGGCACGATAGGTGAATTGCCGGGTGACGACGTACTGGTTCTGATCGAGCGAACTTTCAGAGCCGTCGAAGTCAATCAGGCGTACCTGCACGTGCTCGTTGTTCTGGCCGAAAGGCATCGAGCGCTCGCCGCGCAGCCAGGCCGTGAATTCTTCGTTGGCACGGATCAGGCCATCGGAGCGAACCGAAAGGATGATCGCGCGCAGCTTGTAGAGCACCTCATCGGTACGGTCGGGCTGGGCGGCGATTTCAGGGTTGAGGCGGATCAGCGCCTCGCGCACCCATGGCTCGACCAGCACTTCCTGCGACTGGCGGGGAACGTCAGCCGCGGCGACACTGTGCCAGCCAAGGCCCTTCTGGGTGCGGCCGTAGGGGACTTTGGGTTGCTGAAAGACATGAACCGGAACACGCTTCGCCGGGCCGGAGAGCAGGTCGTGGAGGTAGGTTTCGACGGTGTTGGATTCAGTAAACATCACGCCCCCCATGCTTCGTCGAGGAACAGCTTCTTTATTGACTTGCTCGCCACAACTCGTGACTGCAGTGCCTCGATGGCACCATCAAGTTCCTTCAATTGCAGTAGCAAGCTCTCCTGATCCGCGACGTTAAAGGTACAGATTGGTTGCTTCCTAATACCGGCGATATTGATGTTGTAGTTGCCGGCACTGGACTTCACCTCCCCTCGAAGACGCTGCCTAGTTGAGCGCGCGTTCAGGTACTCAGCCAGGAAGGCTGGGCGCAGCGCGCCTTCGCCACAACGGATTCGAATCAGGTAGCTGGCAAACACGGTCTTTTCATGAAGGCGATCGATGACGACCGAACGCCCGACGTATTGGGGATTACCATTGGTTCGTACAAGCAAGACGTCACCTACTCGGAGGGCCAAGCGCTCGTACTCCGCATCATTGAGGTCAATTCGTTGGAGGTCCGAGTAGTCAACTCTCCCTCTCAAGACATTCGGAATTCGGAGGATCGGATAGCCCTGTTCCTCGTATTCAGAACGCGATGACGAGCCATAACTCAAGTCTGTCAGGTATGTGCCCAACGGCTTCGCAATTCTCGGGTCGTAGGTCACCGCCAGCGCATCTTCCACAAGGGCAGAACGTGTAGCGCGACCAATCTCTGCTGCATTTGTGTGTGCCTCGATAGCAGCTTCCGTCGCGCGCAAGACTTTGACGAGATCTGCTTGTTCGGCAACCGGCGGTAGCACGAACTCAAAATCCGCCAAACTCATCCAGTTGGTTCTCGGGCTCAGGCTCCCCGCCGAAGTGCCCACAGCATGCTCGAAGAACGCATCGGTCTGGCAGATGAACGGCAGCAACTCGGGCAGCAGTGCACTCGGGTCCCGGCTTTTCGAGCACATAGATGTCACCCGAGCACACGCCGGTGAAATCCGCCACGGCCACCTTTCGCTGATAGGCGCGGCGCTTGCCGAACAGCACCTGTCCCGGCTTGAACACACTGGTGAAGGTCACCCCGTCCGCCACGTTGCCCCCATCTGCGAATCCGCAGATCACCCGGCTCAAGATGCTCCAGGCCGACAAAGCGCTCGTAGCCCTCTCTGAGCGGATCGGTGCAGCGCGCCTTCGACAAACGCACCACGTCGCCGAACTTCACCCTGCGCCAGCCCGGTTTCAGACCTCCCAAACCCGCACCTCCGGAGCAATTCCTGCGTCCCGTGCGGCCTTGCAGAAGCTCCGGTCGAAGGTGTGCATAACGGTGCTGCCGCAAGCGGCCAGGTGCAGCGCGTCGGCAAGATCGGCACCGCATGCGTACCAGTCCAGGGCATGGCTGACGGCTTCGGCATCCTCTATCAATGTGTCGTCGGTTTCCAGCAGCGCAGTGAAAAACTCGTTCAGTTCGGCACGGGTTTTCTTGTATCGACTGCGCAGTACCCACTCGGTTTCCAGCAGCACTGTTCGCGAAATAAAGATGATGTCACCAGCAATCAATTGCCGAACCACGGCAACCTGCTCAGGATGGTCGGCGACGAGGGCACGCACCAGCAGATTGGTGTCAAAGGCGATCATTGGTCGCGCTTTTCGGATTCTTGCCCATCCGTGCTGTAATCGACTGGCTGGCAAAGCTCCTCGGTGGAAATCGGCGGGCCGTCGTGCCTGAGCATGCCGATCAGATCGGCCAGATGGCGACCGCTCTTCTTTGGTACCGCCTTGAGCGTGACCCCGTGAGCGCTGGAGACCAGCGTGAGTTCGGTGCCGGCTTCCCAATGCAACGCCTCCCGAATCTCCTTGGGGATAACGATCCGCCCGTGCTGGAAAGCGTGATGGTGGCGATGGCCATGTTGGGTCTCCTGGATGTGAGGCAACAAGCAAGTCAAATTATCGGCTTGCGATTGGCAGTTGGCAAAGTTCACGCAGCAGATCGCACGCCGATCGCATCATGACGCTGCCTTCGTGAGGTGGTCGAGGGTTTCCACCAGCGCGTCCATCTGCTGCCAGAATTCCCGGCCATCGCTCTGCCACTTTCTCCCAGGCCGCTGGCAAGCTCACGGGCTGCCCCTCGCCCTCGGCGCTTGCCACCACTTTCTTCACGTAAAGCGGAATCGAGAGATTGCCGGCGTTGGCGAGGATTTCCGTCACGCTGGTCACCCTCGCAAAACCCGCCACATCGGCAAAGGCTTCGTACGCCGCCTCGATGCGTTGCTGATGCTCTGGGCTTGCAGGAAGCTCTGTCGCCCGCTCGCGCGCGACCTCGCATGCAAGGCGTCGATGAACAGCACCCTGCCCTTGCGCTTCTGCGGCGGCTTCCTGCGCCGGTTGCAGACGACGACGCAGGCCTCCATCGGCGAATTGTAGAAGAGGTTCGGGCCCAAGCCCGATCACGGCAGTCGACCCAGGTCCTGCCTCGACCAGCTTCTTGCGCATCTCGGCCTGTTCTTCATTGCGGAACAGCACACCATGCGGCCAGAGGACGCGCAGCGACCCTTGTCACGTCCAGGCTGGCCAGGATGTGCTGCTGGAAGGCGTAGTCGGCCCGGCCTTGCGGTGGCGTGCCGAGGAAGTTGCGGCCCCACTTGTCCGTGGTCCCACGCCGAGCGATCCCACTGCTTGATCGAGTACGGCGGATTGGCGAGGACCACGTCGAAGGTCTTGCGCAGGCCATCACCGTGCGATATGCCGGGGGTCGGCCAGCGTGTCGCCGCGAATGATCTCCGAATCTTCAACGCCGTGCAGCAAGAGGTTCATGCGCGCGATGGACGGAGGTGATGAGGTTGCGCTCCTGCCCGTAGAGCTTGAGCGTGCGGTATTCGCCGCGCTGCGTTTCACTTCGACCAGCGCCGAAATGAGCATGCCGCCAGTGCCGCAGGTAGGGTCGTAGATGCTCTCGCCCGGCTTCGGCTCGAGCATTGCGTCATGAGATGGACCACGGTGCGATTCGTATAGAACTCCTGCGGCCGTGTGGCCGGAGTCGTCGGCAAACTTCTTGATCAGGAATTCGTAGGCGTTGCCGAGCTCATCCTCGGGGACGTTCGCCACCGAGAGCGTGTCTGCGTCGAGAAGTGCTCGAAGGAGATTCTTGAGCGTGACGTCGGGCAGGCGCTCACTTGTTGGTCCACGGGGCGTCGCCGAAGATGCCGTCGAGCCGGCCGGGTTGGCTGCCTCGATGGCGCGAAGCGCCCCCTGCAGCTTCTTGCCGACGTCCTTCGCGGCAGGCGCGCACGTCCTTCCAGTGCGCGCCCTCGGGGATGACGAACCGATCGTTTGATATTCCTCGTCCGTCGCCGTCGCGTATCAGGCCGCGCAACAGGACGGCGGCGCCCCAGAGGTAGCTTTCGAGTTCCTGTTGGGTGATACGTCACCTCCTTCGACTTCGGCGAGATCAACTGCTGACTGGCGATGGTCCTCGTCCCAGAGAAAACACAATCGCGGACAGCCGTCGCTTGAAGAAGATCAGCGGAAGCCCCCCAACTCTGACGAACTGCTTGTAGTCGCCGGCATCGACGAGGCCGCGCAGGATGACGGCACAAAGCTGCCCCAGAGATACGATTCGAGTTCCTGCTGGCCTTATTGTCATGCGCTCGCTCATTGACAGCCAGCCTCCCTCGGTGCATGACTTTTGCGCAGGTCGATCTTCGGCTTCGCGGCAACGCTTGAGCGCCGTCCTTGAAAGCTGCGATGGCTTCTGGCAAGCGGTGGAATGTCGGCACCTGCAATCGGCGGCAGCACGTAACGCGAGATGTTGAGCGTCCAGTCCTCGGCTTCTGGATCTCGTCGAGGCTGACGACACGGACGGCGTCCTGCACATCCTCGAACTTCTCGAAGCCAGCCCTGGAAGCGACTCTGTGCGTGCTCAGGCTCCATGATAGTTCTGTGCCCGACCACGCCGCGAACAAGCGGGAAGCATCGGCGATCATCACCTTCTTGCGCCTTCTTGCGCTGGGCTTCTTGCGTTGCGCAGCACGAGAATGCAGGCAGCGAGGCCGGTGCCGTAGAACAGGTTTGGTGCCAGACCGATGACGGCCTCGATCAGGTCCATCTCCCTTGGCGCTCACCAGAAGTGACCCGCTTTTGCTCACCAGAATTGACCCATCGCCGACGCTCGCCGTAAGGCCTGGAAGGGGATAAAAGGAGTCGCACCGCACCCCGTCGCATTTAAGCGGTAAGGACAGATTCCGAACGTTCGCTCCCTGGCGGCGCTTGAGAAGGCGTTCGCTGCCCTCGGCATCTCCATCGGCTTCCTGCCCGCCCTCGTAAGCTTCCCTCCTGCCTGAGCACCCCACCGGCCGCCGTATCTTCCGTCACGATCAGTCATGGATGTGCGGCAGTGTAAGGCATGCCACAAGCCGTTCCGGCCCCGTGCGCAGAATCCCGACCAGTGCTTTTGTTCAGAGGCCGCCTGCCAACGCGAACGGCGACGCCGTTGGCAGGCGGCCAGGCGCAGTCGCGATCCGGATTATCGGGAGAACCAGAAACGCGCCCAGAAGACGTGGGCCGAGCGCCACCGCGACTATTGGCGGGATTATCGACGCCTGCATCCGGAGTATGTCGCGCGAAATCGCGCCCGGCAGCAGGAACGGGCGCGTATCAAGGCAGCGGAAGGCGTTGCAAAGATGGACGCGTCAAAGGCGGCAATGCCCTTTCCCTCAGGCACTTACCGTTTGTCTCCGGTGGCGGACGCGTCGCTTGCAAAGATGGACGCGTGGATGGTTGAAATCACTGTGATTACAGCGCCTTGCGCGGCACCCTGAGGCATTTGCCGTGACTTGCAAAGAGAGGACGCGATCGCTTTGCGGCGGCACTGGCAGTACGCTTGGTCCGACAGGAGGAAGTTGGCATGGATCAATCCGCCGCTGTGGTGAGCCTGGATTTGCACCGCCTGGAACTGCGTTACGCGTCGCTGCGCTTGCTCGATGCGCCGGCGATTGCGCGTCTGGCGCAGTCGATCGCGGTCAATGGTCAGCTCGTTCCCTGCATTGCGGTGGCTGGGGAAGGTGACGCGTTCATCCTGATCGATGGCTATCGGCGCGTGGGCGCGTTGCGCCATCTCGGACGCGATACGGCCAAGGTCGAATGCTGGCAGGCCGACCTGGCGCAGGCACTGTTGGGCGTCCTGGCCCGGACGAGAAGCCGGGCGTTTGCACCGATCGAGGAAGCGTTTCTGTTGCGCGAGCTGATGTCGGGCGCGCAGTTGAGCCAGCATCAAATCGCCCGGCGCTGCGGGCGCGATGTGAGCTGGGTTAATCGCCGCCTGCAACTGCTCACCCATCTGTCGGACCGCGTGCTCGACGCGGTACGCCAGGGGGATGTCTCCACCTGGGCGGCGGTGCGCATCCTTGGACCGTTGGCGCGCGCCAACAGCGCGCACGCCGAACGGATGCTCACGACCCTGCGCACGACGCCGCTCTCGACACGGCAGTTGGCGAGTTGGTTCGCGCAGTATCAACGCGCTTCGCAGACGGTGCGCGAGCGCATGGTCGACGCGCCGCGCCTGTTGCTCGAGACCTTGGCGAGCCAGCAGGAAGAGAAGAGCGCCGAGCGCTTGCGCGAAGGGCCGGAAGGTGAGGTGCTGGCCGATATCCGTATTCTCGAAGCCGTCGGCGCCCGCCTGGCGCGGCGTTTAGCCGCCTTGGCTTCGCCCTCGACCGCTCTGCCGCCGGCCATTCTCGCCGCGGTGGGTTCTCTCCAACAGGCGTTGGCCTCTTTGCAGCGCCATCTGACAAGGGTTTGCCCTCATGACGACACGTCCAGAGATGCGTCAATCCGTCCAGACGCTGCATCGGCAGGGTCTGGCGGTACGGGAGATCAGCCGGCTTCTGAAGCTCTCGCGTAATACGCGTTCGCCGCGGAACTAGTAGTGCATGTTGAAACGCGAGGATAGAGCCGAGCGAGCTTACGCCATCCTGCCACTTGACGATTTGGCATTGCGCTCGCGCCGACATGGCGCGCAGTGGCTTCGTCAGAATTGCCGCCAACTCAATTTCGGCGCAGCCAGCTCCCATGCTTTGGGTGTAGTGGAATTCGAGCTTCCAATGGCTCGCGCCTCTTCGTGGAAAGGCTCATAGAGCGAAGCTTTGTGCGTGTTCAGATTGTCGGCGCGTCCTTCCGCACTCGACGACGTGCTTCATCGTGTGAGCGGGTTCGTCGGTGATCAACACCTCCCGCCAACCGCGCTTCGGTTCGCATATCAACGTCGCGAACGCCATGGCGCACATATTCCGTGTCACGCCGGCGCAACTAAGATGCCGGCGAACTTCGACCAACTGCCTTTCATCGAAGCTAGGCCGGATCGTAAGGGGCTTCGTACAGATCAAGCACCGTGACCTGCGCTCGGGAATGCACCATTCCTGCTGTTGACGGTTTCAACGCTGCGGACCGCTGCGTACCCAGTTGAACGACGCAGCCAACAGGGGTCCGATCATGCCCTTCGGGCGCTGGCGTAGTCATGTGCTTTTCGGTCAGCTTGCGGCGGCCGCGGTCTTCCAGGAGATGCCGAATCCTGCCGACGCTCGCAGAAACATCCAGCGCTCCATAATCTCTTTGCCTGACAGCAGCAGAATTCTTGCGCGTCTGCTTCCTCTTTCCCTTGGCGTCAAGGACAAGTTTCTTCCGGTGACTCGGCGCTGGCATCTTCGTCTCCTGAGAGTGCACTATGTCCGCGCTCTCAAATTCACGCGGAACTAGGCCTCGATCCCGGCTACAGCACACTGACTGGATCCGGGAAGCCGGTCTGCGCTCGCCGCCCAAACGCGCTGGCGAGTATGTCTTCGCGCCGGGCCAGGAGATGCAGCACGATACCTCGCCGCACCGCGTGACGCTCGCCGGCAAGCCGCTGAACCAGCAGGCGCGAGCCTGGTGCGAGAAGGTGGCGAATGCCAAGCCGAAGCGTGTCCTGGGGATGGCGCCGAGCGCGGCCTACGCGGTCGAGAGGCCCTGCCTGCAGCCGCTGCCGGCGGTATTGCCGCCGGTCTATCAGGTGGCCGAGCGGGTGGTCGATCTGTACGGCTTCGTCTCGATCGAGACCAATCGCTACTCGGTGCCCGAACGCTGGGTGGGCAAGACGCTGACGGTTTATCTGTATTCCAGCGAACTCAGGATCTGTGCCCGCGAGCAACTGGTCGCGGTCCACCCGCGACTGATCGGCGTGCGCGAGACGAAGCAGAAGCTGCCCGGGCATCACCCGACGCCGCAGCGCCGGGATCGCACACTGCCGCCTGAAGCCACCTTGCTGCAGGGCCATCACCCCGTGCTCGACGCGTACGTCGCGGCGCTCGTCAAGCAGGCGCACGGGCGCGGGGTGCGGCCCCTGCGCCGCTTGCTGGGATTCCGGCGGAGCTATCCGGAAAGTCCCTTCCTGGCGGCGGTCGCGCAGGCGCTGCAGTTTGGTCTCTTCGACCTCGGCCGCCTGGAGGCCATGATCCTGCAGCAGGTGGCCGGGGACTTCTTCCATCTGGACGAGGGCGATGACGATGCGTGAGCCGTTGAAGGCGCTGATTGCGCAGATGCGCTGGGCCGGGATGGAACGTGTCCTCGACGAGGAACTCGACCTCGCCGAGCGGCAGGGAACGCCGGTCCCCGAGGTGCTCTTTCGCCTGCTTCGCGCCGAAGAAGCGGCGCGGCGCGAGAAGAGCCTCGCCTATCGCCTGGCCCAGGCGCATCTGCCCTGGCCGTGGACCTTGCAGTCGTTTCCCTTTGCCCGCCAGCCGAGCGTGAACAAGGCGCAGGTCCTGACCCTCGCGGGGCTCGACTTTCTGCGCCGCGGCGAGAACCTGCTGCTCATCGGGCCCCCCGGCACCGGCAAGTCGGGAATCGCCGTCGGGCTCCTGCGCGAAGCGTGCCTGAATGGCTACCGCGCCCGTTTCTATAACGCGCAGGCCTGCTCGACGAACTGTATGCTTCGCTCGCTGACCGCTCGACGGTTGGGCTTCTCAATCAGTTGTGCCGCCTGCCGCTGATCGTCATCGACGAACTCGGCTACCTCAACCTGAAGCCCGAGCAGGTCAACGCGTTCTTCCGCCTGATGGACCAGCGCTACAGTCTGCGTCTTTCGACGATCGTGACCACGAATCTCGACCTGCCCGATTGGTACGAGCTGTTTCAGAAGAAATCGCTGGTCGATGCGCTGCTCGACCGCCTGCAGCATCGCTGCACCATTCTGCGCTTGAGTGGTTCGAGTTTGCGCAGCGAGCCGGCCCTTTCCCAGGCAACTCAGACGACGGCATCCGCCGGCTGCCCCCACCCGCGACGACGTCGCGCAGCCTTGAATGACCGGCGACAGACGTCCGTCCGCGTAGCGCTTGAGCGCCACCGAACGGCGGCAGTTGGATCGAAGTGACCCCTGCGTCACCGCTTCTCTCTCGGCGACCGCCAAGCAAGTCCGACGCTCGAAAACGCCGGTCTGCATGGCAGTAAGCGCGATACTGCCGCTCTTACTGCCACGCCCCAGCGTATCGCCCCTCCGCTGCGTCAAGGGACGCTGCGCCAGGCTGCGAAAAACCGCAGCCTGCCCTTGACCCAGCTCCGGGGCGCCTCTACGCAGTCGAACCGGGCCAGGTGGTCGCCCGCAAAGAAGACCGGGTTGCGCAGCGTATCGCCACGCACGATCTGGAAGTCTTCGATGCCGTGCAGGAACAGGTTCATGCGCGCGATGGACGAGGTGGTGAGGTTCTTCTCCTGCCCGAAGAGCTTGCCCCACAGCCGCTTCACATCCCCATGCCTGTCCTTTACGTGCTGGACGGCAGCGAGCAGCATGCCGCCGGTGCCGCAAGCCGGGTCGTAGATGGTCTCGCCCTCGCGAGGATCGAGCATCTCGATCATCAGGCGGACGATGCTGCGCGGCGTATAGAACTCGCCCGCCTTCTTGTTGGTGGCGTCGGCGAACTTCTTGATCAGGTATTCGTAGGCATCGCCGACCACGTCGCTGTCGATATCGTCATTGCCGAAGGAGAGCCGCGAGAAGTGCTCGATCAGGTCTTTCAGCAGCGCATCGGACAGCCGGTCCTTGTTGGTCCATTGGGCATCACCGAAGACGGCATAGAGGGTATCGGGGTTGGCCTTCTCGATCTCGCGCATCGCCCGCTGCAGGGCATTGCCGACGTTGGTGGCGACGACGCGCACTTCGTTCCAGTGGCAGCCTTCCGGAATCTGGAAGCGATGAGACTCGGGGAACCAGGCCAACTGCTCGTCGCCAGTCTCATCGACGATCTCGTTGTATTCCTCGTCCCATACATCACAGATGCGCTTGAGGAAGAGCAGCGGGAAGATGTAGGTCTTGAAATCGGCCGCATCCACCGGGCCACGAAGGATGTTGGCAGACTCCCAGAGGTGGGATTCGAGTTGCTCAATGCTAACGGTCTGCTTCTGGGCCATCGTTCGCCATTTGTTGTTCTTGTGCCGGGGCCATTATCCCATTACAAGAGCGCACCAGATGAACCTCTTTTCGCGATGGCGTACCTCACAAAACCAAAGCATACGCCATCGCGAAACCCGCCAAGACCACTCAAAAACTCAAGCAAAAACAACTACTTGAAAAAACCGTACTAAATTTCCGAAGTCAGGAGGTTTCGAGAAAAACGGCCCGTAAGACGCCAGAATTCGTCAGAAATGACATTTGTGGGGTTAGGCGAGGTCAGGAGGTTCAAACGAAAAACCCCGCAAAACAAGGCGTTGAGCGGGGTGTTCGTTTTTGCTGCAGACAGTTTGCAGCCAGTGTCCTGGCGGAGAGAGCGTCCGCCATAAGGTGCATTTCGTCACACTCTGTCGGACAACCTGAGATAACGCTATCCCAGCACTGGCAAGGCTTTCAGCGGTGCAGATAGTCCAACAGTGTCCAATCGGTAGTGATAGAATCCGGCTCTATCTTGTGGGTAGATAATTTTGCCGGGGGCATATCATGGCGCGACAAGTAGCAAAGCTGACCGCACTGGCGGTGACCAGGACAACCGTACCGGGCTACTACTCAGATGGTGCCGGGCTCTGGCTTCAGGTGAGCGGATCAGGTTCCAAGTCCTTCGTGTTCCGCTTCACCAGGGCGGGCAAGACGAGAGAAATGGGCCTGGGACCGGCGCACACGGTAAGCCTGACGGAAGCACGGGCAAAGGCGAGGGAAGCCCGCGTGCTGCTCCTCGAAGGCCGAGACCCCATCGATACCCGGCAAGCTGCCAAGCTCGCGGCGGCGCTGGCAGAGGCCCGGGTAATCTCGTTCGATCAGTGCGCGGCCGCCTACATCGCAGCGCACCGCGGCGGCTGGGCCAACGCCAAGCACGCGGCGCAATGGGAGGCCACCCTCCACACCTACGCATCGCCCGTGATCGGCGCACTGCCTGTCAATGAGGTCGATACACCGCTTGTCGTCAAGGTGCTGTCGCCCATCTGGCTGACCAAGACCGAAACGGCAACCCGGCTACGGGGCCGGATCGAATCCATCCTCGATTGGGCAACCGTCAGCGGACATCGCGCCGGCGAGAACCCGGCCAGATGGAAGGGGCACCTTGACAAGTTGCTGGCTCCCCCTCGCAAGGTGGCCAAGGTGGAGCACCATCCGGCGCTGCCCTGGCAGGAACTGGGCGCTTTCATGGCGGCGCTTCGGGCGCGCGAAGGGGTAGCGGCGCGCGCGGTGGAGTTCGCCATCCTGACGGCGGCGAGGTCGGGCGAGGTCCGCGGCGCGACCTGGGCAGAGATCGACCTCGACGCCGGGCTGTGGGTCATTCCGGGCGAGCGGATGAAGGCGAAGGTCGAGCACCGAGTGCCCCTGTCAAGCGCAGCACGGGCTCTGCTGGCCGCCATGCCGCGTGTTGGTGCTCTGGTATTCCCCGGCGCCATTGCGGGCCGCCCGTTGAGCGACATGAGCTTGACGGCAGTACTGCGGCGCATGGAGCGCGCCGACATCACGGTGCACGGCTTCCGCTCGACGTTCAGAGACTGGTGCAGCGAGTCAGTAGCCAATTCCTTTCCGCGCGAGGTGTGCGAGCACGCCCTGGCGCATAGCCTGCCGGACAAAGTGGAGGCAGCCTACCGGCGCGGCGATCTGATTCAGAAGCGGACAATTTTGATGGAAGCCTGGGCCGACTTCTGCGCGGTGATCCCCACGGCGGCGAACATCACCCCGATACGAGGCAAGGCAGCAGAGGGGTAATGACGAAGGAGAAGCCGGGCACACCCCGGCTTTTTTTTGCCCTGCAATAGGCGACGTGTTCATACACACTCATACACACTCATACGCATTCATACACATTAGCCCACATATTCAACAACTTGCGGCATTACATCGCACAGTATAGGATGCTGTCGGCCTACCGCACCTAAACCAATATCCGAGAATCCGAGAGCCTGAGAACCTGAACGCGTGAGGCATCCCCCTTTTTGCACGCCCTTATCGGAGTTCTCGAATGACCACTTTTCGCACCCTCAAGCCCATTACCGGCGCAACGCCTCCCGCCCTTCCTGCCGAGGGCTTTTTGCGGATCAAGCAAATCCTTGGCGATCGGCAGGCTACACCCCCGGTCCCCGCCCTGATTCCTGTGTCCACTTCGGCATGGTGGGCCGGGTGCAAAGCCGGTCGATACCCTGCCCCGATCAAGCTCTCGCCCAGGGTTACAGTCTGGAGGGCTGCTGACATTCGCGCGTTGCTTGCTGCCCGTTGAATCCTCACGCGGTCTGTTATGCGGGGGTGATGCTTAATGCATGGGTTCCGTTGGCATTCGCCAGCGGGCAATCAACTGAAGGAGCAATCCATGCCTGCAAATCTCCCGGCCGCTCTGGCCAACTTCGACGCTCTGCCGGCTGCTGCCCGGGTGCGACTCCCGGCGGTCGCGCAGCTCTTCGCAGTCTCCGAGAGCACCATCATCAGGCGCGCCAAAGCCGGCGCACTGCCTGCACCCCGGAAGGATGGCCATGTCCTTTCGTGGGCTGTCGGCGACCTTCGGAAAGCGCTGGAGGTGGCCGCATGATCGCCCCCGCGGGAACAACCATTGACGTTATCCGTCCCGAGCTGGTGAGCGAGCAGCTCATAGAAGTCTGCAACCGGCTGGGGCGAAAGAAGCACCTAAACGAGCCCCCGACCCACACCGATACGTTGATGCTCCTGCCCAACTACGCCGTGCAGGAGAGGCAAGCGAATGAGCTGTACTGGATTCGATGCGAGCTGAATGCCGGCAACGTGCTGCTGCGCGAGCTGATCGACACCATCAAGGCCCGGGCATCGGACAAGGCGTGACCGCGCCGCCAAAGAAAAAGCCGACCGGGGCAGACCGGGCGGCTTTCGTAATCACTTCAAGGAAACAATATGTTACCACAGCACAACCCACCGGCTGAACCACACCAGGCACAGAACGACTTCATCACCGTCCTGAAGTCTATCGGCCCCCTCCTCACGAAGACCTTTGACGGGGACGCCATCGTCCCCTACGGACAGGCCAAACACTTCACCGTCGAGACTGTGCCGGTTGGTGACCTCTCCGACCTGGCCATGAATCTGGAATGGCTGGCACCGAAGACCCGACGGGGTGTCATCCGTGGCGGCTTTGTCGGCGATGCCCGGGCGCAGGACATCGCTCCGCCTGAACGGCCCGGCCAGTATCTGCGCATCGGTGCGCTGTTCGAGGAGCACGCTCACCACTGGTGGTGTGCTGATCATGACAGTTTCCGGTCGGTGCTTTTTGACCCGGTGCTGGAGCCTGAAGAGGCAGTCCAGGAGCTGGTCGAGGCGGTCTATCCGCCCGAGTTCCACAAGGCCGGGTACTTCTGGCAGCTGTCATCGTCGGCCGGTCGCACACCGGGCGTGCTGAAGGTGCATCTGTGGTGGTGGTGCGCCCGCAAATACACCGGGCCGGAGATCGAGGCCTGGGTACGGGCCAACCGGCTCGAAATCGACATCGTGACGCTGCGCCGCGTGCAGCTCAACTACACCGCCAACCCGGTCTTCAAGAACGGCGCCATCGACCCGATGGGCGGCAGGCGCGGCGGTCTGCGTGCAGGCCCTGCGGTGGAGCTGGACATCCCGCAAGAGGTGATCGATGCCGCGGGCGCTCGGGTGCGCTCGACCAGCAACGAGGAGGTGGAACTCACCGACCCGACCCAGAAGCCCGGGCTGATCGGCGCCTTCTGCAAGGCATACCCGATCAGCCGCGTGATCAACGAGCTGCTGCCCGATCAGTTCAGCTATGCCGAGGGCAGCGACCGCCGGGTGACGTGGCACGGCGGCAACGGGGCGGTAGAGGGCGTGTTCGTCACGGATGATGACTGGCACCTGTGCAACACCCACAACACCAGCCCGAGCGAGGACCGGCTGCTGAATGCCTGGGACGTGGTGCGCATCTACCAGTTCGGCCACCTCGACGCCGACCTGACCCTTGACGAGCAAGCCCTGGCAGGCATCGGCAGCCTGCCGTCGCAGGGCGCCATGAAGGCCTGGGCGGAGAAGCTGCCCGACATCCAGGGGGCGACCGATGCTGAATTCCCCACCCTGGCGGATTGCCCTACCTTTCGAGTGTTCGACAAGGCGCATGGCAAGATGAAGCCGGGCGTCTGGTATTTTTTCAGCGAGCGCCAAGGTGAGATTCAAGTGCAGCGGCACACCCGGCTTTGCTCGCCTCTGCACATCGAGGCTGTGACCTATGACGCACAGGACAATAACTTCGGCCGGCTTCTGCGATTCAAAAACACGATGGGGCGGGAACGAAAATGGGCAATGCCGATGGAAATGCTCTGCGCTGATGGCGTCCCCCTGCGTGCGGAATTGCTGTCTATGGGCATGGAACTTGACCCGTACGAGGCGAAGAAACACCTGCACGCCTACCTGCAAGCGAAGGTTCCCGAGCGCCGGATGCGCTGCGCGCAGCAAGTGGGGTGGTGCGGCGCTGCGTTCGTTCTGCCGGATACCGTCATCGGGCCTGCCGCGGCGGAAGTGATCTTCCAAAGCGGCGAACGCGGGCACCTCGAACACACTCAAGCCGGCACGGCTTCCGGCTGGCGCGATGGTGTGGCGGCGCTGGCCGGCGGCAATCCTCTTCTGGCGCTGGCTCTATCGGCAGCGTTCGCCGGTCCCCTGCTGGCAAAGTGCAATGCCGAGAGTGGCGGCATCCATTTCGTAGGCGACTCCTCGACAGGCAAAACGACCGCGATCGAGGCCGCTTGCTCAATCTGGGGAGGGCCGCAATACAAGCGCAGCTGGCGCGCGACTGCAAACGGCATGGAAGGTGCAGCGGCGATGTTCAACGATTGCCTGCTGGCGCTGGACGAAATCAGCGAATGCGACCCGCGAGAAGTCGGGGCAATCGTTTACGCCCTGGGCAATGGGCGAGGTAAGCAGCGGGCGAACCGCACCGGCAGCGCGCGAGGTGTGACCAGCTGGCGCTGCGTCGTACTGTCGAGCGGGGAACGAACGATCGCAACCGCAATGGCTGAAGGAGGGCACAGGGCAAAGGCTGGCCAAGCCGTCCGGCTGCTGGACGTGCCGACCATGCGCAAACATGGGACATGGGATGTCCTGCACGGGAAGGCGAGCGCGGCCGCTTTCTCTGACGACATCAAGCGGGCGGCGACGACCCATTACGGGCACGCTGGCCGGGCCTTCCTGGAAAGGCTGGCGCACGATGCCCGCGACTTCTGCGCCCACCTCGAAACACTCAAGGCTTTGCCACAGCTCAACGCTGCTGACGCCGAGGGGCAGGACAAGCGCGCGGCCGGGCGCTTCGCGCTGTTCGCCCTGGCCGGCGAGCTGGCCACCGAGTACGGCATCACCGGCTGGCCTGAAGGCGAGGCCACAAAAGCGGCGGCGGAAGGCTTCACCCTCTGGCGTTCGCTGCGCGGCCGTGGCAACGATGAGCGCCGGCAAATCCTTGAGCGGGTTTCAGACTTCATTGAACGCCACGGTGACGCGCGGTTTTCACGCATGCGCACCCCTGAGGAAACCAAAATGTTCAACGGTGACCCAGATCAAAGCAGCGGGCTGATTGTGCGCGACCGTGCGGGGTGGTACCGCGATATCGACGGCGGCCGGGAATATCTCTTCACAGCGGAAGGGTTGCGCGAGGCGCTGAAAGGTTTCGACTTCACGCGCGGACTAGACACCCTTCAGACGGCGGGCGCACTCCCGCCGTCTGGTGCGGACGGAAAACGAGCGAAATCGTACCGGCCAGATGGTCGCCCCGTGAAGCTTTACGCGATAAACGCTGATCGGCTGGCTTTTGACTAGGAAAACGGGGATACAGGGGATACAGGGGGCACAGCCAGTAATGGCAAGGCTTTCAGCGTATCCCCTGGCCCGAAACGAGGGGATACACGGGGATACAGACCCCTTGAGTGTATCCCCGTGTATCCCCTGGAATTTTCGAGGGGATACAGCTACAACCCTTGCCATTACTGGCTGTGCCCCTTGTATCCCCTGTATCCCCCGAAAAACAGTGATACCGAGCAGCAGCGACGGGGTGCGATTGAAAGTGTTGGATGGAGGAGCCAAACCGTTGTTTTCAGCAGGCCGAAGGGACGCAAATAGGGCCGTTCAGAGCTCCAGAGGATCACGGCCAGCCGGGGCGCCCACCACTTTCGTTCGCACCCGCAGCGACGAGCACGATTGACAACGCTGATCCTTCAGAGCATCATTACAATAGCGCCGAGTTGAAGATACAGCTTGCAGGGCGCTCTACAAATTCTTGCTAAAGCGTCCTTCTCCAGAGTTCGACCGAAGAACCCGCCTTAGCCAAAGCTGAGCGCGGGTATTTTTTCGTCCAACGAAACCTGGAGAAAGAACCATGAGCATTCGAGCGGGCTTCCCCACTGCGGTCATCAAGAAAAGCGCGGTACGCAGAAACTTCACTGGCGGCGAAGAAGCATTCCGCACCGCCTACCCCTACGCATCAGAGGATCAGCAATTGTTCGGCATCGGCAGCATGTCCACCGGCGAGATGGAGGAGATCATTGACGAACTGACCGCCGGGGGGCTGAGGTTGTCCTCCTGCTTCGCGGTCGGCGGCGGCGGCGCTATCCATCCTTGCCCCGACATCGTTTTCGAGCAGGTTGCCGGGGGGATGTTTCCGAGATGGGAAGCACGCGCCACGGTTGACGAGCCGGAAGTTATGGCTGCCGAGGGTGAAAAGCTCGTTCGATGGATGATGCGGCAGGGCTGGACGTTTCACGTCCCCGAGGTGCCAAGCATTGCAGGAGGTCCGGCGATAGGCCAGTGAGCAAATGGGCTCTTTGCTGAACGGTTTTATGCTTTCTGGCGTAGTCCACCTTACGGACTTGGCGATTTACTCAAACTTGCTGGCCAGCCGATCGGGCAAACAGCTAAAAAGGAAAGTGACATGTTAACACTTACGATAATGCCCGACTTCGGGGAGGCATATTGCTGGCGATCGGAAGGCGATGAAGCGGACCGCCTTCTCTGGGTGGGGGCCTGTTCTGGGCTGCCTATGGTAAGAAAAGGGACAAAACTTAGAGCACATCCACTTGCAGAGGAATTCATAGAATGGCAATCTGATTTTGAATCTCTGTCAATGAAATATGATGAGTGGGAAAAATTTGATTGGCGATCTTTTCATAGGGAAGGCATCCGACTAGCCCGGAAACTCAAAAGCGCACTTGGCGATACTTATAGGATCATCTACGAGAAGCCGATAGAAGACCCCAGTAATCGGTACAACGAACGGCGCGAAATACTATTGGACGGGACTCTGAAAACGTTAATAAGCCGCAGAGAGATAGCCGCTGCAATCAGAGCAACAAAATCAGTTTAGGATTGGCTCACCTACGAGCCGGGGAGCTTTATTTCCAACTTGTCGCCCCCGTCGATAATCGACACTGCGGCTAAACAGGAGAGCACCGTGACTTCACCAAAGGGAAAAGTTACCGAGGAAGAATTGAAGAGGCGGCGCGCAGCTATGCCGCCACTCCGGGACGCTGGGCCGGACGATCCGATTTATTCGAGTGGCTTGACGCTCTCATCGTTCCGCCGACTGAAGCTAGACGAGACAGAGCCCGCGAGTTCAACATCAAGTGATGCGACGCCAGCGGCCGGCGAAGACAGCCAGAAGGAATCCGATGACTGCGAATGAAGCAGATGTTGAGCGCTGCGCCCGGCTGGTTCAGGATGCCGATGGAATCCTGATCACAGCGGGCGCGGGCATGGGGGTTGATTCCGGGCTGCCAGACTTCCGCGGCGAAGGTGGCTTCTGGAAGCACTACCCTGGCTTGGCCGCCGCCGGGCTGCAGTTTGAGGAGATCGCCAACCCGCGCCACTTCGACACTGACCCCCAGCTGGCCTGGGGCTTCTACGGGCACCGGCTGAACCTGTACCGCGCGACGCAACCGCATGACGGGTTCCGGCTCCTTCGCGAACTCGGCGAGCGCATGCCCGCGCGCTATTTCGTCTATACCAGCAACGTCGACGGCCACTTCCAGAAAGCGGGCTTCGATCCTGCTCGCCTGGTGGAGTGCCATGGATCGATTGAGCACATGCAGTGCCAAGCCGGATGCAGCGCTGAAATCTGGCCGGCGCCACCGAAGGCACCAATCATTGATGAGGCGCGCTGCAGGCTGATGTCCGACATCCCGACTTGCCCCAAGTGTGGCGCTGTTGCGCGCCCGAATATCCTGATGTTCGGGGATGCCAAATGGATCGCACACCGAAGCCGAATACAGCAGCTTCGTTTTCACGCCTGGCGGAAACAGGTACGGCGCCCCGTGGTGATCGAACTCGGCGCGGGTGTGGCAGTGCCAACGGTCCGGCTGTTCGGCATGGGGCAGGACGCGCCATTGATCCGTATCGACCCCGCGGAATGTGACTGGCCGAGTGACGCAGTGCTGAAGCTTGGCGCCCTGGCTGGAGTACAGGCACTCTGTAGGGCGCTGGAGAAAACCGTTTGAACCAACCCCGGCAAGCCGCCTTGGCAATCATGGCGGCATCTCAACATCAAGGACACCCGATATGAAAGTGACAAGGTTACCGCACGACGGACGGATGATCATGGGCGGCAAGGGTTCTATTACACCATTCAGGCTGAACCCGGACGCGCCGTCAGAAGCAAATCGGACGCGCC